>NZ_JAAATZ010000001.1:92500-1292500 GCF_010119235.1 Flavobacterium phycosphaerae | reverse complement strand
CTTGGCATAAAAGTAAACGGAACCCGTTACAAAATGCTTAATACTGTCGGTCGCATAAAAAAGAGAGTTGGTTGCCGCATTACCGGTAACATCATAAAAAGTACCAAAAACCCTTTTCTCTTTGTTGATAAAAGGTAATTCTATAATTTCATCTGCTTTTAAAGTATGCAACTTATAGGTCAGGTTTTGGGCATCTCGCAACAAATTGTCTATATCATTGTTAACCGTTTTATAGGTAAGGTAGATGGTTGCCTTCATTTTGGGGTAATGAATTGAAAACTCGCAATTTTTGTCTTCCTTAATGACTGCATCTTCATTGATTTCAAATTCAATTGGGCAATGATTACTAAACGAAGCATATTTGGCTACTGGATAATCCAATCGGAGCTGGCTTGCAGGTTTTGGCAACACATCATCTTTGCAACCTATGATCATTGTCAAAAGGAATGCTATTGAAAAACCCCCAATTATTATTTTTTCATTGCTTAAATTATTCAAGTGTTACTTTGAGTTGTTTTATTCTTTTTTTGTCTACGCCTTCAACGGTGAAATATACATTCGAAAAATGAATTTTTTGCCCTTTTTTCGGAAAGTTTCCCAACAGTTCCAAAATGAATCCGGCCAAAGTTTCCGCCTCCCCTTTTCGGTCTTCAAACGTATCTTCGTCTACATCAACAATTCTGTAGAAATCTTTTAAATTAATTTTGCCTTCAAAGAGGAAATTCTTATCGTCTATCTGTGAAAAATTGATGTTCTCATCATCAAACTCGTCCGAGATATCACCCACAATTTCTTCGATTACATCTTCTAAGGACACCAAACCCGAGGTTCCTCCGTATTCGTCTACCACTATCGCCAAATGGCTTTTCAACCGCTGAAAATCTTTAAGCAAATCATCCAGTTTTTTATTTTCGGGCACAAAGAACGGCTGTCGCATCAATTTATTCCACTCGAATTCTTTTTTGTGAATGTGTGGAATCAAGTCTTTCACGAACAACACGCCTTCAATTTGATCTATGCTTTCGCGGTATACCGGAATTCGGGAATAGCCTTTGTCAATTATTTTGGGATAAATTTCGGCAAAAGTTTCTTCAATTTCCAAAGCAAAAACATCAATCCTCGGACTCATGACTTGTTTAGTATCGGTGTTCCCAAAAGAAACGATGCCTTCCAGGATTTTTTGTTCTTCTGAACTGGTGTCATCTGTTGACGTCAACTCCAAAGCCTGTGACAATTGATCTACGGATATATTGGTTCTTTGCTTCCCGAGTTTTTCATGCAAAAAAACCGTCACTGCCCGCATGGGCAAACTGATTGGAGACAACAATTTGTCCAAGACCAAAATAGGATTGGCTATAAATTTTGAAAATTTGATGTTGTTTCTGCTTGCGTATACTTTGGGTAGTACTTCACCAAACAGTAAAATAAGGAAGGTTACCAAAAGTACCTCAACTAAAAACTTCAATAAGGGTGATGTTATGGCTGCAAAAAGATTATTACCAACAAAGGAAAAAATAATAACCACACCTATATGACTGAAATTATTGGCTATTAAGATAGTGGCTAAAAGTTTTTTGGGACGTTGCAGTAATTTTGAAATCAAATTGGCTTTGACGGTGTCTTCTTCGAACAACGTTTTGATATCTTTTTGGGTAAGCGAAAAAAGAGCTACTTCTGCGGCAGAAACCATAGCTGAAGAAAACAAGAAAAAAGCAATTCCAATACTTCCAAAGAGTAAATTGGTATCAACTGACGCTAAAAAGGTAAGACTGGGCTCCGGGTCCAAGGGGTATTGGGTTAGTTAAACAATATTAAAACGGCAAATCATTTTCAGGACTTGCAGCACTTGGGGCTTCTATACCAGTGTTTTTAGGTTCTAAATTCTGGGGTGTTTTTAAACCTTCTACTTCTTTTTTAGTGGTTAAAAAAGTGAATTCGGTAACTTGAATTTCAGTAGTATATTTTGTAGTACCGTCTTCGGCTTGCCATTGGCGTGATTTAATTCGGCCTTCAATATATATTTTATCGCCTTTGGATAAATATTTTTCACAAATCTCTGCGGCTTTGTTTCTTACCACCAAATTATGCCATTCGGTAGAAGCAATTCTCTCGTTAGTTTGTTTGTTAATATAAACTTCGTTAGTTGCCAATGGGAAACGACCGATGCAATTTCCTCCTTCAAAATAATGCATCTTGACATCATCACCAAGATGACCAATTAACATAACTTTATTTAAAGTACCATTCATCTTTTCTGCATTTGTTTTTATTCCGCTGCGCTCCAAACAATTCAGTTGCGCTTCGGGTCTTTCAAATTTACTACTTTTTTTGAAATCTGAAACGAATCTTTTTCAATAAAATTAAAAATCACAATCGGAAATGGCATTTTTTGCATTGATTCCCAAGAGATTCCGTTTTCAAGACGACCCGTTACCGTTACTTTCCAAAACTTGATATTCAAATGTTGGTGCGACAATTTGTGAACAATCGTTTCCGGAGAACCCAACTCAATTTGGGTAATAGCATTACTAACAAAACTTTGATTTTGAATTAATGTTAAAATAGCAGCATCGGTTGTAGCGGTTTCGGTTTCGAGTAATGGGAATTCATATAAATTGTGCCAAATTCCTTTTTGAGTTCGCTGTTGAATAATAGTATTAGCCTGTTCATCTGAAAAAACCAAATAATTAAAAAACCGTTCTCTCACTTTCAATTTCTTCGATTTGACCGGGAGCTGTGCTACTTTTTTCTTTTGCAAACCGGCACAACTGTCGTTGAAAATACAGTTTTGACAATCGGGACTTTTGGGTACACATTGTAGGGCACCAAACTCCATTATAGCTTGATTGAAAAGATTGGCTTTGCCTTTGGGCAGCAATTCAGCAGCTAATTGTGTGAATTCTTTTTTGGCTCCGGCCGAAGCGATATCCGTATCCACATCAAAATAACGCGATAAAACCCTGAAAACATTTCCGTCTACCACAGGAACATTTTCGTTATAAGCAAAAGAAGCAATGGCTGCTGCGGTATACTCGCCAATACCTTTTAAAAGGAGTAACTCTTTATAGGATTTCGGAAATACTCCGTTGTATTCAAACGCTACTTGTTGAGCCGTTTTATGCAAATTACGTGCTCGGGAATAATAACCCAAACCTTGCCACAGTTTCAGTACTTCTTCTTCAGAAGCGTTTGCCAATTCAAAAACCGTTGGAAAGCGTTCGGTGAAACGCAAAAAATAAGGCAATCCTTGTGCTACTCGAGTTTGTTGAAGCATAATTTCGGAAAGCCAAATCGTGTACGGATTTGTATTATGCCGCCAAGGCAAATCACGCTTATGCTGTAAGTACCATTGAATTAATAAGTTGGGAAATTTCATAGCTAAAATGTGGTCTGCAAAAATAAATCTTTATGTGATTAAAATTTAATAGATTATGCTTGAAATATTGTTTTTTTAATTCCTATATTTGCAACCTCAAAAAATTACACATAATATTAAAATACGAAAGAAAATGACGAAAGCAGATATCGTAGCGAAAATTTCAGAAAAATTAGGTCTTGAAAAAGGAGATGTTCAAGCCACTGTTGAAGCGTTTATGGAAGAAGTAAAAACTTCTTTAGAAACAGGAGACAATGTTTATTTAAGAGGTTTTGGTAGTTTCATTATCAAAACAAGAGCTGAAAAAACAGGAAGAAACATTTCTAAAAACACAACCATCAAAATTCCTGCTCACAATATTCCGGCATTCAAACCTGCAAAAGTATTTGTAGAATCAGTAAAAACAAATACTGAAGTAGCAGTATAAAACTTATTTATTAATCACAAAAAACCTAACTTATGCCAAGTGGTAAAAAAAGAAAGAGACATAAGGTAGCTACTCACAAACGTAAAAAGAGAGCGAGAGCTAACCGACACAAAAAGAAAAAGTAGTTCTAAACTACTTTTCTTTTTTTAAACGTTCATTGAAATTGAATTTTGATTCAGGAATTAGGAAATGGGAATTAGGAATTAAAATCCTAAATCTAAAAATCCTAAATCCTAAATCTTTATTCGTCGGGTAAAACAATACCTGTTTAAAATGTTTAATCCATCCCTATTGTTGATTTAGGAATTAGGAATTAGGAATTAGGAATTACAAAATCCTTAATCCAGAAATCCTTAATCCTTAATTGAAAATATGGATAAAAATTTACAACATGAATAAAGAATTAATCATCCGTAGTGGTGAAGATGCTGTAGATTTTGCCTTATTAAAAGATGGAAAACTAATTGAATTACACAAAGAAGAAGAAACCAGCAACTTTCAGGTAGGCGATATTTTTATTGCTAAAATCAGAAAGCCTGTTGCCGGACTTAATGCTGCTTTTGTAAATGTAGGCTATGAAAAAGATGCCTTTTTACATTATCATGACTTGGGTCCTAACTTAGCTTCTTATTTGAAATTCATAAAACTTGTAAGCGCAGGTAAACTAAAAGATTTCTCCCTAAAAAACTTCCAGTTTGAGAAAGAGATTGATAAAAACGGTGCTATATCAGATATTCTGAGTGCCAATCAATCAGTACTGGTTCAAGTAGTCAAAGAACCTATTTCTACAAAAGGTCCGAGAATAAGCTCTGAGCTTTCGTTCGCGGGTCGTTATGTGGTTTTGGTTCCTTTTTCAGATCGTGTTTCTATTTCTCAAAAATAGAATCGAAAGAAGAAAAAGACCGACTTAAGAAACTGGTACAGGCTATCAAACAAAAGGGGTTTGGGGTTATTGTGAGAACAGTAGCCGAAGGCAAAAACGTAGCCGAATTAGAAAAAGATTTGCAGAACTTAATGAATAGATGGACTGCAATGTGTAAAAAATTACCAACTGCTCATCATCCGTCCAAGATTTTGGGAGAGCTTAACAAAGCCTCTTCTATCCTGAGAGACGTATTCAACGATACTTTTACCAGTATTCAAATAGATGATGAAGAGTTGTACCAACAAACCCGGGACTATTTAGCCGAAATAGCTCCTGACAAACAAAAAATCGTTAAACTTTATCAGTCGAAAGACACGCCATTGTTTGAGAAATACCACATTGAGCGACAAATCAAAACTTCCTTCGGACGCAC
Source organism: Flavobacterium phycosphaerae (assembly GCF_010119235.1). Lineage (NCBI taxonomy): Bacteria > Pseudomonadati > Bacteroidota > Flavobacteriia > Flavobacteriales > Flavobacteriaceae > Flavobacterium > Flavobacterium phycosphaerae. The sequence continues at coordinate 1,287,399 of NZ_JAAATZ010000001.1, read as the reverse complement.
CGTTTCGATGAGTAAAGGGGCTTATTTGATTATTGAACATACCGAAGCATTACACGTTATTGACGTGAACAGCGGGAACCGTTCAAACAAAGCCACCAACCAAGAAGACACCGCGTTGGAAGTAAATATGATTGCCGCTGCCGAGATTGCAAGACAATTGCGTTTGAGGGATATGGGAGGTATTATTGTAGTCGATTTTATCGATATGCAAAATTCAGACAATCGTCAAGTGTTGTTCAACTTCCTTAGAGAAGAAATGAGCGATGATAAAGCCAAACACAAGATATTACCGCCAAGTAAATTTGGCTTGGTTCAAATTACTCGTCAAAGGGTAAGACCTGAAGTAAATATCGAGACAAGGGAAGAAAATCCTAACAACCTGGCCGGTGATGTAGATGCACCGATTCAGATTATTGATAAGATTGCTTTTTCGCTTGAAAAAATTATCAAAGACCACAGTGGTGTGAAATTAAATGTTCATCCTTTTGTGGCAGCATACCTTAAAAAAGGTTTTCCATCCTTACGTTCGAAATGGTTTTTCGAGCATAAGAAATGGGTGAAAATCATACCACGTGACGCTTACACGTATCTTGAATATCATTTTTTTGACAACCAAGGAAATGAGATTAAGGAATAAATAAAGAAAACCGCCTTTCGAAAGACTGGCGGTTTTTTTGTGGGGTTAAATTATAATGCGGGAAGTTTTAAAGTAATTATTTACCATCAACACCAACTTCTTTCTTTTCAAAATTAATTTGCAAGAGCGTTAGTGCATAGAGGAATAATGGCGCAATGGTACGTGTGGCCGAATGGTTTATGGTTAGCACCCAAAAAATAAAGAAAGGCAGCAAATAAAAGTTTCGCAAATCATTATAATAAAATCGGAGTGGGAAAAAAATCAAGATTAATAATGCTAACAAACCTAAAACACCATGTTCTGATAACAACCTAGTTATTTCATTGTGGGTTGTAATGTCTCTACCATAATTGGATTTTCTGACCTCTCTACTAATTCCGGGACCTGTGCCTATGATTGGCTTTTCAGTAAAATTTTCAATATCCGATTTAATCTCTATATACCTGCCTCTTGTTGTGACTTTATGAGATTCCAATATTTCTAAATCTGCATATCTCTTAAACAAAGAATTGTCTGTTTGATAGGATGTAAGCCCAAAAATTGATATGACTGCAAACAATAACAAACTTACTTTCCTTTTCAAATTGTAATATCCATTTCTACTTATATAAAGCGCCAAAAAAAATATCAACGCTACGATGACCCCGGTTACAATACCTCCACGGGAAAAAGTCAGCAATCCTCTGTGAAAAATGAGGCAGAATATAATTATATTGGGATAAAGGATTTTTCTATTATCTGATTCGATTACTATTTTAAGTAAATAAATAAACATACCAAGGCCTAATACTGTTGCCATCTGATTAGGAGCGTAATTGCCTGAAAAATAAAAATTAGAATTATGCGAGTAAATCTTATGACCGTTTTGTGGGTATTTTAAAATTAAATAAATACACGAAGTGAGTATAGGAAGTGCTATTAAATTTAAAACCATGTTGATTTGTGCTGCTGAAATTTTTCTTTTATAGGTATATAAAGCTAAAAAGCCCATGCAAATGGGGCCTAGTATTTCGAAGCAAATTTTCCTCCTTAGGTTACCGTCTAAATACATAAACGACAGAAAAACGGAAGGCAAAAGCAATACTAAATAAATCCAATAGGGATTTTTTATTTTGGGAAAACCGCTGTAGTAAAACCCTAAAAAAGTAAAAAACAACATCGAGTACTTGCCAAACTCATGAACCGGATTCCCATTAGTTGCTCTGAAAAAAACTTCACTCCCGGCGATGTAGGCTATGACATAAAGTACTTCGTTGTTGCTGTTTTTGTTTTTAATGACAAGATAAGCGCCTGCTAAAACAATTAAAAACAGATAACCCTTAGACCACTGATGATTAAATACCAGTAAAGCACCTATGGCTATGTGAAGTAATGTTAGGTTTATTTGTTGTTTCTCGTTCATCGAAATGTATTATAAAACAAATATATTTAAAAGATATTCTTATTAAATGTAATTTTGAAAAGCTTTAAAAATTTAATTTTTATGGATTTATTTACTAAAAACAAAAGTTTCAATCTCATTGTATTACTGTACTTTGTTTTACTTCCTTTTGTTTTTTTTAGTTCAATATTAGATCCTTTCTTATTAGCAAGACAGTTATTAACCCTTGTTTTTTTATTTTTTGCCCTATCATTTTTAATAGCACAACAAAAAACTAATCCCTTTTTCACCGTAGACAAGACCGTTATATTGTTTTTAGGCTTTATTATTTTTTGTTCATACTCTTTTTCAAAATCTCAAATCCCCGATTTAAGTCACGCTGCATTTGCCAAATATTTAATCTTTTTGGTGTTTTTTATGCTTATCAGGCATTCAATATTGAATGATTTAATTGAGGTTGACCGCATAAAATCAAGCGTAATCCTATTCGGTTTGTTATCCATAACCATTGCCTTGCTGGCTTTTATCAACAAAACTATCAATGGCCAAAATATATTCAGGCAGGTAGATTTTATGAGTGGCACATTTGGCAACAAGAATTTTTTATCCTCCATTTTATTTTTTTGCATACCGTTTTATTTCATTGGAATTTCAAGATCAAAAAAGATAAAAGCAGTTTCTATTATTGCCATTATTCTCACCATCATTCTGCTTTTGCTTTTAAGAACACGAACGGTATTAATAGCATTGAGCATTTATTTGTTTTTAGTACTGTTACTTCATTACAGAAGTAAATTTTCCTGGAAAAAGCTCCTTTGGTTGCTAGCCTCAATTATGGCAGTGGCAGGTATTGGTGTTTGGTATCTGCTTTCAATTAAAGGTGATTTTCATTCTTCATCAGATATAAGAATCCAATATTTTTACAGATTGTTTTCATCAGGCACTTTTTTCTTCAGGGTAGAATATTGGCAACAAGCCATTTATATCATTCAAGATAACTTATTTACCGGAATTGGTGTTGGAAATTGGGTGAGCACTTATCCGAAATATGGATTGCATCACTTTTCTGATCCCGCTATTTTAAATGGTCGAATGGTGGTGAGCAATCCTCACAATGACTTTTTGTTGGTACTTTCAGAGATAGGGATTTTTGGGTTTCTATGTTATCTGGGTCTTTTTACAACATTACTATATCAAGCCTATTGGCTTTCGAAAAATGAAGCGGAAAGTAATGAGCGGAAAAATGCGGGTTATTTGCTGGTTTTTATTATTTCTTATCTAATCATTGCTTTTTTTGATTTTCCTTTAACCCGAGTTGAGCATCAAATCCTTTTGTTAGTGGTATTTGCCATCATCAATGCCCGATTTTTAAAAGTGAAGAGCATTAAAGGATTTAAAGTTTCCTCGCATTGGCTTCACCTATTCAGCTTTATTTTATTAGTATACTCTTTGACCATCATATTATACAGAATCAATGGTGAAAAACATTTATTTACAGCTTTAGAAGCGGAAAAGAAATCCGATAATACCACTGCTGCTTTTGAGTTTAATAAAGCCAAAAGTGACCTTTTTTCAACTGATAATTATGCGTTTACTTTAGCTTGGCATATTGGCAAATCCTACTATAATAATGGCAATTTTAGTGAGGGTTTGAGTTCTTTTAGGGAGGCGTATAAAGTCAACCCAAACAACATCGTCGTTAATAATGATTTAGGTTCTGCCTATATAAAAAACGGAAGCATTACCGATGGAATAAAGCACTACAAAGAAGCATTAGCTATTTCTCCTAAATATGAAGATGCTCGGATAAATTTAGCGGCAACATACTATAACAGTGCAGCGTATGAAAAGGCGTTTGAAACTATAGACCAATGCAATACGACTTCTAAAAATGCCTCATATAAGCAAATACTAATGCCTATTGTGGAGAAAAAATTAAACATAATACTTACAAGCCTAAATAATCCAAATCTAAACCGTTACCTACAATCAAAAATAAAAACGGAAGCAGACTTGTTGGCATTATATTTTGATTACAGAAAAAATAATACTACCTTCGATGTATACATCCAATCATTAATCAATTGAAAATGAAAAAACTACCACTCCTTTTCGCCTTCTTTTTTTACAATTTTATGATAGGTCAGTCTATTATATCGGTGACCCCAAATAATGGAAATCGAGGTCAAAATCTTTATGTTACCATTACAGCTCAAGATGTTGATTTTTATGAGACCAGTACAACATTAAATGTGTCCTTTATTGATCAATTTTCTAATGTGTTGCCCACTTCATTTTATTTTGGAAATAATTCAAATGACTTGTATGTTTATTTACCCATAGCCGGCTATGCTATTCCCGGTCTGTATAATGTACATGTGTATGATACTGATGGCGCTTATGACATGACTTTAACTGATGGCTTTACCGTAAACAATGCATACACCTACAGTATAAAAGGTAACATTCGCTATGACAGTAACAGTAATGGTTGCGATACTTCTGATCCCTATGTACCAAACCAAAAGATAACGTTTACTAATAGTTCAATCACCGGGAATCTAATTACGGATCAATCTGGATTTTATACTTACTATGATGTCAATGCCGGCAACAATAGTTTTACGCCTTTTCTTGAAAACCCCTCTTATTTTACTGTCACTCCTCCGAGTGCCAGTGTATCTTTATCGACGGTAAGTAATTTGTTTGTCCAGGATTTTTGTATTTCTCCAAACGGCACACATAACGATTTAGAAGTAAGTTTTGTTCCTATTTCAAACGCTCGCCCGGGCTTTGATGCTGAATATAAAATAATATATAAAAACAAAGGAACAACGGTTCAAAATGGCACAGTTAGTTTAAGTTTCAATGATGCTGTGATGGATTTAGTAGGAGCAACCCCAACAACTGATAGTCAGAGCTCCAATACCTTAAACTGGGTTTTTGGAAATTTACTGCCTTTTGAAACCAAAGAGATTCTGGTAAAGATGAATATCAATTCGCCAGCAGAAACGCCTCCAATCATTGTAGGCGATGTATTAACTTATACTGCCTCTATCAGCGGAGCTACAGATGAAACACCAACAAATAATAGTGCCACTCTAAACCAAACCGTAATTGGTGCCATCGATCCAAATGATAAAACCTGTTTAGAAGGTACCAGCATCTCACCGGCTAAGGTTGGCGATTATGTACACTATGTTATTCGTTTTGAAAATAGCGGAACGGCAAATGCTGAAAATATAGTAATTCGTGATATGATTGATACCAGTAAGTTTGATATCTCCTCATTAAGACCTATATCAGGCAGTGGATTATTCACTACAAAAATTACAAATACCAATAATGTTGAGTTCATATTTGAAAACATCAACCTGCCTTTTGACGATGCTAACAATGACGGGTATGTAGCTTTTAAAATCAAAACGAAACCAACTTTGGTTGTTGGGAATACCTTTAGCAATAGTGCCGATATTTATTTTGATTATAATTTACCGATTACCACCAATACTTATACTACCACCGTTCAAACTTTAGGAGATTCTGATTTTGATTTTGGTACCGTTTTTAGCTTATCGCCGGTGCCGACTAAAGACAAGTTGACTATTACCTCCAAACAAACTATGGCAATCAGTTCTGTTAGTATATACAATATCCTTGGTCAAGTGGTTCAAGTGACTACTAATCCAACTGAAACTATAGATGTTTCAGGATTGAAAACCGGAAGTTACTTTATCAAAGTACAGAGCGATAAAGGAAGTGCTACGAGTAAGTTTATAAAAGAATAAATAAAAAAGCCCCGATTCCTCGGGGCTTTTTTATTCTAACTCATATTCCAACCGCACCGTAATTCGGGCGGTTTTGTTTTTACTGTAAGTGTCGTTAATCCCACCATAACTGTCTTCTTCCGTAGAGCCTTGCCCGGTGATTTGGAAAACTCCCATGCTGGCATTTTTGAGTTTGCCAATACGGCCATCAGCGGTTTTTACAATTTTATTGGCCCTCTCACTGGCGTCTTTGGTTGCTTTTTCAATAAGGCTTTGCTTTAAACTGGGTAAATCAGAATAAGTATACTGCATGGTGTTTGACGACAATTCAATGCCTGAGTTCACCAATTCAGAAGTTTTGCTGGAAACACTTTCAATTCGTTTCATCAAATCGGGATTCTTTTTGGCCGAAAACGAAATGGTCTGTGTAGCTTCATAGCCTTCAAAAACTTGTTCGTAACGAGTTCTGTTTTCGCTGTCTTCGCTGCGTACTTCTCGGAATTTCTTCTGAAAATTAACGGCCCCGAAACTAAATTCGTTAGCTTTAAATCCCTTATTCAAAAAGAAATCTGTCACCGTCTTTTGGTCGGAAACGATTTTGTTGTAAGCCGTTTTAATATCAGTACTGTTGGCACTGAATTGACCTGACCACAAAATTTCATCGGAAACAAAATCCTTAGTACCCAGCCCGATGACGGATATAGAATCTAAGTTTTCATTTCGGTCGCGGAATGATTTCCCAAAAATCCAAGCAGTGATAATTATGGCTACTCCAATAATTACCGACGATTTAATTTTATCCATTTTGTTTCTATGGTGTTGGTTTACAAAGTATATAACGAAGAAAACTGCAATTTAGTATAACCTTATTTGATTCTTTACAGCTGAATTATTTTCTTCTGGAAGCAAAAAAAAGAAGCATCAAATCAGCGGCTTCCTGAGCTAAAATTCCTTTAACTACTTGGGTTTTCGGATGCAGCTTAGTACCCAATTGTTCAAATCCCCGCTGGTCATCAGTGGCCCCGAAAACTACTTTGGAAATCTGACTCCAATACAACGCTCCGGCACACATCTGACAAGGTTCTAAAGTAACATAAAGCGTACAACCCTTTAAATATTTCCCACCAATGAAATTGGCTGCCGAAGTAATGGCTTGCATTTCGGCATGCGCGGTTACATCATTAAGCATCTCCGTTAGGTTATGGCTTCTGGCAATTACTTTATTATCAATAACGATAACAGCACCCACCGGTATTTCCCCTTTTTCAAAAGCCAATTCGGCTTCCTGCAGGGCTTTCTTCATAAAATATTCGTCGGTGAAAGGGTTTTCCATAAAACAAAAATACAATTTCAATTCGTTACCTTTGTGGCATGTCAAAAAAATTGCTAGAACATATAGTCAACCCCACTGACTTACGAAAACTAAGCGTTTCGCAATTGCCTGAATTGGCTAAAGAGTTGCGCAGTTTTATCATCGACATTGTATCGGTAAAAGAAGGCCATCTTGGAGCTTCCTTGGGTGTGGTAGAATTGACGATTGCTTTGCATTATGTTTTTGACACTCCCCATGATTTATTAGTTTGGGATGTAGGCCATCAAGCTTACGGGCATAAAATTTTAACCGAAAGAAGAACTAAGTTTGACACCAACCGTCAACTGGGTGGGATTTCGGGTTTTCCGAAACGGAATGAAAGCGTTTATGACACCTTTGGCGTTGGGCATTCCTCAACCGCTATTTCAGCCGCATTGGGCATGGCATTGGCTTCGCAACTCAAGGGCGAAAACAAACACCATATTGCCGTAGTAGGCGATGCATCCATTGCCAGCGGAATGGCGTTTGAAGGTCTCAATCATGCCGGCGTAACCAAGGCTGATTTATTGGTTATTTTAAATGATAACGCTATTGGTATTGACCCTAGTGTGGGCGCCTTGAAAAATTATTTAACCGCTGTTAAAGAAGGCAAAAACCCTAAGCAGAACAACATGATTAAGTCGCTGAATTTTGATTATTCAGGTCCGATTGACGGTCATGATTTACCCACTTTAATCAAAGAATTAGAACGACTTAAGACTGTAAAAGGCCCTAAGTTTTTACATATCATTACCACCAAAGGCAAAGGATTGCAGCAAGCCGAAGAGGATCAAGTAAAATACCATGCTCCAGGAAAATTTGATGCCTCTACCGGAGAATTGATCAAACAAGCCACCGACAATTTAGCCCCTAAATTTCAGGATGTGTTTGGATTAACTTTAGTAGAATTAGCTAAAAACAATCCGAAGATTATTGGTATCACACCGGCTATGCCTTCGGGAAGTTCGATGAAATTTATGATGGATGCTTTCCCCGAAAGGGCGTTTGATGTTGGAATTGCAGAGCAGCATGCTGTGACACTTTCAGCCGGAATGGCCACGCAAGGGATGGTGGTTTTTTGCAGCATTTATTCTACCTTTTTACAACGGGCCTACGACCAAGTGATTCACGATGTGGCTTTGCAGAATTTGCCGGTAATCTTTTGTTTAGACCGAGCCGGATTAGTGGGTGAAGACGGAGCAACGCATCACGGGGTGTTCGACATAGCTTATTTGCGCTGCATTCCGAATATGATTATCTATGCGCCGAAAGACGAAATGGATTTGCAAAATATTTTATACACCGCTTCTTTAGGATTAAAACATCCGATAGCCATTCGGTACCCGAGAGGAAGAGGAAAAAACAGCGATTGGAAATTCCCCGCTGATTTCCAGAAAATCGAAATCGGGAAAGCCCACAAACTCAAAAAAGGAAAGAAGATAGCCGTTTTATCCACCGGTACCATTGGACACAATGTAACTACTGCGCTCAACGAATTGGAGGAGTCAAACGAAATTGCCCATTATGATTTTGGCTTTATCAAACCGTTAGACGAAAAGAAATTACACAAAATCTGCGATAAATTTGCGACTATTATTACCGTAGAAGATGGGGTTACCACCGGCGGTTTTGGTAGTGCCGTATTAGAATTCTCGGCCAAGAACGATTATGTCAATGAAATCTTCCTTTGCGGGGTGCCCGATTACTTTATAGAACACGGTACCGTTGATGAGCTGCAACAATTTTGCAACATTGATGTAGATGGCTTAAAATCACTTTTCTCCGGACTCTTAGAAGAAGAGGAAGAAGATTAAGCCGTTACGATTTTGTTTAACTGCACCGCTTTACCATCCGTTAGCATGGAGATGAAATGACAGATATGAAGCAATCGGTCGTACAAACTTTCTTTCTCCAAATGGTGCTTTTCCGGAAGGATTTTCATCAACAATTTATCGTAATTCGTAGCATTACCGCTATACGTATTGTTGTAGGCCGTGATGAATTTATCGAGTAAATTATTGATGATTTGGTAGCCCGAAAGTTCTTTTTCAATCACTTCTCGACTCTGGTAAATATTCTTTACACTTAGTTTAATGATGTCATCCATTTGCGCTTTGTACTTGCTCTTATCGGTCAAAGCAAAATGAAATTTACCTTGCAAAATGGCTTCTTCGTTTTCAATAAAAACCTTTACGGCATCATTGATTAAATTGCCGATAGCCAACGCTCGCAAGTAACTGATTCGGTCTTCCTTGGTTGTTAAGGTTTGGTATTTGGCCGTATCAATGGTATCTTTTACCAATTTGATTAAATATTCTAAAGCAAAATCTTCGGAAACCAAGCCTAAATTGATACCGTCTTCAAAATCGATAATGGTGTAGCAAATATCATCGGCAGCTTCGACTAAAAACGCCAACGGATGGCGCTCATAACCCACATCATTGCCGGTTTTATTGGAAATCATGCCCAACTCTTCAGCTACTTCTTTAAAGAAAGCCACATCCGACTGGAAGAAACCGTATTTCTTATCCGCTATATTTTTGGTGGGCTTTTTGGGCAAACTTTCTTTCGGATATTTGGTAAACGCTCCCAAGGTAGCATACGACAAGCGCAAGCTGCCTTCAATGCCGGGACGCGAGCTTGTAAGCACTGAAAAACCATTGGCATTTCCTTCAAAATCAATCAAATCCTGCCATTGTTTGGGCGTTAATTGGTCTTTGTATTGTTGGCCTTTCCCGATGGAAAAATATTCGCCTATAGCCTTTTCTCCGGAGTGCCCAAAAGGCGGATTACCAATATCATGTGCCAAAGCAGCGGCAGCTACTATAGCTCCGAAATCGTTCATGTGGTAGCCGTGCACTTCTTTCAAATAAGGGTATTTTTCAATGATTTTTTTACCTACCAATCGCCCGATAGATCGTCCTACTACCGATACTTCTAAACTGTGAGTCAAACGCGTGTGTACAAAGTCGGTTTTAGACAACGGAATCACTTGGGTTTTATCTTGTAAACTTCTGAAAGCAGACGAAAAGATGATGCGATCGTAATCGACTTCAAAGCCCAAGCGGGTGTCATCTTGTTCGATGCGTAATCTTTTGCTGGTATCGCCTTGGCGTTTTAAAGATAAAAGTTGTTCCCAGGTCATGGTGATTTAGGATTAAGGAATTAGGATTTGAAACCAAATATACGTTTTAAATGTTTTTCTTCATACAAACACTATTCTCAACACCGACATACTGACCAAAATTATCAATGATTTTGTATCCCAATTTTTGATACAATCCGATGGCGTCTTTTTGCAGGTATCCGGTTTCGAGGATGGCATTATTGTAGTTCTCTTCTTTGGCCCAAAGTTCTAATGCTGCTAAAATGGCTTTGGCGATGCCTTTTCCACGGTATTCTGGCAACGTATACATTCGTTTGATTTCGGCGGTTTCCGAATCGTATTCTTTGTACGCACCAATGCCCACAGCAACATCATTTTCATAACAAATCAAAGCGTTTTTGAGCAAACTGGTTTTGTTGAATTGAGCATAAAATTCGTGGTCTTCTCCGTCTAGAATTCTCAAATAAGCATCGAGTTGGATGACCAAATCTCCGAATTCTTTATTATCCGAAGTTGTTCTTACAAGCTTTATCATGTTATTTGTTTGAATTTGTTTGTTGCAACGAGTAAAAAAGTTGCTTCTTTTGATCTAAGGTTTTTTTGTTGACCACATAGGTTTTTGAAAGGCTGTCGTGCCAACCTCTGGGCGGCATTCCCAGTAAAGAGAAACCGTAAAGCGGTATCAATCGGCATAACGACCGCACTAAAATGGTTTGATGATCGGGTGTATTTCCGTTTTCATCCACCACTATGGTTTGGGTGATGAATTTACCGATAGTTCGGGCAAAAGCAATTTCAAAAATATTGTAATACAGTAAAACTATACTACTGGTAAGGGTGTACTGCCCAATAGTATTCATATTCATCAAGTAATTTTGGATGGCTTTATTGCTGTTAGCCTCGGCAAATGCGATAACAAAAACCAGAATAATGAATAACAAGATTACTTGCATACACATATCAATCAACCAGTTTAGAAACCGTTGGGCGTGCGAGGCTAAAAGTTCTTCGGTAACGGTAAATGGCTTTTGTGATTCCATTTTGTTATTCTTTTTGATTGGCCAAAAAGAAATTTCTTGATTTCTTCGGATACTGGTTATAGCTCTTATCGCTTGGGTTGGCAATGACCGATTTGATATTGATTTCGTCACCCAGTTTAAAACCGGCTTCTGTATATTTATAATCCAATAAGTATTCCCCACAGAAATAATTGCCGTTTTCGTCTTTTTCGATAATGCCGGTATAGACTCCTTTTTCCTTTGCCATTGCTTTTTTATTTTGAATTCAAAGGTAATTAAAAGCAAACAGTCCTCAAACGATGTGCTTTATCTTTTGGCAATTAAATTTGCCCTCTTTTTTTGCTTTGGCTATATTTGAGCCTTATGATTGTACTTTTCCATAACAACAAATCGGTTACCAAAGTCAGTTCCTCAAAAGGGTTGACGATTTCTTTTTCTAAAAACAATACTATTGCCTCAGCGTTACTAAATCTGGCGGCAACCTACCCCGAAGAAAAAATTGTTTGGTGCCATGTTGCTTTTGAAACTCAATTAAACATTGATTTCATTCAAAAAAAGGAAACGTATGTCAATACGCTTTTTTCGTTCAATCCTTACCCGAATGATTATTTAACTAAGGCTATTGGTTATGTTGACAACAGTGTTTTTATCAACATCAACAAAGCTCGCACTTATCCTAGCTGGCTGATGTCGAGTGCTGTGGGTTATGCTCATGCGTCGGTTTTTTTAAACGCCAAAGTTTCCGGCAAGCCTTCCGCTGATTTGGATTACTTTTTAAATTCATTGGCTAAGAAGTACATGCCCTTAGGCTTATTTTGTTATTCAGAGCCTCAATTGCTCCGAGGTAATTTAATTTTACCTAATGTAAAGCCACCCAAAGCTTCGCGTTATACCCTTTTTAAATTTGTCAAAACGCATTATCGAACCCGTTGGATTTTCTTGTTGCTGTTGGATTTTTTGGTGTATGAAAAAAAGCTGCCTTTGTTGCCGTTTCTTTTTTCGCTCAAGGATAAAAAAACTGCGGTTGGACAATATGATCTTGCCAAAGTGCCTTTTGTACAACATTCCGGAATTACTGCTGAAGACACTATTGATGTTTTGATTCCGACCATTGGAAGAAAAAAATACCTTTATGATGTGTTGCTCGATTTAAAAAACCAAAGCCAGCTTCCTAAAAACGTCATTATCATTGAACAAAATGGCGATCCGACAGCGGCGTCAGACTTGGATTATCTTACTGCAGAATCTTGGCCGTTCACCATATCACATACCTTTACACACCAATTAGGCGCTTGCAATGCCCGAAATATTGCTTTAGATCAATTGAAAAGCCAATGGGTTTTCTTTGCCGATGATGACATTCGAATTGAGGCTGATTTTTTGAAGGACTGTTTGTTGAATTGTAAAAATTATGACCAGAAAGCGTTGACCCTCTCTTGTTTGCAGGAAGGTGAAACGTTTACCGAATTTCAGCCTTTCCAATGGATTAGTTTTGGTACCTGCAGCAGCTTTGTAGCCCGTGAAGTGCTTACCGACATCCGATTTAGTAAAGGCTTTGAATTTGGTTACGGAGAAGACACCGATTTTGGAAAAAAGATACGCAATTCAGGAACAGATGTGGTCTTTTTTTCGAAACCGAAATTATTACATCTCAAAGCGCCCATGGGTGGTTTTCGTACCAAGTTTGAGTTTGAATGGCAAAACGAAACATATCAGCCCAAACCTGCTCCCACCGTAATGCTGTATAAATTACTTCACGAAACCCAGGAAGAAATCAATGGCTATAAGACCGTATTGTTTTTCAAATTTTATGGAAGACAAAGCCTGAAAAATCCGTTTGGTTATTACACCGCTTTTAAAAACCATTGGAATACCAGTGTTTTTTGGGCCAAGAAATTAAAGGAAAGAAAGTAAACTATAAAAAAAACAGCCATCATTTGATGGCTGTTTTTTATTTGTTTTTATGCTGATTACGATCCACACATTTCGCAGTCGTCTCCACCGTTTCCGGCAGCGTTGCGCGCGCGTTCTACCATGGCGGCAAAATCTTCGGCAGTCATTTCTCCGTTTTCAACAGGCGCTACTACTTCAACGGCTGTCGCTACCGGTTTATCGGTAAGGGTTGGTTCTGCTTTTTTATCGTTATTTAAAGTAAACTTGATGGCATCAACTGCTGATTTGGTTCTTAGATAATACATTCCCGTTTTTAAGCCGCTTTTCCAGGCGTAGAAGTGCATTGACGTTAGTTTCGCATAATTGGCATCCTGCATAAACAGGTTTAACGACTGCGATTGGTCAATAAAATATCCTCTGTGACGGCTCATATCGATGATGTCTTTCATCGACATTTCCCAAACCGTTTTGTATAGTTCTTTCAAATCTGCAGGGATTCTTTCGATGTTTTGTACCGATCCGTTGTGGCGCATGATTTCTTGTTTCAAGTCTTCGTTCCAAAGACCTCTTTCTACTAAGTCGTTCAGCAAATGTTTGTTTACCACAATAAACTCTCCCGACAATACACGACGAGTGTAAATGTTAGACGTGTATGGTTCGAAAGCTTCATTGTTTCCAAGGATTTGCGAAGTAGAAGCCGTTGGCATTGGCGCTACCAATAACGAATTGCGAACTCCGTGTTTTACCACCTCTTTTCTCAAACTTGCCCAATCCCATCTTCCTGACAATTCCTCGTCTTTGATGTTCCAAAGATTGTGTTGGAATAGCCCTTCTGAAATTGGAGAGCCTTTAAAGGTTGAATAGGATCCTTCTTCTTTGGCCATTTCCATCGAAGCGGTTACAGCAGCAAAGTATAGGGTTTCGAATATTTCCTGATTTAATTTTTTAGCTTCATCGCTGGTGAACGGCATTCTCAATAAGATGAAGGCATCTGCCAAACCTTGCACGCCCAATCCTACCGGACGGTGGCGCATGTTAGAGTTTTCGGCTTCTTTTACCGGATAGTAATTTCGGTCGATTACTTTGTTTAAGTTTCTGGTTACTCGTTTGGTTACGTTGAATAACAATTCGTGATTGAATTGGTTGTTTTCAACGAACATTGGTAACGAAATCGAAGCCAAATTACATACCGCAATTTCGTCATCCGAAGTGTATTCCATAATTTCGGTACAAAGGTTTGACGAACGAATCGTTCCCAAATTCTTTTGGTTCGATTTACGGTTTGCTGCGTCTTTGTACAACATGTATGGCGTTCCCGTTTCGATTTGTGATTCCAGGATTTTTTCCCAAAGTTCACGTGCTCTAACTGTTTTTCTTCCTTTGCCTTGTGCTTCGTATGAAGTATATAAAGCTTCGAATTCATCGCCGTAAACATCATACAATCCGGGACATTCGTTCGGACACATTAACGTCCAATTGGTGTCTTCTTCAACGCGTTTCATGAATAAATCGGAGGTCCACATCGCGAAGAATAAATCACGGGCGCGCATTTCTTCTTTTCCGGTGTTCTTTTTCAAATCTAAGAAATCGAAAATATCGGCATGCCAAGTTTCTAAGTAGATAGCGAAACTTCCTTTACGTTTTCCGCCTCCTTGATCAACATAACGTGCCGTGTCATTAAACACACGCAACATCGGAACAATTCCGTTCGAAGTTCCGTTGGTGCCACGAATGTATGACCCTGTCGCGCGAACATTGTGAATTGACAACCCGATTCCTCCCGCAGATTGCGAGATTTTCGCAGTTGATTTCAAAGTATCATAAATTCCGTCAATACTGTCGTCTTTCATGGATAGTAAGAAACACGAGGACATTTGTGGTTTTGGCGTACCGGCGTTGAATAACGTTGGCGTGGCGTGCGTAAAGAATTTTTTCGACATTAAGTCGTACGTTTCAATTACCGCTTCCAAATCGTTTAAGTGAATTCCAACAGCGACACGCATCAACATTTGTTGTGGGCGCTCAACGATTTTGCCGTTAATTTTTAACAAATATGAACGCTCTAAGGTTTTGAAACCAAAGTAATCGTAGTTAAAATCACGGTTGTAGATGATGTGGGAGTTTAAAAACTCGGCATTGGCTTGAATCACATTGTGTACTTCTTCAGAAAGCAATGGGGCAGCTTGGTTGGTTCTTGGATTTACATAATGGTACATTTCGTTCATGGTTTCTGAGAACGATTTGTTGGTGTTTTTGTGCAAGTTAGAAATGGCTATTCTTGCCGCTAATTGTGCATAATCAGGATGCGCGATGGTCATGGAAGCTGCAGTTTCTGCGGCCAGATTATCCAATTCTGAAGTGGTAACTCCATCGTACAATCCTTCAATAACTCTCATTGCCACTTTAACAGCGTCTACCAAATCGTTTAAACCATAACATAGTTTTTTAATTCTATCCGTGATTTTGTCGAACATTACCGGCTCTTTGTGGCCGTCTCTTTTTACTACATACATACGCTTTTGTTTTAAGTGGTTAAAAAACAGACAATCCCTTCTCTGTTTTTGGGTTATTTGTGATTATTTATGCTAATGATTGTTTTAGCGCCATGCTTTACTTCCTAGCCCTGATGGAAGTGGAAATCCTTTTTTGGATTGCCCTATAGGGGAAATCTAAAAAAGATTGGAACGTACAGCGGGAAAATGGATTCCCTAAAATGCCCGAACGATTCGCTGTTAAAAATCGGCGTCGAAACTAATTTTGCTAGATTCTGAATCGGAATTCATAACTCCGGCTTTTTGGTATTCGGCTACACGTTTTTCGAAGAAATTGGTTTTTCCTTGCAATGAAATCATCTCCATGAAATCGAACGGATTGGAAGAGTTGTATACTCGTTTGCAACCCAATTCTACCAATAATCTGTCGGCAACAAATTCTAAATATTGTGTCATCAAAGTGGCGTTCATCCCGATTAAACTTACCGGAAGTGACTCGGTAATGAACTCTCTTTCGATGTTTAAGGCATCGGTAATAATTTCGGTGATACGCGCTTTGGATACTTTGTGTATCAAGTGGTGGTTGTGTAAGTGCACGGCGAAATCGCAGTGAACCCCTTCGTCACGGGAGATTAACTCGTTAGAAAAAGTAAGCCCCGGCATTAATCCACGTTTTTTCAACCAGTAAATCGAGCAGAATGCGCCCGAGAAGAAAATACCTTCTACGGCAGCAAACGCGATTAATCTTTCGGCAAACGAGTCGGAAGAAATCCATTTTAAAGCCCAATCGGCTTTTTTCTTGATGGCCGGAAAGACTTCAATGGCGTGGAATAATTCACTTTTTTCGGCTTCGTCTTTTACATACGTATCGATTAACAACGAATACGTTTCGCTGTGAATGTTTTCCATCATGATTTGAAAGCCGTAGAAAAATTTGGCTTCCGGATATTGTACTTCGTTTACAAAGTTTTCGGCTAGATTTTCATTCACAATTCCGTCAGAAGCGGCGAAGAAAGCCAAAATATGTTTGATGAAGTATTTTTCGTCGTTATTCAATTTGTTATTCCAATCCGACAAATCTTGGTGTAAATCAATTTCTTCGGCAGTCCAGAAACTGGCTTCCATTTTTTTGTACCATTCCCAAATGTCTTGGTGTTTGATAGGAAAAATCACGAAGCGATCTTTGTTTTCTTTTAAAATGGGTTCGATAGTAGCCATGTTGAATTTATTTTGAATTTTAAGACGATTTTTAGTGAAATCTGTATGTTACAAAGATTGGCAAACCAAACGGAAAAAGAAAGTCAAACTTATTCACAATCGGGTCTAGTTTTTAACAAATGAAGCGATTGGAGTGGGGTTTTTAAAATTTTATATCAAATTGATTTTCAATTATTTAAAAAAATCAAAAATCAAAAAAAGCCCTAAAACAAAGGAAGTTAGGAATTTACTGATGGTGAAATTTTAACATTTTTCGTCTTCTGAAAACGGACATTTGGGGTATAAAAAAAGAGCGGTTTTCTATTGAAAAAACCGCTCTTTGAAAAGTGTACTATTACTTCTTATTTGTCATCCGAAATATAGGTTTTATTACCATTAGAGTTAATATAATATCTTCCTCCTCTTGGCCCGGTATACACTTTTTTACCTTTATATTCTCCGGTTACTTTGTCCGGCGATCTTGGCGCTTTTTCGCTTGAAGTTCTTTCCTTTATTTCTTTTTTGGCTTTTGCTTCTGTTTTATTGGCGGTTGCTTTAGCTTTACCTTCGGCTGATTTTGCTTCTCCTCTTGCTGAGGCGCTGTTTTCTTTGGCATTTTTATAACGCTTGTCTGGCGTTCCGTCTTTTTTCAATGGCCCTTTAGCATCATCAGCGTCTTTGAAACGTTTGTCCGGTGTTCCGTCTTTTTTAAGCTTGGTAGCTTTTTCTTTGGCGGTTGTCGTTTCCTTCTTCGCTTTCTTTTCTGCTTTTTCTTTGGTTTCCTTGGCTTCTTTGGCAGCATTTGCTTTTTTGGCTTTTGCGGCTTTCTCTGTTTTTGCTTTAGCTTTTTCAGCTTTTGTTTCCTGAGCGTTTGTATTAGCTATAAAAACAAAAAGGAAACACAATAAAAATAGTTTTTTCATGGTTGTTAATTTAATTATTTAGTGGATTAAAAGTAAGAAAAAAATAAATACGCCGTTGTTGAAAATCACTAAAAATATGCTCGCAATTGCACATTTCCGGTATGGATGGTTTGACTGGTTTCGGTCTTTCTGCCTTGGTAATTGATATTGATATCTAAAAATTCCGTCAAGTTCTTTTGCAACAACAAGCGCCAAGTCATATTTTTTCCGGGTTGCAATCCTTCCAACATCTGGAAAGCCACTGGAGATTGGGCATCGCCTGTAAACTTGTTTTGATACAAAGAAAATTCCCCGTTCATCGTCAGCTTCTTTTCGCTGGCATAAGAGAAGGAAGTTCCGAAACGGTTTTGCACTAATGTTTCCGAATCGCCTAATTGATTTTTCTTGTTTTGGTATTCGTAAAAAATGTCCCAACTCGCATTTTTATTGAATAAGTAAGAAATTTTAGGGTTGATTTCATAAGCCTGGACTTCAAAGTTTTTACCCGAATAATTTTCCGAATATAGTGAGGTAAACACCGTTTTTGAGGCCATTGAAAACAACCAAGTCTTCTGAACTAAATGCGCGTACTGCAGTTGATGTGAATTGTTTTTGCTTTCCTGAGAACCTATAGAAAGTAAGCTCTTCACTTTGTTTTGTGTAAAAGTATAGGTGACCGAATGCCTTTGTTTTCCGCGATTATAGAACAAACTATTTCTGAAACTGGTGTTCAATCCTAATAAATCGGCATCAGAAGTGGAGAACGGATTTAAATCAAAGTTATCGCCGTTGCGCTGAATTTTGCGTTCAATTAAATACGATGACTGATTGTAAAAATGCGACAATAATTTTCTGAAACCGGTTTCATTTTGCCACTGTGCCGGATTCAATGTCAGCGCTTGTGAGAATTTATTCTGATGCGTTTTGATAAAAACCTGATTCGGCAAAAACACTCGAACATATTTTGCTTGATCAGGAAACGGTGCAATTTCAAACTCTTGTAATTCCTGAATTCCGTTGGCATTGTAGTCATTCCAAGTGTACACTCCTTGCCCCGGTTGCACTTCGAGATAGGTATATTCCTGTTGGGCAATCCTTCCCGAAGTCGTTTCATAGGCGGTGGTGACTTGCATCAACTGCTTAAAATATTGGTCGTTGTATAACAACCTTGAATTAAGTGAAGGTTCACTTGGCCGGGTGTTGTCAACATATTTTAGGTTTCTGTAATTAACAAACAGAGACAAATCGCTTTTATCGGTTTGAAGTATTTTTGATTTCAAATAATAGGATTGTGACGTATTTACTTTTTTCAACAACCCGTTTTGCAAACTGTCATTCACCCGTTGCAGATAGCCCAATTCTACAAAAACTTTGGTGCTGTCACCCCGACCAACAAAAGCTCCATACTCGGTAAATCGTTGGCTTAGTATTGATAATTGATTGGTGGCAAGCAACTTTTCTTTATTGTTTTCTAATCGCAAACTGCCTCCAACCCAATTCTTTTTGAAATTATAGCGCGCTTGTGATTGGTTTCTGATGAAGGTAGAAGTGGCATAATCCCCGTCACTTTTTAAATAACTGCCGGTTTCCTGAAGGTTCCAATTATTTAGCTTAAACAATCCATTAATGAGATGACGGTTTCCGGAAAAACTTTTGGAGAAATCCAACTTTTCAAACTGATAGGTCAACTTTCCTTTTTCTGGCAAAATGAAATCCAAGCCATTAACCAACAAACTCTGGTTGCCTTCAAACGCAGTTAAATTCCAGTCGCGATTGAACTCAATATTGAATAAACGCTCAATGGTTTTGAAATTTTGCTGCACATATTGGTAGTTTCCGAAGACATCAACTTGCCATTTTTTGGTAAAAAGTCTTTGCTTGAAATTCAGTTTCCCGGCCACGCCTTTGTTGTCGTTGTCATCTATAGCCGAAAACAAATTCAAATCGTTGTTACTCACACCCACTTCAAAGTCAAGAGCCGTTTTTTCACTCGGATTGTATTTTCCTAAAACGGTCGCAATTTGGATTTTGGTTGGTGCTACCAAGCGAGTAATCGGTTCGTAATTTCGGTTTGGTTCAGTGCTGGTCAAACCTACATACTTATAAATTTTACCATTGGCATTGGAGTTGGTCAAAATATAACTCCCTTGGTTTAGGCCAACAAACGTAAATTTCACATTGTACAATTCTTCGTTAGGGTCATTCGAGTTTTCATAGACCTCAACCCCGCTGATGATTGTTTTTCGGTACAAAATTTTATTTTCTGAATAGGTATCCAAATAGGCTGATGGTGCGTTCATCAAGTTAACATTATCTCCGGCATTGGCCAAAATCGACACTTGTTCCGGCGATAAATTTTGTTGTAATGGTTGATTTTTGACATCATTTTCAGAATACAAATACCCTCCTAAACTCCAAGTTTTAGCTTCGTGATTGGCTCCGGCATAAGTCACAAAACGCGTATAACTTCGGTCTGAATATTGGTATTCTACCACGATACGCATTTCGGAAGTGATAGGAAATAATGAAGTAAATGTGATTTCTCCGGCATTATAATCAATTACATAATCATTGTTTTCACCCCGTTTGCGAAGAATACCATTCACATAAACTTTCTCCGAGCCCGAAATCACCAATACATACAACTCGCCATTATTGCCTTTTAACTTATACGGCCCTTGATTGCCTTCCTGACCGGTAAACGGACTTCTGGCATATTGTCCGCGAACCAAAGCACCCGCTGCAAAAATATCCGTTTTGTTTTCTTCGCCGCCAAAGGTGAAATGTGTGGAAAGTCCTTGTACTTTTTTATTGAAATTCAGGAAACGGGATTGCCGATTTTCGAGAAATAAATCTCCGGCGCGAATATTCCATTTATCGGTAAATAATTCGATGAAAATTTGGTCGAATTCATCTAACTTTTGCGAATAACCACCTTCCTGCAGCGGAATATTAGAATCTTGAATCGAAGCACGAAGTGAGACTTTATCGGAAATTTTTCCTGTGATTTGTAAATCTAAATTGGATGTAACCGAAGCATTTTGATTGTTGCCAATCGTAACACCGCGCGTGATGCTTCCTGAAGTATTCAATCCGTCAAACGGAATAAATTTTTTCACAGAACGATTGACTTTATAAAGGTTGCCGGCTTCGTTGGGAACGACTTTATCTTGGTCGTAAATACTGTAGGTTCTCGTTAAATGCTCCGGATAATTGAAATAACGAACTGTAATGCTGTCTTGAGAAGTGAAGCCGTTTTTAAATAAAAGCTTCCCGGTTTTAAAATCGATTTTGTAAAAAGTACTGTCAATGACGGTGCCGTCTTCTTTTTGCAATTTGAAGAAACTGGGGCTGATGCTTACTTTTTCAAGAGAAATGGTATCGGCAGTCACAGCCACTTTTTTTGTTTGGTACAACGATTTGATTTCCTGAGCCGAAAGCCTGGAAAACCCAATGAAGACCAACAATAAAAAAAGTTTTTTCAGCATATTTAGTATAACGTAAAAATATGCTTTTTAATATAAAAAAAGCCGCGAACCCTATCTATTTTTCAGCATTCACGGCGTTATTTTTACTCTTTGGTTACAATCTGCATGGTCTCTCTCGAGATTTGTTTCAATAGTACGGTTTTATCTTTTTCAACCATTTCAGCGGCCTCTTTGGTGAAATGACGAATGGTATACAACGACACATTTTCATTATAAGACACTTTGAATTTTTTAGACAAAATAGCTTTCAGTTCGTTGAAATTCCCAAACTTATCTTCTACACATACTGAAAAACTGATGGCTGAGTTTTGAATTAAACTTACTTTGATTTTGAATTGATGTAACAACGCAAAAATCTCACTGATGTTTTCTTCCATAATGAAAGAGAAATCTATTGATGATAATGAAATCAACAATTGGTCTCTTTTTACAATATAACACGGGGCTTGCGGCTCTAAATCTTTTCCTTTGGAAACACTGGTGCCCGGCAATAGCGGATTGATGAATGATTTTACATGCAACGGGATTTCTTTTTTCTGAAGCGGTTGCAATGTTTTCGGGTGAATGACAGTGGCCCCATAAAACGCTAATTCTATGGCTTCGCGATAGGAAATTTGATTTAACAAAATCGCATTTTCAAAATACCTTGGATCAGCATTCATCACACCGGGTACGTCTTTCCAGATGGTTACACTTTCGGCATTCAGGCAATAAGCAAAAATAGCGGCGGTATAATCAGACCCTTCGCGCCCTAAAGTAGTGGTGAAGTTATTTTCATCGGAACCTAAAAACCCCTGGGTGATGTTGAGTGATTTTTTCTTGATTCCTTTAGAGATGAACTGTTGGGTTTTCTCCCAATCCACATTGGCATCGCGATAAGTATTATCGGTTTTGATGAAACTACGAACGTCAATCCAGTTGTTTTTTAAACCGGCATGATTAAAATAATGGCTGACAATAGTGGTGGAAACAATCTCTCCGTAACTCACAATTTGGTCATAAACAAAGTTATAATTCGGGGATTTATTGCTTCGTAAAAAGTATTCCAAATCAGCAAAATGACTATTCACGGCGTAGAAAACATCATGCTCTTCGTCGTCAAACAAATCTAATAAAATTTGGTTGTGGTATTTCTTGACGTCTTGCAAAGAAGAATGTAATTCATTGGATTTTTCGAAGTAATTCTTAATCACCAATTCCAAAGCATTCGTAGTTTTTCCCATAGCGGAAATGACTAGCAGTGTGTCTTCGTGACCCACTTTTTCCAATACACTGTAGACGTTTTTGATACCGTCGGCGTCTTTCACTGAAGCGCCACCAAATTTGAAAATTCTCATTAGTTATAGTTTACTTAAAAATTCGTTTATTCCTGTTTCATCCATTTGTGCTACCCGCCAATCGTCCAGAATTCGGGCTCCTGATTTGATATAAAAATCGATGGCCGGTGTGTTCCAATCTAAAACATTCCACTCCACTCTTCTGACATTGTCTTTTTTGCCTTGTTTCATAATCTCGGCGTACAATGCAAATCCTAACCCCGAGCCTCTCATTTTTTCTTTGACAATTAAATCTTCGAGGTGAATGGTTTTGCCTTTCCAAGTCGAATAGCGGTAATAATATAACGCCATGCCTACAATTTCGCTATCAACTTCAGCGATAAATGTATGAAACAAAGGGGTTTCTCCAAAACCATCTCGCTCCAAATCGGCAACATTGACCACTACCGCATCAGGTTCTTTTTCAAAAGTGGCCAGCTCCTGAATCAAGTCAAGAACGGCTTTCATATCTTTCTTTTCGCCTTTTCGGATTAACGTTGCCACTTATTTTTTCTTCTTTTTGGTGGTTGTTTTTTTCGTAGTCGTGGTGGTGGCTTTGTTCGAAAATTTCATTTGAACATAGGATTTGTATAAACCATCCGCTGTAGCTCTGGCTCTGGCTTTGTCAGCTCTGTCTTGGGGGTCCGGGTGCGAACTCATCATTTTACTTAAAAAATCAGCACTAGTCCCTCCACTCATATTGGCTAAAATAGCAAAAGCCGATTCCTCTGCATTGACATTGTATTTATTGCGTTTCAAAAATTCATAGGAGAAATCATCTGCTTCAGATTCTTGTTTGCGGCTGTATTTACTGTCAACAATAGCACTGGCTAATTGGCCATATTGACTATCCGTCAATTTCGCCACTTTATCCGATTGAGAAGAAATCGCACCAACTAGTGCTGCTTTACGCAAAGCTACTTTCATGGCATCACGGGAATCATGATTGGCAACATGCCCAATTTCGTGACCAATAACCGCCAACAATTGATTATCATCCATAATATCCATTAAACCTGAGAAAACTCTAACACTTCCGTCTGCCGTAGCAAAGGCATTCACGTCTTTGGTTAAGTACACTTTATAATTCAATTTTAGTCCGTTTTCATTCGCGTGTTTCCCAAAAATTCGATTTAAACGCAAAGTATACCCATCTTTGGGACCGGCAACCGTATTGGTCGAATCCATTTTTCGAACCGCTTCTTTTGAAATAGCAGCAGCATCTTCATCACTAAACGTGAAACTGGCTACTCCCGATTGTAGCGCGCCCATAGCTTTTTCGCCCAAATTAATTTGTGCATTTATTTTAGTAAAACTGAATGTTGTAACTACAAGGGCGACAACTAGTACTTTCGCTTTCATGGTTTTTAATTTTAAGAATTATAAGCAACAAATATAAAACAAGTTTTGCTGAGATTTGGCCAGACATTTTTTAAAATTTCGGTAATTTTTTAATAAAAAAAACGATATTTGCACCCACAACTACAACGATTTCGCAATGGAAGAACGCAATAAAACGCTCGGTGAATTTATCATCGAAAAGCAATCCGAATTTCAATACTCTTCAGGAGAATTATCAAGAATCATCAACTCCATCCGATTAGCCGCTAAAGTGGTCAACTACAAGGTAAACAAAGCCGGACTAGTGGACATCGTAGGTGCTGCGGGCGACCAAAATATTCAAGGCGAAGACCAACAAAAACTGGATGTTTACGCCAATGATATTTTTATTCAAACGCTTATCAATCGGGAAATTGTTTGTGGTATTGCCTCGGAAGAAAATGATGATTTCATTACCGTAGCCGGTTCTGATAATAGTCACAACAACAAATATGTAGTTTTGATGGATCCTTTGGATGGTTCTTCTAACATTGATGTAAATGTTTCGGTGGGTACTATTTTTTCGGTTTACCGAAGAGTAACTCCCGTTGGAACACCGGTTACCCTTGAAGATTTTCTGCAACCGGGAACGAGTCAAGTGGCTGCCGGTTATGTGATTTATGGAACGTCAACTATGTTAGTTTATACAACAGGGCACGGCGTAAACGGATTTACGTTGAACCCGGCTATCGGAACGTTTTATTTGTCGCATCCGAACATGCAGTTTTCTAAAGACGGAAACATCTATTCGATTAACGAAGGTAACTATGTTCACTTTCCTCAAGGCGTAAAAGATTATTTGAAATATTGCCAATTAGAAGAAGGAGACAGACCCTACACCTCAAGATACATCGGAAGTTTAGTGTCCGACATCCACAGAAATATGATTAAAGGCGGAATTTATATTTATCCGACCAGCTCCAAATCACCAAAAGGAAAGTTGCGTTTACTTTATGAATGCAATCCAATGGCTTTCATCGCGGAACAAGCTGGTGGTAAAGCTTCGGACGGTTTTGGCAGAATTATGGAAATCCAACCCACCGAATTACACCAACGCGTTCCGTTTTTCTGCGGAAGCTACAATATGGTTGAAAAGGCAGAAGCCTTTATGGCAAAATACAGTTAACAAAAAAGCCCCGAGGAATCGGGGCTTTTTTATTTATTCATGTGAGTCATTTCGTAAACGAATGTATCTAAATCTACATTCAATACTAATAACGATAAAGCTTTATCAATGATGAAAGGTACATTGCCCGGAGTAAATCCTAAGGCCAAAGCAAACTTGGTCAGAATTTCTTTTTGTCTTGGTCCTAATACGTGATCGGCATAAACCATTCTCGATAAATCATACAAACGCTCTATACGTTGGGTATGCAAATACGGAGGGTTGATTGGGTATTTTAATGGATTTTCCAAAATCTCTTCATATTCTTCTTTAGAAATCTCCAAACGAACCGCCAGTTTGTCTAAGAATTCTTTTTCTTCTGAACTCATATCACCATCAGCTGTGGCAACACGCACTATAGCTGAAAAATGACCTTTATTTCTACTTTTAAATTCGCTATCAAATAAATCTGAAAATGACATAATTATACGGGTTTTAATGCTGCAAATATAAGGCAATTTCCCGTTTTCAAGAAACCTATTTGAAAAATGTTTTTCATCGATTTTAGCACTAATTTTAAAAGCCCGATAAAAATAAATTGTAAGTTTACGTTCCAAAACCACCAAATTACCATGTCAGATTTCTGGATTTACTTCTCTATCGGGCTAAAACACGTGCTCAACATTTTTGCCTACGACCATGTTTTATTTTTGCTGGCCTTAACGGTTCCCTATGAATTCAAATCCTGGAAACGCATCCTGATTCTGGTATCGCTGTTCACTTTAGGTCATACCTTGGCACTGATGCTTTCTGTTTTTAATATAGTCACTATTAAAGCCCATATTGTCGAATTTTTAATCCCGATTACCATCCTCATTGCAGCAATGTATAACATTATTGTCTCAGGTAAATCAAGCAAAAAAGACGGCATTACGTTTGTGGGCATCGTAACCGTATTCTTCGGAATCATTCACGGATTGGGCTTTTCCAATTACTTCAACAGCATTCTCACCGGAAAACCAACCGACAAACTCTTACCGCTTTTTGAATTTGCCGTCGGAATTGAAGCGGCGCAAATCATAGTCGTACTTGCTGCTCTACTCTTAGGGTACATGGCTCAAACGCTATTCAAATTCTCCAAACGCGACTGGACACTAACCATTTCGGCCTTTATTGTAGGAGTAGTCATTCCTATGATTTTACAAAGTGAAATTTGGCCTAAATAATTGTTCAGAAGCGAAAGGTTTCGATATATTTGCTATCCATGTTCCTGCTGTCCGCTCTACTTCGGTGCCGCTCCCATCAGGGCTAGATGAAAAACCATTTGATTATCAGTTATCTTTGAGAGACTGAAAAGTTCAGTACAAAATGAAAGAAGGAAAACAAAAAAAATACGACGTAGCCTATTTGAGGATTGCCGCCGAGTGGAGTAAATTGTCTTATTGCAAACGCAAACAAGTAGGTGCCATCATCGTTCGCGACCGTATGATTATCTCCGATGGATATAACGGAACCCCATCCGGTTTTGAAAACTGCTGCGAAGATGACGAAGGCTTAACCAAATGGTATGTTCTTCATGCCGAAGCCAATGCCATTTCAAAAGTGGCCCGTTCCACACAAACCTGTGAACATGCTACCTTGTATATTACTCTTTCTCCTTGTAAAGAATGCAGCAAACTCATTCACCAATCGGGAATCAAACGCGTAGTGTATCAGCATGGCTACCGCGACACTTCGGGCGTTGACTTTTTAGAAAAAGCCGGCGTTGAAGTGCGTCAAATTGAAAATTTAGAATAACTTTATACCGAGTCTCTCTCCCCTTAATGAAATCGAAGGAAAAATACTTGCCCCTTTTACTATTCTCATGCGTTGCGCTGGGGATTGTCATTGGCGGCATGCTTAATTTTCCGACCCGTACGTTGTCCAAAAAAAGTGCCAGCAAGGCTAAAATAGAACGATTAATAGATTTCATAAACGATGAATATGTTGACGATATCAATTCAGACTCCATAGTCGAATTGACCGTAAACAGCATTTTAGCCAATCTTGACCCGCATTCGGTTTATATTCCGCCCAGCGAGCAATCATCGGAAGCCGAAATCATGAAAGGTGATTTTGTAGGCATTGGCGTGAATTTTTATATGTATAATGATACCGTTACCGTAGTCAATCCGCTAAAAGACGGACCGGCTGCCAAAGCGGGAATCTTAGCCGGTGACCGAATTTTATACGCCGATAAATCCAAACTTTTTGGCCGAAAATTACCTTCCGACAGTTTATACAACAAACTAAAAGGCGAAGAAGGTTCAACTGTAACGTTGACCATTTTCCGAAAAAGCACTAATAAAAAACTAACCATTAAGGTAGAACGTGAAGTTGTACCTATCAAAAGTGTCGATACTTATCTGATGCTGAATAAAACTACCGGATACATCCGAATTAATCGCTTTGCCGAGAACACCTATGACGAGTTCTACACCGGATTGGAGGCACTGAAAGAAAAGGGCATGAACACCTTAGTCATTGATTTGCGTGACAATGGTGGCGGTTATTTGGAAAGAGCAGTAGAGATTGCCGATGAACTTTTGAAAGACAAAGAGCTAATCGTATTCACTAAAAACCGAAAAGGCAAAATCGATAAAACCTATGCAACCAAAGAAGGGATTTTTGAAACCGGAAGAGTCTTTGTTTTGATCGATGAAAACTCGGCATCTGCCAGTGAAATTTTGGCCGGAGCAATTCAGGATAATGACCGTGGGACGATTGTAGGCAGACGTTCTTTTGGCAAAGGACTGGTACAGCGTGAAATGGATTTTGAAGATGGTTCTGCCGTTCGATTAACCACTTCTCGCTATTATACCCCTAGTGGCCGTTCTATTCAAAAACCTTATACCAAAGGCGAAAGCGAAGAGTACAGTCAGGATTTTGAGAAACGTTTTGAAAGCGGTGAATTGTATGCCAAAGACAAAATAAAAGTAGCCGATTCGCTAAAATTTAAAACTAAAAAAGGGCGATTGGTTTATGGCGGCGGCGGTATTGTTCCGGATATTTTTGTACCGCTTGAAGTTAAAAAAGGCGAAGAAGGATTGGCTTACATTTTAAACTCGGGTGTGGTTGGTCACTTTGTTTTTGAACAATTAGATAAAAACAGAAATACGTTCAAGGGAATGGAATTTGGTGCGTTTTTAACCAAAATGCAAAATGACGAGAGCTATATTCCCAAATTTGAAAACTACCTCAAAGAAGCCGGTTTGGAAATGAAATTAGAAAGCAATAAGGTCTTGGTTAAAAAATACATCACAGCTGAATTGGCCCGACAATTGTTTGGTGAAAACTACTACTACCAAATTATTTTGAAAGACGACACGATGCTGAAGGCCGTGTTGAAGTAATTTATTTTCGGATGCTGTCATGTACTTGCACATGAACACCATCATTCCAAAGTGTTAGGATATCTGTTGCCACTGCGGCGCCACTTCCGGCAGCTATAGCCAGTTGACTTCTCCAGCCTGCCAAGGTTCCGGTTACATAAATTCCTTCCGCTACTTTGTGGTCAACGTTTCTTAATTGAATTCGGTTTTTCTCGGCTATCACTTTTTGATGAGGCATTACAAACGCCTCTAATCCTTCAATGGTGAAAGGATTTCCGGCACCGATACCAATGACTACTATTTTGGTTTGATAAGAATCTTTATTGGTCATTACAGTAAAATTTCCGGCTTCTCCTTCTATTTTCATTACTTTTTCATCAGCAATCTGAATGATATGCGGATAGAGTTGCTGCAACTGGTCAACACTTTCTGTCAGTAACTCGGAGCCTAATTTACCCGAAGGAACGCCATAAGCATTATAAAATAAAGCATCTTGCAAGGAAGATCCTTTTTGGTGTGTGATGATTCCAATTTTTTTATCGGCAGCAAAAGGTTTGTTTTGGGCAGAACCTAAAATCAAAGCACAAGACATGCCCGAAACGCCACCGCCAATTACAAGAACATCAAACATGATTTAGTGTTTTAATTGGTCTTCGATTTTTTTTGACATTCTGAAAATCATCAGAATCAAAACAGCACAAAAAGACGCTGCTATACCAATCAGAGCAATCATACTGTTGCCTTCGAAAGGTTTGTTGAAATCAAGGAGGAAAATGTTTACTACTATTAAAGCAATAGCAATAAAGAGAAGAATATTGGTGAAAATTTTCATGTACTACATTTAGACGACAAAAATACTAAAATATGCTGTTATGCAAAGAGTCCTTTAACATTAGCAGCAAATAATTTAACAGCAATGGCCAAAAGCACAATGCCAAATACTTTTCGGATGATGCTCAGCCCGTTTTCCCCTAGCATTTTTTCGATTTTGGAAGATGATTTCAGTACCAAATACACCAAAACAATATTTAAAAATATAGCCACAATAATATTGGCCGTTTGAAATTGGGAGCGCAACGAAAGTAAGGTAGTCATAGTTCCGGCACCGGCCACTAAGGGGAAAGCTATTGGCACAATAGAAGCCGAACTCGCTTTATCTTCTTTATACAACCGAATGCCGAGTATCATTTCTAAGGCCAAAAAGAACAACACAAACGAACCGGCCACGGCAAACGAATTGGCATCTATCCCAATTAATTTCAGGATTTCTTCTCCGACAAAAAGAAAAGCAATCATGATTCCGGCCGAAACCAGCGACGCTTTTTCCGATTGGATGTGACCAAACTTAGCTCTCAAATCAATAATTACCGGAATACTTCCAACTATATCGATAACGGCAAAAAGCACCATGGTGGCGGTGGCAATTTCTCTAAAATCTAAATTCATCTCCTTACATTTTTTGACAAAATTAGGTTTTTAAACTTTTATAATTCATTTAACCCAAATTGATTTTTACCTTTGCATCGGAATTTAAAATCCTAAATCGCAAATCCTAAACCCTAAATTCATCCATGTTTCAATTAGGCAAAACCATAGTATCTGAAGATATCCTCGAAAAAGATTTTGTATGCAACCTTTCGGCTTGCCGCGGTGCCTGTTGTGTTGACGGCGATGCCGGTGCTCCTTTGAGTTTGGAAGAAACCAAAATCTTGGAAGAAATCTATCCGAAAGTAAAACCCTTTTTGCGCAAAGAAGGTATCGAAGCTATCGAGAGATTGGGCACATGGGTAGTAGGAACCGATCAAGATTTGGAAACCCCTTTGATTGACAATAAAGATTGTGCTTACGTTATCTTTGACGGAAAGACAGCGCTTTGCGGGATTGAACAAGCTTATAATCAAGGCATCATCAACTGGAAAAAACCGGTTTCCTGTCATTTGTATCCCATTCGGGTGAAAGATTTCAGCGAGTTTGCCGCCGTAAATTATGACCGTTGGGACATTTGCAGCGATGCTTGTACATTAGGGAAAGAACTTCAAGTGCCGGTTTACAAATTTGTCAAGGAAGCTTTAATTCGAAAGTTTGGAGCTGACTGGTATGCTGAATTGGAAAAAGTAGCCGAAGATTTAAAAAACGGAAAATAAAAAAAGCCGAAATCTAAACGATTTCGGCTTTTTTGTGGAGAAGATGGGACTCGAACCCACGACTTCTTGCCTGCCAGGCAAGCACTCTAACCAGCTGAGCTACATCCCCTGAATTGACATTGCAAATATATACTTTTTGTCAATATGTTTCAAAATTCACGAAAAAAGAAATAGTCACTTAAAATACAATTAATTAGACGTGATTATTTTCACTATACTTGCATTAAATTTTTTAAAACAAACTATTCAACAACTACAAATTAACTTTATTTATGAGAAAAACTACTTTACTACTAATGCTTTTATTTATTTCATCGCTCAGTTTTGCCCAAAACACTTATTACTCTGAAGATTTTGAGTCAGGTGATTTAAATGGTTGGACAAGTACTGACTTAGATGCTGACGGATTAGAATGGTCAGTGTTGAATGCCTCAGGCATCAGCAGTGCATTCGGCACCGGTTCACTACTTTCTTTTTCTTACGATGACGCAACCACATCTCCTTTAACTCCTGACAATTTGGTTACTTCTCCTGCAATCGATTTGAGCGTTGTAACCGACCCTAATGTTTATTTATTTTACGACTATCAAACCAGTTCAAGCTGGCCAAACGAGCATTATGCTGTATATGTAACAACATCGGCCGACCCTGCGGTAATTAGTGCGGCAACACCTATTTTCCAGAGCACTATAGCCAATGGCACTTTAGCCACGAAATTCATCAATTTGACCAGTTATATTGGACAAACTGTTTATATAAGTTTTAGACATTATGATTGTACGGATAATTATTTTCTAGTTGTTGACAATGTTAAACTAAAAAGTTTAGCAGCAAATGATGTTCAGTTAGTTTCTGCAAAATTAAATCGTTATGGTTTATTAAACTCGACCAACGCCTTGACTTTTACAGTTAAAAATGCCGGAAGTAATCCAATAACCAATTTAACCATCAATTGGAATGACGGAACAGATCACAGCATTACAGTAAACAAATCATTAGCGGTAGGAGCTACCAGTACCGTAATTCACCCTACCACTGTTCAATACGGAACTATCGTAGAGAAAAATTTAGCCTTAAGTATTACGGCTGTGAATGGTAACCCTGATCCTGTAATGACTAATAATACCGGCTCAATCAAGTTTAACACTGTGAGTCAGGCCTCTCCCAAAAAAGTTTTATTTGAAGAAGGTACGGGAACATGGTGTGGTTGGTGCCCAAGAGGTGCTGTTGCTATGGCCTACATGGACACTACCTATCCAAACGAATTCATCGGAGTAGCTGTTCACAACGAAGACCCAATGATGATAGACGATTATGATGGCGGAGCAGATTTTTCAGGTTTTCCTGGAATGAATGTAGATCGTGTTGTAAAAGGAGCTGATGTAAGTCAAACTACTATGGTAAACAACCTGAATACTAGAAAACTATTGACAACTCCTGTGAGTTTAGAAGCTACAGGTGACGTGAATGGTTCTGATGTTACTATTACTGCTAATGCTACTTTCAGAACCAATTTTGCTAATGCTAATTACCGTTTAGGGGTTATTATTTCAGAAGACAATGTAACCGGAACTATAGCGGGATACAAACAAACCAATTATTATTCTGGTGGCGCCAACGGTGCTATGGGAGGATATGAGTCATTAGCCAATCCGGTACCGGCTGCTTCAATGGTATACAACCACGTAGGAAGACAATTATTAGGAGGTTATGACGGTCAGGATGGTTCAGTACCTACAACTATTACTGATGGCCAAACTATAAGCTATACGTTTAATTATACCGTACCGGCTACTAGTGCTCTTGACAATATGCATGCTGTTTTGGTTTTGATTGATCAGGACAATGGCGAAATTGTTAATTCAAAATCAGTTGAAATGAATACACTTGCTGTAAGTCACAACCAAATGGCTACCAATATTCAGGTATATCCTAACCCGGCCAGTGATTTTATCAATATCAGCAATTTAAAAAGTGGTGATTATAAAATCACTATTTATGACATGTTAGGCAGAGTAGTTCAATCCAATGAGAGCAAAAACGTTACTGAAAATCAACTTTTGACTGTTCCGGTAAAAGGGATTGCCAAAGGAGAATATGTGGTTACCATTGCTACCGGAAATACTTCTTACAGCAAACAATTATTGGTAAAATAAATCTTTATTAAAAATATATAATATGAAAAAAGTAATTATTGCAATCGTTTGTCTTTGTTCAGCCTTGTCGTTTTCACAAATGACAATGAAGAAATTAGACGGTACCGCTATTAATAACGGCGATGTATTCACTTATACCTCATTGGCAGACCCGGATAATCCTTCGTCTTCAGACCCTGCTTATTTGGGCTTAAAAATTTACAACAGCTCAGCGAGTAATATCAATGTAAAAATGAAACTAATCAGTATGACTAATGCTACCGGCAGTAGTCTTCAGTTCTGTATCGATCCTATTTGTGTAGGAACACTTACAGTAGGTAACTCTTACCCATCCAGCAGTTCTTCCATAATCCCGGCAAATGGTCAAAACGGAAACTTTGATCACTTTGTTAATGGTTATGCCGGTAACGGAATAGACAATGTAGAGTATGTTTTGAAGTTTTATATGGTAAATTCATTTGGTGCCGAAATAGGAAACTCAATCACAATTACTTACCGTTACAGTCCAAACCTAAGCACTCCGGGCTTTACTAGTGTGAAAGATGCCGGAATTAACATCAAATCAACATTAGTTACTTCTCAAATTGAATTTGATGCCACCACAGGAGGAAGAACCGAATTATTTGATTTAACCGGTAGATTAGTTAATCAGACTAGTTACATTTCAGGATACAACACTATTGATGTATCTAATTTGAATGCAGCGGTTTATATTCTTAATTTCACTACTGAAGAAGGGAAAAGAGCAACTTTAAAAGTGATTAAAAAATAAATAGATGATCTTTTATAAAGTTCATCAACTGATGCAAACAATTTAAACTAGAATGAAAAAACTACTAAACCTACTACTGCTTTTTGTCGGATTCGCTTCATTTTCACAAAAACAATTGCCCAATATTTCATTGTCAGATATTGACGGTAAAAAAATGTCCGTCACTACTGATTTCATGGAAAAGGACAAAATTTACATCTTTTCTTTTTGGGCAACATGGTGTACCCCTTGCATTAGCGAATTAGACGAAATGAATGACGTGCAGGAAGAATGGAAGAAGACACTACCTATCGAAATTGTAGCCGTGGCCACCGATGACTCCAGAACACAAAAAAGAATAAAGCCTTTGGTTAACGGAAAAGGGTGGGATTATAAAGTCCTTTTGGATAGCAACCAAGAGTTGAAAAGAGCACTGGGAATTGTAAATATTCCCTATACCGTGGTTGTGAAAAACGGCGCAATTGTTCATATTCAAAATGGGTATGTTCCCGGAAATGAGAACGATTTGTTGGCTAAATTAAAGACCTTATAATCCATGAAGAAAATTGTTTTTATGGGTTTGTTGGCCTTTTCGTCAACCGTTTTTGCTCAAGAAAAAGAAAAAGGAACTGTTTCGGGAGGTTTTGAAACCAATGCCCAATGGTACCTGAATGATAAATGCTTATTTGACGAATTTCATAATCCGGTAGTACATCCCGAAGATCCTTTACGTTCCAACAGTTATTTATTTGTAAACTATAAAATAAAAAACTGGACATTCGGAATTCAGGGAGAAGCCTATGAGCAACAAGCGTTATTGAATTACAATCCTAAATATGAGCATGCCAACGTGGCGACTTATTTTGCCCAATTCAAAAATGAACAAGTTGATATCACAGCTGGGTATTACTATGAACAATTTGGAAGCGGGTTATTGCTGAGAAGTTGGGAAGACCGCGCTTTAGGAATTAACAATGCTTTGCGTGGTTTGCGTTTTATTTACAAACCTACCAAATACTTTACGTTAAAAACTCTTTACGGGCAGCAACGAACCGGTTTTGATGTGTCAGAAGGAAAAATTTATGGTGCTGATGCCGAGTTAGCCCTTTCGGATATTTTCAAATTTGAAAAAGACGAATTGACAATTGGCTTTACCTATGTGGGTCGTGACGAAAAAACGGATATAGTTAATCCTAAATTTAATAATTGGACCAATGCTTTTGCCGGAAGAATTAATTACAGCCATAACGGGTATTATGTTTCCTCAGAGTACGATTATAAATCGAAAGATGCCGTAGTACAAGTTAAAAACCAAATTGACAACAACCTTATCAAACCGGGAAGCGCCTTTTTGCTGAACATGGGGTATTCTGAAAAAGGATTTGGTGTTGATGCTACCTTCCGTCGATTGGAAAACATGAGTTTTTATTCAGAACGATTAGCTAAAGGAAACCAGTACAATGATTTAATTATGAATTACGTACCCAGTTTAACCAAACAGCATCATTACAATTTGGCCAATATATATGTCTATCAGGCACAGCCAAATGTGATTCTTAATGATGTTAATATGGTGAAAGCGGGCGAAATTGGCGGACAAATCGATTTGTTTTATAATTTTAAAAAAGGAACTGCTTTGGGCGGTAAATATGGTACCAAAGTGGCATTGAATTATTCGCAGTATCATGGTTTAGGCGGAGAGTTTTATATTTTCGCTCCACAGGATTATCATACTGATTTCCTTGGTTTCGGTAAAAAATATTTCACAGATGCCAATATTGAAATTACCAAAAAATGGAATGACAAATGGCAATCCGGATTTACCTACATCAACCAATATTATAACAAAAAGTACATTCAGGAAACCTATGGCGAAGTAAAATCCAATATTATCGGAGCTGAATCTACCTATAAATTCAGCACCAATAAATCCATACGGGTACAGGCTGAACATCTTTGGGCGAACAGTGATAAAAAGAATTGGGCCAGTTTGTTAACCGAATTTAATCTGGGATCTAAATATGCGTTATACGTTTCGGATATGTACAATTATGGCAATGATGATGCTAAACTGCAACACCATTATTATTCCATCGGAAATTCATATCGCGTTAAATCTACCCGAATTGCTTTGGCTTACGGAAGACAAAGAGGCGGTTTGGTTTGCGTAGGAGGTGTATGTCGATATGTTCCGGAAAGCACCGGCGTTTCATTGTCATTGAACACTAGTTTTTAATCCCATTTCACCAAAAGTCTTACCTTAAAATAACCATAACTAAATGAAAAAGAGTAATTATTTATTTTTAATGCTGATGGCAGTTGCCTTTTTTTCCTGCAGCGATACCAAAGTAATTGAAAATTTACCCGATGACACAGAAACTGCGGCACCTGTTCCCGGTTATTTCAAAAAACGCGTTTTAATTGAAGATTATACCGGCTCATGGTGTGGCAACTGTACCCGAGTGGCCTATGCTATTGACCAAATGTATGCTCAATCGGATAAGGTGGTTTCTATTGCCATTCACAACGGTAATGACCCTTATCATTTTGCCAATTACCAACCATTGAAAGACCTGATTTTACCCAATTCTGATTTAGAATTACCTCAGTCTCGCTTAAACAGAACCATCGTTTGGGCTTCTCCTGAACCGTCTAACATTGCACAAGCTAAAGCCTTAACCGGAAATAATGCAGGATTGGGATTGGCTTTAGCTTCAACAGTAGCTAACGGCACCATTAACTTGGATGTGACTATGAAGTTTGCACAAAATTACAGCGGTTTAAAACTGGTAGTTTATGTGCTTGAAAATCATTTAATTCATTCTCAAACCAATTACACTTCCTATTACGGCAATATCAATCCGGTGCCTAACTATGAACACAATCATGTGTTAAGACACAATATAACTGATTTATTGGGTGACGTCATCACCGAGAATACTGCTGCGGGGCAAACGATTACCAAATCATTCACTCTTCCGATACCGGCTAATGTTTCTAATCCGGATAACATCAGTTTTGTGGCTGTATTGGTAAATGCTGACAATTTAGCCTTAAATGCCCGTGCTGCTGAGGAAAATGAAATTCAGGAATTGGAACAAAATCCATAATACTATCACACGATAAAAACAAGGTTGCCCCAAAGGCAGCCTTTGTTTTTTTACGTAAATTTGTTTGACTAAAAAAATCAGTATGAGCCTTATATTCTTATTGCAGCAAGTTGACGTTAACGAAAAAATCAAACACGCCCCCGACAACGGCTACCTCATTGGGGTTTGGATTGGCAACATCCTGCCATTTGCTATAATTGTTGGCGCCGCCTGGTGGATGTATTCAAAAGCTAAAAAGAGACAAAACGAAGAGTAGTTATATTTTACTAAATTTGCAACGCAAAAAGGCCTACTTATGAGTAACATCAGAATCACTAAACAATTTTCTTTCGAGACCGGACACGCACTTTATGGTTATGACGGTAAGTGTAAAAATGTACACGGCCACAGTTACAAGCTATCAGTAACGGTGATTGGAAAACCTATTACGGATACCACTAATGTGAAGTTTGGAATGGTGATTGATTTTTCGGATTTGAAGAAAATTGTAAAAGAAGAAATCGTTGACCTGTTTGACCACGCTACGGTTTTCAATAAAAATACCCCTCATATCGAATTGGCTAACGAACTGAAAAGCCGTGGACATCATGTTATTTTGGTAGAGTATCAACCAACGAGTGAAAACATGGTGACTGATTTTGCCAAAAAAATAAAAAGCCGTTTGCCGCACGACATTCAATTGCATTCGTTAAAATTACAGGAAACAGATACCTCTTTTGCCGAATGGTATGCTTCCGATAATCAAAATACGTAGAGACAAGTCGCGACTTGTCCCTACAATAAAAACATGACAATATCTCCTAACAAAAAAATATATTTTGCCTCTGACCAACATCTTGGTGCGCCAACGCCTGAGCTGAGTTTTCCGCGGGAACAAAAGTTTGTCGCTTGGCTTGACGAAGTGAAAAAAGATGCCGAATGCCTTTTCCTGTTGGGAGATCTATTCGATTTTTGGTTTGAATATAAAACCGTTGTGCCTAAAGGATTCGTCAGAGTTTTAGGCAAACTGGCCGAAATTAGAGACAGTGGAATTCCTATTTATTTCTTTGTGGGCAATCACGATTTGTGGATGAGTGATTATTTTGAAAAAGAACTCAACATTCCGGTGTATCATGACAATCAAGAGTATGAATTTAACGGCAAAAAATTCTTAATAGGCCACGGTGATGGTAAAGGCCCGGGTGATAAGGGTTATAAGCGAATGAAGAAGGTATTTACCAGTCCGTTTTCAAAATGGCTCTACCGCTGGTTGCATCCGGATATTGGCATGAAACTAGCCCAATACCTATCGGTAAAAAACAAACTGATTTCGGGCGAGGCTGACGTGAAATTCCTAGGTGAAGACAACGAATGGCTGGTGCAATACTCAAAACGCAAACTCGAAACCCAACATTATGACTACCTAGTCTTTGGTCATCGTCATCTCCCTATGATTATTAAGGTGGGAGACAACTCGGAGTATGTGAATCTGGGCGACTGGATTGGCTATTTTACTTACGGCGTTTTTGACGGAGAAAAGTTTGAGCTGAAGGAATACCAGTCTGCTACTCCTCATAAATAATATAATCATTATACTTTGCCACATCGGAAGTACTCCAAATAAACAGCCCGGTATGGGTATATTTTAGCAAAGTACTGTAAATGCTATTAGCCGTTGCTATCCTAATTTCCTGCTGAATATCACGATCGCCCATAGCGGTTTTCATCGCTAGTATCAAACTTTCCACCTCATCTCTAAGTTGGCTAATGTGGGTTAACATGGCCTGAGTTACTCCATTGGGCACCAATTCATCAACTACTTGCTGGGCAACATGCACTACATTTTTAGCCATGACCAATAATTCAGCATCCGATTGTTGGGCTAAGGCTTCGGTGCCAAATTTTCGGTATTGAGCCGTATTGGTTGGGAATTTCAAAGCAACCCGAGCCATTAGTCCTCTGATGGCTACCCGCAACACTTCAGCTTTCTCCTCTTTTTGAGTGGTAATAGCGGTTTGTGTGTAAAGAGCTTCCCCATCCGTTTCGGCATTTTCAAAATCGATTGTCATAGTTTCCAATGCCGAAAACTCAGATTCCGTCAGCCCATAATCCGAAAATGCCGTAGCATCTCTGCGCATAAAGGCTAATTTTTCATGAGCCAATTGTACCAACTTGCTGTCGGCAAAATTAAAGTTTCGAATGGTGGTTTGCTTTTTCATAACAGTATCATTTAAAGAAATAAACAACTTTTCACATTCCGAAGCAGCTTTCAGGCGTTCCGAAGTGTATTTCATTCCCTCCAAAAACTGTTCCATTCCTTCCTAAGACTGATATTGTGGCTCCGAAGTATCGACTTTGTATTCAGCAGTTTACACCCTGCATTCCGAAGACAAGTATAGCCACTCCGAAGACCGTTTCACGCACTCCGAAGACCGTTTCACGGCATAAAAAAACCCTACAGAAGGGCTGTTAGGGTTTATAAAGCATACGTTGGAGTGTTCTGACCGGGATTTCTTTAGTAATGACAAAAAACGATTTACTTTAAATCCTTTAATCGCAACTACTTTTTGTTTGAATGGCGTTATGTGATTTCTCCTTTGTCGAAATGACAAGTAAGTCTTTACTTTAAATCCTTTAATCGCTATTACTTTTGTGTGATTAGTGTTATGTGATTTCTCCTTCGTCGAAATGACAAAAAACGGTTTACTTTACTGCTTGTCATTTCGACGGAACTACTTGTCATTTCGACAAAGGAGAAATCACATACTCTTAGGCCGGCTTGGCAAAGTGATGATTTAAAAATTCAAACGTTGGATTAAACTCCCTAATCAAATTTAATTTCTTCTCCCTTCTCCATTTTTTCAATTCTTTCTCTCTGCCAATGGCTTCTTGAACCCATGTGAATTTTTCATAATACACCAAAAACTCCAAATTATATTTTGAAGCAAAGGTCTTATTCCCCAGTTCAATATTTTCTTTATGTTGTTTCAATCTTTCTTTCAAATTATTTGTCATTCCAATATAGAACGTAGACCGATATTTATTGGTGATGATGTAAACATAATAAGAATGAAACCCTTCTTGAGTATTGAACATGGTGTTGTTTTTTAATAATGGGTGTTACTAGTGTTATGTGATTTCTCCTTCGTCGAAATGACAAGTAAACCATTACTTCAAATCCTTTAATCGCAACTGAATGGTGATGTTGCCGTTGAATTCGTTTTCATCGATGCTATACACGGCGTCAAAGGACGTTTGGTTTTTAACTAAGGGTAGCTTATTCCCCAGTCCGAACCCTATGGCTCCAAAGCCTTCCGAGCCATTTTGTTTCACGAAGAGTTTGAGGTGATCTTCATCGGCTCCAATACCTTTGGCGTAGCCGGTATCTTTTAGTCCTTTGGTCATAAAAACAGGCGTCATATTCTGCGGGCCGAAAGGTTCAAACTGGTTGAGAATTCTGATGAGTTTTTCGTTAATGTCGGTCAGGTTGATTTCAGCATCAACAGAAACTTCAGGGGTAAGTAAATCAGGATGTATTGTCTCTTGAACTACCCTTTCAAAGGCTTCTTTAAAGGCAATATAGTTTTCCTCTTTTAAGGTCATCCCTGCCGCGTACATGTGTCCGCCAAACTGTTCGAGATGTTGAGTGCAGGCTTCGAGGGCATTGTAAATATCAAAATCTTTTACAGAACGGGCTGAGGCAGCGAGTTTGTCACCGCTTTTGGTAAAGACAATTGTCGGACGGTAATGGGTTTCGGTCAATCTTGAAGCTACAATACCGATTACCCCTTTGTGCCAGTTTTCGCTGTAGACTACGGTGGTGAATTTTTGTTGCTCGTTGTTTTCCTGTATTTGTGAGAGGGCTTCCACCGTGATTTGTTTGTCTAAATCTTTGCGATCGCTGTTGTATTTTTCAATTTCGGAGGCAAATTGTTCGGCTTGTTGCAGGTCGTATTCTGTCAACAAAGCAACCGCCTCGTTCCCGTGTTTGATTCTGCCCGCAGCGTTGATACGAGGGGCAATGATGAAAACCACATCGGTTATGGTCAGCACTTTTTTCTTTACATTTTGCAATAAAGCTTTGATACCGGGACGCGGATTGGCATTTATAACCTCTAGTCCAAACTTAGCCAAGACCCTGTTTTCACCGGTCATCGGAACTATATCAGCGGCAATAGCAGTGGCTACCAAATCTAAGTAAACCATCAAATCATTTGTCGTTTGATTTTTATTTTGAGCCAAAGCCTGTATCAATTTGAAGCCTATACCACACCCGCAAAGTTCATCGTACGGATAGGAACAATCCTCACGCTTGGGGTCGAGCACAGCCACGGCTTCGGGTAAACTATCGCCCGGGCGGTGGTGGTCGCAAATGATAAAGTCGATATTTCTTTCATTGGCATAAGCTATATGATCGACTGATTTGATACCACAATCCAAGGCAATAATTAGGGTAAATTCGTTGTCTTCGGCAAAGTCGATACCCTGATACGAAATACCGTAACCTTCATCGTATCGGTCCGGAATGTAAGTGGCCACATTAGGATAAAAGCTTTTCAAATAACTCGATACCAAAGAAACCGCGGTAGTTCCATCGACATCATAATCGCCAAAAACCAAAATATTTTCATTGTTAGCAATGGCCGTTTCAATTCGCGTAACCGCTTTGTCCATATCTTTCATCAGATAAGGATTGTGCAAATCGTCTAATGTAGGTCGGAAGAATTGGCGCGCTTGGTCAAACGTTTCAATACCGCGTTGCACCAAAAGTGTGGCTATAAGCTCGTCAACATTTAACTGAGAAGCCAAGGCTTTTACTTTTTCGGGAGCGGGTTTGGGTTTTTGAGTCCAGCGCATGTTTTTGAGTTATGAATTATAAATTATGAGTTATGAGTTGAAGTGATAAAAGTAGGAAAAATATTTTAAAAACAACACTTTCATTCCTTTTGAAAAATTGACTTTATATTTAGTACTTTTGGGATATAAAAGTACTATAAAATGCAAATTCAAGGACAGATTGTTGATATTGAAAACAAACGAATTTATTCGGGAGAAATTACTGTGGCTAACGGGAAGATTGTTTCCATAGTGGAGAAAAATCACGACGTGAAAGACTATATACTTCCGGGGTTTATTGATGCTCACATTCATATTGAAAGCTCGATGCTGGTACCTTCAGAGTTTGCTAAGATTGCTGTGTTACATGGTACCGTGGCTACCATTTCGGATCCGCATGAAATTGCGAATGTGCTTGGAAAAGAAGGTGTGCATTATATGATTGACAATGGGAAGCAAGTGCCTTTGAAGTTTCATTTTGGCGCGCCTTCTTGTGTTCCGGCTACGTTTTTTGAAACGGCAGGTGCAGTGATTGATTCGGAACAAATTAAAGAATTGATGGCGTTGCCTGACATTTATTATCTGTCGGAAATGATGAATTATCCGGGCGTATTGTTTGATGATGAAGAGGTATTAAAGAAAATTGCTTGGGCGAAACATTTTGGCAAGCCGGTTGACGGTCATGCGCCTGGTTTGCGAGGAGAACCGATTAAAAAATACATCTCAGCCGGAATTACAACCGACCATGAGTGCTTTACTTATGAGGAAGCTGCTGAGAAATTATCCCTTGGGATGAAAGTCATCATTCGCGAAGGCAGTGCCGCCAAAAACTTTGAAGCCTTGATTGATTTATTGCCGGAGCATTATGATAATATGATGTTTTGTTCGGATGACAAACACCCGGATGATTTGATTTTGGGTCACATTAACCAACTTTGTGCTCGTGCGGTGGCTAAAGGCATTGATGTTTTCAAGGTATTGCAATCGGCTTGTGTGAATCCGGTGCAGCATTATAAAATGGATGTGGGGTTACTTAAAGAAAACGACGCTGCTGATTTTATTGTGGCTGAGGATTTAGTGCATTTCAAAGTAAAACAAACCTATATTAACGGTGAGTTGGTAGCTAAGGAAGGCCAATCGTTTGTGAAGCACGTTGCTTTTGAAACACCTAACAATTTTAATACTTCCGCCAAGACTGTTAGTGATTTTGAAGTGCCGAGTTCTGCCAAAACGATACGCGTGATTGAAGCTTTGGAAGGCCAATTGATTACCAATGAAATTCATCATGCTTCGCTATTACAAAATGGAAAATTAGTGGCTGATGTTGAAAATGACATCTTGAAAATGGCTGTCGTTAACCGCTATGCTAATACCCCTCCGGCTGTGGCTTTTATTAAAAACTTTGGCTTGAAAAAAGGTGCAATTGCCAGTTCGGTAGCCCACGATTGTCATAATATTGTTGTGGTTGGTACTTCGGATGAAGAAATTTGCAATGCAGTCAATCTTTTAATTCAAAACACCGGTGGAATTTGTGCTGTGAATGGTAGCGATAAAAAATCGTTAGCGCTTCCGGTTGCGGGCATCATGAGTGATAAAGACGGTTGGGAAGCCGGGCGTTTGTATCAGGAAATTGACGGGATGGCCAAATCATTAGGCAGTAATTTAAAAGCACCATTTATGACGCTTTCGTTTATGGCTTTGTTGGTAATTCCTGATTTGAAACTATCAGACAAAGGTTTGTTTAGCGGGAATAGTTTTTCTTTTGTGGATTTGGAAGTGGAGTAATTATTCCTTCTCTTTCTTTTCTTTGGTTGAAATCTTACCGCCCACCACTACTACAATTTCTCCTTTAGGCGGCTTGGCTTCGAAATGTTTGAGTACTTCTTCGG
This sequence comes from Flavobacterium phycosphaerae, assembly GCF_010119235.1. Taxonomy (NCBI): domain Bacteria; kingdom Pseudomonadati; phylum Bacteroidota; class Flavobacteriia; order Flavobacteriales; family Flavobacteriaceae; genus Flavobacterium; species Flavobacterium phycosphaerae. Next base: position 1,244,129 of record NZ_JAAATZ010000001.1, on the reverse strand, counting down.
CAGTACCACGAATGGTTTCTTCGTGCAGTTTAGATAATTCGCGGGAAACCGAAACCGGTCTGTCAGCTCCGAAGTATTGAACGTACTCGGCTAGTGTTTTAACCAATTTATGTGGAGACACATAAAAAATCATGGTTCTTGTTTCTTCGGCTAATGCCAAATAGCGGGTTTGTCTGCCTTTCTTTTCGGGCAAAAATCCTTCGAAGACAAAGCGATCATTGGGCAAACCACTGTTGACCAAAGCCGGAACAAAAGCCGTAGCTCCGGGCAAACAATCGACTTCAATATTATGTTCAACACAAGCGCGCGTGAGTAAAAAACCGGGATCGGAAATGGCCGGCGTTCCGGCATCGCTTATCAAGGCAATGGTTTCTCCGGCTTGCAACCGCTTGATGAGATTTTCCACCGTCTTGTGCTCGTTGTGCATGTGGTGGCTGTGCATGTGGGTGGCAATGTCAAAGTGCTTTAAGAGCTTGCCGCTGGTTCGCGTATCTTCTGCCAAAATCAAATCGGCTTCTTTCAAAACGGTAATGGCTCTGAAAGTCATGTCTTCGAGGTTGCCGATGGGCGTAGGAACGATGTACAGTTTACCCATTACTGGAATTTATTCTCGATTAGCTCCATGAAGCGTTCGGCATAGTCTTCATTGCCTTGCCAGTTGTTATAATCGGGTTTTACCATGTCATCAATAAAATTTTTGGCTTCTTCAAAAGAATCAAAAGTGTTTAATTGCGATAAGACACGGTTAAAATCTTCGTTGCTTTCGTCAAAAAGATGCTTCACAAAACCAATTCGGTCGTTCAAACCAATGGCTATAGATTTGCTTGAAGCTTCAGCCTCTACTGCTGATTTTGGTTCGGGAGTTTCTTCGGCAAACAAGGATACGTCATTCGGTTTTACAAAAACAGGGTCAGTATAGTTTTCGCCTAAAAATTCCTCAATGACTACTTTTTTGGTTTCCGGAGTGAATTCAGTTATCGTTTCTGCCGGTTCGATTTCTTCCTCTTCTTCAGCCACTTCTTCTATTTCATCCTCAACTTCCAATTCAAAGATAGGTTTGAAAACAGGCTCTTCTTCATCAATGGTTTCCGGTTCGTTTTCAACTACTGTTTCTTCTTCTACTGTTTCTTCTTCTATTGTTTCCTGAATATCATCTGCTTCTTGAGCAACAACTGCTTCTTCCACCACAACTTCCGGTTCTGCTTCAATTTCAGCTTCTTCTGAAACTTCCTCTTCAACAACTTCTTCCGCTTTTGGGGTTTCTACTATTTCGGGCGTTGGCTCAGTTACTGTTGCTGTTACTTCTAGCAGAGCTTCTTCTTGTGACTGTTGCTCTAATTTTTCTTCTAAAACGTCTTCCGCCACATCCGCTTTCACCGATTCGAAATTATCCTGATAAAATTTTAAAACAGTTAGCGTTTCGTATAATTTCTGGGTTTCTTTATACAATTGATCCACTTCCGATTTGTTTTTCAATTTCAAAATTCGGTGGGCAATGCTGATTAATTCGGCTTCTAATCTTTTTTTCATAAGTTTTGAATTATAGTAACTCGGCGTTTCTTTTTACTAAATTTCTTCCGAGCATTTTATTTTGCCTGTGGAAGAAGTAACCTTGGTTAAAATTTTCTACATTTGAATCGACGTAAAAATAGAAAAATTTTAAGTCGGTTTGTTTGCGTTACAAAGTAACAAAAGTATTCAAATTTTAAAGGTTGAAAATTACAAAATGTTTCTCGAAAATACAGTAAATCATAAAGAACAATTTGGTTGGATTGAAGTCATTTGCGGATCGATGTTTTCGGGCAAAACCGAAGAGCTGATTCGCCGATTGAAAAGAGCCCAGTTTGCCAAACAAAAAGTAGAAATTTTCAAACCTTCTATCGATACGCGCTATGATGAAGAGATGGTCGTGTCGCACAATAAAAACGAAATCCGTTCCACTCCTGTCCCGGCCGCTGCCAATATTCGCATCTTAGCACAAGGTTGTGATGTGGTAGGTATTGATGAAGCCCAATTTTTTGATGACGAAATCATAGCCGTTTGCAATGATTTGGCCAATTCCGGAATTCGAGTAATCGTAGCCGGATTGGATATGGATTTTAAAGGCAACCCATTTGGCCCGATGCCGGCATTGATGGCCACCGCCGAATATGTAACCAAAGTACACGCGGTTTGTACCCGAACCGGCAATTTAGCACATTACAGTTTCCGAAAAAATGACAACGACAAACTTGTAATGTTAGGTGAAACCGAAGAATACGAACCTTTGAGTCGGGCAGCCTATTTTAATGCCATGCGTGAAAACATGATTGTAAAAGACGCCGAAAACTTGTCTAAAGAAGACCCGAGCGCAGCGAACTGACGCAGTAATAACACCCCATACCTTGACACAAACTATCCGAAATATTGTCTCCATCATCAAAGCCAATTGGGTTGGCCAAAATGATGTAGCGGTGATTGATACTATTTCTATCGACAGCCGTTCGTTGCAAAACGGAGCAAACACCTTATTTTTTGCTATAACAGGACCCAATCATGACGGTCATGTATATATAGAAGAGCTTATTACCAAAGGCGTACAGCATTTTGTGGTAACGCATATTCCCGAAAACGCCTTAGGAAAAGCAAACTTTTTGGTGGTAGAAAACACGCTGGAAGCGCTACAGAAATTTGCGGCCTACTATCGCAGTTTGTTTGAATTTCCAATAATCGGCATTACCGGAAGTAACGGAAAAACCATCATTAAGGAATGGTTGAATTTCCTGTTGGGTCCTGATTTTAATATCATTCGCAGTCCCAAAAGTTACAACTCTCAAGTGGGTGTGCCGCTTTCCATTTTGGGTATTAACGAAAAACACAATCTCGGAATTTTTGAAGCCGGAATTTCTATGACCAACGAAATGGAGAAGCTCCAAAAAATTATTCGTCCTACGATTGGTATTCTTTCCAACATAGGTTCGGCGCATGATGAAGGTTTTCCGAGTGTGGGTGAAAAAATCAAAGAAAAATTAAAGCTATTCTCTTCGGTGAATGTGTTGATTTTAAATAAAAACAAGACTATCAATGCTTTTATCAATCCGAAGATTAAAACCTTTAGTTGGTGTTCGGATGACAAAAGTGCCGATGTTTATATCACCAAGAAAAACAATGGCGAGCTAACCGAATTGCAAATCACTTACCGAGAAGACACCTTCCCGATTACGATTCCGTTTCAGGATCAGGCTTCGGTAGAAAATGCCATTCAGTGCATGATGGTGATGCTTTATTTTGGTTACAAACACGATGTGATTCAGACCCGAATGGCGCAATTGTATCCGGTAGAAATGCGCTTAAAAGTAAAAAAAGGGATTTACAATTGTACGCTTATTGACGACAGTTACAGTTCCGATTTCCAATCGCTGAAAATTGCTTTGGACTTTTTAGAACATCAAAAACAGCACAAGAAAAAAACCATCATTCTTTCCGATATTTTTCAGAGCGGATTGAATAATGAAGAGTTATATTCGCAGGTTTCGCAATTGATTATATCCAACAAAATTACGCGTGTGATTGGTATTGGTGAAACGATTTCGCAATACAAGAATAAATTCATTAACGGAATTACGTTTAAAGATGTAGCCGAATTTGCCAACGCATTTGACCAGCTGAATTTTGAAAACGAAACCATTCTGATTAAAGGTGCGCGCGATTTTCACTTTGAACAAATCGTATCAATGCTCGAAGAAAAAACCCATGAAACGGTACTCGAAATCAACCTCAACGCCATCAGCCACAACTTGAATTTCTTTAAATCAAAGTTGGCTCCCAAAACCAAAATGATGGTGATGGTCAAAGCTTTTGGTTATGGCAACGGTGGTTTTGAAATTGCCAAATTACTCGAGCATCACAAAGTAAATTATCTTGGTGTGGCTTTCGCCGATGAAGGAATTTCTTTGAAAAGTGCCGGTATTACTGTACCCATTATGGTGTTAAATCCGGAAACTACCAGTTTTGCTGCTATTATTCAGCATCAGTTGGAACCCGAAATTTATTCGATAAAAGGATTAAAAGCTTTCCTCAAAATTGCGGAACAAAGAAAACTGAAACACTTTCCTATTCATATCAAAATTGACACGGGCATGCACCGATTGGGTTTTGAAGAAGAAAATCTGCAGGACCTTATTCGAATCCTTCGTGGGAATGAAACGGTACAAATCAAAAGTATTTTGTCGCACATGGCCACTAGTGATGATTTGAATCACGATGCTTTTGCCAAATCGCAAATTGCCTTGTTTGAAAAATTGTCTTCGCAACTGCAAACCGAACTCAACATAAAACCGATTCGTCATATTTTAAACACATCGGGCATTACCAATTATCCGGAAGCGCAATATGATATGGTTCGCTTAGGCATTGGTTTGTATGGCATTTCCAACGATGACGAAGAGCAAAAACAATTGGAAAATGTGGGTACTTTAAAATCAGTTATCTCTCAAATCAGAACTATAGATGAAGGCGAAAGCGTTGGCTACGGCCGAAGATTTATAGCCGATAAATCAACCAAAATAGCCACTATCCCAATTGGTTATGCTGATGGCATCAGAAGAAGTTGGGGCAATGGCGTTGGTTATGTAACTATTAATGGTAAGCAAGCTAAAATTGTAGGTAGCGTTTGTATGGACATGCTCATGGCCGATGTGACCGATATCGATTGTAAAGAAGGAAATAGTGTTGTCATTTTTGGCGAAAACCCCACGGTGAATTATATGGCCAAACAACTGGGAACGATTCCTTATGAAATTTTAACCGGCATTTCACAACGGGTTAAACGGGTCTTCTTTAGGGAATAATTTTTTTACTTGAAATGTTAAAATGTTAAAATTTTAGCTATCTTAGTTCTATTAATTAACCAAATAAAACAAATAATTATGGGAATGATTTCAGAATTTAAAGACTTTATTGCAAAAGGAAATGCAATGGATTTGGCAGTTGGAGTAATCATTGGAGCTGCATTTGGCGCTATTGTAAATTCATTAGTATCAGATGTTATTACTCCTGCATTATTGAATCCGGCATTAAAAGCAGCACAAGTTGAAAACTTAGCCGATTTAAAAACGGATGGAGGAATACTTTATGGAAAATTTCTGGCGGCAGTAATTAGTTTTCTTGTTATTGCCTTTGTAATCTTCATCATGGTTAAAGCTATTAACAGCATGAAAAAGAAAGAAGAAGTTGCACCTGCTGCACCGGCCGGTCCTACTCAGGAAGAATTGCTTACTCAAATCAGAGATTTACTGAAAAAATAATACCGCTACATTATATATTCTAACTAAACCGCTTCTTAAATGAGGCGGTTTTTCTTTTTTTATAAAAATGATAAACCAAATGAATTTCTCTATACTTTTGTACTTCAAATTTTTATAAATCGAATAAACATTAATATATGAAAGTTGCTGTTGTTGGCGCAACCGGAATGGTTGGCGAAGTGATGCTTAAGGTTTTAGCAGAAAGAAATTTTCCTGTTACCGAATTAATTCCTGTGGCTTCTGAAAAATCGGTGGGAAAAGAAATTGAATTCAAAGGAAAAAAATATAAAGTGGTTGGATTACAAACAGCAGTGGATATGAAAGCTGATATTGCTTTGTTCTCAGCCGGTGGCGAAACCTCTCTAGCTTGGGCACCCAAATTTGCTGAAGCAGGAACTACCGTAATTGACAATTCTTCGGCTTGGCGAATGGACCCGACAAAAAAATTAGTCGTTCCGGAAATCAATGCTTCCACCTTAACCAAAGAAGATAAAATTATTGCTAACCCTAATTGTTCAACGATTCAGATGGTTATGGTTTTGGCTCCGTTACACAAAAAATACAACATCAAACGCGTTATTGTTTCTACCTACCAATCCATCACAGGAACAGGAGTAAAAGCAGTACAACAATTAGAAAATGAATACGCCGGTGTGCAAGGTGAAATGGCTTATAAATACCAAATTCATCGCAATGCCATTCCTCAATGTGATGTTTTTGAAGACAACGGCTACACTAAAGAAGAAATGAAACTGGTTCGTGAGACCAAAAAAATAATCGGCGATGACAGCATCAACGTCACAGCTACTGCTGTTCGTGTTCCTATTGTAGGCGGACACAGTGAGGCTGTAAATATTGAGTTTTCAAATGATTTTGATGTAAATGATTTGCGCAACATTTTACACCACACAGACGGAGTAACTGTTCAAGACAATACAGACACTTATACTTACCCAATGCCATTATATGCACAAGGAAAAGACGATGTGTTTGTTGGTAGAATTCGTCGTGATGAAAGTCAGGCTAACACCTTAAACATGTGGATTGTATCTGACAATTTAAGAAAAGGCGCTGCTACAAACACCATTCAAATTGCCGAATATTTAGTGGCCCATAAATTGGTATAGATCCTCTCTCCTTCTCGGAAATGACAATAATTAGGGACCGTTTGGTTTTGCAAATCATAAAATTTGTTAAAATCAAACGGTTTTTTTTTGGGCATACCTTACATTTGCTGCAATGAAAAGAAAGTTGCACATCCTGAATGCTTTGATGGGGTTGGTGGTATTGTTTGCCATTTTAATCCAATCAATTGATGCTATTGGGCACTTGGAGCAACAATTTTCAGCCAAGCACTGCAACCACAGCTACCATCACAACCAAACCGAAGTAGGTCATGCCCATGAAGGCTTTGATCATTGTTTTGTTTGTGAATTTGCTTTCAGCAGTTTTATTTCGACACCAACTACCGTTTTTACTTCGCAAAAAGTTGATGTTATTACCAAATATTCATTTTGCTATTCCAAAGAAATAACGCAGTTTTTCCGCGGAAGTCTCTTCGCGCTTCGGGCGCCCCCAAGTTTTATTGCTTAAATCGTTTTAGAGCCAAAATTCCTTTTGGCCTTTATTCATTAACATAAAACTATATCCATGAAATTAGTATATCTAACGCTGTTCATAGCGTTTTCACTATTGGCTACCGGCCAAAACAAAGTCTCAGGAACTATATCCGACAAAGACAACAAAGCCCTTCCGAACGTCATTATTTCATTACCGGAACTTCACAAAGAAACCCTTGCGGATGCGGAGGGCAAATACGCTTTAACCAATTTGCCCAACGGTACTTTTACTGTATTGTTTTCTGCTATGGGCTATGCAACTAAATCTATTCCTACTACACTTTCGGAAAAAGAAATAATCCTGAATGTAACTTTAGAAGAAAATATCATCCACATGGATGAAGTCATTGTATCTACAGCTTTTAACAAACTGCAATCCCAAAACGTGATGAAAGTAGAACATGAAAGTTTGAAATCATTGCAACAAAAAGGAGCAGCCACACTCATTGAAGGTTTGGCAACCATTCCCGGAGTGGCTCAGGTTTCAACGGGAACTTCTATCGGAAAACCGGTTATTCGGGGCTTAAGCGGCAACAGAGTTTTAGTATATTCACAAGGCGTTCGATTGGAGAATCAACAATTTGGTGAGGAACACGGACTGGGGTTAAACGATGCCGGAGTGGAAAGTGTAGAAGTCATCAAAGGTCCTGCCTCATTGCTTTATGGTTCGGATGCGCTGGGTGGTGTTCTGTATTTTAATCCTGAAAAATTTGCTAATGCTAACGAATTCAAAGCCGATTTCAGTCAGCGTTTGTTTTCGAATACCTTGGGAAGTAACACCTCTTTGGGTTTAAAAACCTCTACAGACAATTGGAAATTTTTAGCAAGGGGCAGTTACAACACCCACGCCGATTATCAAATTCCGAATGGCGACCGAGTGACTAATACGCGGTACAACGAAAGTGATTTGAAAACCGGTATCGGTTACAGCAATTCCAGTTTTTCGAGTGTATTGCGCTATAATTTTAACAAGTTGGATTTAGGCATTCCGGAAAATGGCATCGCTAAACAATCAACCAGTCATGAGACCGAATTTCCCAGACAAGCGGTTAACAATCATATCCTTAGCCTGCACAATAATTTCTATTTCAAAAATTCTAAACTCGATGCTGATTTGGGTTATATTTTTAATGACCGTAGTGAATTTGAAGACAGCAATGTGGCCAGTTTGCACATGAAATTGCGAACCCTTAATTATGACTTGAAATATTATTTCCCAAAATTGGGCAAAGTAGAAACCATCATTGGCGTACAAGGCATGCATCAAACGAATACCAATTCGGGAGAAGAACTTTTGATTCCGGATGCTGTAACTAATGACTTTGGGGTTTTCGGAACGGCGAATTACGAATTCGGGAAAAATGTATTACAGGCTGGTTTGCGTTTTGATAACAGAAAAGTTAGTACCGAAGAACATGGCACAGCGAACACTGAAGGGTATTTTAAAGCCATCGATAAAAGTTTTGACAGTTTCAATGCTTCTTTGGGCTACAAAACCCATTTGGCTGATGATTTCACCTTGCGTTTAAATGTAGCTTCCGGATTTAGAGCGCCCAATTTAGCCGAATTGACATCGAATGGAGTACATGAAGGCAGCAACCGATATGAAATTGGGAATGCTGATTTGAAAAACGAACAAAACCTGCAAACCGATTTGAATTTGGAATACAAAAGTTCCCATTTCGAAATTTTTGCGAACGGATTCTATAATCACATCAACCACTACATTTTTATTTCGCCAAACGGTACTATCATTGACGGAAATAATGTATACGATTATGTTCAGGCCAATGCCAAATTATATGGCGGTGAAGCAGGGATACACTTTCATCCACACCCGTTAGATTGGTTGCATTTCACGAGTAGTTTTGAAACTGTAATCGGCAAAAAAGACAACGGTGACAACTTGCCGTTAATTCCGGCCAACAAATGGAACAACACTTTTCGTGGCGAATTCGAACTGAAAAACTGGTGGAAAGAAGGATTTGCCACCTTGAATATCGAAAGCACTTTGGCGCAAAACAACCACAGCGAATTTGAAACCAAAACCAATGGATATACGCTGGTAAACCTTGGGTTAGGCGGAAAAATAATTCTAAATAAAACCATCTTTAATTTAAATCTGAATGCCAACAATCTTTTAGACAAAACCTATGTTTCGCATTTGTCTCGATTGAAATCCGACGGTATTCCTAATGTGGGACGCAGCATTGTTTTGGGAATTAACTTTGCTATTTAGTCCTAATTGTTTTTCATTGATTTTTAACATTGTTTATAATTAAGCTAAAACTTTAAGAATTTCTATATTTATTTAATAAATAATTAATGCTATTTTTACCTTATTACTAATCTAAAAACCGCATTATATGAATTCAATGTTTACTAAAATCGTTCGAATTGCTTTAGGTTTGGCTCTCGTTATTTTTGGTGCCAATAAGTTTTTACATTTTATTCCAATGGAAGCGCCCACTGGTTCAGCAGGCGATTTTATGAATTCACTAGGCGCAACCGGTTATATTTTCCCGGTGGTTGGTGTTTTGGAAGTTATTATCGGCATCATGCTTTTGATGAAAAAATGGGTGGCTTTTGCGTTGATCCTCTTGGCACCAATATCTATTAACATCTTGTTGTTTCATTTGTTTTTGGACATCCCCGGATTATCATTTGCGTTATTGGTTACAGTCTTTAACGGCATACTAATCTACAAACATTGGCAACAGTACAAACCGCTATTTTACTAAACGAATTCAATATAAAAACAAAAAAGCCGACTAGATGCAGTCGGCTTTTTTTAATACTTTATACTTCCCATATGACGCATTGAGCGCATAATACGGTCTTTCCGTTTGTTGATATAAGAGGAAGAATTAGACGCTTTAAACTTTCTCGGATTAGGCAAAATAGCAGCGATTCCTGCGGCTTCCCTTGGTGTTAACTCAATGGCTTTTTTGCTGTACCAATGACGGGCAGCTTCTTGTGCCCCATACACTCCATTGCCCATTTCTATACTATTTAAATACACTTCCATGATGCGTTCTTTGCCCCAAATGAGTTCAATTAGAATTGTAAAATAGGCCTCCAATCCTTTACGAACGTAGCTTCTGCCTTGCCACAAAAAAACATTTTTAGCTGTTTGTTGCGAAATGGTACTTCCTCCTTTGAGTCTTTTCCCCTTTTGATTGCTTTTAAATGCTTTTTGCATTGCTTTAAAATCAAACCCGGAATGGTTTAAAAAATTGGCATCTTCACTGGCAATAACGGCTTTTTGTAAATTGGGCGAAATGTTTTCCAAAGGCTCCCAATCATGACTGTATATAGCATCATTCCCATCAAGCTTAAATTCGATTATTCTCGTAACCATTAAAGGCGTAAACGGAATAGGTACCCATTTAAAAATAATAACCGACACTATAGAAAGCCCAAAAAACCAAAGCATAGCTTTCCAAACCCAGCGAAAAATTTTCTTTATCATACTAAATCTGCTAATTCTTTTCCTATCAAACTACCAATGGCCACTCCCATACCGCCCAACCTGACACCACAATAAACATGTGCCGAAAGCGGTTCAACCATAGGCCTTTTACTGGCTCCCAATCCCATTATCCCACTCCAACGATGAGCGATAGTATAGTTAGTGTCAGGTAAAATTACATTTTTTAACAACCATTCCAAACGATCTTGAATTAATTCAGTTTGACCAAACTCCGTGGTGGTCTCACCTTCAAAATCTAAATTCCGGCCGCCACCTAACAAGATTCTGTCATCAATATTTCTGAAATAATAATACCCTTTGTCCAAATGAAATGTTCCTTTAATATCAAGATTAGGAATAGGCTCCGTAATCAACACTTGAGCCCTGGCCGGTTTTACTTGATTATTGGTCAACTCCCCCGCAAAGCCATTCGTAGCAAAAAGTAATTTTTTAGTCTCAAAACTAAAATCCCCCAAAGCTACTTGAACTCCATCAACCTTTTCCTGATAAGAAGTAACTTCAACCTGATTGAGAATTAAAACACCATTGACCACTGCTTTTCTCAGCAGTGCTTCCATCATGTTACCGGTATCAATTTGTGCCTCATACGGATTAAAAATCACATAATCCTGTATCCTCTCAAAAGCAAAACGATCCACTTCTTTGGCAAAAACATCATTCCTAAAAAGCGGTTTCAGTAGCTCATTGATAAACGGCAGTTTTTGTAAACATTCCGCATAAGCACTGTCATCATCTTTTAAAAATAACTCATACCCGCCATAAGGTTTGAAATCAACTACAGCATCGCCAAGGTTTTTTCGCAACAATTGCAAGCCTTGCCAACGCTTTTGAATGAGTTGAATTACTTCTTCTTCGCTATGGGTTTTTAAATCATCTATGATTTCGGAAAGACTGCCAAAACAAGCAAAACCGGCATTTTTGGTACTGGCACCTTGTGGCAAAAGCCCTTTTTCTAAGACCAAGATTTTACTCTCCGGAAATCGTTCTCTCAACTGTAATGCACAATGCAGTCCGACTATACCGCTGCCAACAACAGTATAATCAACTTCTGTAAACCAATTTTTGAGTTCCCAATAACTTAAATGCATCGGCTGTTTTTTTTCTAAAAATACTTTTTTAAGTCAAATGATTATTCAAAAAATATTAAAATTATCATTTTCATACGAATTATTCTTAATTTTTGTCAATGTATTAATAATTAAGGATGTAGTTTATCGATTTAATCTCGATTTTAGCAAAAACAACCTCTTTTTCTCAAAATTAATTTTACTTTTGAGGCACCATTTTAATTAATTCTATACACTATGAAATTTAAATTACTTTCTATTGCTTTTTTGGCAATATCTAGTGTGGGTTTTGCCCAAAACAAAGCCGCACTTTGGAAGTCGACCACCAAAAAAAGTGACTTAATCGCACTTGACAGTCGAATGAATTTACCCGAAAACTATTTGTTTCAACTAAATCTTTCAGACTTACAAACTGCTTTGCAAGGTTCGGCACAAAGGACCACCGCAAAGGCTTACTCTCAAAATGTTATTTCCATTCCCAATGCCAACGGAACTATGGAACGCTTTCGTATTTACGAAAACTCCATCATGGATCCGGCATTAGCGGCAAAATATCCTGAAATCAAATCTTACCTGGGCACCGGAATCGATGATTTGAGCGCTAAAGCTTACTTCAGTGTTTCCCCATTAGGATTTAAATCAATGGTATTGCGTGCCGATAAATCGGCCGAATTCATTGAGCCTATTTCTCAAGATTTGACGACTTACACCGTTTATCGCAAAGCGGACAAAGCTATTTCATTAACGCCTTTTGAGTGTAAAGTCATTGACGTAGCAACCCCTCAGATAGAAAGCAGCACGGCAAGACCTAATGCTGATGACGGACTTTTACGTACTTTCCGTTTGGCTATGTCATGTACCGGAGAATACGCCGTGTACTTTGGAGGCACCAAAGCTTTGGCCTTAGCGGCTATAAACGCTTCGATGACTCGTGTGAATGCTATTTTTGAAAATGATTTCTCGGCCAGAATGGTCTTGATTGCCAATACTGATTTGGTAATTTATACTAACGCTTCAACCGACCCTTATTCAGCAGCAGCAAGCATGTCGCAATGGAATGCACAATTACAATCTACCTTAACTTCTGTAATTGGCGAGGCTAATTATGACATCGGACACTTATTTGGAGCTACCGGTGGCGGTGGTAATGCAGGTTGCATCGGTTGTGTATGTGTTAATGGTTCTAAAGGAAGCGGTATCACTTCTCCAGCAGACGGAATTCCATCCGGCGACAACTTCGATGTGGATTATGTAGCGCATGAAATGGGCCATCAATTTGGGGCCAACCATACGTTTACGCACAGTAACGAAGGTTCGGGCGTTCAAGTGGAACCGGGTTCAGGCTCAACCATTATGGGATATGCCGGAATTACTTCGCTTGACATTCAACCACACTCTGACCCTTACTTCCATGCCGTAAGCATTCAGCAAGTTACTAATAACATTAAAGCCAAAACTTGTTCCGTAAATACGTCAACAGGAAATGCTATCCCAACGGCCAGTGCCGGTTTAGACTATACTATTCCTAAAAGCACTCCGTTTATGCTAACTGCCGTTGGTACTGATGCCAATGGTGATGCGTTAACTTACAACTGGGAACAAATGGATTCTCAGACTACCTCGGCAGCACCAAGTGCTACTAAAACTACCGGAGTTGATTTCAGATCATACAATTCAACTACCTCACCAACGCGTTATTTCCCAAGAATGGCCTCGGTATTAACCGGTGCTACTACAACTGCTGGTGCTGAAATTACTGTAGAGGCGTTACCATCTGTAGCCCGTACGCTAAATTTCAGAGTAACGGTTCGTGATAACCATGCCGGAGGCCCTGCTAATAACAGTGATGATATGATTGTAACCGTTAATGCAACTGCAGGTCCGTTTTCAGTGACTTCACCAAATACTGCTGTTTCTTATGTGGGTGGTACTTCGCAAATGGTAACTTGGGCGGTAGCCGGTACAACAGCCAACGGAGTAAACTGTGCCAATGTAGATATATTATTATCCACTAACGGCGGAACAACTTGGTCAACTTTATTAGCCGCTACTCCAAATGACGGAACAGAGGCCGTTACCATTCCGAATACACCGGGAACGACTAACCGAATCATGGTAAAAGGAACCAACCATATTTTCTTCGATGTATCTAATGCCAACTTTACCATTACATCGGGTTCAACAGATACCGTAGCTCCAACAGCACCAACATTGGTGGCTTCAGGAACTACACAAACTGCAACTGTATTGTCTTGGTCGGGTGCTACTGATAACGTAGCGGTAACCGGATACGATATTTATAAAGATGGCGTTTTACTAACATCAACTACAGCTTCTCCTTTTACCGTTGCAGGTTTAACGGCTTCAACAACCTATGCTTTCACAGTTAAAGCAAAAGATGCCGCAGGAAATGCTTCTGCAGCCAGCAATACCGTTAGCGTAACTACATTGGCACCGGTGGTAGATACAACCGCGCCAACAGCACCAACATTATCAGCCTCAGGAACTACCGCTTCATCAACTAATTTATCATGGTCAGGTGCTACTGACAACGTGGGAGTAACCGCTTATGATGTCTATCAAAATGGTGTTTTCAAAGCTACTACAGCTTCAACAACGTATGCGGTTAGTGGCTTAAGTGCCAGCACAACTTACTCTTTCTATGTTATCGCCAAAGATGCTGCCGGAAATTCATCCGTAGCCAGCAATACCGTAAGCGTAACTACTTCAGTGGCTTCATTAACCTACTGTACTTCATTGGGAAGCAGCACGGCCGATGAAAAAATTGGTAAAGTTGTATTCGGTACTATCAACAATACTTCTACCGGAACTGCGGGTTATGAAGATTTCACAGCCCTTTCAACTAACGCAACAGCAGGAACGGCTAATACCATTACCATAACGCCGGCCTGGACCAGCACTGCTTATGCAGAAGGCTATGCCGTATTTATTGATTACAACAAAAACGGAGTGTTTACGGATGCAGGAGAAACCGTATGGACCAAAGCTGCTTCTACAACTACTCCGGTTAGCGGAACCTTTACCATTCCAACCACAGCTACTTTGGGCGCTACCAGAATGAGAGTTTCTATGAAATACAACGCTGTTCCAACAGCCTGTGAAACATTCTCTTATGGTCAAGTAGAAGATTACACCGTCAATATCCAAGCTGCTGTTGTGGATACAACCGCTCCAACGGCTCCAACTTTAACGGCTTCAGGCACTACTGCAACCGGAACTAACTTATCATGGTCAGGTGCTACCGATAACGTAGCGGTTACCGGATATGATGTTTATAAAGACGGAACTTTATTAGCTTCAACTGCTTCCACAACTTATGCCGTGAGTGGTTTAACCGCTTCAACTACTTATGCTTTTAACGTAAAAGCCAAAGATGCAGCCGGAAATGTTTCAGCAGCCAGCAACACCGTTAGTATTACTACCAGCGCCGCTACTTCTTTAACTTACTGTACTTCTCAAGGTAATAGTACCGCCGATGAAAGAATCAGCAAGGTTGTTTTCGGAACCATTAGCAATACTTCCACAGGAACGGCCGGTTATGAAAACTTCACAGCACTAACTACCAATGCAGTTAGAGGAACAGCAAATACTATAACCATTACCCCAACTTGGACCGGTAGTGCATTCAGCGAAGGCTATGGCGTTTGGATTGACTACAATCAAGATGGTGATTTTGCCGATGCCGGCGAAACCGTTTGGACCAAAGCCAAATCAAAAACAACACCGGTTAGCGGAACCTTTACTATCCCGGCTACGGCTGCATTAGGAGCCACCAGAATGAGAGTTTCGATGAAATACAACGGAACCCCTACTGCTTGTGAAGCGTTCTCTTACGGGCAAGTAGAAGACTATACCGTAAACATCACTGCTACAGCTAAAGAAATCAGCAGCAACAATGCGATTTCGTTCACATTATATCCAAACCCGGTTAAAGGGGATATGTTGAACATAGCCAATCTTTCTTCGCCATCAACATTTAAAATCTTTAATATGATGGGACAAGAATTAGGTAAAGGTAAAATTGAAAACGATGCCATTTATGTGGGTTCACTAAGAACCGGAGCTTACTTAATTGAGGTAAGCAACGAAAGCGGTACAACTTCAAAACGCTTTATCAAAGAATAAATCAATGCTTTAAAAGGCATCAGCCAATACACAAAAACCACTCTCAAAAGGAGTGGTTTTTTTTAGATTATAACTTTTGTCCCAAGCTAAAACTCTTTGTCCCGAACTTACTAAGCCATGTACCGAGTTGACTAGACTATGTACCCAACTTACTATGCAATGTACCAAGCTGACTAGACCATGTGCCGAACTCACTAAGCCATGTGTCGAGCTTACTAGACTATGTTCCAAACTTACTAAGCAATGTACCGAGCTTACTAGACTATGCGCCGAACTTACTAAGCCATGTGCCAAGCTTTTACTTTATGCGCCACACTATTTTCTTTGCTTTGCACTACCATCGTTGTAGTTATAGTTGATAAAGAGGCTGTCCAAAAAACTGTGTTCAAGTTATGAATTGATTAAAATCTTTATGTTATAAAAAGACAGCAGAGTCTTTAAAGTAATCCTGATAGCCTGAGAATGGATTGTATAAATAAAAAAAAGCCTGAGCGATGCTCAGGCTTTTTATATTTGGTTTAAGTAAAATTACTTCTTAACAATCAAGAACTCTGAACGTCTGTTTTGAGCGTGTTGTTCTTCGGTACAATCTTTACCACAATCAACTTTAGGTTCTAACTCACCCATTCCTTTTCCGGAAATACGGCTCGCATCAATACCTTTAGAGATAATATACTGTACGGTTGATTTAGCTCTACGGTCAGATAAGTTTAAGTTGTACTTATCACTTCCTCTGTTATCTGTATGCGCTTTGGCATAAATAACCATTTTGTCATTGTTCTTCATCACCTGAACTAATTTGTCTAACTCAAAAGCACCTTCCTGAGTAATGTTGCTTTTGTTAAATTCAAAATAGATTGGTTTTAATACCACTTCAGTTTCAGTTACGATAACATCAATAGGTTGTAAGGCTGCATCCACTTTAGCAGTTGGCCCTTTGCTTTTGTTAACCGCAAAAGTATTGCCCTCGAAACCATCTTTGGTAGCTTGCACTACATAAGGACGGTCACACTCCACTTTATAAGTAACTTCTCCTTTGTCATTTGACATTTCAGAAGTGATAATGTTTTTCTTATCGTCCATGATGCTTACACCGGCGTTAGCTAAAATAGCTCCCGTTTTAGCATTAGTAACTACGATAGTCACATCAACAGCACATACCGGAGTTACAACAAAAATATCATCGTTTCCGCTACGGTTACTCGAAATGAAACCAATGTCTTTAGTTCCGTTAAATGAAAATCCGAAATCGTCTTTTTCTGTATTAACCGGTTTCCCTAAGTTGTTAGCTTCACCCCCTTTTGATAAATCAATTTGGTAGATATCAAAGCCACCTAAACCTTGTTTACCACTAGAAGCAAAGAATAAGTTCTTGTTATCGTCAGCAATAAACGGGAAACTTTCATCACCTTCGGTATTCACTTTATTTCCTAAGTTTTGAGGGTCACCATAAGTTCCGTCAGCATTGATGCTAACTTTCCAAATATCTACACCACCAATACTTCCTGGTCTGTTAGAAGAGAAGTAAAGAGTTTTGCCGTCACGACTTAAACTTGGGTTGCTAGTTGAAAATTCTTTACCATTAAAAGGTAAAAACTCAATATTCCCCCAGCTATCGCCATTTTTAGTAGCTTTATAAATACTATTTCTACCAAGTTTTAGATTATTCTTTTTATCTTTTTCAAATTTCTTATCTCTGAAACTATCGCTTGAAAAATAAACTGTGTTCCCATCAGCACTCATAGTCAATGGACCATCATGGTACTTTGAATTTAATGAGTTAACCGTTGCTGCATTGGTGATTGTACCATCCGCATTATAATCAGCTTTGTAAATATCAAGATAAGGTTCGTCTAAAACCCCATAATTTTTGCGTGATCCGTTACGTGCACTGGTAAAATATAACGAGTTATCATACAATATGGCTCCAAAATCAGATTTATCACTACTGATATCAGAAGGGTTGATGTTGTACAATTTAGTTTTATCTAACAATCTCGGAACATAATTAGGATTGTCTCTGAAAGCTTTGGCTCTGGTATCTGAAGGTGCAGCATTAGCGAATTTTTGCATTTGCTTATTAGACTCTTCGTATTTACCATTGGCTTTCAACATTTGTGCGTAACGGTAATATGTTTCGGCATCCTGAGTCATCTCAGTTGCTTTGGCATACCATTTAACCGCTTCTGTTGAATTAAACATATTATAATACGTATCGGCAAGCTGCTTATAAACATAATCAGTAGCTTTTCCGTTTTCTACCAATTTTAAATATTCTTTGGCAGCATCAACATATTCATATTGATTGTATAATTTATCCGCTGCTTTGGTGTCTTTATTTTGCGCCGACATAGTAAAACTAATGGCAACAAAACTTAATGCTATATATAGATTTTTCATTTTATGGATTGCTTTATTAGGTTAGAAATATCTAGGCGATTGTGATACTTTTTTCGGGAAATTCAAATCAAATAATAACATTACCTCGTGTGAAGCCGGTGTTACTACTTTTAAATCTGAAACAATATGGTCGTAAGCATATCCGATTCTTAAGCTTGGTGTAATGGCAAAGTTTACCATAGCGCCAAACGAGTCTTCTAATCTATAGGTGGCTCCTAACTCCAATTTGTCATACAGCATAAAGTTGGTAGACACATCAAACGATGTTGGTGCATTCACCGAGGTCTTCACCATAGCAAACGGTTTGAATTTCAAATTCGGATTAATGTCAAATACATATCCTCCGGTAAAGAAATAATGCAACACTTCTGTTCCGTACTTTCTTCCGTCAAAATCTAAATACTTTGATTTTAACATATTTGGTACCGAGAAGGCTAAGTAATATTTATCCGTATAGTAAAATACCCCGGAACCTATATTCAAAAAGGAAGCACTTGGATTTCCACTACCAAAAACATCATCACCTAAATCCGGAAGCGTTGGATAAATGGTGTTGAAATCAATTTTGTGCATGGTTAAACCGGCTTTTAAACCAAAAGCCAGTCTGTGCTCTCCACCTAAGTTTAAGGTATAGGAGAAGTCACCATAGAAATTGTTTTCTTCAACCGGTCCAATCTTATCGGAAACCACCGAAAGACCTAACCCAACATTTCTGCCAACCGGGCTGTGAATAAAGAAAGTTCCTGTTGAAGGAGCATCTTCTATTTCTACCCATTGTTTTCTGTATAGTAATCCACCTGAAACACTTTCTTTAGAGCCTGCATAAGCCGGATTGATCACACTCATGTTGTACATATACTGTGTATAGTGTGGATCTTGCTGAGCTTGTACTTCTGATAGTACCGATAAAGCTACTATTGCAATGAAATATATTTTCTTCATTTTGTTTTATTTTATTTTGAATCCAAATTTATTGTGCTCTATTAATATAAATCCAATTGGTTATGTTTTCCCCATTATTACGTTCTATGACATAATAGTAAGTTCCATCAGGTAATTCATCTCCTTTATCCGATTGTCCACCCCATTCGTTAACATAATTAGCTTTAGAGTAAACTTTCATTCCGTAACGGTTGAAAATAGTCAGCTTTTTAACATTCATACCGCTAAGGTCAAAGAAGTCATTTTTCCCTGGTGAGCTATTAGCTGAAATTCCTTTTTGAATTTGACACAATACACTGCTAAAGGTATCGGCATCAGAACCATCACAACCACCGGTATTAACCGTAACTGAATATAATCCAGGTGTAGTAATTACAAGTGTTTGGTCAGTACCAACTGAGGCGCCTCCTGCATCTTCCCAATTGTATGTTGCTGCAGTCGGAACAAACGAATTGTTTACCGGATTTGCCGTAAGGGTGAACTTATTATTAACACATTCTCCTGTTATATTAACCGCAATTGGATCAGCAATTACGATAGTAGCAGAAGATGGCGCACCAGCTTTTTGACAATTAGGAGCAGTAACATTTATTGGCAAATCGTAGTTTACAGTATACGTTTGACCTGATGTAACCGATGATAAATCGATTTCACCAGTATTTGGATCCACCGTTAGTTGTGTTGATGAGAATATTCCACCTGTAACAAAGCCTGCATCTAAAATAGGCATTGGGTTTACAGTAATACCCGCACATATTGGCGAATTGTAATGGAAACCAACTACCGGAGTAGTTCCATCAATTATGGTTATTGAGAACGGTGATGATGTTCCGCCTTTAATACAATTAGTTCCATTCGTATTATCAGCAACAGTGTAAGTAATAGCATAAGTGTTAGGAGCTGAATTAACAACATCAATAACACCATTAGTAAGGAATACTAATCCAGCAGGTGTAGCACTAAATGTACCACCCGTTTCAAAACCTGCATCCAGTATCGGGCTAACTGTAGCATAAGCCGGATCAATTTTACAAACTGTTGTTGGTGTGTAAGTAAAGCCTACAATAGCCGGTGTAGATGGATTAATTATCACTTGTGCTGCCGGAGAGGTTGTTGCTTTTTGACAAATGCCTAATGCAGCATTAAAGTCATCATTCACAGCATAGTAAACATCGTAAGTTCCGTCAGGAGTCAAGGCTAAATCAATTACCCCTGTTGAAGCATTAATCACAAGACCTGCAGAACCACTGAAAGTACCTCCGCTCACAAAATTAGGATCTAATGTTGGTGCTAAAGTTGCCGCAGCAATTTTACAGAAAGGTGAAGTATAACTAAAAATGACGTTAGCCGGTTGTGGATCTAAAATCTCAATCGTTTCTGTGTGATCAGCTTGAGCCTGACAAGTAATTGGGTCAAATGCATACTCATATTTAACATAGTAAATACCTGGTGTTGAAGTGGCTAAGTCAATTTCCCCAGTTGTTGTATTTAATGCTAATACCGCTGTAGCAGGAGTTGTAGGTGCAAGCGTATACGAATATGCACCGCCAGCAGTAAATCCTGTAGCTTGAATAGGCATAGGGTTAGTCGTATCTAAGTTACAAACCTGAGCTGAAGGATAAGTAAAGTCAGCTACAGATGGAGTTTGTCCCACTACGTTTAATGTTATTGAGTACGGAGCTGAATAACAGTCTGTGATTGTGTTGTGAACTGTTATAGTATGGTCACCAGGGGTTACATTATTAAATGTAGTACCTGATTGATATGGATTTGAATCTAAAGCATATTCAAAGCTAGAAGCTACATAAGTATAACTTCCCACATTAGAATAATCTTCAGGATCTATTGCCGTCCAATCTGCCGGATTCCAAGTTAAACTTGGATGTGGTGCAGTAGCTAATCTTCTATATGTGTAGCCCGTTTGATTCGCAGGAGTGAAGACAGAACCATCTGTTTTCCCCCATAAATCAATTTCAACACCTGCAGCAGTAGTCAATCTGATGTTATCATTGTTATTAACTCCTCCGCATCCTGGGAAAGATTGGTTAGGTACTACACCCCCTTGGTTAGGGTTTGCACTTACCTTAATAACATTAACTGCATTATTAGCGATTGTTCCTGACAATAGTAAATCACAAGCTGGTGGCCCGGTGACAGTAGTATAAAACTTCAATCGGTAACCATTTAAGTTTATCGGAGCACCAGTACCGTTGTAAAGCTCAACATAAGTTAAAGAACCGGCATCACTATCAGTTACTTCAGATATGAATAAGTTAGCTGGTACAGGTAATGTTACTGAGGCCGGAGGGGTAACTGTAACGGTTCCTGTAAGCACTGTACATGTAGGATCTACAATAGTAACCGGGGTTGGTTGATCAACTTTATTGATAGTTACTGTAAATGACTTTTCTACTGTACAGCCATTAGCTGTAATTCCGTAGGCATAAATCACTTGAGTAGTTGTAATTGGAATAGTAATATCCAATGGTGTTGAAGCAGGTCCGGTTAATTGTGAATTAGCATAATAATTCCCTTCCGGTAATGCCGGTAAGGTATAGGTATCACATTTAGTTATTGGTCCCTGATCAGGAATATTTGGCAATCCGTAAATTTGAACGGTAGTTGATGGATTAGCTCCTGTACATGGAGAACTAGGTAAACCATAACTAATAGTATAGATACCCGGTTGACTCAAACTAGGGTTAATATCCCCAGTTGTTGTATTGATATATAATCCTCCGTTTGGCGATACTGAGAAAGATCCTCCTGTTGTACCTGTAACAGTTACAGGCTGCAAAGTAGTGATGCTTTTACAATAAGCTGCTGCACCGTAAGCAATAGTAGCGCTCAATGGTTCTACAATACTAATGGTATAGCCTCTTACAGCTTCAGCACAGTTAGTGGTAGGATTTGCCGCAACGGTATTTTTGATAATGTAATTACCTGGTGCACTGGCAGCCAAATCTACTTCTCCGGTAGCAGTATTGGCAAATACCAATCCTGTAGGTGAAAGCGGATCTAACGAGAACGTTCCGGCCAATGAACCTGCATCAATTGTAGGAATTGGGTTAGTGGCTCCTGATGATTTACAATAAGTAACCGGAGTGTACTTGAAGAACGCGTCCGGACAACAGTTATAAGTTCCTGCTCCAGGTTGAGAAGGGTCATTGGTTTGAGTCAAACTAATAAACCCAGGATCATCAGAGTAATTCGTAATTAAAATCACATAAACTTGACCAATAGTAGCGTTTGCAATATTAAGGGTTTCCGTAGAAGCCGGTGAAAAACTACACCCTGTAGTCTGGCTTACAGGAACACCAATACCCGGCGCTAATGTTGGAGGGTTTCCAATGGCAGCACAAGCAGCAGCCTGACTAGTAAATGGTCCCCAAGCAGCATAATCAACATCTAAATTTGGTGGTCCCCCTTGCGTGGTAGACTGTGTCAAAAGCAAGTTAATTGGTCCGTCTTGAGAAACGTTGATAGTATAATAAGTAGGGTTTGGTGAACTTGACAAACACCCGATTGTTCCCTGACTGTTAACACCCGTTGTATTTTGGTATTGTAAGTTCTGACAAGCCGAAGTACCCGACAAACAACTTGAAGGAGTAGTGATACATAAATCAAAACTTGCTGTTTGCGGTGTATTACCGTTAGAATAAACTCTAATAAAATAAGTTTGTCCAAGAGTTAAGTTATTTACAGTACCACTAGTATCGTTGGCAGTACTACAATATACTTGTGTCAAAGGACCACCACAACTTCCTGAATATATAGCAAAGTTTAAATTAGTAGTAGTTCCGATGATATTTTGTAATTCAATATTCAAATAAGGATTGGTTGCTAAAAACGTAAACCATACATCATCATTGGCGGTACCAATACAAGCGGCTGGAACTCCCGTTGAAGCAGTAGCTCCGGTTATAGTTCCTGGTGTTGATTGTTGGCAAATTTGTGATTGGTTAACTACAGCAAAAACAGCCCCTATACAGTTGTCGTTCACAATTAAAGTAGTGAAGTTAGCCCCTAAAGACCACTCACTCTTATCAGTCGATGAACAAACCGATCTTACATAATAAGTATAAGATGTTCCCGGTAATAATCCGGTCATAAGTGCCGGGTTGAAAGACACTAACTCTCCGACATCTGATGGTAGTGGTTCTGGATCTCCTTGCGGAACAAAAATTACTTCCCATTGCGTAGCTAAGGGTGTATTAGTATCTGTCCAACCTAATAAAGCAGAAGTTGCTTCTATATTTGAAACGGTAAGGTTGATAGGTGGGAAACATGTCGGTAGATTTTCAACAATAAATTTATCAATGTATAATCTCCATCCGTCAGCTCCTCCAGCAGGAACATGGAAAGCAATATTCGCGTCTCCTGTAATTCCTGTTAAATTTACAATCTTTTCAACATATGTAATATTGCTATAAGTAGCGAGCGGAACTATAGTAGTTGTAAAACTTGCCGGAGCAGTACCGGTAGTAGAAAGCATTACTCTAAAATCATTCGGCTCTGTAGCTGATTGTACTCTATAGCGGTAACGCAATCTTTGATTTCCGTTTAAAGTAATTTGTGGTGAAATTAACCAATCATTATTGGCTCCTGCATTGAAATCGGTAAACATCATGGCCGCCTGATTTCCTTCATAAGGATTGGTAGCATAGTTCATATCCCAAGCATCAGTATCACCATTAACGTTCAATACGGTCCAACAAGACTCTGTTGTTGAAGTACTGTTAAACCCTTCCTGAAATGGTACGGTAAATGGAAGACAAAGTGTATTTATAGTTACAGCTGAAGTCCATATACTTTTGTCAGTTGAGGAACATACCGCTCTAACATAAATATCATAACATTGATTTGGATTCAATCCTGTCAAAGTAAAAGGATTTGAACCTGCAGCAACATATCCTGTTGCCGAAGCTGTTGGCGGTGTTGTAGCACATGGTAACGCCAACACTTCCCAAGCTGTTTCGGTATTTCCGTTTGTCCAAGTTAAATCAACAGTTGACGAAGATACGTTACTGGCTATAACAGCATCAGGCTCTGTACATGCCGGTAAATTTTCAACAATAACATTATCAATATAAACTCTCCAACCGTCTAATCCTCCCGGTACTTGCCAAGCTATATAAACCGGTCCTGAATAAGCACTGATGTTTACTTTTTTCTCTATATATCCAGTGTTACTATATGTAGTTAACGGCACTAAAGTTTCTGTAAAATCAGCCTGATTAGATCCTGTTGTTGACAGCATCACTTTAAACTGATTAGGTTCTGCTGCTGATTCTACTCTGTAGTGGAATTTCAATCTTTGATTTCCAGTTAAAATAATCTGAGGTGAAATCAACCAATCATTATTAGCATTTACTCCGGCTCCATTTCCGTCAGTTAACATTACCGCTACCTGATCTCCTTCAAAAGGATTCGTAGCATAGTTCATATTCCATTGATCAGCATCGGTATTTCCGTTGATTACTTTCCAACATTGCTCTGAAGTTGAAGTAGAGTTAAACCCTTCTTGGAAAGGTACAGTGTAAAAAGAACAAGGAGTAGTTATTGATATAGGTAATGACCAAGGACTCACACCACCTGATGTAGAACTACAATCACTTCTAACATATAAATTATAACAAGTTGTTGCATTAAGACCTGTAATAGTAAATGGGTTTGTACCTGCAGCCGTCCAACCTGTAGTTGAAGCTGTTGGTGCAGGGTCAGTACAAGGTAATGCTATCACTTGCCATGATGTAGCACTTCCTGTAGGTGTCCATTCCAATGAAACAGAATTAGCCACCAAGGCCGATGTAGCTAAGGCAACAGGGGCTGTACAAGTTACCGCTGGCGGTGCACAAGTAATATTGGCAACCCAACCTGCAGCCACTACTGACGCATTTGAAGTAAACACAAACGTTAAACTTCCGTCAGGAGCACTTGAAGTAATTACCGGAGGCAATGTAGTTCCTGAAAAGGTACCAATTAAATTGGCAGCAGAAACAGCTCCGTTGTATATTTTTATAACGTCATTATTAAGCTCTGTATTAAATGAAGTAAAAGTAACCGTTACCACATCACCTGGTGTGGTAGGAATTATTGGTGTTGTAACATTTGAATTGTTGGTATAGTTTCCTGTCAATCCTCCTCCGTCTACGTAATTCCCACCACAGGCTGGCGGTAATGCCGGAGTCGTAATGGATATAGGCCCTGCCCATTCACCAACACCACCTGCTCCACAATCACTTCTTACATATAAATTGTAACAAGTACCGGAAGTCAATCCTGTTATAGTGTATGGATTATCAGTTGTTGAAACCCAACCTGTAGTTGCAGCCGTTGGTGCAGCAGCACTACAAGGTAATGCTAAGACCTGCCATGTAGTGGCACTGCCGGTAGCAGTCCAACCGAAAATAACCGAATTAGATAACAAGGCACTAGTATTCAAGGCAATTAATTTTGGACAAGCCACTGGTGGTCCACAAGTGATGTTTGAAGTCCAACCCGCAGCTGTTATAGATGCATTAGAAGTAAATACAAAAGTTAAACTTCCATCAGCAGCACTTGAGGTAATCACCGGAGGCAAAGTAGTTCCTGAATATGTACCAATCAAATTGGCAGGAGAAACCGCTCCGTTGTATATTTTTAAAACGTCATTATTAGGTTCTGTATTGAATGTTGTAAAAGTAACCGTCACAACTTCACCTACGTTAATAGGATTAATAGTTGTTGTCCCGGAAGCTGCCGTTATGTTATTACTATAATTTCCGGCTAACCCACCCGAATCAATATAATTACCCCCACAAATTGGTGGCGCTACTAAAGTTGTGAAATTTGCAGAAGGCCCAACCCAAGCACTCGAGCTATTAGTACATAAAGCTCGCACATAATAATTATAAGTAGTATTAGGTTGTAAACCTGACACAGGAAAAGGCGGTGCCCCATTATATATTGTACCCGAACCTGTTGGAGTAGCGGTAACAGGAACAACCTCAATTTCCCATGAAGTAGCCCCACTAGTGTTATTCCAGTTCAGAGTAGCGCCGAAAGAGTTAATTCCGGAAATCGTTAAATTAGTTGGATCAATACATTTCTCAACAACACTTACTTTATCCAGTAACCAACGGTCACCCCCTAAAGCAGTAGTAGGCTGAGTAAACACTTGCACAAAGGCAATATATACATTTTGTCCTGCAAACGCTGATAAATTTACCACCTTTTCTTCATACACATTGAAAAGGGTTGATAATTGCGCCTCACTATAGGTCTGTACTATGGAATAAGCAGCTGGGTCATTTTGTGAAGCAGTCCCGGGAGCAACTCTAATTTGAAAGATAGTCCCTTGTTGTCCGCTGGCAAATGTTCTGGCATAAAAATGCAACTCTCCATTATTAGGAACAAGCACTGAAGGCGTCGCCAAGAAATCTTCCGAAGTATTTCCTGCTCCGATGTTTTCTCTGTTCATGTAAGCCGCATTGGCTCCTTCATAAACATTTGCAGCAAGAGTATTTATACTCCATCGCTGAGTAGTGGTTATCCCTGAAGCGGCATCGTTATCAAAAACGGCCCAAGTTCCGGTTCCTAAATACCAGTCAGTTGAGGGCGGAACTTCTGGTCCTGCTGTTGACTCGAATCCTTCTACAACTGGCGTAAACTGAGAATAGCCACTTAAAGAAACGAAAAACAACAGTAATAATAAAGTAATTTTTTTCATGAAATGAAAATTTAGTTGTTTGATTATAATTTTTTGGATAATGAAGCCCAAATTTAGTAAAAATTCTGAAAAAATCAGGAAATATATTTTTTTTGGCAAAATAAACAACCTTATTCATCCATTTCTTATAGTATTAACACGTTTTTTTAAATTTCAAATTCCTAATTTTGCCAATCAATCAGACCCAATGTTAGAAAAAGAAATTATAAATTTCGAAAGAACCGTAATTGTCGGCATCGTAACTCAAAATCAAAATGAGGAAAAACTAAAAGAATATCTCGATGAACTCGAGTTTTTAACTTTTACGGCCGGCGGTGAAGTCATCAAACGCTTTTTTCAAAAATTAGAGCGTCCTAATCCTAAGACTTTTTTAGGTACCGGGAAAATGGATGAAATCAATTATTATATCCGAGAAAACAATATCTCTACGGTTATTTTTGATGACGAATTATCGCCTTCTCAACAAAAAAATATTTCTAAAATTTTAGATTGTAAAGTACTCGACAGAACTAATCTCATCTTAGATATTTTTGCCCAAAGAGCCGAAACCTCTTATGCCAGAACTCAGGTAGAATTGGCCCAATGTCAATATTTATTGCCGAGACTTTCCGGAATGTGGACACACTTAGAACGTCAAAAAGGAGGTATTGGTTTACGTGGTCCGGGGGAAACTGAAATTGAAACTGACCGAAGAATTGTGCGTGACCGAATTGCATTGTTAAAAGACAAAATCAAAACCATCGACAAGCAAATGTCAGTACAAAGGAGCAATCGAGGCGCCATGGTTCGAGTAGCTTTGGTTGGCTATACCAATGTGGGCAAATCCACTTTGATGAATGTCATCAGCAAAAGCGAAGTTTTTGTAGAAAACAAATTATTCGCCACTCTTGACACTACGGTTCGCAAAGTAGTCATTAAGAACTTGCCGTTTTTATTATCGGACACTGTAGGATTCATTAGAAAATTACCAACTCAATTAATAGAGTCTTTCAAAAGTACTTTGGACGAAGTTCGCGAAGCCGACTTACTATTGCATGTGGTAGATATTTCACATCCGGATTTTGAAGAACACATCGCTTCGGTAAATCAAATTTTACTGGACATTAAAAGCAATGACAAACCCACGATTATGGTTTTCAATAAAATTGACGCCTACAAACATTTGGTAATAGAGGCAGATGATTTGATTACAGAAAAAACCACTAAACATTATACACTGGAAGAATGGAAAGCTACTTGGATGGGCACCGTTGGCAAAAAGAATGCTTTATTCATTTCTGCAACTAATAAAGAAAACTTTGAGGAGTTCAGGGAAAAAGTATACGAAGCGGTTAGAGAAATTCACATTACGAGATTTCCTTACAACAAATTCCTGTATCCGGATTATAAAGATGCTATAGAAGAGTAACTTCTTATCTACTATTGAAGATAATAGATATAGCCGAAATTAAACCAAACATTCCAATCGTTTGCTTTGTTTTCAGGATATTTTTTCGGGTCAGGATTCATCCCGTCTACCCAGTTAGAAAAGTAATACTGCCATCTCAAATCTACCATTAAATCTGAAAGCGGCGTTAATTTATAACGACAACCTATA
Organism: Flavobacterium phycosphaerae; assembly: GCF_010119235.1. Lineage (NCBI taxonomy): Bacteria > Pseudomonadati > Bacteroidota > Flavobacteriia > Flavobacteriales > Flavobacteriaceae > Flavobacterium > Flavobacterium phycosphaerae. The sequence goes on along the minus strand of NZ_JAAATZ010000001.1, from coordinate 1,215,869 downwards.
CTGGAAACCACTGACCAAACCGTACCTCCTTGATTGGTTGTAGCATACATATATTTATCAGGAGTTGAAATAGGAGAATTCATGGGTCCTAAATCAGAATGCACTTCCGGATCATAAAAACTAAATTGCCCTCCTAAACTGAAAAAAGGGGCAAACGAACCGACAGTTGCCGTAAAATCTCTGATACTTAATGGAAAAAATTCCAACTGCATTCCAATATTAGTAACTGCAGTACTTCCTTTCATAGCTCTTAACTGCTGAGCAAACAATGATGTTTTTTTAGAATCAACCCATTGCCCGAAGTGCTGTAAGTTAGTCTTGTTGTACGAAAGCTCACTTCTCAATTTAAAGTGATCATTAAAATAGGTCTCAGGAGTGTAACAATTACAATCCGCTTTGTATGAAAAATTCAAGTAGTGAATAAGCCCAATACCATACCCTGTGTTTCCGGCATTTGTAGCAAAATCATGGCGCTCACCATAATCTGACTGAAAAGCAACGGGACCTGCTATAACACCAATTTCATGAGAAAAGCCAAACTGAGCATAAGTACTACTTGCAAAAACAAATAGCAATAGTGAGGTTATGATAAATTTTTTGGGCATTTGCATACTAATAAGTTCAATTCTCGACAAATATATAAAAACATCAATCAGTTATAAAATAAAATAAAAATTTGTTGATTTATATACGAAAAAAAGCAAAGAAAGATTTAAATAACGAGAATTAGTGTAGACTTCTGCAAAATTTCTTAACATAAACATAAAATTTCTGAGAATTTTAAAAAAATTAACCACGCATTTTTAATAAAATGTATATTTGTGCGATTTTACGAAAACGATTTCTTAAAAAACAGTAATAGTATAATTTATGTCACAAAGTATCAACTCATTTATGGAATTGGTTGCAAAAAGAAATGGTCATGAACCAGAATTTATGCAAGCAGTTATGGAAGTTGCTGAAACAGTAATTCCATTTATTGAACAAAATAAAAAATACCAAAACAAAATGCTTTTGGAAAGAATGGTAGAGCCGGAAAGAGTAATCATGTTCCGCGTTACTTGGATTGATGATGCCGGAAATACGCAAGTAAACCGTGGCTACAGAATCCAAATGAACTCAGCCATCGGACCATATAAAGGAGGAATTCGTTTCCACCCTTCGGTAAACTTGAGCATCTTGAAATTCTTGGCTTTCGAACAAACCTTCAAAAACAGCTTAACTACATTGCCAATGGGTGGTGGAAAAGGAGGATCTGACTTTGATCCGAAAGGAAAATCAGATATCGAAATCATGAAATTCTGTCAAGCCTTTATGACGGAATTGTCTAAACACATCGGTGCTGATACTGACGTACCTGCCGGAGATATCGGTGTAGGCGGAAGAGAAGTAGGCTACATGTTCGGTCAATACAAAAGATTAAGAAACGAATTTACAGGAGTATTAACCGGAAAAGGAATCACTTTTGGTGGCTCTTTAATCCGTCCGGAAGCTACCGGTTATGGTGATGTTTATTTCGCCCAAAACATGTTAGCTACAAAAGGACAAAGCTTCTCAGGAAAAACTGTAGTGGTTTCCGGTTCAGGAAACGTAGCACAATACGCTATCCAAAAAGCAACTGAGCTTGGAGGAAAAGTGGTAACCGCTTCTGACTCATCAGGATATATTTATGATGCTGACGGAATTGACGCTGAGAAATTGGCTTACATTATGGAAATCAAAAACGTAAACTACGGAAGAATTTCGGATTACGTTGCTAAATATCCATCTGCTAAATTCGTAGCCGGAAAACGTCCATGGGAAGTAAAATGTGATATTGCTTTACCATGTGCTACTCAAAACGAATTAAACGGTGACGAAGCTAAAACGCTTATTGCTAACGGATGTATCTGTGTAGCAGAAGGAGCTAACATGCCATCTACTCCGGAAGCAGTTACTGAATTCTTAAACGCTAAAATTCTTTTCGCACCAGGAAAAGCTTCTAATGCAGGAGGGGTTGCTACTTCAGGTCTTGAAATGTCGCAAAACTCTTTACGTTTAAGCTGGACTTCAGAAGAAGTAGACCAACGCTTAAAAGACATTATGGCTAACATTCACGCGGCTTGTGTGAAATATGGTACTGATGCAACAGGATATACTGATTATGTAAAAGGCGCTAACATTGCCGGTTTCGTAAAAGTGGCTGACGCCATGCTTGCTCAAGGAATCGTATAAACTAAAATTAATCCAACCAAAACCGGAAAAATGTCCTCAGTAATGAGGGCATTTTTTTATGTCAAAATACCAAAAGTATTTTTTTTGCGTTTATACTATATTTGTAGGCATAATTTTTTTAAATGAGAAAATGTTATTTGTGGTTTTTGCTATGCTGTATTCAAATTGGTTTTGCCCAACAAAATCAAAATTGGAAAGGCTACTTTTCATACAATCAAATCAAAGATGTTTCCGAATCAACTTCAGCCCTCTTTGCCGCTGCCGAGAATGCAGTTTTTGTCAAAAATACAAGCACCAGTAACATCAAAACCATTAATACCATTGATGGCTTATCCGGACAAACCATTTCGGCTATGTACCACAGCAATACTTTCAATAAAACGATATTAGGTTATGATAACGGTTTAATGATTGTAATCAATGATGCTGACGGAAGCATGCTGAATGTAGTAGACATCATCAATAAAAACATTCCTTCCAACATCAAAAAAATAAATCACTTTATGGAATACAACGGCATTGTCTATGTTTCCTGTGATTTTGGTATTGTGCAATACAAATTGGCCACTTTAGAATTTGGCGACACTTATTTCATAGGACCAAACGGTGCCGAAATTAAAGTATACCAAACCACTGTTTTCAACAACGATATTTATGCGGTTACCCAAAATAACGGTATTCGAAAAGCAGCGGTAACCAACCCCAACTTAGTCGATTTTGCACAATGGCAGGTTTTTGATAACGGTTTTTGGAGCGGCATTACAACATTCAACAACCAACTCATTGGACTAAATACGGATTCAGGCATCTACAAACACAACGGCTCTTTCTTTCAGCAAATCGGAATCGTTGGTGAAACTGGATTAGACATTAGAGCCAATGCCGATCATCTTATTGTAACCTCTCAGCACCATGTTTTTGTTTTTAATCAGACCTTAAGTCAAATCGTTCACATTACCAACAATCAGGTTCCAACTATTTCGGTAACCTTTACTTGTGCTACGACAATCAACGGTACTATTTATATTGGCACCAATGAAAACGGAATAGTAACCTCAACTATTTCAAATCCTTTTGCTTTTGATTTCATAATGCCCAATGGTCCAGTGAGAAACAATCTTTTTTCTATAAACACATCGTCAAGCAATCTGTGGGCAGTATATGGTGATTATACTTCGCAATACGACCCTGATCCTTTATTATTTCAAGGAATTAGTAAATATGCCGACAATCAATGGTTAAATATCCCTTACAGTGATGTTCATCTTTCAGGTAGTGCCTCTCCTGATTTGGTTAGAGTTACTGTGAACCCTTCCAATGAAAATCAAATTTTTGTCAGCTCCTATTTCGCAGGGTTATTAAAATTTGAAGACGACCAATTGGTTGCTGTTTACAATGAAACCAACAGCGGGTTAGAATCCGTATTTCCAACTGATGCTCCGGATTCTAATCTCAGAATTGAACAGAGTGCTTTTGACAAAGCAGGTAATTTATGGATGACTGATGGTTTAGTTAAAAATGCTCTTAAAGTGCTCAAATCAAACAACCAATGGCAATCATATGATGTGACTCCCATTTTGACTAATTATTTTGATGCCCGTTTCGGCAGAATGGTAATTGATAAAAGCGGCACAAAATGGATTTGCACCACAACTGATGGTGTTGTTGCGTTTAATGAAAATGGTAATGTTTTCAAAAAAATATCGGCCGGAGAAACACTCGGTAATCTTCCCGTAGCAGATGTCCGAGCACTCGCTATTGATAACCGAAACCAACTTTGGATAGGAACCTTGCAAGGATTAAGAGTGTTACCAAGCGTTAATAGTTTTACCTCTGACGAACAAATGAAAGCTAATGCCATAATTATATTGGAAGACAATTTAGCACAAGAACTTTTATACGAGCAATTTATAACCGATATCGTGGTTAACGGCTCCAATCAAAAATGGATAGGAACGGCTGACTCCGGTGTCTTTCTTTTTTCTTCCGACGGACAACAAACTATTTATCATTTTACTAAAGACAATTCACCTCTGCCCAGCGATGTAATTAATGATATCGATATTAATGCTGCTACCGGTGAAGTTTTTTTTGCCACCGATAAAGGAATGGTTTCTTTTCAGGGAACCTCAACAAAACCGGCCGATGATTTGAGCGAAGTATATGTATACCCCAATCCGGTGCGCCCCGAATTTGTGGGAACAGTTAAAATTGCCGGACTGGTTTCAAAAGCTAATATCAAAATCACCGATATTGAAGGTAATTTAGTTTATGAAACTACTTCAGAAGGCGGAACCATTGAGTGGGATACCACCGCTTTTGGCAAATACCGCGTAGCTTCTGGAGTGTATATGATTTTTGTTGCCGCCGAAGACGGAAGCGATACCACAGTTAAAAAAGTGATGATAATAAGATAAATTACAAATTATGAATTAATAACTCGTAATTCATAATTCTAAATTCGTAATTAACTAATGCTAGTCAAAACTAAAGCTATCGTCATTTCTTCATTAAAGTATCAGGAAAAAAGCCTGATAGTAAAATGCCTGACCCACTCCGACGGCTTGAAAAGTTATTTTGTTCCCAATGCCTTTTCGGCCAAAAAATCAAATCAAAAAATCGCTTATTTTCAACCGTTGACGATACTCGAAATCGAAGCCAATCACAAAAACAAAGGGACACTCGAGCATTTCAAGGAAATCAAACTGGCTCATGCTTACCAAACCATCAGCAACGACATTGTTAAAAGCACTATCGTAATGTTTCTTTCCGAAATCATGCACCACAGCATACACGAAGAAGAGAAAAATGAAAACCTTTTTTTGTTTCTGGAATCGGCTTTGCTTTGGCTCGATGCACATGATGACATGGCTAATTTTCATTTAATTTTGATGTTGGAAATGACTAAATTTCTTGGTTTTTATCCCGATACAACAGAAACAGACGGTAACTTTTTCGAAGTTAAAGAAGGTTTTTTTACCTCCACTTTAGGAACCGGTTGCTTAAGCGAACATGAAACCCATCTGTTTAAAAGGCTAATCGATTTAAAGTTTGACTCCGATCAAAAAGTCTTTTCCGGTGTGGAACGCCAGATCTTGCTCAAAATCTTGCTCAGTTATTACACTACACATCTTGCCGGATTTAAAAATCCCAAATCACTCGAAGTTTTGAAAGAGGTATTTGCTTAATTTTTTAGTAAAAATCTATTCCTTTTGTCTATTTTCTATTCTCTTTTATCAAAATTCCTTACTTTCGCAAACTGATTTAAGAAAACGACAAAAATGAGTACTAAGTTTACTGAATACAAAGGACTTGACCTGCCAACGGTAGCGTCTGAAGTTCTTGATTTTTGGAAAAAAAATAACGTCTTTGAACAAAGCATAACCTCGCGTGAAGGGGCTACGCCTTATGTGTTTTTTGAAGGGCCTCCGTCTGCCAATGGATTACCCGGAATTCACCACGTGATGGCGCGTGCCATTAAAGATATTTTTTGTCGTTATAAAACCCAAAAAGGGTTCCAAGTAAAGCGTAAAGCAGGCTGGGACACTCACGGTCTACCGGTAGAATTGGGTACCGAAAAAGAATTAGGCATTACCAAAGAAGACATCGGAAAAACCATTTCCATCGAAGAATACAACGAAGCGTGTAAACGAACCGTTATGCGTTATACAGATGTGTGGAATGACCTGACCGAAAAAATGGGCTACTGGGTAGATATGGAGGATCCGTATGTGACTTACAAATCCAAATACATGGAAAGTGTATGGTGGTTGCTGAAACAAATCTATGACAAAGGCTTGTTATACAAAGGCTACACCATTCAACCGTATTCGCCAAAAGCCGGAACCGGATTATCCTCACACGAAGTAAACCAACCGGGAAGTTACCGCGATGTAACTGACACCACCGTAGTAGCACAATTCAAAACAAAACAAGAAACATTGCCAAGCTTCCTTCAAGGATTTGGCGATATTCACATATTAGCTTGGACCACCACCCCATGGACGTTACCAAGCAACACCGCCTTGACAGTTGGGCCAAAGATTGAGTATGTTTTGGTAAAAACTTTTAACCAATACACGTTTGAACCCGTGAATGTAGTTTTGGCTAAGAATTTAGTCGGAAAACAATTTGCCGGAAAATATGTTGTGGCCGAAAGTGAAGCTGATTTTGCCAATTATAAAGCCGATGACAAAAAAATACCGTACCAAATTTTAGCAGAAGCTAAAGGAATTGATTTAGTCGGAATACGTTACGAACAGTTGATGCCATTGGTTTTGCCATACCAAAACCCGGAGAATGCCTTTAGGGTTATCTCGGGAGACTTTGTTACTACAGAGGACGGTACCGGTATTGTACACACAGCCCCAACGTTTGGTGCCGATGATGCCAAAGTAGCCAAAGAAGCAACACCGGAAGTACCGCCAATGTTAGTCTTGGATGAAATTGGAAATGCTGTACCGTTAGTTGATTTACAAGGTAGATTTATTCAAGGTTTGGGTGATTACTCCGGGAAATATGTAAAGAATGAATACTATGAAGCAAGCGAAGCACCGGAGCGTTCCGTTGATGTGGAAATTGCTATTCAGTTAAAAGAAGAAAATAAAGCGTTTAAAGTTGAGAAATACGTGCACAGTTACCCACACAGTTGGAGAACCGACGAGCCGTTGCTTTACTATCCGTTAGATTCGTGGTTTATCAAAGTAACCGATGTTAAAGACCGAATGTTCGACTTAAACGATACTATTAATTGGAAACCGAAAGCCACCGGTGAAGGCCGTTTCGGGAACTGGTTGAAAAATGCCAACGACTGGAACTTGTCGCGTTCAAGATATTGGGGTATTCCGTTGCCTATTTGGCGAACCGAAGACAAGCAGGAAGAAGTGCTTATCGGTTCGGTAGAAGAACTGTATAATGCCATCGAAAAAGCTATCGCTGCCGGTGTTGAAACTACCAATCCTTTCAAAGGTTTTGAAATCGGGAACATGAGTGAGGAAAATTATGATTTGGTGGATTTACACAAAAATGTAGTTGACAATATCACTTTAGTTTCTCCATCAGGTAAACCGATGAAACGCGAAAGCGATTTGATTGATGTTTGGTTCGATAGTGGCGCTATGCCTTATGCACAATGGCATTACCCTTTTGAGAACAAAGATAAAATTGACGAAAACAAAGACTTTCCGGCCGATTTCATTGCTGAAGGTGTCGACCAAACTCGCGGTTGGTTTTATACTTTACATGCCATCGGAACATTGGTTTTTGATAAAATTGCTTATAAAAATGTAGTGTCGAATGGTTTGGTGCTTGACAAAAACGGACAAAAGATGTCCAAACGTTTAGGCAATGCTGTAGACCCGTTCACCACATTAGCAGAATATGGTCCTGATGCGACCCGCTGGTACATGATTGCCAATGCGAATCCTTGGGACAATTTAAAATTTGACATTGAAGGTGTTGCGGAAGTGCGTCGTAAATTCTTCGGAACACTCTACAATACGTACTCGTTCTTTAGTTTATATGCTAACATTGATGGATTTAAATACGAGGAAGCAGAAATTCCTTTAAACGAAAGACCCGAAATCGACCGTTGGATTTTATCTGAACTACACACCTTGATAAAAGTGGTGGATGAAGCTTACGCCGATTATGAACCAACCAGAGCAGCTCGTGCCATTTCTGATTTCGTTCAGGAAAACTTGAGCAACTGGTATGTGCGTTTATGCAGAAGAAGATTCTGGAAAGGCGAATACGCCGCCGATAAAATCGCGGCTTATCAAACATTATATTCTTGTTTGTTAAACGTAGCAAAACTATCTGCGCCTATAGCTCCTTTCTTCATGGACAAGTTGTATCGCGATTTGGTTAATACTACTGGAAGCGAGGATTTTAGCAGTGTTCACTTGGCTCAATTCCCGGTTTCGGTTGAAAACTTTGTTGATAAATCGCTCGAGAGCAAAATGATGAAAGCGCAAACCGTTTCGTCATTGGTTTTATCCCTTCGCAAAAAGGAAATGATTAAAGTACGTCAACCGTTGCAAAAGGTAATGATACCAATACTTGACGAGAATCAACGTGCTGAAATCGAGGCGGTTTCCGACCTGATAAAAGCCGAAGTAAACGTCAAAGAAATTGAACTTTTAGACGATGCTTCAGGGGTTTTAGTGAAGCAAATTAAACCCAATTTCAAAGCATTGGGACCGCGTTTCGGAAAGGATATAGGATTGATTTCCAAAGAAATACAAAACTTTATACCGGAACAAATTAACGAGTTAGACACAAAAGGTGCCATAACGCTTGTTATTTCAGGAAAAAGTATAATTTTATCCTTAGAAGATGTTGAGATTACCTCTCAGGATATTCCGGGTTGGTTGGTGGCCAATGCTAATGGCATAACTGTTGCTTTAGATATAACCTTGACCGAAGAATTGAAAAACGAAGGAATCGCCAGAGAATTAGTTAACCGAATTCAAAACCTTAGAAAAGACAGCGGATTTGAAGTAACCGATAAAATTAAAGTGCAATTACAACACAATACTATATTAGCCAAAGCAATACAGGAAAACGAAGACTATATCAAATCAGAAACATTAACTGAGACTTTAGTTTTAGAAAATGAAATAGCAAATGGTTCTGAAATAGAATTTGACGAGATAAAAACAAGAATATTAATTTCTAAATAATTAAGAAAGATTATGGTAGAAGAAAAATTAAGATACTCGGATGCTGATTTAGCAGAGTTCAAAGAAATTATTTTAGCAAAAATTGAAAAAGCCAAAGCCGATTTAGATTTGATAAAAAGCGCTTATATGAATGACTTAAACAATGGTACTGATGACACATCGCCAACGTTTAAAGCTTTTGAAGAAGGCAGTGAAACGATGTCTAAAGAAGCCAACTCTCAGTTAGCAATCCGTCAGGAAAAATTTATCCGCGATTTGAAAAACGCGCTCTTCCGTGTAGAGAACAAAACCTACGGGATTTGTAAAGTAACCGGAAAACTGATTTCGAAAGAAAGATTAAAAATCGTACCGCATGCTACGATGAGTATCGAAGCAAAAAATTTGCAGCGATAACCACTTTACTATAAATAAAATAACGCTCCTGAACGGAGCGTTATTTTTTTAGAAAAAAACACTATTTTTGCGCATCAAAATCTGAAAAATGTCATTACGAAATTCCGTTTTAATCATCGCTATTATTTTATTGGTGGACCAATTCGTCAAAATTTACATCAAGACCAATTTTGTTTATGGCGAAGCCGGGCAGATTGATGTGGCCAGTTGGTTCAAAATACTACTGATTGAAAACGAAGGAATGGCGTGGGGTGCTAAAATACCGGGCGCCTATGGCAAATTAATTTTAACGGTTTTCAGAATTTTAGCGGTCTTCGGCATTGGGTATTGGTTATATGATTCGAGCAGAAAACACAGTTCCCGCTATTTAATGGTCGCCATAGCTTTGATTTTTGCTGGAGCGGTAGGTAATATTATCGATTCGGTTTTTTACGGAGTTATCTTTGATGACAGTTATGGTCATTTATCAACTGTTTTTTCTGAAAAACCATATGGTACTTGGTTTCACGGCAAGGTGGTCGACATGTTATACTTTCCTATCTGCGAAGGCAATTTCCCGGAGTGGTTACCAATTTGGGGCGGACAACCCTTCAAATTCTTTAATGCGATTTTCAATATAGCCGATATGGCGATTTCGACCGGCGTGGGTATTTTAATTGTATTCAACAAAAAGGCCTTCCACAAAAAAACGGCTATTGAAAGCTATACACCATCGCAGGAGTAACACAATAATCTAAGCGAATATCCCCGGCAAAAACATCATCAATAACCGCTTCCGGTTCAAAAAATGACAAGCCTATCATGATAACATCGGCTTTGCATTGGGATAAAAATTTATCATAAAATCCTTTACCATACCCTACTCTATTGCCTTGCTTATCATAAGCTAATAAAGGCACAAACACCACATCAATTTTGGTAACAGGCACTTCTATTCCATCTACAGGTTCGTAGATGTTGTATTGGTTTTTTTGAAATTTGGTATTATCAGTCAAAAGATAATTTGTCATTTCGAGTGTTTCAAAATTACTTTTAGCGACCACAATTTCCTTGTCTTTTCCGGCTAAAATTTGCAGAATAAATTCGGTATCAACTTCTTTGTGCTCTTCAATAGTAAGAAACAAATGAAAATAAGTTCGCTCCCAAATAGCTAAAGACAAAAGCCTATTGGCCATAGCCATACTTTTATCTTCTATTTCCGCAGGGGAGAGCTGACTTCTAAGTGCTTTATATTTAACGCGTAACTCTTTTTTATACATAAATGGTGGCCTTCAAATCGTGTATAAAAGTAGTCAATTGTTCTACTTCTACATGATCCATCAGGACAATTTTGTACCAGTCATTAGCACCGTGATGGCTTTGAGGCACCAAATCGTATTTTTCGACCAAAGCCTTTGAAATATGAGTTGCTCTAATCGTTACAATATTCATAAACGGCTCCCGGAAATACTGAATATTGAGTTCGTCTAATTGTTTGCACAAGTATTGGGTTCGCATTTGCAACACACTTACTTTTTCAAACCAACCGTTGGGGCCATAAGTAAACAAAATCATCCAAACGGCTACTGCATTGGCACCGCTTCGGCTACCGCACAAAGTTAAATCCATGCCCTCAACATATTCTGCCTCTTTGGTCAACACATTTTCGATATAGCCTTTTCGGCAAATAAAAATACCGGTGCCATAAGGTGCCTGCAACATTTTATGCGCATCAATAGTTGTAGAACTAATCTTGGGATTGCTGAAATTAATCACCGATTCCTGGTTACTGAACGGGTATACAAAACCACCATAAGCACCATCAATATGCAATTTATACACCACGTCGTGCTTTTCTAAAACCTCAATATAATCTTCAGGGTTATCTACCGAGCCAAACATAGTGGTTCCCATATTAGAAATTACAATAAAGTATTTCTTCCCTTCCACTTTGGCTTTTTCTACCATCAGTTCTAATGATACTTTATCAATCACCCGGGTATCAAAATCTACCGGGATTTTCAGCCAATCCAATTGCAGCAAATTGGCCGCTTTGGGGATAGAATAATGGGTGTCTTCTGAAGCCAAAATGACAATTTCAGCACTTTTAGCATCATAATTATTCATAAAATAGTTGCGAAACATCCAAATAGCTTGGATATTGGCCTCTGTCCCTCCGGGCGAAATATACCCGTCAAACGAATCGGGGGCTGCTTTGAAAATATCTACGGCAATCACATTTAATACTTCTCGTTCTATTTCGTGAGTGCCTTGAAACGCCCTTTCTGAAGCGCCAAAAGTATGACACCCTATATTATTAGGATTAGCCACATAGGTTTGCAAAATAGGAGCGTCTTTTAAAAAGGGTGCATCATCATTAAAAACTTTGTCATCGAGTTTTGAGGCCGGATACCCCAAGGCATTGTCTTTAGCAAAATTGATATTATCCAGTAAAGCTTTCTGAATTCTAAACTTACGCTCATTACCGGTTATTTTTTTCCAGTATTTCATACCTAATTTTTTTTCAAAACTAAGGCTTCACGAACTGAAAAAATATGATAAATGTTAGGTATAGCACTTCTTGTATTTATACCAATTTCAATTAACTTTGTTTTTATGGAAATCCCCTCAATAGCACTTCAGTTACAAACCCTGCCCGACAGCCCCGGAGTGTACCAGTATTATGATAAAGACGGGAAGATACTGTATGTAGGCAAGGCCAAAAACCTGAAGAAGCGGGTGCATTCCTATTTTAACAAACTGCACGACAATGCCAAGACCAATGTTTTAGTCAAAAAGATTGTGGTGATTAAACACATTGTGGTGGCCACCGAAGCCGATGCGCTTTTGCTAGAGAATAACCTCATCAAAAAACTGCAACCCCGCTACAATGTACTGTTGAAAGACGACAAAACCTATCCATGGATTTGCATCAAGAAAGAACCCTTTTCTCGAATATTTCCCACCCGAAGAATGGTGAAAGACGGCTCCGAATATTTTGGCCCGTACACCAATTTCAAAACGGTGAATACCATTTTAGATTTGATTAAAGAACTCTATCCGTTGCGCACCTGCAATTATGATTTGAGTGACAGCAATATCAAATCGGGCAAATACAAAGTGTGTTTGGAATACCACATTGGCAACTGCAAAGGGCCTTGCGAAGGGCATGAACCTTTGGCACATTACCAAAAACAGGTAGATGCCATTCGCGAAATACTAAAAGGCAACTTCAAAGACAGCTTGCGCGATTTTAAGAAAATGATGCAGGAATTGGCTGCCGATATGCATTTTGAAGCTGCCCAAAAAATAAAAGAAAAAATCGAAGTGCTCGAAAATTACCAGTCGCGTTCCACGATTTTGAATCCGAAGATTTCCAATGTAGATGTGTTTTCCATTGTTTCTGATGAAGCTATGGCCTATGTTAATTTCCTTCAGATTTCACACGGTGCCATTATCCGTTCGCATACTTTGGAACTCAAAAAGAAACTGGACGAGACGGATGAAGAGTTGTTGGAACTTGCCGTTGTTGAGCTAAGAGAACGTTTTCATCTAACAACAAGAGAAATCATTCTGCCTTTTGAATTGGATTTTGGCGATAAAATAAAAGTCACCGTGCCACAGCTTGGCGATAAAAAACAAATTCTTGAACTCTCGCAACGCAATGCCAAATACCAACGACTGGAACAACTGAAACAAATTCAGATTGTTGACCCAGAGCGGCATACCAACCGCATCATGGCACAGATGCAAAAAGATTTAAGACTTTCAACCGAACCACGCCACATTGAATGTTTTGACAACTCTAACATCCAAGGCACCAATCCGGTTTCGGCTTGTGTGGTTTTTAAAGACGGTAAGCCCAGCAAAAAAGACTACCGCCATTTCAACATTAAAACTGTAGAAGGTCCTAATGACTTTGCTTCGATGGAAGAAGTAGTGTACCGAAGATACAAACGCCTGCTCGACGAAAACCAGCCTTTGCCCCAACTGATTATCATTGATGGTGGTAAAGGGCAATTATCATCAGCCCTGAAAAGCATTGACGATTTGGGATTACGGGGTAAAGTGGCCATCATCGGTATTGCCAAGCGATTGGAAGAACTTTTCTACCCAGGCGATTCGGTGCCTTTGTATTTAGACAAAAAATCAGAAACCCTCAAAGTGATTCAACAGTTGCGTAACGAGGCTCACCGTTTCGGTATTACGCATCATCGGGACAAACGAAGCAAATCGGCCCTGCAAACTACTATGGAAACCATTCCGGGCATTGGTGAAAAAACCATGTTGGCACTGATAAAACACTTCAAAAGCGTAAAAAGATTAAAATTAGCCACAGAAAAAGAAATTTCTGAGGTTGTGGGTGTATCAAAAGCCAAAAAAATTTCCGAATTTTACAACATTAGTAAATCCTAGCGCCTTTTTATGAAAAAAACAATTGTTGCACTTCTCTTTCTGTTTTTGCTACAGGTTGTTTCAGCGCAGGAACCCATACCCCAAAAGAGACCCAAAATTGGTTTAGTCCTTAGTGGCGGCGGTGCCAAAGGGTTTGCCCACATTGGTGTTTTAAAAGCCTTAGAAAAAGCCGGCGTAAAGATTGACTACATTGGCGGTACCAGTATGGGCGCTGTGGTTGGCGGATTGTATGCTTCGGGGTATAGCGCTTCACAAATCGACTCTATTTTTTACAATACTGATTTTGATGAATTGTTGCAGGATTACATTCCACGCTCCTCCAAGAGTTTTTACGAAAAACGTAATGACGAAATGTACGCCCTTTCATTGCCGTTCAACAAACTGAAAATCGGGATTCCTATTGCCCTTTCAAAAGGAATGTACAACTACAATTTGCTTTCTAAACTGACTCACAAAGTAAGACACGTCAAAGATTTCAACAAACTTCCCATTCCGTTTTTGTGTGTGGCCACTGATATTGAAAAAGGCGAACCGGTAATATTGCAAAGTGGTTATTTGGCGCAAGCTATGTTGGCCAGCTCGGCATTTCCATCATTGTTTTCACCGGTTGAAATTGACGGAAAATTATTGATTGACGGGGGTGTGGTGAATAATTATCCGGCGGAAGAAGTACGCAAAATGGGCGCTGATATTATTATTGGGGTTGATGTGCAGGACGATTTAAAAGACCGAAAGTCATTGAAAGACGCCACACGAATCTTGGTTCAGATTACCAATTTGGACATGATTAAAAAGATGAAAGAGAAAATCAAAATCACCGACATCTATATCAAACCTGACATTTCCAATTACGGAGTTATTTCCTTTGATGAAGGGCAGGAAATCATCAAAAAAGGCGAAGAGGCCGCCATGCTTCAACTAGATGCCATTACTAAATTAGCCGATTCTTCAAAACCTTATCAACTCCAAACTTTTAAAGTAAAGCAAGATACTTTACAAATAAAAAGTGTTACCCTAAACAAATTAGATAATTATACCAGAGCTTATATTTTGGGAAAACTTCGCTTCAAAAATGGCTCCATCATCAAATACGAAGATTTGAAAAAAGGAATTAATAACATTAATGCTACGCAAAACTTCAGCCGCATCAGCTATACTTTAGAGCCCTATCAAGGCGGTGATGAATTACAACTGAGTTTAACCGAAAACCCAACCAAGACTTTTTTGAAGTTTGGTCTTCATTATGACGGCTTGTATAAAAGTGCCATTTTAGCCAATATTACACAAAAGAAAACCTTGTTTAAAAACGATGTGGTATCACTTGATGTGGGACTTGGCGACAACATTCGATATAACTTAGATTATTATATTGATAATGGCTTTTATTGGAGTTTTGGTTTAAAATCGCGTTACAATGCTTTCAACCGAAATGTGCCTACCGATTTTAAAGACGGTGAGTTACTGACTCAACTCGGATTGAACAGCATCAATATCGACTTTTCCGATTTGACGAATCAGGCCTATATGCAGACCGTTTTTATTCAGAAATTTTTAATCGGTGCCGGTATTGAGTACAAATATTTAAAAATCAAATCGGATAATTTAGGTACCATTTCACCCACCTTTGAAAAAAGTGATTATGCCAGTGTTTTGGTTATGTGAAATACGATTCGTTCGATAATAAATTATTTCCCAAAAAAGGTTGGTTGTTTACCGGCGACATTCAATCTTTCCTTTATTCGTCTGATTATACCAATGAATTTCAACGGTATTCTATTGCCAAAGGCGAAATCGGTATCGTTAAAACATTTTACAAAAAATTTACTTTAAAAGTCCAGTCAGAAGTTGGATTCACTATTGGAAATGACAGTGTGCATTTCTTCGATTTTATTTTGGGCGGTTACGGGTTTAATATGATTAATAATTTCAAACATTTCTATGGCTACGATTTTCTTAGCGTTTCTGCCGATAGTTATATCAAGTCTTGTTTTACTTTAGACTATGAAATTTATAAAAAAAACCATATCAATTTTGCCGCAAATTATGCCAATATTGAAGACGACTTGTTTAAAACCGGCGATTGGTTTTCGAAGCCTAAATACAACGGATATGCTATTGGCTATGCTTTAGAATCAGCTGTTGGTCCCGTAGAAGTAAAATACACTTGGTCTCCGGAACTAAACAAAGGCTACACTTTTATCAGTGTTGGATTTTGGTTTTAATTTTATTTAAAATAAAAAACTATATTTGAAAATCTATTAACTAAACTCTCTTTTATGTCGATTTGGAAAAGAAAACCTATGGCGCAACTCTTGGCAGAAGCGTCAGAATCTGAAAAAGGATTAAAAAGAACTTTAACCGCTTGGTCCTTGGTTGCCTTAGGAATTGGTGCCATCATAGGTGCCGGGCTATTTGTTAGAACCGCCACTGCCGCTGCTCAAAACGCCGGTCCTTCTGTAACTATCGGGTTTATTGTAGCCGCTATCGGTTGTGCTTTGGCCGGATTATGTTATGCTGAATTGTCTTCTTCCATTCCAATTGCGGGAAGTGCTTATACGTACACCTATGCTACCATGGGTGAATTCCTTGCCTGGATTATCGGTTGGGATTTAATTTTAGAATATGCCGTTGGAGCCGCTACGGTAGGTATTGCTTGGAGTGAATACCTCAACAACCTGCTGGTCAATGTGCTCCATGTGAGCCCCATACCTTATGAATGGTGTCATTCGCCTTTTCAGCATTCCGCAGATGGGGTTAACGGAATTATCAATATTCCGGCTTTCTTTATTGTAGCAGTTATCAGTTTGCTTTTAATCAAAGGAACACAAGAATCGGCGTTTGTAAACGGAATTATAGTGGTAGCTAAAGTTTCGATTGTGGTTATGATTATTATTTTCGGTTGGCATTTTATCAACCCTGTAAATCATACCCCTTATATTCCTGAAACAGCAACCTATACTGATGATCAAGGTATTGGTCACAGTTATGGTGGCATTATGGGAATTTTGGGTGCAGCAGGAACCGTTTTCTTTGCTTTTATTGGCTTTGATGCCGTGAGTACCGCCGCTCAGGAAACTAAAAATCCAAAACGAGATATGCCAATCGGAATTCTTGGTTCTTTGGCTATTTGTACAGTTTTGTATATTTTATTTGCCCACGTTTTAACCGGGGTTGCCACTGTAGAAGATTTTAGAACCGGTGGTAAAGAAGCTTCGGTAGCTTTTGCTATTCAAAAATATATGATTGGCTATGAGTGGTTGGCGCAATTTGTAACAGTGGCTATTTTAGCCGGATTCTCCTCGGTAATTTTAGTAATGTTGTTAGGACAGTCAAGAGTGTTTTACTCGATGGGTAATGACGGCTTGCTGCCTAAAGCCTTTAGCGAAGTACATCCAAAATACAAAACTCCTTATAAAGCTAACTTAGTAATCTTGGTAATTGTGGGTCTTTTTGCCGCTTTCATCCCAGGGGATATTGTTGGTGATATGACCAGTATCGGAACTTTGTTTGCCTTTATTTTGGTTTGTATTTCGGTTATGGTTTTAAGAAAAACAGAGCCGGATATGAAGCGTGAATTCAAAACACCTTTCGTGCCATTGGTTCCAATTTTAGGAATCGTTGTTTGTCTTGCGATGATTTATGGTTTAGGCTGGACAAACTGGTTGAGATTAATTGGCTGGCTGGCTATTGGGTTTGTCGTATACTTTGGCTACAGTAAAAAAAGAAGCAAGCTGAATAATCCAAAATAATTTGGATACTACTATATAAAAAGGATTAGAGGGTTCAAGGCTCTTTAATCCTTTTTTGCTTTTATAAAAATTGACAATTATCATTTTCAGCGTTTATATTTTTCCGATATTTGTGTACATGAAAAATTGGGATAATTTATTGGCACACTTAAAATTCCTCATCAAGAGAAATCCGGAATGAGGCTTACTTCTTTTAAATAATTACTAATTTGAATTCATTTTCAAATTATCTCATTTTTTAAATTTCAAATCTTACAGATTATGCCACTATATCATAAATTAGGGAACATTCCACCCAAAAGACACACCATTTTCCGCAAACCTAACGGCGATTTGTACTACGAACAATTGTTCGGAACGGTAGGTTTTGACGGTATGTCAACCAACTCTTATCACGAACATCGGCCAACACAGGTTAAAGAAATAAGAAATCAATACAGTATTGCGCCTAAAATTTCTAAAGCCAACAATATTCAATCCTATCGCCTTCGCGGTTTTCAGGTCAATCCGGAAAATGATTACTTGGAAAGCCGAAAAATTGTACTAACCAATTCCGATTGTCATATTGCTTTGGCCGCACCAAAACACTCAACTAAAGATTATTTCTATAAAAATACCGATTCTGACGAGCTGCTTTTCATCCATCGCGGCAGCGGAAAATTGAGAACCATGTTGGGCAATCTTGATTTCAAATACGGAGATTATCTTTTGATTCCACGGGGTATCATTTACAAAATAGATTTTGATACCGAAGATAATCGTTTGTTCATTGTAGAATCTCACCGACCAATTTACACGCCAAAACGCTATCGCAACTGGTTTGGGCAATTGTTAGAGCATTCCCCTTTTTGCGAACGTGATATTCGTCGTCCGTACGAATTGGAAACCAATGATGAAAAGGGAGAGTTCATTATTAAAGTCAAAAAGAAAGATGAAATTTTTGATATGGTATACGCCACCCATCCTTTTGATGTGATTGGTTATGACGGTTACAATTATCCGTATGCTTTTTCAATTCATGATTTTGAACCGATAACAGGACGTATTCATCAACCGCCGCCGGTACACCAAACCTTTGAAACCGATGCCTTTGTAGTGTGCTCCTTTGTCCCTCGTTTATACGATTACCATCCTGATGCTATTCCGGCACCTTACAACCACAGCAATATTGATTCTGATGAAGTCTTGTATTATGTGGATGGTGATTTTATGAGTAGAAATGACATCGAAGCCGGTCACATTTCTTTACATCCGGCAGGAATCCCGCATGGTCCACATCCGGGAGCAGCAGAAAGAAGCATTGGTAAAAAAGACACTCAAGAATTGGCCGTTATGGTTGATACATTTAAGCCATTGATGGTAACTGAAGAAGCCATGAAAATTGCCGATGACAAGTATTTTCAATCTTGGTTAGAATAAAAAAATAAACACAACTTTTGGGAAACGACATTCCCTTTTAAACAACAATAGTATGTCAAAAGAAATAAAATCCGTTGAATACGGACTCGAAAAAATATTTGAAGGAGCACAAGACTTTCTGCCGCTATTAGGAACTGATTATGTTGAATTTTATGTGGGCAATGCCAAACAAGCTGCTCATTTTTATAAAACTGCTTTTGGTTTTCAATCTCATGCCTACGCCGGATTAGAAACCGGTATGAGAGACAGAGCTTCTTATGTTTTGAAACAAGACAAAATTCGTTTGGTATTAACCACTGCACTAAATAGTGATTCTCCCATTGGCGAACATGTAAAAAAGCATGGCGATGGAGTGAAAATAGTTGCCCTTTGGGTTGAAGATGCCCGTTCCGCTTTTGAAGAAACCACAAAACGTGGTGCCAGAGTTTTCATGGAACCAACAGTTGAAAAAGACGAACACGGTGAAGTAGTTCGTGCCGGAATTTATACTTATGGGGAAACTGTTCACATGTTTGTAGAGCGTAAAAATTACAAAGGTGCCTTCTTACCGGGTTATAAAGAATGGAAATCAGACTACAATCCAACTTCGGTTGGTTTAAAATATGTTGACCACATGGTTGGCAATGTGGGTTGGAACGAAATGAACACTTGGGTAAAATGGTACGAAGACGTAATGGGATTTGTAAACTTCCTATCGTTTGATGACAAACAAATTACTACGGAGTATTCGGCATTAATGTCAAAAGTAATGAGTAACGGTAACGGAAGAATCAAATTCCCCATCAACGAGCCGGCAGAAGGAAAGAAAAAATCACAAATTGAAGAATATTTAGATTTTTACGAAGGTCCTGGTGTACAACATATCGCTGTAGCTACTGATGACATCATCAAAACGGTGGCCGAAATGCGAGCCAGAGGAATCGAATTTTTAACAACTCCTCCTCAGGCCTATTATGATGCAATTCCGGAACGACTAAAAGATCATATGAGTAAGTTTAAAGAAGATATTAACGAACTTCAAAAACTGGGAATTATGATTGATGCGGATGATGAAGGCTATCTGCTTCAAATTTTCACCAGACCCGTTGAGGATCGTCCAACCTTATTCTTCGAAATTATTCAAAGAATGGGTGCCAAAGGATTCGGTGCCGGTAATTTCAAAGCATTATTCGAATCTATTGAAAGAGAACAAATGTTGCGAGGAACATTATAAAACAGCACATTTGTTAAACATAATTTAAAATTAACCCCTTAAAAGACCAATATTTTATTAATTTAATGTTAAAGTTGATTTTTTTGTTGTAATTCCGCAACAAATGTAATTATCTTTGCAGTATCAAAAATGAGGGGTGGTTCCCTCAACTTTTTGGATAAATTTTCATAATTTATAGTTTTTTGGTTGGTTAATAGCATAAAAACTCAGTCATTAATTTGACTGGGTTTTTTTGTTTTAATACTTTTGGAACGGATATTGCAACAGCAGTATAAAAACAAATAAAAAAATGAAAAAATATTTCTTCTTATTGTTGCTTTTTATCACTGTAAGTTTCGATTCGCAAAAACCCGATGCTTATGATGTAGGCGAATGGTTCAAATTCAGAATCCACTATGGTTTTATAAATGCCGGTTATGCGACTCTTGAAATTAAAGAGGGCGTAAAAGAAAATAAAAAAGTATACCATGCTGTTGGTAAAGGATATACTGTCGGTATGTCACGATTGTTCTTCAAAGTGGATGACAACTACGAAAGTTATTTTGATAAAGTCACCAACAAACCGTATCAATTCGTACGTAAAATTGACGAAGGTGGTTATACCAAAAATCAGGAAGGTTTTTTCAGTCAAGACGACAATAAAGTTTTGATAAAAGATTACAAGAACAAAACTGAAAAAACATTCTCTGTTACCGAAAACGTTCAGGATATCGTTTCCACTTTTTACTATCTGAGAAATCATCCAAATGTTGACAAACTAAAGGTTGGTGAATCAATAGTGGTAGACATGTTTTTTGACGACGAAACCTATAAGTTTAAGTTAAAATTTATAGGCAAAGAGAATTTAAAAACTAAATTTGGAACCGCTCCAACCATGATTTTCAGACCTATCGTCCAATCCGGAAGGGTCTTTAAAGAAGAGGAAAGTTTAACGGTCTGGATTTCCGACGATGATAATAAAATACCGTTGCGAATAAAAGCCAGCCTTGCTGTAGGCTCCATTAAAGCCGACTTAGACGGATTCAAAGGATTAAAAAATCCGTTTATGGTAAAATTAAATGACTAATGAACACTAAAACAACACAAACTGAACAATTGCTTGACGCTTTAGAAGAAAAATTTGAAGCCATTAATCAAAAAACCGATACGCATCTTGAAGGACTGTTATGGTCAAAACCAATCACATACTGGGATTATATTCAAACCGATGCGCTTTTAAATTTACAAACTCAAAGAACCATTTTGCCCGACGAAATGGTTTTTATTATGTACCATCAGGTCAACGAATTGTTATTCAAAATGATACTTTGGGAAATCAACCAATTGTGTCATACCGACCAACCTAAAACCGATTTCTTTACCGAAAAATTACGCCGAATCAGTCGCTATTTCGATATGCTTACCACCTCTTTTGATATCATGGGAGATGGTATGGAAGTAGAACAGTACATGAAATTCAGAAATACTTTAACGCCGGCCAGTGGGTTTCAAAGTGCACAGTACAGACTGATTGAGTTTTCATCTACTGACTTAATTAACCTAATCGATTACCGTTTCAGAGCTACGATTGACCGAAACACACCTTATTCCCATGCGCTTGAGCATTTATATTGGCAAGCAGCCGGGAAAGACCATAAAACAGGCGAAAAATCATATCTGATTTTAGAATTTGAAAAGAAATACAGAGAAGAATTTCTTCGTTACATGGAAGAATACAACACCATCAATATTTGGCAAAAATTCAAACAATTACCTGATGCCGATCAAAAAGATGAGAACTTAATAAAAGCCATGCGCCATTATGACCATACCGTAAATATTACTTGGGTAATGGGTCATTTAAACGCCGCCAGAAAATATATCGAAAGCGGTCAAGGCTCCGGCGAAGCTACCGGCGGAAGCGATTGGAAAAAATACATGCATCCCAAATACCAAAGAAGGATATTTTTCCCGGAATTGTGGAGTGAAGAAGAATTAAAAAATTGGGGCGAAGAAGCCTAGCATGAAACACCAGAAGTTTGAAAAGAGTACTCCTTTTATTTATTGCCTTTGCAACGTTATTTTCTTGTGATAAAACCGAAAAAAAATCGGCACCAAAACACAAGACAATGCCTGTTACTATTGACTTTGGATTTAAACTAAACGACTATAATGTTGTTGAAGACACCATCCAATCCGGAGATACTTTTGGCAGTATTTTAGACAAGCAAAATCTAAACGGACATCAGGTATATGATATTGTTGCCCAAGTAAAAGACACCTTTGACGTGCGTTCCATCCGAAAAGGAAAACCCTTTCTTTTACTGCGAACCAAAGACAAAACCAACAAACTTCAGGCTTTTATTTACCAGCCGGACCGCCTTAATTACTACATAGTCGATTTGAGAGATTCGGTGGTAGCACACAAAAAAACCAGACCGGTAAAATTCACCACCCGAACTATAGCTGGAGCTTTAAACGGCTCTCTGTCTGAAACCTTACAAAACTTAAAAGTAGATCCGGCATTGGCTCCAAAAATTGCCAAAATCTATGCTTGGTCTATCGATTTCTTCAAGCTACAAAAGGGAGATAAATTTGCCATGACCTTTACCGAAAGATTCATAAACGATACCATTTACGACGGTGTTGATAGTTTAAAAGCTACCTATTTTGAATACAAAGGCAAAAAAATATACGCCTTCCCTTTCTCTCCTGATGGCAGTAAAGGCAAACAACAATATTATGATGATGAAGGAAAAACATTGAAAAACTTCTTCCTGAAAGCACCATTGAAATTTGTGAACATCACTTCCCGGTACACCAAAAGCAGATTCCATCCGGTACAGAAAATATGGAAAGCACACAATGGAACCGATTATGCTGCCCCAACCGGAACACCAATTATGACAACGGCCGCCGGTGTCGTTGAACAAGCGGGGTATACAGCCGGAAACGGAAACTTTGTCAAAGTAAAACACGACCGAACCTATTCGACACAATACTTACACATGTCAAAAATCTTGGTACGCCGAGGACAACGAGTAACTCAAGGACAGGTTATTGGAAAAGTAGGCAGCACCGGTTTAGCTACCGGACCTCATGTTTGTTACCGTTTTTGGAAAAATGGCGTTCAGGTGGATGCTCTTCGTTTGAATTTGCCAACTTCAACACCAATGGATTCCAAACTAAAACCAAAATTCATGGAACAGATGCGTCCGCTGAAAAAAGTTTTGGATAGTATTTCCGATTTGAAATTCAGAAAGTAATTTTTTTTAAAATTAATTACTAACTACAACGTTGGCGTAAAATATTCCTCTTTTTTTCCCAATCAATAGTTGTAAATTTGTCACTCAAATGTAAAAAAATGGCATTACCAAACACAAATCCAACAAGCACCTCCGCTTGGCAAAAGCTAAATCAGCATTTCACTCAAATGCAACATGTTTCGATGCCCGAAATGTTTGCCCATGATAGCACAAGAGCAGAAAAATTTCATATTCAATGGGACGATTTTTTGGTGGATTATGCTAAAAACATCATCAATCAGGAAACACTTGATTTACTACAAGATTTAGCAAAAGAAGTAAACCTGAAAGAAGCTATTGCTGCTTATTTTGGTGGAGAAAATATCAATAGAACTGAAAACAGAGCTGTACTTCACACCGCCTTGCGTTCACCGGAAAAGGCTTCTGTTTTGGTTGACGGTAAAAATGTAATGCCCGAAATTTTTAAAGTCAAAAGCAAAATAAAAACCTTTTCTGATGAAGTAATTGATGGCACAAGAAAAGGATTCACAGGAAAAGCATTTACCGATGTGGTCAATATCGGTATTGGAGGTTCAGATCTTGGCCCAGCCATGGTGGTAGAAGCTTTACAATTCTACAAAAATCACCTGAATGTTCATTTTGTTTCCAATGTAGATGGCGACCATGTGAATGAAATCATCAAAAAACTAAACCCGGAAACCACACTCTTTGTAATTGTTTCTAAAACTTTCACTACCCAGGAAACCCTTTCCAATGCAGAAACCATTCGTGCCTGGTTTTTGAAATCGGCTAAACAAGAAGACGTGGCAAAACACTTTGTAGCGGTGTCTACTAATCTTCAAAAGGTAACAGAATTCGGTATCAATCCTGACAACGTTTTCCCCATGTGGGATTGGGTTGGCGGACGTTTCTCGCTTTGGAGTGCCGTTGGTTTATCCATCAGTTTAGCGGTTGGTTTCGAAAATTTTGATGATTTGCTCAAAGGCGCTAACGAAATGGACGAACATTTCAAAAACGAATCCTTTGATAAAAATATACCGGTAGTTTTAGCCTTGCTCAGCATTTGGTACAATAATTTTTTTGGGGTCGAAAGCGAAGCCTTAATTCCCTATACACAATACCTGCAAAAACTGGCGCCTTACTTGCAACAAGGCATCATGGAAAGCAACGGCAAAAGCATTGACCGCAACGGAAATCCGGTAAATTACCAAACAGGAACCATCATTTGGGGCGAACCGGGTACCAATTCGCAACACGCCTTCTTTCAGTTAATTCATCAAGGAACTAAATTGATTCCGACAGATTTCATTGGTTTTGTAAAACCGTTATACGGCAACGAAGACCACCACAATAAACTGATGTCAAACTTTTTTGCCCAAACCGAAGCATTATTAAACGGCAAAACAGCAGCACAAGTTAAAGCCGAATTCGAGCAACAGAACATAGCTGAAGCAACAGCTTCTTTCCTATTACCGTTCAAAGTGTTCGCCGGTAATAAACCTACCAATACGATTTTGATTCAAAAACTAACGCCAAAAACACTGGGTTCCTTAGTAGCTATGTATGAACATAAAATCTTTGTTCAAGGCATTATATGGAATATTTTCAGCTATGACCAATGGGGCGTTGAACTGGGAAAACAATTGGCCAATTCTATTTTAACCGAAATTGACTCGGGCGTTGTAAAAAAACACGACAGCTCTACCGAATTCCTTTTAAATCATTTTTTAGCAAAGAAATAATACCACTTAACAGAAAACCTCACCACAACGTGAGGTTTTTTTATGCCTTTTTCTCTATATTTGTTATTCCAAAACAAAATACCATGTACCACTTTATTCAAAAATTCCACTCAGGCTGGGCCTATATTGCACTTTTATTATTAGTCGTTGCCGTAATCAATTCCTTTATGGGCATGTCTTCTAAAAAAGAATTCACAGCCAAAGACCGAAAAATTGCACTCTTCGGATTGATTGCTACGCACATACAATTACTAGTAGGACTGATTCTTTATTTTGTTTCCCCTTTGGGTTCGGCTGTTTTTGGCCAAATGAAAGATGCAGCGCTACGATTAACATCATTAGAACATCCTTTAACCAATATCATCGCGATAACACTGATAACTATTGGTTGGTCAAAACATAAAAAAGCAGAAAACAGTACCGCAAAATTCAAATCGATTGCTGTTTTCTTCGGACTGGGATTGCTTTTAATTTTAAGTAGAATTCCTTGGAGCTTGTGGTTCTAAGTAAAAAAGTAAAGTCCTGCAAAGGGCTTTTTTTATCTAAGGTATGGTTTTTGCAAAACCTGTTTACAAATTAAAATGCTCCGTATGAATACCAAAATAGTCACCTTTTTTTTCTCTTTCATAACCCTCGTTTTTTCTGCTACGCTATTGGCTACCAACCCACCGCAACAAAAAGAAAAAAACAAGGCAAAAAGCAAAGAGACTAGCGTAACACCAAAAGAAGCCAAAGAGAAAACCAAAGCACTGCCTTTAGCAACTAAAGTTGACACGCTTAAAACTAAGCCGGCAACCGAAATCCTTCAAGTGACAGATACGGTTAAAACCGATATGAATTTAAAATTTAAATTCTATAAAAAAAACGCGCATGCTTCTTATTATGCTCAAAAATTTCATGGCAAAAGAACGGCAAGCGGTATTCGGTTTGACAATACAAAATACACCGCAGCACACAAAAAATTACCCTTTGGAACCAAAGTCAAAGTAACAAACGAAGCCAATGGCAAATCGGTAGTGGTTGAAATCACTGATCGTGGCCCTTTCTCTAAAGTCAGAGAAATTGACTTATCCAAAAAAGCCTTTATGGAGTTGGTGGACAATAAAAACTCAGGAGCGGTAATAGTAAAACTGGAAGTAGAAGACAACTAATTACCAGCTGGTAAAAGGGTGATTGCTCAAATAAGCATTGTAAAATCGTTTGTCATTGGTAACTTCCTGACCCAGCCAATAGGGTTTCACAAAAAATTCATCTTCTGATTTCAGCTCAATTTCTGCCAAAATTAACCCTTGGTTTTCTCCTTCAAAAACATCCACTTCAAAAAGATGTTTCCCTATTTTTATTTCATACCGGGTTTTTTCAATAAGCCCTTCTTCACAAAGCAATAGTAATTTATCAGCATCCGCAACGGGGATTTCCGTTTCCCATTCCAATCGGGTAGTTCCGGTTTCATTCCCTTTTCCTTTAATAGTCAGGTAGCCTTTATCTCCTTTGATTCTGATGCGAACAGCTCGCTCCGGATTCGAATTTAAATAAGCCTGAACAATTCTCTTTTCGACATAAGTTTCATTTAAAAAATCATTGGAAAGGACTAAAAACTTTCGCTCTATTTCTATCATACTGCATAAATTTTATCGAAAGATACTATAAATTTGTGATATGACGGAACCGGTTGCTTATCGAAAAATTATTCACATCGACATGGATGCTTTCTATGCTTCGGTGGAGCAAATGGACAATCCTGAATTAAAAGGAAAGCCCCTGGCTGTAGGCGGTAGTGAAGTTCGCGGTGTGGTTTCGGCGGCCAGTTATGAGGCTCGTAAGTTTGGAGTTCGCAGTGCCATGAGCGGCATTCAAGCCAAAAGAAATTGTCCCGATTTACTATTTGTTCGACCCCGTTTTGATCGCTACAAAGAAATCTCTAAAAAGATTAGAAAGATATTTCATGAATACACTGATTTGGTAGAACCGCTGTCCTTAGACGAAGCCTACTTAGATGTTACCCAAAATAAAAAAGGAAATCCCAGCGCATCCTTACTGGCACAGGAAATCAGACAACGAATCTTTGAAGAAGTAGGATTAACCGCCTCTGCCGGAATTTCAGTCAATAAATTTGTGGCCAAAATTGCCAGCGATTACAACAAACCCAACGGGCAAAAAACAGTAAATCCCGAAGAAGTAGAGTCCTTTTTGGAAAATCTTGACATCAAAAAATTCTATGGTATTGGCAAAGTCACCACCGACAGAATGTACCACTTAGGCATTTTCACCGGAAAGGATTTGAAATCAAAATCAAAAGAATTCCTCGAAGAACATTTTAATAAAAGTGGTCTCCATTTTTACAATATTGTTCGCGGCATTCACAACAGCCCAGTAAAACCAAACCGAATCACCAAGTCGGTCGCTGCCGAGCATACTTTTTTTGAAAACCTGACGTCTGAAATCTTTATGGTGGAAAAACTGGAACGCATTGCCGGCGAATTGGAGAAACGTTTAAAGAAGTACAGCATTTCGGGAAAAACAATAACGCTCAAAATCAAATACAGCGATTTTACGACCCAAACCCGAAGCAAGACACTGCCTTACTTCATTTCGGATAAAGGATTGATTCTCGAAACCGCAAAAGAGCTATTATATCAAGAACGAATGAAAGAATCCGTTCGATTACTGGGCATTTCTTTGAACAACCTAAATACCGAAGTCAAAAAAACGGTGGTAGTGCAATTAAAGTTTGAGTTTTAACCATAAAAAAACCAGCCCGAAAGCTGGTCATTTGCACAGAAAAAATCTGCTTATTTTTTAGAAAGTTTAGAAAGCAATCGCAAGAATTCGATATACAACCAAACCAGTGTAATCATTAAGCCCATCGCTCCGTACCATTCCATATACTTTGGCATTTTTTGTTGC
The DNA here is from genome assembly GCF_010119235.1 of Flavobacterium phycosphaerae. NCBI lineage: Bacteria > Pseudomonadati > Bacteroidota > Flavobacteriia > Flavobacteriales > Flavobacteriaceae > Flavobacterium > Flavobacterium phycosphaerae. The sequence goes on along the minus strand of NZ_JAAATZ010000001.1, from coordinate 1,187,909 downwards.
ACGCCTTTTTCAATTTGGTCAAAATCTAAAAACAAGTTTAACGCAGCAATTACAATCACAAAAGCACTAATTCCGATGCTCATCATCGAATTACCGTAATGCACCGGCTGAAAACTGGTGAACATTGACAATAACCAAGAAATCAAATAATAGGTTCCGATAGCCAATGTAGCCGCAATAACAACCGATCTGAACTTATCGTTTACTTTTACTATTTCATATTTGTATAAACCGAAACATACCATAAACGTTACAAAAGTGCAACTCACAGCCTGAATCACAATACCCGGGTACATTACTTCAAAAATGGCTGAAATACCACCTATGAAAAGACCCTCAAAAATAGCATAACCCGGTGCTAAAATCCTGAATTTTGTGGTCGGAAAGTAGCTATAAGCACTAAAACCAAACCTACTACAGCGCCGCCAATCGTCAATATCATTGGGTTTTGACCGTTAAAAGTCATCATCCAAGTAACCGCAGCACTGGCAATTAATAAAATTAACATCAGGAAACTTTTATTGATAGTTCCCGACACCGTCATCGTTTGATTGTAGTCAATAATTACAGCTTCATGCGTGGTATCGGCTGAGTTACGACTGGTTTCTGTAAACGATTTTGATTTAAAAAATGGATTGTTTGAATTCATATTGTTTTTATTTCAAAAATAATAAAATTATTTATTCTATTTCAGATACTCTCAATGTGTTGACCATTCCTTTGTCAGCCACCGGCATCGCAGCCAAATTGATAAGCATATCCCCTTTTTTCACATACCCATTGGCTTTGGCAATTTCGTTCACATCACCAACGGTATCGTCAGTACTTACGAATTTGTCATAGTAAAAAGCATTCACTCCCCAAAGCAAATTCAACTGAGTCAAAATTCGTTTGTTGGATGTATACACCAAAATGTGTGCTTTTGGTCGCCAAGCCGAAATTTGAAAAGCCGTATACCCACTGTTCGTTAAAGTAGAAATAGCTTTAGCTTTAATATCATTAGCCATAGTAGCGGCATGATAACAAATAGATTTAGTAATAAAACGTTTCGTTCTAACGTGAGGCGGATTTTGTGGCACTATGATTAGCGGAGAATCTTCTACCGCTTCAATGATTTGAGTCATTTTTTCAATCACTTCTACCGGATAATTCCCAACCGAAGTTTCCCCCGAAAGCATTACCGCATCGGCACCGTCCATAACAGAATTGGCCACGTCATTTACCTCAGCACGGGTTGGAGTCAAACTGGTAATCATGGTTTCCATCATTTGGGTAGCCACGATTACAGGTATTCTGGCTGTTTTGGCTCGGTGAATTAATTTCTTCTGAATCAACGGTACTTCGTGTGCGGGAATTTCTACTCCAAGATCCCCACGAGCTACCATCAAACCATCACAAAAGGCTACAATTTTATCAATATTTTCAACCGCTTCCGGTTTTTCTATTTTGGCCACAATCGGAATTTTATAATCCGAATGTTTAGCAATTAAGTCTTGTAATTCTTCTAAATCTTTTGGAGTTCTTACGAAAGAAAGCGCAATCCAATCTACTTTTTGTTCAATGGCAAAAAGCGCATCTTTAATGTCTTTTTTAGTCAAAGCCGGTAAGGAAACTTTCGTATTCGGCAAGTTTACTCCTTTTTTCGATTTTAACGGACCGCCCTGAATTACTTTACAAACTACCTCAGTAGTCCCATTAGTTTCCAATGCTTCAAACATTAATTTCCCATCATCCAAAAGAATTTTTTCTCCCGGATTTACGTCTCTTGGAAATTCTTTATAGTTCATGTAAACGCGTTCCTTAGTTCCCGGAACATCGTCTGCCGTTTGGAAAGTGATAATATCTCCCGGTTTTACAACCACGTCTTCTTTCATCACCCCTACACGCAATTTTGGTCCTTGTAAATCTGCCAAAATCCCGGTAGTATATCCAAACTCATCATTCAATCCTCTGATAATATTGATTCTTTCTTTTACGTCTTCGTAATCGGCATGAGAGAAATTAACGCGAAACACGTTCACTCCGGCATCAATCATTTTCTTAATCACTTCTCTCGAACTACATGCAGGCCCCAGCGTGGCTACAATCTTAGTTTTTTTTCTTGTTGGCATTATCCTTAAAAAATTAAATTATTTTTCGATTTTATTTTTTCAACCTCAACAGTGTAAACGGTACTCACCCTGTCGATTTTTTTGATACAATTTGTAATTTTTGACACATCCAGAACCGCCTCGGCATTTTCAATTTTTAAAAAGTAATCTACTTTTTTAAACTCCGGTATCAAATAGATTTTAGTCGAAAATTTGGCACTGCTCTCCGCAAACAACCCTTGATTTCCGGTTGGCGACGCTACAAAAACAGCATTTTGATTTTGAATTAAATTCCAAGAAATGTCCTTTTTTTCATCTTCAAAAATAAACCGCGTAAATTGGGTATCGCCTTCTTTACTGCTGATTTGAATGTTACAATTGCTTTTTTTGAGATTGATAGGCAAATTTTGATTGATATAATACGCCAATCGATAATCCTCTAAAGGCGAATGAATAGCAATCAACTGATAATCTATTTCGTCAAACTCATCCCAATGCAATTTGTGAATGGCCATACCTTGCAATTTAAGGTGTAAATATAGTATATCTGTTACAGATTATCATTAACACGGGATAGAGTTAACGATATTTTATGAACGAAAACGTTATAGTTTTTTGAGAATCTGTATTATTTTTTGTTAATTTTTTCTTGAAATGCAAAATACGCGCGTTGAGAGGCTTTTTCTTCTGCTTTCTTTTTGGAAGTGGCACGGGCTTTGGCCACCACTTTATGGTCGATGCTTAGCTTTACTCCAAAATATTTTTGCCCGTCATTACCATTGTCATCAAACACATCGTAATGAAACGATTTCTTTTCTTTCTGACACCATTCAATCAGTAAGCTTTTGTAACTGATGACTTTGCCTTCCAGTTTTTCAATGTCAACATACGGGGTAATAACGCTTCTTTGGATGAATTTTTCACAAAAATCATAACCTTTGTCCAAAAATATGGCGCCCACTAACGCTTCAAAAATATTGCCGTGAATGTTCTCACCAAAGTGTTGCGTAGGCACTTTACTTTCTACAAATCGGATTAAGTTTAGGTCTCTTCCCAATTCGTTTAGGTGCTCGCGACTCACAATTTTGGAACGCATTTTAGTCAGATAGCCCTCGTCACCGGCAGGTGCTTTTTTATACAAATGTGCTGCAATTACGGCACTTAACATGGCGTCACCCAGAAATTCCAGACGCTCATAATTCATCGGATTGCCTTTCAAATCGGTTCGGTTGGTCGAACGATGGGTGAAGGCTTTTTCGTAGTAGATTATGGTTTGGGGCGTAAAACCTATTACTTTTTCAATTTCTTTAAAAAAAATCCCGTCCTCAGTTGAACGGGAATTTTTAAATATTTTTTTTAGAATTCTCATCTAAAGTTTAGTCTTCTAATTTTTTAAATAGAACGCAAGCGTTATGACCTCCGAAACCGAAAGTGTTACTCATAGCAACCTTAACCTCTCTTTTTTGAGCTTTGTTTAAAGTCAAATTTAAACTCGGATCAATGTTTTCATCCACTACCGTATGGTTGATAGTTGGAGGCACAATACCGTGTTTCATCGCTAATATCGAAGCAATAGCTTCAATAGCACCGGCAGCACCTAGTAAGTGACCTGTCATTGATTTGGTTGAATTGATGTTGATGTTTTTAGCATGGCTACCAAAAACAGCACTAATCGCTTTCAACTCGGCCACATCACCTAGTGGTGTCGATGTTCCGTGGGTATTGATATGATCTACTTGGTCAGGCGACATTCCCGCATCACGCAAGGTATTTTCCATAACAGCAATTACACCAATCCCTTCCGGATGTGGAGCCGTTAAGTGATAAGCATCCGATGACATTCCGCCACCGCCGACTTCACAATATATTTTAGCACCACGGGCTTTAGCATGTTCATATTCTTCTAAAACCAAAGCACCCGCACCTTCTCCTAAAACAAATCCGTCACGGGTAGCATCAAAAGGTCTTGACGCCGTTTCCGGACTTTCATTTCGGGTAGACAAGGCTTGCATAGAGTTAAATCCACCCATACCGGCAATCGTTACCGCTGCTTCCGAACCACCCGAGATGATAACATCACACATTCCTAAACGAATATAGTTGAAAGCATCAATCAGCGCATTGGCCGAAGAAGCACAAGCGGAAACAGTAGTATAGTTAGGTCCCATAAACCCATTTCGCATCGAAATGTGAGCAGGAGCGATATCGGCTATCATTTTCGGAATAAAGAACGGATTGAATCTTGGCGTTCCGTCACCCTTAGCATAACTGATTACTTCTTCTTGAAAAGTTTCCAATCCGCCAATTCCGGCACCCCAAATTACGCCTACTCTTTGTTTGTTTACATTGGTATCGGTAATCCCTGCATCTTTAATAGCTTCTTCGCTGGCTGCTATAGCATATTGAGCGAATTTGTCCATTCTACGGGATTCTTTACGATCCATATAGTCTTCGATGTTGAAGTTTTTGACTTCGCAGGCAAATTTTGTTTTATGTTTTTCGGTATCATAATAGGTAATGGGTGCAGCACCACTTTTCCCGTTTACAAGAGCATTCCAATAGTCTTCTATGGAATTTCCAATGGGCGTTAGCGCACCTAAACCTGTTACTACAACTCGCTTTAATGCCATAATGTTTTTTTTACTAGTGTATTTAAACAAATAATACCCATGTTTTCTTCAAATTTAATCATTAAAGAGACAAGGGTATTTCAATATTTTTTAGATTGAATGTCAATCAGTTTTACTCTTTTCAGTAAAAATAATAAAAACCCCGTGAAAAATTGGATTTCTCACGGGTGAATTATTATTATTTTTTTGCTTCTTCGATGTAAGAAATAGCTTGACCTACAGTAGCAATGTTCTCTGCTTGGTCGTCCGGAATTTGGATATCAAATTCTTTTTCGAATTCCATAATCAACTCAACAGTGTCTAATGAATCAGCGCCTAAATCATTGGTGAAGCTTGCTTCTGTTACAACTTCGTTTTCGTCAACGCCTAATTTGTCTACAATAATCGCTTTTACTCTTGATGCAATGTCTGACATAATTTCTAAATTTTTAATTTTAATTGTTGGCAAAAATAAAAAACTTTATTTTAAAACAACCTTTTTGTTACTAAATGTGTTCACGAAATTAAAAAATTTATTTCAAAATCTTACATTACGATGGTTTTAATTCGGGTAATTATGCTTTTTTTTGTGCTGTCAAATTTGATTTCCCCATGAAAAAGATTTTGCTTTTTGCTTCCGGCGCCGGTTCTAATGTTGAAAACATCATTCAATACTTTAAAAATAAGGAAGATGTGGCTATAGCAGGCGTGTTTTCCAACAATCCCGAGGCCAAAGTTTTAGAAAAAGCCCAAGCACACCAGGTTCCGACTACCGTTTTCAATCGAGCTGAATTAAACGAAGGGGCTGTGCTGCAGCAAATCAGGAAAATACAACCCGATTTGATTGTGTTGGCCGGTTTTTTATGGAAAATGCCCGAAGCGATTGTGCATGAATATCCAAACCAAATCATCAACATTCATCCGGCTTTGTTACCAAAATACGGAGGTAAAGGCATGTATGGCATGAAAGTACACCAAGCCATTTTAGACAATAACGAAAAAGAAACCGGCATCACCATTCATTATGTAAACGAACAGTATGACGAAGGCGAATTCATACTGCAACAAGCCGTAAATATCGAAGATTGTAAATCTCCGGAAGAAATTGCCGCCAAAGTACATCAATTGGAACATATTCATTTTCCTCAAATTATAGAAAAACTCCTTATTACTAATCCCTAATCCCTTTTCACTTGAGTCACCAAGTCCACATCTATACTGATGGCGCCGCCAAAGGAAATCCCGGAAACGGAGGCTATGGCGTGGTGATGGAATTGGTAGGCACCTCCTATAAAAAAGAATTTTACGAAGGCTTTCGACACACGACCAACAACCGAATGGAATTATTAGCCGTAATTGTAGGTTTAGAAAAAATAACAAAACCCAATATGAAAGTGTTGGTGGTTTCTGATTCAAAATACGTGGTAGATGCCGTAGAAAAAAAATGGGTTTTCGGATGGGAAAAGAAAAACTTTGCCGGCAAAAAAAACCCCGACCTATGGATACGATTCCTCAAAGTATACCGCCAACACCAAGTCGATTTCAAATGGATTAAAGGCCACAACAACCATCCGCAAAACGAACGTTGTGACGAATTGGCTGTCATGGCTTCCATGCAGGAAAAACTATCAATAGATGCATTTTACGAAAGAGAAGAAAGCAAACTATTGTAATTTACAGCACCATTACCAAAAGACCGAAAATGGTAAAAGTCACCACTCTCACAAAAATATTTTTAAAGTATACAGCGTTCTCTCCTTCTTTTGATTTGGTAAAATTCAGATAAGAAGCAACAGCTATTGGCAAACAAGTAACAAGTCCGAAAATAAGTACCATCATGGCTCCCGTCCAATGCATGACTTTAAATTCACATCCAATAACAAGTGTTGACAACAGTAAACCCGATACAATAGAGAACCCCACGGTTTTTCCATCTATTTTCTTGTCGCTCAAAAAGTAGAATCCAAACGGAAAATACAACAATGCCAATAATGTCATTGGCAACACAGTCAAAATAGTCCCTCCCGGTATATGGAAGTTTCTTAAAATTAATCCAACAACTAAAATGGCCGCAACGATTTTTTCGGTTCTCATATCTTAATTTTTAAAAAACAAACCTACACATTCTTACATAACTTTGCAACTATGAAACTTTCGACTTATCTTTGCGCCTTTAATTTGAAACCCTAAGAATGAACAAATTACTTATAGTAGGAACAGTAGCTTTTGACGCTATCGAAACCCCTTTCGGAAAAACAGACAAAATATTGGGCGGAGCAGGAACTTTCATTGGTTTATCAGCCTCTCATTTTAACTTACAATCAGCTATCGTATCGGTAGTGGGTGACGATTTCCCACAAGAATACCTTGATTTATTAACGGCAAGAAATATTGATATTTCAGGACTTGAAGTGGTTAAAGGCGGCAAAACCTTCTTTTGGAGCGGCCGTTACCATAACGATATGAACTCCAGAGATACTTTGGCAACTGAACTAAATGTATTAGCTGATTTTAACCCGATAGTACCGGAAAACTTTAAAGAGGCTGACGTAGTAATGTTAGGAAACTTGCACCCAATCGTTCAAACAGGTGTGTTGAACCAAATGACAAAAAAACCAAAGTTAGTCGTATTAGACACTATGAACTTTTGGATGGATTGTGCTTTGCCTGAATTGTTAGACGTAATCAAACGCGTTGACGTGATTACCATTAACGATGAAGAAGCCCGTCAATTATCAGGAGAGTACTCTTTGGTAAAAGCGGCTGCTAAAATTCACACTATGGGACCTAAGTATGTAGTGATTAAAAAAGGAGAGCACGGTGCTTTAATTTTCCATGACGAACATATTTTCTTTGCTCCGGCTTTACCTTTGGCGGATGTATTCGATCCAACCGGTGCCGGTGATACTTTTGCAGGTGGCTTTGCCGGATTCATTACCCAACAAGGCGACATTTCATTTGAAACCATGAAAACCGCTATCATTCAAGGCTCCAACTTAGCGTCTTTCTGCGTAGAGAAATTCGGAACCGAAAGAATGCTCGAGCTGAAAAAAGAAGAAGTGAACCAACGCTTGAAACAATTCAAAGCTTTAACACAATTTGAAATAGAAATACAATAAATTTATGCCTCGAAACTTTCGGGGCTTTTTTTATACTAAAAAACACTAAACAAACAACTTACAACCCTGCGAACAAATCACAGTTTGTTCCTAAACAACACAACAACTACTATGAGCGACGCCATTAAACACGAATGTGGAATTGCCCTTTTACGATTAAAAAAACCGTTAGCCTTTTACAAAGAAAAATACGGCTCGGCTTTTTACGGCATACAAAAAATGTACCTGCTGATGGAGAAGCAACACAACCGCGGCCAAGACGGTGCCGGTTTTGCTTCTATCAAATTTGATGTCGAACCCGGTGAACGTTACATCAGCCGGGTACGCTCCAACCAAGCACAACCCATTCAAGACATTTTTGCCCAAATCAACGAAAGAATCAACGAAGAACTAAGTCTGCATCCGGAATACCAGGAAGATGTGCAGCTCCAAAAAGAAAACATCCCCTACATAGGTGAATTGTTTTTAGGCCATGTGCGTTACGGAACGTTTGGTAAAAACAGTATTGAAAGCGTTCATCCTTTTTTGCGTCAAAACAATTGGATGCACCGAAACCTCATCGTGGCCGGAAACTTCAACATGACTAACGTAACCGAACTCTTTAATAGCTTAGTTGAATTGGGACAACACCCAAAAGAAATGGCAGACACCGTTACGGTTATGGAAAAAATAGGCCATTTCCTGGATGATGAAGTAACCGATTTATACCAGGAATGTAAAAACAACGGCTTGTCTAAAAGAGAAGCTTCGCCGGTGATTGCCGAGAAATTAGACTTAGCCAAAATATTAAAAAAAGCCTCCAAAGGTTGGGACGGCGGTTATGCCATGGCAGGTTTGCTGGGTCATGGTGATGCGTTTGTTTTCAGAGACCCTGCCGGGATTCGTCCGGCTTATTTTTATGAAGATGACGAAATTGTTGTCGTAGCCTCAGAAAGACCGGTCATACAAACAGTTTTTAATGTTTCGTTTGAAAAGGTACAGGAATTACAACCGGGTCATGCTTTAATCGTAAAGAAGAACGGTGTCATTTCCGAAGAAGAAATCATCACCCCCACCATAAAGAAAGCCTGTTCGTTTGAACGCATTTATTTTTCTCGTGGTAGTGATGCCGAAATTTATCAAGAACGAAAAGAATTAGGAAAACTAATCCTGCCTGCCGTTTTAGAAGCCATCGATAACGATACTGACAATGCGGTTTTCTCCTATATTCCAAACACAGCCGAAACCTCATTCTACGGAATGATAGAAGCAGCCAACGATTTTTTGAATCAAAGAAAAAATCAATTTATACTGGATAATCGAAAAACTCTGACCAAAGAAAAGCTCGAGGAGATTTTATCCGTAAAAATAAGAACAGAAAAGATTGCGATTAAAGACGCCAAGCTCAGAACCTTTATTACCGAAGACAGCAGCCGAGATGACTTAGTAGCCCACGTTTACGATGTTACTTATGGTGTGGTTAAACCAACAGACAGTTTAGTCATCATTGACGACAGTATTGTAAGAGGGACTACTTTAAAAATGAGCATCCTTAAGATGATGGATCGGTTAAATCCTAAAAAGATAGTAATCGTATCCTCAGCACCACAAATTCGGTATCCGGATTGCTACGGTATCGACATGGCAAAACTGGAAGGATTAGTGGCGTTTCAGGCGGCTTTGGCACTATTAAAAGAAAGAAATCTATACCACATCGTGGCTGAAGTTTATGCTAAATGTAAAGCACAGGCAAACTACAAAGACCACGAGGTAGTAAATTATGTAACCGAAATATACAAACCATTCACCGATCAAGAAATATCAGACAAAATAGCCGATTTATTGAATTCAGCAGACATTAAAGCCGATGTAAAAATTATCTTCCAAAACGTAGCCAATCTTCACAAGGCTTGTCCGAAAAACCTAGGAGATTGGTACTTCACCGGTGACTATCCTACCCCGGGAGGTAACCGTGTGGTAAACAAGGCTTTTATGAATTTTTACGAAGGAAAAAATGCTCGAGCATACTAAAATTTTAACATTTTTTGAAGTTAAACGATTATTGTTGCCGTTTATCTGAATTTTTTGTTTTCTGGTTTTCAATGCGTTTACATTTGTCATTACCATAGCATTAGTAGGTTAAGTTTATGGTAGATTTGGGGCAAAAAGGGTGAAAAGAAATTTTCACCTTTTTTATTTTACAAAACTTTGGAAAATCCTCAAAAAAAGTTAAACGATTATACTTGCCGTTTATCTAATTTATTTTTTTAACAAGAGTCACTCCTATACATTTGAACCACCATAGCATTAGTAGGTTAAGTTTATGGTAGATTTGGGGCAAAAAGGGTGAAAAGAAATTTTCACCTTTTTTATTTTACAGCAGCCTGAAAATCATTAAAAAAAGAAGGTTACACTCTCATTTGCCTATCATCCCAATATATTTTTAACAAAAACTCTTGTTTTTTAGACGGTTGTCCTTAGTTTTGTCCTACCATAGTATTTAGTAGGTTAAGTTTATGGTAGATTTGGGGCAAACAGGTGGAAGCAATTCCGCCTGTTTATTTTTACAGCTATTCCAAAAAAAAACCGATTGCTTTCACAATCGGTCTTCTTCTTCAGAAAATTTCTTTCTTTTATTTTTCCGTAGCGTACAATCTGGCTACTTCTGTCCAATTAATTACATTAAAGAAGGCTTCTATATAATCAGGACGACGGTTTTGATAGTTCAGGTAGTAAGCGTGTTCCCATACGTCCATTCCTAGAATCGGGAAACCACCACAACCGGTATCCGGCATTAACGGATTATCCTGATTTGGTGTTGAACACACTTCCAGTTTTCCTCCTTTGTGCACACACAACCAAGCCCATCCTGAACCGAAACGTGTAGCACCGGCTTTGGCAAACAAGGCTTTGAATTCTTCAAATGATTTAAAATCTCTTTCAATAGCGGCCAATAAATCTCCTGATGGTAAACCACCTGCATTCGGAGCCATTACTCTCCAAAACAAATTGTGATTGTAATGTCCGCCACCGTTATTTCTAACAGCAGCATTCTTCATGTCAAGATTGATTAAAATATTCTCTATCGTTAATCCCTCCAAATCGGTTCCTGCAATAGCTGCATTTAAATTGGTAACGTAAGCATTGTGGTGTTTTGAATGATGTATCTCCATTGTTCTGGCATCAATATGTGGTTCTAATGCATCGTATGCATAAGGCAATTGTGGCAATTCAAAGCTCATGATATTTTTTATTTAAGTTATTTTATAAAAGTAATCCAAATTTATACATTTAACTTTACAAAATGAAATACATTTATTATATAATTATAACTTAAAATTATAGCACCTGTAAAATGAATTTTGACCGTCAACCGACACATTTGCATAACGAACAAATTCGCTTAGTTCCTTTACAGGAAAACGATTTTGAAGTCTTGTATGCGGTAGCTTCCGACCCATTAGTTTGGGAACAGCATCCTAATAAACTTCGGTATCAACGTGATGTTTTTCAGAATTACTTTGAAGGGGCTTTGATGTCCGAAGGGGCTTTCTTAATTCGTGACACAAACACCCATGAAGTGGTCGGCAGCAGTCGGTTTTATGATTATGACGAAAAAGAACATTCCGTATTGATTGGCTATACTTTCATTGGACGTAAATTTTGGGGCACCGGTCATAACAAAGCATTGAAAAAACTAATGCTCGATTATGCATTTCGTTATGTAGACAAAGTGTATTTTCACATTGGCGCTTTCAACATTCGTTCCCAAAAAGCCATAGAAAAAATCGGCGCAATAAAAGTAGATGAGTTTGAAGTCGAATATTATGGCGAAGATTCCAAGTTGAATTTTGTTTATTTAATCACAAAACCCTAATGCAAAAACCAGCTTTCTCCATATACGATGCTTCCGCCGGTTCCGGTAAAACTTATACTTTGGTAAAAGAGTATCTGAAAATTATTCTATTGTCCAAAAAACCCGATGCTTATCGCAATATTCTTGCTATCACGTTTACCAATAAAGCGGTTCACGAAATGAAAAGCCGTGTCATAGACAGTCTTTCTGAATTTGCCAAAGTAAACCCTTCCGCCAAAGCCTTGTTATTGATGCAGGACATTCAAGCAGAAACCGGATTATCCTTGGCCACCATTACCGAAAAAGCCAAGAGCATTATCAAAAACCTGATTCACAATTATGCCGCTTTTGACATTTCGACCATTGATAAATTTACGCACAAAGTTATTCGGGCCTTTGCTCACGATTTGAATTTACCCATCACTTTTGAAGTGTCATTGGATACCGAAACCTTATTAACTGAAGCCATTGACGCTATTATTGCCCAAGCCGGCGAAGATGAAACGTTGACCAATTTGCTGGTCGATTTTACCATGGAAAAAACCGATGATGATAAATCTTGGGACGTGTCGCGCGACATTATGGAAACCGGCAAGTTGATTTTAAACGAAAACAACCGCGAAGAAGTGGCTCATTTTCACAGCAAAACCATAGTCGAATTTATTGAAATCAAAAACAAACTCACTGAACTTTGCGCACAAATAGAAGCTGAAACAGTCGAATTAGCAGCGGAAGCTTTACTTTTAATAACAAAAAATGGTATCGACAGCAAATCTTTTTCAAGAGAAACTTTTCCAAACCATTTGAAAAGTATAGTAGACAAAAATTTCAATCCAAAAAACAAAACATTTCATCAGTTTGAAGATATCGCCATAAATAAAACCGCTTCTGACCGAACGATTATTGAAAGCATCATTCCTGATTTACTCGAAATCTTGTCTTCGATTTATAAAAAAATGGAGAAAAAGAATTTCTACGAAGCATTTCTCAAAAATATTACGCCTCTTTCGTTGCTGAATACCGTTAGTAATGAATTGGCCAAAATCCAAAAAGAACAAAATGTACTTTCTATTGCCGAGTTCAACAAGCTGATTAACGAACAGATTCAAAACCAGCCGGCGCCATTTATTTACGAACGCTTGGGCGAAAAGTACCGCCATTTTTTTATTGATGAATTTCAGGATACTTCTGAAATGCAGTGGCAAAACCTTATTCCATTGATTGACAATGCACTCGCCAGCGAAGATTTGAATGGAGAACAGGGTTCGTTGATGATAGTTGGTGATCCGAAACAATCTATCTACCGTTGGCGTGGTGGAAAAGCAGAACAGTTTATTGAACTTAGTAAAACCAAAAATCCTTTTGTAAATCCAAGTAAGGAGTTATTTTCATTAGGAACCAATTACCGAAGTTATTCCGAAGTCATTGCTTTTAATAATAAGTTCTTTGGTTTTTTGGCTGATGAATTCTCGAATGAAGATTATAAAGATTTGTACCAAAATCATAGTCATCAAAAGTTCAATCCCAAAACAGGAGGTTACGTCAACATTTCTTTTGTTCCCAAAATTGAAAAAGATATCTTTGAGGAAGAAGAAACTTTAGCTAAAAACGAGTTGTATTTACAAGCCACTTTACAAAAGATTGGTCAAGTTCAACAAAAGGGTTTCCGTTATAAAGACATTGTAATTCTGACTCGAAAAAAAGCACACGGCACTGCAGTCGCGAATTATTTAACCGAAAACGGTATTCCGATTTTGTCCTCGGAAAGTTTATTACTTGGTGCGTCTTCAGAAGTGCAAAGTATAATTAACGTTTTGCGTTTTTTGAAAAACAATAACGATTTACAATCGAAAGCTAATTTTCTTTACTACTTGGCTTCCCATCAAGAAGTATTGGCGATTCACGATTTCATTGCTCAAGGCATGGAACAAAGTAAAGAAGACGATTTTCAAGCATGGTTATCAAGCTTTGGAATTGATTTTTCATTTCAACATATTCGAAAAAAATCGTTGTATGAAGCTACCGAAATCATCATCGCCAAAATGATTCCAATGGTAAAACGAAACGCTTATGTGCAATTCTTTTTGGATATTGTTTTGGAACGCGATATTAAGAACCAAGCCGGAGTTTCGGATTTTCTGTATTATTGGGATAACAACTCTGAAAAATTAAGCATCCCATCACCGGAAGGCAATGACGCAGTTCGCATTATGACTATTCACAAGTCGAAAGGATTAGAATTTCCGGTAGTTATTTTCCCTTTTGCCGAAGAGGATTACAGCAAAGGTCCCCGTGAAAAAATGTGGCTCAATGCCGATGAAGAAGAGGTAGGTTTACCCAAAGCTTTAGTTGACAAAAACAGCAAAGTTGAAGCTTATGGCGAAGCAGCATCTTTGGTTTACCAACAAAAAAAGCAAGAAGAACTACTGGACAACATCAATGTGTTGTATGTAGCCTTAACTCGTGCCGAAGAACAATTACATATTATTTCCGGGATGCAGAGCAGAAGCAAAACATCGGGCGAATATCCAAACAATATGGCAACGTTTTTCATCAAGTTTTTAGCAAATGATTTTGAAGAAAACAAATTGGTTTATTCTTTTGGCAATCCTGAAAAACTATCAGAGACTAAAGAACTTCTAGACGCAACGCAAACCATTCCACAATTGGCGGCCACTTTAAATCCGAAGCATATCAAAATTGCCCAACGCGAAAGTTTGATGTGGAATACCAAACAGCAAAAAGCTATTGAATACGGGAATATTCTACACGAAATTTTATCTTTTGTTAAAACTAAAGAGGATATTGATTTGGCTCTAATTAAAGCCATAGAAAACGGATTAATCATTACTTCACAAAAAGAAACAGTAGAAAAAACAATTCGGGAGATAGTCTATCATGAGGATTTGCAACTGTTTTTCTCTAATCAAAATACTGTTTTAAACGAAAAGACCATCATTCAAAAAGAAGGAAGCTTAGTAAAACCGGACAGGATGGTTATCAATCAGAACCAAGAAATTTATTTATTAGATTACAAAACCGGAGTACATCAAGCCAAATACACTGCACAATTGGAAAATTACCAAAATGCTATTGAAAAAATGGGGTTTAAAGTCACTAAAAAGACATTAGTTTATATTGGGGAAAGGCTGGAAATAGTAAATTTGTAAGCTAAACAAACTACAAACAATTACCATGTACGGAAAAATTCAACAACACTTACAAAACGAACTGAATACCATTGAGCAAAACGGTATTTTTAAGAGAGAAAGAATTATTACTTCACCACAAGGAGCGGAAATTACTGTAAACGGCAAAACGGTTTTGAACTTTTGTGCCAATAACTATTTGGGCTTATCCTCACACCCCGAAGTAATTCAGGCAGCGAAAGATGCTTTAGATTCTCATGGTTTCGGAATGTCATCAGTACGTTTCATCTGCGGAACACAAGATATTCATAAAACATTGGAACAAAAAATAGCCAATTTCTACGGCACCGAAGACACCATTTTGTATGCTGCCGCTTTTGATGCTAATGGCGGTGTTTTCGAACCTTTATTGGGCGAAGAAGACTGTATTATTTCGGATAGTTTGAATCATGCTTCCATTATTGACGGGGTTCGTTTGTGCAAAGCAGCGCGTTATCGTTATGAAAATTCCAACATGGAAGATTTGGAAAATCAATTGAAAAAAGCGGTAGAAGCCGGACATCGTTTCAAACTTATCGTTACTGATGGTGTTTTCTCTATGGATGGCTTGGTGGCCCCATTAGACAAAATCTGTGATTTAGCCGATCAATATGACGCTTTGGTTATGGTGGATGAATGTCATGCCGCCGGATTCATTGGGGCTACCGGAAAAGGCACACTGGAAGCCAAAGGCGTAATGGGCAGAGTGGACATCATCACCGGAACTTTAGGAAAAGCATTAGGTGGTGCTATGGGAGGTTACACTACAGCCAAGAAAGAAGTGATTGAAATTTTACGTCAGCGTTCGCGCCCTTATTTGTTTTCTAATTCTTTAGCTCCCGCTATAGTTGGGGCTTCCATCAAGGTCTTCGAACTTTTAGAAAAAGACACGACCTTGAGAGATAAACTCGAATGGAACACCAACTATTTCAAAGCCGGTATGAAAGCGGCAGGGCTTGATATCATTGACGGTGACTCAGCCATAGTACCGGTTATGCTTTATGACGCTAAGTTATCACAAATCATGGCGGATGAGTTATTAAAAAAGGGTATTTACGTAATTGGATTCTTTTATCCGGTAGTGCCTAAAGACAAAGCCCGAATCAGAGTTCAATTATCTGCGGCTCATACAAAGGAACATTTAGATCAGGCCATAAATGCATTTACAGAAGTTGGAAAGATGCTAAAGGTTATTTAATTAAGTGCCTGATTTCCATAATTTATCGGAATGCTTATATAATTTCCATATTTTAACCATAACATTTTGATATTATATTAATACGTATTACTTTTGCTCTATTATAATTATTATAATCTAATCAAATTAAGTATGAAACATCTTAACAAATTATTCGTTGTTATGCTATTGTTGGCTGGTTTCAGCTCACAAGCTCAAGACAGCAACAATCCTTGGGCGATTTCGTTTGGGGTTAACGCAGTAGACACAAGAGTTAGTGCTGCATCTAAATTAGAAGATCAGTTATCACAGTATTTTAATGCTAAAGACAACTGGAACATTCTTCCTTCAGTGTCGTATGTCAACGTGTCTAAGTACGTTGGTGACAATTTCTCATTCGGTGTTACCGGATCGGTAAACAAAATTACGAAGTATGTACTTCCAAGAGTAGCTGAAGGTCCTTATGAAGTAGTAAATCCTGGTGATTTAAACTATTATGCGTTTGATGGAGTAATCAACTATAGTTTAATGAATTTGATTAAATCTAAAACTATCGATCCATCTATCCACATTGGTGGAGGTTACACCTGGTTTGGTGACGATGCTCATGCTGGTACATTAAACGGAGGTTTAGGGTTAACTTACTGGTTCACTGAAACTGTAGGTTTATCTGTTCGTTCTACTTACAAACAATCTTTCGAAGATGTACGTGAAGATATGCCATCTCACATGCAACACTTTGCTGGTCTTACTTTCAAATTTGGTGGAAAAGATACAGATGGTGACGGAATTTATGACAAAGACGACGCTTGTCCTGAAGTAGCTGGTTTAAAACAATTCAACGGTTGTCCTGATACAGATGCTGACGGAATTGCTGATAAAGATGATGCTTGTCCTGAAATCGCTGGTCCTGCTGAATTCAACGGTTGTCCTGATACAGACGGTGACGGAATTGCTGATAAAGATGATGCTTGTCCTGAAGTGGCTGGTTTGAAATCTTTAGGTGGATGTCCTGATGCTGACGGTGACGGAATCACTGACAAATCGGATAAATGTCCAGAAGTAAAAGGTCCAAAAGAAAACGCAGGTTGTCCTTGGCCAGATAGAGATGGTGATAAAGTTTTAGATAAAGATGACAAATGTCCGGATGTAGCTGGTACTGTAGCTAACAACGGTTGTCCTGAAGTATCTGACGAAGTAGTTAAAAGATTAAATGACTACGCTAAAACTATCTTGTTCAACTCAGGTAAAGCAACTTTTCAACAACAAACTTACCCAGTATTACAATCAATCACTGCAATCTTAAAAGAATACCCTTCTTCTAAATTCAGTATTGAAGGTCACACGGATAGTGATGGTAAAGACGCTGCTAACCAAAAATTATCTGAAGACAGAGCTGCTGCCGTTAAAAATTACTTAATTGAAAACGGTATCGCTTCTGACAGATTATCATCTGTAGGTTTCGGTGAATCTAAACCAATCGATACCAACAAAACTAAAGCTGGTAAAGCTAACAACAGAAGAGTTGAAGTGAAATTAGTAAAATAATTTCCTCTCAAAATACTTTCTAAAAAACGCTCCGAATTCGGGGCGTTTTTTTATTTTTATAGCATGTCTAAACCCACCTTTCTTCACCAACTTGCTCAGGAAATTTTAAAGACCCATTCTGATACCTTATCAGAATTAATTATTGTCTTACCCAATAAAAGAGCGAAAGTTTTCCTGTTAGAAGAATTCAAAAAGTTAGTGACCGGTAATAGTTTTGCACCAGACATCATCAGCATTGAAGAATTCATCCAAGACATTGCAGGCATTCGCTCCATTGACAGCGTTGAAATACTTTTCGAATTTTATGAAGTCTATCTTTCCATAACCGAAAAAACCAACAAGAATCTTTTGAAACCTTTGCCAATTGGGCCAAAACGTTATTACAAGATTTCAATGAAATAGACCGCTACTTACTTGATCCGAATCATGTGCTGAAATACCTTGAAAACATCAAAGAAATAGAACATTGGGCGGTTGACATCAACAAAAGAACGGAGCTGATAGAAAACTATTTGCTCTTTTGGAAAAAACTTCCTGAATACTATGACGCTCTTTACAACTGCCTACTTAACAAAGGCATCGGCTATCAGGGTTTAATTTATCGAGAAGCAGTTGAAAACCTGAACCATTTTTCTGAAAACAATAACAGTCAATTTGTCTTTGCCGGATTCAATGCGCTTAATCAGGCAGAGGAAAAGATTATTCAGCATTTATTAGCTTTAGATAAAGCCAAAATATATTGGGACATCGACGAAACTTTGTTGCACGATAGATTCCATGATGCTGGGTTGTTTCAACGCAAATTTAAATCGGATTGGATTTACTATAAAACACATCCTTACGAATGGATGGTCAACGATTTTACTGAAACCAAAAACATTCAGGTGATTGCTACGTCCAAATCTATTGGTCAGGCTAAAATTGCCGGAAGCATTATTGAAAAACACGCTAAGGAATCCGGCACCAATTTGCAAAATGTAGCATTGGTACTGGGAGAAGAGAATCTTTTGCTTCCGGTTTTGCATTCGTTACCCAATACTGTTGATGCTTTGAATATCACCATGGGATTCTCAAGCAAAAACAATCCGGCACAGTTGCTTATCAGCAAATTATTCAAGCTACACAACAACGCCTTAGCCAGAAACCCTATTAATTATGTGTTGTATTATAAAGATGTGTTAGACATCTTAACCCATCCGTTGATTGAGCCGTTTGTGTATGCCGGTGATTTAGTAAACAAAATCAATAAGAATAACTATTCCTTTATTAGTCATAAAAAGCTACAGGAACTCCATCCCGATGGCAACGAATTATTTCAATTGTTGTTTCAAAAATGGGACACCACTGCGGTGGCTGTTTTAGAGAATTTGTCGCAAATCTTACTTCAAATTAAAGCCAACCTGAGCTACGAAAACGAAGAAGAAAAAATCACTCATGCCTTTGTCTATTCGGTTTTTAAAGTCATTAACAAAATGACTTCCTATTTTGAGCAACATCAAATGATAGATGATCTCAAAACCCTTCACGCTATTTACAAACAAGTAATAGACATGGCAGAAGTTTCCTTTGAAGGGGAACCGCTAACCGGTTTACAAATCATGGGCGTGTTAGAAAGTCGCGTACTTGATTTTGAAACCGTTATCATCACCTCAGTCAATGAAGGAAAGTTCCCGGCCGGTAAAAGCACCAATTCGTTTATACCATATGATGTAAAACGGGAATTGGGTTTACCGACTTACAAAGAAAAGGACGCCATTTACACCTATCACTTCTATCATTTGCTACAACGCGCCAAAAACATTTATCTGATTTATAATGCCGACAGCGAAGGATTTGATGCCGGAGAAAAAAGCCGCTTCATCACCCAATTGGAAGTGGAACAACAGTCGAATCATCACTTGTCTTTTCATCATTACAATCCTGATGTACCCAATATAGCACACGAACCTATTGTGATTCCCAAAACAGAAAGTGTTTTAAATCGCTTACGCGAAATTGCCGAAAAAGGATTCTCTCCTTCTTCGTTGACCACTTATATCCGTAATCCGATACAGTTTTATTTTCAACGGGTGTTGCGTATTTCGGAAACCGATGAAGTAGAAGAAAACATAGCGGTAAATACTTTGGGCACTATTATTCACGGCGCTTTGGAAGAATTGTACAAACCCTTTATCGGAAGGCTCCTGACTGTGTCGGATATTAAAAGTTGTGTGACAAAGATTGATGCTGAAGTAGTGGCACAATTTAAAGAAGTATACAAAGAAGGTGAAATCAAAAAAGGGCGAAACTTACTGGCTTTTGAAGTAGCCAAGCGCAATGTCTTGAACTTTCTTAAACTCGAACTGGAAGCTCTGGAAAAGGGTGAAGAAGTTCAAATTATAGCTTTGGAAGCTACCTTTGAAAGGGTCTTAGAAGATGCTCGTTTGCCTTTTCCGGTATTGATTAAAGGAAATGTAGACCGCATTGAACTACGCGATGGAAAAATCAGAATAATTGATTATAAAACCGGAAAGGTAGAGTTGAAAAATGTGACTTTAAAAGACTGGAACGGCTTGACCGAAGACATCAAAAACGATAAAATTATTCAGGTGCTGGCGTATGCATTTATGTTTGAACAGCAAGCTAAAGGCCTTGAGATAGAAGCCGGAATCATTTCGTTTAAGAATTTAAAATCAGGATTCTTACCCTTTAATTGCAAGCAGGACAATGTAGCCAATGCCGTAATTACAGCTGACGTAATGGAAAACTATTTAGAGCAAATCGTTGTTTTATTGCAGGAGATTTTGGATATCAACGTTCCTTTTGAGGAGAAAATCAACTAAACTTTCTTCAAAAAATCAAGTAAGACAGATTTCAATTCTTTTTCATTTTCGATGTGGGACATGTGTCCGTCAGGAAAAGTGGTGATTGTGACTTGTGTGCCTTCTATTTGGTCGATATTGTCTTCGTAGATAAGCACACCGTCTTTTTTGCCCAACACTAAATGCATCGGATAGGGTGCAAAATGGAGTATCACTTCGCGGTCTTTGCGTATTTTCATACCTTCCAGGGAAGCTACTATACCCTGCAAAGGTGTTTTCAGCGCTTGTTTCTTTACTTTTTCAATTTCTTTGGCTAAACGCTCTCGGTTGTCTTCGCTGAATAAATTAGCGATTGATATGCTGACGAAGCTGGTGTAATTTTGTTTGACACAAACTACAGCTCGGTCTCGGTTTACTTTACGCTCGGGACTATCAGCTCTTGAGGTAGAGTTTAGGAGGAATAATCCTTTAACGTGGTCGGGATACAATTCGGCGAAAGCCAGCGCTACATACCCGCCCATCGAATGACCCACCAGCACCATCTTTCTGATTTTGAGAAACAGCATCAAGGCATACAGCATATCCGCCTGATCTTCCATCACGTGAACGTAGCCCAGACATTCGGTTTCGCCATGACCTAATAAATCAACCGTGATGACACGATGCTTCTTGGCCAACTCGGGCACAAAGGCATTCCACATGCTTTTGTTTTCGAGGAACCCGTGCAATAACACTATAGCAGTGCCTTTACCTTCATCGGTATAAGCAATTTTGGTGTTTTTGTAAATGATGTGCTTAGTCACTGAGTTAAGGAACCATATTCGTTTCAAAAATAGTATTTCGTTGCGAATGCAGGAAAGGTTGTTGATAAATAAAACACCCCGTTTTCAAAGCCGGTTTATCCATACAATTTTTTATCTATTATATTTGTCTCCTAACCCTATACTAAAATCTTATGTTCACTATTTCTCAAATTAAGGAAGCGCATGCCAAAGTAAAAAGCGGTGCCGATTTCCCTCGGTATATGCAAGACATCATAGCGCTTGGTGTTACTTCGTTTGAAACGTTTGTTTTTGATAATCACACTAAATATTACGGGGCTCAGGATTATAAAATTGCTTCTGAAGGTTTTAAAGAAACACTAACTGTGGCTCATGATTGCGATAGTGAGCAATTCAAATCCGATTTAAAAGCGCACCAACAAGGCCATACCGATTATATGACTTTCCTGCAAGACTGTGCCAAATCGGGTATAGAGAAATGGATAGTGGTTATGGCTAAAATGACTTGCACCTATTATGATAGAGAAGGGAATGCTGTGTTGGTAGAAACCATTCCGACGGTTTAGTTAAAAACAAAAACGACCCACTTTAGTGAGCCGTTTGGTATTTATGCTGTTTTAGGAATTCATGATTGATTCAATCTCCTCTACTTCTATCGGAATATTTCTCATCAAGTTGAAGGCTTCTCCTTTTTCCTGAATGACCATATCGTCTTCTATTCGAATTCCAAATCCTTCGGCAGGAATATAGATGCCCGGTTCTACGGTGAAAACCATATTGGCTTGCATTGGTTCATGCAACAAACCATAATCGTGTGTATCTAAGCCCATGTGGTGTGAGGTACCGTGCATGAAGTATTTTTTGTAGGCCGGCCAATCCGGGTTTTCGTTTTGCACATCGGCTTTGTCTATTAAACCTAACCCTAATAATTCAGATGTCATGATTTTGCCCACCTCAACATGGTATTGTTTCCAAAGTGTGCCCGGTACCAGCATTTTAGTAGCTTCGTTTTTAACACGTAAAACGGCATTATACACTTCTTTTTGACGGTCGGTAAAGCGACCGGAAACCGGCACCATACGAGTCATATCGCTGGAATAGTTGGCGTATTCGGCCCCTACATCCAACAAAATCAAATCACCGGCTTTGCATTGCTGATTGTTTTCAATATAGTGCAACACGTTGGCATTGTTACCCGAAGCAATGATAGGCGTATAGGCAAATCCTTTCGAACGATTTCTCAGGAATTCGTGAGCAAACTCCGCTTCGATTTCGTATTCCATTACGTTAGGTTTAACGAAATTCAAGACACGACGGTAGCCTTTTTCAGTGATGTCGCAAGCTTTTTGGATTAAATCGAGTTCTTCACTTTCTTTAATCGAACGCAGGCGTTGCAGAATAGGATTTGACTTTTCGACTTTATGCGCCGGATAGCTTTCTTTCCACCATTTGACAAAGCGGGCTTCGCGGGTTTCGGTTTCAATAGTGGCGCGGTAGTGCTCATTGGTATTGATATACATGGTTTCGGTATAGGCCATGACCTCTTTCAAGGTTTTGTGAAAATCCTGCAACCAGATTACTGATTTGATACCGGATACCTCGAAAGCGCGGTCTTTGGTTAGCTTTTCGCCTTCCCAAATAGCAATATGTTCGTTAGTTTCTTTCAGAAAAAGAATTTCTTTCAAGTGTTCATAAGGCGCATCCGGAAAAAGCAACAATATGCTTTCCTCTTGATCCACTCCGCTTAAATAAAAAATATCGCGATGCTGGGCAAACGGCAAGGTGCTGTCGGCAGAAACCGGATAGATATCATTAGAATTGAATACAGCTACGCTGTTAGGTTTCATTTGTGCCGTAAATTTTGCTCTGTTTTTAACGAACAAATTGCGGTCTATTTGATGGTATTTCATGATTGTGAATTGTGAATTGTGAATTGTGAATTGTGAATTGTGAATTGTGAATTGTTTAGCAAAATTACGGAAAGAAGCAAACTAACTATTAGCCAAATGGCGTTTATTTTATGTTTTTACTTTTTTGCTGTACAGCAAAAGCTTTTCGTCATTTTCTTCGATTTCTTTTTCAAAGATAAAGTCCAGCTTTTCTAAAAGTGCTATTGAATTTTGGTTTTCAGGAAGGGTAATGGCCAGCATTATCTCTTGTTTCGCTTCTGTTTCTAAATACTGTAAAACGGCACTGCCGGCCTCAAAAGCAAAACCATGCTTTCCGTATTGGGGCAATAACGAAAAGCCAAAATCAGGATAATCAAGAGCGTCTCTTTTGACCAAAGTGATGATTCCAAGAGGCAACTGACTTTCTTTTAATCTGAAAACAAAATAAGTAAAGTTAGGGTTATCGACTATTTTTTGGATATAGTCTTTGGTTTCTGCTATCGTTTTAATATTTCGGTCGCCTATAAATTGCAGCCAGCCTTTGGTATTCAGCAATTCAAGGATAAATTCAGAATCATTTAATTCTAACGGTTGTATGATGAGTCGTGGGGTGATTATTATTGACATTACTCCTAAATTATTTATATCAAAACGAAAGACGGTTTGGTTTTTCCGTATCGGGCCATATGGCACTACTTTATTCTGAATAGTGAACAATAGCTTTGTACACCTTTTGTTGCTCGTTGAATTGCATGACCTCAACCGCTTTTTTTTGAGTGGCTGTATTGAGATAATAAATGCTGATTCCGTTAACACCGGTAAGTACCTCGAGTAGTTCGAACTTTAAATCGGGGATGCGTTCCAGACCTATTGTCCAGTACTTGCGCACTTCTTCTTTTCCTGCTACCAAGCCGTTACTTTGCGGATACAGTTTTATGGCCATAGGGGTTTCGATGGTAAAATCATCCGAATAGTGCGATAATATTTGATCGAGATTGTGGGAGTTCCACGAGTCTACCCATTCTTGGGCAAACTGATGAGCATAAGCAACGTTTGTCATGATTTTTTGATTTTGATGATTGAAATTCCAATTCAAAAGTAAGCAAAGCCGCATTGTTGGAATCAGCCAAATGGCGCTATTTTAAGGCTGGGCTAAAAAATTACCGTCAATGATAAGTAGTTTGACCCCAGTTGCTGAAAAGGAGCGATGCGAGCTTAAGTCATCGGAAACAATGTAAGACATCCCTTTTTGGAGTGTGAAGGTATCGCCATCCGACAACTCGCTTTCAAATTCACCTTCTAAACAGTGAACTATGTGGCCTTTGGTACACCAATGGTCTGCCAAATAACCGGCTGAGTATTCCACGATTCGCATGCGTATCCCGTCAAACTGTAGTGTTTGCCAAAAAGAAGTACCGGTTTCGCCTTTATGGACGGTTTTTTCAATCGTTGTCCAATCAATCGCAGTAAAGTGGATCTTGTTCATTATTTAATTGTTTTTCTGATACGGCTCATGTGACGAGAAGAAATGCCAAGGAAAGCGGCTAAATAGTGCAGCGGAACTT
Source organism: Flavobacterium phycosphaerae (assembly GCF_010119235.1). Lineage (NCBI taxonomy): Bacteria > Pseudomonadati > Bacteroidota > Flavobacteriia > Flavobacteriales > Flavobacteriaceae > Flavobacterium > Flavobacterium phycosphaerae. The sequence continues at coordinate 1,163,306 of NZ_JAAATZ010000001.1, read as the reverse complement.
CTTGTAACAATTTGGGCTCAGAAGCCAAAAGTTTTCTGTACCGTTCTTCGGGTGTGAGCGTCAATAAATCGATACGATAATCATCAATGAGGCAAATTTGTTTTTCGAGTATGGTATAATACAGTTGGAAAAAGGCTTTGTTGTTAGTTTTTAACTTCATGAATTTTTCCAAATCGATTACCCATAACGTAGCATCCGTAAGTGCTTTGATGCTTTTGCGAGAGGGTGTTTGATTCAGAAAACTGTAAAGCGAACTGGTGACCGTGTTTTTAAGGGCAATGTAAGTGGTCTTTTCGTTACCGTCAACTTCGAGGGCATGTTGCAAAATACCATTTTCGATGTAGCAGAAATACAGACAAACTTCTCCTTCCTTGACAAAAACATCGTGTTTCTTGAGATTCAGTTGACGGAACGCTTGAATGATTTCGGTTCTTTCGTTGTCTGAATCTTCGGTCGTGGCGGCAGTTATAAAATCGATAAACGTCATTTTGTGTTATTTTACTGGAATCAAATGTAATAAAAATAGATTTTTGGCGTTAGCTGTAACAGAAATCAATTACATTCGTTTCGTTTGCTAACCTTTTGATTAAACCTTCTGTAATGAAAAAAGTATATATCCTTTTACTACTTGTGGCTGCCGCCATTCCGTTCTTTTCTTGTAGTGAAGACACTAGTGAGCCTATGTTGATTGTTAAATTTAAGTTTGACCCGAATCAAGTACGGCTGAACAATTTGGGCGAACCAAGCACCGTAGCTGCCGGCAATGCTGCTCAGTCGCCTATTTTTAATACGATTGGGTCGCATTATATTGAATTAGCTCCTAATGCCAACACGCAAATTGGAAATGGAACCATTATCTACCATGGTGCCGAGACTACCCTTGGCGGTGCCAATGCTATAGATTTTAGTAAAGAAAAAATTGTGGCGCAAGATGAAGTGTTTATGAAAATTCCTTTGAGTCAGGTGGCTGCCGGAAATTATGAGTGGATTCGTGTTTCGTTGGCTTATCAGAATTATCAAATCAATGTTAGAAGCAATGGCGTTGACTATGCCGGTACTTTGGCCAGTTTTGTTGGATTCAATACTTATTTGACTTCGTTTAACATTGGTAATAGTATTTTTCCTGTGGATGGAAACCGTGAGCAAGGCTATTGGGCTTTTGCATTGAACAATCAGCCTTATTCTTCTTCGGGGCAGGCACCTGCCGGGTCAACAACCGTTCCTAATCCGTTGCATGCTACTTCGGGAATTCCGTTGAAATCGTGCGTAGTTACCGGAAAATTCGCCACTCCTTTAGCGATTACCGGCAACGAATCCAATGATGTAACCGTAACACTTTCGTTGTCTATCAATAACAGTTTTGAATGGCACGAGGTGAATGCTGACGGAAAATTTGAACCATCCGCAGGAGAAAATGTAGTTGACATGGGATTACGCGGTTTGATTCCGAGTTATGTGAAGTAGTTTTGTTTAGCTTTTTACGAACAAAAGAAGCATTTAAGTTGTTGATATTCAACAACTGTTAAACCCACTTTAAATTCATTATAAATTAGAACGAAAAGGTTGTAGTTAATAGCAAATAGGTGTATTTTTGTGTGATTTTTTTAAACAAATTATACACAATTATGGCAAAATCTGCACTTTTAAAGTCATCTCTTGCAAAGAAATATTGGATGGCTCTTACAGGTTTATTTTTATGCTTGTTTTTAGCGGGTCACTTAGCTGGAAATCTTCAATTAATTTTTAGTGATGCATTACATTTCAACCAGTATGCATTATTTATGACCTCTAATCCGGCGGTAAAAATTCTTTCTTACCTCACTTACCTTTCTATTTTATTCCATGCTGTTGATGGATTTTTACTAACGTATCAAAACGTAAAAGCGCGACCGATTGGTTATGCTAAAAACGATCCTTCCAAAAACAGTAGTTTTTCTTCGAGAAACATGGCGGTGTTGGGTACTTTGATTTTGGTTTTCATCGTTACACACATGGTTAACTTTTGGGCGGTGATGCATTTTGACAAAAACATGCCGTTGCAAAGTATTACTGTAGAAGTAATGGGGCAGAAACAAGAGCTATATGTTACCACCAATGGCGGTTATATGCCGGTAAGCCAAGTAGCCAAAAGCTACGAAGAGGCATTAAAAACAGGAGCTCAGACTTATGTTGAGAACAGAACAGAGTTTTACAATTCGCAAGCTAAAGTTAAATTAGCCGAAGGATATAAAGATTTGCACAAAATAACTGTGGCTTTCTTCAAAGATGCTAAGTTTGGCTTAATGGCTACTATCCTTTATGTTTTATCCATGTTTCTTTTGGCATTCCACTTATTACATGGATTCAGCAGTGCTTTTCAATCGTTGGGATTAAACAATCCAAAATATACACCGGCCATCAAAGGTTTCGGAAAAGCCTTTGCTATTCTGGTGCCGTTATTATTTGCTGCTATTCCGGTTTACATTCATTTTTTCTTAAAATAATCAACATCAGTATAAATCATGAAGTTAGATTCTAAAATACCAGAAGGTCATATTTCACAAAAATGGACCGATTATAAAGACCATTTAAAATTGGTTGCTCCCAACAACCGTCCAAAAATTGACATTATTGTAGTAGGAACAGGATTAGCCGGAGCTTCAGCTGCCGCTTCTCTAGGAGAAATGGGATATAATGTAAAAGCATTTTGTTTTCAGGATTCACCGCGTCGTGCGCACTCTATTGCTGCTCAGGGTGGAATTAATGCTGCCAAAAATTATCAAAATGACGGTGACAGTACCTTCCGTTTGTTTTATGACACCATCAAAGGGGGTGATTACAGAGCGCGTGAAGCTAACGTACACCGTTTGGCAGAAGTTTCAGGAAATATCATCGACCAATGTGTAGCTCAAGGGGTTCCTTTTGCTCGTGACTACGGCGGATTATTAGATAACCGTTCGTTTGGTGGTACGCAAGTACAACGTACTTTCTATGCTGCCGGACAAACCGGACAACAATTATTATTAGGCGCTTATTCAGCTTTATCAAGACAAATCGGATTAGGACGTGTACAAATGTTCAACCGTCACGAAATGTTGGACTTAGTAAAAGTAGATGGAAAAGCCCGTGGAATCATAGCCCGTAACTTGGTTACCGGAGAAATAGAAAGACATTCGGCTCACGCTGTAATCATTGCCTCAGGAGGATACGGAAATGTATATTTCCTATCTACCAATGCGATGGGAAGTAACGTTACGGCCGGTTGGAAAGTACACAAACAAGGAGCTGCCTTTGCTAACCCATGTTATGTGCAAATTCACCCAACTTGTATTCCTGTTCACGGGACGAATCAATCGAAATTGACTTTGATGTCAGAATCGTTGCGTAACTCAGGACGTATTTGGGTACCAAAGAAAAAAGAAGACGCGGAAGCAATTCGTGCGGGTAAATTAAAACCAACACAAATTGCCGAAGAAGACAGAGATTACTACTTAGAAAGACGTTATCCTGCGTTTGGTAACTTAGTCCCTCGTGACGTGGCTTCGAGAGCGGCCAAAGAGCGTTGTGATGCCGGTTTCGGAATTGAAGCCAATGACACCAACGAAGGAGTTTACTTAGATTTCTCTACTGAAATTCAAAATAAAGGAAAACAAGCTGCGTACGCCAAAGGAAATCATCATCCGACAGCGGAAGAAATCACTGCTTTAGGAAAACAATGGTTGGAAGAAAAGTACGGAAACTTGTTTACCATGTACCAAAAAATCACTGACGAGAATCCTTATGAAACTCCGATGAAAATATACCCTGCCGTTCACTATACCATGGGTGGTGTTTGGGTTGATTACAATTTACAGTCTACTATTCCGGGATGTTTCGTTGCGGGAGAAGCCAACTTCTCTGACCACGGAGCTAACCGATTGGGAGCTTCAGCTTTGATGCAAGGTTTGGCCGACGGATATTTTGTGTTACCATACACCGTTTCGGATTATTTAGCTGACGATATTCGTACGGGTAAAATCCCAACGAATTCCCCTGAATTTGACGAAGCAGAAAAAAGAGTAAAAGACTCCATCAATTTCTTCTTGAACAATAACGGTACTAAAACGGTGGATCATTTCCATAAACGTTTAGGATTGATTATGTGGAATAAAGTAGGTATGGGTAGAAATGAGCAAGGACTAAAAGAAGCCATTGCCGAAATTGCAGCCTTGAAAGACGAATTCTACAAAGATGTTTTTGTACCTGGAAGTGCAGATGAATTGAATCCAGAGTTAGAGAAAGCACTACGTGTAGCTGACTTTATCGAATTGGGTCAATTAATGGCTATGGATGCATTGCAACGTAAAGAATCTTGTGGAGGTCACTTCCGTGAAGAATATCAGGATTCAGAAGGGGAAACACTTCGTGATGATGAAAACTTCAAATTTGTGGGAGCTTGGGAATACAAGGGCGACGACATCAGCAAAGAAGAACTTCACAAAGAAGAATTGAAATACGAGTTTATCAAAATAGCCGCTAGAAATTACAAATAATATCATTATGTCTTCAGCAAAAAATATCAATATAAACCTTAAAATTTGGCGTCAAAAAAACGCTAAAACTAAAGGGAGCATGGAAACTTATAAATTAGATAATGTTTCTACTGCTAGTTCGTTTTTGGAAATGTTAGACCAATTGAACGAACAATTAGTAAACGAAAGAAAAGAACCTATTGCTTTTGACCACGACTGTCGTGAGGGAATCTGTGGTATGTGTTCGTTATACATCAACGGACGCGCTCACGGACCGGACACCGGAATTACCACTTGTCAGTTGCACATGCGTATGTTTAAAGACGGAGATACCATCTATGTAGAACCGTGGAGAAGTAAAGCTTTCCCGGTTATAAAAGACTTGGTGGTAGATAGAAGTGCGTTTGACAGAATCCAACAAGCCGGCGGTTTCGTTTCAGTAAATACTTCAGGAAATACCATAGATGCTAACGCTACTCCAATTAACAAAGACGACGCTGACAAGTCATTTGAAGCAGCTGCTTGTATCGGTTGCGGAGCTTGTGTCGCTACTTGTAAAAATGGTTCCGCTATGTTGTTTGTAGGTGCCAAAGTTTCTCAGTATGCTTTATTACCGCAAGGAAAAATTGAAGCTACCAATCGTGTACTAAACATGGTGCGTCAAATGGACGAAGAAGGATTCGGAAACTGTACCAACACCGGTGCTTGTGAAATTGAATGTCCAAAAGGCATTTCTTTAGAGAACATTGCCCGCATGAACAGAGAATATTTAAAAGCCAGTATCAAGTAATAAACTGCTTGTCAAATTATATAAAACGCACTCAGAAATTGGGTGCGTTTTTTTTATCTTTGATAGGCAAACCAACAACGTCGTGAAAAAACTATTTTCGTTCCTATTCGTATTCCTACCACTTTTAGCCTTTAGCCAAAATTACCATCAATATGTCAATCCTATGATTGGAACCGGTGGTCATGGTCATACTTATCCCGGTGCTACTACACCATTCGGAATGGTACAACTTTCGCCGGACACGAGAATTGACGGGAGTTGGGATGGTTGTTCGGGCTATCATTATTCTGACACCGTCATTTACGGTTTTTCACATACGCATTTGAACGGGACAGGATGTAGTGATTTTGGTGATATTATGTTGATGCCTACTATGGGAGAAACCAGTCAAAATCCTAAAGAATATAGTTCTACTTTTTCCCATGCTAACGAAAAAGCCGGTGCCGGATTTTATTCGGTAAAACTGGATAAATACGACATTGATGTTCGATTGACAGCCTCAACCAGAGTTGGATTTCACGAATACACTTTTAATAAAGCAGGAAAGGCAAATATTGTTTTAGATTTAAATCACAGAGATAAATTATTAGATGGTGACATCTATGTTGTTGATGACAGAACCGTACAGGTCTTTCGAAGAAGTGAAGCTTGGGCTAAAAACCAATATGTTTACGCCGTTATTGAATTTAATGTTCCTGTGAAAGTTACCGATAGCAGAGGGAATAGACGAGCTGACCAAGTGCCCATCGATAAATACATTGGCGGAACAGAAGCTGCCGTCAGTTTTTCGAAATTTGTTGAAAAAGGAGAAAAAATTTTGGTAAAAGTGTCGCTTTCCCCAACAGGATATGAAGGTGCTAAACTGAATAGGTCCGAAATTAAAGGTTGGGATTTTGATAAAGTCAAACAAAATACAGAAAGATTATGGGACCAGCAATTAAACAAAATTCAAATCACAGAGACAGATAAAGACAAATTAGCCGTTTTCTACACGGCTTTATATCACACAATGGTTCAACCCAATATCGCTCAAGATATAGACGGGAAATACCGTGGGCGAGACAACCAAATTCACAAAGCAGAAGGATTTGATTATTATTCCGTCTTCTCACTTTGGGACACGTTTCGCGGTGCACATCCATTATATACTTTAATTGAAAAGAAACGCACGGCCGATTTCATCAACACTTTCTTAAAGCAATACGAACAAGGAGGTCGCTTGCCGGTTTGGGAACTGGCTTCCAATGAAACCGATTGCATGATTGGCTATCACTCGGTGTCGGTAATGGCGGATGCTATGGCTAAAGGCATTAAAGGATTTGATTATCAAAAAGCATTTGAAGCAGCAAAACATTCGGCCTTGTTGGATCATTTAGGATTAGAGGCCTATAAAAAACAAGGCTTCATTTCGATGGATGACGAACATGAAAGTGTATCCAAAACATTGGAGTATGCTTATGACGATTGGTGTATAGCACAAATGGCTCAGCTTTTAAACCAAACAGCCGATTACGATTATTTCATGAAGCGTTCTCAAAGCTGGAAAAATGTCTTCGATTGGAATTCGGGCTTTATGCGACCTAAGAAAAATGGTGGTTGGGATAAACCTTTCGACCCAAAAGAAATCAACAATAATTTTACCGAAGGCAACAGTTGGCAGTATTCCTTCTTTGTCCCGCAAGACATTCCGGGTATGATAGAAGCCTATGGCGGAGCAGCAAAATTTGAAGCCAAACTCGACGAAATGTTCAACAGCGAAAGCAAAACCACCGGCCGCGAACAAGTTGATGTTACCGGATTAATAGGGCAATATGCACATGGTAATGAACCAAGTCACCACATGGCCTTTTTGTACAATTATGTTGGAAAACCTGAAAAGACAGCAGCGAAAGTACACTACATTTTGAACAATTTTTACAAAAATGCTCCCGATGGCTTAATTGGTAATGAAGATTGTGGGCAAATGAGCGCGTGGTATGTATTGAGCTCAATGGGACTATATGATGTCACTCCGGGGCAATTCACTTGGGAACTTACTGAGCCTTATTTTAAAAACACCAAAGTCAGTATTGATGGCAAAAAACCGGAGTTTATTTATCTGCCCAATGAAAAAACAAGAATCCTTCCTCAGTTTTCAATGGAAGCGATAGAAAACAAGCCTTATACTTCCATAATTCCGGTGCCGGTAATCCAAGCGGAAAGCAAATCGTTTAAAGATAAAATGAATGTTACTCTTGTATCGCAAAACCCGACGGATAAAATATACTATTGTTTTAAAACTGCTTATGATGATTTTAAGGAAAAAGTTTGGATTGAATATACAAAACCAATACTAATTGCTGATTCTATTGAGATTATTGCAAAAGTTAAGAATGAAAAAGGAGAAAGCACAGTGGTTGCTGCTCATTTCTATAAAAAACCCAACAATTACACTATCGATATTAAATCTACTTACAATCCGCAATACCATGCCGGCGGTCCTGAAGGATTGATTGACGGTATTTTGGGAACCGAAAACTGGCGCAAGGGCGACTGGCAAGGTTATCAAGGACAGGATTTTGAAGCCGTAATTGATTTGCAAGAAACCAAAAGTATAACTGATTTCTCAGCCCGTTTTTTACAAGATTCACGTTCCTGGATACTGATGCCGTCTGAAGTCAATTTCTTTATTTCTAATGACAATGTGACTTTTCAAGCTGTTGGCGGGACTGAAACGGAAGACATCAATCCGAAAGAAACTGAAATCATAATTCAAGGTTTCGGAATTAAAAAGACTTATCCCGTTAATGCCCGATATGTAAAAATTGTTGCTAAAAACTTTGGCAAACTACCCGAGTGGCACCAAGGTGCAGGTGGTGATGCTTTTATATTTATTGACGAAATAACCATCAAATAACCATGAAAATAGCTTTAATACAAACCTCACTGGCTTGGGAAAATCCAACTGAAAACCGCAGCCATTTGGCCCAAAAAATAACCGGTTTTATGGAAGACGTTGATTTGATTGTGCTTCCCGAAATGTTCTCTTCGGGTTTTACGATGAATCAGAAAATGGTGGCTGAAACCATGGACGGAGAAACGGTTTCTTGGTTGCAACACTTAGCCAAAGCAAAAGATTGTGCTATTACAGGAAGCTTAGTTATTAAAGAAAATGAGAAATATTACAACCGTTTGGTTTTTATTTTTCCTGATGGTGAAATCAAAACTTACGACAAGCGTCATTTGTTCACATTGGCCGGAGAAAACAAAATCTACACCGCCGGAACCGAAAAATTGATCATCGAATACAAAGGATTTAAAATTTGTCCCTTAATCTGTTATGACCTGCGTTTTCCGGTTTTTTCACGAAATGTAGAAAATTACGATTTGTTACTTTATGTCGCCAATTGGCCCAAACCCCGTGTCAATGCCTGGGATATTTTATTAAAAGCACGAGCTGTGGAAAACATGTGTTACGCCGTTGGTGTCAACCGTGTGGGTACAGATAACAATAATTTGGAATACGTTGGCCACTCACAAGCCGTTGATTTTCTGGGGAATTACATTTTGGAACCACAAGAAGCGGATGGTGTCTTCATTGTAGATATTGACAAAGAAAAAATGCTGGAAACCCGACAAAAATTGGCTTTTCTTGAAGATAAAGACGATTTTAAAATTCGTAATGCCTAATTCGTAATTCCCAAATTAAATGGTTGTTCAACGTCCCAATTAGCCCGGACATCAATTTCTTTCGGGAAATAAATCACTTCTTCAGATTGGCGCTTTTCCATAAAACTTCCGGGATCCCATTCCTTGTTTTTATTGTCATCATAAACAATTCGCAAGGTGTAAAAAGCCGGTTCTATAGCGTCAAAGGTAATGGTGGTGCTTTTTTCGGAGTACTCGGTTGCTTTGACTTTCCCGTCTTTATCCGTTAGTTGTACCAGTATAGGGAAACGTTTTACATTTTCTAAAATAACTTTCAAATTCCCGTAATCAGAGGCATTTTTTGTATTGATATTGTATTTCAAAGTATCGTTTTGGATGTCATAAAAATCAACTAACGCACCAGGCATTAATGTGATTTTATATTTTTCTAAGGGCTCTTTAGCAAAATTTAAATAGAATTTTTGATGAAACTCATCGTATTCAGTCTCAAACGGAACGGCAAGCGAGTCTTTGTTAAAAATGGTAATTTTTGACTTGTCAAATTTTAATAACGGGGTAGTGCTGTTCAAAGCAAATCGTTCTCGAAGCGGAAGAATTCCACTAAAATCGGTAATCACGGATAGAGTATCTGCTTTTTGGTTTTTTATTTTTACGGTAAACGGTTTGATTGTTTTTTGGTTTTGAACTTCAACCTGCAGCGAATCTACTTTCACCGGTTTGAACCAAATTTGAAGCGAATCTTTTTTAGGAAAAGCAGTAACCAATGACGGAATGACTTCGGCGCCATTTTTTACCGTAACTTTTACATCCTTTGGCTTGCCCTCATAGCCCAACAGCAGTCTGTTGTTAGAAGCTTGTGTTGGTTTAATAGCATTAAACGGAAGGGTTTCTTTGAATAATTCTACTTCAAAAATAGTATCATTCGGAATGGTAATGTATTGTTTTTGAAACCCTATTTTATCCGATTTGGGATTGTATTTGTTGTTTCCATTGTCTTTCAACGCCACTAAAAGATATTTTCCTGCTTTGATATTTTCAAGTTTTACTTGTTGTAAACTATCCAAAGTATTGGTGATGTATCGCGGGGTTTCTTTGTAAATGGTAGAATCATTGAATTTTTCATTGATTTCATACAACATAACCGAAACAAAATTATCAACCTTCTTCTCCAAAGCATCTTTAACTTTAACATTCAAGGCTAACGAATCTATAGCATTTCCCGTTGAAAAGACAAATTTGTATTGCGACAATGGATTGCCTTCATTATTGTCTTCTATACTTTGCCCAAAATTGAAACTATAAGTAGTATTAGGCTGTAACGTGTCTTTAATTTTAATTGTGATGACTTTGCTCGCAGTATATGGCAAAATTTCCGGCTGATTTTTCATTGGTGGGGAAATAATCAGCTGCTTGTTGATATTTTTCAGCTTTACATATTCGTCAAAAACCAATTTGATTTCATTGCCGTTAAAATTGGTCGAAAGATTTTTAGGAAAACTGGCTTTCAAAACCGGAGCTATCGTGTCTTTGGCACCGCCGGTAATAGTACCGCGCTTTGCACAACCTATTATGGACAACACTAAAAGCAGTAAAAGATATTTAACGTTAACTCTTGGCATAAAGCATATTTTCAAAGCACAAAATAACAATTATATTTAGTGTGAATGAAATCTTTTGAAGGAAACTTAACAAATAGTATCGTTGTGAAATTAATTAAACATATTTATTGGTCCTATAGAAGGGCCACTGTAAGCCACAATTAAAAAACCTGTGATTGTTGCTGCAATTGCTGTCGGAATTAATACAGTCTTGATTATTGAAAACTTTTTTTTCTTAGCATATGTGATTTCATTTAAAGGAATTTGCTTTTCATCAAAGTTTCTCTTAATTACAACAACAGCACTGTCGTTGATGCTTTTAACCCGTGCTTTGAATTTTTTATGATTTGTTTCAATTTTATAGGTTTTACCAACAATCATTTCGGTTGGTTTTGTATCAATTCTGTAACTAAAACAACTTTGAAATAAAAACGCAATAGCTAATAATAAGAATAGTTTTCTCATGGTACACAATTTTAAGATGAAAGGTTAATAATATACAAAACGTAATAATCTGTATTTTAGTATTTTGACTTCAAATTAACTATGAGCCATCGCCATACAGACAATGCTGATTTTTACATCTGGGATTTTCAGCAGGGCACGGCTGCAAGCTTCGAGGGTAGAACCTGTTGTAATTACATCATCAATCAAAAGAAAATGTTTGCCATGATGAGCTTCGGAAACCGCCACGTCAAAAACAGTGGAAATCACATCGGCTCTACCCAAAAGATCTTTTTTAGTTTGCGTTTTGGTATGCAGTTTTCGATATAAAAGTTGGTCATCATACGGAATGCCAAGATGCGCTGACAAGGCTTTACCAAAACCTTCCACCTGATTATAACCGCGTTCCCTGAGTCGTTTTTTATGCAACGGCACCGGAATTATGTAATCAATGTTTTTGATAGCCTGCGATTCTTTCAATTCTGAGGCATACCAAGTCCCAACCATTTCACTGATTTCTTCATGGCCCTTGTATTTCAATTGGTGAATCATTTCCTGAACAATGCCTTTTTTATGAAAATAAAACAACGCCGAACCATACTCCAACGGAATTCTGCCATAAAATTTTTGCATGACTTCGTTATGTTCAATAGTATGATGATTCGTCAGCGGAATTTCATGCCGACATTGGGTACAAATGACCTTTTCATCACTCAACAAAAAGGAATGACATCCGGCACAGGACTTTGGAAAAAATAAATTCAACAGATGGCGAAGCATAAAAAGATAATTTTCTTACATAAAATTATAAAAAAATTGTATTCAATACGATTTAAAACCCTTTTTTTACATTCCGTTTTTATATTTTTGCAGCATTATGGCAAAACAAGAAGATTTATTTAAGAACGTCGTTTCGCATGCAAAAGAGTACGGATTCATATTTCCGTCAAGCGAAATATATGACGGGTTGAGCGCGGTGTACGACTATGCGCAAAACGGAGTAGAATTAAAGAAAAACATTAGAGAATATTGGTGGAAAGCCATGGTGCAAATGCATGAAAACATTGTCGGGTTAGATGCCGCAATCCTTATGCATCCAACTACTTGGAAAGCTTCGGGCCACGTTGACGCCTTCAACGACCCATTGATTGACAACAAAGACTCTAAAAAAAGATACCGAGCTGACGTTTTAATTGAGGATTATGCCGAAAAATTAAACCTCAAAGCCAAAAAAGAAATTGAAAAAGCACGTGAACGTTTTGGTGACTCTTTTGATGAAGAGCAATACAAAACGACCAATCCGCGTGTGATGGAATACCTTGCCAAAGAAAGAGAAATTCTCGAAAGAATGGGCCGTTCACTTGGTTCAGGAGATTTAGAAGACGTAAAAGCTTTAATCGAAGAGTTGGAAATTGCTGATCCGGAAACCGGTTCTCGTAACTGGACGGATGTGAAGCAATTCAACTTGATGTTTGGAACAAAACTAGGCGCTTCGGCAGAAAATGCCATGGATTTATACCTGCGTCCGGAAACAGCACAAGGTATATTTGTGAATTTCTTAAACGTACAAAAAACCGGAAGAATGAAGATTCCATTCGGAATTGCACAAACCGGGAAAGCGTTCCGTAACGAAATTGTAGCCCGTCAGTTCATTTTCCGTATGCGCGAATTTGAACAAATGGAAATGCAGTTTTTCGTGAAGCCGGGTGAAGAAATGAAATGGTACGAATACTGGAAACAAACCCGTTTGAATTGGCATTTATCGCTTGGTTTAGGCAAACAAAATTACCGTTTCCACGACCACGAAAAATTAGCCCATTATGCCAATGCAGCGGCGGACATTGAATTTAATTTTCCATTTGGGTTTAAAGAATTGGAAGGTATTCACTCGAGAACCGATTTCGATTTAAAAGCACACGAACAATTTTCAGGCAAGAAACTGCAATATTTTGACAATGAGACCAATTCCAACTACGTTCCGTATGTAGTGGAAACTTCAGTTGGTTTAGACAGAATGTTCTTGGCCGTTTTTGCTACTTCGTTAAAAGAAGAAACTTTGGAAGACGGTTCCACCCGAACGGTTTTAAGTTTACCAAGCGTTTTGGCACCCACAAAAGCAGCCGTTTTACCTTTGGTGAAAAAAGACGGTTTACCTGAAGTAGCTCAAAAAATCATCGAAGATTTGAAATGGGATTTCAACGTGGCTTATGACGAAAAAGATGCTGTGGGAAGACGCTACCGTAGACAAGATGCATTGGGAACTCCTTTCTGTATTACTGTAGATCACCAGACTTTGGAAGACGAAACCGTAACCATCCGCCACCGCGATTCAATGAAACAAGACCGTGTTAAAATCGGAGAATTGAGAAGCATTATCAACGAAGAAGTTTCGGTTAGAAACTGGTTGATGAAATGTTAAAAATAAAAGCCATAAACAACCTCACAAAGAGCTATTCTTTTTTAGTTTTATTCTTTGTGAGTGTTAGTTATGGACAGGAAAAAGTTATTGACACCACCAATCATGACTTTAGAAAAAACTTCACCGCTTTTTATCTGGCAAAAACGGCTGAAACCGATTTGTTTATTAAGAACATTGCAGATCGAAAGGTAAGAAAAGAAATAGAAACCATTTGTCTGGAAAATAAAACTACTTTTTTAGATCAAATAAAAAAAGGCGTTTTTATTAACGATAAAAGATACACTGACTTAGCAGATAGTTTATTCGTTAAAATCAAAAAAGCCAATCCCCAAATTCACAATATAAAACTGGTATATGCATTAGGAAATGAATCCAATGCCTATAACTTTGGAGAAGACATTGTTGTTATTTATTTAAAACTGCTTCAGGCTTTTGAAAATGAATACCAGCTCGGATTTGTAATTTGTCATGAAATCGCACATCAAATGCTAAATCATACCAAAACAAGCCTGCTAAAAAGAGTGGAAACCAACCTATCAGACCAAGTAAGAAAAACAACCCGAACCATAGATAGTCAAAGATTCAATAAAGGCGAAAAAGCCCGTTCAGCACTTAAAAAAATGGTTTATGGCGATAGGGCTGAGAGCAGAAAAAAAGAAATTCAGGCAGATTCATTAGGGTTTGTATATTTTAATAATGCCTTTAAAACCCATGGTAAACAGGCTATAGCTGCCTTAAAATTACTAGATGAAATAGATGTTGAAAAGGATTCAGTAACCGAAAAAGATTTTGAAAATTTCTTTACTTCATCAAGACAACCGTTCAAAAAAGAATGGGTTACCAACACAGAATTTGACAATTACCAATATGAAAAAGCCATTAAATTTTGGCAGGTAGATTCGCTTAAAACGCATCCGGATTGTTTAGATAGAATCGAAGCATTAAAAAAATATGCTCAAAAATCCGATGACGAAGTAGTTTTGTCTACTTTAGAGTATCAAAACTTAAAAAAGGCAACAACATATGATGTTGTTCTGGGATTGCATTTTAGTAAAGATTACGGAAATTCATTGTACCAAACACTGTTATTGTTGAAAAAAGAACCTGATAACCGTTTTTTAAAAAGTATGGTTTACAATAATTTGATTAAGATTCAGGAAGCACAAAACAACTATGTTCTCGGAAAATATCTTGATAATTTAGACCCAAAACGTTCCACCAGTTACAATCGATTGCTGTTTTTCATCAGAAAATTAAAAAAAGCAGAACTCGAAAACATTATCGAAATTTATAAACAATAGGAATCCTAAGCCATGAAAAACATCTTTATCATTTTATCTCTATTGAATTTTTCCTTGTTTTTTGGACAGGAAACAAAACTAAGTCAATTATCTTCTTCAGAATTTATGGATTCTAAAATTATATACGAAGACAACGGAGAAGATATTTACGGTTATTTTATCTTGTTTAAAAAGGATGACGTCACTAAGTATCTTTATGATTTAGAATATGTTTTGTTAGACAAGAACTTAAATAAAATTGCCTCAAACAGTTTTACACAAAAGCACAGCCACAATAGCCTTGTTAATTTAAAATTGACCATTAAATACTTGAAAAAAGAAAACAATCTTTTATATATCAGTTTTATAGAAAAATTTAAGACCGAAGAATATAATGTCATCAGTGATGATATTTTTAATTACAGGACCTTAAATTTAAAAGACTATAAAATGTCTGATTTGATGATTATGGATAATGATTTTAAGGCAAAAGTACACCCCGATGAAGAATTGAGATTTGATTATGGCGGAAAATACTTTTTCCCTACAGACAGCAAGGGTTTTATAGCCTTTAACCACCGTAACGCTACTCATATCGTTTCATTTACCAATTTTAAACACTTAAATAAAGACGTAACTGAATTTTATTATTTGGATTTAAACCTGAATAAAAAATGGAGTTTTAAGTTCAATCAGGATCCAAAAGGCAAATCTTTTTACCGATATGATTACCAATATGGTGACGATTCAGATTTAGTTTTTGAAAAAAGATTTTATGAAAAGGCTTCTTCAGAAAATCCAAAACTCATGCTAACTGTTTTTGATGTAAAAACAGGTCGTAACAAATATGACATTCAACTAGGAGATGATAAATACATATATGATTTAAAGAAAACTGTTCTTGAAAAGGATAAAATAATTCTGTTTGCCAAGTTTTATGAAGGTAATAAAACAGGCTATTTTATGTTAAAAAAATCACTTGGCTATGTCAAAATTGTCATCAATCGGGAAACAGGAGCAGAAGTAAGCAGAAACGTTTTCAAATGGTCTGACTTGAGTAATAAAATTGAAATAGATGAATTTGGCCAACTAAAAGGCGGAGGATATATTCACTTTCTGGATTTTACAACAACTAAGGAAGGAAAGACTGTTATAATTGGTGAATCCTTTGAATCAGGAAGTAAAACAAAAATTTTAGACACTTACGTTTTTGAATTTGATTCAACGATGAAAGTCAACTACTTCAAGAAAGTTGAAAAATTTAAAAACACGGTGAATATAAAAGATGGGTACGGAAATTCTCTTGAAAAATATAATGCCTTCGATTTTCTTTTTTCTCAAAAACTATCAGAAGACAACTATGCCTATTTTTATGCCGATAATGAAAAAGAAGGATCTTCTAAAAGAAACCCGAATTGGACTTTAGGAATCATCACCTATGTTGATGGTAAATTTGATTATCAAAAAATGCAACTAACCACCCAAAACGGGCAAATTTATCCCATAAAGGCAAAAAACGGATATATTCTTTTACAGGAAGAATTTAATAAAGAATCTAAAGAGAAATCGGAACTGCGATTAGAAAAAATAAACTATTAAAGTATGCTGCTTTTAAGTAACTAGTGCCGGAAATTTTTAGTTCAATCAAAACAATAAAATCCAAATTCTCTCCGGAATTTGGATTTTATTGTTTTTGTAAGGAATTATCCGAGCTAAAATGCACATATTAACAGTATTAGCGTTTCTGTCAACAATTTTACCCTTTCAGCACCCAAAATTCTACTTTCGTTATAACGAAAATCAAGGCGGTTAATCGTTTTTATTTTTGTGCGAAAGTATTAATCATAATCTTCGCGAAACAAAAAATAGTTTTCCCCAAAACTACCCAAAATTTGACTGATAATGCTTTCCCTAAATCAACGGAAAAGCGTTCATGAGCCACACCTATATTATTATTGATGACAGTCAAGACGATGTCACGAAAACTCAGGCCATTGCTGAGCGTTTTCGTAATTTGTCGTTTGTGGCATCGGCCAATAGTTATGATGAAGGCGTGAATTTAATTCTGGAACACCAACCCCATTTAGTTTTTCTCGAAATTGATCCTTCCGACAAAAAGAGCAATCTTGCCCTGTCGCTTATCAATGAACTATACCGCTATTTAAGTGTGGTTCCCAAGATTATCATTACCACTTCTAAAAAAGAACTGGCCTATGAAGCGCTTAAATACGAAGTCATCGATTATTTATTGAAACCATTAGACATCAATGATTTTCGAAAAGCGATACTCAAATTTGACCGCGCCATCAAATCGGATTTGCCACACATGGAAGTCAAAAATCCGGCAGCCACTTTCGAGGTGTTAGATGAAACGGTAGCAGAAACACTCGAAAAAGAAGAAGAAACCGAGCACGATGTTACAGTAAAAACCGTTCCGGCCACCGATAGCCCTGTGATGGTACAAAAACAACAGTCGCTGATTATTTGTATCAAGTCCTATGGCGATTACCGTTATATTGATTCTGACGACATACTATATTTTGAGGCCGACAACAACTCTACCGACATTCATTTGAACAACGGCGAAATGATAACCGCTTTCAAAACCCTAAAACATTTTGAAACCGTATTGCCCGAATCACAATTCTTACGAATTCACAACAGCTATATCATCAATGTTGACCAAGTTTCTCGTATTCATACCGGTAATACCGTATGTTATATCAAAAACTCTACAACCAAACTTCCCTTCTCAAAATCCTATAAAGACAACGTTGATTTGATTATCAACAGAATAGCCGGCGGCAACTATTTGGAAATTTAGACGAAAAATAATACATTTACCAAAACTTTAGTATGGAAGTAAAGGTATTAATGGTTGATGATCACCCGCCAATTATTGAAGGTTATAAGGCAATTTTATCTTTTAATCGTTATGGTTATGATGTAAAAACCGTATCTGCATTTAATTGTGAAATGGCCTATGCAGTAATTAGTACCACTTCAATTCCATTTGATTTAGTGATGCTTGACATTACTTTACCCCCTTTTCCAGAAAGAAATTTACATTCCGGCGAAGACTTAGTGGCATTGATTAGAAAGCACTTACCAAATTCCAAAATAATTATCCTAACCTCACATTCAGAATCATTATTACTATTAAAAATTTTAAGAGAACATAACCCTAACGGATTACTCGTTAAAAGTGATTTTCAGGCAGAGGAGCTTCTAATGGCTTTTGACACCATCGTGAGAGGAGAGAATTATCACAGTTCAACCATACGAAATCTTAAAAAGAAATGCTTGAAACCACTAAAGTTTGGGATAGTTACAATCGTCAAATCATATTACTTTTGGCACAAGGAATTCAAACTAAAAACCTTCCTGAATATTTGAATCTTTCAAAAAGTGCTATTGATAAGAGAAAGTCTATAATCAAAGAATATTTTGATATAGAAAAAGGAACTGATGAAGACATTCTTAGAGAGGCTCGAAAACAAGGTTTAATATAACTTTCCCATTTTTATTCTATCTATCTTGAGATAGAAAACGCAAAAACACTTCCAAATAAATCAAATTTTAACAAAATGTACACTTTTAGTGTATCAAAATGTATTATTCCTCTTTTACTTTTACGATGTTAAATATTTAACATTATATAATGCGGTAAAAAAAGGAGACTAACCCCTCAACTATGATGTCTTTCAGAAGTGGTATTTTGAAGACAAAATTATTAGAAATTTATCTGTTTATTTTAGAGGTTAGTTATTAAGCAGAGGTAAAGAAAACTAAACTAACCCAAAAAATACAGCCCTAGCTTTTATGTTTTGGACGACAAGAAGCAGGGCTGTACTAATTGAAAATTATTCGTAAGCCTATGAAACATTTATTGTTGGGTTCCTTAACCAGTGTTCTATTTTCATTTAACGGAAATGCACAGAACGATTTTAAATCGGTAAACGGCGAGAAAACTGAGTATGCCTATATCAGCATAAAGCAGGATGACGAGATAACTAAGTATAAGTTTAGCACTCTTAAGGATTTAGTTGAATGTTCAGATAAAATTTTAGAAGACATACATGCAAAAAACGATGACAATAATAAATACAGCTGTGTGGTAACTGTAGAAATATCGATTTCATTTTCTCAAGGAATTGAGAATAGCACCGTAACCGGCATAACTAAATCTTCTTGTCAAACTATTGTTAATGCAGCAAAAAAACTGATATCACAATTAAACGGAATAAATATGTAGTTGTAAAACATAGTTTTACGAATCCAATCTATTTTCTGTTTATTTTAGAGGTTTGAATAAAAAATAAACCATACGTTTTGACAAAGAAATTTACAAAAAGAAAGAATATAAATTTGACAAAGCTATGATGATGGCTTTATAACAAAATTAATAAAAGTGAGTTTTAACCTTTATGTTAAAATTCACTTTGTTTTTTAAACAAATCAGCAATATGATTAAAAAATTATCCTTACTGTGTTTGCTACTCATAACATTCCTGTATAGTTGTGAGCAAAAAACTAAAACAGGTGTTTTAGATTCAAAAAATGATTCTATCAAGAAGTATTTGGATTTGGCCGGCAATGATACATTGGCATTCGATATAAAAACAAAATACAATGACAAAGCTTTGTCTTTTGTTGACTTGAGGAGGGATGATAGTTTAATGAAATTTTATTTGAATTCAATCGCTTTTAATTATTTGGCAACAAAAAGATGGAATATGTTCAAAAATGTGTCTAGCCTATATTTCCATAAAAGTATTGAAACCAAAGACACTTTAGGATTAGCTAGATATTATCGATATAAAGCTGGTTTTTATAGAAAAACACATATTCTAGATAGTTCATATTATTATTATCTCAAAGCAGAAAAGCTCTATAAAAAAACAAATGATAAATTAGGATTAGGACTAGTCTATCTTAACAAGTCTTATGTACAATTTGAAATGGATGATTATTTAGGCTCTGAGTTATCATCTAAAAAAGGTTATCATTTAATCAAAAACTCTAAAGAATATTTTAGCATTTATGGCTGTTTTATTAACCTTGGCAATTGTTATCATAATATGAAGCAATATAACAAAGCTATTTATTTTTTTCAAAAGGGATTAGAATTTGCAAAAAACAACAATGTACCAAACATGCCTTATGACTGCCCAAAAATTACTTGTTTAAATAATATCGGAAATGCATATAGAGAATTAAAAAAATATGAGAAAGCTATTTCATTTTTTAAACTTGCCTTAAATGACAAAAAATTAATAGAAAAAGACCCTTTAACAATTGTGTATTTGCAAAACAACATGGGATACTGTTATCTGAAAACAAAAAACTACAATTATGTCCCTTCCATCTTTTTTAAAACCGATAGTTTGTTTAATTCGTTAGGGATAAAAAATGAGCAATCAGTTAGCAATATTTATTTATCTGAATATTTTTTTCTTAAAAAAGACACTCTAAAAGCCATTCAATACTCAGAAAAAGCTTTACGATTAGCTAAAGAAGCGAAAGCACCATATTACTATCTGACAGCATTAAGTAATGCGGGAGCAATAAACAGCAAAAAAGCACCTCAATATATTAAGGAATATCATCAAAAAAATGACAGCTTACTTTTTGATGAAAGAAATGCCCGAAATCAATATTACAAAATTCAGTTCGAAACCGAAGAAATCACACAACAAAAAGAAACAGCTCTTAAACAAAATTGGATAATTGCCAGTATAGGATTAAGCGTTTTAATTGTTTTGTTTTTAGTGTTTGTAATTTATCGACAAAATACCAAGAGAAAAGAACTTGAATTGTTACAGTCACATCAAGATGCAAACGAAAAAATCTATCAATTGATGCTGATACAAAAGACAAACGAAGAAGAAATAAGACAAACTGAAAAAAAAGAATCGCACAAGAATTACATGACGGTGTCATGAATAAATTAACCAGTACCCGACTCAATCTTTCAATACTATCTGACAAAAACGATCCGAAAACTATCAAAAAATGCATCAGTTACGTTGCTGATATTTTTAAAATAGAGCAAGAAATCAGGAGTATTACACACAACATGAATCAAAATATGTTTAAAAAATCAAATAGTTACTACAAGTTATTGTTTGATTTTATTAAAGAACAAAATAGAGTCAACGAAACTAATTATTATTTGGAACTTAATCAAGAAATCGATTGGGTTAATATCTCAAGTGAAATAAAAATGAATTTGTATCGCATCATTCAAGAAGCAAGTAATAACATTAATAAACACTCAAAGGCAAAAAAAGCCATTATTAGTATCGTTTTAGACGAAAAAAATATTTGTCTTTCTATTACAGATAACGGAATAGGTTTTTGCACACTGAAAAAAAGGGATGGTATAGGTATTCAGAATATCGAACAACGCGTAAAAAAACTAAATGGAACAATTATCATTAGGTCTATTTCAAATAAAAGTACCACAATTAACATTTCAATTCCAATATAGGACTTCAACTATATTTTCATAATTCAAATTTGTCAAAGCGTTAATTATATTCTTTCTCATACTAAGAATATAAGATTAAATAAAAACTCTTACTGGCTAACAAAGCTAATTCTTAACAAAATCCCCAAAATTGCAAAAATCATCCACTCGCATTTGACCCCCATTCACTATCAAACGAGTACATTCTACCACAAACACCTTTATATATGGGGCTTCACAGAGACATCCTTTTTAGTTTTACATCGTGAAAGTGCAATAGCCTCAAATCATTTCTAAGGCACACACCACAAAAACGAAACAAAAACATTAACAATAAAAAGTCTCAAATTATGAAAAAATTAGCAACAACTTTTGGATTATTAGCTTTAATGCTTATCGTGACGTCGTTCACAACACCAAGTGAAATTGGCGGTCAAGTAGTAACTAGACCAGTAGCTGAAATTGGTGGTCAAGTAGTAACTAGACCTTTAGCATATGAAATTGGTGGTCAAGTAGTAACTAGACCAGTATCTGAAATCGGTGGTCAGGTAGTAACTAGACCAGTATCTGAAATCGGTGGTCAGGTAGTAACAAGACCTAGATTCTAAAAATTAATATACACTTTACAATCATAAAAAAAGACTTTCAAATATTTGAAAGTCTTTTTTTATTGATATTACTTTTAGTACTTTAGCAATTCATTTTTATATTTTGAAAAAAAGAGTACTTATATTAATTCCTTTCTTTTTGTTTTTATTTAATTGTACAAAAAATAAAAACGACAAGTTGGCGACCATAACACCTATTAAAGATAGCTTATCATTTTATCTGTCGTCGCAACAAAACACTAACACATCATTTAAAGAAAAACTAAAAAATAACCGGAAAGCTTTTTTAATATTAAAATCTCAAAGTAATAGTTTAAAAAACAGAGCTGATTTATTAAAAGTGGTTACCAATTTTAAATCTTTAAAACAAAACAAAGATTTTTTAAATAGCGTTAATTATTTAATTGATATATCATCTTCAGCAAAAGACACTTCTTCTATTGCTAAATCATACAGTGCACTTGCAAATCATTATATTGATATTGGTAAAATAGATAGTTCTTATATCTATTTTGTAAAAG
Organism: Flavobacterium phycosphaerae; assembly: GCF_010119235.1. Taxonomy (NCBI): domain Bacteria; kingdom Pseudomonadati; phylum Bacteroidota; class Flavobacteriia; order Flavobacteriales; family Flavobacteriaceae; genus Flavobacterium; species Flavobacterium phycosphaerae. The sequence continues at coordinate 1,141,036 of NZ_JAAATZ010000001.1, read as the reverse complement.
CAGAAAAATTCTTTTATAAAACAAAGGATAGTTTAAATCTAGGAAGGAATTATTTAGAAAAAGCATATGTCCAGGTAAATATTGGAGATTTTTCTGGCTGTGAACAATCATCAATCTTATCACTAAGATACTTGTCAAAATATAAAGACTATTCGAAAGAGTATTTCGCGTATAATTATATTGCAGTAAGTTCTAACGAATTAAAAAACTATACCAACTCTATAATATATCACAAAAAAGCATTAGAAGTCGCTTCTACAAAAAAATAGGTAACAACCATAACAGAGCAGTCACATTAAATAACTTGGGGGTTGTTTATCAGAATCTAAACAATCACAAAGAGGCTATATCTAACTTTAATTTAGCTCTTAAAGAAAAAAATCTATTTGTTGATAATCCTGAGTTATATACAAAATTATACGATAATTTAGCTTACTCATTTTTCAAATTACAAAAAAAGCAGAAGCATACCGGCTTTTTATCAAAACATATAAAATTGCTGATAGTTTGAATCTTTCAACTGGGATAATAAACAAAATACATCTTTCAGAATATTTTTCTCAAAAAAATGATACAACAAAAGCTATTCAATACTCTACCGATGCTTTAAAACAAGCTAAAAGTTTAAGCTCATCAGGTGATGTTTTAGCTGCCTTAAAACAACTTTCTCTAATTGACAAAAAGAAATCGTCTTTTTATTATAGTGAATACATAAAACTTAACGATAGTATTCAACAGTCTGATAGAATCACTAAAGATAAATTCGCAAGAATAGCATACGAAACCGACGAAATCATACAGGAAAAAGACAGTTTAGCCGAAAAAAACAGACAACTGCTTTACTTTTTTGTGGTATCGTTTATTGTAGTAGTCTTGTTATTTGTAGTAAGAGCCCAGCGCGCGCGTACCAGAGAGCTGTTATACAAACAAGCTCAGCAGAAAGCCAACGAAGACATTTATAACCTTATGATGTCGCAACAGGCTATTATAGATGAAAGTCGTAACAAAGAAAAGAAACGATTGGCCCAAGACCTGCATGATGGTGTATTAGGACGAATGTTTGGGCTTCGCTTAAACTTAGACAGTTTAAATCACAATAATGACGAAGACGCTATCAAAAGAAGGTTTGAATTATTAAACGAATTAAAAACCATTGAACAGGACATCCGTGAAATTTCACACGATCTGAATAGAGAAAAACAAGTTTTAATTAATAACTTTGTTTCTATCGTGCATAATTTACTCGAAGAGCAAAAAACATCTCATGAAGCTAATGTGGTTTATACCATTGACAATGATGTTGAATGGGATAAAGTAGGTAATAATATTAAAATCAACATGTACCGTATATTACAAGAAGGGTTACAGAATATTAATAAATATGCCAATGCCAAGAACATCAACGTAGAAGTAAAAGGAGATAAAGAAAATGTATACTTGAAAATCCAGGACGATGGTGTTGGTTTTGATGTCAATAGAAAAAGCAAAGGTATCGGGATGCAAAACATGATTTCAAGAACACACGACTGCCAAGGAATTATTGATATAACTTCTAAAAAGACCACGGAACCAAAATTGTAATCACCTTACCAATTGAAACCAAACAACAACTAATTATAACAGAAGCATGACAAGCCCAATCAACATTTTAATAGTAGATGACCACCCTTTATTATTGAAGCCTACAAAAACGCTATTAACAAATACAGTCAGCAAGGTTTTGAGTTTGTTATAACACAAGCCAATAACTGCAAAAGCGGCTATGAAAACATTGTTGACCAGCCTAAACCATTTGACATCGCTTTCTTTGATATCAGTATGCCCGAATATGCCGAAAAAGGAATTTACTCCGGTGAAGATTTGGCCATGTTAATCAAAACAGAAATGCCCAACTGCAAAGTGATATTGTTAACCATGCACACTGAATTGCTTAAAATCAACAACATCATCAAAAACATCAATCCAAGCGGTTTAATTATCAAAAACGACTTAACTTTTGATGAATTATTATTTGCTTTTGATAAAATCATCAACAACGAAAGCTATTACAGTCAAACGGTAATTAAATTAGTCGGACAAGCCCAATACAATAACATCGAATTAGATGTTTTCGACAAGCAGATTCTTTTTCATTTATCCAAAGGAGTGAAAACCAAAGATTTACCACAATATATTCCGCTTTCTTTGAGCGCTATTGAAAAACGCAAACTAAACATCAGGGAAATACTGGAAGTAAAAGGAGGAACCGATATTGATTTAATCAATGAAGCCAAGAATAAAGGTGTCATTTAACGATTTTACGGGAAACCGTAACAAAATATGCGGGAAACCGTAATTACCTCCTTATCTACAATAACTACCTTAGCTGAATGATTTCAGGGTTAGTATTTGTAGATTCTAAAAAGAGGTAGTATAACTCAAAAACTACCCCTTGATTTACAAGACTTAGGGGGAAAGCGATACTTCGGTATCGCTTTTTTATGCTTCCATAGCATCCCAACCACGGGCTTTTAGTGGAATTTTAGTATTAGCTCTTGTAATCAAATGAATGCCTTCACTTTCTTTTGTCAAATGACCAATTACTGTGAAATTTGGATTAGCTTTAATTTTATCAAAATCTTCTAAAGCTATGGTAAACAACAACTCATAATCCTCACCACCATTAATAGCAACTGTAGTAGAATCAATATTAAATTCCTCACATACATTAATAAACTGAGGATCTACCGGAATTTTTTCTTCGTATAAATTACAACCTACTTTACTCTGCTTGCAAATATGAATAATCTCCGAAGACAACCCGTCCGAAATATCAATCATAGCAGTGGGTTTTACTTCTAGTTTTTCCAATAAATCTCTAATATCATGTCTTGCTTCAGGCTTTAACTGACGCTCAATTAGATAAGTATAAGCATCTAAATCAGGTTGGTTGTTCGGATTAACCTGAAAGACTTGTTTCTCTCTTTCTAAAATTTGTAAACCCATATAAGCCGAACCTAAATCTCCGGTAACCACTAATAAGTCACCCTCTTTGGCACCATTTCTATAAACAATATCTTCTGCATTTGCTTCGCCAATCGCTGTGATTGAAATAATCAATCCTTTTTGCGACGAAGTAGTATCACCTCCAATAACATCAACGTTATAGAATTTTGCCGCCAAAGCAATACCATCAAATAGTTCTTCCAAAGCTTCCAACGGAAAACGATTAGAAACCGCTACAGAAACCGTTATCTGAGTGGGTTTAGCATTCATAGCACAGATGTCGGAAACATTCACCACAACGGCTTTATAACCCAAATGACGCAACGGCATATACGATAAATCAAAATGCACGCCTTCAATCAATAAATCGGTTGAAACTACTGCTTTTTTAGCTGCAAAATCCAAGACAGCGGCGTCATCGCCAATACTTTTTATAGTAGAAGGCTGTTTAACATCAAAGTTTTTGGTCAAATGATCAATCAAACCAAATTCGCCAAGTTGGGAAAGTGAGGTGCGCTGCGGCGTTTTATCTTCTAACATAGTTGCTCAATTTTAGGTTGCAAAGTTACAAAGTTGCTGTGGTTAATGCTAAATAAAAAACCCAACAACTTTCGCCATTGGGTTTGTCTGTATTTTTATTTGAAATTAATCGTTTAGTTTCAGAACCGCCATAAAAGCTTCTTGCGGAATTTCTACATTTCCTACCAAACGCATTCTTTTCTTTCCTTTTTTCTGTTTTTCCAACAATTTACGCTTACGCGAAATATCCCCACCGTAACATTTGGCGGTAACATCTTTTCTCAAGGCTTTTATCGTTTCACGCGCAATGATTTTAGCACCAATTGCTGCCTGAATCGGAATATCAAACTGTTGTCTCGGAATCAATTCACGCAACTTCTCACACATTTTTTTACCAATATTATAAGCATTACTCTCGTGAATTAAAGCCGAAAGAGCATCCACCGATTGGGCATTTAATAAAACATCCAATTTTACTAATTTGGAAGAACGCATTCCAATTGGAGAATAGTCAAATGAGGCATATCCTTTGGAAACAGTCTTCAATCTATCATAAAAATCGAATACAATCTCTGCCAAAGGCATATCAAAGTTCAATTCTACTCTTTCCGTAGTTAAATACGTTTGATTCGTGATAACACCACGTTTTTCAATACACAAACTCATTACATTTCCAACATAATCAGCTTTGGTAATGATAGTAGCTTTTATAAAAGGCTCCTCCACTCGGTCTAATTTAGATGGTTCCGGCAAATCGGACGGATTGTTTACCACAAAACCAACTTCCGGTTCTTTTTTGGTGTAGGCCAAATAAGAAACGTTGGGAACCGTAGTAATCACGGTCATATCATATTCGCGCTCCAATCGTTCCTGAATAATTTCCAAATGCAACATTCCTAAGAATCCACAACGGAAACCAAAACCAAGAGCGGCAGAACTTTCAGGCGTAAACACCAAAGAAGCGTCATTCAATTGCAGTTTCTCCATCGAAGCACGCAAATCTTCATAATCTTCAGTGTCTACAGGATAAATTCCGGCAAAAACCATTGGCTTTACATCCTCAAATCCTGTAATCATATTTGTGGTTGGCGTTTTGGCATCGGTTAAGGTATCCCCAACCTTTACTTCTTTCGCCTCCTTAATTCCCGAAATTAAATAACCCACATCTCCTGTAGAAATCACATTTTTCGGAACCTGGTTTAACTTCAACGTTCCTACTTCATCAGCAAAATATTCATTTCCGGTAGCCATGAACTTAATTTTTTGCCCCTTTTTGATTTCACCGTTTTTCACACGGAAAATAACCTCAATTCCACGGAAAGGATTATAGTGTGAATCAAATATCAAAGCCTGTAAAGGTTCGTCTTTATTTCCTTTTGGTGCCGGAATTTTTTCAATAATAGCGGCTAAAATATTCTCCACTCCAAAACCGGTTTTACCTGAAGCGTGAATAATATCTTCCATTTTACATCCTAATAAATCAATGATATCATCACTAACTTCTTCCGGATTCGCGCTCGGCAAATCCACTTTATTCAATACCGGAATAATTTCCAAGTCATTTTCTAAAGCCAAATATAAATTTGAAATCGTCTGTGCCTGTATGCTTTGAGCGGCATCCACAATTAACAAAGCTCCTTCACAAGCGGCAATCGAACGCGAAACTTCATACGAAAAATCTACGTGTCCCGGAGTATCTATAAGATTCAGAATATAGTCCTCTCCTTTGTATTTGTATTCCATCTGAATGGCGTGACTCTTAATGGTAATCCCACGCTCGCGCTCCAAGTCCATATTGTCAAGCAATTGGGCCTTCTCTTCACGAGCGGTAACGGTTTGAGTAGCACTAAGAAGTCTATCCGCAAGGGTACTTTTTCCGTGGTCAATGTGTGCAATAATGCAAAAATTTCTAATATGCTTCATCTTCTGTATCTGTCAATTTTTGGGCTAAAAACGCTTTCGCATTTAATCGGCAAATATAAGGCAAAGTTTTGATTTAAAAGGATTGGAAGCCGAAACCAACAAAAATTAGTATTTTTGCCAAAAAATAAGAACATGCCAAAAATCGGCAACATACAATTACCGGATTTCCCTTTATTACTTGCGCCTATGGAAGACGTGAGCGATCCGCCGTTTCGCAGATTGTGCAAGTTGCACGGTGCCGACTTGATGTACTCGGAGTTTATCTCTTCTGAAGGACTGATTCGCGACGCGATGAAAAGCCGTATGAAGCTCGATATTTTCGATTATGAAAGACCTGTGGGCATTCAGATTTTTGGTGGTGATGAAGAAGCGATGGAAATGTCAGCTAAGATTGTTGACACCGTTCAGCCCGATTTAGTGGATATTAATTTTGGTTGTCCGGTAAAAAAAGTAGTTTGCAAAGGCGCCGGTGCCGGTGTTTTGAAAGATGTGGATTTAATGGTGCGTTTGACCAAAGCGGTTATTAAAGGAACCAATCTTCCGGTTACAGTAAAAACACGATTAGGCTGGGATGAAAATTCGATCAACATTGACGAAGTGGCGGAACGTTTGCAGGATATTGGTGTGCAAGCTTTAACGGTTCATGCACGAACTCGTGCTCAAATGTATAAAGGACATTCCGATTGGTCGCACATTGCTCGAGTGAAAAACAATCCGCGAATTACCATGCCTATTTTCGGGAATGGTGATATTGATTCGCCGGAAAAAGCTTTGGAATACAAGAATAAATTTGGTTTAGACGGTATGATGATTGGTCGTGCCGCCATTGGTTATCCATGGATTTTTGACGAAATCAAACATTACTTTAAAACCGGAGAACACTTACCACAACCTACGATGAAAGACCGTATTGAAGCGGCACGCAACCACTTAATCTGGTCGATGGAATGGAAAGGCGAACGTCTGGGCATAGTGGAAATGCGCCGCCATTACACCAATTACTTCAAAGGAATTCATGGTTTTAAAGAATACAAACAACGCTTAGTCACTACTGACGATCACAACGGTTTGCTGCAAATTTTTGAGGAAATCAGAGATGCCTACGCGAATTACCAGTTTGTTTAATCCAACAATTTTTTACTCACACGACTGCTGGCAATCCAACTAGAGATAACGCCTAGCGAGACTATTGTTGCAAAAACAATCAACACATTCTGAATACTAAAAACTACCGGATACGCCAAAGAATCAGTAATCATAACCAGCTGGAACTGTTGCTGTACTACGACGATTATGATTCCTAAAATCAAACCAAAAATTCCACCTAAAACACTCAGCAAACTGCCTTGTAACAGGAATATTTCCTTCAAATCTTTGATTTCGGAACCCAAATTGTAAAGTGTTTTTAAGTTGCTTTTTTTATCCAAAACCATCATAATCAACGCGCCAATTAAGTTGAAAAGCGCTATAACAATCACCAAAGTAAAAATTAAATACACAGCAATATTCTCTGTATTCAGCATTTTATATAATGTAGCGTTCTGCTGGGCTCTGTTTTTTATATCAATCTTATTTTGAAACAGTGTCTTGAGTTTTTCAATCACTGTGGCTTCATCTGTATTTGGTTTCAATTTAATTTCCACCCCTGAAATTTGATTGGATTTTAGTTCCAATAACTCTTGTGCCAATGCCAAATCACAAAACACATATTTACTATCTAAATCTTCACTAATGGCATAAATTCCCACCGGAATCAAACTCGACTTATAAAAAGCTTCTTCCTCACTTTCAATAACACCTTTGCCTTTTCGCGGCACATAAACCTCAAACGGATTATTAAAATCAAAAAGCCCCAATGATAATTTTTGTGAAATACCATAACCCAAGACCACTTGGTAGGTATTCGGTTTTAGCCATTGTCCGTTAAAAATATTGTTTTTAGAAAGGATGTTTGTTTTAGTAAAGTTAGCATCAACGCCTTTCAAATAAGTTACCATCTCCTTTCCTTTAAAAAAGAAAAGCACCCGTTCTTCAACAACTTTACTGTATGAAGCAACGCCATCAATGTTTTTTATTTGATTTTCCTGAGCAGCAGTAATAAAAAAAGATTTCCCTGAGATAGGATTGACTTTCAAATCGGGATCAAAATCATTGGAGAAAGACAAACTAAAATCACGCAAGCCACTAAACACCGAAAGCACCACAAACAGCGCCATCGCACCCACTATAATTCCAACCGAAGCAATACCAGTAATAATATTTATAGCATTATTATTGCTTTTACTAAAAAGGTATCTTTTGGCTATGTAAAGCGGGAAGTTCACTTAGAATTTCTTGCGTTTGTCTAAAAGGTCGCGGTTTTCAATAGGGTTTTCTTTACCGGCTAAAGCATTGTCAATCTTCTCAATATAATCTAAAGAGTCGTCAATATAGAAAGCCAAATTTGGCACTTTACGCAATTGCAACTTCACTCGTTGCGACAAATCATGTTTAATCAAAGGCATATTCGACTTCACGGCAGCCAAAATTTCTGGAGCTTTGTCTTGAGGAAAAACACTTAAATACACGCGCGCTACACCCAAATCAGTAGTAACACTAACTTTAGAAACCGAAATCACCAAGTTGGTCAGCCCGTTTTTACGCACTTCCCCTTGAAGAATATCCACCAAATCCTTTTGCAATACACTGCCAATTTTTTTCTGTCTGTTCGTTTCCATGCCACAAAAATACAATTTTAAATTTTTATAACACTCAGAAGCGAGAGTTTTGGCGTATCAGTTGTCCATTTTCCCGCTCTCCGCTCTACTTCGGTGCCGCTGCGATCGGGGCTAAAACAGAAACTATTTGAATTTTTGTTAACTTTGTTTCTTAATTTACACTGATGAGAAAAATAGAACATATAGGAATAGCCGTTGCCAACTTAGAAACCTCCAACTTACTTTTTGAAAAATTATTTGGTAATCCGCCATACAAGCAAGAAGAAGTAGCCAGCGAAGGAGTAAAAACCTCCTTTTTTATGAATGGCCCTAACAAAATAGAACTTTTAGAAGCCACAAATCCGGAAAGTCCCATTGCTAAATTCCTGGAAAAGAAAGGCGAAGGCATTCATCACATCGCTTTTGATGTAGCCGATATTGTTTCCGAGATAGAACGTTTGAAAAATGAAGGCTTCACGATATTGAATGAAACCCCGAAAAAAGGAGCTGATAACAAGCTGGTTGCTTTTTTACACCCAAAAGGAACCAACGGTGTTTTGATTGAGCTTTGTCAAGAAATCCCATAAAAATAGTTGCAACGAAAAAAAAATAGTAGTAATATTGCAACCTCTTAACCGGTCCTATAGCTCAGTTGGTTAGAGCACCTGACTCATAATCAGGTGGTCCTTGGTTCGAGCCCAAGTGGGACCACAAGATAAAGACCTCTTAGTTAGAGGTCTTTATTGTTTTAAAAAACACCTAAATCCAAAATCCGAAAAATCCCGTTAATAGATAATGAGATTTGGTTACGATTTGGTGATTGAAATTTAAAATAGCTTTAAAGCCAAGGCTGTCGCTAGTTTAATTTTCAATTAATTTATTGAATTTAGAAAGTAATTATTTTGGAGAATAGATTTTTTTTTTACTTTTACGCACTATGAAAATTGTCCCGAATAGAATTATAATTATTCTGGCTGTGTTTTTCTTGTCAGTAAATAACGCTTTTGCTGCACCCGGACCACCACCGCCATCTACTCCGCCACCGCCACCAGGTTTGCCTTTGGACGGGGGAGTTATTTTTTTAGCCTTGATTTCTCTAACCTATGGGTTATATAAAATAGTACAATCAAATAACAAAAAAGCTTCCAACTAATTGGAAGCTTTTTTTGTCTTTTAGTGCTTTATCTTTTCTTTACTGTTTCAAAGCATACAATCTAGCTACGTATTTTCCCACAACATCAAACTCTAAGTTTATTTTGGTTCCCAATTTAAAAGTTTTAAAGTTGGTATGCTCATAAGTATACGGGATAATCGCAACACTAAATTCGTTTGCTTTAGAATTTACTACTGTCAAACTCACTCCGTTTATGGTTATCGAACCCTTTTCAATGGTGATGTTGTTTAATTTACTATCGTATTCAAAAGTAAAATACCAACTTCCGTTAGCTTCTTCAATTGATTTACAAACTCCCGTTTGATCTACATGGCCTTGTACAATGTGTCCGTCAAGTCGATCTCCCAGCTTCATGGCGCGTTCTAAATTGATTAAATCACCGGTTTTCCATTCGCCAAGATTTGTTTTTTCGATAGTTTCTCTGATGGCCGTTACGGTATACTCATCATTATTTATAGCTACAACTGTTAAACAAACTCCGTTATGCGCAACGCTTTGATCAATTTTTAATTCGTGAGTTATAGGAGAAGAAACAGTTATATGTAGATTATCGTTATCTTTTTGCAGCTGTTTTATAATTCCGAGGGTTTCAATTATTCCTGTAAACATTATGGTTTTATTTTACTAAATTTGCACTTCAAAATTAGCAATAAATAACTTGTCCTTCTTATGAAAAAAGCAGAAAATATCATCGTTGGAATTTCAATCGGAGATTTAAACGGTATTGGAAGCGAAGTAATCCTAAAGACTTTTGAAGATTCCAGAATGTTGGAACTTTGTACGCCGGTTATTTTTGCCAATGTAAAAGTGTTGTCTTTCATCAAAAAAACATTAGAATTGACGGCACCTCTTCATGGTATTGACAAATTAGACCAATTAGTAGTCGGAAAAATAAATGTGTTAAACATTTGGCGTGAAGGTGTTGATTTAAACTTTGGTACTAATGATGAAAATATCGGGAAGTATGCGATAAAATCATTTGTAGCTGCCACCAAAGCCTTGAAAGAAAATCAAATCGATGTTTTAGTAACGGCACCTATTAATAAATACAACATTCAGTCGGAAGAATTCAAATTCCCTGGACATACAGATTATTTAGACAAAGAATTGGAAGGCAATGCTTTGATGCTGATGGTTCAGGACAATTTGAGAGTGGGATTACTAACGGATCATATTCCGGTAAACGAAGTAGCCAAACATTTGACAGAAAAACTTATCACTCAAAAAATCGAAACCATTAAACACAGTTTGATTCAGGATTTCGGAATTAACAAACCGAAAATTGCCGTTTTAGCTTTAAATCCGCATGCCGGTGACAACGGTGTGATTGGAAAAGAAGATGATGAAGTCTTAAAACCTACTTTGAAAAAGTTATTTGAAAAAGGAACCTTGGTTTTCGGTCCTTTTGCGGCTGATGGCTTTTTTGGCAACAATCAATATGAAAAATACGATGCTGTAATAGCTACATATCATGACCAAGGGCTGATTCCGTTCAAAACCTTGTCCTTTGGTAATGGCGTAAATTACACTGCCGGACTCAATAAAATAAGAACCTCTCCCGATCATGGGACTGCTTATGAAATAGCCGGGAAAGGCGTGGCCGATTATAATTCATTCAAAGAAGCGGTTTATACTGCCATTGATATCTATAATTCCAGAAATCAACACCAGGAAATCAGCAAGAATCCTTTGAAAACAAAGGAAAAACAGTTATAAACAAAAAAATGTTCATAAGGTTATTGGAATTGCAATAATTTTATATCTTTGCACTCCCGAAATGTCGGGTCAAATTGTTGTATAGATGAAAAGTACAAATGAATATTTAATTCCTTTTATAGGATTAAAATTAGGAAAACATCAGTTTGAGTTTACAATAAACAAAAAGTTCTTTGACGAATTTAGTTTTGATGAATTCGAAAGTTGTGATATAACAGTAGAAGTAGTTTTAGAAAAAAAATCTACTATGCTCGAAATCAACTTCAAACACAAAGGAACCGTAAATGTTCCTTGTGATTTAACAGGAGAGCCGTTTGATTTGCCTATCAAAGGAAAAATTAAATTGGTGGTTCAGTTTGGAGACGAATTCAACAATGACAACGACGAATTATTGATATTGCCACACGGCGAACATCAAATTGATTTGGCACAATACATTTATGAAATGATTGTATTGTCGGTTCCGCACAAAAGGATTCATCCGGGTGTGAAAGACGGAACGTTACAAACCGAAGCATTGCAAAAACTAAACGAATTACAAGTCAAAGAAATAAAAGAAGAAGCAAAAAAAGAAGATGATATTGACCCGCGTTGGGACAAATTAAAACAACTATTAACGGATAAATAATATAGTACAATGGCACATCCTAAGAGAAAAATCTCCAAAACAAGAAGAGATAAAAGAAGAACTCATTATAAAGCAACTGTTGCTCAAATTGCAACTTGTCCTGTAACAGGTGAAGCGCATTTATACCACAGAGCTTACTGGCACGAAGGTAAAATGTATTACAGAGGACAAGTAGTTATTGATAAATCAGTAGCTGTTGCCTAATTAAGTTTTTTTGACAAAACAAACTCCCACTTTATGGGAGTTTTTTGTTTTACTTAATTTTAAGAAATATCCATTTCTAATACCCTCGGTATAATTTTTTTTTGTAATTTCCACAACTTTTCGATTTCAAAAAATCGTCAAGAAAAATACCCTATTTATGACTACAATAACAGCCGCAATAACCGCAGTTGGAGCCTATGTTCCGGAATTTGTACTCTCAAATCAAGTACTGGAAACCATGGTTGATACCAATGACGAATGGATTACCACTCGCACCGGAATCAAAGAAAGAAGACTTTTAAAAGAAAAAGGAAAAGGCACTTCGTTTATGGCCATCAAAGCCGCTCAGGATTTAATTGCGAAAGCCAATATCAATCCGGCTGATATCGATTTAGTGATTATGGCTACTACTACTCCCGACATGCCTGTGGCTTCGACCGGTGTATATGTTGCCTCACAAATTGGCGCTGTTAATGCTTTTGCTTACGACTTACAAGCCGCTTGTTCCAGCTTTTTATATGGTATGTCAAATGCCGCAGCTTACATCCAATCAGGTCGTTATAAAAAAGTACTTTTGATTGGTGCCGATAAAATGTCTTCTATTATTGACTATACTGACAGAGCTACTTGTATCATCTTTGGTGATGGAGCTGGTGCTGTATTGTTTGAACCTAATACAGAAGGCTTAGGGTTACAAGATGAGTTCTTAAGAAGCGATGGTATCGGAAGAGAATATCTTAAAATTGATGCCGGCGGATCTATACTGCCTCCATCATTGGAAACGGTTCAAAACAGACAACATTATGTTTTCCAAGATGGTAAAACCGTTTTCAAATATGCCGTTTCCGGCATGGCTGATGTTAGCGAAAAAATCATGGAACGCAACAACCTAACCAAAGACGATGTGAATTGGTTAATTGCTCATCAGGCCAACAAAAGAATCATTGATGCTACAGCTAACCGAATGGGCTTAGACGAAGAAAAGGTATTGGTAAACATTCACCGATACGGTAATACAACTTCGGCCACTTTACCATTACTGTTAAGTGACTTTGAAGACAAACTAAAAAAAGGAGATAATTTAATTTTTGCAGCATTTGGTGGTGGATTCACTTGGGGTTCTATCTACTTAAAATGGGCATACAACAAACAATAAAACTAATTCTAAAACTAACAAATCATGGATTTAAAAGAAATTCAAAACCTGATCAAATTTGTATCCAATACAGGAGTTGCTGAAGTAAAATTGGAAACAGGTGATGTAAAAATCACAATCAGAACTACTTTAGAAGGAAACACACCTGACATCACTTATGTGCAACAGGCTCCTATGCAACAAGCTATGGCCGCTCCGGTTGCCGCTGCTCCTGCTCCCGTTGCTGCTGCCCCGGTTGCCGCTGCACCAGCTGCTGATGACAACTCAAAATATATTACTATTAAATCTCCAATGATTGGAACTTTCTACCGCAAACCATCTCCGGACAAACCTGTTTTTGTTGAAGTGGGTGGTACTATCCAAAAAGGAGATGTTCTTTGTGTGGTAGAAGCCATGAAGTTATTCAACGAAATTGAAGCCGAAGTATCCGGTAAAATCGTTAAGATTTTAGTTGATGATATGTCGCCGGTAGAATTCGACCAACCTTTATTCTTAGTAGACCCTTCTTAATTTGAAGATTTGAAGATGTGATAATTTGAAAATGATTTATCACATTCTTTACCAATTTTCAAATTTTCAAATTGTTTAATTCTCAAATTAAGAGTAATGTTTAAAAAAATATTAATAGCCAATAGAGGTGAAATCGCGCTTCGCGTTATCAGAACCTGTCGCGAGATGGGGATTAAAACAGTAGCTGTTTATTCTACTGCTGATGCCGAGAGTTTGCACGTAAAATTTGCTGACGAAGCGGTTTGTATTGGTCCTCCTCCAAGTAATTTATCGTACTTAAAAATGTCAAATATTATTGCTGCAGCAGAGATTACCAATGCTGATGCAATACACCCGGGGTATGGTTTCTTATCCGAAAACGCTAAGTTCTCTAAGATTTGTCAGGAGCATGGTATCAAGTTTATTGGTGCCTCGCCTGAAATGATTGACCGTATGGGGGATAAAGCTTCGGCAAAAGCTACTATGAAAGCCGCCGGAGTACCTTGTGTACCAGGTTCTGACGGTCTTTTAGAGTCCTACGAACAAGCCCTTGAATTATCAAAAGGTATGGGCTTTCCGGTAATGTTGAAAGCAACAGCCGGTGGGGGTGGAAAAGGAATGCGTGCCGTTTGGAAAGAAGAAGATTTACTTAAAGCTTGGGAAGGCGCTCGTCAAGAGTCAGCGGCCGCTTTTGGTAATGACGGAATGTATTTGGAAAAATTAATCGAAGAACCTCGTCATATCGAAATTCAAGTAGTAGGTGATTCTTATGGAAAAGCTTGTCACTTATCTGAAAGAGATTGTTCGGTTCAACGTCGTCACCAAAAACTGACTGAGGAAACTCCGTCGCCGTTTATGACTGATGAATTGCGTCACAAAATGGGTGAAGCAGCGGTTAAAGCAGCCGAATTCATTAAGTATGAAGGCGCAGGAACAGTGGAGTTCTTGGTAGATAAGCACCGGAATTTCTATTTCATGGAAATGAACACGCGTATCCAAGTAGAGCACCCTATTACGGAGCAGGTTATTGATTACGATTTGATTCGTGAGCAGATATTAGTAGCGGCGGGTGTGCCAATTTCGGGTAAAAACTATTTACCGCAATTGCACTCTATTGAATGTCGTATTAATGCTGAAGACCCCTATAATGATTTCCGTCCTTCGCCAGGTAAAATTACCGTTTTACACGCGCCGGGAGGTCACGGAGTGCGTTTAGATACTCACGTTTACGCCGGGTATACTATTCCGCCTAATTATGACTCGATGATTGCTAAGTTGATTACGACTGCGCAAACTCGTGAAGAAGCCATCAACAAAATGAAGCGTGCTTTGGATGAGTTTTATATCGAAGGGATTAAGACTACTATCCCTTTCCACAGACAATTGATGGAAGAACCGGATTATGTAGCCGGAAATTACACTACCAAGTTTATGGAGAGTTTTAAAATGAACGATCCGCAATAAATAGAAAGCCCTGCCGAAAAGCGGGGCTTTTTTTTATTCTATCTCTTTGTTTTGTTTGGATTGACTGATGAACTTGGCTACTTCTTTGAGCTCTTCTAAGGGCAAGGTTTTTAAGGTATGCTGCCAATCGAACTCTTCGTTTTTAGGGGTGAGCTTGTGTAGCGGATGGTTATCGGCTAGTATTTTGTTGCTGTCGGGCACATAGGTTAAGAGGTCGTTGGGTTCGCAATGGAGGATTTCACAAAGCTTTTCGATGTGGTCTAAGCGGTAGACACGGGAATGCGCATTGAGAATGTTGTGAGCGGAGTGTGATGACAGTCCTGCTTTGACCAAAAAGGCATGAGGCTTTTCGACTTGGCGGGTTTTTAAAAGGTTTTTGATGTTGAAGATGAGCATGGTACTTTGATTTAAAAGATGATGTGTTAGATTAAAATTAGGAAAAAAGTTTCAAAAAGCACAAAACATTATTCAAAAACTACCAACATTAATTCGTCAATAGGGAAAAGAGTTTAGTAAAGTGGGAAAATTGATTCTAAAAGTACCAATCATGTTTCGTAAAGTTGGAAAATTGATTCTAAAAGAAGTAAACGATATTCAAAAAGTACTAATAAAGTTTCGTAAACCCGAAAGTGAATTGATATAAGTAGAAAATTTATTTTCATTTCGCTTCGCTTCGTTAGGCTCACTTTATGTGTTTTTTTCATACAAAGGGCACGGAATAAGAATTTTTATATCTTTGAAAACAAATCAACTATTTAGCTATGAGAATACTATTATTTATTTTGATTGTTTTGGCAAGTTTTAGCAGTATTAGTGCAAAGCCATTGTTACCTAAAGAAAAAGATTATGTCATTACTGCTGATGAAATTCCACCATCGGTCAACATAGCATATTTTGGCTCACCCTATTGCGCTTCGTCACCATCGGTAATACCCGACATGATAGGTTCGGGCGATTATATGGGAGGGATTTTTACTGCTTCTCCCACCGGATTAGCCATTAATAGTGCTACCGGGGAAATTAATCCGGCTGAATCAGCAATAGGGAATTATATTATTACTTATACTACCCCTAGTGGGCCAGAGGGATCTGCCATGGCTTCCTATACTATAAGCATTGGATCGATTACTCCAACCTTCTCTGCTATTGCTCCTGTTTGTCAAGGCAGCAGTGTAGCACCATTACCTACTACTTCAAACAATGGGATTACCGGAACTTGGTCGCCGGCTGTTATTGACAACATGAATACGACTATCTATACTTTTGTACCCGATGCCACTCAGTGTGCTGTGATGGTTACGATGACCCTAATAGTTAACCCGCTACCAGAGCCCGTTATCACCTCTATCACCGGCAATACTATAGCCTGTGTGGATTGGGATGGTACCGAGGTTATGAATGGATTGGTTTTATCTTCGGGCATTACTAATCCCGACTATACTTTTGAATGGTATATTGACAACAACTATATAAGTGGGCAAAACGGTTCTGATTTAGTCATCACCAATGTAAGTGCAGCTCATAACATCTACACTGTTATAGCTGTTTCGAACTCTTCGGGGTGTTCTAGCCTTATTGATACAAATTCGACTTTTGATGTAGTTCGTTCCGGATCGGCTTCGGATGTCAGTTTTATTGTGACCAATTTATCCGGAGTACAAAACATTACGGTAAATTGTGCCGGTTATGGCAGTTATCAATACAGTTTGGATGGAGGGCCGTTTCAAAACATTCCGGTATTTGAAGATGTGGCCTTGGGTTACCATCTTGTTACTATAGCTGACACTAATGGCTGTGGTGACAATAATGTTACTATACTAATTGTTGAGTCGGCAGTGCCGGCACCTGATGGGCCTAATGTACAGGATTTTGCAGACGGAGACACCCTGGCTGATGTTGTTGTTTCGGGCGACAATGTACAATGGTATGCCACAGCGGTCAGCAGCAATTCGGCTAAACTGACTTCACCAGATGCTTTACCTTTAACTACTCTTTTGGTTGACGGTACTACCTATTATGCTACGCAAACCATAAATGATGTCGAAAGTGTGGCGCGATTGGCGGTTACGGTAAACGTGACATTGGGGGTGGATGCTCATGATATACTAACATTGGCTTATTCACCTAATCCGGTTAAGAACAGCTTGAATTTAAAGACCGGTAAGACTATGAGTAGCGTTACGATATTGAATGTTTTAGGGCAAGTATTGAAAACGACCTCCTATAACCTATCGGAAGTGACCGAAGATATGAGTAACTATACAACCGGTACTTATTTTGTAAAAGTGGTTTCGGGAGATGAAATGAAAGTGGTGAAAATCATTAAAGAATAAGATTCGCCACTATAACAAAAAAGCCCAACTTTTTCAAGTTGGGCTTTTTTGTTATAAGGTTTCTTTCAACCATTTGTAGAACTCGCGTTGCCATACTAAACCGTTTTGAGGCTTAAGCACCCAGTGGTTTTCTTCCGGGAAATATAAGAAACGGCTTTTGATGCCGCGTAATTGAGCTGCTTGGAAAGCTTCTTGGGCTTGTCCTATCGGCACACGGAAATCAATACCGCCTTGAATAATAAGGATTGGCGTATTCCATTTGTCTACCAATTTGATTGGGTTAAACTCATTGAATGTTTTTTGAGCTGCTGCATTGCTTTTGTCCCAATAAGGGCCGCCGTGGTCCCAATTGTTGAAGAACACTTCTTCGGTAGTGCCGTACATGCTTTCTAAATTGAACACTCCGTCATGAGCAATAAAGGTTTTAAAACGATTATTATGAATTCCGGCAAGGAAATATACCGAATACCCACCATAGCTCGCTCCTATGCATCCTAAACGCGCTTTATCGACATAATTTTCTTTGGCTACATCATCAATAGCTGACAGGTAGTCTTTCATTACCTGTCCGCCCCAGTCTTTAGAAATTTGTTCGTTCCATTCTTGTCCGTGACCGTACATCCCGCGACGGTTTGGCGCTACAATAACGTAGCCTTGAGAGGCCATTAAAGAGAAATTCCAACGGAAAGAGTAGCTTTGGGTTAAAGGCGATTGCGGTCCGCCTTGGCAGTACAATAAAGTTGGGTATTTTTTGGTTTTATCGAAGTTAGGCGGAAGAATTACCCACACTAACATTTTCTTTCCATCGGTAGTTGTAACGTAGCGTCTTTCAAATTTAGGCAGTGCCAGTTTACTGTAAGTATCTTTATTGGTATCTGTAATTTGGAACCACGTTTTTTTCTTGGTGTTATACGAATAGATTTCGAGTGCATGGTTCATATCGTTACGTGTCAGGATGAAATTTTCGCCGGTCACATCTACAATATCGTGTACATCAAAATCACCCGAAGTAACTTGTTTTACTGTAACGGCAATCTTGGTCAATCCAGGGAAGTTGACTTCAAACAATTGCTGCGTTCCGTCAACGGCGGCTAAAAAGTAAACCTTTTTACCGTCAGCACTCCATTTGAAGCTTTCTACCGAACCATCCCATGCAGCCGTTAGGTTGATATCCATTCCTTTGAAACGAACGATGATGTCGTTTTTATCGGCTTCGTAGCCATCGCGTTTCATTTGCAACCAAGTCAAATCGCCTGCCGGAGAAAAAGCCGGATTGGTGTCGTATCCTAAGTTATTTTCTGTTAGGTTTTTGGTGGTTTTAGTTTCTAAGTTATATTCGTATAAATCAGTATTGGTAGAAATGGCGTAAGCGGTACCGAATTTCTTTTTACAAACGTAGATGATGCTTTTGCCGTTTGGTGACCACACATAATCTTCATCGCCTCCGAAAGGTTTTTGCGGACTGTCGAACGGTTCGTCTTTCATGATGTCAATCGGAGTGGCTTTCTCTTTATTTTCGGCATAAAAAACGTGGTTGTGGGTACCGTTGTTCCAAGTATCCCAATGGCGGTAATCAAGACCGTTGTAGATTTGGGCATCTGCTTTTTGCAAATCGGCATAGATGTCTTTCCCCAGCACATTTTCGGTTTTTACTTCCTGAGAAGACAGGATGTATTTGCCATCGGCTGAGATGTTTTTATCAGCCAACAGGTCTTTGGTATCTTTTACTTCGGTTGGGGTTCCGCCGGTTAGCGGAATGGTGTAAAATTTGGAATTTGACTTATTGTCTTTAACTACCGGAGTGGACACTTTGTAAACGATTGATTTTCCGTCTTTGGAAATGCCTAACGCTGTTACCCGGTTGAGAGACCAAAGGGTTTCCGGAGACAACACTTCTTGTGCTGATGCTGATAAAGTCATAGTGCTAATGAATATAAAAAGTAGTTTCTTCATTGTAGGATTGATTTATTGAAAGGCTAAAAGTAGTGATTTAATAAATTTGTTGTATAAAAAAGAGCCCCGAAAATTCGAGGCTCATTTATATAAATCTTCTTTCGAAAATTATTTAACTTTTACGTTATCCACTTTCCACTCTGCAGCAGAAGTAGTTGAAGTATACTTGAATGCTATACGAACGTTAGGGTTTCCAACATAGGCATTTAAAGAAACGTTTCCTGAATCTTTCCAAGCCGTAGCTGAAGTAGATAAACTACCTCCTAATAATGTCCAAGTAGCCGTCGTCGGTAACGGTGGCGTTGCCGGATTTGGTGCTACATAATTTGTAGAAACATATACTTGAAGATTATTTCCGTTGAATGGTCTTAGTGTTTGGAAAGTTAAAGTAGCTGTTGGCGCATTGGTTAAATCAATTGCAGGAGAAATCAACCAATCTTCGTTGGCTTGAGGGCCACTGGAATAACCGTTCATATCTGCACAATTACCAGGATTTCCGGCACTGTTTAATGTCCAAACCTGTCCATTACCGATTACACTAACTTTAGCCCAATTTGGGAAATTAGTATCAAAGGTTTCCATAAACAAAGGCAACATTCTATCTTCTGTTAATTTAACATCTTCAATAGTTCTAATCATAAACTGATATGTACTACCAAATTTTGTCATAACTCCTCTTATGGTTCCGCTGTTACCGGTAACCTTGTTAGCGGCAAAAGTAGCATACTGACTTGCTCTTAGGGTTAAGGTATTTCCGGCTGCATCCTCGATAAGGTGATTCGTAGCACTTCCTAAGTTATTGATAGTAGGATCAAAATACGTTTTCCCTACTGAAATATCTGTAAACTGTACGTTATTGATTTCAATAAGTTTGTTAAGATACGAATCGTTCTTAGCCTGTTGAATCGTTACGTTGTTTACTAGTGAGTTTTCACTAACGCTACCGGTACAAGCTTTTGTTATGATATTTTGATAGCTGATAATTGAAATTCTGCCTACCTCATCATCCGTTGTAATATCAGTAGTGTTGTTGTTGTACAACGCTCCCATTACCGGTGCACCAGAGTCTTTGGTAAGGAAAAGGCCTTTTACGTTAATGTACACTTTTTTTCCAGGAGGATATTTGGTGTATAAATTGTAGTCATCAATTGGCATACTGAATCCATTGGTTCCGTCTAAAGAAACGAATGAAATGGATTTATAGAAGTTACCGCCTTCGTCACTAGATGTAACATACGCTTCGATGATATCCTCACCGGTGTACTCTTTATAATTTGGATACACCAATGCGGTAGAAGTTACATCAATAACTTGTTTTGTAGCCGTCATGGTAGCACATTCACTGCTCAAATCGGGCGTGTTGTACGTATCACTGTTTACACAACCTACAAATAATGTTGTGAAAACCGATAATGCTAAAAGTTTTACTGCGTTTTTCATAGTTTATTTATTTTCAAATAGTTTGATACCATCTAACTGAAATGTAGTTGTTTTGCTTCCCGGTTTGCTGCCAATATATTTAAAGGCAATGTAAACATTAGAGCTTTCAAATGCCGGAGCACTTAAATCAATATAACCACTGTCAACAAAAACATTATCAACGGTTGGTAATGTTGGATTTAATTCTGTCCATGTTGCCGTTGCAATTCCCGCAGTAGTACCGTTAAAATCGGTAGAAATTAATACTTTTAATTGTGCTCCGTTCGAGAATCTTGACTCTGTTTTAAATAGTAAGGTTTCGTTTGTTGTAGCTGTAAAGTCGATTTTTGAGGTAATCAACCATACTTCGTCGTTATCATCGCTTGTTGAAGCGTTGGTTGAATAAAACGAAGAGAACTCTGCAAAATTATTGTTGTCAAACACTTTGCAGCTCCAGTTTCTTAATCCCAAAGCGTTGTAATTGGTCCATCCTTCAATGGCAATAGGCACTTCATTTGAGCCACTTCCGCTAGGGCGTGATTCAAAAGACTCTGAGAAGAATACAGGCTTATACGGTGCAATTTCCGAATCTCCTGAACAGCCGGTTGCTATACTTAAAGCAAGTAGGGCAAAGCTTAAATTAACTATTTTTTTCATAGAATATTTTATTAGAAATTAATGTAAAGGTTAACAAAATAGGTTCTGCCGTATCCGTAGAAATATTTCGAACCAAAAGAAGGGGTTCCGTTGGCATTGTCTGCTTGATATTCCGGGAAGTTTGCTTTTCTTGATTGCTCAAATCCACCTGTTTTGTATTTAACATCAAAGACGTTGTTTACACTAGCAAACAAACCAAAAGTATCATTCCCTACTTTCCATGATTTTCCTCCAACTAAGTTAACTAAAGTAACCGGATCAAATTTTTCTTGTTTCAACGCTTTACTAACAGCATCTACAGTAGCTCCGTCATATCCAATTCCGTTAGCCGGATCTTCAATAACAAAGTTATCTGTTCTTAAAATACTTGAGATGTCGATATAGCTATCGGCTAAATAATTAACATTAGCACCAATCCACCAGAATTTTGGGTCTCTGTATTCTAATCCTAAAGAGTATGCTTGTTGTGGCATACCTGATTGACGGTATCCTTTTAAATAAGTTTTTCCGAAATCAGTAATTGGATTTGAGTTGGTTGCAGAAGCCTGACCGTCGTCATTTACTTTTAAGTTCGGGTTGTTATCGTACT
The DNA here is from genome assembly GCF_010119235.1 of Flavobacterium phycosphaerae. Taxonomy (NCBI): domain Bacteria; kingdom Pseudomonadati; phylum Bacteroidota; class Flavobacteriia; order Flavobacteriales; family Flavobacteriaceae; genus Flavobacterium; species Flavobacterium phycosphaerae. Next base: position 1,119,131 of record NZ_JAAATZ010000001.1, on the reverse strand, counting down.
TGTATTCTCCATAAGCTGCAGAACCTGAAACTTTAATAGTTGACGTGATTTGGTATTCGAATCCAAATTCACCGCCAATGTTCTTTTTGTTGATACCGGTAACGATTTCACTAATAAATGAATCTTCATTACCAGCTCCTACTGCTACCTCATCAAACAAACCTTCTCCGTAGAAGAAAGATACTTCGGTAGAATTCATAATTTTGGCAAAGTAAGCCGTAACTCTTGCTTTGAATTTTGGCGCTTTAATGATATAACTGGCGTCAGCACTCATTACCGATTCGCTATTGATGTCCGGTGTGATGTTATTATTGATACGGGCATTGGCGAATACATTTCTCATGCTTGGTGCTTTAGTCATGTAAGCTCCGTTGAAATCGAAATAATTACGTCCGTTCACTTTATAGGTCAAACCACCTTTGAATCCGAAGTTTTCAAAAATTTTCTTTTCACTTCTTCCGTAAGAGTTGTTAGCGTAGATACCGTTTCTGTATAAACCGTCTCTTTGGTATTGAGATCTTGAGAAAGATTCAGCCAAATAAAAGTCTATTTTTTTATAGCTGAATTTGAATTGGGTAAACCCATCAAAAGTCGTGGCTAATAAGTTATAGTTGTAACCATAAGTATCTCCTTTTTCTATATGTCTGTTCGGATTGTTTAAATCTGATTGTGTTGCATCTCCTGTATAAAAAGGATCTACGTCTAAGAAATATTGTCCACCTAATAAATCAGTCAATTTTTGGTAATTGTGAGAGTTCAATTTTCTGAAGTTAACTCCGGCGTTCATAGAAATTCTATCCGACAATCTTGAGTTGATAATAGAATTGGCATTCCATTGTTTGTCATCTGTACGGTCTTCATATAGTGCATAAACACTTTTTCCGGCATTTACACTGGCTGTGTTTGCTTCATACATAGCATTCCAGTCAATTTGCCCGTCGTTTAAGAATTTAGCTCTGGCATTATCAGCATCTTGATTAGAGTAACCAATGATAGTGGTATTATCCGGAGCGTAAATTGGGTCATAAGATGACGGTGAATTCAGAAAATAACTTGGTAAATATTTGTAATAAGTTGGGTCAGGGTTGTTGGCTAATTGATAATCCAATCTGCTGTTTCCAACATGACCAATTTGATAAGAAACACTAGTGTTTAAATTAGTGTTGTTGTTTATTTTCCAATAGTGGGTTAAGATATTGATTGGCTCCTCAACTTCTTTGTCACGGGAGTTTCTCTTTTTACCGTTTTGCCATCCCCAGTAAGAGTTGTATTGGAATCCTTTAAGGTCATTAACTTCATTGGTGTTTGGAGAGCTTTTCCCTCTTCTGTTTTGTGCAAAAATTGAGGTGAATCCTAAAGAGTGGTGGTCATTGAATTTCTTTTCAACACTGGCAAACAATGAATTGGCACTGTAATCAGTTCCTTCAAAGTACCCTTCCTGAGCCCATCTTCTTGAAGCTGAAACCACAAATGCCCATCCTTCGGTGTTCATACCTGAAGCATAAGTACCCATAGATCTCCAACTGTAATTCGTATTCGTTCCTGAAAAAGAAACTCTACCTCCTCTTCTGTAAATAGAAGCTCTTGTATTGATTTCTTGTGTTCCTAATATACCTCCGAAAGTATAATCAGATGGTGCTGAACCCGAAGTAAACTCCTGATTTCTGGTAGCATCATTCAATCCGCCCCAATTGCTGAATTGTGGTCTTCCGTCATAAATTTTATTCATAACGATACCATTAATCATAGTGGTACCATACTCATTATCTAAACCTCTTACTCTGAATCGGGCTTGTCCCCAATTGAAAGCGGCAGTTTGCTGGAAAACATCTCTGGAAGCTTGCAATAATCCTGAAGTACTTTCAGAACCACTGTTGTCATCTCCTAAATCATTTTCGGTAATCGTAATTAAACTCAATTGTTGTTCTGAAGTGATGTCTTCATCCATAACAACGATACCTAAATCTAAAATTTTTCCTGCAATTACTTCTACTGAAAGCAGCTGATCTTTATAACCGGCACTTTTAATTTGTAATAATTGACTGCCTACTGCTACTTCTTTAAATGTAAAAACACCGGCACCATCTGTCAGAGTGGTTAGGCTGGTGTTTTGAATTGAAGCAACTACATTTTGTAATGGTTTTTGTGTTTTCGAATCTAATACTTTACCAGTAAATCCAGTATTGTTTTGAGCAAAAACAAAAAATACTTGCATTACAAATAAAGTACTAATAACAAGTTTTTTCATAAATAAAATAAAATTAATTTTTCCTTAAGTCAAGCCTTAATAAAAACTTAACAGCCGACAAATGTACATCTTTTAATAATATTATATACTTTTGGCGCAAAGTTTGTATAAACTTGATATTAAATTAATATACATTTTATGAGAATTAGAAAATTAATAGCTCTTTTCTTTGTTTTTTTCGCAATTTCCGGAGCAAATGCACAAGCCAAAAAGTACATAGTGCATACGGTAGCTTTCTACAATTTAGAGAACTTGTTTGACACCATTAACGGGCCAAACAATGACGAAGAATGGTTACCAAACGGCGTTCAAAACTGGACCTCTAAAAAATACCATCAAAAACTACACAATCTGGCAACAGTTTTATCTCAGATCGGAACTAATGACCAACAAAAAGAAGCTCCGGTTTTAATTGGTGGTGCCGAAATTGAAAACCGGGGTGTTTTAGAAGATTTAGTAAAAGAGCCCGAAATGTTGGCGCATGACTATGGCATAGTACATTTTGACTCTCCTGATAAAAGGGGTATTGATGTGGCTTTGTTATACCAAAAGAAACACTTCAAACCAACAAGCTACAAAAACATTCCATTATTGATTTATAAAAACCAATTAAACAATAATGTTAAAGAGAAGAACGACAAAGATGATGCGGCTGATGACAAATCGGAAGTTGATAAAAACTTAGACCGAGTATATACGCGTGACATTCTATTGGTAACCGGTTTTCTTGATGGTGAAGAAATCAACGTAATGGTTAATCACTGGCCATCTCGTTCAGGAGGTGAAAAGAAAAGTTCACCGTTCCGTGAAGCGGCCGGAAGATTAAATCGAAAAATAATGGACTCCATCTACAAAATCAATCCTAATGCTAAAATTATTACCATGGGAGATTTGAATGACGGAAGCTACAATAAGAGTGTAAAAGAAGGCGTAGGCGCCAAACGCAAAAAAGAAGAAGTACAAGAATTTGGGGTGTACAATCCGTTTGAGGAAATGTTCTATAAAGGAAATGCTACTTTATTTTACCGTGATGCGGGAGATATTTTCGACCAAATCATGGTTTCTCAATCCTTGATTGTTCAAGATTACTCTTCTTTCCGTTACTGGAAAGCCGGTATTTGGAACAAGCCGTTTATGGTGACCACCATAGGCCAATATAAAGGATACCCCTTAAGGCATGGTATGAACGAAATAGGTTATAGCGACCACTTTCCTTCTTACATCTATCTGATAAAAGAAATGAAATAATATTTAAAGTCCTGATAATATCGGGACTTTTTTATTTTATAACTTTACCTAAAATTACTACCATGTCTATAGCAAAACCTTTCAATCTCCATCAATGGATTGATGAAAACCGACATTTATTAAAACCGCCTGTCGGCAATAAAAATTTATACATCGATTCAGATGATTATATTGTAATGATTGTGGCAGGTCCCAACGCTCGAAAAGATTATCATTACAACGAAACCGAAGAACTTTTTTACCAACTCGAAGGTGAAATCACGGTTTACGTTCAGGATAATGGGGAAAAGAAAGCCATGACCCTCGGGGCCGGTGATATGTACCTGCATCCTGCCGGTGTACCTCATTCACCCAACAGAACGGAAAGCTCCATTGGACTGGTCATTGAAAGAAAAAGGGTTGACTCGGGCGCTAAAGATGGTTTGCTTTGGTTTTGTGACAACTGTAATCACAAATTGCATGAAGTCTATTTTCTCCTCAATGATATTGAAAAAGATTTCCTTGGTCATTTCGAACATTTCTACAATTCTCAGGAGTTGAGAACCTGTGAAAAGTGTGGCACCGTGATGGAAACAGATTCTCGTTTTACAGCCAAATAAACATTTAGGAGCTATTTCCGGCTATCCACTCTATCTTTTTAGGATTCAGCCATCCTAAAAAGGATGCCGTTCCTATCCGGGCTAGGGGTCAAATATTCAAAATAAACCGTTACTTTTGCATCATCATTTTTTAAAATTAAAAACAAAAATATAATTCAATGTCAACAATTGCACAACAATTCGGCATGACCGAAGCCTTAGAAATATTGGGCGTAAAAGCCATCAACGAAGGAACCTCAACAGGAAACAACCACTTTTCAAACGGTGAAGTAATCGAAAGTTATTCTCCGGTAGATGGTCAATTAATAGGAAAAGTAAAAACTACCACTGCTGCTGATTACGAAAAAGTAATGCAAACGGCTTCGGAAGCTTTCAAAACATTCCGCTTAATGCCGGCTCCAAAACGCGGAGAAATTGTGCGTCAGTTTGGAGAAAAACTAAGAAAATACAAAGAACCACTAGGGAAATTGGTTTCATATGAAATGGGGAAATCTTTGCAGGAAGGTTACGGAGAAGTTCAGGAGATGATTGACATCTGTGACTTTGCTGTTGGTTTATCTCGTCAATTACACGGTTTAACCATGCACTCGGAACGTCCCGGACACCGTATGTATGAGCAATACCACCCGCTAGGAATCGTCGGAATCATTTCGGCTTTCAACTTCCCGGTAGCCGTTTGGTCTTGGAATACAGCACTAGCATGGATATGTGGTGATGTTTGTGTTTGGAAACCTTCTGAAAAAACACCTTTGTGCGGTATCGCTTGTCAAAATATCATCGCCGAAGTATTGAAAGAAAACAACCTTCCGGAAGGAATTTCTTGTTTGATTAACGGAGATTACAAAGTAGGTGAAATGATGACACACGACAAACGTGTTCCTTTAGTTTCGGCTACCGGTTCTACTCGTATGGGTAAAATCGTGGCTCAGGCTTGTGCGGCTCGTTTAGGAAACTCATTATTAGAATTAGGCGGAAACAATGCCATCATCGTAACTCCGGATGCTGATATCAAAATGACAGTTATCGGTGCTGTATTTGGTGCCGTGGGAACTGCAGGACAACGTTGTACTTCAACTCGTCGTTTAATCATACACGAAAGCATTTATGACAAAGTAAAAGATGCTGTAACCTCAGCTTACAAACAATTGAGAATCGGAAATCCTTTGGACCAAAACAATCACGTAGGGCCACTTATTGATACCCATGCGGTGGAAATGTATAACAAAGCCTTAGCTCAAGTAGTAGCTGAAGGCGGTAAAATATTAGTAGAAGGCGGCGTGCTTTCGGGCGAAGGCTACGAAAGTGGTTGTTATGTAAAACCAGCCATTGCTGAAGCTGACAATTCATTCGGAATCGTGCAACACGAAACGTTTGCACCGGTTTTATACCTATTGAAATATTCAGGCGATGTGCATGATGCTATTGCCATTCAAAACGGTGTAGCTCAAGGACTTTCTTCTGCAATTATGACCAATAACCTAAGAGAAGCTGAAGCTTTCTTATCAGTAGCCGGTTCAGATTGTGGTATTGCCAATGTAAACATAGGAACTTCGGGAGCTGAGATTGGCGGTGCTTTTGGTGGAGAAAAAGAAACCGGAGGCGGAAGAGAATCAGGTTCTGACGCTTGGAAAGTATACATGAGAAGACAAACCAATACTATCAACTACACTACCAGTTTGCCATTGGCACAAGGAATCAAATTTGATTTGTAGTCTTTTTTAAAAGCATAGTAAAAAGCGTCCTGAGTTTCAGGGCGCTTTTTTAGTTTAATTCTAAATTACGCTTAAAATTTTGACAATCAGTTAAAACAATTATTTTTGCCCTGAATTATAAAACAAAGCGTCATGCAATTTATTCAATCAACATACATGCCATTAAACGGAGGAATTGATTTCCTATCGTTAGGTTTTGGGTTGGATAAATGTGATTAGATAAAAACTAATTTCAAAAAAGTATGACCCGAAACACAGTGTTCGGGTTTTTTTATGCCTATATGGAACAACGTAAAACACATAGTACAACAACAGTAAATAATATGCTGAAAAACAATATCCATTCTGAACCGGAAAGGCTGTAGCACTACAGCTGCCATGACTCATATCGTGCCCGGTTCTGAAAACAGAATCGGGTTTTTTATTTATGAAAAACTCAAAAAAAGTAAATAAATGTAACATGATATGAAAACAACAGTAACAACATTGGCCAACATCGCGGTACATCCAAAATCTGCCTTTACGCAGTTGGTGGAGCGATTGTTTGCTGAAAACGCAAAAACCATAGGTAATCAAGGGACTTTGACCTCTGTGATCGGTACTTGTTTTGCGTCAATGAGTCAAGTGCAACACACCTGGAAAAGAGAAGCTTTCCGCGATGTATTGTTGCATTTGGAGGCTCAAGGTTGTTATGGTTTGTTGAGAGACACCGCCTGCATCAATGCCTTGGCCAATATCGCAAGCTTTGGTAACAAATTGGTGCGTGAAATCCATACTTGGAAAAAGGATTCTTGTGTAGTTGAAAACCAAATGAGCGCTTTAATCAAGCACTGCTTTGTACAATACGAAGTTCCGGAGTTTTTGGAAAATGCTTTCTACTACGAAAACAAAGTCCACATGTTATGGTATGTGCAATTGGGTAGAGGTGAAAGTGTTATGAGTTTGAGCGGTTTTCCGGTAAAATTTACCAAGAAGATGGCACACGAATTCAAAAACGCACCTGCCAATTATACTGTGGTGCAAGCTATACGATGGGCACAAGCCAAAGGTTACGGTGCTTCGGCAGAAATAGCCGAAACCTTGGCGTGGAGTTCGTTGACAGAGCATTTTGAACACGAAGAATTCTGGGCGACCGTAATTTGTTTTTTGGCCAAACACGAAACTTTGTCTTATGATAAGGTGCAGGAAATTTTGTTTTACATCCATAATCAGTTTGAGGAAAACAAAAACTACACTATGGAAGGTAGAAACTGGAACGCTTTGGTAAAGCAATCTGATGAATGGCATATATATTACCACAAGCGAATGGCTGCGCTAAACAGAGCTGATTGGGAAACCAGTGGTATACATGATTTTGCAAAAACAATGGTTTATGAAGGTGAAACCATCCATTACAACATCATAGAGTTGACCAATTCTGAAGCGTTGTATGAAGAAGGCTATGAAATGAGCCACTGTGTAGCTGAGTACGAATACGAATGTATTGAAGGTTCCTCAGCCATATTCTCTTTGAGAAAAAAAGTAGCTGAAACCGAAGAAATCTTAGCTACGATTGAGGTTGCTTTGGCAATCAAAACTATTGTTCAGGCGAAAGCCAAATACAATGAAAATATTTCTTTGGTAGCCGAAAACCTATTGACAGAATGGGCAGAAAAAGAACAATTGACATTGGATTATGACGAGTATTACGCCGGAGAACATCAGGTGGTTGTGCCTCAAGCTGCACCATTGTATGCGCCACAAGACAATGTGGCACATAGGACAAAAGCCCCTGAAGTCAACTGGAAATTGGTGTTGTACATCATCTTATTGTTGGCGAAAGCTTGTGCCATGATGGCGAAATAAAAAAAGCGTCCTGAATTCGGGACGCTTTTTATTTGTGATAATTGAGAAATTATTCATTAATATCTTTGAAAAATTTAGGCCCAATTTGCATTTGATTAAATCCTGTCATTACTCGGCCGTACATCAATTCACTATTTTTTGCCGCTATAAACAACACAAATTTTAAATTTTTATAATTAATGACTTTTGTGACAACTGCATCAGCGTCTTGGTCTTGAATTACTTGTTCTATTTTTTCTTTAGTTGTAATTTCAGCTCTGTAATTGTATATTTTTTTCAGTTTCTCTACCGTGTCGATGTCGTCTTTAAGATCAGAATAAGATAAATACAGTTTTTTCTCTTTTATCCTTTTCATGTTTTTTTCGCTCACCTCTTCCAGAAAATCTTTGACGTCTAAATCCTTTTTGGTGTTCAATTCAAAAACAAAATTAATTTGACTTTGCATAAGCTGTATCGCAAAAAGCATGTCTACCGGAGCCACTTTATCCAACTGTACTAAAGACAAAACTCCTTTGGGCGTGTTCTTTTTATACTCTTTAAACATGGCTAGTTTTGTTACACCGTAAGCCATATTCAAAGCTCCGGTAGTTCCTCCTTCTCTTGAAAAACTGTACTCAACCTGGTCAACAAAAAAGGAACTATCCCCTTTTAATTTTTCAATTTGATTTGAAGAAATCATTTCAAATTTGTTTACGGTCCAATATTTTGTCAAAATATCACTGACAATTTGATTGTACTTTTTGTCCGTTGACTTCACAAAATAAGTGGTTCCGCCTTTAAATGAAGCATACTCCCGGATATCTGTATTAACTTCCTGGCTGTAGCAATTAGAAATAATTAGCAAAAGAATAAGGCTTAGTTTTTTTATCATGATACTTTAAGATTGATTTGAATTTGTAATTGGTTTAACAATAAGTCCTACAAGTATATATAAATTTGATTGAAAAATAGGTTTATGGGTATAAATTTTTGTACCATTATAAAAACGATCAAAAAACAAAAAGTCCCGATAACTCGAGACTTTTTTATTTTCGGAATAATTATAGACTACTTTGTTTTCTTCACATATTGAGTCAAAATCACTATGTGCTGGCCTTCTACACGACCTTCAATTTGTTCGGCATTGTCCCAAACTAATTTGATGTTGTGCACGGCAGCTCCACGTTTAGCTGTAAAGTTGGCCCCTTTCACATCCAAATCTTTAATCAAAACTACCGAGTCACCATCGAATAAAATATTTCCATTGGAATCTTTGTGAACAATTTTGCCTTCATCATCCTGATCTTCTCCTGTGGCTTTGGCCCATTCTAAAGCTTCTTCGTCAAGGTACATCATTTCTAACAAATCAACGCTTTTTAAACGCGCCAACATGCGCCAAGAAACAATTTGCACAGGAAGATTCTCATTCCACATACTATCACTTAACCCTCTCCAATCGTTGGGATTGGTGGTATCCGGATTTTCGATTTGATCTTTTAACGATTTTGTAATCAAGATACAATTCTCGGGCGTAGCTTCTGTTTTTGGGGCTACTACATACACTACTAAATTTTCTTCGCTTCCGCTGATTTCGCATTTGGAACCGCTTCGGTCTTTTAATCTTTTTTCTGTAACAATACTCATTTTATGGCTTTTATGTAAATAATTATAAGTTGAAAGAGGCGCCGATATTAAAAACAAACTGATTGTTATAATGTTCGAAACCTTCTGTGTTTGTATCATATTTTGCGATTGGAGCTCCTCCTTCGGCATACACACCAAATCCGCTCGTGAAGAAATAACGGAACCCTAAATGACCACCGAAATTACGGGTGCCCAAACTCAATCCGGGATAAATATCCATGTTTTTCTCAAACCCGAATACGTTCCCTAAGTTAGCATTGAAACGGACTTTAAAATCAGCTCTGTCTTCAAATTTAGGTTTAATGCCTGCCGCTTCCTCTACCGAAAGTAAATAAGACGCCACAAAGCCATACGACATGTTTTCGCCTATACCAAAATCTGCCGAAGTGTTGATACCGGTTCCGTGGTCCTGAATGTTCATTCCTACCTGACCTTTAATGTCTCCTTTTCCTTTGTAGGCTTGCGCATTGGCCAAACTTACTATGACAATTGCCATTAGCGTGATTATTTTTTTCATGTTCAATTAATTAAGTTGCAAATATAGAAATTCTAAAATCCTAATTCCTTATTCCAAAATCCTAAATTTAATTCCTCCCTTTTTCGTTAAAATACAAATCATTCAAAGGCTCACTTTGCCAAAACTCCTTAGAGTCAACATCCATAATCGTCAAAGGACCTTTGAAAGCAGCTCCGGTATCAACATTCCAAATACAAGCTTTCTTAACCGGAATCGTCTGGTCAATTCGGGTAACCGGTGTGTGACCAATGTAAATCTCGTGATACAACTTCAATCGTCTTGGGTAAGACGGACTGTTTTTAGACAACATAGGGTCTAAGGCCAAAGCCGTTTCCCAAAGCGTTCTGTCCCAGTAAAATAATTTTGGAAAATACTCGTATGCAATACCATTCAAATTAGTGAACCCGGCATGAATGAACAATCGGTTTTGCCCGTCTAAATGATAATTCTGCAACGTTTTTAAAAAATTAACATGATGGCGTTTGGTTTCTGCTGTTACCTTTTCATAAGCCAAAACCGTTGCTTCACCACCGTGATGGTACCACATAGTTTCGTCTATATTTTTGGTATCACCGGCCAGCCAATCTAACAACAATTCATCATGATTTCCTCGAATAAAAACACAGTCCTGCCGGTTGTTCAACTCGATTAAAAAATCCAGTACTTGTGGTGATTCGCTCCAACCATCAACATAATCGCCCAAAAAGATAAGTTTGTCTTCTGTAGTGACTTGGGCTCGTTCTAAAATTTGGTGCAGGCCGCGTAATCCGCCGTGTATGTCGCCAATTACCAGTGTTCTATGCATTGTTTTTGTTGTATTTCATTTTTCTCAAAATGCGCATGGCTTCTTTAAAACTCAAATAAACCGTGGCATTGGGTTGTGCTTTCAAAAGCGGTTTGGCTTCAATCAGTTTTTGTTTGGCATCTTCAAAACCATTAAGATAACAAATCATTAAGGTAGAAGAAAAATTCTCTAAATCCTTTTCTTCGCGCTCTGACAGTGAAATTCCTTTTTGCATTTTCGACAGCAAAGCTACATTAGAATTGTAAATATGATGCAACATTTTTTTATTGTAAGCTGGTGGTTCAAAGAGCATTTGGGTTTCCATTTTATAATACCCATTGTCAAAAAAACGAATGGTCAATTGTTCCAGCGGATAGTAACTGGTTTTATCATTCAATCCCAACGGAACGTGCTCAATAATGGTAAAACTTTGTTGATCATAACTAATCGAAACCACATCAAGTGCTGAATAAAACAACTTAACTTGTTCGTTAATCAACTCAATATCAACACGCGAAAGATAAGTTGTGTCTCTGACTTTTTTCGGAATGCCTGCCCAACAAATTACAAACAACTCTTTGAAGACTTTGTACTTAGAAGTCATATCCTTATGGCGGTTATTCATAAAATCAATGACACCATCCAGTGTATAGGCAATACTGTTGCGCGAATTATTTTCAATACTGATAACAGTTTCTATATTTTGTTTGGAATACGGAATCTTTTCTTCCGTCGGCATAGAATTACTGCCCACACGAACAAAAACGGTATTGGCTAAAATGGTGTGGATGTTTTTCTTAAAAAAAGACGTTTTGTGTTTGGGTTTAATGGTAACCAAACCCACTACTTTGTCTTTGGGCAAATTGGGAAACGGTACATTTTCGTATTGAATTTTTGGGGGATTTTCCAGATAAGCATTCACTAAATTCTGAATCCTGCTGTCATCAAAAAAATCATCACCCAAAATTTCGTTTTCCTGATCTTCTACACCCACAACGATATAGGAATTGTTAGAAGGATTGGAATTAGACAAAGCACAAATGTGTTTCAAAAACTTGGCTTTTCCTTCTTTGGTATGCAAATTCAATTGACGCTTCTTATCATAAAAACTACTCTCATCGTTGTGAGCCAGTAAGTTTTTGACAAGTAAGCGCTTATTAATCATTGGGCTAAATTATGACTTACGGAACTTTATTTCCCATGCTTTCGGTCCAAATGGCAAACCAATCTTCTTGTTCCAATTGCAATTCAGTAGCTTTCATTAAGGCCTGAATTCGAGCAATATTTACTGTCCCTGCTACCGGAATAACTTTTGCCGGATGCTTTAAAATCCAAGCCAATAAAATCGTATCCGCTCCCAAATGATATTTTTCAACCAATTGCGCCAAAAGTTTCTTCAAACGGCGGGTTTGTTCGATGTCTTCTCTGAAAACGGTTCCCAGCGGATTCCAGCTCATCGGACGGATGTTGTGTAACTGCATATAATCAAAGCTACCATCCAACATCGCTTCGTGGTGCGTAGCCGAAAACTGCACTTGGTTGTAACTGATTTCGGTTTTTTGGCGAAGTAATTCCGTTTGAGAGGCTGTGAAATTAGACACTCCGAAATCAATAATTTTTCCTTCTTGCTTTAATTTAGCCACTGCTTCTGCAATTCCATCAGCTTCCATTAAAGGGCTCGGACGGTGTAATAACAGCACATCTAAATAATCTGTCTGTAAATTTTTCAATGAATTTTCTACTGACCAAAGGATATACTTTTTAGAATAATCATAATGCTTGATTTTATTATCCCGGCCATTGATATGTTGAATCCCACATTTGGAAATCAATTGAATTTTTTTTCTGTCAATAGTACTTTGCCCGAATGCTTTACCAAAATCAGCTTCGGTGGTATAATTACCATAAATATCCGCATGGTCAAAAGTGGTGATTTTGTTTTCGATACAGATGTGTATCAGATGCTCCATTTCGGAAGTGGTGAGTTTTTTGTCCCAAATACCCCAATTCATAGTTCCGGCCACTATAGGTGAAAGTTTTGTTTGCATTTTGTATTTCTTAAGATGTGTTTAAAAGTGTTTTTGTAGATTTTGCTCTTTTGAAAATTTTAGTATTTTGCCACCGAAAATTTGAAAAGGCTATCAGGTCTTAAAATTATAAAAAGAAAATCATAAATCATCCTTAAAATTAAGGTGTTTTGTAAAGTTTTAACGCATTATTAACATCTGGTAACCTAATAAATTTTCACTTTTGAAATGTTAAAATTATAACGGTCATTCATTAGAACAAATAGAATACTATGGAAGAAAACGGTACTGCTTTAGACATCAGAGCAATTAATGAAAAAATAGAAAGAGAAAGTGCTTTTATCGACTTACTGACCTTGGAAATGAACAAGGTCATCATGGGTCAAAAACACATGGTAGAACGATTGTTAATTGGACTTTTAGGACAAGGGCATATCCTTTTGGAAGGTGTTCCGGGTTTAGCAAAAACCTTAGCTATAAATACCTTGTCACAAGCCGTTCAAGGAAGCTTCAGTCGTATTCAGTTTACTCCTGATTTATTGCCTGCCGATGTAGTCGGAACCATGATTTACAACATTAAAGCCAATGAGTTTTCGATTAAAAAAGGGCCCATCTTTGCTAATTTCGTGTTAGCCGATGAGATTAACCGTGCCCCGGCCAAAGTACAATCGGCTTTACTGGAGGCGATGCAGGAAAAACAAGTTACCATTGGTGATACAACATTCAAATTAGACAAACCGTTTCTGGTTTTAGCCACACAAAATCCAATTGAACAAGAAGGAACTTACCCATTACCGGAAGCTCAAGTAGACCGTTTCATGTTGAAAACGGTAATTGATTATCCAAAAATTGATGAGGAACGCATGGTAATTCGTCAAAACTTGAGAGGAGCCTACGAAAAAGTAAATCCTGTTGTTAGCATCGACCAAATTCTTCGCGCTCAAGAAGCCGTTCGTGAAGTTTATATGGATGAAAAAATCGAAAAATACATTCTGGATATCATCTTCGCGACACGTTATCCTGAGAAATATAAATTAGAAAGTTTAAAACCACTTATCGGTTTCGGAGCTTCGCCTCGTGGAAGTATCAATTTGGCCAATGCCGCTAAATGTTATGCCTTTATCAAACGTCGCGGGTATGTAATTCCGGAAGACGTTCGTGCTGTAGTACATGACGTATTACGTCACAGAATCGGAGTTACTTATGAAGCGGAAGCCGAAAACATCACTTCGGTTGACATCATCAACAAAATCGTAAACGAAATTGAAGTTCCTTAGTAGAAACCGTTAACTGTTTGCGAAATGGAAACCAAAGACTTACTCAAAAAAGTTCGTAAAATTGAAATCAAAACCCGAAGATTGAGTGATCATATCTTCTCGGGCGAATACCACACGTCGTTCAAAGGTCGTGGTATGACGTTTTCGGAAGTGCGACAATATCAGTTTGGTGACGACATTCGTGCCATCGACTGGAATGTGACCGCACGCTACAACGAACCTTATGTCAAAGTTTTTGAAGAAGAACGCGAACTGACCATGATGTTAATGGTGGACATTTCGGGTTCGGAAAGTTTTGGTACCAAAAACCAACTTAAAAGTGAAATCGTTACCGAAATTGCTGCAACTATGGCCTTTTCGGCGACACAAAACAACGACAAAATCGGACTGATTTTATTCTCCGACCAAATCGAATTATACATTCCGCCCAAAAAAGGAAAATCACACGTTTTGCGTATCATTCGTGAACTGATTGAATTCCAACCGAAAAGCAAAAAAACCGACTTGTCTCAAGCCTTGAAATTCTTATCGGGAACACAAAAAAAGAAAGCGATAGTATTTGTTATTTCTGATTTTATGGTTGACGACGATTACGAGAAAACCTTAAAGATTGCCGGAAAAAAACACGATATTACCGGAGTTAGAGTTTACGATATCCGCGAAGAAAAAATGCCTAACATAGGAATGGTAGAAATGGAAGATGCCGAAACCGGAGAAATTTTAGCCGTAAATACAGGCTCTAAAAAAACGCGATTGAGCTACGAAAAACAATACCAAGACAAAGTGAATTACTTCAAAGATATCTTTTCAAAATGCGGTTCAGGAACCGTGAATACTCGCGTGGATGAAAGTTATGTTACCAAATTATTGGGTTATTTTAAATCGAGATAAAGAACATGAAAAATACATTTGCCCTTTTTTATGCTTGCTCTCGATGTCACTTTTCGCTCAACCGAAAAAAGTAACAACCACTGTTAATGTTACCAAAAACAAAATCGGAGCTGAATTCAAGTTGACCTTAAAAACCGACGTTGATACATTATCCAAAGTAAAATTCCCGGAAGCCAAAAACTTCGGAGCTTTGGAGGTGATTCAATCCTATAAAATTGACACGATTAAAAACGGTGCGCGGTATGAATTAATCAAAAAATACGGTTTAACGCAATTTGATTCCGGGAAATATACCATTCCGAGAATTCCCGTTATGATTAACGGTAAACTTTCTTTTTCCGACAGCATTAAGGTTGAAGTCAACGACGTAAAAGTCGACACGCTGAAACAAAAAATGTACGACATCAAAGACATTGCTCAAGTAGAAAGCCCAATTGGTTTATGGTGGATTTATATTTTGATTGTATTAGCCATTGCTGTTGCCGGATTTTTATTTACAAATTCATCAAAAAAAGACAAACCGGCGAAAAGCCAGAAGCGATTGTCTTCAAAACTCCGATTGAAAAAGCCACTACTTTGCTACAGCAATTAGAACGAAAAGAACTTTGGCAAAAAGGAGAAATCAAAAACTACTATTCAGAACTAACCGATATTGCCCGAAATTATATCGAAGAGGAAATTCACATTCCGGCCATGGAAAGTACCACTTCGGAACTGATTGAAGGGTTGCGAAAAGCCGCCAAACAACAAAAGTTGAAACTCTCTAATGAAACGGTGGCCAACCTGGAAAAAGTATTAATGCAGGCCGATTTGGTAAAATTTGCCAAAGTAAAACCATTGGATTTTGAAATTGAAGAAGACAAAAAACGCATCTCTAATTCTATCGTAACCATTCACAAATCTATCCCTGAAATTGTAGAAGAAAATGACGAATTGACTCTTTGGAACGAGCAACAAAAAGAATTAGCACGCTTACAGAAACTAAAAAACAGAAACGCGTTCGTATCATTACCACCATCGGAATTGTAATGGGAATGCTCCTTTTGTTTGTTTTGGGACTGATCTATTTTAAAGGATTTGATTATGTCAAAGATAATTTCCTGGGCCATCCGACGAAAGAATTGGTTGAAGGAGAATGGGTGTTCAGCGAATACGGCAATCCGGGCGTAAAAATAGAAACACCAAAGGTTCTGAAAAGAATGGATGTTTCCAATGCCATTCCAAAAGAGGCTAAAGCAATGATTAAAAGCATGAACATGTTTGCTTACGGAAGCATGATTGATGATTTTTATATAACAGTGACAACCACAAAATTCACAAAAGCCATTCAATCCGATTTAGACAAAGCAGTTGAAGGCTCTTTGAAGACTTTGGAAGGACGTGGCGCACAAAATGTCATTGTAAAGACTGAAGAATTTGATACACAAAAAGGAATTTCCGGAAAGAAAGCATATGGAACTTTCTCTTTTGTGGACAAGGCATCCCAAACCTCTCAAAAAATATATTATGAAATGTTGGTTTTTGGTCAGGAAGATGGATTACAGCAAATAATCCTAATGCACCGCGAAGGCGATAAATATGGCGAACAACTATTTGAAAGAATTTTAAATTCAGTCGAATTACAAACACCGGGACAACCATGAAAGAAGTAAGTTTTTTAAATCCTGAGTTTTTCTGGTTGTTTTTACTACTTCCGGTTGCCATCATATGGTACATCTGGAAAAGAAAACAGCAATCGGCTACGTTAAAAATCAGTTCGGTTAAAGGCTTCAAAGCGCAAACATCATTACTTGCCAAATTGAAACCGTTCTTGTTTGTGTTGCGATTATTGGCTTTGAGTTCTTTGATTGTAGCAATGGCACGCCCAAGAAAAGTGGATATCAGTAGCCAAACTAAATCTACGAAAGGAATCGACATTGTAATGGCTATAGACGTTTCGGGGAGTATGTTGGCCAAAGATTTAAAACCCAATCGAATGGAAGCTTTGAAAAAAGTAGCCGAAAATTTTGTAGAAGGAAGACCAAATGACCGAATAGGATTGGTAGTTTATGCTGCCGAAGCCTATACCAAAACACCGGTTACCAGTGACAAAGCCATTATTCAGGAAGCTATTCAAAGCATAAAATACGATAACGTTTTGCAAGACGGAACCGGAATTGGGATGGGATTAACCACCGCTGTCAACCGTTTAAAAGAAAGCAAAGCCAAAAGTAAAGTCATTATTTTAATGACCGACGGTGTCAACAACGCCGGGTTTATCGAACCGGAAACGGCTTCGCAAATTGCTAAAGAATACGGAATCAAAGTATATACCATAGGAATTGGCACCAATGGCGATGCGCTTTTCCCTTATGCTTATGCTCCGGGTGGCGGCTTTTTGTTCAAAATGATGCCGGTAGAAATTGATGTAAGTTTATTGCAGTCCATTGCCAAGAATACCGGTGGAAAATATTTCCGTGCCAACAGTAACAGTAAACTGCAAGCAATTTATGATGAAATCAACAAACTGGAAACGACCGAAATTCAGGAATTAAAGTTCTATGATTATGACGAAAAATACCGCCCGTTTGTTTGGATTGCCGGGATTTTGGTTTTAATTGAATTTGGTTTACGCAACACGGTTTATAGAAGTTTTATATAAATAATATAGGAATTAAGAATTATGCAACGAGCAATTCATAATTCATAATTCACAATTCACAATTGAATATGTACGAGTTAGAAGAAAAATGGTATTTGTATCTCCTGTTCGTTATCCCGGCGATGACGCTGCTTTTCTTGTATATTCAATTCTGGAAAAGAAAAAAGCAACGTGAATTCGGTGATTTAGATTTGCTGAAAAAGCTAAGTCCTGAAAAATCTGTTTTTAAACCGATTCTGAAATTAATCGTTATTCTTTTGGCACTGACCGGCTTGATTATTGGGTTAGTTAATCCAAAAATCGGAACGAAAATCGAAACCGTAAAACGCGAGGGCATTGATATTGTTTTTGCTATTGACGTTTCCAAAAGTATGTTGGCTGAAGACGTAGCGCCAAGCCGATTAGAAAAAAGCAAACAGCTGGTGTCCCAGATCATTAACAATTTGGGCAGCGATCGTATCGGAATCATTGCGTATTCCGGAAGCGCTTTTCCGGTCTTGCCGATTACTACGGATTACAGCGTGGCTAAAATGTTTTTACAAGGCATGAATCCGGGCATTATTTCGGCACAAGGAACCTCTATTGACCAAGCCATCAATTTGGCCACAACCTTTATCGACAAAAAGGATAAAACCAACAAACTGCTGATCATCATTACCGATGGAGAAGACCACTCTAACGAAGCCGTTGCTGCTGCGGAAGAAGCGAAAAAACTAGGTTTGAAAATTATCACCGTGGGTGTCGGCACCGAAAAAGGAGGTCCAATTCCGCTCAAACGAAACGGAGTCGTTGAAAGTTTTAAAAGAGATCAAAACGATGAAGTAGTCATTACCAAAAGAGATTCGGAAGCGTTGAAAAATATTGCCAAAGCTACCGGCGGCGGTTATGTGGATGGCAATTCTACTAAAGCCGTGTTGGATTATGTAAAAAATGCGTTGGATAATATTCAGAAAACTGAATTCGAAAGCACCCAAATGGCCGATTTCAAATCGCAGTTTCAATGGTTTTTAGGTTTTGGTTTTTTCTTGTTGCTTTTAGATATTTTCCTATTGGAAAAAAAGACGAAATGGGTGAAAAAGATGAATTTATTTAATGAAAAAGAATAAATGAAAAAGTTGTTTTTATATAGTTTGGTACTGATTTCTTTTTTGGCGAAAGCTCAGA
The DNA here is from genome assembly GCF_010119235.1 of Flavobacterium phycosphaerae. Lineage (NCBI taxonomy): Bacteria > Pseudomonadati > Bacteroidota > Flavobacteriia > Flavobacteriales > Flavobacteriaceae > Flavobacterium > Flavobacterium phycosphaerae. Next base: position 1,100,555 of record NZ_JAAATZ010000001.1, on the reverse strand, counting down.
AAAAAGAAAAGGACACCGATTTGCCCAAAGGAAACGATGCTTTTGTCGAAAAAAAATACAGCGATGCCGAAGCCGAATACCGAATTTCGGAATCTAAAAACCCTAAAAAATCGATTGCTTCTTATAATTTAGGGAATTCTATTTACCGTCAAAACCAACCGAGCGAAGCCAAATACCATTACGGCAAAGCCTTAAAAAACGCTAAAACCCGTGAAGAAAAACACGAAGCCTTGCACAATATCGGGAATACTTTAATGAAAGAGAAAGAGTATGCAGGAGCCGTAGAAGCCTATAAAAACGCTTTACGCAATAATCCGGCAGATGAAGAAACACGTTACAATTACGCATTGGCCAAAAAAATGCTGAAAGACAATCCGCCAAAGAAAGACGACAAGAAGGATAAGGATAAAAATAAAGACAAAAAGGACGATAAGAAAGATCAAAAAGATAAAGACAAGGATAAAAATAAAGACCAAAATAAAGATCAGAAAGACAAAGATAAAGACGGCAAAAACGATAAAGACAAGCAGGACAAGAAAGACCAGAACGGAAACAAACCGCAACAACAACCGGGTGGGGTTTCTAAACAACGAATAGATAATTTACTGGATGCTGTAAACAATGAAGAGAAAAAAGTACAGGATAAAGTAAACAAGCAAAAAGTACAAACTAGTCCTAAAAAAGTGGAGAAAGATTGGTAATTGATTTGAAAATGATATAATTGAAGATTTGAAAATGAAACGGATACTAATTTTACTGTTTTTAATGACGCATTCACTTTGGGCTCAAGTACAATTTGACGCCAAAGTGAGTAAGAATTCTTTAGGCATAAACGAAAGACTGCGCATCGAGTTTACCATGAATGCTGACGGGGATAATTTTCAGCCACCAAATTTTGAGGCTTGTGGCTTCAGAGTTGTGGGCGGTCCAAGCCAGTCCGTAAGCCAATCTTGGATTAACGGGAGAAGTTCATTTAACAAGTCCTACATCTACATTTTATTGCCAACACAAAAAGGCGCCTTGACAATTAAACAAGCTTCCATTGACATCAACGGTCAGATTTATAAAACATCGCCTATCAGGGTTAATGTAACTAATGCTGTTGAACTGCCCAGAGATCCAAACGAAATGCCAGCCATCAAAGCCGATGACAACCTGTATCTGATTGCCGATATTTCGAAAACCAATCCGTACCTCAACGAACCCATAACGGTAGTTTACAAACTATATTTCAGCTACAACATCGGAATTACCAATTGGAAAGAATTGAACAAACCCAAATACAATGATTTCTGGAGCCAAAACATTGATATCAAAGAATTAAAAGCTGAAGACGGTATGTTCAAAGGAGAGCGTTATCGTTATGTAGTGTTGCGAAAAACCGTATTATATCCAACAAAATCAGGAAAACTGGAAATCGAACCGTTATCGCTTGATATTGATTGCCAAGTACCAACCAACCGAAGAAATTTTTGGGGACAAGCTTTAATGACCGAAGACAGCAAACGTGTTTCGGCCGGCAGCAAAATCATCAATGTAAAACCATTACCGGAACACGGCAAACCGACAGACTTTAGCGGTGCTGTGGGTCGTTTTGATTTTAAAGTCAAACCTTCTAAAACCACTTTGAAAAGCGGAGAATCTTTAGATTTAAATATCAGTGTCATCGGTAGTGGAAATCTAAAACTGTTTACCTTACCCAAACCGGTATTGCCATCCGCTTTAGAAATGTATGATCCGGTGCATGATGAAAATGTATCGACACCACTTACCGGAATGACCGGAAGAATTTCGGATAAATACACCATCATTCCGCAATACAAAGGCAATTATCAAATCAAACCGTTGCGATTTACCTATTTCGATTTAAGTTCCAATAGCTACAAAACCATCAGCTCAGAACCCATAACCATCAATGTATTAGATGGCCCGAGTGCTGCCGGTGCCGCTCCGACTAATCCAAATGATGTGGCAAAAGCTAAAGTAGAAATGACGAAAACCTTTGCCTATAACAAACAGAAAACCACACTGCAACCTATGGAAAAAGATGATTTCTTGGGTTCAGGATTATTCTATTCTTTAGTGATGTTACCGTTTTTAGCCATTCCGTTGTTGATTGTGGGTAAACGAAGAAAAGAAGCCTCCGACAATGATGTGGTTGGTAACAAAATCAAAAAATCAAATGCTTTGGCCAAGAAATATTTATTCGAAGCCAAGAAACATTTAGGAAATAAAGAACCGTTTTATATTGCTTTGGAAAAAGCCATGCACAATTTCCTGAAAGCCAAATTACACATCGAAACTTCGGAAATGAGTAAAGAAAAAATCAGCGAGATTCTGCACACCAAAAATGCACAATCCGCTACCGTTAGTGCTTTTATTCAATTAACCGAAAACTGTGAACTGGCGCGTTATGCCATGGCATCGGAAACAGCCATACAGCAAGATTATGAAAAAGCAGTGGAGATTATTTCTGAATTAGAAAAACAACTTAAATAATGAGAATCATGAAGAAGATACTTTTTTTATTGTTGTTCCTTTCGCAAATAACATGGGCGCAAAAAGCTTTTGAACAAGGCAATCAATACTACCAAAAAGAAAATTATGAAGCGGCAATTTCCAGCTTTGAAAGTATTATAAACAGCGGAAAACAATCGGCTGAGGTGTATTTTAATTTGGGCAATTGTTACTATAAGTTACACAAAGTAGCGCCGGCAATTTACAATTATGAGAAAGCGTTATTATTAAATCCAAATGATACCGAAATCAAAACCAACTTAGATTTTGCCCGAAAAATGGCCATTGACGACATCAAAGTCATTCCGAAAGTGGTTTTCAATAAATTGCTTTCTGATTTTACTTCGAGATATTATTATGACACTTGGGCTTGGATTGCCGTGGGGTTTGCCTTCATGGTTTTACTGTTTTTCATTGGTTATTATTTCTCGCAGCAAACCGTTTTAAAACGCTTTTTCTTTTTTGGCCTATTCCTTTGGATATTGGGAATCTGCTTAAGTACTGCCTCAGGATTCTATGAAAAAAGCCGCATGGACAATGAAAAACCGGCTATTGTTTTTGCCGAAACAACTTCCGTAAAAAGTGAACCGAAAGCCTCAAGCTCAGATGCATTTGTAGTACACGAAGGAACAAAAGTCTACATCTTGGAAAGTATCGCCAATTGGAAAAAAGTCGAACTCACCGACGAAACCACCGGCTGGATTGAAGATAGCGCCATTAAGGAGATTAAATAGTGCTTGGTGTTCAGTAATTAATGTGCAGTGCGTATCTTTGCCAACCTAATTCTGATTTTGGAGTAAATCCTTATTCCTAAATCGCAATTCCTAAATTCAAACATGTCAAGAGACGAACAATTAAAAAACCGCTGGGACCAAGTAGTGCAACTCCTATCCAATCAATTTGCTGAAGGAGATTTGCTCGACTTAGATGCCATTATATATCTAATCGGAGTGCAGGAACTCGGCAAAGTTCATCAAACCTTCAAAAAGGATGAAAAACTCAATCTGATGCACATTGCCATTTGCCGTTTATTGGAACCTTATGGTTACTACGAATTCGATTTTGTAGATAAAGAAGGCTGGCCTCATTACAAAGTCAAAGAGGAATTACCACCGCTAAAAGCCGGAGAACAATCCGTTTTAATGAAAGAAGCCATCGTAAATTATTTCATCGAAAGAGAAGTAATTGATTAATTTAAAATTTAACAACAGTTGGCTGTTAACCGCAAACTTTAAACAAAAAGACTTAAATTTGCGCCTTTACTAAATGACCGATGATAGACAAGATTAAAGAATATATTGCCGAAGCCGATGCGTTTCAAACCGACAATAAAGAAACCTTAGAGCAATTCCGAATCAAGTATTTAGGAAGCAAAGGCTTGCTGAAAGATTTATTTGCCGAATTCAAAAACGTGCCCAACGACCAAAAAAAGGAATTTGGACAAGTTATCAATACCCTGAAAACCACTTGCGAAGACAAAGTAAAAACCATACAGGAAGCTTTAGAAAGTAAAGTAGAAAGTATTGGCGTTTACGGCGACTTATCGCGTCCGTCAGAGCCACTAACTATCGGTTCACGTCATCCTATTTCATTAGTAAAAAACCAAATCATCGATATTTTCTCCACCATCGGATTCAACGTTTCCGAAGGTCCCGAAATAGAAGACGATTGGCACAATTTTACCGCGTTGAACTTACCGGAATACCATCCGGCACGTGACATGCAGGACACGTTTTTCATCCAAACCAATCCGGATGTGCTATTGCGCACACACACCTCATCGGTACAAGTGCGTTATATGGAAAACAACAAACCGCCTATCCGTACCATTTCACCGGGAAGAGTTTTCCGTAACGAAGCGGTTTCGTCGCGTTCGCACTGTATTTTCCATCAAGTAGAAGGTTTGTACATTGATAAAGAAGTTTCGTTTGCCGACTTAAAGCAAACACTTTTATATTTCACCAAAGAAATGTTCGGAAAATCAAAAATCCGTTTACGCCCAAGTTATTTCCCGTTTACTGAGCCAAGTGCCGAAGTAGATATTTACTGGGGTTTAAAAACCGAAACCGATTACCGCATCACCAAAGGAACCGGTTGGTTAGAAATCATGGGTTGCGGAATGGTAGACCCGAATGTTTTGAAAAACTGTGGCATCAACCCTGAAGAATATAATGGTTTTGCCTTCGGAATGGGTATTGAGCGTATTGCCATGTTGCTATACCAAATCGGCGATATCCGTATGTTCTACGAAAACGACGTGCGTTTCTTGGAGCAATTCAAATCGAGTATATAAAAATTTAGGAGCGAAATGGCTTGCGCATTTTGGTAAGCCTTGTTCCCGCTTTTCATTACAATCTCTGCGAGGATTTCCATTACAATCGGGGCTATGAAAGGAAGCCATAGCATTCTTGAAATCTAATAATTTAAAATGAAATCAGACATCACCATCCCAAAAGTAGAAAACGTATTCCTGGCCGCCGTTCAAGAATGGAACGACGATTTTATGGAAAAGGTTTGGTACGTCTATCTGGTTAACGATTCTGACTTCGATTTAGACAGCGTAATGGTCGTTTCTAAAGCTTTTGGCACCATTGATGGGGAAATGAAAAAAACGTCGCTCCTGCGCCACGCATTCATGCAGGTACCGGCGGTTTCTGTTGTCAAAATAGAAATGGTAGAAAAAAGCGTACTGCAACTCAACAACGAGTTCATGGTGACTTACTTTATCGGCAACACTTTGTACGACAAAAAATTTACCTTCCGCAAAAACATGATCAACGAACACGCCACCGAAGAAGTGCCGATTTTGTTTGTAAACGGAGTTATCGTTCGGTAATTAATCTAATTTTTCGGTTAGTTTCTTAAATACTTTCTTAGCTTCTTTGCCTTCATACAAAATCTCATACACCGCATCAATGATAGGCGTTTTGGCTTTGTATTCCTGATTTAATTTATAAGCACTTTTTACTGCATAATAACCCTCGGCCACCATACTCATTTCCATCATAGCGGCTTGTACCGTATACCCTTTTCCAATCATATTCCCAAACATACGATTACGGGAAAAAACAGAATATCCGGTTACCAATAAATCGCCCAAATACGCCGAGTTATTAATATTCCGTTTCATCTTATGAACTTTGCGGATAAACTTCTTCATCTCGCGAATAGCATTACTCATAATCACCGATTGGAAGTTATCTCCATAACCCAACCCGTGAGCAATTCCGGCCGCAATAGCATAAATATTTTTCAACATGGCAGCATATTCGGTACCGATGATGTCATCTGAGATTTTCGTTTTGATATAATTTCCGGACAACACTTTCGCTACTGTTCCTGCTTTTTCCGAATCTCCACAGGCAATCGTTAAATAGGAAAGACGCTCTAACGCTACTTCTTCTGCATGACACGGACCGGTAATTACACCAATATTGTTATAAGGAATATCAAATTCTCTATGGAAATGCTCTCCAACAATTAGGAATGTTTCAGGTACAATTCCTTTTATGGCAGAAAAAATTACTTTGCCTTTCAAACTCACGGTTAACTTCTCCAATTCAGCACTCAAAAACGCCGATGGAATAGCAAAAATGATATAATCAGCATAAGCAATTGCTTCGTTGATATCACTGGTAAGTTTTAATTTATTAGTATCAAACTCAACGGAACTTAAGTAATTAGGATTGTGTTTATGTGTTTTTAAGTGCTCAATAGCCGATTCATTACGCATGTACCAAGCAATTTCGGGAAGATTAACACAAAGCATTTTTGCAATGGCTGTGGCCCAACTTCCGCCACCAATCACTGCAAATTTAGGAGATTCATTCATGAATATAATTATTTATATCATCCAAAAATACTCATTTTAGCAGATATGAGTCGCTTTTTAAAACAATAAAATAAATTCTGGCATAAATTTTGAAACGAACTAAAAAGAAAATTTTGGGTTAGATTACTTTTGTTGCGATAAAACCGTTTGAGAAAACTTCTTGAGCGGTTTTATTTTTTATAAAAGTTATTGTGATCAACATATTCCCATACATGGTGAGGCAATAACGGCCTGATGTTCTTCTTGTTTTTGATATTTTCCCGAATGAAGGTCGAAGAGATTTCCACTATAGGCGCCTCAACAAGATGAACCCGCGGATGATCTTTGAATTCAAGGTTTTCCACTTCATCAGAAACTCTTGGATAACAGTAAATATCGTGATTTTGTAAAATGTAATCGTAATTTTTCCACTTGTGAAAAGACTTCAAATTGTCTTCTCCCATAATCAACGAAAAGTCATGCTGTGGGTATTTTTCGAGCAAATGGGCCAACGTATTTACGGTGTAATTGGGCTGTGGCAACTTAAACTCCACATCAGAAGGCTTTATTTTCAAATATTCTTCTGTAGCCAATCTTACCAAATGCAACCGTTGATAATCATCCAACAAGGTGTTTTTTTGTTTCAACGGATTGTGCGGCGTTACCACCATCCAAATTTGCTCTAAATCGGTATGCTCGGCCAAATGATTGGCAATAATCAAATGCCCCACGTGTATAGGGTTAAAGGTGCCAAAATACAATCCGATTTTCATCTTATTTTATAAATTCTTTCACCAATTCGTAGGCTTCAGCTTTGGCAACATCTAAATCGTAATTCTTGATAATCTTGTCAAATTGTGGCGCTGTGGCCAATTCAACGTGGGCTTTAGCAATACGCATATTGATTTTATCATCGGTTTCGGTAGAACGCTCTTTTAATCTTCGCTTTAGTTCGTCAACACTGGGTGGCTTCACAAAAACAGCTAAGGTTTCTTCCGGAAATTTATGTTTAATTCGCAAACCGCCGGCCACATCAATGTCAAAAATAACATTCTTCCCTTTAGCCCAAATGCGCTCTACTTCACTCTTCAACGTCCCGTAAAAATTATCGCGGTATACTTCTTCCCATTCAATGAAATCTTCCGCCTTAATGTGCTTTTTGAATTCCTCAATAGAAATAAAGTAGTAATCTTTACCGTCTACTTCTTCTCCGCGTGGTTCGCGAGTAGCTGCCGATATAGAGAACTCTAAATTCAATTCGGGTTGCGCTAATAAATGCCTTACTATGGTGGTTTTCCCCGATCCGGATGGCGCCGAGAATACTAATAATCTTCCTTTGTTCATTGTGTTTACAATACGTTTAAAACCTGCTCTTTAATTTTCTCCAATTCGTCCTTCATCATCACCACCAATTTTTGCATTTCAGAATGGTTCGATTTAGAGCCCATAGTGTTGATTTCTCTTCCCATTTCCTGAGTAATAAAACCCAGTTTCCTTCCGTTGGCTTCAGTCCCGGCCAAAGTTTCGATAAAGTAATTTAAATGGTTTTCCAAGCGTACTTTTTCTTCGGTGATATCGTATTTCTCAAGATAAAAAATCAATTCCTGCTCAAAACGGTTTTCATCTACATTGGCTTTTAATTCTTCCAACGCTGTTCTCAATCGGGTTTTAACAGTTTCTACACGTTCCGCATCATAAGCCACGGCATTATTCATCAAAGTCATGATATTAGCAATGCGATGTAAAAATTCCTTCTCTAAAGAAACGCCTTCATCTTTGCGGAATTGCACCATGTTCTCCAAAGCTTCATCAATCACGGTCTGGATTTTCTTCCATTCGTTTTCATCAATTTCATCGCGCTCGGTTTTCAAAGCATCCGGCATTCTCACCGCCATTTTCATCAATTCGGTTTCATCGGCATCAGCAATCACAGCTTTCATTTGGTTGATATACCCTTTTACAATCGGTACATTAATTTTGGACGAAGTTTCCTCACCAGTTACCTCAACATACAACGAAAAATCAATCTTTCCGCGCTCCAAGCGTTGCGAAAGCTGGTTGCGCAATCCCAATTCCATTTCCCTGAAAACAGAAGGCATACGCGTGTTTAAATCCAACCCTTTGCTGTTGAGCGACTTGATTTCTACTGTAATTTTTTTGGTCGGTAATTGCAAAGTAGCTTTCCCAAAACCGGTCATCGATTGTATCATGCTTTTATTTTCTAATAGCTACAAATATATTCAAAATTGAGGAGTTGGGATTTAGGATTCAGGATTTCTTCTTAGTCACCAGAAAAACACCAACAAATATCAAAACCGCCGAAGCTACTTTTACCCAAGTCAACTGGTCTTTGCCCAAACTCATCGCAAAAACGGTTGCGAAAAGCGGTTGTAAATAAATAAAAACCGCCACGGTTGTAGGTTTCAATTCCCGCATCGAAACCAAGTTAAATAAGTAAGTCAAAAAGGTGGTAAACACCACAACAAACCCTATCTCCCAAAGTATCATTGGCGGAATCGACTGCCATTGAATTTCCTGAGATTCGCTCCAACCAAAAGGAAGCACCATCAACAACCCAAAAGTATAAATCCACTTAACAAAGGTGAAGGCGTTGTATTTATCCATCAGTTTTTTGACAATAATCAAGTAAAGAGCATAGGAAACCGCATTGATGAAAACCAAAAAATTCCCCAGCATTGCATTGGTAGCAGCCCCAACCGATTTGCCATACAGTATCAAAAAACCGGTACCGAAAAGCCCCAGTAAAATGCCCAAAATCTTTAATGCCTTGATCTTCTCTTTCATGATAATGGCCGACAAAATCAAAACAATGATGGGCGTGGTCACCATAATAACCGCTGCCGAAATAGGCGAGGTATAACTCAATCCTTTAAAAAAAGTAAGCATGTTAATGGCGACCCCAAACAAAGCCGCCGCCGCAATTCTCGGAAAATCCTGCCACTGAATTTTTTCTTTAGGCCCCATAAAGGAAACCATCCAAAACAACAAGGTAGCCCCAACCACGCGAAGCAAAATAAACCCGAAAGGCTTAATATAAAAAGGCATCACATCTTTGGCAATCGTAAACGAAACACCATAAATCAACGATACCATCATGGCAGCTAATAACGCCCAAGTCCTTTTGGTCATTAGCTCAAAACTTTTATAACGTCAATGATGTTTTTTGTCCGTTGCCAATGTAAATTTTATCGTCAATAATAAAAACCGGCCGACTTAAAAAGGTATAATGTTGCAATAAATACTGCTTATAATCGGCTTCCGTCAAAGTTTTATTTTTCAAATCCATCGACTTATAAAGCTGAGCCTTTTTGCTAAACAAAGCTTCATAACTTCCTGAAAGTTGATACATTTCTTCCAATTCCTGTTCCGTTATAGGATTTTGACGAATGTCGTGAAACTGCAATCGGTCAGCATTAGGAAGCGATTTTATAATTTTGCGACAAGTGTCACACGAGGCGAGATAGTATATTTTATTGGTCATGTTTTTTCTTTCTACAAAGAAAATTCATTTCCACTTATAATCTGTATTTTTATCAAAAATTTAAATCCAATGGAAGCCACTTTCAACATCCATCAAACCAGCCGAAATGTCATTTCAAAATTTTTGGAAAACTATACCTTAGAACAACTCAACACCATCCCCGAAGGCTTTAGCAACAACCTGATTTGGAATATCGCTCACATAGTGGTTGTACAACAAATGTTAGTGTACAACTTATCGGGGTTACCCATGATGGTTTCAGAAGAAATGGTAAACAAATACAAACGAGGCACAAAACCCGAACACAGCGTAACTCAAGAAGAACTTGACGAAATAAAAACACTTCTTTTTGCCACACACGAGCAAACCAAAAAAGATTTTGCCAACGCTATTTTTAAAACCTTTACCGAGTTTACCACCATGTCGGGCTACACCATGAAAAATGCCCGAGAAGCCATGGAGTTCAACAACTACCACGAGGCCGTTCACACCGGTATCATGATGCAAATTCGAAAATTTATCTAAAAAACATGGGATAATCCCACATCCCCTTGGGGTAATCCAATATCCCTTTGGGGAAATCCCACATCCCCTTGGGATAATCCCACATTCTTTTGGGTAAATACAATATCCCTTTGGGGTAATCCAACATTCCCATGGGGAAATCCCACATTTCTTTGGGGCAATCCAAAACTTCTTTGGGTTTTTCCCAAACTTTACCTTAGTTAAAGCTCCGTCTGTCAAGTGTTAAATCCAATCAAAAGCACCGCAAAATTTCAAATAAACTTGCTACATTTGTTACCTAATTTATTCAAAATGAAATTCAATACCAAAGTCATACATGGCAATCAACACCATGAAGAAGTAACAGGAGCTGTTATGCCCCCGGTATTTCAAACTTCTACTTATGCCCAAGTTTCTCCCGGAAAACCTGTGGGTGATTACGAATATTCCAGAGCGGCCAACCCAACCCGTCAAGCTTTAGAAGATGCCTTGGCGTCTATCGAAAACGGTTCACGTGGTTTAGCCTTCTCTTCCGGTTTAGCCGCAACCGATTGTTTATTAAGAATGTTCAAAGCCGGTGACGAAATCATTGCGATGGATGATCTTTACGGAGGAACTTACAGAATGTTCACCCGCATCTACAAAGACAGTGGCATCAAGTTCCACTTTGTAGACATGAATGATATAGCCAAATTTCAGTCGCTAATCAATGAAAACACCAAGCTGGTTTGGGTAGAAACGCCAACCAATCCCTTAATGAAATTAGCTGATATTGCTGAAATAGCCAAAATCACCAAAAAACACAATATTCTTTTTGCCGTTGATAATACGTTTGCCACACCTTACTTGCAAAAGCCCCTAGATTTAGGTGCCGATATCGTAATGCACTCAGCCACTAAATACCTTGGAGGCCACAGTGATGTAATTGCAGGAGCCTTAATCATCAAAGACAAAGAATTGGGTGATGAATTACACTTCAAACAATTCGCCACAGGAGGTACTTTAGGACCAATGGATAGTTTCTTGGTATTAAGAGGTATTAAAACCCTTCACCTGCGCGTACAACGTCATTGCGAAAACGGCGAAAAGGTAGCTGCCTTTTTAGCCAATCATCCAAAGATAGCTACTGTTTATTACCCTGGTCTACCTAGTCATCCTTTCCATGAAATTGCCAAAAAACAAATGAACGGTTTCGGTGGTATGGTTTCTTTCACGTTCAAATCAGGTAAAAAAGAAGATGCTATTGCCTTTTTAGAAAACCTAAAAGTATTCACCTTAGCTGAATCTCTTGGCGGCGTAGAATCATTAGCCAATCATCCGGCACTAATGACGCATGCCTCCATCCCGGAAGACAAACGAAAAGAAATTGGCATCACTGACGATTTAGTTCGCCTAAGCGTTGGAGTAGAAGATATCGATGATTTACTGTCAGATATAGAACAAGCTTTCAGTTTTGTGGAAGCTAACTTAACCGCAGCCAAAGTATAATTTGATTAGATCAAAACAAAAAAGTCCCGAGTACTCGGGACTTTTTTTATACTATTAATTCGGTTTAGAAACCATAATTCACCCCAACACCTATCACCTGTCGCGTTTGAAATCCGCTGAAAGCATTGTCGTCATAAATAGTTTGGAAAGCAAAATTGGTCGATAAATATTTGTTCACTTTCATGACAATATTCAAAGTATAATCTAAATCGACATTTTGGGCGTCTTCCAAATAATTGGTGTATAAATTCAGAATGTTTTCGGCAGTCACGTTCTCCATCAAATTAAACTTGTAATACGCGTTTACAGCGGCTCCAAACTCATATCGGGAAGCATCGCCCTGATGTACCCCGAAAGCCGGTCCAAGCTCCGTAAAATGCTTGTGAACCAAAATTACTTTCGACGTGGCCGGTGCAATATTTACTTTCAGGTTTTCGCTTTTTTTCCATAGCATACCGGGACCAAACTGGATATAAGCCGGTGAAAAAAAATGTGAAATTTTAACCGTATTATCCGCAGGATCAAATCCCGAATCAAACTGTGTCTTAAAATTGAAAAAGAAAGAGTAATACCATTCCCCGGAAGCTTTCTTACCTACCAAAGAATTGAATTCAAATCGGTCGTCTGTTTTTTGGAGGTCCTGCCCATTGATTTTAGTCAAACCGTAATTGGCAGTCAGTTTGTTGTCCCAGGTCCAAGTATCGCTTTTATAATTGAAATCGTATTTCAATCCGGCATTCCCGGAAACACTGCTTTGTCCACCGGCTAACCAATTATTGAAACTAGCCTGATTTAACAAAACCGTAAATAGGCCTTTTTTATCCCAACCGTTAGGCTTTTCTTCCATTATTTTGGCGACCGTTTCTTCTGTTTTCTTCAAAAGTTCTTTTTCACTTACTTGCGAAAAAGCTGAATTCATAGAAAAACCAACGGCTACAAGAAGTATCATTTTTTTCATTGCTGTCGAGTTTAAAATTTTCGCAGCAAAGATAGTAATAGCGTATAGGATAGAAAATTATTTTCCTTTTTTATACAAAGGAACGGCCGAACAAGCTTCGCCATACATGATACTTTTGGCCAAAGGTTGCAGTTTTTGAACGGCTAGGATGTAAGCACTTTCGGGAACCGGTTTTTTAGAACAGCCTTTAATGATTACCGGTTTGTCTTGGTAAGGAGAATAATCCAAAGTTGGTAAAATTTCCTGATACAAAGCCGTTTCCAAATCAGTAAGATTTCCAGAAATTACTTTTTGGGCAAAAGGAGCCACATAAGTAGTGACCAAAATAGTCGCCCAAGCCGGAACTATAGCATCTGTAGCGCAATGAATCGCCACAAAATGATTTTGGTATTGTGACCAATCATGATGTTTCAAGGCCTCGCGGAAGTCTTTCTCTTTGAGCAAAAAACCTTCCAACAACCATTGCGAAATATCAATTTGTGTTCGCGTTCCGACCGGATAATAATCTTCCAAATCGAACACTTCGAGCACAGAATTGGCTACTCTGTTTATGATTTCGTCTTGCATTTTTTATAACATTCCCAGCTCCAGTTTGGCTTCTTCACTCATCAAATCTTTGCTCCAAGGCGGATCAAAAGTGATTTCAACTTCACACGCTTTTACGGTATCTATTTTTTTGATTTTTTCTTCTACTTCACGCGGCAAGGTTTCCGCAACTGGACAATTGGGTGAGGTTAATGTCATTAAAACTTTTACCTCATTGTCCTCATTAATCATCACATCGTAAATCAATCCCAGTTCGTAAATGTCTACAGGAATTTCCGGGTCGTAAATGCCTTTCAGCACTTTCACTACATTTTCACCCAAATTGATATCGTCTTTAAATTCTTCCATAATCTTAATTTTTTGTATTGTATCCCAAAGCATACATTTTTATTTGTTTAATCATCGAAACCAAACCATTGGCTCTGGTGGCTGACAAATGTTCTTTTAATCCGATTTCGTCAATAAAATCAGTATTGGCTTCTAAAATATCTTTCGCTTTTTGATTGGAAAACGCCCGAATTAAAATAGCAATTATTCCTTTCGTCAGTATGGCATCACTATCAGCAGTAAAGACAATTTTATCGTCTTGTGGTTCGGCATGCAGCCAAACTTTGGACTGGCATCCTTTGATAATATTGTCATCGGTTTTGTATTGCTCGTCTATAAGCGGCAAGCCTTTTCCCAAATCGATGATGTATTCGTAACGTTGCATCCAATCGTCAAACATCGAAAACTCGTCAACGATTTCATTTTGTATTTCTTGTATGGTCATTATTCTTTTTCTTTGGCTAAGGAAACTATTTTAGTAACCAGTTTTTCAATGGCTGCCGGAGGAAAACCATGGTCAAAAGGGACTGTTTCATAATTTTTATCCTTATAGCGAATTTTAAGATCTGCTATAGCAGCACCGTCATAAAAACGTTTTTGTGTCGGATCTTTTAAGTTGGGAACTTCTTCCAAATTAATTTTTTCAAAACTGGCAACCAACTCCTTCCAATCAGCATCCGAAATCGTAATTTCTTCCGGAGCTTCCACCCCGTTTCGGTCTCTTGAAATAGTGGCTTTTTGGTTAATTACTACTATCTTTTGAAAAAAACCTCGGGTAGTTGCTGTATACTGAAGGGTGGTGTTAGCGATGTCGTTTTGTGCTTCGTTGGAACAACTTTTTCCGAGGAAAATGGTCAGTAAAATTAGGCTTATAGCTTTCATATTTTTAGTTTTTAAGATAACATCATTTGGGCTTTTTTCACAGCTGCCACCATCAAATCGATTTCTTCTTTGGTATTATAAAAGGCAAAGCTGGCTCTTATGGTTCCTGGAATTTTATAAAAATCCATAATTGGTTGAGCACAATGATGGCCTGTTCGCACTGCTATTCCCAGTTTGTCGATAATCGTACCAATGTCATACGGATGAATCCCCTCGATATTAAACGAAATTACGGAAGTTTTTTCTTTTGCCGTACCAAAAATTTTCAATCCTTCAATGGTTGCTAATTGGTTAGTAGCATATTCTAATAATTCGTGCTCGTATTTCGCAATAGTATCAAAGCCCACTTCATTCAAGTAATCAATCGCCGTTCCCAGCACTATGCCATCAGCAATGTTAGGAGTTCCGGCTTCAAACTTGTGAGGTAAATCGGCATAGGTGGTTTTCTCAAAAGTTACTGTCGCAATCATTTCACCGCCGCCTTGATAGGGTGGTAATTTACGCAACCAATCTTCTTTTCCATACAAAATACCAATACCGGTTGGACCACAGATTTTATGTCCTGAAAACACATAAAAATCGCAATCTAAGGCTTGAACATCGGGTTTTAAATGTGGCGTTGCCTGAGCCCCGTCAATTAAAATGGCTGCTCCTACCTCGTGGGCTTTGTCAATCATGTATTTTACAGGATTGATGGTTCCCAATGCGTTGGAAATATGATTTACTGTTACCACTTTAGTTTTAGTCGAAAGTAATTTGTCGTATTCCGACATGATTAATTCTCCCTTTTCATTCATCGGAATAACTTTCAACGTCGCGCCGGTTTTTTCGCAAAGCATTTGCCAAGGCACTATATTGCTGTGATGTTCTAATGCCGAAACCAAAACCTCATCCCCAACTTTTAAAAGGGAGGCAAAACCGTTGGCAATGGCATTAATCCCATGCGTGGTTCCCGAAGTAAAAATGACCTCGTGAGCCTGTTTAGCATTGATGTGTTTTTGGATTTTACCTCTGGAAATTTCATAAGCATCAGTCGCTAGCTGACTCAAGGTATGCACACCGCGGTGAATGTTAGCATTAATCTCTTGGTAATATTTAGAAATCGCATCAATAACCACTTGGGGTTTTTGCGATGTTGCGCCGTTATCAAAATAGACGAGTGGTTTGCCATTGACTTTTTGCGAAAGTATAGGAAAATCAGCTCTGATTTTTTGGATGTCTAACATTGTATTATTTAGAAAAATTCTAAATACAAAAGTAATAAAATTGAATCTGGTATTTTACCAAACACTTGTTAATAATTACTTTATTTTTTTACATTTACTAAAGCACAGTTTTTCCTTTATCCTTATGAAAAAAATCTTCAAAATCTTAGCGGTTGTACTCCTTATTGTTTTAGTTTATTTGCGAATTGCTATTTATCCGCAGCTCGATTTGCTTTCGGGTTTTTCGGCCAAAAGTATAGCTTCGGGTCATTTTATTGATGGCAGAAGTTTGGAAACCATTCAGCAAGGCGACAATGATATTGATAAAGTGAATTGGGTTACCAATAAAATTAATGATGCCGGAAAATTGGTGACGTCAACAGTCTACGGATTAAAAGAGCGAAAAGCCATTTACCGCGAAGGATTGGGCGCAACCTTAATCAATGATGATTTTGATACAACCAAACCCTATGAAGTACCTAAACGGTCATTTATAAAAACTAATTTACCATTCCCTTATGGTGATAACGAACCTAAGGATACTGTTTTCAAAGAGATTGATTATGACCAATTAAATGCTGCTGTTTCAACACTTTTTGATAAAAAAGGAGAGAAGAAAAACCGAACGCGTTCCGTATTGGTGATTTATAAAGACCGGATTATTGCAGAAAAATATGCCGATGGTTTTACTAAATATTCCAAAATTTTGGGATGGTCAATGACAAAAAGTTTAACCGCCACCTATTTCGGAATTCTGCAAAAACAAGGTAAAATTGACATTCAGAAACCCGCACCAATTGCGGAATGGCAGAATGACATACGAAAAAAAATCACCATCAACGATTTGCTGCACATGAATTCAGGCTTGGCATGGGAAGAAGATTACGGCAAAATTTCCGATGTAACTAAAATGTTGTTTCAAGCCGAAGATATGGGTAAAGTGCAAGCCGAGAAGCCGGCCGTTTTTCAACCCAACAGCCATTGGTATTATTCCTCGGGAACAACGAATTTGTTAAGTAAGATTTTGAGAAAGCAATTCAAAACGCACCAAGAATATTTAGATTTTTGGTATAGTAGTTTGTTAGATAAAATCGGAATGCACTCGGCAATAGTAGAAACCGACATGGCGGGTAATTTTGTAGGATCCTCTTATGGCTGGGCCACAACCAGAGATTGGGCAAAGCTCGGCCTGCTCTATTTACACCAAGGCAATTGGAACGGTGAGCAACTTTTTGATCCGAGTTGGGCAAAATATGTAGCCACGCCAACTAATGGCTCTAATGGCTTATACGGAGCTCATTTTTGGTTAAATGCCGGCGGTAAATATCCAGATGTGCCCCGAGATTTATACCATTGCAGTGGCTACCAAGGCCAAATGGTATTTATCATTCCGTCTGAAGATTTAGTAGTTATACGAATGGGGTTGAGCGAAGATTTGGATTATAATGCGTTTTTAAAAGCCGTAATTACTAGTCTTAAAAACCATCACTAGCACCACCGCCACTAAAGCCACCTCCACCAAAAGGCATTTTGCTTTCGGAATGCATTACCGCTTTGGTATTTATCTGAGAATTGATGATTAAGGCTTGTGCATTCAGCATTAAATTGGTGTTGCTATCCCTATCGGGTTCAAATGTGATACCGGTTGTTTTGTGTTTCAGTTTTTTGATAGCCAAAAAAGCAATACCAAAAAGCAAAAGTCCTCCCAAAACCAAAGCCATTTCGGGTGGCATTAAACTGTAATAATAACGAATCGTAAAAAATGAATAGCCTAAAGCCAACAAACCAACCGTTAGAATGGTTCGGTCTTTCTTTAGCAGAGAAAAATAAATATAGGCTAGCGGAATAAGAAAGGTTGATGCGTAAAATAAATATGCTAACGGAATATCGTTTCCTTTTTCCACTTCAAAGCCCATTAAACTCACTGAAAGCTCACGCACCACCATGTAATTAAAAGCAGCATACGCTAATACCAAGCTGAAAACTTTAATCAGCCACAAAGCATTTTGATAAATCAGCAGTTGAGTGTTTTTATTCAATCTAAAATAAACATAGTAAATTACTGCCGACAAAATCAATCCGACAAAAGGAAGATACATACTGCTGATTACTTTGTTTTCGGTGATTAACATAAAGAAAAAACCAACCAATCCGACACAAGAAAATAAAGCTGAAAGCGTGTTAACATAACGAATGCAACTGAAAAGACCCACGATAAACAACACCGCAAAAGCCATAACAGAGGATTCTGATGACATGCCGACAGCGGCACAAAAAACAACTTGCCAAGACAAAACAAAAGCATCGTCTAAACCGTGTCGATAATAGGATTGTTTGACTAAAACTTCACTGGCAACAAAACCAATAATAGCATATAAATAAATGATTATTTGAAAATGGCTGTCTAAAGCATTCAGAAAAATTAAGGAAACAAAACCGGTTAGCGCGGAATACAAAAAAAACCCAACAGAAAAAAACCAAAACGAATAAAAATAGTATTCGACTGCAACAAGAGTAATGAATGGCTTACCGTAGCTAATTGTTCTTTTGAAATGAATTTCATTTTGAATAATCGCTTGGCTTCCCCCACCAGAAGACCGTTCTCTAATGCTTCTTTATTGTATGCCTGCATGTTTTTCTCTATTAAATTTTTGAATTAGCTTTATAAACAAGAAGATAGAACCGATAACATAAAACGGGCAGCAGAAAATCAGGAATTGTACAAGATCATTGAGGTTCATTAAACTAATAAGTCTCCCCAGAAAGATATTCAGTCCGACATAACCATACAACAACGAAAAAACCAAGATAAAAGTAGAGGCTATTTGATAACTAACTCTGTAGAAATAATATATGGCAACCGCCATTATAACTACAAAAACAAACCAATAATTCCCCAGCAAACCTGAGATGCAGCACATCCCTATTAAATTCAATGCAAAAGTGAGGTAAATGATATGGAAATGCTTTTTGATGTTTTCTCTGGAAGAATATTCCATCCAAAGAAGTAGTAAAACGCCCAATACCAAACCGTAATAGCTAAGTTGCGGATTGGAATAAATCTCATTTTCCAACAATGTTTTCGGCGTTACGGTTATACCGATAAAAGTGGCCAAAGCGGTAATGGCAATAGAAAGCACGCTTTTGTTGTCAAAATAATAGGCAACCCCAAAACAAAAAATGGCCGAAAACAAAGAAACCCATCCAAAATGCTGACCAAAAACAGTGTACTGGTATTGCACGTATCCAATAAAAATACAGGCTAAAATGCTTCCTGTCAAAACCAAATAATCATACATCGGATTGTCAAAAAGAACCTCTGTTTTGGAAAACCCTTTGCTTTTTTTGAAACTGAAATAAAAGCAGGTCACCATTAGTATAAAGTTAACAGTCAAAATCGCCAGATGCCCAATGCTGTCAATGTTTTTGTACACAAATATGCCGACACCACTTGTAAAAAGAAGTACTGATAAATACACCAAAAAAAGCAATTCGCTGTGCAACGAAAAAATGCCTAGCGCTTTATGTTGCTTGATTGCTTCATGTTGTTCGGGAGCGATGAAGTCTTTCGAGACTAGTTGCTCGGTGAGTATTGTTGTTTTTTCTTTCAATAGTTGAGGCATTTTGATGACAACCAAATATATACAGAAATATAGCTAAAAACAAAAAACTGCACGTAAGATAATATGAGAAACCCTATACCGGCCTTATAAAAGGTGATTGGGTTTCACCATTTAGGCTTGCCAAAGCCATGGGTGAAGCATTAAATGATGATTAATGGGAGTGTGGTAACATAAAAAAGGTTCAAAGCAAAACTTTGAACCTTTATATCGTTAAGAATTATTCTTTTATAAATTGAATCCTAAACTCACGCCCAATTTTGTAGCAATGATTTTGGTAATTCTTTTTTTCAATTCCGGTATTTTGATGCTTTCAATAACATCGTTGGAAAACGCATACATCAATAACGCTTTGGCTTCTTTCTTCGGAATACCTCGCTGTTGCATATAAAACATTGCCGTTTCATCCAATTGCCCAATCGTACAACCGTGAGAACATTTTACGTCATCGGCAAAAATCTCCAATTGAGGTTTAGCGTTAATGGTTGCTTTATCTCCCAGTAAAATGTTGTTGTTTTGTTGGAAGGCATCCGTTTTTTGAGCTTCTTTTTCCACATATATTTTACCATTGAAAACTCCGGTAGAACTGTCGGCCAAAATGGTTTTATAGTTCTGATGGCTTTCACAGTTTGGCGTAGCATGATTGACTAAGGTATAATGATCAACATGTTGTTTATCGCCAATAATCGTAATGCCTTTTAACGTTGAATCAATTCTTTCTCCAAAATGATAGAAATTCAAATTGTTTCTGGTGATGTTACCGCCAAAAGAAAAAGTATGAACAGCAACGCGGCTTTCCTGCTTTTGGGAAATATAAGTATTGTCAATCAAATTGGCAGATAACAAGTCGTTTTGAAGTTTGTAATAATCAACAATAGCGCGCTTTTGAGCAAAAATCTCTGTGACTGAATTCGTCAATACAGGATTCTCATTCAAGCTTTGGTGTCTTTCAATAATTTGCACATGGGCGTTTTCGCCAACGATTACTAGATTACGCGGTTGCACTAGTAAAGCATCTTCTTTTCCGGTGGAGAAGTAAATGATTTCAATAGGTTTTTCGACCACTTTGCTTTTCGGAATATTGATGTAAGCGCCTTCGCTGGCAAAAGCAGTGTTTAAAGTCGTTAAACTTTCTTCTTTGCTGGCAATTTTATTGAAATATTCATCAATTACCATTTTGTATTTCGGCTTGTTTAAGGCGGAAGACATTAAGCACACATCCAATCCGTCATGCGTCGTTGCGGATAAAAACGAAGAGAATTTTCCGTCTACAAAAATGACTTTGTGGGTGTCTATTTCGTGTAAAAAATATTTTTTACATCGGCAAATTCAATGGCATTTTCATGTTTTGGAAATACCGAGTAGTCATTTTTCAGAATAGCATTCAGTGAAGTATACTTCCACGCTTCTTCCTTTTTGGAAGGGAATCCTTTGTTTTCAAAGTTTTTTATGGCTGAAGTGCGCACATCGTGTAGCTCAGAATGCACATCGATTTGTTCTTCAAACGCCATGAAAGACGAGATTAATTTTTCTTTCAATTCCATTATGCTTCTTGCTCTTGTTTAATCCAGTCGTATCCTTTTTCTTCAAGCTCTAATGCTAATGATGCCCCGCCTGATTTTACGATTTTACCATCCATCAAAACATGAACGAAATCAGGAATGATATAATCTAACAAACGTTGGTAGTGTGTAATTACTAACACTGCGTTGTTTTCGTTTTTCAATTTATTTACACCGTTGGCAACGATTCGCAACGCGTCAATATCTAAACCGGAATCTGTTTCATCAAGGATGGCCAATTTGGGTTCCAACATCGCCATTTGGAAGATTTCATTACGTTTCTTTTCACCGCCTGAAAACCCTTCGTTTAATGAACGGGATAAAAACTTGCGGTCAATTTCTAATAATTCTGATTTCTCACGGATTAATTTCAGCATTTCATTCGCCGGCATTTCCTCTTTCCCATTGGCTTTTCGGCTTTCGTTGATAGCGGTTTTCATAAAGTTGGTCACCGAAACCCCCGGAATTTCTACCGGATATTGAAACGAAAGAAAAACCCCTTTGTGGGCTCTTTCCTCTGGAGCTAATTCAGAAATGTCTTCCCCTTCCAAAAGGATTTCCCCTTCGGTTACGGTATAGTTTTCATTTCCGGCAATGATAGACGAAAGCGTACTTTTCCCGGCACCGTTAGGTCCCATGATAGCATGTACTTCTCCGGCTTTAACTTCAAGGTTGATGCCTTTTAATATTTCTTTATCTTCAACTGAAGCGTGTAAGTTTGTTATTTGTAACATGATTAATTTGGAAATTTGGAAATTTGGAAATTAGATAATTAAAGAATAAATGTTTGATTCATTTTTAAATTACCTCATTTTCAAATCTTCTAATTATTTTGTTTTGATGTTATTATTATTTTGTTGACTATTCTTGAAATGTTATGTATTTGTTCTATCAAAATATCTACGTTTGGATAATTTTCAGAAAACTTACAGAGCTCTAACCAATAACTCGTTTCTTCTATTTCTTTGGCAGCAATCTTAAATTTATGAATAAAATCTGCTTTACTTTCTGCATTTTGAGCTTCTCTGATATTGGCCCCTATTGATGTTCCTGATTTAAGAAGCTGGTTAGCAATTACATACTTCTTATCTCTCTCTAATCCTTCACAGTATTTGATAATTTCTAATGCAAACTCAAAAGTTAATTTGATAATTACGTTGTCTTTGGCTTCCATTTTCAAATTACCTCATTTTCAAATTATCCTACTGAACCTTCTAACGAAATTTCAAGTAATTTTTGTGCTTCTACAGCAAACTCCATGGGTAACTTATTCAATACATCTTTACTGAAACCGTTTACGATTAAAGCAATGGCTTTTTCCGTAGGAATTCCGCGTTGATTACAATAGAACACTTGGTCTTCTCCGATTTTAGATGTTGTGGCTTCGTGCTCTACTTTGGCGGATGCATTTTTACTTTCAATGTACGGAAAGGTATGTGCACCGCAATTATTCCCCATCAGCAACGAGTCACATTGCGAGAAGTTACGGGCGTTTTCAGCTCTGGCTCCAATTTGCACCAACCCTCTGTAGCTGTTTTGTGATTTTCCGGCAGAGATTCCTTTAGAGATAATCGTTGATCGGGTATTTTTACCCAAATGAATCATCTTGGTTCCCGTATCAGCTTGTTGGAAATTATTAGTTACGGCTATCGAATAAAATTCGCCAATAGAATTGTCTCCTTTCAAAATAACCGAAGGATATTTCCAGGTAATGGCCGAGCCGGTTTCAACTTGTGTCCAGGAGATTTTTGCGTTTTTCTCGCAGAAACCTCTTTTGGTTACAAAATTGTAAACACCACCTTTGCCTTCTTTATTTCCGGGATACCAGTTTTGAACCGTTGAATATTTAATTTCAGCACCGTCTAAAGCAATAAGCTCTACAACAGCTGCGTGTAGTTGATTTTCGTCGCGACTAGGCGCCGTACATCCTTCAAGATAAGAAACATAACTATCTTCATCGGCAATTAAAAGTGTTCTTTCAAACTGACCGGTTCCGGCTTGATTGATACGAAAATAGGTTGATAATTCCATTGGGCAACGAACACCTTTCGGAATATAACAAAACGACCCGTCTGAAAACACAGCTGAGTTTAAAGCAGCATAAAAATTGTCCTTTTGCGGCACAACCGTTCCTAAGTATTTTCTAACTAATTCAGGGTGTTCTTTAATGGCTTCGGATATAGCGCAGAAAATAATTCCTTTCTCGTTCAAGGTTTTCTTGAACGTGGTAGCAACAGAAACCGAATCGACTACAATATCCATAGCGATATTGTTCATTTTTTTCTGTTCATCAATGGAGATGCCCAACTTTTTGTACATCGCCAAAAGTTCCGGGTCTACATCGTCTAGGGTTTTATTCGGATCTGCTTTTTTTGGTGCCGAATAGTAGGATATGGCTTGAAAATCAGGCTTTTCGTAATTAACATTCGCCCAATCCGGTTCCGTCATTTCCTGCCAAGCACGAAACGCTTCTATTCGCCAATCGGTCATCCATTGCGGCTCTTCTTTTTTCAAAGAAATGGCACGAACTATTTCTTCATTTAACCCTATTGGAAACGTTTCTGAATCCAATTCAGTATAGAACCCGTATTCGTATTCTTTATTTTCTAATTCGACTTTTAAGTCTTCTTCGGTGTATTTTGACATAGTTTGTTTCTAAAGTGAGAATGATTCTCCGCAACCACAAGTTCTGGATGCGTTTGGATTATTGAATACAAATCCTTTTCCATTCAATCCGCCCGAAAACTCTAAAATGGTTCCGGCTAAGTATAAAAATGATTTTTTTTCTACGGCAATTTTCACATGGTTGTCTTCAAAAACTTTGTCGTTTTCGCCCAGTTCTTTGTCGAATTTTAATTCATACGACAAACCAGAGCAACCTCCGCTTTTTACGCCTACTCGAACGTAATCTTTGGCAGCGTCAAAACCGTCATCTTTCATCATGTCGATGATTTTTTGCTTGCTGTATCGGATACTTTAATCATAGCTATTTTGATTTTGTCTAAATAAAAGGCAAAGTTAACACAATTATCTTTTTTTCCCATCATTCGTAACATTTTTATAACTAATCAAGGAATAGAAAAAACCGATTTGCGCTAAGCAGAAACTGAAATTTTGATGGCTGATTCCCTCAACATAGCCTATAATTGATAATTTGGTCCAAATAACTGTCTAAATAATCCATTGTTTTATTCGATTTTGGTTCGGGTTTTGTTCGGGTTTTGTTCGGGGCTGTGCTACCCCCTTGTTGAGGTTAAAAAAGTTCTATTTGGGCAAAAAATTATTTTTACCGAACAAAACAGGAGCAACATAACAAGACTACAGCTCACTGTTCCGATTAGTAAGTAAAGGATTTAGGGAATAGTGCTCCGCCTGGTACTATCGCTAACGTTTGATTAGCCCATGAAAACTGCCCTTCCGGTCGGGAATCACTAAAAAAGTGTTTGGCTAAATATTATTTTACTATAAATTGTATTTTTACCAAAAATCTATCCATGAAAATCTATCCCATAGAAGCAGGAAACTTTAAGTTAGACGGTGGTGCCATGTTTGGCGTAGTGCCTAAAACCATTTGGAGCAAAACCAATCCGGCAGACGATAACAATTTGATTGACATTGCAGCCCGTTGTATGCTTATTGAAGACGGTAATCGATTAATTTTAATTGATACCGGCATGGGAAATAAGCAGTCTGAGAAGTTTTTTGGTTACTATTCGCTTTGGGGAACTCATTCTTTAGATGGTTCTTTAGCTAAATATGGGTTTCATCGCGATGATGTGACCGATGTTTTTATGACCCATTTGCATTTTGACCATTGTGGCGGCAGTGTGAATTGGAACAAGGATAGAACCGGTTATGAAGTAGCTTTTAAAAATGCCAAATTCTGGACCAATGACAATCACTGGGAATGGGCTACAAAACCCAATGCGCGTGAAAAAGCGTCTTTTCTGTCCGAAAATATTTTACCCATGCAAGAAAGCGGACAACTGCATTTCATCAAAAGACCTGATGGCGATTATTTAAGCCAATCGGAATTAGATTTCGGGATTTTCTTTGTGGATGGCCATACCGAAAAAATGATGTTGCCTCATGTGCACTACCAGGACAAGACCATTGTTTTTTGTGCCGATTTGATTCCGACCGCCGGACATTTGCCTCTCCCTTATGTGATGGGGTATGACACCCGACCTCTTTTAACCTTGCCCGAAAAATCTAAATTCCTTCACGCAGCTGTTGAAAACAACTACTACTTGTGGTTAGAACACGATGCCCACAACCAAATCATCACCGTAGAAAACACCGAAAGAGGTATTCGTTTGAAGGAAGTTTTTCGTTGTGAGGATATCTTAAGTTAGTGTTAATCCTGCTGTTAGCTGTAACAAAACCATTTAATTTTACACCAATTCTTAAATTCAAATAAAACGCAAATGAAAATCTTTCAATTCCTGTTATTATCGTTGGTTTCACTAACCATAACAGCCCAAACCGCCGATAAATCTTTAACCAAAAAAGCGCCTTTAACCGAACAGCAATTACAACGCTGGAGTCACCTTGATTTAGCAAAAGATTCCATACCGGGAATGAGCGTGGATAAAGCTTACACCGAATTACTTAAAGGAAAAAAAAGTACTAAAGTAATCGTAGGGGTTATCGACTCAGGAGTTGACATTAATCACGACGATTTAAAATCGGTAATTTGGACCAACAAAAAAGAAATCGCCGGAAATGGCATCGATGATGACAAAAACGGTTATGTTGATGATGTGCATGGTTGGAACTTTCTGGGTGAATCTAACAATGAAAATCTGGAATTGGTACGCATGTTAAAAAAGCCGGATGATGGTTCTGATGCCTACAAAGCCGCAGCGGCCGACTATGAAAAGAAAAATCAAAAGATGTTGAAAAACAAATTCCAGGTTGATTTCATCATGGCTGCTGACAGAAACGTCCGCGAATATTTAAACAAAGAAAATTATACCCTTGAGGATTTAAAAGGAATTACTTCGTCAGACAAAAAGATTTACCAAAGTAAAATGGTAATGCTTTCTATAGCTGAAGAGGCCGGTGAAGGATTTCGTGATGATATCAATGACTATAAAGAACAGGTGTACGACCAGTTAAACTACAACCTCAACAAAGAGTTTGACGGAAGAAAAGAAGTGGGAGACAACCCGGAAGACATTACCAATAAAATCTACGGTAACAATGTGGTTTACTCTAAAGACCGAAAAGATTCTTTTCACGGTACCCACGTAGCCGGAATCATTGCTCAAGTAAGAAACAACAATCTAGGTGGAGACGGTATTGCTGACAATGTTGAAATTCTGCCGGTGAGAGCCGTTCCTAATGGAGATGAATATGACAAAGATATTGCCTTAGCCATTCGTTATGCTGTAGACAATGGGGCTAAAGTCATCAACGGAAGTTTCGGAAAAGATTATTCTCCGCAAAAAGAATGGGTTTGGGATGCTATCAAATATGCCGAAAGCAAAGATGTTTTAATCGTTTTTGCTGCCGGAAATGATGGTAAAAATATTGATGTTGAACCTAGTTTCCCGGCGGACACTAAAGACAAAAAGACAGAAATCGCCAAAAATGTATTAACCATTGGAGCACTTGATAATCAATATGGTGAAAATATGGTCGCTGATTTTTCTAATTACGGTCAGAAAAACGTGGACATATTTGCTCCGGGAATGAAAATTTATGCCACTGTTGCTGATAATAAATTCAAATACGAGCAGGGAACATCGATGGCTTCACCTAATGCTGCCGGAGTAGCTGCTTTGATTCGTTCTTATTATCCTAGTTTGAAAGCCGCTCAGGTAAAACAAATCATCATGCAGTCAGGAACAGCCGTGCCGTTTGATGTAGTGGTGGGCGATACTGCTGAGAAAATGCCATTCTCCAAAACCTGCGTTTCCGGAAAAATTGTCAATGCTTACAATGCGTTGAAAATGGCCGAAACTATGGTCAAAAAGACAAAAAAGAATCCAAAATTATAATCCGATAAGGAAGGTTCCGACCTTCCTTTTTTTATTTTAGTACGTATGACAAATAAACTTTTCTTTGGTTTTATTTTCCTTAGTATCACATCTGTTTTTGGACAATCCAAAGGCTATTGGCAACAACACGTTGATTACAAAATGAATGTGACTATGGATGTCAAAACCTATCAGTACAAAGGCAAACAGGAATTAATTTATACCAATAATTCGCCGGATACCTTGCGCCGCGTGTTTTATCATTTATTCAACAATGCCTTTCAACCCGGCAGTGAAATGGATGTCCGTGCTCAAAATATCCCTGATCCGGATGCCCGCATGGCTACCCGAACTAAAGGTGCTGACGGAAAAGAAATCAGACAAAGCCGTATTAATGCTTTACAGCCAAATGAAATGGGGTATTTAAAGATTTCCAATTTCAAGCAGGATGGGGTTTCGGCTAAAATTAAAGAAGTGAGCACCATTTTAGAAGTTGATTTGGCTCAACCTTTATTACCGGGAAAATCAACTACACTGACGTTGGATTTTGACGGTCAGGTGCCTAAACAAATTCGACGTTCAGGACGAAACAACAAAGAAGGGGTGGAGTTATCGATGGCACAGTGGTACCCGAAAATAGCTGAATTTGATTTTGAAGGCTGGCATGCCGACCCCTATATAGCGCGCGAATTTCATGGTGTTTGGGGTAATTTTGATGTAACTATTACTATTGACAAAGCGTATATTTTAGGCGGAACAGGTTATTTAGAAAACAAAAATGAAATAGGCTACAACTACCAAGATGACGGTGTTACCGTTACGATTCCGAAAAAAGAAAAAACACTGACCTGGCATTTTGTAGCACCCAATGTACTTGATTTTACCTGGGCTGCCGATAAAGAATATATTCACGACGTAGTGCCAACTAATTTTGGTACAACCCTTCATTTTTTATACAAAAACAATCCGAAAATAATTGACAACTGGAAAAAAGCCCAACCTAAAACGGTTCAGTTGATGGATTTTTATAATAAAACTATCGGCAAGTATCCATACGACCAATACTCCGTAATACAAGGTGGCGATGGCGGTATGGAATATGCGATGTGTACTTTAGTTTTAGGCGAAGGTACGTTTGATGGTTTAGTAAACGGTATTATTTCACATGAAATGGCGCATTCTTGGTTTCAACATGTACTGGCGTCCAACGAAAGTAAACACCCTTGGATGGATGAAGGCGGTGCCACATTTTTGGAAGATATGGGCGTAAATGAAATTACTGAAAAAAGAGTGGAAAACCCCTTTACAGATAGTTATAAAAGCTACATCAGCATGGCTAATTCGGGCAAAGAGCAACCTTTATCTACGCATGGCGACCACTTTGATTACAATCAGGTGTACAGCACATGCTCTTATTACAAAGGCGAGCTTTTTTGGACGCAATTGATTTATTTGATTGGGAAAGAAAACACTATGAAAACGTTAAAACGTTATTTTGCCGAATTTAAATTCAAACACCCAACACCTAATGACATCAAGCGCACGGCTGAACGGGTTTCGGGTGCCAATTTAGATTGGTATCTAAACCATTGGACAGAAACCACCAGTACCATTGATTATGGAATTAAAAGTGTAGAAAGCGCCACTGATGGTGTACAAAGAACGGGGGTTACTTTGGAAAGAATAGGCAGAATGCCAATGCCAATGGATGTTTTAGTAGAGTATACTGATGGCACCAAAGAGAGTTTTTACATACCGCTGCGGATGATGAGTTTTGAAAAAGAAAACCCAACACCGGCGACAAAAAGAACTACGTTGTCCGATTGGGCTTGGGCCTATCCAACCTATTTCTTTGAAATTCCGAGAGCAAAAGCCTCCATCAAAAAAATAACGCTAGATGCCAGCGGATTAATGGCTGATGTCAAACGAGAGAATAATGTTTTTGAGAAACAATAAATAAAAAAAGCGAACATTTATACGTTCGCTTTTTTTTATAACAGTTTGATACTGGTGATTTCGTTGTAAATCCGGTATTTGTTTTGTTTCGGGTCAAAAAAATCTTGTTGACGGTAGTGAATTTCTAGCTTGTCTCCTTTTACAATTTTGTTTTTAATAAACAGATTGTCTCCTTCAAAAGTAAAAAGCCAAACGAACTCCTGCTTTTCATTTTTTTCATCTAACAAAATAATGGTATTAAACTCCTGCGTCGCCATACTTTCGAAAGTGCCGGTATAGAATAAATCAAGTTCGTCCTCATCGGATATGGCAGTGTCTTCCGCTTTATTTTCGGCAATTTTAGCAAACACATCCGGGCAAATAATAGCCATTTCGATGCCAACACTTTCGGCAATATTTTGAATGGCTTTCATTTTATCATCCTGATTCACATCAATATTTCTGCGTTCTTTGTTACTCAACTGACCAAGGGCTTCAAAAATACAAACCCCTAAATTAACATCGGTGACTTCTTTTTTTCCACCAACACAGTCGCAGGTATAGGTGGCCAGTTTTTTATAAATGGCTTCCTTTTTTTGTGCCCAAAGCAACACCGGGAATAGGAACAATAGTATTGTTTTTCTCATGAAAAGGGTTTAGAGGAATGACGAAATTAGGAGAATCCTTTTGATAAAAAAAGTATTTCAGAATTATTCGTTTGTCAATCAAACCGGAGTTGTTACCCAACGCTGAAATTTGTGGAATAGAATTTGTAGTTTTGCTGCAAATCTTTTATACAATGAAACCTATAAAAATTCTATTTCTTTTGCTTGTTTTGGGCTTGGGTTTACAAAAAAGTTCTGCCCAACCCATCCGTTTCAAAACCAGCAGTGTTAGTTATACCGATAAAAAAAGTGACAATACCTGGAATGAATGGTCTGATTTTGTTGATGCCAATGTTTTAATAACGCTGGACGCCAAAAAAGATTTGATTACCATAAATTCAGCCGAAGTGCAATCCTTTAAAATCAAAGCCTACGGAGAAATTGAAGATACGGATGAAGTGAATATTGTTCCTTTTGAGTGTATGGACAACAAGTTTTCGAAGTGTAAAATATTTATTATTACCAAGAAAAAAGAGAACAACCGAATGCAGATTTATATCAATTATAATGAAGTAAAATTCGTTTACAACGTCTACAACGACAATTAATTCATGGATACTTCTTATCCGGCAGCAGAAAAGCTCAAAAGCAAAAAAATCATCGACTTGCTCTTTACCAAAGGCAAATCGGTAGGCAAATACCCTTTGCGTTTGGTTTACATTCAACACGATTTTGAAGAAAACGTACCGTTGAAGATAGCTGTTTCTGTTTCCAAAAAACATTTTAAACATGCTGTTGACCGTAACTATTTCAAACGGGTTTTACGGGAATGTTACCGACTCAACAAAGCGATTTTGATTGAGCATATCGATACCAAATATTGTCTGATGTTTTTTTACCAAACCAAAGACAAATTGACCTATACGGAAATCAACGAAAAGACGATTCAGCTTTTTGAAAAGTTTATTAAAACCATTAAGGAAGAAGAAAAAAACTAAAGTACGTTACACCCAAAAATTTGTTACATTAGTTGCCTTATTTGTACTAATCAGAAAACGGTTTAAACGAAAAAATAAACAAGATGTTCTCAAAAATTAAAAAAAGATATTTTATACCGATAACACTGAGCGTATTTCTGTTTATTGGTGTAAGTTTTAAAGATGATTTTTTCGAAATTTCGAAACAAATCGAAATCTTCACCACATTATTCAAAACCATCAATCAAAACTATGTGGATGAAACCAATGCCGCTGAATTGATGGACAAAGCCATTAAAAGCATGTTGGCTGATTTAGATCCGTATACCAACTATTTCAATGAGCAGGATGTGATTAAATTTAAAATCAACAACACCGGGGAATATACCGGAATTGGTGCGTTGATTACTCGCAAAGAAGATAAAATCATCATCAAAGAACCGTATAAAGGCTATCCTGCCGACAAAGCCGGACTCAAAGCCGGTGACGAAATCACACAAATTGGCGATGTGCTTTTGGCCGACTTTAAAGACGATGCTTCGCAATTGATGAAAGGAGCTAAGAATACTAAAATCGACATTAAATTTTTACGCCAAGGAAAACCCATGACAGCGCAATTGATTTTGGATGAAGTGGATGTCAAAGCGGTTCCTTTTTATGGAAAAATTGATGATAAAACCGGATACATTGTGTTGTCGCAGTTTAATGCCAAAGCTTTCTCCGATACCAAAGAAGCCCTTGAAAAACTGAAAGCAGATGGTGCTACTCAAATTGTTTTAGACTTGCGAGGGAACCCAGGAGGTTTGTTGAACGAAGCGGTGAATATTTGCGGTTTGTTTGTGCCAAAAGGAGAAACCATAGTAACTACTAAATCTAAAAACACCAAATACAATAACACCAACAAAACGACTCGCGAACCAATTGATACCGAAATTCCTTTAGCCATTATTGTGGACGGAAAAAGTGCTTCGGCTTCTGAAATTGTTTCGGGAGCACTGCAGGATTTAGATCGTGCCGTAATTATAGGCAGTCGTAGCTACGGAAAAGGGTTAGTACAACGCCCGTTTGATATGGTTTATAATACTCAAGTGAAAGTTACCATTGCTAAGTATTATACACCTTCCGGTCGCTGTATTCAGGCTTTAGATTATGCTCATAAAGACAAAAGTGGTAAAGCCATTCGTACCGATGCTAAAAATTACAACGCTTTCCAAACCAAAAAGGGGAGAACGGTTTATGACGGTGGCGGTATTTTGCCGGATATTGTTTTAGAAAGCACTAAGACCAGTGCCATTGCTGATGCGTTGCAAAAAAACGATGGTATCTTTAATTATGCTACATATTACTATTATAAAAATCCAAATCTTGGGGATAAGATTCCAACGATTACTGATGCTGAAATTGCTGATTTTAAAGCCTTCCTGAAACGTGAAAAAATAGCCTTTGATACGGAAACTGAAATAGCTTTGAAAAACACTTTGGAGAAAGCCAAAAAAGAAAATATAGATAATGCAATCACTGCCGAATATCAACAATTGTTAGCTTCGATTGAAAGAAGTGAAGAAACTTTGATTGACAAGAATAAGGCTGAAATCAAGAATTTACTTTTGGATGAGATTATCAAAAGATACCAATACAAAGAAGGATTATATCAATATTACATTAAAAACAATTTCGAAATCAAAAAAGCCGTAGAAGTATTAAATGACAAAGCGGAATACAACAAGATTTTAAAAATATAATATGAAGTTATTTAAATACCTGCCATTGCTGATTTTTGGCTTCCTGCATGCTCAGGAAGAAGTTGTTCACTCTGTTTATTTTGATTTTGACAAATTTGCATTAAATGATAAACAGGCCAATGAAGCTGTTGATTTTATCAAAAAAACCGATTCCACCCGTATTGAATCCATTCAGATTTTTGGGTATACTGATGACATCGGCAAAGAAGCTTATAATTATAAACTCTCTACCAAACGAGCGACTGCTATCCAGAATAAATTCATTCAAAGCGGCATTAAAAACAAAGTAATCATTACCATTGAAGGGAAAGGAAGAATTTTGATTGATGACGACATCGTGGAAAATCTTCCGGAAAAGCGTTCCAAAAACCGTCGTGTGGATGTGGTATTGAACCTAAAACCTTTACCAAAAATTGAAATTCCCGGCTATTACAATACCATCCAAAAGCATCATATTGTTGGCGACCACGTTTATCTTGATAATGTTTTATTTGACAGAGGCAGCAGCAAGTTGACCTTTAAAACTAAAACCGAATTGGATAAAATTGCCAAGTTATTGCTGAAATATAAAAATCTTCAGTTTGAAATTCAAGGGCATGTGTGTTGCACACCGCCTTACCAAAAGGAAGCTATTGATATGGACACCAAGAAACGTCAGCTTTCTATAAACCGTGCCCAAGCCGTCTATAAATATTTGATTTGGAAAAAGATTTCTAAAGACCGTATGACCTTTAAAGGCTATGGCAATACCGTGCCACTGGGCAAAGGCGCCGAATATGACCGAAGAGTGGAGTTAGTGATTTCGAAAGTTTAATTTCCTTTTTTCATTTCAATGTGGGGGATATCATCCTCTAAGTACATTTCGCTGGTTTGAATAAAACCGTGACTTTCGTAGAATTTCTTCAAATACAATTGAGCCGAAATGGTAATTTTAGTGGCATCGAAATGTTTTTTCATAACGATGATGGCTTCGCGCATTAGGACGTGTCCCAGTTTTTTATCGCGATAAGTTTGTTTCACCACAACTCTTCCAATAGAAGCTTGCTCGAAATAATCATTGGGTTTAAATAATCGGGCGTAACAGACCGTTTCACCGTCAACCTCTCCAATGAGGTGTAATGCTTTCCTGTCTTTGCCGTCAATGTCTTGATAAACGCAATCCTGCTCCACTACAAAGACTTCGCTGCGCAATTGTAGTAAATCATAAAGTTCACTTGCTGAAAGTGCCTCAAAACGCTTTATTTTCCATTCTAAATTCATCTGTATTTATTTTTTGATTTGAATAGACTTAATAATTGCTTCCAATTCAAACATCAAATCTCGTTTTTCTTTGGAAGGTGCATAACAAAATCCTTCTAAGACTAGTATCCTGCGGTGGGCTTTATCAAAAATCACATAGTTGATAAACGGTCCCGACATGAAGTCGTTTTTCATTTGCCATGTCCCCCTGGTTTCATAGGCTTTGTTATCAGCCAAAGTGGTTTTTGAAAAATAAGGAGAATAGGCTTCCTCGGTAACCATTTGTGTTTTATAGGCCGAGCCGTGAATGTATAGTTTTCCGATGGAGTCTCTGGTTTTGATAATGTCTTTCACCGCATTATTGCGGCCTATGCTTTGCCAAGGGATTGCATAAATGATAAGGCTGTTGTTGCCGCTGGTGATTTCTTTTTTGAGCCAAATGAAGTTTTTTCGGCGCATCACATATTCGTATTTCTTCGGAATCAACAAATTGATGTTGAACTTTTTCTGAATCTTTTTGGTATCTAACAAAGAATCTTTGAAGGTTTTTTGCTCTTGGGCGATTTCGGTTGCCCGCATTTTTTGAATGATGGCAGGTGTGTTTTTTTCTAATAACTCCAAGATTTCAAAAGCGGTTTTTCCCGAAATATGAATAGCGTTTTGTGGCGAAGCAAATTCGTTTTCTTTGATTTCGAATTTGTTTTCAATGTCCTTCTTAATGATGATGATGTTGCGGCTATCTGTAGAATAGCCTTCAAAAAGTTTTACCGGATATTGGTTGATGGAAAACAAAGGTTCTTCTTGCGGCAAACCCAAAACCGGAGAGGCAAATTTATTACGAATGCTGTCGCCAACCTCACCGTTCCATAGCTGATCGTCAATGATAACCGCAATAGTGTTTATGGCTGCAGCAGATTCGTCGGGCAACCTATCGTTTTTTTTGAACGAACAGGAACTCAGGCAAACTGAACCTAAAAACCATAAAAAAAGGGTTTTATTCATAACTGAAATAAAACCCAAATTTATAGAAGATTTTCGGATTAACCGTTGTTAATTTTTAACTTCATTCCCGGTTTTAAACTTTCGTTTTTAATACCGTTCCATTTTTTGATATCTGCAGTGGTTACGTTGTATCTTTTGGCAATACTGAATAATGAATCGCCTTTTTTAACGTAGTATAATTTTACTTCGTCAAGGTCGTTAGACGCAATATTTTCTTTTTTAGAAGATTTACCCTCGTTAACCGCTACTTCTTTTTTAGAAACAATAAGCGAAGTGCCCAATTTTATATTGTTGTCTTCCAACTCGTTCCATTCTTTGATATCAGCTACGGCCACATTGTATTTGCGGGCAATGCTTCCTAAATTATCGCCTTTTTTAACTTTGTATTCAACGATTTTGGTTTCAGTTTTTGGCTCTTCTTCTTTAGCTGCTTCTTCTGTGTTGGCTAAAGCTAATTTAGAACCTTGTTGTACATTCAAGTCATCCAAATTGTTCCATTTTTTTAGGTCTTCCAAACGAACATTAAATTTTTTGGCAATGCTGAATAAGTTATCGCCTCTTTGTACTTCGTAATAATCTTTAGGGTGTTGAGCGATATCATCATTGGTTTCGTTTGAAGCCACGGCTGTTTCAATTTTAGTCTCCAAAGGTTTGTTACTTTTAACCTCTTTTCTTACCGTAGTGACAACTCTTTCGTTTTTGATGATTTTTAAACTGGCTCCTAAAGAAATATTACTGCCTTTTAAATGGTTCCATTTTTTTACATCCGCAACGGAAACACCGTATTTATCTGAGATTTCACCCAAGTTGTCACCTTTTTTCACTTTGTGATATTTGACAACATCTTTGAACGAAACCACTTTCTCTTCTTTAAAAACTTTTGCTGTTGTTGAAGCTATAGCGGTAGATTCTTTTACCGAAATGGTATCCGGCTTTGCTGATTTCTTATCATTGGAAGCTACTGCCTCATTGGTATAAATCTTTAATTTTTTACCTTTTGGAGCTTTGCTGCTTCTAAGGTTGTTCCATTTTTTTAAATCTGACATGGCGATTCCATACCGATCTGAAATTTCACTTAGGCTTTCTCCGCGTCTTACTCTGTGGTATTTTACTCTTGATGCTGAAGAACTGATAGAGTCTCTGGAAGCCAACATGCTTTCGTATGGTCTTTCTCTTCTGCTTTCTTCGTATTGAACGTATGCGTAGATTTTATCTTCGTTAGAAGTGAACACGGCAATCTTATCTATTGGCAATCTCAAGTAATGATTCTCTCCGGTGATAAAAGGAATTACTTCTCTTTTGTAGGATGGATTTAAAAACTGTAGTTCTGCCACAGGAACATCAAGCAAAGCAGAGATTTGTTTAAAAGTCATTGCGTTTTTAATCATGATGGTATCAGTAGCAAAATGATTCGCAATAGCTTTGTCCGGTTTTATACCGTGTTCTTTGTGGTATTCAAAAATATACATGGTGGCCAAAAATGCCGGTAAGTACCCTTGAGTTTCTTTTGGTAAATTCTTTCTGATATTCCAATAATTTTGTTGTCCGCCTGAACGTCTTATGGCTTTGGCTACGTTACCCGGTCCTGAATTGTATGACGCTAACACTAAATCCCAATCACCAAAGATTTTGTACATATTGGTCATGTATTGGGTGGCGGCGTAGCTTGATTTTAAAGGATCATTTCTATCATCAACATAAGTATTGATGTTTAGATCGTATTGCTTTCCGGTTTGGTACATGAACTGCCATAAACCTGTAGCGCCAACTCTTGAAACGGCTCTTGGATTTAAAGCCGACTCCACAACAGCTAGATATTTAATTTCTAAAGGAATATTTTGGGAGGCTAAGGCTTCTTCAAACATTGGGAAATAAAACTGAGAGATACCCATCAACCGTTCGAAAGCTCTTTTTCTGTTCTTTAAGAACGATTTGATTACATTTTCCAACCCTTGATTGTACTCGATATTGAAGGGTGATTTCTCATCCATTTTCTTTAATCTTTCTTTCAAGAGAGCCGTTGGTAATTCGTAGTCTACTTTTTCATCAACGTTGATGTTTTTGATGTCAAGAGTTAGCTCATTGTACAAGTCTAAACTGGCTAATTCTTTCATCCACAAGCTATCGATGCACGAGGCTATTTTATCGTGAACAAAAGTGGCTTTGATTGAATCTAAGACTTGCTTGTTAGTTAAATCTTTTTTGAACGGTGCGATACTGAGGTCATCCTGAGCAAAGATTACCGTGGAAGCCAAGAGTAGGGCTAAGGTCGTTATTTTTTTTATAATCATAATACTGTGGTATATGTGGTATTTTCAAATTTATGGGTTGTAAATGGCTTGATTTACAACGTAAATAATTGTCTTTTATTGTGTTGCTCTTTTAAATTAATTTAAAATTGCTGCTATGCCCGGTAACGTTCTTCCTTCTAACATTTCTAACATGGCGCCACCGCCGGTTGAAACGTAACTCATTTTTTCTTCGAGACCGAATTGTTTTACTGCTGCCACAGAATCCCCGCCACCTACTAGTGAGAAGGCTCCGTTTGCTGTTGCTTCGGCTATGTAATTTCCTAATGTTATGGTTCCTTGGGCAAAGGTTTCCATTTCAAAGACACCAAGAGGCCCATTCCAAAGGATGGTTTTTGAATTCATGATTACTTCTTTGAAATTTTCTAATGATTGGGGACCGGCATCAAGGCCTTGCCATCCATCAGGGATTTCGCGTACATCAACTATCTGTGTATTGGCATCGTTTGCAAAGGCATCGGCGGCTATGACATCAACCGGGATGTGTATTTGCACGTTTTTTTGTTTGGCCAGCTTCAAAATTTCTAAGGCTAATTCCTGTTTGTCGTCTTCGCAAATGGAATTTCCGATTTTTCCGCCCAGTGCTTTAACAAAAGTAAACGTCATTCCGCCACCTATAATCATGTGGTCTACTTTGTCTAATATGTTTTCGATAACTGTGATTTTTGAGGATACTTTTGAACCTCCTAATACTGCAGTTACTGGTTTTACTGAATTATTAAGTACGCGATTCAAGCTTTCTATTTCTTTGGCCAACAGCATTCCAAAACATTTGTGGTTAGGAAAGAACTTGGCAATGATAGTTGTAGAAGCGTGTGCTCTGTGTGCTGTTCCGAAGGCGTCGTTTACATAAATATCGCCTAATGAAGCGAGTTCTTTTGCAAAGTTTTCATCTCCGGCTTCTTCTTCTGTGTAAAAACGAAGGTTTTCTAACAGTAATACTTCCCCCGGTTTTAAATTGTTGGCGGCATTTTGAGCGATTTCGCCACGACAATCGGAAGCGAACTGCACTTTTACGCCCAATACTTCGTTACATTTCGCCACGATGTGACGTAATGAAAACTGATCTTCTTTTCCTTTAGGTCTGCCTAAGTGTGACATTAGAATTACGCTTCCTCCATCGGCCAGAATCTTGTCGATGGTTGGCTTTGCGGCTTCAATTCGGGTGTCATCGGTTACGTTAAAATTTTCGTCTAAAGGGACGTTGAAATCTACACGAATGATGGCTTTTTTGGCATTGAAGTTAAAATCCTGAAGTGTTTTCATTTGGCTTTTTAAAGGGTTTGAATCCTTGCAAATATAGTAAAATTTAATTTCATCGTTCTTTTTTGTGTTTTAATCGATGATTTTTAAGGAAATTTTAAGGTTTATTATTTTAATTTTCAATTAATTACAAAAGTGACCGTCTTGTTTTGCGGTTTATTCTTTTTGATTATTGAGCTCATCGATGTAGTTATTGATCTGTTGGATTTGGTCGAAGGGGAGTTGTTTTATTTTTGTGTAATGGTTTGGTTTGCTGCTTTTTGTACCAGTTTTTGCAGCGGATGATTGGGTGATATAGTTTTAGTGTCTTCGGGAATCCAGAGGAAGAGGTCGTCAATGGTGCAGTGGAGGTGTAAGCAAATCTTTTCGAGGTACTTAAAGTTGATGCTCTCTACATTGTTGTTCAGCAATCGGCTTGCGGTGTGATAGGGGATTTGACATTGGTTTAAAAACTGATGAGTGTTTTCGATGCCTTTGCTTTTTAGCGCTTGACGGATGTTTAACTTTATCATTTTACTATTGCTTTTAGGATTAGTACTGTTTTGATTTTTGCAAAAACCGTTCCGTTTTTAGTTTAGCTGCTTTTGATTTGTGTTTATTTCATTTCGATTCGGGGTTGGCGGGTTTCGTTTTTGGCTTAGCTGATTGTCTTTTTGGTTTGGATTATTTCGATTTGGAACAATCATATTTCGTCTTTGGCTTAGCTGGTTTTAATTCGCGTTTAGAAGCTTTCGTTATGTGTTTAGAAGGTTTCGATTTGTGTTTAGCCTATTGCGGTTTGTGTAAGGGGATATATTTTCGGATAGCCAAATATTTCTGTTATATTTGCTTTATGCAGTTTTCAGCCATCCTTGGACAGGATTATATTAAGAATCATTTAATTACCAGCGCGTTGTCGGGGAGGATTCCGCATGCGCAATTGTTTGTTGGGCCCGAAGGCAGTGGTACTTTGGCCATGGCTATTGCTTATGCGCAGTTTGTTTTGTGTAATAATACCGGTATTGAAAACAGTGGTGGTAATGAAAGTTGCAATTTAAAATTTCAGTCGTTATCGCATCCTGATTTGCATTTTGTGTATCCGAATGTGGCTAATGAAGACGTGAAGTCGAAGCCCAAGAGTGCTGATTTCCTTATGGATTGGCGGGAGTTTGTGTCGGCTTCTCCTTACGGGAGTTTGTTTGACTGGTATAAACATTTGGGTGTTCAGAACAAGCAAGGGGAGATTCGGGTGGATGATGCTCAGGACATTTTAAAAGCTTTGGCACTGAAATCCTATGAAGGCGGTTATAAAATTATGATTGTTTGGATGGCCGATAAAATGAATATTGCCGCTTCGAATAAACTTTTGAAACTATTGGAAGAACCGCCTGAAAAGACGTTGTTTATTTTGATTTCGGAAAACGAAGAAGATATTATTCAGACGATACGTTCGCGTTGTCAGGTACTCCATTTTGGGCCCTTGCCCGAAGCTGTGATTGCTAAAGCCTTGCGTGAGCAGTATTTTTTGGATGAGCCTTCGGCTACTAAAGTGGCGCACCAGGCACAGGGTAATTATAACAAAGCCATTCATATTATTCATAACGATGCGGATGATTTGCCTTTTGAAAAATGGTTTGTGGATTGGGTTAGGGCGGCTTTCAGGGCTAAGGGTAACGCGGCTGCTATACAGGATTTGATTTTATGGAGTGAGGAGATTGCCGGTTTGGGTCGCGAGGGTCAAAAGCAGTTTTTGAATTATTGCATTACCATGTTTCGACAGGCTTTGTTGTTGAACTATCGGGCGGATAAACTGGTGTACTTGGAGCCTACGGTGGATAAGTTCAGTTTGGAAAAATTTGCTCCTTTTGTTACCGGGACTAATATAAATGCTATATTTAAAGAACTTTCAGATGCTATTTATCACATAGAAAGGAATGGGAATGCCAAAATAATTTTGACTGATTTATCAATAAAACTTACTCGTTTAATCCATAAAAATGACTAGTTATGAATAATACTGCTTCTATATTAGTGTTGCTTTTTTTGGCCGTAACCTTTATACAATCGGCCTATGACAAGGTTTTTGGTTGGCAAAGTAATGTGGATTGGCTCAAAGGCCATTTTGCTCAAACGATTTTAAAAAACTATGTGCCCTTGGCCTTGTTTTTACTTTTGATTTTGGAACTGGTTACCGGCGTTTTTACGTTGGTGGGTTGTGTAGAATTGCTGGTGAACGGCGGTAGGAATTTTGGTTTTTACGGTGCTGTTTTTTCGAGTATTACCTTGATATTAATGCTGTTTGGTCAGCGATTGGCTAAAGATTACGATGGTGCGCGGACTATAGCCATTTATTTTATCCCTTCTATATTGGCTGTTTTTTGGTTGAGTTAAACGGCTAAACTGGCTTTAAACATTTTTAGTTCTTCCCAAGTGAATTTTTCGCCTTGGGTTTCTTTCAATTCGGTCAAGGATTCGCCTTTAAAGTCTTCAAAAACAAGTTTTAATTCCTCAATTTTATCTTGGGGCAGCACTTCTGAAATGTGCATTTTTTTGGCTTCAATTAATTTTACAAAATGCCCGTTTATGGTGGCCGCGGTAACTTTGCGTATCAGGGCAATATCTTCTGTAGAGTTTGATTGCAGCCATAATTCGAGGGTTTTCTCGAGGGTAGATTTCTTGACTTCTTTAGACGATTTTTTCTTGTTAGCATAACGATCTACATCGGCTTCCTCTTCGATTAAAGAATGATTTGCCTTTTTAAACTCACTTTGGATGAGTGTTATTTTTTTGATTTTGTACTGTTTGATTTCATCAGAGGTTAGTTTTTCTTTTGAAAGGGTTTCGCCATTGGCTACTATTTTCATCAATAGTTTGGCTTTCATCAATCGCAAAATGGTTTTGGTTTGCCATTCTTCTAAAACCACTAATTCCTCATAAAAGGCTTTTACTTTTTTGATTCTTTTTACCTCTTCTATCTTCCATAAAACTTCGTAAACGATTGAATCCAAAGGGTTCCAAAAGTAATCATAGGCGGCTTGAATTCGTTCTGAAACGTGGTTTAGTTCTACCGTATCTTCTTTAAATAATTGATTTAATTGAGCTATAAATTTTCGGGCGGGCACCAGGAGATTGTCAATAGTTTCGGTTTGTTTTTTTGCCCACAGTGCGTGTTTTGCTTTTTCTGAAGCATTGGCTTTTTCATTATAACTCAATACATGTTGCTGCCATTCTACCGCCAGTTCGTTCCATTGGAATGTTTCCGTCAGGTAGTTATGAATGAATTCTTTAGTTTCTTGCTGCAGGGTGTTTTCTAAAACTGTCGGTGTTGCTTTATTCAGCGCGTAATTTACCACATCTTGATCGTTAGCAATGCCATTCATTTGTAGTGGTGAAAGCAAAATTAAGCCCTTTAATGACCGTAAACGCGAAAGTGCTACATAAGCCTGCCCGGGAAGGAAAACCTTTGATACATCGAGCGCTGCTTTGTCAAACGTCAAACCTTGACTCTTGTGAACCGTGATGGCCCAAGCCAATTTTATGGGATAGTGTACAAAGGTGCCTAAAACTTCCTCCTCAATTTCTTTGGTGTTTTCATTAACCGAATACCTGATGTGCTGCCATTCGTATTTTTCGACTTCGATGGTTTTGTTTTCTTCCGGAAAATGAACGATGATTTCATTATCAGAAAGCGACTTGATGATGCCCATTTTACCATTGAAATACTGCTTTTCTAAAGATAAATCGTTTTTGATGAACATGATTTGAGCTCCTTTTTTAAGTTCTAGTTGTTCCTCAAGCGGGTATATTTTTTCGGGAAAGTCGCCCGTGATTTCAGCTTTGAAAACGGTGGTTTTACCCTTTAAATCGAGTAGTGATTGTGTATTGATAGTATCCGCCTTGCTATTGTGTGTGGTAAGCACTATAAAGCCTTCATTTGCTTTTAAATCAAAATCGGGTTGTACAAATTGATTTAAAATTTCAATATCATTTGGTGTAATCAGATTGTTTCTCAGGTTATTTAAAATCCCAATAAACCGGTCATCAGTTTGACGAAAAATCTTTGATAATTCGATATATAATGGTGGGTTTTGTTGTATGCTATGGGCGTGGAAAAAGAACTTTCCTTTGTAATATTTTCGTAAAGTTTGCCATTCTTCTTCGCGAATCACCGGAGGAAGTTGTAATAAATCGCCAATAAAAAGCACTTGCACCCCTCCGAATGGGAGATTCTTTTTGCGAACTGATTGCAACATAAAATCGATGGCATCCATTAAATCAGCTCGCAACATACTTACTTCATCAATGATGAGGAGTTCCATGTTTTGGATAACCAATTTTTTCAAACCGCTCATTTTAAAATGTCTACGGAGAGTTGTTTTGGTTTCAAACTTGGTATTTTCAGAGAAGTCAGGGGCTACATTTTCGGGAATGAAACCCCAAAAAGGCAACTGAAACATGGAATGGATGGTGACCCCTCCGGCGTTTAAAGCGGCAATTCCTGTGGGTGCTACTACTACCGTATTTTTGTGTGTAGATTGGATAATTTCTTTAAGAAGTGTAGTTTTTCCGGTACCCGCTTTTCCGGTTAGAAAAATGGATTTATTAGTTTGATTAATAAATTGCAATACATACTGAGCTTCTTGTGATTGCATTTTCATGGGTAATTTTTTTACAAAAACAAATATAAAACATTGTAGGTCAACCGCAAAAAAAAAGACCTTCTATACTGAAGATCTTTTAATTTAACCGTTTTCGGGTTTATTTTTTATCGGCCGGTTTTTCTTCTTTTTTATCAGACGATTTATACTTGTCGTTTACCAATTTTATAACCTCTTTGGTGATATCATAGTTGTCTTTGGCATAAAGGATGGATTGTGCATCACCTGTTCCGTAGATGTAATCATACCCTTTTTCTTTACCAAAATCTTTGATGATTTTTTTATAGGTTTTAACCAAAGAGTCCATTTCTACGCCACTTTCTTGTTGTAATTGCTGTAACATGGCTTGTTGCGCATAATTTAACTGCTGTTCTCTTTGTTGTAATTCAGCTCCTTTTTGTTGGGCCCAAGCCTGACCGTTAGTAGCTGCATTTTGTTTGAAACTTGCCGCTTCTGATTTGAAACGATTAACTTCAGCTTCTAACTGACTTCCCATAACTTTGGATTTGTCTTTGTATTTGGCTTCGATATCTTTGGCTTCTGTTGATTCTTCCATCAATTTGGAGGTATCGATATAGGCGGTTTTGAATTCTTTTGTTTCTGTAGTTTTGTTGCAGGACATAATTGAGATGGCCATTGCAAAAAGGATAACTGTTTTCTTCATTCTATATTTTTTTTTCGGTTTTCAAAAGTATAAAAATAAAATTCAATAATCTAAAGTTAGAAATTGCTGTTTTTGGGTCATTTTTAAAGCGATAATTATTATTTATCTTAAATACTATAATAATTGGCTGAGATTATCGTTTTTGACTTTAAATAAAG
Source organism: Flavobacterium phycosphaerae (assembly GCF_010119235.1). Classification (NCBI taxonomy): domain Bacteria; kingdom Pseudomonadati; phylum Bacteroidota; class Flavobacteriia; order Flavobacteriales; family Flavobacteriaceae; genus Flavobacterium; species Flavobacterium phycosphaerae. Next base: position 1,057,118 of record NZ_JAAATZ010000001.1, on the reverse strand, counting down.
CGATTTAAAAGACTTTTGAATTTCTGATAAGTATATTTACATTTTGGTAAATTTGATTTAAATCAATCGTTTTAATGGCTTTTTACTGGTTTTTCAGGATATAAATGTGCGAGGAATACTCTTTTGTTTTGTTTCCGGAGAGATTTGACTTTAGGCCGACAAAAAATGCTCGTATGAAATTCATTTTACCGGTTTTGTATTTTTCAGAAAGTAAGCTCACATAAAAACTGTCAAATTTCATTGGGAGTACTTCCATTAATTTCATTTCTTTTTCTGAAAACAATTTTGCAATGGCGTTTTTGGAGAAATGCCAAAGGTGTCTCGGCACATCAAAAGCAGCCCAATACTTTCCGTAAAAGTTGGCGTCAAACGATTTGAAATTTGGCACCGCGATTACAATGGTTCCTGATGGTTTCAATAATCTTTTTAATTCAGAAATGTATTCTTCGAGATTGGGAACATGTTCTAATACGTGCCACATGGTAATTACATCAAAAGAATTATCTTCCAGCATTGCCAGACTATCTGCAAATGTTACTCCTTTATTAATCGCTATTGTTTTTGCTTTTGGACTTGGTTCGATTCCGGTAATTTGCCAACCATCGTTTTTGGCTACTACTAAAAAGTCACCTGTTCCGGCACCAATATCTAATAATTTCCCTTTAGGAGATTTTGAGTTGATTAATTTCAGTTTGTTTTTGAGTGCTACATTTTTTATTAAATGATACATTCTTTCAAACAATGAGCGCTTTCCATCCGTATGCGAAATATAGTCATCGCTTTCATAATATCCGGGTAATTTTTCTAAACTGGGTTTAGGAAAGGTAAGCAACATATCATATTCCGGATTGTGATGCAATTCGAAAATTTCTTTGGAAACAGAATAATCTCTAACTTTTTGAAAAAAAATATTATTTTGAAAACTCATATAAAGGCTGTATTGGTAAGGCTTAACGAAGTTGGTTTCACGTGGAACGCTCTTTGAATTTGGATTAGGGTTTTAAATTTACTTTAAAGATTATCTTCCCATGTGGATTAATAATACCGAAATGTCGGCCGGGGAAACACCACTTATTCTGGAGGCTTGCGATATGGTTACCGGACGGATTTTGCTTAATTTCTGTTTGGCTTCTATCGACATGGATTTGATTTTTTCGTAATCGAAATTCTCCGGGATTTTAATATCTTCTAAACGAATTAGTTTTTCGGCATTGTTTCTTTCTTTCTCAATGTATCCGGAATACTTAACTTGGATTTCGGCTTGTTCGATTATTTCTTTGTCTAAATCATTTTCTTGGATATAATTTTGAACCTTTTCAAACTTCAAAATATCTTCTAATTCAATTTGAGGTCGGGAAAACACTTTGAACATTTTATCCGATTGAGACATAGGTGCACTTTCTTTTTCGACTAAAATTGGATTGGCTTCTTCGTGCGTAACGCTTGTTTCCTTAAAAAAGTTGACCATTTTTTCGCTTTCATTGAATTTATACTCCATTCTTTTTAAGCGTTTTTCAGAAGCTAATCCTATTTCATAAGACTTTGCTGTTAAACGGAAATCGGCATTGTCCTGACGCAATAGGGTTCTATATTCTGCGCGGGAAGTAAACATTCGATAAGGTTCCTCGGTTCCTTTTGTGATTAAATCGTCAATTAAAACCCCAATATAAGCTTCATCACGACGCAAAATCATTGGCTCTTGCTCTTTCACTTTAAGAGCAGCATTGATTCCTGCCATTAATCCCTGAGAGGCGGCTTCCTCGTATCCGGTAGTACCGTTTATTTGTCCGGCGAAATATAAACCTTCAACTAGTTTAGTTTCTAAGGTATGCTTTAACTGTGTTGGCGGGAAATAATCATATTCGATTGCATAACCCGGGCGGAAAAACTTAACTTTTTCAAATCCTTCCACAGAACGCAAAGCTTTAAACTGAATATCTTCGGGCAGCGAGGTGGAAAAACCATTTACATATACTTCAACCGTGTTCCATCCTTCCGGTTCAACAAAAAGTTGGTGTCTTTCTTTATCAGCAAAACGATTAATTTTATCTTCTATAGACGGACAATATCTTGGGCCAATACTTTTAATTCTACCATTGAACATTGGAGATCTGTCAAAGCCTTCGCGAAGTATGTTGTGCACTTCGTTGGAAGTATAAGTCATGTGACAAAGAATTTGATGTGTTAATGGTTTAGTTTCGTCGGAATAAGAAAACTTATCCGGAACTAAATCACCTGGTTCTTCACGCATTTTAGAATAATCCAAAGAGCGCCCATCCACTCTGGGTGGTGTTCCGGTTTTCATTCTCCCGGCTTCGAAACCCACTTTAATCAAATCTTCCGTTATTCCGTAGGCGGCACTTTCACCGGCTCTGCCTCCACCGAATTGTTTGTCTCCTATGTGGATTAATCCGTTAAGAAAAGTACCATTAGTCAGCACAACCGTTTTGGCTTTAATTTCAATTCCAAGAGAAGTAACAACACCTTCAATTTTATTATCTTTAATCAAAAGCCCTTTTACCATTTCCTGGTAGAAATCAAGATTAGGTGTGCGTTCAAGCATTAACCGCCACTCTTCAGAGAAACGCATACGGTCGCTTTGCACTCTTGGGGACCACATGGCCGGTCCTTTGGATTTGTTGAGCATCTTGAATTGTACGGCAGTTTTATCCGAAACAATTCCGGAATAACCTCCAAGCGCATCTATTTCACGAACAATTTGTCCTTTGGCGATTCCGCCCATAGCAGGATTGCATGACATTTGAGCAATGTTTTGCAAGCTCATTGTAATTAACAATGTTTTGCAACCCATATTGGCTGATGCTGCTGCTGCTTCACAACCAGCGTGCCCAGCCCCTACTACAATTGTATCGTATTTTTCTAAAAACATTTTTATTTAGGATTAAGGAATTGGGAGTTTAGGTATTGGGAAATGATTTATCGAATCCCAAAACTTAAATTCCTCAATCATTATTGTTTCACGTGGAACATTAGTATTTTTTCTTCTTCTTTATCACGCATTACTCGCTCATCTTTCTCAGACTTATCTTTGTATCCGCAATAATGAAGTACACCATGAGCCATGACTCTTTTCAATTCATCATCAAAAGAAACATTAAAATCATTAGCATTGTCACGAACTCTTTCAATAGAAATAAAAATATCGCCATGTAATTCGTTTCCGACAGAATAGTCAAAGCTAATGATGTCTGTTAATGTATCGTGATCGAGGTATTGTTGGTTTATTTCCAATAAATAATCATCGTCACAGAAGATATAATTAATCTCTCCTTCGTTCTTTATTTCGGAGCTTATGACTTTGGAAATCCATTCAGCATAAGCTACCTCATTATCTAAAGCAAAATCTAACTCGTAATTAAAACTAATCATTGGTTTTAAAATATTCTTGAACCTTTTGGTTAAAATTGGAGCGCAAAGGTAAGCTTTGTCTATTTAAAATTTCAATACTATTTAAATATTCTTGAAGTCTGGTAGGTAATGCATTGGCTTGATTGCTAAATTCTTTCTTGTTAGTTTCGGATTGTCGCTTCTTATCTTCGCCTTGTTGTTGCAATGCTTTTTCAAGTTTCAACAATTCATATTTAACGTTAAGTATCTTTTGAAGCGTTTCATTATTGAACCCTTTGTTCAACAACTGTTTTTCAATTTGCTTCATTTGATCTAGGGTGTTTTGACCATTACCTCCCATCCCTTGCTTCTTCAATTCTTTCTCCAAAGCCTCACGCAATTGTTGTTGTTCTTTATAAATCTCCATAATGGCTTTAGCATCACCTTCGCCGTCTTGCCCTTCTTCTCCTCCTTTTTCATTTCCTTTGCCCTGGCCGGAGTTGCCTCCATTTTGTCCCTTTCCTCCTTTATTTCCTTGTTGGCCACCAGGTTTTTCGCCTTGATTGCCTTCTTTGCCATCACCGGGTTTTTCACCGGGTTTTTGCCCTTTCTTCATTCCCTTTTGCATCATTTCCCCAAGACCATCTTGTTTTTTAATGATATCAGGGAGCTGCATTCCTTCTCCTTGCCCAGGCTTTGGTTTACCTTTTCCTTCTCCCGGCATTTGCATCTGCATTTGCATACTATTCAAAATATCACTTAACATGTCGGCTAATTTATTTGCTGAAGAAACAGCATATTGTTGGTGTGAATTCCCTTTAGGAATATTAGCCTCTACTAATGTTTCAATTGCTTTGTCGACATTGTACTGTACGTTTCCGATTTCTTTAGTAATATCTTCAGCGATTTTCGGATTACGCAATGACATGGCAAACAAACTATCATCCACATGTTTGAATTGTTGTTTTAGATCTTGCTGAATCTTTAAATTCTTATTAAATGAAGGTGCGCCTCTTTTTAAGTTCTTGAACTGTTTCAATACATCTTCCTGCGAAAAAGAATAAGCTAAAAGATTATCAAGAATTTGACGCAACATAGCAACATCTTCTTCCATTTGCTCCATTTCACCGGCATCCATTCCCTCCATCATCTGCATACTCATTTGCTTCATTTTTTTGGAAGCACTTTTTTGTTTTGGCTTTGCTTTGGCCTTTTGTTGCTTCTGCAATTGTTCTTTGGCGTCTTTTAAATCTTCGTCAATACTTTTCTCTTTCTCATCTGTTTTTGGAATATCCATTGGCGCTTTTAACTCCTTGTTTTCCTTTTCGAGATCTTTTAATTCTTCCTGTAGCTTGTCGAATTCTTTATTAATTTCGTCTTGCTTGTCGGCACTATTCTCTTCATTTTTTTCAGCAAGCTTGTCTTGTTTCTTAGCGAGCTTTTCCAGTTTATCTGCAATTTGTTCAGCCTTTTTCTCTACATAATAACGTTTAGTCAACTCAACCAATTGCTCCAAACTCTTGGTTTGATTTTTACTGGCTTGCTGGAATTTCTCCATTTTTTCGAACAACTCTTCTTTGCTTATTTTGTCATTCAGTTTTTTAAGTTCTTCAAGAAGTTTTTGATTCTTTTCTAATTCTTCTTTAGTCTTTTCTAAACGATCCTGAAGCAGTTCCTTTTTTTCGTCTTTCTTCTCAGTTTTGAATTGCTCTAAATTGTCTTTCATCTTCTCCGAGAACTCCTTCATTATCTCATCCTGTTGCTTTTGACGCTGAATAAAATCATCAATTTTTTGTTGCTCTTTATATTCTAAATTATCTTTCTCTTTGCCCATTTTTTGCAATTTATCCATTTCGGAAAGTTGCTTGTCTTGTGCTTTTAACGATTTGGCCAAAGAATTAATGTTGTCATTTTGCTGTTGTAGCATTTCATCCTGTTTCTCGGTTTCGGTTGCAATTCGGTTACTAAAAACGGAAGACTTGGTACTTTTATAATTGTGAATAGCATCATTGTCAAAAATCTCAAAATAGTATTCATAAGAAACTCCTTCTTCAACCGGAAGGTTGCTTGGGAAAGAAAACACAAACTGGTCGTAGACGTCTCTCTTAACGTTAATCGGAGCTTTTTTAGCGGCCGTTGGCCTGTCTTTTGGATAATAGATAATTTGAAGCTTAGATAATCCGTAATCGTCTGAAACCTGGCCCAGCACAAAATTCTTGTTTACTTTTAAACTATCCGGAGCATTATTGACTGTAATAGTTGGAAACTGATCTTTAATTACTGAAATCTGATAATTCAGTTTCTCGTAATTCTGAACTTTTGCATTAGAGGTCAAGATTTGATAATCTATATTTTGAAGTATGCTTTTGGACAATAAAAACTGGTTCTCATTTTTGGTAAAAGTAAAATGATTGCTCTCATTCACCCAGTCAACTTTTTGGGTAGCCAAAGTGTTCATACGCCAAGTAACTCTAGTTCCTTCAGGAATGATAGCATTGCCTGTGCCTTTTATTACTTCTGATTTTTTATTCAAATAACCCGGAAAATTTAATACCATTTCAAAATTAGCGATAGAAGGAACTGTCACCACTTTTAACTCATAATCGTGAGAAGAAACATCGTTGGCTTCGATATGAAATTCTAAATCTTCAGATGGCTTCGGAATGACAAATTCAAATTCACCCGCCTTGTTGGTTTCCATAAAATAACTTTCATCACCAATAAAAATTAAGGCATTCTCAGGAACCACATTCCCAACCGTTTTAACTTTCAGCAGAAAATCTTTATTCTGTTCTGTTTGTAAGTTGTTATTCAGCACCACAAATTCAAATGGTGCCGGTGGCAAAAACTGCTGTTTAAAATGCACTACTCGATTCAAACTTTGTGATAAAATTTCTCCTTTTCCCGAAATCAGGAAAAACAAAAAGAACAAAATTGGAATTACAGCAAGAGGCAGATATTTTTTATTTTTAGTCAGATTGATTGCATTACCAAAAGGTACCGGTTGCAATGTCCCGGCCTTTTGATCTATCGATGCCAACAATAATTCTGACTTGTTTTGATCTTGTGTTAATTGTAAAAAGTTAGTTAGCTTGTCGCCTACTTCATTGAAATGATTGCCGATAATGGTAGAAGCTTCTTTGTAATCAATCCCTTTTTGGAGTTTAAAAAGTTTGAAAAGAGGAAACAAAATAAACCGCAACAACAGAAAAAGCTCAACAATAATAAACAACGAAAAGAGAATGGTTCTGGCGGTTGGTTTTAACCAAAGAAAATATTCCACAAAAAGCGTGAAGATAAAATACAGCAATCCCAATCCGACGAAAAAAATAGTGCCTCTTAGTAATTCATTGGTATAAAACTTCTTGATGAAGTCTTCCAGCTTTTGATAAATAAGGTTTGATTTTTCCACTTTGTTGCAATTCTTTTTTATAACCGATAAATGTACAATTTTTACTGAATACCCAAGCGTTAAAAAATTGCCAATGAAAATTCGATTATAAGTGGCTAATTAAATTTTATCTTTGCACCACATTTGAGGAAGCTCAATGTTAATTTGAAAATTATAAAGTATAAAAATGTCAAGACCCGTTAGAGTTCGTTTTGCTCCCAGTCCTACCGGACCGTTACACATTGGTGGTGTTCGTACTGCCCTGTTTAATTATTTATTTGCCCGAAAACATAATGGCGTTTTCTATTTACGCATAGAAGATACCGACCAAAATCGTTTCGTTCCCGGAGCAGAAGCCTACATCTTTGAAGCTTTAGAATGGTTAGGTATATCGCCAAGCGAAACGGTTGGAAAGAACGAAAAATTTGGCCCTTACCGCCAATCGGAAAGAAAACCATTGTACAAACAATATGCGGATCAATTGGTAAATTCGGGTTGGGCTTATTATGCTTTTGACACGGCTGAAGCATTGGATGCGCATAGAAAACAACACGAAGCGGAAGGGAAAACTTTTATTTACAACTGGCACAATCGCGAAAAACTCGATACCTCTTTAGTTATTTCTAAAGAAGAAACCGAGAAAAGAATTGCTGCCGGAGAAGATTATGTCATTCGATTTAAAACACCGGTTAATGAAACATTGCATTTGCATGACATTATTCGTGGCGATATTAAGTTTGAAACCAATTTACTGGACGATAAAGTTTTATTCAAAAGTGATGGAATGCCAACCTATCATTTGGCTAATATAGTTGATGACCATTTGATGGAAACATCACACGTCATTCGTGGTGAAGAATGGTTGCCTTCGATGCCGTTGCATTGTTTGTTGTATAAAGCTTTTGGTTGGGAAGCACCTGCGTTTGCCCATTTACCATTGATATTAAAACCAATAGGCAACGGAAAATTATCGAAACGCGATGGCGATAAAATGGGCTTTCCGGTATTTCCATTGGAATGGAAAAGTGAAGAAGGGATTTCCTCAGGTTACAGAGAAAAAGGATTTTTCCCGGAAGCGGTGGTTAACTTTTTAGCACTATTAGGCTGGAATGACGGCACAGATCAAGAATTATTTTCATTAGAAGAATTGGTTGAAAAATTTGATTTAAACAGAGTTCACAAAGCCGGAGCTAAGTTTGATCCTGATAAAAACAAATGGTTCAATCACCAATATTTACAGAAACAAAGCGATGAAAGTTTGGCAAAAAGCTATGCTTATTATCTTCACGAAAAAGGAATTGAGGTAGATTATACGACCTTAGTAAAGATAGTTTCGTTAATAAAAGAGCGTGCAAATTTCGTTTCTGAGTTCTGGGAAATGAGTAATTTCTTTTTTGAAGCACCAACTACTTATGATGAAAAAGCCACTAAAAACTGGAATGAACATACACCACGTTTAATGCAGGAATTGATTTCGGTAATAGAAAACGTAAGTGATTTCACTTCGGTAAATATAGAAACCATTGTAAAAGACTGGATGACTCAAAATGAAATTGGGATGGGTAAAGTGATGCAGCCTTTCCGTTTGAGTTTGGTAGGTGCGTTAAAAGGCCCTCATCTTTTTGATATTGTAGAACTCATCGGCAAAGAAGAAACGATCAAACGTTTGGAAAAAGCCATTGAAAATTTATAAAAAATAAAAGCCCTGATTACTCGGGGCTTTTTTATTAAAAATAGAAAATCACATTGCCGTTAATCACAGAAGCGTGTCCCGAAAAATCACCTTCAACTTTTCCCAGCATATTAGTCAGTCCATATTGATAAGTTAGATTTAACCTGGCATTTCTAACTCCTGCTGTGATTCCTATAACCGGATAAACACCCACAGTGCCCATCTTAGTAAAATCTTTAGCGGTTACAGCTGTGCCTTTTACGATATTAGCTTCATCCGATTTTTCAATTTGAGCATTACCATTTATCTGCATCATGGGTCCAAATTCTACACTTAAATGATTTTCGATAAATTTATAACTCAACTGAAAAGTGACATTAGCACAAGGTAATTTGTAATTAACATCTCGATCACTTGATACTCCTTTTTTGGTTACTATTTTATAATTGTATTCACTAAACTGTAGGCCATAAATAGCATCCCAATCGTTATAAAAATTTCCTCTCATAGAAAGCCCGATATTCCAACCTGTTCCCGGTTTGGCTTCAATATCAGAAGTATTTAAAGTAAATTGATTTAATCCCAAAGTTATTCCAATCATATTGGAATCGCGATAGCCATATTGAGAAAAGGCAAAGGAAGTAATGGCTAGTAATAGAAGTGAAAATTTCTTTTTCATTGACAGTCTTATTAATTTGTAACAAACATACATATATTTCGTATAAACACTGTATTAACAATTTAATTTAAACATCATGCCATTTATTTTTATCTTTTTGTTTATTGGTCTTGTGCTGCTTTTCTCTTCCTTTTTTACGGTTAAACAACAAACAGCTGTTGTGATTGAGCGCTTTGGGAAATTCCTGAGCATTCGAAATTCGGGTTTACAACTTAAGCTTCCCATCATCGACAGAATTGCCGGTCGTGTGAATTTAAGAATTCAACAATTAGACGTTATCATTGAAACGCAGACCAAAGACAATGTGTTCATTAAAATGAAAGTTTCGGTTCAGTTTAAAGTAATTCAGGAACATGTTTATGAAGCTTTTTACAAACTGGAATATCCTCATGACCAAATTACCGCTTATGTTTTTGACGTAGTGCGTGCCGAAGTACCGAAGTTAATTTTGGATGATGTTTTTGTTCGAAAAGACGATATTGCTATTGCCGTGAAACGCGAATTAAACGAGGCTATGATGGCTTATGGATATGACATCATCAATACTTTGGTTACTGATATTGATCCGGATATTCAGGTGAAAAATGCCATGAACCGTATTAATGCTGCCGAAAGAGAAAAAACAGCCGCGATGTTTGAATCAGATGCTCAACGAATCCGAATTGTAGCCAAAGCTAAAGCAGAAGCGGAAAGTAAAAAATTACAAGGACAAGGTATTGCGGATCAACGTAGAGAAATTGCTAAAGGATTAGTTGAAAGCGTTGAAGTTTTAAACAATGTAGGTATCAATTCACAGGAAGCTTCAGCCCTGATTGTAATTACACAACATTATGATACCCTTCAGGCTATTGGTGCTGATACTAATTCAAACTTGATTTTATTACCTAATTCTCCACAAGCAGCCAGCGATATGTTGAACAATATGGTCACTAGTTTTACTGCTTCAAGTATTATGGGAGAACAAATGAAAAATCAACCCAAAAGAGTAAAAGACAGAGGAAACAAAACCTCAATGGATTATAATCCTTCCGATACTTCAAATCCTGAAGAACCAACTAAATAACAAATCGGAAATTCAAATAAAAAGAGGCTTAATCGCCTCTTTTTTTGTTTAAATACCAATTAATTAATATTGGAATTAATGTCTTTATAATTGTCCCAAGGGTTCCTGAAAATACATTTTCATAAATAGTACCAAGCAGAGAAATAGTTTTTGATGGTACTAAACTTTCTTTGGTTTTGTCAAAACTCAAACGTATTTTTTGGTAATGAATCTCTCTTTCAACTCTGAGGATTTCCAAATCATGTTCAATCTGAGCATAAGAAGAATATTTTTTAGTTTCCATACTTAGTCATTAAAAAATATTTCGGAGAATTTCTCTAAGATAGGACCTTCTACAATTTTGTCTTTTATTAAAAACAAAAGAAAAGCCAAGACCAAATAGATTCCTGCCACAATTAGAAATCCTAATACGTTGCTATTGACCAACTGACCTATAGCTAAAGCTCCTGCTACAGACAAAAACAACAGAACAATTGTTAAACAAATAGCAATCAGAGCAAATTTGAAGAGTAAAGTCGTTGACTTCATAGCCACTTTGAAACCCCAAAGCTTGTAATATGCTAAACTGGTTTCAATATAGGCCTGAGTGTTTTCCTGAATATCTTCCAGATTGTCTTTAATTTCTTCTAGTGCCATTATTTATGAAGTTTGGCATTCTGCTTTTTAAGCTCGGCTAATTTTTCTTCTAAGTAAGTTATAGCTTCTTCCGCTTTGTAACTTGATTTTGAAAGTAGCTCATCCATAGTTTCTTTTAACTCGTCTTTTGAATTAGTAAACTTTTCTTTTGCCCCTTCTTTCAAATCATCTAAACCGTCTTTTATTTTTTCTCTGGTTTTTGATCCTTTATCAGGAGCAAACAAAATTCCTAATCCAACTCCGACAGCTGCCCCCGCCAAAAGAGCTATGAGGCTATTATTTCTTGTTGACATGATTTAAAAAATTTAATTTTAATAAAGTTACAAAAAAAATAGCAGAACGGCACGTTAAATTCAGGTTAAACCATGAAAACTCATTTTAAAGCGAAATAAAAGCAGTTCACAAATCAAGTGATAATTTACCTGTCCTCTTTTTAAAAAATCGCATAAAAATCAATTATGAAAGTTGATTTTAATAGTTTTAAAAAATACATTTTTATATTTCAATAATAAAAATATATAATAGAAAAAGCCCGCTATTAAGCAGGCTTACTATTTATAAAATCTATTTTTTAAAATTTAGTCTTTAGCTTCTACTTTTGCCCAAGTATCTCTTAGACCAACTGTTTTGTTAAAAACCAATTTTTGGTCCGACGAATCTTTATCAACACAAAAATAACCTAATCGTTGGAATTGAAATTGGTCTAAATTTTTGGCGGATTGCAAACTTGGTTCCACATAACCGGTGATTACTTCCAAGGAATTCGGGTTGATAAATTCTTTGAAGTCGATTTCTTTATTGCCATCCGGACTTTCATGCGAGAACAGACGATCATAAATACGAACTTCAGCCGTAATGGCATGAGCAATGGAAACCCAATGAATCGTTCCTTTTACCTTTCTTTGTGAGGCTTCTGTACCGCTTCCACTTCGGGAATCCGTATCATAAGTACAATGTATTTCGATAATATTGCCATCAGCATCTTTTACAACGCTTTCTCCCTTAATAATGTAAGCATTTTTTAAACGTACTTCAGTGCCAAGAGTTAAACGGAAAAATTTCTTATTGGCTTCTTCCTGAAAATCTTCTCTTTCGATATACAATTCTTTGGAAAAAGGTACTTTACGGTAGGTCATCACCTCTTCTTCCGGATTGTTTTCAGCTTCTAACCACTCTTCATTTCCTTCCGGATAATTGGTAATTACCAACTTGACAGGGTTTAAAACAGCCATCACACGGTGGGTTGTTTTATTCAATTCTTCACGAACGCAAAATTCTAACAACGAAACATCAATCAAATTGGTACGTTTAGCAATTCCGATAGTCTTGGCAAAATTTCGAATCGCCATGGGTGGATAACCGCGTCTTCTCATTCCTGAAATAGTGCTCATACGAGGATCATCCCATCCGGTAACATGTTTTTCTTCAACTAATTGCAATAGTTTTCTTTTAGAAACTACGGTATGTGAAAGATTTCTTCGGGCAAATTCTCTTTGCTTTGGTCTAACTTTAGTTTCATCATAAACTTGGTCTAAAAACCAATCGTATAATTCGCGATGCGGTAAGAATTCAAGTGTACAGAATGAGTGAGATATTTGTTCTAAATAATCGCTTTCGCCATGAGCCCAGTCATACATAGGATAAATACACCATTTGTCTCCTGTTCTATGGTGATGTGAATGCAAAATTCGATACATAATCGGATCACGCATCAACATATTGGTGTGAGCCATATCAATTTTGGCACGAAGAATATGGGTTCCGTTAGGAAATTCACCATTTTTCATTCGCTTCAATAAGTCTAAATTCTCTTCAACAGAACGGTTTCTGAAAGGAGAATCGGTACCTACTTGTGTTGGTGTTCCCTTTTGTTTGGCCATATCTTCTGAAGATTGGCTGTCAACATAAGCTTTTCCTTTTTTTACAAACTCAACGGCCCAATCATATAATTGTTGGAAATAATCAGAAGCATAACATTCGCTAGCCCATTGATATCCTAACCATTCAATATCTTTTTTAATGGCATCAACATATTCTTGTTCTTCTTTGGCCGGATTGGTATCATCAAAACGCAAATTTACCGGTGCCTGATAATCAATACCTAAACCAAAATTTAAACAAATAGCACTGGCATGACCTACATGCAAATACCCATTAGGTTCCGGCGGAAAACGAAAACGTAATTTATCATTAGACAAACCGTTTTTCAAATCTTCTTCGATAATTTGTTCAATGAAATTAAGGGACTTCTCTTCTGTTGACATTATTTTTGTAATTTTAGCAAAGATATGTTTAATTAGTCAATTTGAAAATTTACTTCGTCAATTCGCGTTGCTCGGGTGAAGATTTAAAATTGGCAACGAAAGAAAAAAATGGGAACTATTAAATTGCAAAATATCAGAACTTTTTCATTTCACGGCTGCTTGGAAGAGGAAGCCAGAATTGGTTCTGACTATCGGGTTGACTTAGAAATTAAAACCGATTTAAGAAAATCTTCCGTTTCGGATGAGTTAAAAGATACCGTAGATTATGTGCTTTTAAACCAAATTGTAGAAGAAGAAATGGCTATTCGTTCTAAATTACTGGAGCATGTAGCACACAGAATCATTAGCAGAATATTCAGAGAAATACCATCTGTCTCCAGAATTTTATTGGGCGTTTCAAAATTGAATCCACCTATTGGCGGTGATGTTGAAGCGGTTACCATTGAAATGGAAGAATATCGTAATTAAAAAATAATTACAATTTAAAATTACGAATGACAAAAAGAAAACTTTTTGCCTTTTGCCTTTTGCCTTTTAACTTTTTTAGTATATTTGCCGTCCAACGGGCATCGTGGCCGAGCGGCTAGGCACCGGTCTGCAAAACCGACTACTCCGGTTCGAATCCGGACGATGCCTCAAAAACCTTCAAGGAAACTTGGAGGTTTTTTATTTTAAAATAAGACCTAAAAAAACCTCAATAAAATTGAGGCTTTCATACTATTTTTAGAATAATTTAGTTCTTTTCTTCTAGCTTTTCAAACGCTTTGTTAACCATTTTTTGTTCTTTAGGAAACCAAGCTTGAGACAATAAAACAACGCCGCAAATAATTAAAACGATACTTATAAATTTCTTGATTAAAAGGATATTCTTTGGATTGAGTTGGTTACGCAATTGTTTCGCTAACAATATTTTAAAAATGTCAGTAACAAAATAACTTAGGATTAATGTGGTAAAGAATGTCAGCATCCTTGTGGCATTCAACTGCAATTGCGGACCAATCGTAATTAGGATAGCCAACCAAAATCCCAATACTCCAATATTGATAAAGTTCAGGAAAAAACCTTTAATGAATAAAGAGAAGTAGTTGGTTTTAGCTAATTCTTTCGGGTCAATTTCGTCTATGCTTTTTTTGGATTCCTTCTTATTTTTAACAAAGGATATAATGCCATAAGTAAGCATTACCAACCCGCCGAAAATAAACAATGCCGGATCATTTTTGATGCTTTGTATTAAACGATAACTACTAAAAAAAGCTATTAGAATAAAAATAATATCGGCTAAAACAACACCTAAATCAAACATCACTGCTGCTCTGAATCCTTTGACAACACTGGTTTCCAGTAAAACAAAGAAAACAGGTCCAATCATAAAACTAAGAAAGAAACCGAGCGGAATGGCAGATAAAATATCGTTAAGTAAAATCATGCGTTGAATTTTGACACTGCAAGTTAGAATTAAATTTTAACACTTTAAAATATTTCTATTTTGCTTTTTCAACAAAGTTGAAAGTACCACCGGCTATCACTTCTTTAGTAAATTGTTTTGGTTTACTGTATATCGAGATGTTTCCACCGGCTCTGATTTTAGCATTGAGTAAATCAGTAGCGTAAATTAAAGCTACGCCACCGGCATTGGTAGTTATTTTAGTTTCTTTGGTTATGAAAGTTTCCGCTTCATAAATTCCTCCTGAATTCACTAAAACCTCCTGATTTTGAGCAGATCCTTCCAAATAAATTTTAGAACCGTTAGCCACTCTGACATTTAATTTTGAAACCGCTAAAATCAATTTTACTTCCGATCCTTCTTTGGCAATAATGTCAAAATTGTTGGTTTTTATTTTATCACCACAAGCAATTCTGGAACCTTCATTAACTTCTACAGCATTGATAGTTTTAAAATAAACGGTGACCGAAATATTATCGCCACCTAACATTTTGGTCAATGGCATTCTTATTTTTAATTCGCCTTTTTTGTTGATTAGCTCTACATCATCGGCATCACTTCCGTCTATAATTACTTTGTTTTCATTACCTGGAATTAATAAAACATCAATCTGGTCAAAAGAAGTGACTTTGGTAAAATCACCCACATTTTTCTCTACTTGCCCAAAAGCTATAGAACTGATTAATCCTAAACCAAAAACTAACTTTTTCATGCTATTCTTTTCTTCTTATAAAATGAAAATCCAGTTGTTTTTTAACCAAATCGGCATTTTTTACTTTCACATAAACTTCATCACCCAATTGTAATAATCCTTTGGTAACAGCACCTACCAAAGCATATTGCTTTTCGTCAAACGTATAATAATCTTCTTTGATTTCACGGATACGAACCATGCCTTCACATTTATTTTCAATGATTTCTACATAAATTCCCCATTCGGTTACACCTGAAATTACCCCTAAGAATTCCTGATCTTTATGATCTTGCATATATTTTACTTGCATGTATTTCACGGAATCTCTTTCGGCTTGAGCGGCCAAACCTTCCATATCGCTGGAGTGAGCACATTTTTCTTCGTATTCTTCCTGGTTTACACTTTTTCCGCCATCTAAATAATACTGCAACAATCGATGGGCCATGACATCCGGATAACGTCGAATGGGTGACGTAAAATGACTGTAAAAATCAAAAGCTAAACCATAATGGCCAATGTTTTCAGTCGAATATTTGGCTTTACTCATACTTCGAATCGTAAGAGTATCAACCAAATTTTGTTCTTTCTTACCATTGACTTCGTTTAATAAATTATTCAACGATTTTGAGATGTCTTGCTTCGATTTCATGTTAATCGAATACCCAAATTTAGAAATCACCGTTTGCAGGTTAATCAACTTATCTTCATTAGGCTCGTCGTGAATACGATAGACAAAAGTTTTCTTTTGTTTACCTATAAATTCGGCCACTTTGCGATTGGCCAACAACATGAATTCTTCAATTAAATGATTAGCATCTTTTGAAATTTTAAAGAATACACCCACCGGTTCCGATTCTTCATTTAAATTGAATTTTACTTCCACTTTATCAAACGAAATCGCTCCTGCTGCCATTCTTTTTCTGCGAAGAATTTTAGCCAATTCATCCATTTTAAGCGTAGCGTTTACAATTTCTGCCGGGGCTTTGTATGCTGCACCGGTTAACGAAATTTCGGCCGGAATTATATTCGATTTAGTTTCAATAATCTGCTGTGCTTCTTCATAAGCAAAACGTTGGTCTGAATAAATCACAGTTCTTCCAAACCAGGAATCTAAAACTTCCGCTTTTTGATTTAATTCAAAAACTGCAGAAAAAGTATATTTCTCCTCATGAGGTCTTAACGAACAAGCGAAATTAGATAACACTTCCGGTAACATAGGTACCACTCTGTCAACTAAATACACCGAAGTTGCTCTTTTATAAGCTTCATCATCCAGTATAGTTCCTTCTTTTAAATAATGGGAAACATCGGCAATATGCACACCGATTTCGTAATTACCATTCTCTAAAACTTGAAACGACAACGCATCATCAAAGTCTTTAGCATCTTTTGGGTCAATGGTAAAAGTCAATACTTTACGCATATCTCTACGTTTGGCGATTTCCTCCTGCGTTATAGTGGTATCTATTTTATTAGCGAAAGCATCCACTTCAATCGGAAAATCATAAGGCAAACCATATTCGGCAAGGATAGCGTGAATTTCAGTATTGTGTTCTCCCGGTTTTCCTAAAACTTTAATTACCGAACCAAAAGGCGAATCTGCTTTAGCCGGCCAATCTTCTAACTTAACTAAAACTACATCTCCGTGTTCGGCATCGCCTAATTTATTTTTTGGGATAAAAATATCGGTGTACATTTTGGCATTAGCAGTTGTGACGAAACCAAAATTCTTTTGGATATCAACCACACCAACAAATTCTTCTTTATGGCGTTCTAAAATTTCAAGAACTTCCGCTTCGGGTTTTCTGGAGCTTCTTCTATCATACACATAGGCTTTTACTTTATCACCATCGAGGGCATGATTCAAATTGACAAAAGGGACAAAAACATCATTTTCTAATTCGTCACAAACAAAATAAGCCGTCTTGCGCGAAGTCATGTCGATAGTTCCTTCATAATATTTTTGACTGCTGGCTTTAACCAAATACTTACCGGGTTCGGATTCTATAATCAGTTTTTGAGCGGCTAAAATTTTTAAATCTTTGATAATTTCGTTTCTGCTTTTGGTATCATCCAGTTCCAGGATAGCAGCTATTTGTTTGTAGTTGAATGGCTTATTGGCATTCTTGGATAATATTTTAAAAATCTTTTCGGAAAATGTTTTGGTATTCTTTCCGAACTTTTTGGGTTTCTTACTCATTGTATCTTTTCAATTAATGCTGAAAATTACGAAATAGTTATAAGTTATGAGTTATAAGTTATGAGTTTTAATATAAATCTAACATTCACTATCTTTATAAAAACTTCATTAATGACTGAGTTTATAACTGTAGCCACTTTTAATTTTCCTCATGAAATCATGGTTTTAAAAACTATTTTAGAAAGGGAAGGCATTCCTCATTTATTTCAAAACGAAAACTTAGTTTCAACTGATCCGTTGGCAAGTATAGCCTATGGCGGCATCCAATTAAAAATACATCCCAACGATATAGAAACTGTACAACAAATTTTAGATGACTTAAACAACAATTTAAAAATTGTTTAACTCTTCAAAGTTTTCAACACTAATTAAAAACAACAAAAAAGAATTTTAAAAAATTTAAATTTTATGATGGTTATTATAGCGTGTTAATTGTTACAATAACTTTTTCGAAATCATAGTACTTTAAAAGTTATCTAAACTTATACAGAGAAATTAACAATATTATCGCTTTCTAAAAGTCTTAAAATGAGCAAAAATTTAAGCTTTATCAACAGTTGTTAACATGTAAAAAAACAGTGGAATATTTGATAAGTTTAGCTGTTAATTATTGTTGAAAACCTGTTTTTTTATGCTGATAAAATTTCCAAAAAAAGAGCAAACTAAATTTGATTTTCTCATTCCGGTTTTTGATTAGAAAAAAAGACCATACAACCTCAAAAAACTTCTAATTTTCTATCCAAAGTTGTTAACAATTCATGTTAATTTAAAGTTAACTGATTATCAATGATTTGCAAAATGCTATTAACATTACATAATTTTAACATTTATATTGAATAAAAACCAATGATTTTCAACTACTTATAAATATATTCATTTAGGCTAAATCATTAGCTTTTAAAAATCAAGTAGTTACAACAAAGTAAAAATTCAACTGATACTTTCCGTAAATTTGTGCCTTAACTACAAATACAACCCTATGAAAATCTCTATTGGAAACGATCACGCCGGACCCGATTATAAAAAAGCTATAGTAACCTTTTTAGAACAAAAAGGCCATCAAGTATTGAATCACGGAACCGATACTTTTGACAGTGTTGATTATCCCGATTTTGGTCATCCGGTTGCGACTGATGTAGAAACCGGGAAAGCCGATTTTGGTATAGTGATTTGCGGTTCCGGAAACGGCATCAATATGACAGTTAATAAACATCAAGGAATTCGTTCGGCTTTATGCTGGACCAAAGAAATCGCTACTTTGGCACGCCAACACAATGATGCTAATATTATCAGTATCCCGGCACGATTTACTTCTATACAACAAGCCGTAGACATGGTTGATGCATTCCTAACCACTTCCTTCGAAGGCGGAAGACATGCTAACCGTGTCAATAAAATTGCCTGTCAATAAATTATGGGGCATAATCACGTTCACATTCACAAACATGAAGTACAAGGGAAGAATTTAATCTATTCCATTTTACTGAATTTGTTAATCACCATCGCCCAGGTGGTCGGTGGTATTGTCTCAGGCAGTTTAGCCTTGTTATCTGATGCCCTTCACAATTTTTCCGATGTCCTGTCCTTGGTTTTTAGTTTAATTGCCCATAAACTATCCCGAAGAAAAGCCTCTATAAACAATACGTTTGGTTTCAAAAGAGCCGAACTGATTGCCGCTTTTGTCAATGCTGCGACTTTAGTGATTGTAGCTTTTATTTTGATTTATGGCGCAATCGAAAGGTTTTTCAATCCGCATCCTATCCAATCCGGATTGGTGATTTGGTTGGCACTGTTGGGCATAGTGGTCAACGGACTATCGGTTTTGTTATTGCAAAATGATGCCAAACACAGCATCAATATGAAATCGGCTTACCTGCATTTGCTTACCGATATGTTGGCTTCGGTAGCGGTTTTAGTGGGTGGATTGTTAATGAAATTTTATGGCTGGTATTGGGTAGATAGCGTCATGACGATAGCCATAGCCATTTATTTAATAGTAGTAGGCGGTAAATTATTAGTAGAATCCACCAAAATGCTGATGTTGTTTACCCCCGATTTTATTGATATCAAAGAGCTGGTTCGCGAAGTACACAAAATTCCGGGCGTGGGAAAACTGCACCACATTCATGTGTGGCATCTCAATGACGAAGAACTGCATCTGGAAGCCCACCTCGATTGTTCGGAAGATATTAAAATGAGCGAGTTCAACGAATTGCTACATCAAGTAGAAACGGTGCTTTTCGAAAAATTCCATATCAACCACATCAATATTCAACCCGAATACAATAAGGAAGAAGACACTAAAGATTTCATCGTTCAAGATTAACATGATCAGCATCGATTTACATAGCATCCAAAATATTTTCAAAAAACGAGGGCCCGAATCCCATAAAGGCCATCATGGACACGCTTTGATTATAGCCGGAAGCAAATCTAAAATGGGTGCCGCGATTATTGCCGCAAAATCGGCGCTTCGCGCCGGAGCCGGTTTGGTGACTATCAACATCCCGAAAAAAGAACGAACCACAGTTTTCTCCTCAGTGCCGGAAGCAATGATTGAGTTCAGAGAAGAAAAAAACCATTGGGAAAAATACAATGCCATGGCTATCGGACCGGGTTTAGGAACAGATACTCAAGCGGAACGCAAACTGGAAATTTTAATCGATACGGTTAATAAACCGATAGTTTTTGATGCCGATGCCCTGACCATTTTGGCTAACAACTCCAAACTGATGGCTAAACTTTCGGCAAAGGCAATCCTGACACCGCACGCAAAAGAGTTTGACAGATTGTTCGGGAATCATGACTCGGAAGCAGCAAGACGACAAACGGCAATCAGCCAAGCCATCCAACACCAGTGCATTATCGTTTTAAAAGGACACAAAACATTTATTACCGACGGTACCGCTTCTTTTGAAAACACCACCGGCAACTCGGGTTTAGCCAAAGGAGGCTCCGGCGATGCATTGACCGGAATACTTACCGCATTTTTAGCCCAAGGCTATCAGCCAATAAACGCAGCAATACTCGGAGTTTATCTTCACGGCTTGGCCGCTGATATTACCCTTGAAACTCAAAGTCCCGAAAGCATGTTGATTACCGATGTGATTGAAAACCTCGGTAAAGCCTTCTACCAAATTCAAAAATAAATTCTTAAAATGACCAGCATACAATTTATCCAAAGTCAAGTTACGGCTTCGCCCAAAAGCATAGAAGCAACCCTGAAATTGCTTTCTGAAGATTGCACCATCCCTTTTATTTCGCGTTACCGAAAAGACCAAACCGGAAACCTGGATGAGGTGGTGATTGAAAACATTGCCAAACTCTCCAAGCAATACGACGACATTGTAAAGCGAAAAGACAGCGTGTTGAAATCGATAGAAGAGCAAGGGCAGTTGACGGCGGAACTGAAAAGCAAAATCGAAAACAGTTTCGACCTGCAGGAGATTGAGGATTTGTATTTGCCTTATAAAAAGAAGAAAAAAACCCGCGCCGATGTGGCTCGTGAAAACGGTTTAGAGCCCTTGGCCAAAATCATCATGGCACAAAACAGTGATGACATTGAGTTTATAGCTTCTAAATATTTGAATGCCAAAGTACCTAATGAAGATGATGCACTGCAAGGCGCCCGAGATATTATTGCCGAATGGATTAACGAAAATATCTACATCCGTAAAAATTTGAGACGTATGTTTCAGCGCAAAGCCGTAGTGGAAACCAAAGTGGTAAAAACCAAAAAAGACGACGAAGCCGCCCAAAAATTTGCCCAATATTTTGAATGGGCGGAACCCATTTCCAAAGCGCCTTCGCACCGATTGTTAGCCATGTTGCGCGCCGAAGCCGAAGGATTTGTCAAGTTAAATGTGGACATTGAAAACGAAGAAGCCCTCGAATTCATCGAAAACAACACGATTAAAAACAATAGAGAAACGGCCGACCAATTGCGTTTGGCCATTAAGGACAGTTACAAGCGTTTGCTAGAACCGGCCATTTCCAACGAAACCCTGCAAGAGGCTAAAGCCAAAGCCGACGCCAAAGCCATAGAGGTGTTTGCCGGCAATTTGGGACAACTTTTGTTAGCACCGCCGTTGGGAGAGAAAAGAATTTTGGCCATCGACCCGGGCTATCGTAGTGGTTGTAAAATTGTATGCTTGGATGAAAAAGGTGATTTGTTGTATAATGAAACCATCTATCCGCACCAGCCGCAAAACGAAACGGCCATGGCGATGAAGAAAATCAAATCGATGGTGAATGCCTATAACATTGAAGCGATTTCTATTGGTAACGGAACCGCCTCCAGGGAAACCGAATTTTTCATCAAAAAATCGCGTTTGACAAACCGGTACAGGTGTTTGTGGTTTCCGAAGCCGGAGCCTCGGTGTATTCCGCCAGTAAAATTGCCAGAGATGAATTCCCGAATTTTGACGTAACCGTTCGTGGTTCGGTATCCATCGGAAGACGCCTTTCTGACCCGTTGGCGGAGCTGGTAAAAATTGACGCTAAGTCGATAGGAGTGGGGCAATACCAACACGATGTAGACCAAACCAAACTGAAAGAAGAACTCGATACCGTGGTAGTGCGCTGCGTGAACTCGGTAGGCATCAACATCAACACAGCCAGTAAATCGTTGTTGAGTTATGTGTCGGGGATAGGCGAAAAAATGGCCGAAAACATCGTAGCTTTCCGTTCTGAAAATGGGCCTTTTGAAGATAGAAAGCAATTGAAAAAAGTACCGCGTTTGGGTGACAAAGCCTATCAACAAGCCGCGGCATTTATCCGTATTAAAGACGGAAAAAATCCGTTAGACAATTCGGCCGTGCACCCCGAAGCTTATCCGATAGTGGAAAAAATGGCTAAGGATTTGGGCTTAAAAACTGCCGAACTCATAGGTAAAAAAGAAAAAATCAGTTTAATCAAACCCGAGCTTTACATCACTTCTGATGTGGGGATATTAGGAATTAAAGACATCCTGAAAGAACTTGAAAAACCGGGACTCGACCCAAGAAAAGCTGCCAAAATATTTGAATTTGATGCCAATGTCAAATCGATTAAAGACGTGCGCAGCGGCATGATTTTGCCGGGAATTGTGAACAACATTACGGCCTTCGGTTGCTTTGTCGATATTGGTATTAAAGAAAGCGGATTGGTACACATTTCCCAACTCAAAGAAGGTTTTGTGTCCGATGTGAATGAAGTGGTCAAATTACACCAACACGTGCAGGTAAAAGTGGTGGAGGTAGATGAAGACCGCAAACGCATCCAGTTGACGATGGTTTTTTAGCCGAAAAAAGCGTCCATCTTACCATTTTACCCCTCGAAAAGCCCTCCGTTGAGGGTTTCTAGCCTTCCGTCGGTTCATCTTAACCGACCGTAGTTGCTATTGCATGCACAGAAGCTTCAGTTTAATGCTTAGTAAATTAATCTAAACCCTTAGTAGGTTAAACTAAACTCTCCGTAGCCGTAGCTAAGGCGTCAGTAGATTAAACCTAACGCACGGAAGCCTATTCCAAGGCTTTATTCACTTGACTAACAAGGTTTGGCACTTTATTTGAAGAGAATGGAGTAGTACTGTCATTTTAAAACTGTTAGCTATGATACGATTAAACATTACTCGAATTTTGAAGATGAAAGGAATCACCGAACCCAATCAGTTTTTTATTGAACGGGGACATTCGCCAAGTTATACTTATGATTTGTTGCGCAATAACCTGAATTCGCTGTCGATGAAAAAGCTGGAAATGCTTTGCCGGGATTTGAATTGTACGCCCAATGATTTGCTGACCTACATTCCTGAAAAAGGTAAAATGGTCCTTCCCGATCATGCGCTGCACAGCCTAACCAAAACGGAAACCGGTACGGAAGTGAACCAATTGCTCCATAATTTGCCTTTGGAAAAAATTGAAGAATTATACCGTGTACTCAAAGGCACTCCTGAGTCGGAATAACCCAAAAAAAAGCCCCGTATTTTAAGGAATACGGGGCAATTGTTGAATAAATAATATTATTATTTCTCTTCTTCTTTTTTAGTTTCAGGCGTTTTATCCTCTCCTTTGGCAGCTTCCTTGAATTCTCTAACTCCGGTACCAAGACCTTTCATTAATTCCGGAATTTTTTTACCACCAAATAATAATAAAACAACGACCAATATTACTAGCCATTCTGATATTCCCATACTTCCCATGATATATAATTTTGTGCTTTCGCGAATTAGTATTAATCGGCAACAAATGTATAAAGAAATTAGACATAGTTTTTATTTTCAGCACAATATTTATAGTTAAAGTTCGTTATCCTATTGAAAAATCAACCGAACATTATTTTCTATATTTGTGAACTAATCAGTACTCATGTCGGAAAAACGACTCAAGCGTAAAATTCTAAAGAAAAAACTATTCACAAAAAACCGCTTGGTTATTTTGAATGAGGATACTTTTGCCGAAGTTTTTTCATTGCGTTTGACCTTAATGAATGTCTTTGTGGTGGCCACTATTGGCGCCTTACTGATTATTTTTGTCACAACTTACATCATTGCTTTTACGCCTTTGCGCGAATATATTCCGGGCTATGCTTCCTCTAAATTAAAAAGAGACGCCACCGAATTGGCCTTGAAATCAGACTCCTTATCCAATGCCTTGAAGAAAAACGAAGCCTATATTGCTTCTATCAAAAAGATACTGACCGGCGATTTAGATTATGCGAAATTTAGTAAAGATTCGATAACAGCCGCCACGGTCGAACCGGTTTCCGAGGACGACATGAAGCCTTCCAAAGCCGATTTACAATTGCGCGAAGAAGTGGCGCGAGAAGACAAATACAATCTTTTTGAAAAGGCAAAACCAAAGGTAAGTGTAGTGCTTTTTCCACCGGTCAAAGGGATGGTCACCGATAAATTCAACCCGAGGGAAAAACATTATGCTGTTGATATAGCTTTAGCCAAAAATACTCCGATAAAATCTATTTTGAGTGGGACAGTAATTTTTGCCGATTGGACGCCTAACACCGGCAACGTGGTTATCATCAGACACAACAATGGTTTTATTTCGGTGTATAAACATGCGGCCTCGGTAACGGTGGCTCAAGGCGATACCGTCAGAACCGGAGAAGTGATTGCTTTGGCAGGGTCGACCGGGCAAGAATCTACCGGAGTGCATTTGCATTTTGAATTATGGAAAGACGGCTACCCGATTGACCCGAGTATTTTTATTGAATTTGAATAATTATGGAAACCTACGTCATTTATTTTATTGAAAACACACTGTTCATTTCCTTTTTAGTGGGCTTCATTTTTTTGATTACGGCAGCCATCACGTTGAAATTTCCACCCAAGAAAATCAATGATTTATACGGTTACCGAACGACTGCTTCAATGAAAAATCAAGAAGTTTGGGATTTTGCCCAACGATATTCGGGCATAAAGATGATTCAAGTAGCGGTGTTTTTGATGCTGGTTTCTTTTATCAATGTGTTCTTAAAACTGCAAGTAGATTTACAACTGGTCGTTGGGATTGCTTTTATAATAGCGGGTGTCATTTACTTATTTTTTTCGACTGAAAAAGCCATTAAAACCAATTTTCCAAACCAAGAATAATGTCACTAAAATCGATTGCCGCTAAATTATTTGCCCAAAGCATTCATAAAAAGACTCAAAAGTGGGCACAAAATCCTGTGGCAACCCAGCAAAAGGTTTTTAGGGATTTAATTCAGGCGGCAGCCACAACTCAGTTTGGGAAAGACCATCATTTTGCCGAAATCAAGACGTTCGAAGATTTTGCCAAGCAGGTTCCGATAAGAGATTATGAAGCCTTGCGTCCTTATGTTGACCGTGTAGTTAAAGGCGAAGCGGATATTCTTTGGAAAGGCAAACCGCTTTATTTTGCGAAAACCTCGGGGACTACTTCGGGAGCTAAATACATTCCGTTAACTAAGGAATCCATGCCCTTTCATATTGAAGCGGCTCGTAATGCTATTCTGGGCTATATACACGAAACCGGCAAAGCTGATTTTGTAGACGGAAAAATGATTTTTCTGCAAGGGAGTCCTGTTTTAGAAGAAAAAAACGGCATCAAACTGGGAAGACTTTCCGGAATTGTAGCGCATTTTGTTCCGAAATATTTGCAAAAAAATCGCATGCCGAGTTGGGAAACCAATTGCATTGAAGATTGGGAAACCAAAGTAGATGCCATTGTGGAAGAAACGTTCAACGAAAACATGAGCGTCATTTCGGGCATTCCGAGTTGGGTGCAAATGTATTTTGAGAAGTTGCAGCAAAAAGCCAATAAGCCCGTTGGCGATATATTCAAGAATTTTAATTTATTCATTTATGGCGGCGTGAATTATGAACCGTACCGTGCCAAATTTGAAAACCTTATCGGAAGAAAAGTAGATTCGATTGAGCTGTTTCCGGCTTCGGAAGGGTTTTTTGCTTACCAGGATTCTCAAAAAGAAAAGGGGATGTTGTTGCTGTTGAATTCGGGTATTTTTTATGAGTTTATCAAAGCTGACGAATTTTTTACGGAAAATCCGAAACGATATACTATAGGCGAGGTTGAATTGCATACCAATTACGTTTTAATTCTTTCTACCAATGCCGGACTTTGGGGATATAATATTGGCGACACCGTTCAGTTTACCAGCCTGAAACCCTATCGCGTAATCGTTTCAGGAAGGATTAAACATTACATTTCGGCTTTTGGCGAACACGTTATCGGCAAAGAAGTTGAAAGCGCTTTGCAACAAGCTATGGAAGGAACCGCTATCCGCGTAAACGAATTTACAGTGGCACCGCAAATCAATCCTGAAGAAGGCTTACCGTATCACGAATGGTGCATCGAATTTGAAAATGAACCGGACGATTTAGCCGCTTTTGCTTTGAAGATTGACCAAGCCATGCGCCAACAAAATACGTATTACGACGATTTGATTGTGGGCAATGTATTGCGAACGGTGGTGATTACCAAAGTAGTTAAAAACGGTTTCCAAGAGTATATGAAATCAATAGGGAAATTGGGCGGGCAAAACAAGTTACCCCGACTTTCCAATGACCGTAAAATAGCGGATGTATTAAAAAGAGAATAAAAGAAAAGATGAGAGATAAAAGAATGTTTTGGTTGTTGATGTTGCTGGGTTTTTCCTTGTCGGCTCAAATCAAAGGTGTGGTGAAAGACAGTCTTACCGGTAAACCCATTTCGTATGTAAACATTGCGGTTGAAAACGAAAAAACCGGCACCACTTCGGAAGAAAACGGGGAGTTTAGTATCAATACCAAAGAAAACCGCAATTTGATTTTTTCAGCCTTGGGCTATGAAAAACTAAAGAGTAAAGCCAATCATGTCAGTGAAGTGAGAATGGTTCCCAAAACGTTTCAATTGGAAGAAGTGGTTATCATGCCGCACTTTGGTACAAAAACCATAGAAATTGGCAGTACTAAAAACCAAATGGCACAGGCTTTTGACAATGGTCCACGGATAGATGTTAAATATTTTCCTTATTTACCCAAATACAAAAAAACAAAATTCCTCAAGCAGGTTACTATTTATACCGACAGCAGTATAGAGAATGCTACCATTCGACTGCATTTTTACAGTGTAGATGCCTATGGTTTTCCGGGGGAAGAATTACTGGAGAAAGATTACATAGTGACCCTTAAAAAAGGCGTCAAAAAATCGTATTTCAACATTACTGATTTCAATTTACGAATGCCTAAAAACGGCCTCTTTGTTGGGTTTGAAAAGCTAATCATTGAAAAGAATAAAGTGGAAAACACCATTACCGATTATAATTCAAATACAACCCGAGTAGAGAAAACCTACTATCCTTTAGTGCTCTATAATTTTGTGCCAAGTGATTACTATTACACTTTTTATGGCGGAAAATGGAACAGAGAAACCAAGTCGGCCGATGACTCCTCAACCCATAAAATGATGATTAATGAACCGGCCATAAACCTCATTCTAACTAACTAAACTTAAAAACCCTATATTTGCAGGTTAGAAAAAATAATTTAATGAAAGAAATTAAAAACATTTCGCGCTCAAGAGCGCAAGAATCGTCGGCAGCTATCGAACGATTGTACATTACGATGAGACATTTATTTAACAGAGGTTTTTACAAGCCTATGGGTGTTTCAGGAGAAACGTTAAGAGAAGCTTTGCTGTCTCTAAGACCGGAAATTTACGGCAGTATAGCCGAAGAAAAAGTAGAACTCAACGGGCTACTTTATGTAATTGAAAGACTTCCGGTAGGCATTGAAGAGTGTCGTTTTATCAATTTAACTTCAGACGAAGGGTATTCAAAATCGCATTTCCAAGCGATAGTTCCTCCCAAAAGAAGAAGAAACTGTTATCGCATAGATGATGAACAAATGAACGTGGAAATCACGCGCGGCCGTTCGGATATTTATGATATTTTGACCCACCTTACGTTTATTTTTATCGAATCACATAAAATAAAAGACAGAGTTTTATTAGACGATATTGAAGTTGAGGTAACTCGCGATTGGGAAAAGCTGGAAGAAGTAGTAATACAAAACAAAAAGCTTACGCAAATTGAAAAAGAAAGAGCCATTTCACATGCGGCCAACGTATTGGGAAGAAGTTTTTCGGAAGTGATTGACATTTATGATTCGTTTGCTACTAAAGAGAAACCGGATCGTTTTTTACACGTAATCTATTGGTTAGGAAAATTAGCCATCGAAGAAATTGTTGACAACAACAAAAGAACCATAACGTTCAGTCCGATACTAAGAGAAAGATTAGGACACCATATCCACGGAGAAATCTGGGCGAACAACATCAAAGAAACGTTGAAAGCTAATGATTTGTTGGAAAGACCGATTCACATCATTAGTGCCAACATGCACAGTGTAATGAATTCGATTTTTGCCACTACGGTTTTAAAACCAAAATTTAAAGACAAGACAGATTTCTTTATTTATGAAGAATTGAGCAAATCAGGAGCCGACCCGGTTAGAAATAAAGTAGTTGATTTTGCCTTAAAGCACGGTATGATTTCACTGCCTGACCAATCCGGAACCAATATTGATGTACAGGTTTTTGATACGGCCAAAATTGACTGGAACAAATCCAGTTTTCCTAAAGCTAAAGTTGGCAAAGAAAGTCCGGTACTTATCGTAATGGATTATGCTTTTGGCGAACAGGCTTTTGAAACCATTGATGAATTATTGAAACCTTACAAAGACGGAAAACAAAAAACATTGCTTAATGTTGAATCGGTTTCCATCATGGGGAAAGCCGGAATTCTGCAAGGAGGTAAAGGCGATATTATGATTCCTTCAGCACACATCAACGAAGGAACGGCTGATAACTATCCGTTTGAAAATGAATTAACGGCCAAGATGTTTGAAGGCAATGACATTCCTGTTTTTGCCGGACCAATGGTTACCGTATTGGGCACATCGCTTCAGAACAAAGACTTGTTGAAATTTTTCCACGAATCTACTTGGGAAGTTATTGGTTTGGAGATGGAAGGAGCTTATTACCAAAAAGCCATCCAATCCGCTTCAAAAATCAGAAAGAGTATTCACCCGAATGTAAAAGTACGCTATGCTTATTATGCTTCGGATAATCCTTTGGAAACCGGAAGCACCTTAGCTTCGGGAGGATTAGGAACCACAGGAGTGAAACCGACTTATTTGATTACCATTAAAATATTAGAACAAATTTTTAACGTTAAATAAATTTTTTTATGAGCGAAACATCTCAAAGCAATAAAGACAATCAGGAAATAGACTTGTCTGCAATTTCAAGAAAGATAGGTGATTTTTTTGAGGGTATATCCACCAAGATTTTCAAAGGGTTTTTGTTTTTAAAAAGAAATATCATCTGGGTTGGTATTTTGTTTGTCCTTGGAGCAGCGCTTGGGGTTTATGTAGATAAAACCAATAAAATTTATGATAATCAGCTAATTGTTTGTCCTAATTTCAATTCTACCGATTATCTGTATGCCAAAATAGAGCTAATCAATTCAAAAATTGCTGATAATGACACTGTTTTTTTGAAAGAGGTAGTGGGATTAAAAAAGCCTAAAAGTTTTTTAAAAATAGAGGTTGTTCCGATTACAGATGTCTATAAATTTATTGATAACAAAGCTCAAAACTTTGAATTGATTAAATTATTAGCCGAGGATGGTGATATTAAAAAAATTGTTACCGAAACGTTGACCAGTAAAAACTATCCGTATCATTTGATCACGTTCACCACCGAAGACAAGACATCAGATGAAAAAACGGTGCAACCGCTTTTAAATTATTTGAATAATTCAGATTATTACACAGTGATTCAAAAAGCCTATTTGGAAAATATTAAGATCAAAATGGTTCAAAACGATTCAATTATTTCTCAGATAAACGGATTTTTGAATGCTTTTTCAAACACCACAAATGGTTCACAAAAAAGTGATAAACTGGTATACTACAATGAAAACTCTCAATTAGGAGACGTTATCAAAACTAAAGACGCTCTGGTAACAGAACAAGGCGCACGTCGTTTGGAATTGGTTAATCTTGATAGAATTGTTAAAGACAACAGTGTGACGTTAAACATCAAGAATAATAAGTCAACCAACGGAAAAATGAAATTGGTACTGCCATTTTTATTTCTTTTTCTATTTCTCTTAGCCGGATTTTTCAAATCCTATTATAAACACCAGATGGCCAAAATGAATGCTTAATCTATGAAAGGAATTATACTTGCCGGAGGTTCAGGAACGCGTTTGCATCCGTTAACATTAGCGGTCAGTAAACAGTTGATGCCTATTTACGACAAACCCATGATTTACTATCCGCTATCCACGTTAATGTGGTCAGGGATTCGAGAGATATTAATCATTTCAACACCCCATGATTTGCCTTTATTCCGACAGCTGTTGGGCGATGGAAAATCATTAGGATGTCGTTTTGAGTACGCCGTACAAGAAAATCCAAACGGATTGGCAGAAGCCTTTATCATTGGAAAAGAATTTATCGGAGACGATAAAGTAGCCTTGGTTCTTGGAGATAATATTTTTTACGGAACCGGTCTATCTGATTTACTTTTGGCTAATAATAACCCCGACGGCGGTATCATTTATGCTTATCATGTTCATGATCCTGAACGTTATGGCGTAGTAGAATTTGACGAAAACGGGAAGGTACTTTCTATAGAAGAAAAACCTGAAAAACCCAAATCAAACTTTGCTGTTCCGGGTATTTATTTTTACGACAACGATGTGGTAGACATAGCGGCTAATATCAAACCAAGCCATCGTGGTGAATTGGAAATTACCGATATCAATAAAGAATATTTAAAAAGAGGCAAACTCAAAGTAAGCATACTCGACAGAGGAACTGCTTGGCTCGATACAGGAACGTTCAATTCTTTAATGCAGGCCAGTCAGTTTGTACAAGTTATTGAAGAAAGACAAGGATTGAAAATTGGTGCCATTGAAGAAGCTGCCTATAAAATGGGCTTTATCGATTCGGAGCAATTAAAAAAATTAGCCCAACCCTTATTAAAAAGCGGTTACGGTACACATTTAGTAAGCTTGATTTAAACTATGAATTTTATTCCGACAAAACTGGAGGGTTGTTATATTATTGAACCCAAAATCATCAGCGACGAAAGAGGTTATTTCATGGAAAGTTTTAATCAAAAAACATTTCAAAACGGCATCGGAACTGAAGTTCATTTTGTTCAAGACAACCAATCCTATTCTTCCAAAGGGGTTTTACGCGGATTGCACTACCAAACCGGTGAGCATGCGCAGGCCAAATTGGTTAGAGTTTTACAAGGCGAAGTGATAGATGTAGCGGTTGATATCAGACCTGATTCACCCACTTTCGGTCAATACGAATCGGTATTTTTGACCGGTGAAAATCAAAAACAGTTTTTTGTACCAAGAGGTTTTGCTCATGGATTTTTAGTCTTGAGCAACACGGCCACTTTCTTTTATAAATGTGATAATTTTTATAACAAAGAAAGCGAAGGCGGTATCATTTATAATGATAAAACCATCAATATTGATTGGAATTTTCCAGTTGAAAAATTGATTATTTCTGAAAAAGATAAAATGCTGCCTACGTTAGAAAATGCCAAAAAAGCATGGTAGTTTTAGTAACAGGTGCCAACGGACAATTAGGGCAAGCCCTTCAATTGGTTTCGGGGAATTACCCTGAGATTTCGTTTGTTTTTTGTGCTTCAGCCGATTTAGATATTACGGATAAAAATAATTGTGCAACGGTTTTTGCAAAATACCAACCTCACTATTGCATCAATTCAGCAGCGTATACAGCGGTTGACAAAGCCGAAAGTGAACCCGAAAAAGCATATTTAATTAATGTAGTGGGAGCCCAAAATTTGGCCGAAGTCTGCCAAAAACAACAAACGGTTTTACTTCATGTATCTACGGATTTCGTTTTTGACGGAAGTAAAACTATTCCTTATACGGAAGAAGACAGTACCAATCCGATGGGAGTTTACGGACAGACCAAACTCGATGGAGAGCACGCTATTCGGGAAATAATGACTGAATATTACATTATCAGAACTTCTTGGGTGTATTCACAATTTGGCAACAATTTCATGAAAACTATGTTGCGTTTGGCTTCAGAAAGAGACTCACTCTCAGTAGTAAATGATCAAATAGGAACGCCAACCCATGCCGTTGATTTGGCAGAGGCTTTGATAAAAATCATTCAAACCAACAACCAACAACCAACAACCAACAACTTTGGCATTTATAACTTTAGCAATGAAGGGCAATGCAGTTGGTATGATTTTGCAAAAAAAATATTTGAAGTAAACCATATAAACATAAATTTACTTCCAATACCTACTTCCAATTATCCTACTCCGGCTAAAAGACCGGCTTATAGTGTTTTGGATAAAGGGAAAATGAAAAGGGTTTTTGGAATAAGGATTGACAGCTGGGAAGACAGTTTAAAAAACACTAAAATAACAAATTAGTCAACCCTTTTATCTATAAAATAACGGGGTCTCTTTTTGACTTCGAGGTAAATTTTGCCAATATACTCGCCAAGGATTCCGAAACAAAATAATTGAACTCCACCTAAAAAATACATAGGTAAAACGGTAGACAACCATCCTGGAACAACATTATGCCGGTAAAGTGAAAATAAGGCATATCCAGACATTAGAAGGCAAAAGAAAAAAATGACAAAGCCAATAATGGTTACCAATCGCAAAGGAT
Source organism: Flavobacterium phycosphaerae (assembly GCF_010119235.1). Classification (NCBI taxonomy): domain Bacteria; kingdom Pseudomonadati; phylum Bacteroidota; class Flavobacteriia; order Flavobacteriales; family Flavobacteriaceae; genus Flavobacterium; species Flavobacterium phycosphaerae. Next base: position 1,024,523 of record NZ_JAAATZ010000001.1, on the reverse strand, counting down.
AATTGCTAAAAGAAGTAATACCATTCCAGGCAAATGTGAGCATTTTTCTCAAAGGGTATTTAGATTCTCCAGCAAAACGCTCTAAACGGTCATAATAAACATTTTCTTTAGTAAAGCCAATTGTAGGGATAATTCCTCTTAAGAATAGATTGACTTCGCCAAACTCTGACAAAGAGTTCAAAACCCTTTTGCTGCATAACCTGTAATCAGCGTGGTTGTAAACAATGTTTACTTTCATTATTTTCATTAGGTTGTAGAAAAGCAAAGCTGTGTTTTTCTTAAAAAAAGTATCTGTTGGTCTTTCTTTTCTGACACCATAAACTACATCAACGCCAAGCTTGAATTTAAGGATCATCTCTTCAATTACGCGAACATCATCCTGTAAATCGGCATCTATCGAAATTAAAGCATCGGCTTCATCTTTAAAAGCCATCAATCCGGCAAGAAGCGCATTCTGATGGCCTACGTTCCCGGCTAATTTTAATCCTTTTACATGTAGTAATCCAGCAGCTTTTTCTTCGATAAGCTCCCAGGTTTTATCTTTACTTCCGTCATCAACAAAGACCGCAAAGCTCTTTTCAGAAACAATGTTCCTTGAAATTAAATCAGAAATGATTGTATTGATTTGAACAGTAGTTTCATTTAATACCAATTCCTCGTTATAACAAGGGGAAATGATGCCTATAATGGGTTTTTGCATATTATTAATTATCAATATTGCCTGGTAAAGGAGCGCCTTTTTGAGCTCCTAATTTTACAACAATTACATTACTAATCATTTTTACAGATTCGGGATTAGGCCAAATAGGCATAGTTGCCATTGAATCTTTAATTTTGCTGTAGGTTTCTTTATTATCAATAAATTTATAATAAGCGATATCTGTAAATTTGAAAAAATTAACTATTCGATAATTATTTCCATTATCCCAAGAAAATAAAGATCCTCCAAAGACCTCAGAATTTGGTAATCTATATTTTTCATGGTGTTCATATGGCAGCCCCCCAAAGAAATACACATAATTTACATTAGCATCAAATGTTGGGTATTTTGTTTGAATTGTGTAATCTATCTTCTTGGCAATTTCTTTGTCGTGATTGTAAATTTTATAGTTTGAATAAAACAATTGGGTTATAAAATACAAATGGGTCAAAAAGATAAGTGAACAAGCTATTACAACAATCTTTTCAGCTTTCAATTCTTTCGAAAAATAAGCAAACAAAAAGGCAAAAACGATGCCGCTAGCTACATAAATTCTAGGAGGATTTGTGTTGTTGGTAATAAAAAAAGAAATGAAAAATGGAACTAAAAGAATAAAGAATAACGCAATAAACCTGTAAATGAAAAGTTTTTTCTGAATGCCAAATTTAATCAGTAATGCCATTCCTATAAGAGACGACAGTAAATAGGTTCTTTCGCCGTAATAAAATTTTCCTTTTAAGTTGTTTGTCCAAAGCTGGTAGAAATTTGAAAAACGGTTACTGGAATCTCCTGAGGTATAGGAAGATAAATAGCCTCCTTCAACCGGAGGACATAATAATTTTACAGATATGTAATAAAGCAGAGCCGATAAAATCAACAATGCACTAAACTGAATTCCTTTTAAGAATTCGTTTTTAAATTTGAAATCTTCCAAATCACAACTTTGGAGAAAAAGAATCAAGAAAAGGATAATTGGTAAAAAAATAAGTGCCTGATAGATGGAAATCACAAACATTAAAACCAATGCTGAAGCCAAAAAGAACCCCAATGACTTAACGGAAAAAAAATTATGTGTACTTTGCAAAAATAAATTAACCCCTACAACAGAAAGCAGAAAGCCCAATGGGACAACATCTGCCTGCATGGTAAATATCAATTGATAAGACATTTGAGGAAAAGATAAAAAAATCGCGCAGAAGAGATAGGAATAAATGTGATTTAACTTGAATAGCTTACTCAGCTCAACAGCAGTAACACTCAACAACAATAAACCAAGTAATAGCGTAAAATAAGGCGTGTGACCTTCAAAAAGACGGTAACGAACAAGATTTGTCCCCCATCTGCCTAAATCCATAGAAAAATCGCCATAAACGGGACTTTCACTATCAATACTCAAAGAATAGTTTGTTAGTCCAAACCCATAAGTCACAAATGAGATGGCAATGGAGAAAAACAGTAATTTAAAATTTTTATTGTGCGTCTTAAAGTTCATAATGTTTCGCTAAAAGTTAAAAAGTAAAAATCTTTATGAGCAAAAGTAAACTATATTTAAAAAAATATAAAAATAATTACAATTCAGTCTAAAAAGTCACCGATAACTTTTAATATAAAAAAAAAAATTAGTTTTGTAAACTAAAAAATAACAAACATGAGAACAAAGTTTTTTGCAGCAGTTATATTATTTTCAGTACTGCTTACAAGCTGTAAGGACGATAAGTCTGCTAACGCAACTGCTCAGGATCCTGTGAAAGAACAGGGATTTAAAGTAGTTGTAAATGCAACCGTTAAAAAAGATGATTCATTTAGTATCTTCTACACAGAAGATGGTACCGCTGATTTCACAAAAATTCAACCAATTTGGGTGGATGTGAAGGGCAGTAATACACCTCAAGATGTAGTCTTTAATCTTCCGGCTGATGTTTATCCTTCACAATTGCGTTTAGATTTTGGAGTAAATAAAACTCAGGAAGATATTGTTTTTAATTCGGCTACATTTTCATATTTTGACAAATCTGAAAAAATATCAGGTCCTGATTTAGGGATTTTCTTCAGACAAGATGACAGTAAATGTACTTATGATTACAAAACAGGAGTTATCAAAGCATTGGTTAAAGATAATGTAAGAACCTTCCCTTCTCTCTACCCTCATGAAGAGAATATGTCAAATTTATTAAAAAGATTGTCAACATCTAAGTAGATTGTAACAGTATATAGCTTAACGATTAAATAACCATAAGCAGATAATTACTGTTTATGGTTTTTCATTTTACAGAAGAAAGCCTTTTTATACTTATATTTGCCCGAAATTGAAAAGAGAAAGAAATTGATGGTCTAATTTTTATCGTTAAACCATAAAATTTCCCAAATACCGTAATTTAAATAATACGGTTTGTACAAACCTAAAAATGTTGTAATTAATTTAACGTTTAAGGGTTTTTTATTTTATATCAATATGGAAGATAACCAAAAACAAGCTTGGCTTGATTATTCAAAAGGCATAAGCATTGACCACATAAAACATTCTTTTACTAATCCGACAAATTTTCAAGTAGAATTAAATTCGTTACTCCAAAAAACAGTTAAAGAAAACCATTTTAAAAATGCTATTGAAATTGGCTGTGAAGCCGGAATAAGCCTGATGCTACTTAGCAAAAATTTGGAGCAAGCTACCTTTTTGGATTACGATCACACCATACTTGAAAAAGTGGAAAAAGTTTGTGCGGATTTAAACTTTAACGGAACAAATTGTATTTGTGAAGACATGTTTACCATGAACTCAATTGCAGATAACACCTATGATTTAGCTTATAACTCGGGAGTTATTGAACATTATACAAAAGAAGTAAGAACTAAGGCCATTATTTCGTATGCCCGCATAACTAAAAAAGGAGGATATGTTATTGTGGCATATCCCAATCACCATACACTCCCTTACAGATTATCGTATTTAATTGGAAGAATGCTTGGTAAAAAAGTTTGGCCATGGCCTAAAGAATACAAGTTTTACTCCCTAAAAGACGAAATGGAAGCGGCCGGTTTAGAGTATGTTGAAAGAATCACTATGGATCGCGATTCATTATTTGGACAATGGATAACGAAGTATAAAATTACCAGTAAATTCTTTTTATTTCTGGATAAATTCATGCATTTTGAAGGATATTTAACCGTTTGCATTGCCAAAAAACCTCTTTAAAATGAAAATAGGAAATTCAATAGTTTTTAGGAATTTCTTGTATTTATTTACCAATCAGTTTTTTAATCTAATAATACCTTTACTGGTATTTCCTTTTTTAGTAAAAACACTTGGGTTGGCATGTTTTGGTTTGTATAGCCTTGCTTATGCCAGTGTTATTTTTTGTTTCATGTTCAGTGATTATGGATTCAACTTTTCAGGGTCTAAATATATTGCCATAAACAGAGAGGATATAGAAAAACGGGATGAAGCATTTTCGACTATTTTATCACTAAAAATTGGCATTGCAGTCCTCACATCAATTGTTTGGATTGTTTATATCTTACTAAATCCAAAATTCAACGGATTTACCTCTTTTGGGCTGTTATTTATCGGAATGATATTTGGAAATGCCATAAACCTGCAATGGTTTTTTCAAGGACTCGAAAAGCTGGGGTGGTTTTCAACGGTGAATTCAAGCATAAAATTAGCTTCCAATATTTTAGTTCTTTTATTGGTCAAATCGCCAAAGGATATGTATATCATTCCGCTGGTTTATTCAATATCTTTTCTACTCAGTGGCATCATAACAATATTAATTGCGGTTTACTCGGTTAAAGTAAAAATCAGATTTTTTTCTTTTCAAAATTATACTGATTTCCTAAAAGAAGGATTAGACTATTTTATTACCATCAGTACTACCTCTTTAGTTTTTAACGGTACAATTATCATTTTGAGTTTCTTTGAAAAAGACATTTTGATTATTGGTGCTTTTTCGGCAATTGATAGGGTGCTTAAAATTTTGGTGTCGGTTTATGTCCCTTACTCTACAGCTATTTACCCAAGGAATATGGCTAACTTTCAAATTAGTGTAGAAAAAGGAAAGCAGTCTGTTTTGAAATATGGAGCAATAGCGCTTATTTTTTCTTTAGGATGTATTTTATTTCTTCAGTTGTTTTCGGTTACGGCTATGAACTTTTTGAACCCCAAGCTGGTATCATATGCTTTTTGGCTTCAAGTTTTTTCGGGCTGGTTCTTTTTTATCATTTTAAACAATCTGATAGGGTACCATTATTTGAACGGACTTAACCGTTCTGCCTTATTCAGAAACACCAATATCATCTACACTTTTATAACCTTAATTTTAATGGTAGTAGGATGTGCGTTTTATTCTTTTAAAGGTTGTATTTTAGCTGTACTTTCCGGAGAAATTATTTTAACATTGTTATTGGTTTTTAAAATCAAAAAGAATGAATTATAGAAATTGTATCAAATGAAAATCATTTTACAAAGTAACTTTTTTTATCAATTATTGCTGGCATTATGTTTAGCAGTTCCTTACATGGGGAGCTATGAAATAACATTTGTTTTGTGGGGCTTTACGGTGTTGGTGACTTTACAAAAAAGCTATTCTGTTGCTTTTGTAAAATATCTTTCTTGTTTTATCCTCATTTTACTAATTGCTTTTTTATCCACAAAATTTGAAGGACATAATCTCTTTTTTATAATTCGTGATATAACATATCTTCTGAAACCTATTCTTGGGCTGGTTTTAGGGTATCAAATTTGTAAATATAATTATCAAAAAGCATTTGGAACCATAGCCAATATTGGTTTTTGGATTTCCAGAATTCATCTTGTCTTTTTATTAAGCGCAGTAGTTTTTTTTAAGGCTTACACGGTAAATGATCTGCGTTTGCATGGCGGTTTTTTCAGTGATTTCGAAATCTATGCCTTGATATTGATTTTATTTCACAAAGAATTTAACATTGAACTTTCTCGTAAGAAATTTTATGTAATGGCTTTTACAGTGGGTATATCCAGCTTTTTATACTTGTCTAGAACAAATTTCATACAGTTTTTCATTCTGTTTTTTGCGCTCAAAGGGTATTTCATTTTAAACAAAAGAGCCATTATTGCCATCCTATCGGTAATTGGCATTACGATTATTGGTTATACCGCCATTTTATACATCAATCCAAGGAGAAATGGAGAAGGAATGGAGGCCTTTTTATATAAAATTAAAGTGGCACCAACGGAGCCGTTCAAAAGTAAAATAAATACCGAAGATTATATTGATTTCAATGACAACTATCGTTCAGTTGAAACCATCAATACACTCAAACAAATGAAGAATAAAGGGGCTGAGTCTATAGTATTTGGTGCAGGCTTGGGTTCTAAAGTTGATTTAAAACAAGAGGTATACTTGGGAGATATGAAAATCCGTTTTATTTCAGTTATGCACAATGCCCTTATGACTACTTACTTAAAATCTGGAATAATTGGGATTATAATTCTGCTGTTTTCTATCTATCTGGTCTATAATCAGCCCAAATCATCCATTCCGATTAATCAAAACATCAACTTAATGTTGGTGGGAACAGCTATTTTCCTAGTTGTTTCCAATTGGGTTTTAATGGGATACTATTTCACCGAAGATTCCAAATCTATTTTAGTAGGATTCTTTATGGCTTACAAAGAAATCACTCAAAAAGTAACTGATAGAGTCGTTTAGCAACGAGCAATAATCTCTTTTATCTTTTCGCTGGTAGTTCCGTCTCCGTAAGGATTAGATGCGGTAGCAATTTGAGCATAATAGGATTGGTCCTCTAATAATTTCTTGGTTTCCAAAACAATTTTAGCTTTATCTGAACCAACCAATATAGCGGTTCCGGCCTCAACGCCTTCCATTCTTTCGGTAACTTCTCTCAATACTAAAACAGGCTTGCCAAGGCTTGGCGCTTCTTCCTGAATACCCCTGAATCGGTCACAATAATATTGCTTTTGTTCATCATCCAAATCAATTCCGGATAATCCAACGGGGTAATGAGTTTAATGTTATTGGCAATCAATTTGCGTTGCGCTACTTCTTTCACATTGGGATTTAAATGAACCGGATACACAATTTCCACCGTCTCGTTATAAGTGGATGAAATTTCAAGCAATGCATCACAGATTTCTTCAAAAGGTTTTCCGAAATTCTCTCTTCGATGGCAAGTAACTAAAATCACTTTTTTCGAAAAATCTATAAAATCAAATTTGGAAAGTAATTCCGTTTCTTTGGCAGCATCAATTTTTTTCAACCCCATCAACAAGGCGTCAATCACGGTGTTTCCTACAACGTAAACATTATCTTTTAGATTTTCCCTAATCAAATTTTCCTGAGAAGCTTCGGTAGGGCAAAAATGAAACGAAGCTATTCGTGAGGTCAAAACACGATTCATTTCTTCCGGAAAAGGCGATAACATATCACCACTTCGTAAACCGGCCTCGATATGTACAATTTTAATTTTTTGATAAAAAGCAGCCAAAGCACCGGCCAAAACAGTAGTAGTATCACCTTGTACAAAAACCAAGTCAAAGTGCTCTTTCAGTAAAATATCCGAAGTTATTTTTGAAATCAAATTAGAAGTCAATTCATGCAAGGTCTGATTGGGTTTCATCACATTCAAGTCGTAATCTACGGGTATTTCAAAAAAGGATAAAACTTGATCAAGCATTTCGCGGTGCTGCGCAGTAACGCCCACTTTTACCTCAAAATTTTTATCAGAAGTAAAAGACGCGACAAGAGGTGCCATCTTGATCGCTTCGGGACGAGTTCCAAAAAGAAACAGAACTTTTTTCATTAAAAAGAGCCAATTTAGTAAGCCGTAAAACTAGTAATAAAATCTATATTTGCAATATGTAACCCTAGATAATGAAAGTTTTATTTCAAACCCGTACCAACTTATTTAATGCTCCCGGCGGCGACATGGTTCAAATGCTGAAAACTAAAGAATTCCTTGAAAAATCAGGAGTCACGGTTGACATATCCTTAGAATTGGAACCCGATTTAACCGGATACGATTTGGTTCATTTATTCAATTTAATGGAGCCTCAGGATATTTATATTCAAATGCTCAATGCCAAAAAGCAACACAAAAAGATTGTACTCTCTACCATTTATGGCTTGTATACCGAGTTTGAACGAAAAGCACGCGGGGGTCTTTTTCAAAAACTGGCCAACATACTATCGCCATACCAAATTGGCTACATCAAGATTTTGGTTAAGCATTATAAAGAAAAAAGGATGCATAAAGGCGTTTACAAAATGCTTTTCAAAGGCTACTACGGTCTGATGAAAGAGATTGTAGATAACACCAGTGTTTTTCTTCCGAACTCCGATTCTGAAATGAAAAGAGTGGCCGGTGAGTTTAAACTAAAAAACTATAAGTACGTTAGTGTGCCCAATGCCATTGACAAATCGGTTTTTACCTCGGAATCTGATGCTGAGGTTAATCCATATGAAAAATTCAGAGACTGTATTTTGTGCGCCGCTCGAATTGAAGGAAGGAAATCAACATTGAGTTTGGTCAGAGCCGTGAAAGACACTAAGTATAAATTGGTTTTGGTGGGCAAAGAATCTCAAAATCAAAAAGGATATGTAGAACAAGTGCATCAGGAAGCGGGCGAAAATGTTTTCTTTTTAGGAGCAGTTCCGCATGATGATTTGAAAAATCTGTACAAAGTGGCCAAAGTTCATGCCTTAGTAAGCTGGATGGAAACCCCCGGATTATCAACCTTAGAAGCCGCAGCGATGGATTGCAATGTAGTAGTTACCCGAAAAGGCGATACCTATGATTACTTTGAAGATTATGCTTATTACTGTGAACCCGATGATATTCAATCAATCAAAACAGCAATTGACAGTGCCTATAACAATCCTGTGAATCCGGGACTAAAACATAAAATATTAGACCATTATACTTGGGATAAAACAGCCGAAGCCACACTTAATGCTTATAAGCTTTCAGCTGACTAGTCGTTATATTGTTAAGCAGTTGTTTTTAATGAATGAGTATATCAAGTCAAATCTATTTATTATGTTTGCACTGAAAGAATAAACAGTAGCAAACCGTAATAAAATTTCATGAAAATAGCCATTTTAGGGACACGCGGAGTGCCCAATCATTACGGTGGTTTCGAGCAATTTGCAGAGTTTTTTTCTACCTACCTTGTCAGAAAGGGGCACGAAGTATATGTTTACAATTCCCATAATCATCCTTATAAAGGCATTATCTACGAAGGCGTCCATTTAATTCACCAATTTGATCCTGAGTACAAAATAGGTACTGTAGGTCAGTTTGTTTATGATTTGAATTGTATTTTAGATTCTAGAAAAAGAAATTTTGATATCATACTGCAATTAGGCTATACCAGTAATTCTATTTGGCATTTTCTGTTGCCTAAAACAGCAATTATTATTACCAATATGGATGGGATGGAATGGAAACGTACCAAATATTCCTCAAAGGTTCAGAAAATGTTGCTTTATGCCGAAAAATTAGCGGTTAAAAGCAGCGATGTTTTAATTGCAGATTCCTTAGGTATAAAAAAATACCTTGAAGAAAAGTACAATAAAGAAGCTCAATACATTGCTTATGGAGCTGACTTATTTTTAAATCCAAACGAAGCTATCCTTGCCGAATACAAAGTAGAGAAAGGAAACTACAATATGATTATGGCTCGATTTGAACCTGAAAATAACATTGAAATGGTTCTTGACGGAGTGGCCATGAGCGATGAAACCTCTCCGATTTTAGTTATTGGGAATCATAATAATAAATATGGAGAAGCATTGAAGAAAAAATTTGAAAATAAAGGCACTATTAGATTTTTAGGAGGGATTTACAATTTAGAACACCTAAACAATTTACGTTTTTTTTCAAACTTATATTTTCACGGACATACTGTAGGAGGAACAAATCCATCTTTGTTAGAAGCAATGGCTTCAAAAGCATTGATTATTGCTCATGACAATGAATTTAATAAGGGGGTTTTAAAGGAAAACGGTTATTATTTTTCTTCCTCTAATGATGTTAAAAATATTCTCAAAACAATCAAAAAAAATGATAACTTGCAGTTGGTACAAAACAATGTTGACGCTATTATCAATGAGTTTAATTGGGAAAAAATAAATGGAAAATATTTACGTCTTTTTGAAGAATGTTTTTCACGACATAAAACAAGAAACACAACAAAATAAAACTTTTCTACCACTACTCTTAGTGGTTTGGAGTATCCCCCTTCCTTTTGCTATTAACAATATTGCTCTGGGACTTTTGTTGTTAACCTCAATAATCACTTTCAGAAAAGAGAACATATCTTTCAAGAGATATTTAATCTATCCTATTACATTATACCTTTTAATGTGTATGTCTTTATTCTGGTCAATAGACTATGAAGACACAAAGGCGTCACTTTTAAAGGAAATTCCCTTATTGCTTTTACCTCTAGTGTTTTTAATTTCAAAAGAATTTACAAAAGCGCAACGAGATAAGGTTATAAAGTATTTCAGCTATTCGATGGTGTTGTATTCACTTTATTTCTTGATTCGAGCAGCTATTCGTTTTAGTATTACCGGAGACCAAAGAGTCTTTTTTTATCATGGAGAAGAAAACGACGATTACGGATTAGTACCCAAACTGCTTAATGCAATTCATGTATCGATTTATGTGGCGATTGCCTTTTTTTATTTTTTCAGAAAAACCGGGAAAAAGAGTTTGGATTATGCCATATTGATACTTCTGTTCTTGATGGTTTTTTTACTTTCCTCCAAAAATATTATTGTGGTTTTTACAGGATTATTAATTGTGCATTATTTGTTTTTGGCTAAAGTTTCCCGAAAAATGAGATTGCGGAATTTAATTCTTTTCCTACTGTTTATTTGTTCATTATCATTTATAGGAAAAATAAGAGAAAGATTTCTTATAGAATATGAAACCAATATGGCAGATAGTACAGTTAATGACGTGATTAGTAAAGGAAATGATAAGGTTTATAATGTTAGTATAAAACAAGCCTTGACCAATGAAACCTTCAAACCTAATGATTATTTCCCAGGTACTGCTTTCAGGGTCTATCAGTTCAGAATTTTTATAGAGTTGATAAAGGAAAACAATACTTTTTTTACAGGTTTCGGACAAGATGGATCCTATAAAAAAATAAAAGAAAAAGCAGTCCAATACAATTTATACATGGGTAATGCTTCGAATAATTTTGATGGGTATCAAAATAAAAATTTTCACAACCAATATGTGCAAATTTTTGCTGACTTAGGCGTTTTTGGCTTCTTGCTTTTGTTCATAATGCTTGTTCATAATGTTCGTAAAGCGTTAAAAAATAAAGATTTTGTGCATTTTGCTTTTGCAATTCTAATGATAAGCCTATTTTTGACAGAATCATTTTTATTAAGACAAAGAGGCGTTGTTTTTTTTACAACGATGTATTGCCTTTTTAATTCAGGATTTTTAATGCCAAATTCCCCAAAGGAATAAAAAAATATGAAAAGAATACTTATTACTGGTGCGGCAGGATTTTTAGGATCTCATCTTTGTGATCGTTTTATAGCAGAGGGCTATTTTGTTATTGGAATGGATAACTTAATCACAGGGGATTTAAAAAATATTGAACATCTTTTCAAAAATAAAAATTTTGAATTCTACCACCACGATGTAACAAAATTTGTTCATGTTCCCGGAAAGATAGATTATATACTTCATTTTGCTTCGCCGGCAAGTCCTATTGATTATTTAAAAATTCCAATACAAACATTGAAAGTAGGCTCTTTAGGAACTCACAATCTTTTAGGTTTGGCAAGGGTTAAAAAAGCCCGAATTCTCATTGCGTCTACATCAGAAGTTTACGGAGATCCATTAGTTCATCCACAAACAGAAGATTATTACGGAAATGTAAACACTATTGGGCCAAGAGGAGTGTATGATGAAGCTAAGCGTTTTCAGGAATCTATCACTATGGCATATCATACTTTTCATGGGGTTGAAACCAGAATTGTTAGAATATTCAATACGTATGGACCAAGGATGCGACTGAACGACGGTCGAGTAATTCCCGCTTTTATTGGACAAGCATTACGTGGGGAAGATTTAACCATATTTGGTGATGGAAGCCAAACAAGATCATTCTGTTATGTAACGGATCAAGTAGAGGGTATCTTCAGGTTATTACATTCTGATTATGTATACCCAGTAAATATTGGGAATCCGGATGAAATTACTATTAAAGATTTTGCAGATGAAATCATAAAATTAACCGGAACAAATCAAAAGGTAGTTTACCATCCGTTACCGGTAAACGACCCATTACAGCGCCAACCCGATATAACCAAAGCTAAACAGTTGTTAGGCTGGAGTGCTAAAGTTTCAAGAGAAGAGGGAATGAAATTAACCTATGATTATTTCAAATCACTGACTTCTGAGGAACTTTTAAAAGAAGAACACAAAGATTTTTCCAAATACATTTTTTAATGAGAAAAAAGACAGGAAGATATTCTGGCTACATTAGGCCTTTTTCATATTTATTAGACTTGACAGTAATTATTTTATTATCTGTTGAGCTAATACCTGAAAATTTGCAAATGTTGCCATTTTACCTCTTTTTGGTTGTATCTTGGGTTTCTATAGCCTATAACACGGGCTTTTACGAGATATATCGTTATACTAAAGTAATTGAGATTTTTGGGAAAATTATCAAACAATACTTCATATTTATCATCTTAAATTTTGCTTATGTAGGATACTTTTCGAAATTTTATGATACTAAAATAATTCTGCAGTTTGTATCCTACTCCATTTTGATTATTTCTTTTACTAAGCTTTTTATATACTATTTTTTAAGAAAGTTCAGGGTTGTTTTTGGTGGTAATTTTAGAAAAGTTGTCATCGTCGGAAATGGAAAAACAGTAGGGCAGTTAGCAGAGTTTTTTACTGAAAATCCGGATTACGGATATAAGTTGATTAACATATTTGATTTAGTTGAAAATAAAAAAACACAAATAGAGTCCTGTTTTGATTTTGTTTTAGAGCATAAAATTGATGAAATCTATTGTTCATTGTCAGATTTAACCAATACAGATATAAGCAAGTTTATCGATTTTACAGATAATAACCTCAAAATTTTAAAATTCTTACCAGACAATAAGGAGGTATTATCCAGAAATTTAATTTTCGACTACTATGATTATATACCCATAATTTCATTGCGCAATATTCCGCTTGATGAAACAACCAATAAAATAATAAAACGATTGTTTGATATAGTTTTTGCATTAGTAATAATCTTGGGAGTGTTATCTTGGTTAATACCAATTTTGGCTGTTTTAATTAAAATCGAATCTAGAGGACCGATTTTTTTCAGGCAAAAAAGAAACGGATTGAATTATCATGAGTTCGAATGTTTCAAGTTTCGATCAATGACACTTAATGATATTGCCGACTTATATCAAGTTTCCAAAAATGACCCAAGAATAACAAGGATTGGCAAATTTATCAGAAAAACAAGTATTGATGAATTACCACAGTTTTTTAATGTTTTATTAGGAGATATGTCAGTGGTAGGACCAAGACCGCACATGGTTAGTCATACCGAAATGTATGCTCGAAGAATTGATAAATTTATGGTAAGACATTTTATCAAACCGGGAATTACAGGACTGGCTCAAACAAAAGGGTTCAGAGGAGAAGTAGAAACGGATAAAGACATCATTTATAGGGTTAAATACGATATTTTCTATCTTGAAAATTGGTCACTTTTATTAGACTTAAAAATCATCTTTTTGACAGTCTATAACGCTGTCAAGGGTGAAGAAAAAGCCTATTAGAAAACGTCAAGGGCAATCAATTCTTTCATTTGATTATCCAAATCGAAACGCTGTTGTGCCTCTTTAAAAATGTGCTGTTTCATCAAGTCAACTTCAGCTTTTTTAAGCTTTGAAATCAACGTCAGTTTTTGATTTAAGTCATTGTAATTACCCACTTTTGCTACCCAGCCCAATTGGTGTTCGTTGACAATCGTTTCACCTTCCCCACCTCCGAAATAAAGGATAGGAAAACCTAATGAGCCATATTCAAAAATTTTAGAAGGAACCGAACCATAAATTCTGGTTTTCAACGGTACAATAGCGATATCAAATGTCTGAAGTTTTTCATGCAGTGCTTTGCGTTCCAGCATGCCATGAAAGACTATTTTTTGTTCTTTTTGTGTTGAAATAAAGCGCTCTATTTCGTTTTTTTCAGCACCATCGCCAAACAGATGCAATTCGATAGTAAGACCTTTTAATTCCAAGTTTTGACACAATTCAAAAACCCCTTGAGCAATGCCCAGCAACCCGGCATAAAATAGTTTTATCGGTTGATTTTCGGCAGTTTTCAAAGTCATTTCTTCTACTTTATGGTCAGGGAAATTGCGGTATAAAAAACACTTTTTATTCGGGAAAAGAGAGTGAATGTGTGTAATAATTTCATTGGATTGCCCCAAAATCACAGCGGCTCTTTTGTAAATAAAACGCTCTAGAAATAACGAAAATTTATGGGATAACGAACCCTTTTTCAAAGCTTCCAATTCAATAGCCGCCAAGGGCCATAAATCGGAAACATTTAAAATTATTTTTTTCTTTTTTAACGAAAGTACCAAAACCGAAATAAAAGAAAGCAACAGCGGTGGCGATTGGACCACTACTTTTTGTGGTGTCTTTTTGAATAACAAATAAAAAAACAAACTTGACGAAAAGGATAAAACAGAGAGAATCCGAACAATTAAATTTTTGCTTACACTCGGATAAATCCATATTCTTTTCACCGTAATGTTGTCCAGGTTTTCGGTAACTGAAAATTTGCCTTTATATTCCGGAAATAATACTCCTTTCGGGTAATTTCCGAGAGGACAAACCACAGAAACTCGATAGTTATTTTGATGTAGTTTTAATGCCAATTGCTCAATTCTATTGGCAGCAGCACCTTGTTCAGGCGGATAATAATTGGATATGATGAGAATGTCTTCCATTATTTTTGCAGCAGAATTTCAATAATACGTTCCGAAGCTTTGCCATCCCATAGTTCCGGAATTCCGGCTTTTCTGGGGCCATTTTTTAAGAATTCGCTAAATGTTTTCTCCAAATTATCAATCGAAGTTCCCACTAAAGTATTAGTTCCGATGGTTTGGGTTTCGGGTCTTTCGGTATTGTTTCGCATCGTAAAACAAGGGATTCCCAATACAGTGGTTTCTTCCGAAATACCGCCACTGTCAGTAATCACAGCAAAACTGTTTCTAATCAAAAACATAAAATGCAGATAGCCTTGCGGTTCTACAAAAAAGATGTTTTTGGTGTTTATTTGTTGTTCGCCCAAAATTGCTTTAGTTCGGGGATGTATGGGAAAAATTATTTTTTTCCCTTCGGCTAGTTGATCAATGCCTTCCAAGAGTTGAATTAATGATTTTTCTTCATCTACATTGGCAGGTCGATGTAGGGTTAATACAATATAATTGCCGGTTGCCAATTGAAAATCATCCCAAAAAGAAGGAGCTGAAATTCGATCTAAGTTTTGATATAGCGTATCAATCATGACATTGCCAACGAAATGAACGTTGGTGGGTTCAGCACCATAGCGCAACAAATTTTCCGAAGCTGTTGTTGAGGTAGTAAAAAAATAATCGGTAATACTATCCGTTACCATTCGGTTGATTTCCTCCGGCATGGTCATATCCCCGGAACGGATTCCGGCCTCTACATGAGTGACTTTCGTATTCAGTTTTTTAGCCACAATTGCACACGCCATGGTTGAATTCACATCGCCAACTACTAAAACTACATCACACGGATTTTGAATTAATTCTTGTTCAAAAGCAATCATAATCGCAGCCGTTTGTACCGATTGTGAGCCGCTTTTCACCTCTAAATTAGCGTCCGGTTGCGGAATATTTAGTTCTTTAAAGAATGTATCGCTGAGGTTTTTGTCATAGTGCTGCCCGGTATGCACCAAGCGATAAGAGATGTCGGCTCCTTCGCGTTGCTTTTTTTCAATCGCTTTGATGATGGGGGCAATTTTGATAAAATTTGGTCTTGCCCCTGCAACTATGGTAATTTTCATAGGGTTATTTTAATAGTGAAACAAACTGTTTCAATTTGCCGCTTTTGCTTCGGTCCAGTTTTTCTTTTCGGGTGAATGTTATGGTCAAACCGGTTTCCAAATAAGTGATAATGGCTTTTTCTATCTGTTGAATTTGGGTTGCCGTTAATTCATTTTGACTTACATATTCAATGTCAAAAGTATCAATTTTGGTTTGTTTTATCACAAATTCTTTTACGTTTCCACCATCTTCTATTATGCTTTTGGTGACATAATAAAAGGTTAGTCCCGGTGCTTTTTTCCCGCTGGGCAATTGGGCTACATCATTGGTTCTTCCGATCAGTTTTTTCAGTAACGGTTTTTTAGCGGTACTTTTTTCATCCAAAATACCAATATCTCCAATGTCATAACGAATAAACGGATGAGCTTTGTTGTACAAAGACGTAATTACAATGCGCCCTTCCTGCCCATTGGGGAGCACATTATTTTGATCGTCTAAAATTTCTACAAATAGGGTTTCAGAATTAACTTGCCAGTCACCGTCGGGATTTTGAAACGCAATTAAATCCAATTCGGAAGCGCCATATTCATTCACCACCGGAACGCCAAATTGTTTTTCGAGCAGTGCTTTATCCGCGTCAAAAAGGATTTCCGAAGTAACCACACAGCATTTTAAAGTTGGGCAAACGGTTTTTAGTACTACTTTTTTTTGTTCTAAAAATTTAGCAAATAAAACAATAGAACTGGTATAGCCGTTAATATAATCAAATCGTTTTTGTTTGAATTTCAGCAGCACTTTTTCCAAAAAAATATCCGATAAATCAAAGATGGGAAACCGATACCGATGACCCAAAAAATCTTTCAAACGTTCTTTGGCATTACCGACAAAATCTAACGGAATACCATAAAACCTAGCCTGAAAAGAAGTGTTAAAATTAATAGAAAACCATCCAAACCTATTGAATATGTTAGCCCAAGTAAGTGCATGACAGAATTTATCTTTGGCAAAAATGAACGGGTCACCACTGGAGCCAGATGTTTTATTGACATACACATTTTTTAAAGTATAGCCTGTAGAAAGTCTTTCGATTAATGGTTTTTGAAACTCTTTTTTGGTCATCACAGGAAGTTCATTCCAATGAGAAAAAGTGTCTTTGCCTACTAATTCGCAATAGGATTTGTTGTTTTTTAAATGAAAGGCAACAATTTGATTTTTCTTTTCTGTTATGTAATTTTCGTAGACAGTAGCTGAAACTGCTTGAATTTTTTCAAATTCAGCCACGGCTTCTTCCATCGGGTAACCATTTACCTTCAGCGATAAATCGAAAATATTAAACATACTGTATAAGCAATAAAAAAGGGCCAACATTTGTCAGCCCTTAAAAATACTATTTATTCAGCATTAATTTTTCATAATCTTAGTAGTTTCTGATTTGTTTCCGGATTTAATTTCAAAGAAATAAACGCCAGTCGCAAAACTAGAAATGTCTACCGTGTTTTCAACGCCACTGAAAGCTTTGTTAAGCATTACTTTTCCGGTCATGTCAGTAACTTTAACGTTATAAGAATCCAATTGAGCAGCGATATTTACCACTGAAGTTGCGGGATTTGGATATAATTTAATCGTATTAGCTGCAAATTGCTCAGTGCCTAAATTACCACTAAATTGAAAAATCCCGTCAGTGATTGAATCCGTGCTGAATCCACCGCACCAACCGGTAGTGCTATTAAAAAATGCCGGAGTTAATCGTTGTTCGATATTAGTGTCGATAGTTGTCCATGTTGTACCGTTATCTGTACTGTAAGCAGAACCAACACCACCTGAAGAAGTACCGGCACCACAAGCTACTAAGATAGATGTACCCGGAACATAGGTTAACAATCTGTAACCGGTATAAGTAATTGGCGCTGACCAAGTAGCACCACCATCTGTAGTTTTCCAAATTTTATAAGTTGGAGTAGTAGCAGAACCATTAGTTGTTCCCATTATAATACCATTATTGTTGTCGCTGAAAAGTAATCTACCGTTGATTGCTGTTGCTCCAAAGTCGGTAAAACCTGTAGGACCATTTAATTTTGTCCAATTTACCCCCATATTGGTAGTTCTGTACATTTTTCCTTTGTTGGTAGTAAACCAAAGTGTATTTCCTGCAACGGTTGGAATACTATTGTATCCATATTCGCCTGATATTGGATCCGGAAGACTGGCAGCAGGAACTTGAGTCCAGTTGTCACCACCATCGGTTGTTCTGTATATTTCAAATTCACCTCCCAATGGGTCACCGTAAGCAATACCATTATTGGCGTCAAAAAAGTGCACCCCGTTTAAAAAAGATTCACCAGCTGTTTGAAAACCGGAAGTATTTTGTGCCTCCCATGTCAAACCGGCATCAGAAGTTTTGCAAACCACACCAACACCAATATTAGGATCATCCGTAGTGTTATTAATAGCTGAAACCCATGCGGTTGTGCCACTTACAGGAGAAATATTGTTTAGTTCATAAGTGGTATCTCCAACATCAATAATACCAGGTGTCCAGCTGCTGCCCCCATCCGTCGTTAAAGTAAACTCTTGAATATTAAGAGCGGCAGGATGAGCGGTTGTTATTGGAGCTCCATCAAAAGCCATTGCCCAAACTGTATTGGCATCTACAACATGAATTTCGGATACTCCTCGAGATTCGGCGGTAAATCCTGTGGCTTGTGAAACCCAAGATTGGGAATGAGTTACTAATCCTACTGAAAATAAGGACAATGAAAGTAATAATTTTTTCATAGTATTTGTTTTTTAGATTTTTAGAACACTAAATTAGTGAAAAATACGCGATAAAAAAATAAACATACTATTTTTGCATGCTTAAACACACAACACAACAACAACATGACCATTTTACTACTGGGCTCAGGCGGCAGAGAACACGCTTTAGCTTATAAACTGCTTCAAAGTTCGAAATGCACCCAACTTTTTGTAGCACCCGGGAATGCCGGAACTGATGCTATAGCTACAAATATTTCTCTAAATCCCAATGATTTTAATGCCGTAAAAACTTTCGCGATAAAGGAAAAAGTGGATATGGTAGTGGTGGGCCCGGAAGACCCCTTGGTACTTGGAATTTATGATTTTTTCAAAAGCGACTCCGATATAAACCACATTCCGGTAATTGGCCCTTCTAAAGTGGGAGCACAGCTCGAGGGTAGTAAAGAATTTGCTAAAGAATTTCTAATCAAGCATAAAATTCCAACTGCAGCCTATGACAGTTTTACTGCTGAAACAGTTGAAAAGGGCTGTAACTTTCTGGAGACTTTGCAACCACCTTATGTTTTGAAAGCCGATGGCTTAGCCGCCGGGAAAGGTGTTTTGATTTTGAATGATTTAGAAGTGGCAAAAACTGAATTGCGAAATATGCTGGTGCATGCCAAATTCGGCACTGCCAGTTCTAAGGTTGTTATCGAAGAATTTCTGGACGGCATTGAATTGAGTTGTTTTGTTTTGACGGATGGCAAAAATTATAAAATGCTGCCAACAGCCAAAGATTACAAACGAATCGGAGAAGGCGATACCGGCCTGAATACCGGTGGCATGGGAGCCGTTTCCCCAGTGCCTTTTGCCGATGAAGTACTATTAGAAAAAATAGAAACCCGTATTGTAAAACCAACGATTGCCGGTTTACAAAAAGACGGTATAGAATACAAAGGGTTTGTTTTTATTGGTTTAATCAATGTAAAGGGTGAGCCTATGGTTATTGAGTATAATGTGAGAATGGGCGATCCGGAAACCGAAGTGGT
This sequence comes from Flavobacterium phycosphaerae, assembly GCF_010119235.1. Taxonomy (NCBI): domain Bacteria; kingdom Pseudomonadati; phylum Bacteroidota; class Flavobacteriia; order Flavobacteriales; family Flavobacteriaceae; genus Flavobacterium; species Flavobacterium phycosphaerae. Next base: position 1,004,962 of record NZ_JAAATZ010000001.1, on the reverse strand, counting down.
GATGCCGAGAATCAAATCGGATTTAGTAGAATTGTTTCAAGCCGTGGCAGATCAAAAATTAGATGAAGTTACTTTAGAAATTGATGAAAGAAGTGCCACGACAATCATGGTCGTTTCGGGAGGGTATCCTGAGGATTATGAAAAAGGGTTTGAGATTTCAGGCTTCGAAAGTATAGAAGATTCTATTGTTTTTCACGCGGGAACTAAGTTAGAAAACGGAAAAGTAGTCACCAACGGAGGAAGGGTTTTAGCGGTTACCTCTTACGGCGATAACTTTCAGGAGGCCATAAAAAAATCTTACCAAAATATAGACAAGCTACATTTTGATAAGATGTATTTTAGAAAAGATATTGGGTTCGACTTACTTTAAGAAAGAGTGTGCCGTAGTATCTTGGTTTTCTTCGTTGTTATCTTGATGTTTTTTCAATTCTTTACACCAGTATATTACGTATTTGGCACAAATCAACATTAATGCCCAGCTAACAATATTAGCCAACCACCAGTTGCTTAATTCCAAGGTACGCATCCAATCTAAAGGTTTGAATAAAAAATCTACAAATAAGGTTTGAATGCCTTCAAAAAATGCTTTCATTTTATAAAATGTTATATTTACCGTCACAAATGTATAAAATATCCACATGATAACAAGCGTTTTTAAAAAATCTACCATCTTGAATTATTCGTTGATTGTAGTTTTATTGCTATGCTTCTTTTTTATATACCAAACGAGTGATTTATTTATCACGGCAGCTGCCAATGGGCTTTCCAAAAACAGTGTGTTGATTGTCTTGTTGTTAGCTTCTTTTTTTCTGGTAAATTTCATGGTGAAGAAGAACGGATTGACCAAAGACAGCAGTTACACTATTTTATTTTTTCTGTTATTTTTAGTGCTTTTCCCCGGCGTTTTTAATAATTCAAATTTGATGTTTGCCAACTTTTTTCTGCTGTTATCCATGCGGAGAATGATTTCATTGCAAAGTTTAAAGGCGCCAAAAGAGAAAATTTTCGATGCAGCCATGTGGATTTTTATCGCCAGCTTATTCCATTTCTGGTGTATTCTTTTTATTGTTTTGGTTTACATTTCTATTATTTTTCATGCTTCCAGAGATTACAGAAATTGGCTTTTACCTTTTGTAGCCTTTTTTGCCACAGCAACAATTTTTGTATTGGCCGCAATACTCTTTGATAAAACATGGATTGACCATATCTTAAATCAGGCACAGGTCAATTTTGAACTGAATTATTTCACCAACAACTACCAAAATGCAGCACTGTCATTTTATGTAGTAATTGCCGTTTACTTCCTGTTTTCAATGATTTTTTCAATGACCAACCGACCACTTATTTTGCAGGCATCTTACAAGAAAATGATTTTTGCTTTTTTGATTGGTTCCCTAATATTTGTAATGTCGCCCGAAAAAACAACGCTATGTTGCTTTTCACTTTTATGCCCTTATCGGTAATGTGTACCAATAATATAGAGTATTCCCAAAACAAAATGTATCAGGAAATCACATTATTACTACTGATTGTGGGAAGCTTTTTTGCCTTTTTTGCGCAACTATAATTTGTTGCCGTAAGCCAAATCACCGGCATCACCCAATCCGGGAATGATGTAATTTTTCTCGTTAAGCTTTTCGTCTAATGCCGCTACCCAAAGGTGGCAATTGTCGGGCAGGTTTTTTTCCAGGTAAGCAATGCCTTCGGGAGCTGCAATTACAACTGCTATGTGGATCTCTTTTGGTTTTTGTTCCAAATGCAATTTATGTAATACCGCCACTATCGATTGTCCGGTGGCTAACATAGGGTCAATTAAAATCAGATTTTTATTTTCAAAAGACGGCGCGGCTTGGTATTCTACTAAAATATCAAACTTATCATCGTTGTCATAATGATGGCGATAGGCTGATACGAATCCGTTTTCGGCATTGTCAAAAATATTCATGAAGCCCATGTGCAAGGCCAATCCGGCACGAAGAATTGAACACAATACCACCGGTTCGGCAACTGTTGTGGTGTGTTTTATGCCAAGCGGAGTTTGTATATCTACCGCTTTATAGTCTAAAGTTTTGCTCAGTTCATAGGCCATAATTTCCCCAATACGTTCAATATTTTTTCGAAAACGCATGCTGTCTTTTTGAATGGTAACATCGCGAATTTGGGCTAAAAAATGATTGAGAATACTGTTCTGCTCAGAAATATAATGAATATGCATGGACGACTAAAATTTGTATGTTTGGGTAAAAGTATAAAAAACTATCTTTGCACCCGAGACCTTTAGGTCGAATAGTATGAAATAAAATAAAAATCTACGATATGTTTTCACAATTTGCCTTTCCTATTTTTGAACAAAGCATCAAAGATTACCATGTTATTGACGATGTATACCAACCCACTTTAAACCCTTACACCAAAGGGACTATTGAGTATTTACTATATGCCAAAAACTGGGTAGACACGGTGCAATGGCATTATGAAGATATCATCCGTGATCCGAATATCGACCCGGTGGCAGCTTTAGTTTTGAAACGAAAAATCGATGCTTCCAATCAAGTTCGTACCGATATGGTAGAGTATATCGACAGCTATTTTTTACAAAAACACAAAGATGTTCAGGTAAAACCAAATGCCAAAATCAATACCGAAAGTCCGGCTTGGGCTATCGACCGTTTGTCAATTTTGGCGTTGAAAATTTATCACATGAATGAAGAAGCTAACCGTGCAGAAGCAACGGCTGAACATAGAGCCAAATGTCAAGAGAAATTGAATGTGTTGTTAGACCAAAAAAATGACATGTTCATTTCCATCAACGATTTGTTGACCGATATTGAAAACGGCGACAAATTCATGAAAGTGTATAAGCAAATGAAAATGTACAACGACGACGATTTGAATCCGGTGTTGTACCAAAACAAGAAATAATTACCGACAACCTTTTGTCAAACAAAATCCAACATATAGCCGTCATCCGATTGTCAGCCATGGGCGACGTTGCGATTACGGTTCCTGTTATAAGAGCGTTGGTGCAGCAAAATCCTAATGTGAAAATCACGATGGTTTCGCGTCCGTTTTTTCAGCCTTTTTTTGAAGGTATTCCCAATGTGAGTTTTTTTGCTGTAGATGTAAAAGGAAAACACAAAGGATTTCTTGGTTTACTGAAATTGTATTACGATTTAAAGCCATTGAAGATAGACGCCGTTGCCGATTTACACAATGTTTTACGATCCAAAGTGGTGCGTACCTTATTTGCTTTGAGTGGTAAAAAAGTAGCTTTTACTAACAAAGGCAGAGCCGAAAAAAAAGCGCTTACCTGTGCCGAAAACAAAATCTTTGAACCGGTAAAATCGATGACGGATAGGCATGTGGACACTTTCAATCAACTGGGCTTTTCAGTAGATTTATCGAATCCTAAGTTTCCTGAAAAGGCTATTTTATCCAACGAAATTATTTCAGTTTCAGGCGAAAAAGCGAAACAAAATTGGATTGGTATTGCCCCATTTGCTCAATACGACAGCAAAGTATATCCGATGGATTTGATGCAACAAGTCATTGATGAGCTGGCCTTGAATAGCAATACTAAACTTTTCCTTTTTGGTGGTGGCAACAAAGAAATTGAACAACTAAAGTTATTAGCCAAAGACAAAAGCAATTGCATCGTTGTGGCCGGCCAACTTAAATTACCACAAGAATTACACTTGATTTCCAATTTAGATGTAATGCTTTCTATGGATAGCGGGAATGCCCATATTGCTGCTATGCTCGGGGTAAAAGTGATAACACTTTGGGGAGCCACGCATCCTTTCGCCGGATTTAAGCCATTTAACCAACCCATGGAAAATTGTTTGGTATCCGACAGAGAAAAATTTCCATTATTACCAACGTCAGTTTATGGCAACAAAAAAGTAGTTGGTTATGAAGAGGTGATGCGCACCATAGCTCCGGAAACAGTTGTCGGGAAAATAGCTTCTTTGTTAAAATAAAAAAACTTCCGGTTAGGGAAGTTTTTACTATTCTAAAAGGTTATTCTTTATTTACACATCATCATAATCCACATAAATTTCTGCGGAAGTGGGATGAGCTTGACAGGTTAATATTAATCCTTCGGCAATTTCGCTATCGGTTAAAATCGAATTCTTTTTCATTTCGGCTGAACCGGTTGTGATTCGGGCCAAACAGGAACTACAAATCCCGCCTTGACAAGAATAAGGAGCATCAATACCTTGCTTTAAAGCAGCTTCCAAAACGGTTTGTTTTTGCGACATCTCGAAAGTGGTTTCTTCATCGTCAACCAAAACCGTAATTTTAGTATGGCCGGTATGGCTAGCAGCCGTTGTATTATCGGCAGCCGTTGAAGTAGAAAACAATTCAAATTTGATGTTTTTCTCAAGAATGCTGTGCTCTTTCAACACATCGGAAACCAAATTAATCATTTCCTCAGGACCACATAAATAGAACTTGTCGAACTCTTTTTCTTTGTGTTTGTTATTCAAAACAAAATTCACAATTGATTTATCAATACGACCAAAATGCTCTTGCTCTACTCGGGCCTGACTAAACACATAATGCACAAAAAAACGACCCACATATTTCAATTGCAGTTCGTGTAATTCGTTGTGAAAAATGGTTTCTTCCGGAGTTTTATTTCCGTAAACCAAAACAAAAGTGCTCTTAGGTTCGCTTTCCAAAACCGATTTCAAGATAGACATGACCGGTGTGATTCCGCTTCCTGCAGCAAAAGCAGCATAGTTTTTCAAGTTAGCAAAAGACGGTTCAAAAGTAAATCTTCCTTCAGGTTGACTGACTTCTAAAATATCCCCGGCTTTTAAATTTTCATTGGCAAACTTCGAGAAATGACCATTTTTCACTGATTTAATAGCGATACGTAATTCTCCACTATTGGGCGAAGAACAAACCGAATAAGCACGACGCACTTCCTGACCGTCAAGAGTTAATTTTAAATTTACATATTGACCAGCGGTGAATTGGTACACAGTTTTTAATTCGGTTGGAATGGTAAAAGTCACAGAAACGGCATGCGGTGTTTCGTGCTTTACTTCTTTGATATGTAGTTTATAAAAGGCTGACATGAAATTATTTTTTGCAAAGGTAACAAACGAATCACTTTTAAAGAAATATAAAATTTATTACCTAAGAATATTATGTATGTAAAAAACTTATGTATATTTGATTTTATAAAAAGAAAAATGCAATGAAAAATTCGCAATTATATAAAGGGAGTTTGACCACGATAGTGATGAAACTTTTGGAGGAAAATGGCAGGATGTATGGCTACGAAATCACTCAGAAAGTAAAAGAAATTACCAATGGCGAATTAAAAATCACCGAAGGAGCTTTATATCCTGCTTTGCATAAACTTGAAGCCGAAGGGGTGTTGGAAGTAGAAGTACAAAATGTAGACAACCGGTTAAGAAAATATTATAAACTAACTGAAAAGGGCACTACAGAAACCGTAAATCGCTTAGCAGAACTGGAAGATTTTATTCGAAATATGCAAACTTTAGTACAACCAAAACTGGATTATTAGCATGAAACTAACCGCTGACCAAGTAGCACAACTCTACTTATTTACCCGCCAACATTATGTTGAATATTACGATTTACAAACGGAATTGGTTGATCATTTGGCCAATGCCATAGAAGTCCAATGGGAAGAAAACCCAAAGTTGTCTTTTGAGCAAGCCTTGCAATTGGAATTCAAAAAATTCGGAGTCTTTGGTTTTATGGAAGTGGTTGACAAAAGGAAAGGCGTATTGCATAGTAAATACAATAAAATGGTTTTAAAGGAACTCCGGTCTTTTTTCAGTTTGCCCAAAATTATAGGCACTTTTTCAAGTATAGGGATTCTCTATTATTTGCTGATAATTTTTCAGGAAAGTTTAGAAATTATGCAGTGGTTGATAGGGTTTTTGATTGTTAGTTTTATTGTCGGAATGGCCTTTTTGACCAGAAAACAAAAAAAAGAAACCGCTAAAACCGGAAAAAGATGGTTGCTAAAAGACATTATTTTCGGCTACAGTTCAGTTGCCGGAGTGTTGAATATTTTGGTGCAATTAGCTTGCCGATTGACCGATACTAATTATCCGAATTGGTTTTTAGCCTTGTTTAGTTTGCTTTTGGTGGGTTTATTTTTGACCGAATATGTTGTGCTGTTTTTAATTCCTTCTAAAGCAGAATATTATTTACGACAAACCTATCCGGAATATGAAATGTGTCATAAGTTGTAACATTTTCCTATATTTAAAAACTAATTCGAAAACCTAAACCAACAACCATGTTCAAACATTTTATCCGGCTTGAATGGAAATCCTTTTTTCGTTCGGCCTCTTTCACAGCCAATTTGGTTATGAAAATAATAATGGGGCTGGCCGCCTTGTACTTCATTGCTTTATTCACTGTATTGGGTTCTGCTGTTTTTTTTATCCTGAAAGAAGAAGGGATGGAACCACTATCAACTGTAAATACTTATGTTATTTATTATTTGGTGGGCGATTTAGTGCTTCGTTATTTTTTTCAAAAAATGCCGGTGACCAATATAAAACCGTTGCTGACATTGCCCATAAAACGAAACACCATTGTTCATTATTCGTTGGGTAAAACAGGTATTTCTTTTTTTAACATCATCCATGCCTTTTTCTTTGTGCCGTTTACGGTGGTCTTACTGATGCATGGCTACGGATTCCAAGCTATACTCTGGCATTTGGGCATGATGGCACTCATCTATGCCAACAATTTCATCAATGTTTTAATCAATAATAAAAATGTTGTTTTTTATCCTTTATTGGTCATCGTAGCGAGTCTGGGATTAGCACAATATTACCAACTCTTTAATGTTACCGAATACACACAACCATTTTTTCAAGGATTTTACGACACTAATTATTGGTTTATAGTTCCGATACTTTTAGCGATTTTGGTTTATTATTTTTCGTTTGCTTATTTCAAAAATAATCTGAATCTCGACACGGGATTATCCAAAAAAAGCGATGAAGCCAAAACCGAAAATTATACTTGGCTGAACCAATTTGGAACCTTAGGAACGTTTCTTAAAAACGACATTAAACTGTTGAGAAGAAACAAGCGCTCCAGAACCACAGTTTTCATGAGTTTTTTATTCATTTTTTATGGGTTGTTGTTCTTTACCAAATCGATTGAAGCCTATCAAAACCCCATGATGCAGGTCTTTGCCGGAATATTTGTCTCGGGTGGATTTTTATTTACTTTCGGACAGTTTGTACCAAGTTGGGACAGCGCTTACTACCAATTAATGATGAGCCAAAACATCAGTTACCGACAATATTTAACTTCAAAATGGTGGCTAATGGTAATCGGAACATTAATCTCAACCACTATCGCTTCTTTTTATTTGTATTTCGGATGGGAAACGTACATGCTGATTGTTGTGGGAGCCATTTACAATATGGGTGTTAACTCACATTTGGTAATGTTGGGAGGCGCTTATGTAAAAACGCCAATTGATTTGACCATGGCCAATAAAGCTTTTGGCGATAAGCAGGCTTTTAATATAAAAACGATGCTTATTTCTTTGCCTAAATTATTAGTGCCGATGTTATTGTATACCCTTGGTTATTCTCTTTTTTCAGCCAACATCGGATTTCTTTTTGTGGCCTTAGCCGGAGTGTTGGGCTTTGCTTTCCGAGATAAAGTGTTCACCCAAATAGAGAAAATTTACAAAACCGAAAAATACGCTACCATAGCCGCTTACAAACAAAAAAATTAAATCAGAACCACCATGATACAAGTAACCAATTTAACCAAAAGATATAACGCCGGAACTTTAGTTTTAAACTTGCCCGACCTGGAAATTCCAAAAGGACAAAGTTTTGGGTTAGTAGGGAATAACGGTGCCGGGAAAACCACTTTTTTCAGTTTGTTGTTAGACCTGATTCAACCAAGTACCGGACACATAATTAACAATGGCGTACAAGTAAATACCAGCGAAAATTGGAAACCGTTTACCGCTGCTTTTATTGATGAAAGCTTTCTGATAGGCTATTTAACGGCGGAAGAATATTTTTATTTCATAGGGGATTTGCGCGGACAAAACAAAGCCGATGTAGATGCCTTATTGCAAAAACACGAAGAATTTTTCAATGGTGAAATTCTAAATAGCAAAAAATACCTGCGCGATTTATCCAAAGGGAATATGAAAAAAGTGGGCATCATCGCTACACTTATTGGTAATCCGGAAGTCATTATTTTAGATGAACCATTCGCCAATTTGGACCCAACTACGGTTAATCGTTTGAAAAAAATCATCAAAGAATTAGCCGATAATCCTAATGTAACCATCTTGGTTTCCAGTCATGATTTAGTGCACACCGTTGAGGTTTGTAACCGAATTGTAGCTTTACATTTAGGCGAAGTGGTGAAAGACATTCAAACCTCGCCGGAAACTTTAAAAGAGCTTGAGGCATTTTTTGCGGTGTAATTTTTTGCCATATCAAAAAGAAACGTATTTTTACCAGTTAGTTATACTATTCATAACTTTTTCACGTTATAATAAAAAACGTTTTTGCTTTGAAAACCACTACACTTAAATATTTTATCTGTTCCGGATTGCTTGTTTTTTTGATAGCCTGTTCTACCAAAAAAAACACCTTTCTTTCCAGAAATTCTCATGCGCTCAGCACAAAATATAACATACTGTATAATGGAGGAATCGCTTTAGATAAAGGGATTCAGGATGTAGTGTTGCAAAACAAAGACAATTTTTGGGAACGTTTGCCGGTAGAAAGAATGCAGGTTGCAGATGAAAAAATGATGCCCGGTGATACCAAGAATGCCAACTTTGAACGAGCGGAAACCAAAGCGACAAAAGCCATTCAGAAACATTCCATGAACATTCAGGGTTCTGAAAAAAACCCACAAATGGATGAAGCCCATTTAATGCTGGGCAAAGCGCGTTACTACGACCAACGTTTTGTTCCTGCGTTAGAGGCCTTCAATTATGTGTTGTACAAATACCCGAACAGTGATAAGATTTATGAAGTAAAAATTTGGAGAGAAAAAACCAACATGCGTCTGGAAAATGATGCTTTAGCGGTAAACAACCTTCGAAAATTATTGAAAGAAATCAAATTTAAAGATCAGATTTTTGCCGATGCCAATGCTACGTTAGCACAAGCGTTTTTAAACTTAGAAGAAAAAGACAGTGCTGTGGCCAAGATAAAAATCGCTACAGAGTTCACCAAATCCAACGAAGAAAAAGCCCGTTACCGTTTTATCCTAGCTCAGCTTTATGAAGAATTGGGTTATAAAGACAGCGCCTATGCCACTTACCAATCGGTTATAGACATGCACCGAAAAGCGGCCAAACAATATGTTATCCATGCTCATGTCAGACAGTCAAGTCAGTTTGATTTTGAAAAAGGAGATACTATTACTTTTCTAAAAAAATACAATGATTTATTGGAAGACCGAGAAAACAGACCTTATTTGGATGTATTAAATCACCAAATGGGATTGTTTTATGACAAAAAGAAGAACTACACCCAAGCCAAAAAGTATTACAACGTTTCCTTAAAAAAGAAATCACAAGACACTTATCTTATTGCTTCAAATTACAGAAACTTGGCTGATATTTATTTCAATTCGGCTAAATATGTTACCGCAGGGAAGTACTATGACAGTACTTTGGTACAACTAAAACCAAGAACCCGCGAGTTCAATTTGATTAAAAAGAAAAGAGAAAATCTGGAAGATGTAATCAAATATGAAGGCATTGCAGAACGCAACGACAGTATTATTTCGTTGTACCATATGTCAGATAATGACAAAAAAGCGTACTTCGAAAAATATATTGAAAAGCTAAAAGAGCAAGAAAAAGCCGCACAAAAATTAGCCGAAAAAGCCGCTATAATCAAAGAAAACCAAGAAAGAGGAGGAGCTGCAGGGATAGACACCAAAACAGATGACGGAAAAAAAGCGGAAGTGTCACCATCAAAAGGGACAGATTTTGCTTCCGGCGGAAGTAGTTTTTATTTCTATAACCCAACAACGGTTGCTTACGGGAAAAAAGAATTTACAAGAATTTGGGGCAAACGAACGTTGAAAGACAATTGGAGAGTGTCCGCTACGGCAGATAAAGACAACGACAAAGAGGAGGAAACCGATAAAGAAAGCGAAGACAAAACCATCGAAAAGAAAGATGATGTAGCAGGTGTTGAGGCTAAATTTACCTCAGATTTTTACATCAAGCAATTGCCAACTTCAGCCCAGGTTATTGACAGTTTGGCCAAAGAAAGAAATTTTGCTTACTATCAGTTAGGTGTTATTTACAAAGAAAAATTCAAAGAAAATCAATTGGCGGTAAACAAGTTCGAACAGTTGTTGAAAAACAAACCGGAAGAACGATTGGTATTGCCTTCCATGTATAATTTGTATAAGTTGTATCAACTTTTGGATATAACCAAAGCCGAAGCTATGAAGGCGCAAATCATAGCAGAATATCCGGATTCCAGATACGCGCAAATTTTGAATAATCCTTCCAGCGAAATTGAAGAGTCAAGTGATTCGCCAAATGGGGTTTATGAAAGTATATATAAACAATACCAAAACGGGGAATACAAAACGGTCCTAACAGCCACAGAAAAAGCTATTGATCGATTTACAGGTGAAGAAATTATTCCTAAATTCGAATTGTTAAAAGCACAAATAACAGGAAAATTGAGTGGTCTTGCAGAATACAGTAAAGCATTGAATTATGTGGCATTGAATTACCCGAACAGTGAAGAAGGCAAAAGAGCCGAAAAATTATTATCGGTTGATTTGCCAAAATTAGAAGCACTGCAATTGTCGAGTAGCGATTCTAAAAACTGGAAAATCCTTTACAGAACCAAAGATTTTGAGGATAAAAACACTAAAACCTTACTCGAAAAAATCAATAAATTCATAAAAGACAGAGATTTGAAAAAATTGTCTGTGTCGAAAGATATTTACACAATGATAGACAATTTTGTTGTGATTCACGGAGTGACCTCTAAAGATTTGGCCACCGGAATTACTTCGATACTTAAAGAATTTAAAGAATACAAAGTTCCGGACACCCCAATAATTATTTCGGCAGAAAACTATACCATTGTACAAATCAAAAAGAATTTGGACGATTATTTAGACGGGAAACTAGCCGATAATCCAGCGCAACCTAATTGGGACGGAACCCTTGAAAAAGCTCCGGAACCTAAACAGCCAAAACAAGAACCTAAGCAGGAAGTTATTAATGAGCAACCTGATGGTGAGGATAGAATAGAAGATCCAAAAAACAGTAAATCTCCACAATCAATAGAAAACAGAGCGCCAACCAAAGCCCAACAAAAATCTATGGGTTTACCGCCGACACCTCAAATGGAACCAAACAGAAAAGGATAAAATTATGTTTGAAAAAAGTCCAAAATCATACACCGACCTCTTGGGTAAAACCAATAGAATAGTAGAAGGAACAACCATCAATGGAGATATTTTTTCTCCGGCAGATTTCCGTTTAGATGGTCATTTGGTGGGTAACTTTCAGTCCAAAGGCAAAATTGTTATTGGCCCGGCAGCGAGTGTAAAAGGGGATATTGTTTGCAAAAATGCAGATATCGAAGGCACATTTGAAGGTAAAATACAAGTACAGGAAATCCTGAACATAAAGTCGAAATCACACATCAAAGGCGAAGTAATTTGTGGCAAATTAGCGGTAGAACCCGGCGCTGAATTTAGTGCTACTTGTGTCATGAAACCTCACGTAAAAAACTTGCCGGCTAATGGACAATCCTCAGAAAAAACCGCGTAACAAATGGCTGGTCTTGATAAACATTCCAATTCAAATGGGGATTATTATTTTTCTGTTTGCTTATTTTGGACGTTGGCTTGATCAAAAATTCACCAACTCACATGCTGTATATGTAAAGATTTCAACCATGGTTGGCGTTGCGATTGCTTTTTACAACATCAACCGCCAATTGAAAGAAATTAATAAATCTGACGAATAACATAATGTCGTTAAAAAAATACCGTTCCCTTTTCATCGTTTTTATGGCGGCCATTATTGGTTTTGTTATTCATAAAACGATTTTTCATTTTTTTGTTCCCCAAGTTTTTGAAAATGGGTTTTTGTATTCAATTGCGTGGTTATATACTTTTTTTGCTGTTTTTTCGGTTGTCATCATATTCATCCTGATGAAAATAAAGGAAAAAAATATCGATAATGTGGGTTATACGTTCCTACTACTGACAAGTTTTAAAATGGTTGTGGCCTATGTTTTTTTACATCCGATTTTGAGTGTAAATCTCCCGAAAACACCAACAGAAAAAATGAACTTTTTTATCATATTTATTTTCTTTTTGATAATAGAAACTACAGTAACCATCAGAATTTTAAACAATAAACAATAAAACGTCTGTAAATCGACAATTCTGTCAAAAAAATAAAACATATACTTTTTAATATTAATTTAAATTGTACTTTTGCACCAAATTTGAAAAAAGTTAATTTAAGTTAATTATCAGATATGGTGATTTCAAGAAAACCACTCCAATTTATATTAGCTGCTTTAGTAGCTTGTCTTCCTTTATTAAGTTCTGCAAATCCAACTGTTGACAGCACCGCTGTACCAACGGAAACTGCGCATAAAGCAGAAGCAAAATCGCATGACGAGCACGCTGCAACAGCCAACTTAACAGAAGAGGAAAAAGCAGAGTTAGAAAGAAAAGCTTATGTGAAGCACCACTTGTTGGATTCGCATGATTTTACGCTTTTTTCTTATGGTGAAGGCGGAGAAAAACATTTTGGTTTTCCACTACCGGTAATTTTATGGGATAATGGAATTCATTTCTTTTCATCATCTAAATTCCATCACGGAGAAGAAGTAGCTGAGTCAAACGGAAACTACTACAAAATAAACCACCACGACGGTAAAATATACAAGACCGATGCGGAAGGAACGTTTACCGAAGAAAAAGGTCATGTTACCAATGCAAAGCCAATTGACTTTTCAATCACTAAAAATGTATTGATGATTTTGATTGTGGGCTTAATCATGTTCTTATTGTTTGCCGGTTTAGGTAAATCATACAAAAAGAACGGTTCTATCGCTAAAGGCGCCGGAAGATTCTTTGAGCCAATCATTCTTTATGTAAGAGATGATATCGCCATTCCGAACATTGGTGAAAAACACTATAAAAAATACATGAGCTTTTTATTGACCATCTTTTTCTTTATTTGGTTCTTAAACATGTTCGGATTAACACCACTGGGCGTTAACATTACAGGTAACATTGCGGTTACTGCTTCATTAGCAATTTTAACGTATTTGATTACCACATTCACCGCTAAGAAAGATTATTGGAAACACATTTTCTGGATGCCGGGCGTTCCGGTTCCAATGAAATTTATTTTGGCTCCAATCGAATTATTAGGAACAATCATCAAACCGTTTTCGCTAACAATCCGTTTGTACGCAAACATGTTGGCCGGTCACGTTGTATTGATGACATTGATTTCATTGATGTACAAATTCAACAGCCCAATTGGAAGTCCATTGGCGTTCTTGCTTGCTTTTGTATTATCTATGCTTGAAGTTTTGGTAGCGTTGCTACAAGCTTATATTTTCACGATGTTAGCAGCTTTGTACTTTGGTTCGGCTGTAGAAGAACATCACCATGATGAGGCTCATCACTAAAATGCTTATAGCCTGGAGCTTGTTGCTTAAGGGTATGGCCAAAAATTGAATGTTTAATTAAATATATATACATTATGGAAATTCCTAGAATCGTTGGAGCTGGATTAGTAGTAATCGGAGCTGGTATTGGTATCGGAAAAATCGGTGGATCAGCAATGGATGCTATTGCTCGTCAACCAGAAGCAACTGGTAAAATCCAAACGGCTATGCTTATCGCTGCTGCTCTTGTAGAAGGTATTGGTTTTGCTGCAATTTTCGCAACATAATCAACAAAAAACAAACAAAAGCTATAACGGTTGGTTGTAGCTTTTGTTTCACTATTAAACATCATTAAAATTTAAGATATAAAATAATGGAAGAATTATTAGGACAGTTTTCATTAGGTTTGTTTATCATGCAAACCGTTTTGTTTCTTGCACTTGTTTTCCTTTTGAAAAAGTTTGCTTGGAAACCAATTCTTGACGCCGTAAACGAAAGAGAAGAAGGAATCAAAAACGCATTGCAATCAGCAGAAAGCGCTAAAAAAGAAATGCAAAACTTGAAATCAGACAATGAGAAATTGTTAGCTGATGCAAGATTAGAGCGTGACACTATGATGAAAGAAGCTCGTGAAATCAAAGAAAAAATGATTGCCGATGCTAAAACTGAAGCACAAGTGGCCGGTCAAAAAATGATTGAGCAAGCTAAAGCTTCTATCGAAAGTGAGAAAAATGCAGCCTTGGCTGAATTGAAAGCTCAGGTTTCTACTTTGTCATTAGACATTGCTGAAAAATTATTAAAAGACGAATTATCTAACAAAGAAGCTCAAACCAAATTGGTAGAGAAAATGTTAGGTGACGTAAAATTAAATTAATCGTTATGTCAAGAGCTGCGATTAGATACGCCAAAGCCATTTTAGAAACTGCGATTTCAAGCGGAAATACTGTTAAAGTAAACGACGACATGTTGTCGATAGTTGCTACTATGACAGGAAGCGCTGAACTAAGCGAATTTTTATCAAGCCCAATCATCTCTTCTGAAATGAAAATGAATGCGGCCTCAGAAGTATTTGCTTCAGCTCAGGGAGAAACCAAATCGCTTTTCAGATTGCTTCAAGAAAATAAAAGATTTGAAATTTTAGCCGATGTAGCCAAACAATTCAACGCTCAATTCGATGAAATGAACGGTGTTGAAGTGGCCAAAGTAACTACTGCTTTCCCAATCACAGCTGATTTAGAAAGTAAAGTATTAGCTAAGATTGCTACTATTTCGGATAAAAAGATAACTATCGAGAACATGGTGGATCCGTCAATCATTGGTGGATTTATCTTGAGAATCGGAGACAAACAATACAATGCTTCTGTAGCTAACAGATTGCAGGAGTTAAAAAGAGAATTTAGTAATTAATTACCATTAAAGATATATCAAGATGGCGGAAATTAAAGCTGCTGAAATTTCAGCAATATTAAAGAAACAAGTAGAAGGATTTCAATCAGGTGCTACGTTAGAAGAAGTAGGAACTGTTCTTCAGGTGGGTGATGGTATCGCTCGTGTTTACGGTTTGTCAAACGCACAATACGGTGAGTTAGTACAATTCGAAAACGGGTTAGAGGCTATCGTTTTGAACTTAGAAGAAGACAATGTGGGTGTGGTACTTTTAGGACCATCTACCGGAATCCGTGAAGGTTCAACAGTAAAAAGAACACAACGTATCGCTTCTCTAAAAGTTGGTGAGCAAATCGTAGGTCGTGTGGTAAACACACTAGGTGAGCCAATCGACGGTAAAGGACCAATCGGTGGTGATTTATACGAAATGCCATTGGAAAGAAAAGCTCCTGGAGTTATCTTCCGTCAGCCGGTAACTGAACCGCTTCAAACAGGTATCAAGTCAATCGACGCGATGATTCCGGTTGGAAGAGGACAACGTGAGTTGGTAATTGGTGACCGTCAAACAGGTAAAACAACAGTTTGTATCGATACCATTTTGAACCAAAAGGAGTTTTACGATGCTGGGCAACCGGTATACTGTATCTATGTTGCTATTGGACAAAAAGCTTCAACTGTAGCAGGTATTGCAAAAACATTAGAAGAAAAAGGCGCTATGGCTTATACAACAATCGTTGCAGCTAACGCTTCAGATCCTGCACCAATGCAGGTATATGCTCCAATGGCAGGTGCTGCTATCGGAGAGTATTTCAGAGATTCAGGTCGTCCTGCTTTGATTATCTATGATGATTTATCAAAACAAGCGGTGGCTTACCGTGAGGTGTCTTTGTTGTTAAGAAGACCACCAGGTCGTGAGGCTTATCCTGGAGACGTATTCTACTTACACTCTCGTTTATTAGAAAGAGCTTGTAAAGTAATTGCGGATGATGATATTGCGAAAAACATGAACGACTTACCGGATTCATTGAAACCAATCGTAAAAGGTGGCGGTTCATTAACAGCTTTACCAATTATCGAAACCCAAGCGGGTGACGTTTCTGCGTATATCCCAACCAACGTAATTTCGATTACTGACGGACAGATTTTCTTGGATGGTGATTTATTCAACTCTGGGGTTCGTCCGGCGATTAACGTAGGTATTTCGGTATCACGTGTTGGAGGTAACGCTCAAATTAAATCCATGAAAAAAGTATCAGGTACTTTGAAATTAGATCAAGCACAATTCCGTGAATTGGAAGCGTTTGCAAAATTTGGATCTGATTTGGATGCTGTAACCTTAAACGTAATTGAAAAAGGAAAACGAAACGTTGAAATCTTGAAACAAGCCGTAAACGATCCGTTTACTGTAGAAGATCAGGTGGCAATTATCTATGCAGGTTCTAAAAACTTGTTGAGAAACGTTCCTGTAAACAAAGTAAAAGAATTCGAAAAAGATTATATCGAATACTTGAACAACAAACACAGAGATACTTTAAATGCTCTTAAAGCCGGTAAGTTGGATGACAACATTACCGATGTTTTAGAAAAAACAGCTAAAGAAATTTCAGCAAAATATAACTAATCAAACAATTTGAAGATTTGAGAATTTGAGAATAAAAAACCATTTTCAAATTTTCAAATCCGATAATTTTCAAATTAACTATGGCAAACTTAAAGGAAATCCGTAACAGAATCAGTTCCGTTTCATCTACGATGCAAATCACCTCGGCGATGAAAATGGTATCTGCCGCAAAGTTGAAAAAAGCACAAGATGCTATTACAGCGATGCGACCTTATGCCGAAAAATTAACGGAATTACTGCAAAGCGTTAGTGCTACTTTAGATGGAGATGCCGGTGGACAATACACTAAGCAGCGCGAAATCAACAAAGTTTTAGTTGTAGCCATTACATCCAACCGTGGTTTGTGTGGGGCTTTCAACTCTAACGTAATCAAGCAAGCTATAGTGGTTGCTGAAGGGTACGCCGGAAAGCAAGTAGATTTTCTTGCTATTGGTAAAAAAGGAAATGACTTTTTCAGAAAATCAAATACCGTTATTGCAAACAAAAGCGAAGTGTTTGACAATCTTACTTTTGAGAATGTAGCCGAGATTGCCGATTTGTTAACCGAAAAATTTATTGCCGGTGACTACGATAAAATCGAAATTGTTTACAACCAATTCAAAAATGCAGCAACTCAAATCGTTCAAACAGAACAATTTTTGCCATTAGCGCCTATAGCTTCTGATAAGCCGGCTTCAAGTGGTGACTACATTTTTGAACCATCAAAAGAAGAAATTGTATTGACCTTGATTCCAAAATCATTGAAAACACAGTTATACAAATCCATCAGAGATTCTTTTGCTGCTGAGCACGGTGCCCGTATGACGGCTATGCACAAAGCTACAGACAACGCAACGGAGTTAAGAAACCAGTTGAAATTAACTTACAACAAAGCACGTCAAGCTGCTATTACTAACGAAATCCTTGAAATCGTTGGTGGAGCTGAGGCTTTGAAAGGATAATTACAAATTCAAATAATAAAGAATAAGGCGTTTAAGAAATTAAGCGCCTTATTTGTTTAAATGATATAGTAAAAAGTCATAAAACTCCGCCTTGTCTTCTTGATAGCTTTTGTAGTTGCTGATTTTCCCATAATGCCCTGATTCGTATATGGTTTTGAGAAATATGGGGTTTTTTTGTGCTGCTCTGTTTTGCAATCGAGCGGCAAACTTATAAGAGTGAAAGGGAGGTACACGATCATCGTTTTCTGAAGTTATGATTAACGTTGTCGGATAATTTACAGTTTCTTTGATATTGTGATATGGAGAATATGAATATAGGTTTTCAAAATCAGCTTTGGTTTCCGTGTTACCAAATTCATCCTTATGATAAGCCCCTACGGTATATTGGTCAAGCTTTAACATATCAAATACACCTACTTTTGGAATCACTACTTTAAATAAATCGGGACGTTGCGTCATGGCCACGCCTACCACCAAGCCGCCGTAGGAACCGCCACTTATGGCCAGTTTTTGTGAGGACGTATATTTCTCTTTTATTAAATATTCAGCAATATCGATGAAGTCATTAAACGAATTCATCTTCTTTAAACCGATTGCTTCTTTATGCCATTTTAATCCTTTTTCACCACCACCCCGAATTTCTGCAAAACAAAAGACACCTCCTTTTTCCAAAAAATACAGTAAAGCTGAATCATAATTGGGCTCACTGATTAAACCGAATCCACCATAAGCCTGAAGCAATGTTGGGTTGTTTCCGTTTAATTCAATCCCTTTTTTATAGATTATAGTAACCGGTATGTCTTTGTTATCATGACTTTTAACGGTAAGGATTTTGGTAATAAAATGATTTAACGGGAATAGAGTTCCTTTTGGAACAATGTAATCGTTATAAAAATTCCGAACCTCTCCTGTTCCAATGTTTAATTTGAAATTTTGAGGCGCAATGGTATAAGAGTAAACACTTATGTAAAGACTGTTACTTTTTGGATCATAAAACTTCATGTCAAAAGTTGTTCCTTCTGGCGTATCAAATTTTCGAATAAATTTGCCGGTTTCATCATAAGCTACCACATAGTATTTCTCTAGCGCTTTGTATTTGCAAAAAATATAACCCTCCGTAAAAAAAGTATTAACCAGGAGATGGTTATAGATTTGTGGTATGAAAACGGTTTCTTCATTTTGGTTAGAAAGGTCAAAAGCCCGAATTTCCCCCCAATCATACTCTTTTCCTGAGAAATAGACCTTATTGTTGTTATAATTCAGAAACTCAAACTTGGAATCATCCAGTTCTAAGAACTTTTGCAAATGATATTCTTCATCGTTTAAGTAAGTATAGTAATAGTTTTTATTGGGTTTCTTATCGTCAGATTCGATAAGGATAAGCCGATCTTTTTTAACAAAATAAGTAAACTTGTTGCCGGTTTTTGTAGCATCAAACACCAATTTATCATTTTCCTGTATCGTTCCTATTTTGTGGTAGTACAATTGATACGTCGAATCTTTTGCAAAGGTATTTTGATTGCGGTTGCGCATATAAAAATCCCTTCGTCCTTATTCCAAACCATTTTTGAAAACTTAACATCATGTATAATGTCATCTGCAATATTGGCTTTGTCAAAAGGAACAAATCGAATTTCGTGTTTATCACTCCCATTGGTGCTAACCTCACAGGCCACATACTTTGAATTTTTTGATGGGCGGTAATTCATCAAAGTAGCGCTGGTATTTCGGTAAATTTTAAACGGATTGAAAAGTTCAACGGCCTGATCATTCAACTCTTTTCTGTAAAACAACACACTCGGTTTACCCTTATCAACAATGTATTTGGTATAAAAGTATGCTTCTTTTTTATTGGGAAGACTATTGGAGGCATAAGTATCATACTCATTAATTTTTCTAACAATATCATATTCTTTTTTACTTCTTCCAAATGAGTATTGGTGGTTTCATTTTGAGCATTAGCCCAACTTTTAATTTCTTCTGAGTCCATATTTTCCAGCCAGGAATAGTCATCCTGATAAGAAATGTTAAACTTAGTATTCAAGTTTGGAACAATCTTGGTTACGGGATATTTTTGACTAAAAACAGAAGTGAAAACGAAGAGGAACAAAGGAGCAAAAAGGAAATTTTTCATAAAGAAGATATAATGTAGTAAATGTAGTAAAAAGCTTTTGTTTTTATTATTTCCAATGAAATTTTTAGCTAAAAACCACTAAGCATAAACCAAAGAAATGGTTACTTTTGTTTTTATTTCATAAAGCGTAATAATTACTTTGAGTCTATATAAAAACCTATTCAAACAAACTGCCATTTACGGATTAGCCACGGTTTTTCCGCGCATGCTGAGTTTTTTACTCAATCCGTTGTATGTAAAAGTGTTGCCCAAAGGAGAGTTTGGTGAAGTCTCCATTATCTTCGCTTACTTGGTGTTTTTGAATGTGGTTTTGTCTTATGGAATGGAAACGGCATTCTTCCGCTTTTACAATTTGGAAACCGATAAGAAGAAAGTAATTTCTACTGCTACCATTTCTATTTTTTGGTCGTCATTACTCTTTTTGGCTAGCGGTATTTTGTTCCGTAAAACCATCTCATTATATACCGGCATTGACCCGCAATATATAACTTATACAGTTTGGATATTAGTACTCGATGCCTTGGCGGTGATCCCATTTTCCAAACTCAGAGCCAATAAAAGGCCTATGGTGTACGCTGCGATTAAGATTGGCAACGTAATGCTGAATCTATGTCTGAATGTTTTTTTCTTATTGGCTTTACCCAAACTAGCCGAAGGAAACGCCAGTGGTTTTTGGCATACTATTTACTATGACCATTTCCAAATAGGCTATATTTTTATCTCCAATGTAATCGCCAGTCTGATTACATTCTTGGTGCTTTCTCCGGATTATTTTCAACTTAAAGGCAAGTTTGATTATGCGCTTTGGAAGAAAATGATGAACTACGCCTTCCCGATTTTAATTGCCGGAATTGCTTTTGCCATCAACGAACATTTCGATAAAATTCTGTTAGAAAAAATGCATGTCAGTAAAGCCGATATTGGAGCCTATTCGGCTTGTTACAAGTTAGGCTTGTTTATGGTGTTGTTTCGAACAGCGTACACTCTCGGAATCGAACCGTTTTTCTTCAGTCACGCCAGCAACGAAAATGCACAGCAAACCTATGCTACCATTACCAAATACTTTGTCATTTTCGGATCGTTCATTTGTTTGTTTGTCATCGTTTTTGCCGATTTATTGAAAAGAGTTCTAGTGCCTAATGATGAATATTGGGACGCCATGAAAGTAGTACCGCTGATCGTTTTGGCCAATTTCTTCCTCGGCATATATACCAACTTATCGGTTTGGTACAAGCTAATCGACAAAACCAGAGTAGGAGCTTATATTTCTTTGGTAGGGGCAGCAGTAACGTTGGCACTTAATTTCATTTTAATTCCAACCATGAGTTATTACGGTTCGGCCATTGCCACCATAGCTGCTTATGGAAGCATGATGATTATTTCCTATCAAATGGGAAAAAAACAATACCCGATTCCCTATGATTTCCCGAAAATATTTAGTTATTTAGGATTAATCGTAGTACTGTCGGCACTCTCGTTTTACATTCCTTATGTCAGAGAAAATTATCTTTTAAAAATAGTAATACTATCGCTGTTCTTGTATTTCATTTATCATAACGAAAAAGAAACCTTAGTTAGAATAGCCAAACGAAAATAAACCATGCAAATAAAAATCATCAACAAATCGCAACACGAATTGCCCAATTATGAAACCATCGCCTCAGCAGGAATGGATTTGCGCGCCAATTTAGTTGAACCAATCACCCTTAAACCTTTAGAAAGAGCTATTGTAAAAACAGGTTTGTTCATTGAGTTACCTATTGGATACGAAGCTCAAGTAAGACCAAGAAGCGGGTTAGCAGCCAAAAAAGGAATAACTGTACTAAATTCTCCCGGAACAGTTGATGCTGATTATCGTGGGGAAATCGGTGTGATTTTAGTAAATTTATCAAATGAAAATTTCGTGGTAGAAAACGGCGAAAGAATAGCACAATTAATCATTGCTAAACATGAACGCGCCGAATGGATTGCAGTAGAAGAACTGTCCGAAACTTCTAGAGGTGAAGGCGGTTTTGGAAGCACCGGCGTGAAATAAAAAATAAATCAAAGCATAAAAAATGAAAATAATAGTTCCTATGGCAGGACGTGGTTCGCGTCTTCGCCCACATACCTTAACGATTCCAAAACCACTAATTCCCATAGCAGGGAAACCAATTGTACACCGATTAGTAGAAGATATTGCCGGGGTCTTGAATCAAAAAATTGACGAAGTGGCTTTCATCATTCATGAAACTTTTGGCAAAAAAGTAGAAGAAGATTTAATAGCCATAGCCCAAAAATTAGGAGCCAAAGGAACCATTTACTATCAAAATGAAGCACTTGGAACGGGACACGCTATCATGTGTGCTAAAGATTCTTTAAGCGGTCCGGCTGTAATTGCTTATGCTGATACGTTAATTCGTGCCGATTTTGATTTAGATACAACCGCCGACAGCGTTATTTGGGTTAAGCAAGTTGAACATCCAGAAGCGTTTGGAGTAATCAACTTAAATGAAGCGAACGAAATAATTGAATTAGTTGAAAAACCAAAAGAGTTTGTTTCAGATCTTGCGGTCATCGGTATTTATTACTTTAAAGATGTTGCGGTCTTAAAAAATGAACTACAATCGGTTTTAGATAACAACATCATTCACGGCGGCGAATACCAAATTAATGATGGAATTAAACAAATGATGGCAAAAGGCATGAAATTTGTGCCGGGCAAGGTTGACGAATGGATGGACTGTGGTAACAAAGATGTAACCGTGGAGACTAATTCCAGAATGTTGGGCTTTTTGCACAATGATGGGGAGCATTTGATTGATTATGACGTAAAGCAAGAGAACTCAACCATCATCCCACCTTGTTATATTGGAAAAAATGTGATACTAATTAATGCCACTGTTGGTCCCAATGTTTCTTTGGGAGAGGGATGTCACATTCAAAATACAGTAATTAAAAATAGCTTGGTGCAAACCCATGCTCATATTAAAAATGCTCATTTAGACAATGCAATGATAGGAAATCATGCCAGTTTTGATGGTGATTTTACCAGTATCAGTATTGGCGATTATTCAGTTTTAGAATAAAACAAAAATGAAAAAACTTCAAGTTTATGGATTGCTGTTATTAGGAACAATTGCTGTTCCTAATCTGCTTTTGGCTCAAACCGAACCAAACGAAGTGGTGGTCTTAGATCATGGATTTGAAGATAATTTTTATGAAGCGTTAAAACAAAAAGGGATTGAAAACTATGATAAAGCCATAGAATCACTCCGAAAATGTGAAGAAGCCAATCCTGAAGATCCTATCGTTTACTTTGAACTGGGTAAAAATTATTTAGCGCAAAAGAAATACAAAGAGGCTTACGATAATTTCGAAAAAGTCACCAAAATGGATCCCAAAAACCGTTGGGCTTGGGTAGGAATGTACGACGTTTGCTATGAACAGCGCGACTACAACAAAGCCATTCCTATTGTTGAAAAATTAGTAGAATTTAAAGAAGAATACAAAGAAGATTTGACTTCATTGTATATGAATACGCAGCAATTTGACAAGGCTCTTGATCTCATCAATGAGTTGAATGATAAATACGGCAAAACCGACAAACGCGAATTGTATAAAGCCGATATTTTAAAAGACGCCAAATACCAATCCGCAGAAAAGAATAATCTTTTGGACCAAATCAAGAAAAACCCGAAAGATGAATCTAATTATATTGCTCTGATTTACATGTATTCGCAAAGCAATCAGGAAGAAAAGGCTATGGAAATTGCTAAGAAATTAGAAGCGGCCATTCCAACTTCCGATTGGGCTCAAGTGAGTTTGTTTAAATTTCATTTGAATAATAATGATGGTGATAATGCGGTTAAAGCCATGAATATTGTCTTGCCCAGCAAAAAAATTGACCAAAAAATCAAGCACCGAATGCTGAATGAGTTTCTGATTTTTGCCAAAAACAATCCGAAATACGAAACGGATTTAGACAAAGCCATTTCCTATTTTGACAACGATAAAGAAATAAAAGTAGCTAAAGAAATCGGTAAGTTCTATTTTTCAAAAGCCAACTGGGCCAAAGCCGCTAAGTATTTTGAAATGCACTTAAAAAGCAGTCAGGATGATGTTGAAACCCAGCAGTTGTTGCTTCAATCGTATACCGAAACCCAACAGTTTGAAACCGTAGCGAAAAAAGCCGAAGAGTTGATGCAGTTTTTCCCGACACAACCTCAGTTTTATTACTATGCCGGCTTGGCGAATAATCAACTGAAGAGTTTCAAGAAAGCGGCAAATCAATTAGAAACCGGTTTAGATTTTGTTATTGATGATACTGCTTTGGAGATTAATTTCAACATCCAATTAGGTGAAGCTTACAATGGTTTGGGCGACATGAAAAAGAAAGAAAAGTATTTTACCAAAGCCAACGAGCTTATTAATAAACAAAAGAAGTAATGAAAAAATTAGGTTGTGTGTTGTTAGTTCTTTTACTAGTTTCTTGTAAAACAAAAGCGGTTTTAAACGAAGGAAAAGCCAGTGATGTTTTAAGTTCGGAAAAAATAATTCAAAATCATTACAATAATAAAATCGATTTTTCGTCGTTATACATTAGAGCCAGCGCCAAGTACAAAGATGAAAAGCAATCACAGAATGTCTCAGCCGAAATCAAAATTAAGAAAGACGAGAAGATATTGGTAAGCATTCGTTTTTTAGGCATAACTATGGCCAAAGCTTTGATTACCCCCAATGAAGTAAAGTATTATGAAAAAATCAACGGTACTTTTTTTGAAGGCGATTATGCTTCACTAAGCAAATGGTTGGGCACCGATTTAGATTTTCAAAAAGTGCAAAACATGTTATTGGGAAAACCAATAGACGATTTAGCCAAAGGAAATTATACCAGTGCCATCGTTGAAAAGTTTTATAAATTAAATACATTTGAAAACCAGACAGAAAAGTCTTTTTGGTTTGAAGGAGAGCGTTATTTGCTTAAGAAACAAGAGATAAACCAACCGCTAAAAGAGAGAGAGTTTGAAGTGAATTATCCAAATTTTCAGGAAGTTTCATCAACCTATCTTCCGGCAAGTTTGTTGATTAATGCCTTTCAACAAGCAGCAAAAACAGAAATTTCAATTGATTATAATAACATAACATTCAACGAAGATCTTTCTTTCCCTTATAGTGTTCCGGAAGATTATGAAAGAATTTTTATTAAGTAAATTAGCCAAAATAACCAGCACCATGCCGAGATTCTTTTTACTTTTTTTATTTTTTTGTTTAGCTACACCTATGTGGAGTCAACCGCCAACACAAGAACAATTGGAGGAACGAAAAGCTAAAATTCAATTGGAAATCCAGGAAAAAGAGCAATTGCTGCAATCGATGAAGAGCAAAGAGAAATCGGTTGTGTCACAATTAATGATTCAAAAGGAAAAAATTGGTTTAAAAGAAAAACTGATTAAAACCACCGAAAAGCAAACCAAGTTGCTGAGCAATGATATTTATGTTAACCAACTTAAAATAAACCAACTCAACCGCGATTTAGAAGAACTCAGAAAAGATTATGCTGAGATGATTTTAAAGTCCTATAAGAGTCGTTCGGAACAAAGTAGAGCTATGTTCTTATTGTCTTCACAAAATTTTCTTCAAGCGTATAAAAGAGCTCAGTATATGAAGCAATATGCGAGTTACCGAAAAATGCAAGGCGAAGAAATAAAAGGGAAAACCCTTCAGTTAGAAAACTATAACGTGAAGATTGGCGCGCAAAAAACGGACAAAGAAAAACTAATTGCTGAAAATGAAAAGGAAAAACAAGACCTGGAAAAAGAAAAGCAAGAGCAAGAAAAAATAGCCAATCAAATCAAAAAAGACAAAGGAAAAATTGTTGCCGAAATCAAGAAAAAGCAACAGGAAACGAAAAAGATTGATGCTCAAATTCAAAAATTAATTCGAGAAACTATTGCAGCCGCCAATAAAAAAACAGCCGCAGCTAAAGCCAAAGCCAATCCTAAAACAACATCAGCTGCAGACACCAAAGCCGTAGAAAGTTCGGCCAAGATTGTATTAACATCAGAAGGACAGTTAGTGGCCAATAATTTCAGAGCCAACAAAGGAAAACTACCATGGCCGGTAGAAAAAGGGGTGGTGACATTGCCTTACGGAGACCAACCGCATCCGGTATATAAAACCTTGACGGTTCATAATAGTGGTGTTGAAATCACGACCGAAAACGGTGCTTCAGCCAGAGCGGTTTTTGGCGGAGAAGTGACTAAGGTAATTAAATTATCCCCGTTGAATATTGCGGTCTTTATTCAGCATGGAGACTTTTTTACGGTGTATCAAAATTTGAGTAGCGTAAATGTTAGTGTTGGTGATAAAGTGTCAACCAAAGAAACGTTGGGCAAAATCAGAACGAATGGTGATACCGGTAAAACCATTTTGAAATTCTTGATTCTTCAAAATACAACCTATAATAATCCGGCTTCGTGGTTATTTAATATGTAATAAAAAAGCCCTGAGTTATCAGGGCTTTTTTTATTATAAGAATAGTGCTTTTAGTTCAGTCGCGTCATGCGGATTCATTTTTCCGGCTAAAACCAAACTCAACTGTTTTCTTCTTAACGCCGCATCATAGCGTTCTTTTTCCAGTTCTGTTTCGGGAATAATAGGAGGAACACTTACCGGATTTCCGGTTTCATTAACGGCAACAAACGTGTAAATGGCTTCATTCGCTTTGGTTCTGATACCCGATTCTCTGTCTTCAATCCAAACATCTAAGAAAATCTCCATCGAAGAATTAAAGGCGCGTGATACTTTAGCTTCAACAGTAACAACACTTCCCAAAGGAATAGAACGATTAAAGGCTACGTGATTTACCGAAGCGGTAACCGTAATTCGGCGGGAATGTCTTCGGGCGGCAATACTGGCAGCTCTGTCCATTCGGGCCAACAATTCACCACCAAAAAGATTATTCAAAGGGTTGGTTTCACTTGGTAAAACTAAATCGGTTAAAATGGTTAGCGATTCAGAAGGATGTTTTGGAGTCATGTGAAGTTTTTTGCAAAGGTAATTACTGAAAACAAAAAATCCTGATTTCTCAGGATAATTTTATAATTCTTCAATCAGCAACCAGGCATCTTTATTGTCTAATCGTTGAATGCTTTTCATGGCTTCACGAGCTTCAGCATAGGAAGAATAACTTCCGTAAAGCACCGGGAATAAGCCGTGTTTGTTTACCGGTAATCGCTTGGCTTTAAAACCTAATTTCAATAATGATTCATAGGCATTAGCGGCATTTGACTCTAATCGGAAAGCGCCGGCCACTACATGATACGGCATTTTTTCACTAGGAACAGTTAGCGTAACTGCCGGCAGTGGATTTTCGATAAAGAAAGTGGCTTCCTGTATTTTTTGATTTATTTTTTTCTGAACATTGGACTGCACAACAAGGGTTTGTTGCTCAATTTGTGTTAGATAATTGTCATATAATTTATATCCTAAAGCACCTGTCAATCCTAAGGAAACGGTAATAATAGCCGCATATTTCAGTGCTTTATAACTTCTTCTCTTTTCCGGAGTGAAAGCGATAGGGGCTTTTTCTTCCAAAGTTTCTACCGCTTCTTTATATGCCTCACGTTTTACTGAAGGCGATACAAATGAACTCAACCCAAAAGATTCTTTCAAATAATTAATTTGGTCAGCCGGAACGAACACTATGTTTTTTTCAGCATTCAAGGTAAACTCCCCAATGTTTTTGACAGAGAAATGTCCAAATTCCTGAATTTTAGTTTTCCAACTTGACACTTCATTCTGAATGGCATTTACAGCCACTTCATAGGCTATTTTTTCGGCTTGCGCTAAATGATTGGCCAATAATCCGTCGTTGTTTTTAATGAAGGGATTGAAAGAAATCAATTTTTTTGGAGGATAAAATGAATGGGCATTTTCATCCAACTGTGCCGACTGGAATTCGGTCAAAAAAGCACCAAATCCGGGAACGGTAACACATTGATAACGATATAATAATTGGGAAATGTATGGTTCAATCTTCATGTTAACAAATTTAGAGAAACAATAGTAGTATCAAAAAATTATTCACAATTTTTATTAACAATCCTGAAGAAAGATAAATATTTTTGTAGTACTTTAGTGATATGAATAATACTGAACTTTTTCACATTTTAGCGCTGTTGCGAGTAGAAGGCGTTGGCGATATTGTGGCCAAAAAGCTCATAAACCATTGCGGTTCAGCTGAAAATGTATTTAAATCAAAAGCACAGCAACTAAAAGGAATAGATGGTGTTGGGGAAGTATTGCTGAGAAATTTAAAAAGCAAAACCATTTTTGAAAAAGCCGAAGCGGAATTACGTTTTCTGGAAAAGGAAAACATCACCGTGCAGTATTATCAAAATGAGAATTATCCCGATAGGTTAAAACATTGTGTGGATGGTCCGGTGTTGTTGTTTGCTTCGGGTGCTATGAATTTTGACAATCGCAAAATGATAAGCATCGTAGGAACAAGACAAATCACGACTTACGGTACCGAATTTTGTAAAAAATTAATTGAAGATTTGGCTGTTTTCAATCCGATTATCGTCAGCGGATTTGCTTATGGGGTTGACATCGTAGCACACCAAGCAGCTATGGAAAACAATTTGCAAACCATCGGCGTTTTGGCACATGGCTTAACCCAAATTTACCCCAAACCTCATAAAAGATATGTGGCTAAAATGGAGCGAAATGGGGGTTTTTTAACTGAATTTTGGAGTAATGCCAATCCTGATAAGGAAAATTTTGTGCGTCGTAACCGCATTGTTGCCGGCATGAGCGAAGCCACTGTAGTAATAGAAAGCGCTGAAAAAGGAGGTTCTTTAATTACCGCCAATGTGGCCAATGATTACAACAGAGACGTGTTCGCCGTACCGGGCAGAATATCGGATAAATACAGTCAAGGCTGTAATGATTTAATTAAAACGCAACGCGCCAATTTACTGACTTCAGCGGCGGATTTAATTTATGGTTTGAACTGGGAATTGAAAGAAGTGACAACCAAATCGGTTCAAAAACAATTGTTTGTTTCGTTAGATTATGATGAACAAAAAATATACGATTATCTTCAAAAAAGTGGCAAACAATTGCTTGATGTCATGGCGCTGGACTGTGATTTTCCGATTTTTAAAATGTCTTCCATCCTATTGAATATGGAGCTTAAGGGCTTGGTGCGACCTTTACCGGGAAAATTATTTGAGGCCGTTTAACTTTAAATGGATTTATATTTTACATTTGTTTTTATACTACTTTGAAGCATGAGTGATGATTTTTATCAAAATATAGCAGCCAATAAGTTTGATGACATTACTAAACTTATTGAAGCAGAACCCTTTCTCTCGGAAGCGCTACTTTCAGAATTGACTCAGGAAGGATTAAATAAATTGGAAAGTGCCCGAGTGGCCTTATCTCCGCCGTATAGTGATTTCTCCAAAATTTTATATGTTAAAGAAGGTACTTTTTATAAGTTTTTAAATCATATCAAAAACGAAGAAATCGAAGAAAAACTAAAAAGCGTTTTGAATCTTATCGTTAAGATGTATACTCAGGATTCAAGTTCTGAACTGGCCGGAAAAGCCTTCATTGCGGTTAACAATTTTAAAGCTGACGATGCTGAATTAGCCGAATTAATTAATAGAAACAAGTTTTCTTTAGAGATACAACCAACACCTTTTTTATCTAAAAGAAACCGGAATTATTTGATTTTTACTGTAGTGCTGGCTTTTGTGGCTATCAGAGCCGTCATTTTCTTTAATACGATGAAACCGTTTCAAAATAATGAAGCCGATTACAATTACGATATTCCAACAGAAGAATATAAATCAGAGCCTCGTAAAATTGACCGTTACTACACACAAATGAAATTTCGAATCGATAGTTTTTTTGTTTTTTTAGCGGATTATAATAAAGCCGAAATCAAACAGCTGACTAAGATTGATAATATTAAAACCGGAGAAAATCCATTCGAAACGTTTTATCAAAGCTCAGTGGAAGGGGAAAGCAGTAATTTTATTAAAGTTAGGAACAACACCAATTTTGATATGATTTTATTAGAAAATGCAACGCTGTATGATACCATAAAACTACCCAAAGCAGCTTACTACATCCAATCGGGAAAAACGGTAGAAGTAACCAAAAATGACTCGGATGCCAATGGTGTTTTTAATTTTTACTTAGGAAAAAAGCTGGCTACTTTTCAAACCAACAGCCAACATCTTTTTATCAGAAACCATTCGGTGATTGAATACCGTTTCAGTGAATTACTCCCGGAAACCAAAGAAATTTTGGAAACCGATTACAGCCTCAGAGATGATGCTTCCGTCTCTTTAAAAAACGGTATACTTCGAATTAACTAAAATAGAAAAGGCAAAAAACGAATGCGTCTTTTGCCTTTGTGAGTCTCTCAAAAAAGTTGAGATTATTGTTTTTTTGCAATTTTCAACAGGAAGGTTTCTTCGGTTCGGTCTTCGTTTAAGCCATAGGCAATTTTTATTTCATAACCTTCGGGAGCTTCAACTACTTCTAGTACTTCCAGATTTACTAAACTGTCCGTTTTATACAATTTGGTTGTTATTTCTTTGCCCAATTCGCTATCAGAAATATACAAAAACTGTTTGGCTCCTTCGGGTGAATCGTCTTTCGTATAGCCCAAATCATTGTTGACTACATAGGTTTTTACCAAATGATTTTTAAAACCAAACGAATTGATAGCATGCACTTTGGCCAACACTTTGCTTATTTCCGGACTCTTTTCTTCGGTGTATTTTAGGCCTTGGGCAAAAGTGCCAAAAGTGAAAAAAGACAGTATAACCAATAAAATAGAATTTTTCATAAGAAACAGATTTTTATCAAATGTATAAATTTTATTCAAACCCCAATTTTTCTCTAACTTTTTTTAAGACCGTGTTGGCAATATTTCCGGCTTTCACAGCGCCTTGTTTGAGTAAAGCATCTACTTCGGCTTGGTTATTCATGTAGTAATTGTATTTCTCTCTTTCTGTTTTGAACTTTTCAGTGATCAATTCAAATAAGGCTTGTTTGGCATGACCATAACCAAAATCACGGTTGGCATTAGCATATTTAACGCGCATTTCGGCAATTTGTGCTTCATTGGCAATTAATTTGAACAAACCAAATACTTTACATGTTTCTGGGTTTTTAGGCTCTTCAAGGGGTGTGCTGTCGGTTTCTATGCTCATGATTTGCTTGCGCAACGCTTTATCTTCGAGGAAAATATTAATGATATTGCCGCGGGATTTACTCATTTTTAAACCATCAGTTCCCGGAACATACATGGTTTCTTCTTGTACTTTTCCTTCGGGAATAACAAAGGTTTCTCCCATTTGATGATTAAATCGGGAAGCTACATCACGTGTGATTTCGATGTGTTGCATTTGGTCTTTTCCCACCGGAACAAATTGCGCATCATACAGCAATATATCAGCCGCCATCAGCATTGGATAAGAAAACAAACCGGCATTTACGTCTTCTAAACGATCCGCTTTGTCTTTGAAAGAATGCGCCAAGGTCAAGCGTTGAAACGGGAAAAAGCAACTTAAATACCAAGACAATTCAGCTGTTTGCGGTACATCGCTTTGGCGGTAAAAAATAACGTTATTGACATCCAAACCACAAGCCAGCCATACCGAAGCAGTGCTATAAGTGTTTTGACGAAGCTCATCTCCGTTTTTAATTTGGGTTATCGAATGCAAATCGGCGATAAAAAGAAACGATTCGTTAGCTGGATTTTTTGACAGTTCAATAGCAGGCAAAATCGCACCCAATAGATTTCCTAAATGAGGTGTGCCCGTACTCTGAATTCCGGTTAATATTTTTGACATTTTCAAATTTTTTCTAATCGCAAAGTTAAACCTTTGTATTAAAAATTGCATACCTTTCATTACATTTGACAACATGAGAGCACTGAAAATTGTTTTTTGGACACTTTATCGCATTTGGTTCTACATTTTAATGGCGATTCCGATAATCGTAATGTTCCCGTTTCTGTTTATTTCTATTCTTTCCGAAAAATGGTACCCTTACTTTTTTGTAATGGCTCGCATTTGGGCCAAAATCATTTTGTTTGGAATGGGGTTTCGAGTTGCACTAGAAACCGAAGAAGAAATAATAGAAGGCAAAAGTTATATGTTTGTGGCCAATCACACTTCGATGACTGATATTATGCTGATGCTTTCGGTGGTTAAAAATCCCTTTGTTTTTGTCGGAAAAAAAGAATTGGCTAAGATTCCGTTGTTTGGATTTTTTTATAAAAGAACCTGTATTTTGGTAGACCGAAAAAGTTCCAAAAGTCGAATGGCTGTTTTTGAAAGAGCCCAAAAACGATTAAATCAGGGACTGAGTATTTGTATTTTTCCCGAAGGTGGTGTCCCGGATGATGAATCAGTTTTATTAGATGAATTTAAGGACGGTGCTTTTCGCTTGGCGGTTGAACATCAAATTCCCATTGTGCCAATGACTTTTGCCGACAATAAAAAAAGGTTTTCGTATACTTTTTTCAGTGGAAGTCCAGGTTTAATGCGTGTAAAAATTCATCATTTTTTTGACACAAAAAATCAAAAACCCGAATACAAGAAAACCGTAAAAGAGGATGTTCGGCAAGTGATAGAGAAACAACTATTGAAGTATAACACATAAAAAAAGAGTCCCAAACTTCGGGACTCTTTTCTGTTATTACTCTAAAGCAATAACACCACTTAACTAATTTTAAACAATCATAAATTAAAATTTATAGCTGATGCCGCTGTAGATTCCAAAGACGTAAGGTTTGAAATTACCGGCGTTTTCGCTAAAAGTATTCAATTGGTATTTCAGCGTTGGCTCTACATTGAATTCAAACGATTTCAAAAAGCCATACTTTATCCCTAATCCCAAGTTGGTACTGAAGTGTACGTCATTAAGATTGTTGGCTTTTCCTAAGTCGGTGCTCATGTTTTCCGAAACCAAAGAGATTTTATTTTCATTCAAGAAAAAGGTACTGACGCCACCAATTATTTTAACGCCAAATCGCTTGTTTATCAAGGCATATGTCAGCTCTACCGGCACTTCGTAATACCCCATTTTTTGATTCATATACCCTTCGTTTTTTTGTACAAAATTATTTTCAAAGGGCAACAAGCTTTCACTGGGAGCACTGGCATCTTCCACATGAATGGCTTTTCCGCTCAAGGTGGGGCTAATATTCGTGACGCTTGGGTTGTCTATATCAACAAAAAAAGCAATACCATTAGTGTTGTAATCAACACTCATTTTGTTGATACCGGTTCGCACAGACAATTTGGTATTGACAGCATAACTGATACCAACTCCCATGCTAAAACTCGTGTTATACTCTTTTGGATTGTTTTCAAACTCTGAGCCAATTGGCGATCCATTACTAACAGAACCTAAGAAAACAGGGGCAACGTTTGAGGTGATTTGCCATCTGTTTTCTTTGGGTAGCTGTTTTTCTTTGCTTTCTTTTTCATTAAGCAATTCTTCCAACGCATTGGTAGCAACACTGGCCATTTGGGTCGTGTCGTTAACTTTCTTTTCAGTTGTTACAATTTTTGAGTTTGAATTAGGAGCCCCTTTTAGATCATCAAGATTGATAATTTTATTGTCAGTTATAGTATTATTGTTGGTGTTATTTTGAACTGTTTCAGTTTGAACCAATTTGTTTTCCGATAAAGATTTATTGGTATTTTCTTTATTAACAGCAACCTGATTTGTTGATTTTTCTACAACGA
Organism: Flavobacterium phycosphaerae; assembly: GCF_010119235.1. Lineage (NCBI taxonomy): Bacteria > Pseudomonadati > Bacteroidota > Flavobacteriia > Flavobacteriales > Flavobacteriaceae > Flavobacterium > Flavobacterium phycosphaerae. The sequence continues at coordinate 971,432 of NZ_JAAATZ010000001.1, read as the reverse complement.
TTTCAGGTGTTGGAGTTTTAGAATTTCGATTCTTTTTTAAAGAACGATGTCCTGCGGATTGACTTTCAGCAATAGCCTTTTGAGAAGAAGAGGTAATGGTTTTACGGTTGTTTTTTTCTTCGGAAATAGCATTAGCATTGCTGTTGTTGTTTTCAATTGCCGGAGATGTATTTACTATAGCTGTTGAAACCGGAGGAACAGTGGTTTGCTCTTTAGCTGAATTATTTCCGGAAGTTATAGGCGATGCAGATTTGTCTGTAGGTTTTGATTGGGCACCAATAACGATTCGGTTTTCGATTTTAGTACTTGGTGAATAAATCGACTTTGCCACAAAAAAACCAAGTAAGAACAATGCGGCTACTCCTGAAAGTTTCCACCAAAAAGGAATGACTCTTCTTTTTTTCTTTTCATTAAGCCTTGCTTCAATATTCGACCAAGTTTCTTCCGCCGGAAGGGCTTCGAAATCGTTGAATTTTTGCTGAAACAGCCTGTCTATGTTTTTTCTTTCACTCATTTTGCAGAAGGAAAAGTTTTGTTTATTTCGTTTTGTTGTAGTTCAATTTTATCTTTTAAAATCATTCGCGCCCGAGCCAAATTTGATTTTGACGTCCCTATGTTGATGGAAAGCATATCGGCAATTTCCTGATGTGTAAACCCATCCAAAACATAAAGATTAAAGACCAGTCGATACCTGTCGGGCAATTCCTGAATAATTTTTAGCAGGTAATCTAAGGATATGTTTTCGTCATCAAGATCAATTTCACAATCATCTTCCACATCTTCATTTACCAAGCTTAAAAAAGTCTGATTTCTATAGTGTTGTAAAACATTATTAATCATAATTCGTTTTAACCAACCATCAAACGAGCCTTTAAAAGAGAACTGTTCTATTTTATTAAAAATGATTAAAAATCCGTCTTGTAAATTGTCTTGTGCCTCACTATAATTGCGCGAATACTTGAGGCAAACAGCAAACAGTTTTGGAGAATATAATTGGTATAACTGTTCTTGTGCTTTCCTATTGTTGTTTTTGCAATCATTTATGAGTTGTTTTAAATCCAATTTGCAAAAATTGTTTGTTGTTAATTTACGGGCACTTCAATCTCTAAAAAAATATTATTGCCATCGGCGTCTTTACCCTGCCAAAACTTAAAAATATAAGGATTACTGCTGGTTACTTGAAAGTTGAAGGAATAGTCAACCTCGTTGTTGGTTAGCGTTTGACAATTGTTATTTTGTGCTACTGCATTTTCTATGGCTATCGTTCGTATGTTTTTAGAAGTTTCAGCGTCTATTTTTTTGTCATAATAAATACCGTTAAAAACATGGCATGAAGTAGGTCTGTTATAATGCATCGTAATCTGATATGTATCCCCTAAAGTAAATTCCGAAGGAATGTCTACACTGGTAACTGGGACTAATTCAAACAAAAAACTCTCTCCGTTATCTGTTGAACAAGAATTAAAGATGAAAAAAAGCGCAAAGAGGGAAATTATTTTTTTCATAATGGAAAATCAATTTGTTGTTAGATGTTTATTTAATTCAAAGGTTGCGTTAAGGTAATAAAAAAACCCGAAAATTTTCGGGTTTCTGGTATTAAGCATTATTCTCTTTTATAAGATCTTTTATTTTTTGTTCTAGCTCATCAGCCAGTTCCGGATTGTCTTTGATTAAGACTTTCACTGCATCTCGTCCTTGTCCTAGTTTGGTATCACCATAGCTAAACCATGAACCCGCCTTTTTGATGATTTCAAATTCAACGGCTAAGTCAAGAATTTCACCGGTTTTTGAAACACCTTCGCCATACATAATATCAAATTCAGCGGTTTTAAAAGGAGGAGCCACTTTGTTTTTTACCACTTTTACTTTGGTTCGGTTTCCAATCACATTTTCGCCGTCTTTAATTTGTGAGGAACGACGGATATCTAAACGAACTGAAGCATAGAATTTTAAAGCATTTCCCCCGGTAGTCGTTTCAGGATTTCCAAACATAACACCGATTTTTTCTCTCAACTGGTTGATGAAGAAAACCGTACAATTCGTTTTGCTGATGGTTCCCGTTAATTTTCTTAAAGCTTGTGACATCAAACGAGCGTGTAATCCCATTTTTGAATCTCCCATTTCGCCTTCGATTTCGCTTTTTGGCGTCAAGGCCGCAACCGAGTCAATAACCACAATATCAATAGCTCCTGAGCGGATTAGGTTTTCGGCGATTTCTAATGCTTGCTCTCCGTTGTCCGGTTGTGAGATGATAAGGTTTTCAATATCTACACCCAATTTCTCGGCATAGTTTCGGTCAAAAGCATGTTCTGCATCAATAAAAGCAGCTATACCACCGGCTTTTTGGGCTTCGGCAATAGCATGCAATGTTAAAGTGGTTTTACCCGATGATTCCGGACCGTATATTTCGATAACTCTTCCTTTAGGATATCCGTTTACTCCCAAAGCTAAATCTAAACCAAGCGAACCGGAAGGAATAACTTCTACCTCTTCTACCGCTTTGTCCCCCATTTTCATCACGGTTCCTTTGCCGTAAGCTTTGTCTAATTTATCTAGGGTTAATTGTAATGCTTTTAATTTTGCTTCTTTTTCTGAACTCATTTTTAAAAAATTTAGTGGCATAAAAATAATGCTTTTTTTGATGGAATAGGATACAAAACAGATGAGTTTTGAACAAATTATTTCCTCCCTTAGGACAGCAATTATTTTAACTTTAAAGGTAGAGGGATTTAGTGGTGAAGAAGTGTGCGAAAAGTGTATATTATGTTAATTTTTAATGTTTTTTTATCTTGGTTTTATATTTCATCCTTTGATTTTTACCTATTTTTGTCCTCAATTTTCACTTTATGGAAAAACTAATTTCATACCCCATATCAGTAGTTTATTACCTGTGTTTCGGATTATGTTTGGTGATTTTTCATCCCATTCAGTGGGTTTGTTTCAATGTTTTTGGCTATCAGGCACACAAAAAAAGTGTAGATTACCTGAATTTCTTTTTGACCAAATGCACCAATATTTTAGGAACTACTTATACTTTTGAAAACAAAGAACGTATTCCTGAAAACGCACCGATAATTTTTGTGGCCAATCATCAGAGTCTGTATGATATTGTTGGGATTATTTGGCATTTGCGAAGATTCCACGCTAAGTTTGTCAGCAAAAAAGAACTCGGAAAAGGCATCCCCAGTGTTTCCTATAATTTGCGTCACGGCGGTTCTGTGCTGATTGACAGAAAAGATCCTAAGCAAGCCATCCCGGTAATTAAAGGATTGTCGGAATACATTGAAAAATACAAACGCTCCGCTGTGATTTTCCCCGAAGGGACCCGAAGTAAAAACGGAGAACCAAAAGAATTTGCCCAAAGTGGTCTAAAAATCTTATGTAAATATGCACCATCTGCGTATGTTGTCCCAATTACCATTAATAATTCGTGGAAAATGGTTAAATTTGGGGCCTTTCCCATGGGATTAGGTAATCGTTTGCAGTTTATCATTTATGAACCAATGGCAGTGAAGGATTTTTCGTTTGAAGAATTAATGGAAAAAACAGAGCAAGCGGTCAAACAATCAATTAAAACGTAGCAAAAAATGCCTCAAAAGAATATCCGACTTGAAGTCATGCAATTTTTAGAAAAAGACATCGACACTTTTGTGGATGAATTTTTAATTCCGGTAGAAAAAATTTGGCAACCCAGTGATTTGTTGCCTAATTCCGAAGGAGACAATTTTTTCGAGGAAGTAAGAGAACTGCGCGAAATTGCTAAAGAGTTACCCTATGACTTTTGGGTAACATTAGTTGGTGATACCATCACAGAAGAAGCTTTGCCTACTTACGAAACCTGGCTGATGGATGTGGAAGGCGTTACCCAAAAAGGAGAAACCGGAGACAATGGCTGGGCAAAATGGCTGCGACAATGGACCGGAGAAGAGAACCGTCACGGAGATTTACTAAACAAATATTTGTACCTATCCGGTCGTGTGAACATGCGTGAAGTGGAAATCACTACCCAACATTTGATCAATGATGGTTTTGATCCGGGAACAGGTAGAGATCCTTATAAAAACTTTGTGTTCACTAGTTTTCAAGAATTAGCAACTTATGTTTCCCACAATAGAGTAGCCCAATTAGCAAAGAAATATGGTGATAATAAATTGTCTAAAATTTGCAAAATCATAGCCGGTGACGAGATGCGTCATCATTTGGCCTACAGTGAATTTGTAAACCGTATTTTCAGCATCGACCCTAGCGAAATGCTATTGGCGTTTGAGTACATGATGAAGAAAAAAATTACCATGCCGGCCAATTTAATCCGTGAATCAGGAGAAAGTATCGGAGCTGCTTTTGAGAAATTTTCGGAATCCGCACAACGCATAGGAGTTTATACCGCTTTAGATTATGTTGATATTTTGGATAAACTAAACAAAAAATGGGAAATCGATAAATTGGGGAACCTGACTGATGAAGCCGAAAAAGCGAGAGATTATTTATTGAAACTACCAGCCAGAATGACCAGAATTGCTGAGCGAATGGTGGTTCCGGGCGAAGAAAAAATGTTCTCTTGGGTACAACCTCCAATGTTCAAATAAAACAACTATAATCCTTTCCCAAAACGAAAGGATTTTTTATTCAAATTACGATATGTCAATAATTGATGCTACCATACGTTTTGTAAAACAACAACTCGAAAACGCCGAAGGCGGACACGATTGGTTTCACATAGAACGCGTTTATAAAAATGCGCTCTTAATTGCCGAAGGGGAAACTTGCGATATAACGGTTGTAAAATTGGGAGCTTTGCTTCATGATATTGCAGATAGTAAATTTCATAATGGCGACGAAATGGTTGGTCCAAAAACCGCTCGTGCCTTTCTGGAAGGTGAAAATGTTTCAGAAGAAATCATTCTTCACATCATCAACATCATTGAAAACATTTCGTTTAAAGGCGGGAATTTTGAAAAGCAATTCAGTTCAAAAGAACTTCAAATTGTGCAGGATGCCGACCGTCTAGATGCGATTGGTGCGATTGGCATTGCCCGTTGTTTCAATTATGGTGGATTTAAAAACAGAGCATTATACAATCCGAATATTCAGCCAAATCTTAATATGAGTAAGGAAGAATATAAAAAATCCGAATCGCCTACCATTAATCATTTTTATGAAAAGCTATTGCTCTTGAAAGATAAGATGAATACCCAAACAGGTAAAAATATAGCAGCAGAACGCCACCGTTACATGGAAAATTTCTTATCGCAATTTTATGCCGAATGGGATGGAGAAAAATAAAAAAGAAACCAATTGGTTCTCTTTTTTTGTTACAAGGTTATTTTCAGTAGTTGTTTGTTTTTTCCTTTTCTTCCCAAAAAGTAAACGGAATTATTAATGACAGCACCTCTTGAAACCATGAATGGCACTTCATTTTGCTCATCATCCAAAATTTCCTGATAATCAAAATCACCATTAGCATTTATGGTAATCTGATTAAGATTGGATTTGTTTTTACTGGTTTGACCAAACTCAATTCGGTCATTTCGAAGTTTTTTGATCTTGTCTTTGGTGTTGAGGAACAATTGGGTTTTGTCTTTGTTTTGTGCGGCCGTATAGGAAATGAATGAATTATCATCGTCAACGGTAGATTGTTTTTTATTAATATTTCTGGCCCAAAGCAGTTTCCCTTCGGGGTTTAATTTTGCAATTACAATATCGTCATAACAAAAATGAATTGTTCCGCCGCCACCCATTCCGCCACCCGGAGCCATAGCATTAGGTGAAACCATTATATAATTTTCTTCGGCATTGAAAATAATGTCGTTGTTCTCAGTAAAAAACACATTTTTAAAACTAATGTTTTTCAATGTAGAACTGCTCTTGTCTCCATATTTGTCAAAAAGGAATTGCTTTGTAAACGGATTATAATTCGTGTTTTTGAGTTGTAATGTAACCGGATCTAACTTGAAACAGCTAATTCCGGAATATTTAAAATCTTTTACATCCGAATAAAAACCAAGAATAATAAGTTCATTATTATGGTAAACCGTTTTCAGGTTGCCAATAAAATGTTCTTGAGTGTCAATAGTTGCTGAGGTATTTTTGGTATCCGTAATTTTGGTAAACTCAAAGAAGTATTTTCCTCCTTGTGTTTTTTTCTTGGCATCTGCGGTATATTCTTTAGATACAAGATAAACTGCTTCGCCGTGCTCTGCAAGTTGGATGTTTTCGAAGAAACACTTTCGGTCTGGGGCATTGCTGGTATAGAATAAATCCATTTTTTTATTAGAATCAGCATCAAAAACATATAGTTTCAAGCCGTCTTTTTCCTGTTGTACACCATCCAAAGCCAGTAAAAAAGCGTTTTTTTCTTCGTTTATTACCAGAGTAATATCTGAACCGCTGCCTTGGGAACCGCTGCCGTACAGACTGGAGTAATTGTAACGTCCGTCACCCGAAAAGAAAATGCGGTGGAAATCATTTAGTCTTCCTGATTCGTCTTCGGCATATAAATCTCCGTTGTTTTCATTGGTCCAAATTTGTTTGGATCGTTTGTAAAATTTGCTCTGCAAATCGAAATACCCTAGGCTCTTCATCTCTTCTCTTGAAAGGCGAAACAACTCTTTTTTGGAGGTCTTAAAATCTTCGCTCAACATGTTATCGACGCACACAAAATATTTTTCATTCAAGTCATAATAAAACTCTATAAAATGAAGGTTGTTTTTCATACTGAAAACACCCAAAATCAAGTTGTATTTTTGATAATTGGGATGCTTCATTTCATAATCAAATGCCTTTTTGAATTTTAAGTTGGCATCATAATTTTCAATGTAAAAACCTTCGCCCTGAGAAAGCATACTGCCTTTGTAAGAACGCACCATAGTTACATCTCCAACCGAATTTTTCTCAGCCAAAAGGATGACAGAATTTTTATACTCGTCCTGAAAAACATCACTTTTCATCAATGGGGAAGCGGCATTTTGTGCCAAAAGCCCACCAGAAAAGAACAATATTATCAGCGTTAGATGAAAAAATGACTTCATAATTTTATTTCCCGGTAAACTCCGCTTTTCTTTTCTCTAAAAAGGCAGTGGTTCCTTCTTTAAAATCTTCGGTACCAAAACATTTTCCAAAGTTTCTGATTTCAGTTTCGTAACCATTAACGCCTTCTTTAAAATTAGCATTAATCGCTTTGATGGCTTTACTAATGGCTGTCGGCGAATTTTTCATAATGCGTTGTGCCAATGATTTGGTGAAAGTTAAAAGTTCGGCTTGTGGTACAACATGGTTGACCAATCCGGCACGAAAAGCTTCTTCGGCCGAAATCATTCCTGCTGTCATAATCATTTCCATCGCACGTCCTTTTCCTATTAATTGCGGCAAACGTTGCGTTCCGCCATAACCCGGAATTACGCCTAAAGAAACTTCCGGTAATCCCATTTTAGCATTGTCTGAAGCAATTCGGAAATGACAGGCCATGGCCAATTCTAATCCGCCACCAAGCGCAAATCCGTTGACGGCAGCTATAGTTGGTGTTTTCAAATTTTCGACAAAATCGAATAATAACTCCTGTCCTTGAGCCGCCAATTGTGCACCTTCTTCTACCGAAAAATTAGCAAATTCCGAAATATCGGCACCAGCCACAAAAGCCTTTTCGCCTTCGCCAGTTATAATAATGGTTCTGACTTCTTCATTGCCGTCAAGGCTTTCCAAAGCGTTATGCAATTCCTGAATGGTCGCTATATTAAGGGCATTCAATTTTGTCGGACGGTTGATGGTAATTTGTCCAATGCCGTTTTCAACAGCAACGAGTATGTTTTCGAAGTTCATAGTTTGTAGTTTTATTTAACAATAGGAAGCGACACAATAAAAGTAGAGCCTTTTCCGAGTTCGGTTTCAAATGTAATAGTTCCTTTGTAATTTTCGATAATGTTTTTAATAATTCCCAATCCCAATCCCATGCCACTGGTTTTGGTGGTGAATTTGGGTTCAAAGACATGTTCAATATGTTCAGGCTCAATGCCGCTGCCGTTGTCTTTTACTGAAATGATAACGTTGTTTTCCACCTCATTTACCGAAACCAAAACCTGTTTTTCTTCTTGTTCATCAGGTATGGATTGAATAGCATTTTTAACCAAATTGGTAATGATTCGGATTAGTTGCGTTCGGTCAAGTTTAGTAACAATATAGCTGTTGTTGCTTTCAAAAGTGATAAACTCTTCATTGAAAATATCCAAAGCTAATTCAACCACTTGCACTACATTCAAGGTTTCGTTTTGCTGTGCCGGCATCGAAGCAAAGTTAGAAAAAGCCGAAGCCACCGCAGTCATCGTATCAATTTGCTGTATTAAGGTTTTCGAATAATCGTTCAGTTTTTGTTTTAATTCCGGATCATTCGGGTCAAATTTCCGTTGGAAACTCTGTACCGTCAAACGCATTGGGGTTAATGGATTTTTGATTTCGTGAGCCACTTGTTTAGCCATTTCACGCCAAGCCTGTTCTCGCTCGCTTTGCGCCAATTTAGCAGCACTTTCCTCGAGTTTGTCAACCATGCCGTTGTAGGCTTTGATCAGTAAGTTGATTTCTTTACTGTTGGCTTCAATGACGATTTTCTCATTTTTTTGATTCAGGCTCGTTTCGTTGATTTTATCGGAAATCGTTTTTAAAGATTTAGTGATATACGTCGAAAGGAAATAGGCCAAAGCAAAAGCAACAATCAACATAAAAGAATAGACCTGGCTCAAACGCAACAAGAATTGCTGCAACTCATTTTCATAAAAACCGTCATCTTCTACATAAGGAATGTTCAGAATTCCTAGCGGTTTGAACTTATCATCTTTAATCTGACTGTAAGAAGAACGGTTTTTAATACCATTAACATTTTTAATATCAACATACCTTTTTTCAACCGAAGATTCTACTAAATTGATAATGTATTTAGGAATAGGCGGTGCCACTTTATCTACAGAAAAGGTGGCTTTGGAAGACTTCAGCAGTTTCCCGTTCAAGGAATAAATGTTAATATCAAGATTATGAATATCGGCTAGCTCGTGAATTTTATCTTTAAAAATCAAAGGCAAATTTGCTTGGGTCAGCGGATAGGTGGTGGTTGAAAGCACGTAGTTGATGTGCTCTTTAATGGCATTTTCTTTTCGGTCTAAACGCTCTTGATGGTATTCTTTGGCTTCATTTTTAAACTGAATAATCGAAATAGAAGCCATCAAAACGGAAGCAATCACAATCAATATAATCATCGACAGGAATATCCTGATTCGGAGTGACAGCATTGACATTTTGAAGCCGTTGAGCATGGTTTAGGATTTGTTTTTCTCTCGAATTCGTTTGTAAAATTTAAAGCCCAGCATAATCAAAACCGAAAACAAAACGATTCCGACAACGCCATAAATCCAGTTGAAAGCATTTTTTAAAATTACTAAAAAAACAACAGCAAAAAGAATGATGGTTGCGCCTTCATTCCACAAGCGCATAAAGTTGGAGCTGTACTTGAATTCGTCATTTTGCAGTTGTTTATATATCTGATGGCATTTAAAATGATAAGCAAACAGTAAAACTACAAACCCCAACTTGACCTGCATCCACGGCATTTGCAACCAAGCCGGCATTAAATGCAACAAGAATAAGGCAAAAAGAGTAGCTAAAACAGCACTCGGCCAAGTGATGATATACCATAAACGATACGTCATGATTTTGTATTGCTTCAGCAGAATTTCTTTTTCCGGAGAAGGTTTGTCCTTGGCTTCAATTTGGTACACAAACAAACGAACAATGTAAAACAAGCCCGCAAACCAAGTGATGACAAAGATGAGGTGCAGTGATTTTATGTAATTGTAGTATTCCATTTAATTGCAAAGATTTTTATCCGAATCGATTTTTTTAACCGAATACAAAGTGTCCAACAATTGGTATTGCAGTTTTTGAAAATCCTGACTTTTGAATTGGGAAGTAGAAAGCCCAAAAATCTTATCATCCATAATCATGCTGGCAAACAATTGCGAGGTCACTTCTGCATTTTGGCCTTCGGGTAGCTTAAAATACCAAAATATACTGGTCATACTGCCTTTGATTTCAATTTTGAACATTTTTAATTCGAGTTCAGTTTTAAACTGGGTGTTCAAATACTCGTGTTCGCCTTCGACGTAAGCCTTCAGTATTTCGAAATGATCGTCTTTGTTTTCGGCATTAACAAATTTGCTTTTATCAACTAACAAACTTTGCAAAGGCAAATTATTCAACGCAATCAGGTTGACATTGTCCGTTTTTTTCACTTTTCCCAAGAGTTCAATGGCATAGGAATCCTTGTTGTTTTGGATAATCCAATACGATTTTTTCGCATTGCATTCCACAATGTTTTGACTGAAAACAAAGGAACTGCACAGAAGAATGAGTAATGCTAGTTTGGTTTTCATAGATGATTAATTAGCTTTTACTATTCCAATCTTTTACCCAGTTGGCTACCACTTGACACCATTCGTCTTCATCGTTCAAACAAGGAACGGCCAAGAATTCTTGACCACCATGTTCAATAAATTCTTCGTTGGCACGCATGGCAATTTCTTCTAAAGTTTCTAAACAATCAGAAACAAAAGCCGGTGTTACTACGGCCAATTTTTTAATTCCTTTTTCAGGCATATTATTAATTTCAACATCGGTGTAAGGCGTTAACCATTTGTCCCCCGCCAAGCGTGATTGGAAGGTTTGGCTGTATTTGCCTTCCGGAATTCCAAGCAATTCAACTACTTGTCTTGTGGTTTCGTAACATTGGTGGCGGTAACAAAACTCATGTGCAGGTGATGCTGTTACACAACATTTGCCATCAATAGTACAATGGGATTTAGTAACATCAGTCTTGCGAATATGACGTTTAGGGATGCCGTGATAAGAAAACAATAAGTGGTCGTATTCAAAGCCTTCCAAATGTTTTTTGATGGAATTGGCCAAGGTTTTAATAAAGTCGGGTTTGTTATAAAAAGCCGGAACTTTGGTAATGGTCATTTCCGGAAAATGTGTTTTTTGTAATTCGTCTGCCAAGGCCCAAATGGTAGTGGTTGACGCCATCGCATATTGCGGATACAAAGCCAATAACATGACTTCGGTTACACCTTTGTCTTTTAATTCCTGTAATCCTTTTTGAATGGTCATTGAGCCGTAACGCATAGCCAGAGCCACCGGAACATCAACCAGTTTTTCAACTTTTTGATGCATTTTTTTTGAAATTACTACTAAAGGAGAACCTTCCGAAGTCCATATTTTTTCATAGGCTTCTGCCGATTTTTTGGGTCGGGTTTGCAAAATGATACCGCGAACCAATAAGGCACGCAATAAAAATGGTACGTCAATCACGTATTTATCCATTAAAAATTCATCTAAATAAGGCTTTACATCTTTGGCTGTAGGGCTTTCGGGCGACCCGAGATTGACTAATAATACTCCTTTCATTTTGGCAATTTTAATTTTTTAAAAGTAATAAAACTTCTTTTTTAGCTTTGGTTGTACTTACATTTTTTATTGATACCAGCATATACGAAATGGATGCTAGGCTGTATTTTGATTTATGGACATTAGATATTTTTTGGGCGTCGTAGCAAACTTTTTCTTGAAAGCAGCTATAAAATGACTCCCGGTGCTGTACCCAATTTTGAGTCCCACTTCATTCACATTATATGATCCGGAATCTAATAATTGTCGGGCATAATCCATTTTGTAATCGAAAAGAAAACCATAAACGGTGTCGCCATAAATTTGCTTGAAACCCATTTTAAGTTTTTTCAAATTCAACCCAATTTCATCAGCTAGTTCTTGTAAACCGGGTGGTTCCGTCATGTTGGCAATAATAATTTCTTTCGCTTTTTTGATTTTCATTACATTGTCTTCATCGATAAGAAACGGACATTGCTCAGCATCAGGGTCTTCATTTCGGTTGAAATACAAGCTTAATAATTCGTAGCCTTTGCCTTTGTAATATAGGTTTTTGATGGAAGGATTCAAAGTGTAATGAAACATTTGACTCAATACAATAGCCATTGACGGACTGATATTTTCTTCTTTATAATATTTTTTATCGTTGTTTTCCGGACTCAAAAACGGGATATGATCCGATTGATTGGTAAACAAAGAATGAAACTTTTGAATAGAAACAATCACCGAAATCACCCAAGAGTTAGGCGCTAATTCTAAATCCAAAGGCAGTTCTTTTTGCGGATTGTAGAATAATAAGGACTTCTCTTCTTTCAAGTCCAAAGCGTAATTTCCTTGGTTGAAGACAAATTTAGCTTTGCCTTTGATACCAAAGTGAAATTGAATAAGCCCTTGCTGGATGTGCTTTTTCACATGAAAGTTTTCATTTCCGTCGTTTTGAAAACGAATGAGGGTGAAATCATTTTCAATTGTTATTATTTCCTGAGAACCCATAGCGATATTTTTTCGTATATGATTTTGAAGTCAACTAAAAATCTTATTTAGAATGAATCTATATAAAGAATTTGGGAGCACTTGATTTCATTGCAAATTTATGATAAATAACGCTAAAAAGGTATTTCACAAACAAAATATCTCACAGCGATACAAAAAGTCCCTATAGCGTTACTTTTATAAATTGTATAGTAATATTTTTGTTGAACTTTTTAAGGAAAGTAGTCTATGGAAAATTTTAATATGTCGAAACATACCTCTTTTTACGCCGTTGGATTAAGTTATAAAAAAGCTGATGCTGAAATCAGAGGAAAATTCAGTTTGGATGCTAAAGCCAAATCAACGCTATTGATGCAAGCCGAGGCCGAGGGGATTGAAGCGTTAATCGTTACGTCAACTTGTAACCGAACTGAAATTTACGGTTTCGCTAATCATCCATATGAGTTAATCAAATTACTTTGCGAAAACAGCCAAGGGTCGGTTCCTGAGTTTCAGGAAGTGGCTTATATTTATAAAAATCAAGAAGCAATCAACCATATGTTCCGTGTGGGAACAGGTTTAGATAGTCAAATTTTAGGCGATTTTGAAATCATCAGCCAAATTAAAATTGCTTTCAACGAAAGTAAATCCAATGGTTTGGTAAATGCTTTTTTAGAAAGATTGGTAAATTCGGTTATTCAAGCCAGCAAAAAAATCAAAACCGATACGGAGATTTCTACCGGAGCTACTTCGGTTTCTTTTGCTTCGGTGCAATACATCTTCAGAAATGTAGAGGACATTGCCAATAAGAACATCTTGCTTTTCGGAACAGGAAAAATAGGCAGAAATACTTGTGAAAACTTGGTGAAACACACCAAACACGAACAAATTACCTTAATCAATCGTACCAAAGATAAAGCCGAAAAATTAGCTCAAAAACTGGACTTGGTAGTAAAAGATTACGCCGACTTACAGTTAGAATTGCAAAAAGCCGATGTGGTGATTGTGGCTACCGGCGCACAGAATCCAACGATTGACAAAACAATCTTGAATCTTAAAAAACCATTGTTGATTTTAGATTTGTCGATTCCGAAAAACGTTCACGAAAATGTACAACAAATAGAAGGGGTAACTTTGATTCACTTAGATCACCTTTCTCAAATTACTGACGAAACTTTAGAAAATCGCAAACTACATATTCCGGCAGCGGAAGCAATTATCGAAGAAATCAAAGAAGAGTTTATGGCTTGGGCCAAAAACCGAAAATTTGCACCAACCATTCAGGCACTTAAAGAAAAACTAAATTCTATCAAAGAAGGCGAGTTAAATGTACAACGCAAAAAACTGTCAAACTTCGATGAAGAGCAAGCCGAATTAATCAGCAACCGCATCATCCAAAAAATCACCAACCATTTTGTAAATCACCTCAAAGATGGCGATGCAATGGATGAAGGCATTGAATGGATTGAAAAAGTATTTCAATTAGACCAAGAGAAATCATTTTTTTAATTGTCGCTTTTTAAGGCGACTTTCGCATAAATAAACCATCAACAAAGTGACTGAAAAAACCATACGTATAGGAACTCGCGACAGCGAACTCGCACTTTGGCAAGCCTACACCGTTCAAAAAAAACTCAACGATTTAGGGTATAAAACCGAAATAGTTGCCGTTAAATCACAAGGGATATCATTTTAGACAAACCTTTATACGAACTGGGAATCACCGGAATTTTTACCAAAACGTTAGACATTGCCATGATCAATGGTCAAGTGGATATTGCCGTGCATTCGATGAAAGATGTACCTACCGCTTTACCTATTGGAATTGTACAAGCTGCCGTTTTAGAACGCGCGAATGTGTTAGATATTTTGGTACACAAAGGAAGTTTGGATTTTTTAGAAAAAGAAGCAACTATCGCCACCGGAAGTCTTCGTCGTCAAGCGCAATGGCTCAATAAATACCCTAATCATAATGTAGTTGATTTACGCGGAAACGTAAATACGCGCATGCAAAAACTAAACGATAACGATTGGAGCGGAGCTGTTTTCGCGGCAGCAGGATTGGAAAGAATTAATTTAAAACCGGAAACGTTTATCAATTTAGATTGGATGATTCCGGCACCGGCACAAGGAGCTATGGTGATAGTGGCCATGGGGAATGACCCATTTACCATTGATGCCGTTTCGCAACTAAATGATATAGAAACCGAGATTTGTACTTATATCGAAAGACAATTTTTAAGAACCTTAGAAGGGGGTTGTACCGCACCAATCGGAGCTTTGGCAAAATACAATGAAACGAATGATACTATAGATTTTAAAGGAACTTTGCTCTCCTTAGACGGAAAACAAAAATTGGAAATAGATAAAATAGTTCCTATTGAAGAATGGAAAAAGTTAGGATTTCATTCTGCTCAGGAAATCCTTGAAAACGGAGGAAATCAAATCATGACAGAGCTTAGAAAACAACTCAAACCGAATGTAAACTAAGGATGGAAAATCAAATTCGCATAGTGTCAACTAAAAAGCTTTTGGAACCACAGAAGCAAACCTTGTTGAATGCGAATTTTTCAGTAGTTGAAAATGATTTTATTGCCATTCAAAACAAAGATTTTACGATTGAGAATAGCAATGAGTATTTGATTTTTACGAGCAAAAATGCAGTAGAAAGTGTTCTGAGAAATAAAAAAGTTGCCGAAATTAAAACCAAAAAATGTTTCTGTGTGGGAAGCAAAACCAAAGCAATGTTGGAACAAAATGGTTTTCAGATAGAAGCTCATTCCGATTACGCAGCTGAGTTGGCTTCTGTGATTTGCAACAGTTATGTGAAAAACAGTTTCACCTTTTTCAGTGGCAATTTGAGACGCGATATTTTGCCGGATGCCATGACTTTGGCCGAAATCAATTGGCAAGAAGTACAAGTATATGAAACACTTTTGACGCCGCATAAAATTGGTTTTGATGTGAATGGCATTCTTTTTTTCAGTCCGTCAGGAGCCGAAAGTTATATGCAGGAAAACCGAATTGAAGATGAAATTTGCTTTTGCATTGGCAACACCACCGCGGAAGCTTTAAAGTATGCGACACCCAATATTATCATCGCTAACCAACCCACCGTGGAAAGTACCATAATGAAATGTATAGAATATTATAAAAATTAAAATGATAAAAAACGACCTTTTCTTAAGAGCCTTAAATAACGAAACCGTTGAAAGACCACCCGTTTGGATGATGCGTCAAGCAGGAAGATACTTGCCTGAATTCAGAGCATTGCGAGACAAATACGATTTCTTCACCCGTTGTGAAACCCCGGAATTAGCAGCTGAAATCACGGTACAACCAATCCGAATTGTAAAACCGGATGCGGCTATTTTGTTTTCGGATATTTTGGTAGTACCACGCGCCATGGGAATTCATGTGGAATTGAAAGATAATTTGGGACCAATAATTCCAAACCCAATTCGTACCATGGAACAAGTTAACCAAGTGTTCGTTCCTAATATTGAGGAAACCTTGGGGTACGTTATGGATGCGGTTAAATTAACCAAAGAAATGCTGAACGATGAGGTTCCGTTAATTGGTTTCGCCGGTTCACCGTGGACGATTTTTTGCTATACTGTTGAAGGGAAAGGGTCTAAAAGCTTTGACACCGCCAAAGGATTTTGTTTTTCCAATCCGGTAGCGGCTCATACTTTGTTGCAAAAAATCACCGATACCACCATTTTATATTTAAAAGAAAAAGTAAAAGCCGGTTGTAACGCTATTCAGATTTTTGATTCGTGGGGTGGCATGCTTTCTCCTGAGGATTACAAAGAATTCTCTTGGCAATACATCAACCAAATCGTAGAAGCCTTATCCGAAGACACTAAAGTTATTGTGTTCGGAAAAGGATGTTGGTTTGCCCTTGGGGATATGGCCAAATCCAAAGCCTCAGCGCTTGGTGTAGATTGGACTTGTTCAGCAAGAAATGCCCGTTATTTATCCGGAGGGAACATCACATTACAAGGTAATTTTGACCCGTCAAGATTATTGTCGCCTATTCCAACCATCAAGAAAATGGTACACCAAATGATAGACGAATTCGGCAAAGACAATTACATCGTAAACCTTGGCCATGGCATTTTACCTAACATTCCGGTAGATCATGCTAAGGCGTTTATTGAAGCCGTGAAAGAATACAATCAATAATGAAAGACAAGTTCTATCAATACATACTCCAACTCCAAGACCAAATCTGCTCCGGATTAGAAGCCGTTGACGGTTTGGCAAAATTCCGTGAAGACCTTTGGGAACGTCCCGAAGGCGGTGGCGGAAGAACTAGAGTAATTGAAAATGGTGCTGTTTTCGAAAAAGGTGGCGTCAACATCTCGGCCGTGCATGGCAAATTGCCGGATACGATGCAAAAAATGTTCGGCGTAGGAGAAGCTGATTTTTTCGCCTGCGGATTGAGTTTGGTCATTCATCCGAAAAACCCAATGGTGCCTACGGTTCATGCCAACTGGCGCTATTTTGAAATGTATGACGATAACGGCAATGTTATCAATTCTTGGTTCGGAGGCGGGCAGGATTTAACGCCGTATTATTTGTTCGAAGAAGATGCAAGTCATTTTCACCAAACATGCAAAACCGCTTGCGATAAACACAATACCGACTTTTATCCGAAATACAAAAAACAATGTGACAGCTATTTCTGGAATGCCCACCGCAACGAAGCGCGTGGTATTGGTGGTTTGTTCTTTGATTATTGCAAAGCAACCGAACAAATGACTATGGAAGATTGGTACAACTTTGTAACCGAAGTCGGCAACAGTTTCTGTGAAGCCTATATTCCAATTGTCGAAAAGAGAAAAGAAGTATCGTATACAGCCGAACAAAAAAACTGGCAGGAAATCCGTCGCGGTCGTTACGTAGAATTCAATTTAGTACACGACAAAGGCACCTTATTCGGTTTAAAAACCAATGGCCGAATTGAATCCATCTTGATGAGTTTACCACCTCATGTACAATGGGTGTACGACCATCATCCGGAAGTAAATTCGGAAGAAGAAAAATTAATTAAGATACTAACAAATCCGATTGATTGGGTTTAAAAAATAACATTATGTTCCCATTACAAAGAGGCCGAAGATTACGCGTTAACGAAAGCATTCGTTCTTTAGTTCGCGAAACCACATTAAGTCCGGCCGATTTCATGTTCCCCATGTTTATCGCGGAGGGTGAAAATTATAAATTCGAAATCCCATCCATGCCGGGTATTTTCCGTCGTTCTATTGATTTAACAGTCGAAGAAGTAAAAGAATTATTCGCTTTAGGCATTCGCGCGGTAAACATTTATGTAAAAGTAGATGAAAGCCTAAAAGATAACACCGGTAAAGAAGCTTGGAATCCCAACGGACTAATGCAACGCGCCATTCGTGCTATCAAAACGGTCTGCCCGGAAATGATTGTCATGCCTGATGTAGCTTTAGACCCGTACTCCATTTACGGTCACGACGGCATTATTGAAAACGGGGATGTTGCTAACGATGCGACCAACGATGCTTTGGTAAAAATGGCGGTTTCTCACGCCCAAGCCGGAGCCGATTTTGTAGCGCCCAGCGACATGATGGACGGACGTGTTTTACGATTGCGTCAAGGGTTGGACGAAGCCGGATTTGAAAATGTGGGCATCATGAGCTATTCCGCAAAATATGCTTCCGCTTTTTATGGTCCGTTCCGCGATGCCTTAGACAGTGCCCCAAGAGAAGCCGATGTAGTCGTTCCCAAAGATAAAAAGACTTACCAAATGGATTATGCCAACCGCATCGAAGCCATCAAAGAAGCTTTAATGGATGTGGAAGAAGGGGCCGACATGGTCATGGTAAAACCCGGAATTGCGTATCTCGACATCGTTCGCGAAGTTAAAAATGCAGTTAACGTACCGGTGACGGTGTTCCATGTATCGGGCGAATACGCCATGATTAAAGCGGCTTCCGAAAGAGGTTGGCTCGACCACGACAAAATCATGATGGAACAATTGATGTGCATCAAACGCGCCGGCGCCAGCTTAATTTCAACCTATTTTGCCAAAGAAGCGGCCATTTTATTGAACAAATAAAACCCATAAAACTCAAAATCTGCGGTAAAATTTAGGAGCGAATGGCTCGGGCTTTATCAGTAATCCATTTTCCCGCTTTCCACTCTACAAGGTGCCGTTGCAATCGGGGCTAAAGAGTAGTGGTATTGAATTTTTGTAAACATGAAAAAAAATATTTAGCACTAATCCTACTCCTTTGCACACTAGTTTCTTGTAAAAAGGAAACCCAAGAAACCTCTGGAAAACCGGAGAATAAAACAACGGCAAAAGTGTCCGGGCAAGAACTCTTTGAAGGCGCAGGAAACTGCACCGCTTGTCACAAACCAGACCAAAAAATAATTGGCCCAAGCCTACAAGAAATCGCCAAAACCTATAAAGATAAAAAGGCTAGCATTGTAGCTTTTCTGCAGGAACAAAGCGACCCCATTGTTGACCCATCGCAATACGAAGTAATGAAAACCAATTTCGCCATCACCAAAAGCATGAGCGAAGAGGAATTAAAGGCGCTGGAAGATTATATTCTCGGCTTTTCAAATTAAATTCTTTTATGACTTTGTTTTTTCTTTGTGCCTTTTGTGGTTAAATGAACTAACTTTATCAGATGGAAACAGCATTCATCCAAACACCTTTAGGCGTTGCCAAAATTGTTGGCGATCGTAGTGGCATTTCGGTAATTTCAATTTTGGAAGAAGGCGAAATTACAACAGCTATTCCCAAAGTTTTACAAGAGGCGGTGCAACAACTTCAAGATTATTTTCAGGATAAACGAAGTAATTTCAACTTCAAACTCAATCCGCAGGGTACTGAATTTCAGCAAAAAGTTTGGCAAGAATTACTTAACATTCCATTCGGAAAAACTATGTCTTACTTGGATTTGTCTAAAAAATTAGGAGATGTCAAAGCCATTCGTGCCGTAGCTTCAGCCAATGGTAAAAACCCGTTGTGGATAGTAGTTCCCTGTCACCGCGTCATAGGAACAGACGGTTCATTGACCGGTTATGCCGGCGGATTGTGGCGCAAAAAATGGTTGTTAGAACACGAAAGCCCATCCGCACAACAATCACTTTTTTAAAATTTTTCTTTCATATTTAAAATCGATTGCTTACTTTTAAAGTCGGTTAATTCTTAAAATTAGGCAACATGATAGAAAAGATAAATCTCAATAATATCCTTTTTCTCGATATAGAAACTGTTCCGGAAGAAGAGAACTTCAATGCGCTGGATGATGATATGAAGGCGCTTTGGGAACAAAAAACCCAGTACCAAAGACGCGAAGAATATACTCCGGAAGATTTTTATGACCGTGCCGGTATTTGGGCCGAATTTGGAAAAATTGTTTGTATCTCGGTGGGCTATTTTGCCAATAAAGGAGATATTCGAAACTTTCGGGTTACTTCATTTTTCGGAGAAGAAAAAAAGATTCTAAAAGATTTTTCGGCTTTGCTTGACAATCATTTCAATCAAGCTCAGCATGTGTTGTGTGGGCATAATGCAAAGGAATTTGACATTCCATTTATGGCACGACGAATGATTATCAACCAAATTGCCATTCCGAACAAACTGAATTTATTTGGCAAAAAACCCTGGGAGATTCCGCATTTAGATACTCTGGAATTATGGAAATTTGGCGACTATAAACATTTTACTTCCTTAAAATTACTGACCAAAATCTTGGGTATACCCTCTCCAAAAGGCGATATTGACGGCAGCCAAGTAGCCCATGTTTTTTATATAGAAAAAGACATTGATAGGATTATAACCTATTGCGAAAAAGATGTGATTGCGGTAGCTCAAATTTTTCTCCGCCTCCGAAGAGAGGATTTATTGATTGACGATGAAATTAGTCATGTATAAAAAAGGCTACCGTTTTGGAAGCCTTTTTCTTTTTCATAGCAAAGAAATTTATTTGTTTAAAATTACTTTTTTGGTGGTTTTGTTGCCGCCATTTTCAATGGAAAGCAGGTAAACCCCTTCTTGTAAATTTTCGATATCAAAGACTTCGCTCGAAGCTGTTGTTTCTTTGGTAAAAATAGCTCTTCCTTGTATATCGTGTAACGTTAAAATTGTTTTACCGCTAATCTCGGGTAAATTCACATTTATAATGCCTTTCGTTGGATTCGGATATACTGAAACCGTAGCCAAAGTATTGGTTGGTGTTGCCAAATTAACCGACACTAAATTACAGATGTCGATAATAAATGAGTTTATGGTTCCGCCATCTCCATTGTAAGGGTCAACTACATTCAAGGTCCACACGCCATTTGCCGGCAAAGTATTTAACGAACTTAACGAATCATAAGGAGCAATACTACCCGAAATAGAAGGATTTCCGGAACAAGCTGGTGCACTTCCCGAGTCATCCAAAGTACAGTTAATATTATCGTTATCACCACAAGGTTCTTTAAATAGTATGATTGTTGGACTTCCTATAGCTGCCGGACCGACCAATGTTATGGTCATGTCTTCAACATAAGTATGGGTAATGTTAAGTCGAACATTTAAATCCCCAATGGTATAGCCACCGGTAACGGTTACCGGAACACTTGCCGATGAATCGGCTGTGGCTGCAATAGTAGCATTAGAAAAATTAGTGGCGGTAAATGATGCTGAACCACAGGCCAAAATTCCGGTATCAAAAGAAAAAATAGTAGCACTACTTGCCGTAGCGTTTCCACAGCGATTGCTTGGAATTACTCTCCAATAATATCGGGTCTGTTGGTTAAGACCGGTGGCTATATATTCGTTTGTGGTCACTGTTGTATTTACATCAAGTGTACTGAAATCATACAAAGAGGAAACCTGTACAGTATAATTTTCAGCATTAGTCTGACTGTCCCATTTTAAATTAACCGTAGTAGAAAGTCCGTTTTGACTGTTTGCAGGAGAGGTCAAAGCTATGTTTTGAAACGTTGAATTGAATATTCTCAAGGTTTTATATCTTGTTTCGGTTTCAGTGGCGCTGGTTCCTTTTATCCCTATGTAATAGTCGCCCGGAGCTACATTAGTTAAACCTGAAACGGTCATGGTGACAGTTCCGTTAGCACTTAGAGAAGTGGTGTTAAAATTTGCTACGGCACCGGCAGGTAATCCTTCGGCACTGAACGTTGTAGTTCCTGAACCGGTTTGTTTGTAATTAAAACTATAGGCGGCATTTTGATTGGCACAAATCGTTAAATCAGGCGTTGTTGAGGTTAATGAAAAAGTAGAACTGATTCCGGTAATTACCAAAGAATAGTTTTGACTGCCGCTTACCAGAGTTCCTTTGTGTGAAACGGTAATAGTATAAATTCCCGCGTTAGGATTATCAATTTTAACCAATTCTACATTGTCAACAAAATTATCGCCATCACGAAGTGCCGGACTGCTAGGGTCTACGTCTAATCGCCAAGGATAATAGGTGTCTCCGTCTTTAGTTATTCGGATATCTAAATCATTGACCAATCGTGGCGTTGAATCATTATCGGTTAAATCATCTATGATTGGATTTCCGGGAACGTCTGTCCACGTAGCAGAAGCTATTAAAGGTAAGATGCCGTCTGATTTTACCGTCATGCTGTAGGTTTGACCTTGTGCCAGATTTTCTTCCGAAATCCATGAGGTAAGACCGTTTCCGGTAATGGTCTCGGCTGCTTTTTTAGCATTTAATAATCCCCAGCCAAAAACAGGATCAGGACCCACTTCTCCGCTATCATCCGCGGTATGACAAGCTAAGCCCTTTAATGTGGCCGCTCTCATGAAATTATTTGTTAAGTTTTTATAATGTTGTTGCAATAACAGCAAGGTTCCGGCTACGTTGGGTGAAGCCATTGAAGTTCCTGTTAAGGAAGCCGTAGCCGTATTAGTTTGACTACTTGCTGATGTAACCCCGGTTCCGTTTCCGGTAATATCGGGTTTTATTCTCATATCATCTGTTGGCCCTTGACTGCTAGAAGAGTTGATAACAACACTGGTTAAATTACCATTAGTGGCTACGACAGCATCTTCGGCATTGGCAACCACCAAGTTGTTTTTGCAAACTTTATTGGTAGTCAATTTATCATAACCATATGCAATTGGGTTGGTATTGTTGTTGTCTTCTCCGTCATTTCCGGCTGAAGCTACCATCAAATAATAAGGCGAAAGATAAGCCGCTTCATCCCAATCTCTGGCATCAGGTGTATAAGCTCCAATAAACCAGGCCGGTAGAGGCGTAGTGCCATTGGTCACCGGGGTACCATAAGAATGATTGGAAATCAACATCCCCAATTGTACTTCATCCATCACTTCTGAAAGATCATTGGTCCATTCAAAAGTTCTTGCGGAGGCCTGATAAGCCATTCCTTTAGTGGGTGCAGCCGCATTAGAAGCCATTATAGTTCCGGTTACGTGAGTAGAATGCAACACATAAGAAGTGCTCGTTGGCTCATCAATTACACTAACTCTCCCTGAAAACAAATTATGGGAAGCTCTAACCGTTCCTCCGTCCCAAACACGGGCGGTCATTCCTTGTCCGTTTAAGTCTAAACCTAAGGAACCACCGGTATTTAAATGATTGGCTCTGGTAGATCTTGCAGCATTGGCATTATTCGTATTATCAGTAGCATAGTATATTGGAAATCCGTTAGGCGTAATTTTCATTAATTCGCTTATCGAACCGTCTTTGTTTATTTTTTTAACCGGGATATTATTGTTTCTGGCATAAACGATAGCCTTTTGTTTTTCGGCATCTTCTTTCTTTTTGAAAAAAGCTTGTCTTTCTTGAATCTTATTTAGATCATAAGAGGCAACAATCTGCTTAGCGTCTGCTGCGTTTTGAGCAATCAGGAATAAAGGGGTCGTTAAAAACAGGAATAATAGTAGGTGTGTTTTTTTCATCGAAGTTAGGTTAGTTTTAAAGCGCGTAAATATATAAATCATTATTTCTTTGGGTATAAATATTTGCTTAAGATTTGAATTTAGGTTAGTTATTGATTATAAACCGAATAAATAAAACATTTTTTAAGGAATATACCCTAAATATTGATAGTAAACCGAGAACCTTCATAGCGTAAAAAATATTTCATTACAAAAGTGAGAAATGTTACATTTACCAAAAAAAGGGATTATGGTATTAAGTAGATTTTGGTTAGCTATTTTCGTTTCTTCCATTGTTTTCGTTGTATTTAGTTTAGTTACGGCAAACAGTTACTCTGTGGATTTTATTTTGAACGGAAAAAAAGACGACCCGATACTGATTTCCGAAAAATACCTCAATCAAGTCCCCAAGTTTGTCCTGGACAGCATCGAAAAAGCACCTGAGCAGACCATGGTTATCGACCGAGATACCCTGAATGCGGACACCACTTATGTTTACAAAAGCAAAACCGTAAAAATCTACAGCGGGGTGCAAAAATCTGACGGTTTATTGCCAACCTGCAAAAACAGTTTGATGGATTTAATCCTGCCGTTAATTGCTTATTTGGCCTTTTTCTGCGGTTTGATGGAGTTGTTAATCGTTTCCGGCGCTTCCGAAAAATTAGCTAAACTGCTCAGCCCGGTCTTTGCCAAAGTATTCCCTACCATTCCCAAAAATCATGAATCTATATCGTATATGACCTTGAACTTTGCGGCTAACTTTCTGGGTCTTGACTCAGCTGCGACTCCGTTTGGACTAAAAGCCATGCAAAGTTTACAAGAACTCAATCCCGAGAAAGACAAAGCTAGTGATGCTCAAATCATGTTCATGTGCTTGCACGCTGCCGGACTGACATTAATTCCAACCTCAATCATTGGGTACCGTGCCGCCGAAAATGCTGCCAATCCTGCTGATGTAATGTTGCCGTGTATTATTACTTCGTTTATAGGAACTATTGCCGCTTTTTTAATTGTAGGCATCCGCCAAAAAATAAACTTCAAAAGTGCTTCTTTACTGGTGGCACTAATGGCCGTTATAGGCGCGATAGTCGGATTGTTGTTTTATATTAATCAATTGGATTTAATCGGAAAAAATGCCTTCACTTCCAATCTTTCCGGATTGATGCTGGTGGCCATTATTGGTTTTACACTAGTGTTTTCTTTTATTCATGAGAAAAAATTTGTGGCCCAAAACACTACTATTTTTGATTCTTTTGTTACCGGAGCTAACAATGGTTTGCAAACAGGAGTGAAGATTTTCCCCTATGTGTTGGGGATGTTGGTCGCCATTTCGTTCTTTAGAAACAGCGGTTTGTTTGAAATCATCAGTAACGGACTTTCCTTTGTCTTTTCTAACATCGGTGTAAGCAAGCAAATTACGGACTCGTTACCGGTAGCTATGTTGCGACCATTCAGTTCTGGCGGTTCGCGTGGGTTTATGATTGATTCAATGCGTAGTTTCGGTCCCGATTCTTTCACGGGTAGACTAAGTTGTATTTTCCAATGTAGTGCCGAAACCACGTTTTATGTAATTGCGGTTTACTTTGGTTCTATTAATGTAAAAAACACTCGTTATACATTAAGTACCATGCTTTTGGTGGATTTGGTTTGTGTGTTGGCCGCGATTTTTGTAGCTAGTTGGTTCTTTTAAAATGAAAAAACTATTTCTTCTGGCATTGATTCCGTTTCTTTTTTCCTGTAAAGAGGAAACAAAGGAGGTGATTCCTCCAACAAAAAGAAGGGAAATAGTAGCTACAGACCCCAGCTCATCGTATGAAATTAAGAAAACACTAGATTCGGTTCTTCCTTTTGAAAACCTTAAAACCCTTAGGATTCTTGATAAGGTTGTCATAACTACGGTGAAGAAAACAGTGGCAAAAGATAGTAGTGAAACCGCTTTACTTCGATTTGATTTCTATAATAAAATAGGTATTGTGCAAATAGTCTCTGCAAAACTATGGACAGAAGGCGAAGGGGGCGAATGGTATCTTTCAGAAAATGCTCTTGACACAGAGAAAAGCGGTAAAAAAGATAATCGTTTTTTTGAATTGTCTTATGGATTTCCAGCTTGTGGTTATATCCACACTCATTTCCTGTTCTTTATGGATAACAATAAACTTCAATTAGTTACCACTTATGAATCTATGGTGGATGGGGAATACGGTCATTGGACACAATTTGAACCTCAGTTTTCTGATGACAAATTAGTGTCTTTTACTTCGGTTGAAGTGACCGTTGGTGCCGATGATTCCAAACCTGAAAGTGATGAAAACTTAGTGCGAACCTTTTCCGATTCCATCGAATATACGTTCAATGCAGAGCGTTGGACCGCCAAACGTATTACGCCCAAAGGCAAAGAATACCGAACAGAAATTAAAACTTTTAAAGAGCTATATCCACAGGAATAAAGTAACTTTACACCACTTAAAATTTACTCAAAATGGACTTTATATACCATGACCCGTATCCGATTTTGAAAGACGATACGCAATACAAAAAAATCACTTCAGACTACGTAAGAATTGAATTATTAGGAGACCGCGAAATCCTAACCGTTGACCCAAAAGGTTTAGAATTGTTGGCGGAAGAGGCATTAAATGATGTGTCGTTTATGTTGCGTTCTGCCCACTTACAAAAACTAAAAAATATTATTGATGACCCCGAAGCTACGGATAATGACCGTTTCGTGGCCTATAATTTATTACAAAATGCTGCTGTCGCTGCAGAAGGACAATTGCCGTCTTGCCAAGATACCGGAACAGCGATTGTAATGGCCAAAAAAGGGGAAAATGTATACACCGGTGCCGATGATGGTGAATGGTTATCAAGAGGAATTTTCAACACTTACCAAAAGCGCAACTTACGCTATTCGCAAATTGTACCGATTTCGATGTTTGAAGAAAAGAACTCAGGATCTAATTTGCCGGCACAGATTGATATTTATGCCAAAAAAGGAAGTACTTACGAGTTCTTGTTTTTAGCTAAAGGAGGCGGTTCGGCGAATAAAACTTTTTTATATCAAAAGACAAAATCGTTGCTGAATGACAAATCGATGGATGAATTTATTCGGGATAAAATAAAAGATTTAGGAACTTCAGCTTGTCCTCCGTATCACTTGGCCTTAGTCATTGGCGGAACGTCTGCAGAAGCGAATTTAGCCGCCGTTAAAAAAGCATCTGCCGGTTATTTTGACAATTTACCTACGTCAGGTAACATGTCGGGTCAAGCCTTCCGCGATTTAGAATGGGAACAACGGGTATTGAAAATCTGTCAGGAAAGCGCTATTGGAGCTCAGTTTGGCGGAAAATATTTTGCCCATGATGTGCGTGTCATTCGTTTGCCGCGTCATGCTGCTTCTTGCCCGGTTGGACTGGGTGTTTCTTGTTCGGCAGATAGAAATATCAAAGGGAAAATCACCAAAGACGGTATTTTTGTAGAACAATTGGAAACCAATCCGAAACAGTATTTACCTTCAACGCCACCTCATTTAGAAGCTCCAGTTGAGGTTGATTTGAATCGTCCAATGAAAGAAATTCTGGCTGAATTGTCTAAATACCCAATCAAGACCCGCTTGAAATTAAACGGAACTTTAATAGTAGCCCGCGATATTGCTCATGCGAAAATCAAAGAACTACTAGATGCCGGAAAACCAATGCCGGAGTACTTCAAAAATCATCCGGTGTATTATGCCGGGCCAGCTAAAACCCCGGAAGGTATGCCTTCAGGAAGTTTCGGGCCCACTACGGCCGGACGCATGGATGTGTATGTAGAAGAATTTCAAAAACACGGTGGTAGTATGATTATGTTGGCCAAAGGCAACCGTACCAAAGAGGTGATGGAAGCTTGTAAAACTTACGGAGGATTTTATTTAGGTTCAGTAGGAGGTCCTGCAGCTATTTTGGCACAAGACAATATTTTGAAAGTTGAGGTTGTTGATTTTGAAGAATTGGGCATGGAAGCCGTGCGTAAGATTACCGTCAAAGATTTCCCGGCCTTTATTATTACCGATGATAAAGGGAACGATTTTTTTGCCAATTTATAAACTATGCTATTCACAAAAACGTTTACCGAGTTCTACGCCAAAGTCAAAGAAAGTTTAGCCGACGGAACCTTTGCCAAATTAACCTTTGCCAAAACCATTGGGAATACGCAATTGATGAATATTTATGTGCGTCCTGTATTGGAAGAAGGGGCCTTACAATTGGAACTTAAATTCAAATTTCAGCAAGAAGAAATAGTTGAATTTTATTCCGTTGAAGAAGCTTTTGACCGGTTGTTGCCTTTCATCAATAATCCGTTTTCGTCTGTAATTTTATTTACCACTCAATTTGATTTGGTATATAAATTAAACAAGAAAAAAGCCGTAAGTATTACTGACCAATTGCCCACTTTTGGGAATGCTTCACCGGTAATTTTGGAGTATTTAGCCACCAAAAAATAAAGACGCTTATCCATAAAAAAACCACAAAATTCAAATCGAGTTTTGTGGTTTTGTTTTTATATCAAAGGTTTTAAATTACCATTTCCGGAATGTCGCCTTCAATTATCAGTTCGGCTTCCGTAGAAGCAATGATGTGTTCTACTGATACACCCGGAGCGCGTTCCAGGAGTTTGAAGCCTTTCGGAGTGATTTCCATTACGGCCAATTCGGTTACTACTTTTTTTACACAACCTACGCCCGTTAACGGCAAGGTGCATCGTTTTAAAATTTTACTTTCACCGGCTTTGTTTACATGCATCATAGCTACGATGATGTTTTCGGCCGAGGCTACTAAATCCATAGCGCCACCCATACCTTTAACCATTTTACCCGGAATCTTCCAGTTGGCTATATCACCGTTTTCGGCTACTTCCATAGCGCCAAGAATGGTTAAATCTACCTTTTGACTGCGAATCATACCAAAGCTGAACGCCGAGTCAAAGAAACTCGCTCCCGGCAAGGTAGTGATGGTTTGTTTTCCGGCATTAATTAAATCGGCATCTTCTTCTCCTTCAAAAGGAAAAGGTCCCATGCCCAATACACCGTTTTCACTTTGGAATTCTACTGAAATATCGTGACGAACATAGTTGGCCACCAAGGTTGGAATTCCAATGCCGAGGTTTACAAAGTACTTGTCTTTTACTTCTTTCGCAATTCGTTTTGCAATGTCATTTTTATCTAAAGCCATGATTACTCTCTTTTACGGGTGGTACGTTGCTCAATTCGTTTCTCAAACTTTTCTCCTTGGAAGATGCGTTGTACCATAATACCCGGAATGTGAATTTGATTAGGGTCTAAAGTTCCCGCAGGAACAAGCTCTTCTACTTCCGCTATCGTAATTTTTCCGGCTCCTGCCATACAAGGGTTAAAGTTTCGGGCGGTTCCTTTGAAAATCAAGTTACCGGCTTCGTCGCCTTTCCAAGCTTTTACGATAGAGAAATCGGCTTTGTAGGCCAGTTCCATGATGTGCATTTTGCCATTAAATTCACGAACCTCTTTGCCTTCGGCTACTTCTGTGCCATAACCAGCAGGAGTGAAGAAAGCAGGAATTCCGGCTTGTGCAGCGCGGCATTTTTCAGCTAAGGTACCTTGTGGGGTGAGTTCTACTTCCAATTCGCCCGAAAGCATTTGACGTTCAAACTCGGCATTTTCGCCCACATAGGAAGAAATCATTTTTTTGATTTGTCTTTTTTGAAGCAACAAGCCCAATCCGAAATCATCGACACCGGCATTGTTGGAAATACAAGTCAGTCCCGTGGTGCCTTTTTTGACCAGCTCGGCAATGCTGTTTTCGGGAATACCACAAAGACCAAATCCGCCCAACATGATAGTCATATTGTCCTCAATGCCTTGCAGTGCTTCTTGTACAGAGTTTACTTTTTTATTAATCATAACGCGTGTTATCGTTAGTGTGTTTGTGGCGTAAATTTAGGAATTAAATGGTGAAATTGGGAGAGTTTCTTTTGAAGAAAAAAAGAAAATAGAGGCATAAAAAAACCCCACTAATAGCGGGGTTGTATTTTTAAAGTGAATCAAGATGTATTACAACCCAAACTCATCCGGGTTTTGTTCTTCTTCTTCGGTAGGTACGGCATTCGAGTCGACTTCTACTTTTTTACGTTCGTAGCAGTCTACTTTTATCGAAAGATTATCCGGTCGTTGGAACGGGTCTTTAGAAATTTGCAGGTCTTTGTCTTCGTAGCATTTTTTCATCATATAGCCCCAAATAGGTAAGGCTGCCGTAGCTCCTTGTCCGTAGGTAATGCCTTTGAAACGGGCGGAACGGTCTTCACACCCTACCCAAACTCCGGTTACCAAATTAGGTACCATACCAATGAACCAACCGTCTGATTGGTTTTGAGAGGTCCCGGTTTTACCCGCTATGGGGTTGGTAAACATGTATGGATAGCCGGTCCAACGGTTATCGCCGTTACCACCGCCTTGGGTACGCAAACGCACACCCGATCCGGTTTCGGTCACGCCTTCCAGTAATTTGATTACGGCATAAGCAATGTCTTTATTTAACACGTCATGCGTTTCCGGCACAGGTTCGTAAAGAACTACGCCGTTTTTATCTTCAATTCGGCTAATGAATTGCGGTTTGATGTAAACTCCTTGATTGGCAAAGGTACTGTAAGCGGCCACCATATCTTCAACGGTGATTTCAACAGCCCCCAAAGCAATAGAGGGTTGAGCCGGGATTTCGGATTTTACACCTAATTTTTTGGTCAAGGTTACTACGGCTTCCGGTCCGGTTTTGTCAATCAGTTTGGCCGAAACGGTATTGATAGAAAGAGCCAAAGCTTTTTTCAAGGTTACCATGCCACGGTATTGACGGTCAGAGTTTTTCGGCTCCCAATCTTCGGTTACATTGTGGCGTCCTTTGTGAATCATAAACGGACTGTCGATGATAGAATCACAAGGCGACATACCCAATTGTTCAATCGCGGTAGCATATACAAACGGTTTGAAAGTAGATCCCACTTGACGAGCTCCCTGACCTACGTGGTCATATTGGAAATATTTATAATCGATACCGCCCACCCATGCTTTGATGTGTCCGGTTTGGGGTTCCATCGACATTAATCCGGCCTGAAGGAAGTGTTTGTAATACCGAATAGAATCCATTGGCGTCATCGTTGTATCGATTTCACCTTTCCAGGAAAAGATTTTCATTTTGGCTTTTACACTAAAAGACGCAATGATTTCTTCATCGGTTTTGTCTAAATCTTTCATCACGCGCCAACGTTCCGAAGTTTTCATGGCTTTATCCATGATACGTTTAGTTTCGGCATCTGTAATATTGATGAATGGAGCGTTTTTGTTGTCTTTTTGTTGGGCAAAGAATTCTTGTTGTAGATTCTTCATGTGAGCGCCAACGGCTTCTTCGGCATGTTCCTGAATTTTGGAATCGATAGTGGTGTAAATTTTCAGACCACTGCTGTAAATATCCCAATCGCTGCCATCTGGTTTTTTGTTTTCTTTGGCCCAGTTTTTCATGTATTCACGAAGAAATTCTCTGAAATAAGTGGCTGTTCCTTCTTTATGACTTTCCGGGTGGAAGTGCAACACGATAGGTTGGGCAGCCAGTTTATTTTTGGTGGCTTCGTCTAAAATGCCGTTTCTTTCCATTTGGCCTAACACCGTATTTCTTCTCAAACGTACTTTTTCTAAACGACGCAACGGATTGTATAGCGAAGGGTTTTTAAGCATACCCACAAACATGGCACCTTCGTCAACGGTTAAGTCGCGAGGTTCTTTGCCAAAATAGACTTTGGATGCGGAACGAATTCCGACGGCTGTATTCACAAAATCGGCCTTGTTGAGGTACATGGCAATGATTTCGTTTTTGGTATATTGTCTTTCCAATTTAATGGCGATAATCCACTCTTTTACTTTTTGAATGATACGAAAAGGCTTGAAACTCGAACCTTCTCCGTGGAATAAAAGCTTAGCTAATTGTTGGGTCAAAGTACTGGCTCCTCCATTAGCTCCCAGTTTTAAGGCGGCACCAAAAGTTCTTCGGGCATCAATACCTGAATGTTCGTAAAAACGCTCATCTTCGGTAGCAACTAAGGCTTTTACCAAATGTGGAGGAAGATCTTCGTATTTAATCGGGGTTCGGTTTTCGTTGTAAAACTTACCTATAGTTACTCCATCAGAAGAAATGATTTCGGTGGCTAAATTGGATTCCGGATTCTCCAAATCTTCAAAGGACGGCATGCTGCCGAAAAACCCCCAAGAAGCTAAGGTGAAAAACAAGATCATTACTCCAAGTCCATAAAAAAACAACTTCCAAAATTTCTTTTTGTAGTAGTTGATGTCTTTGACTGTTGTATTATTTTTTTGTGCCATATGTTTACTCTGTAGATTCAATTCGGAAACCAACGTCGGTTATGCCGGGAAGAGAAGAAACGCCTTCAATTTTTCCGGTTTGTCTGACCGCTTGTTTGATGTGTATTTTATAATTTCCTTTTTGGGTAAAGCGTTCGTTGTCTTTGTAAAAGAGTTTGTTTTCTTTAATATCGGTAAAGCCGTCACCCAGTAACGAGCCGTCAGGGTTGGTCATTAGATATTCGAGGGTGTCTACTTTTACTTTGTGATTAGGTTGTTCTAACGAAACAATCAGGAACAAATTATTGAACGGATAGTCATCATTATCTCTGACATTCACATACATATTGTAGGCCTTTTTCGGGTCTAATTTGGGCAAGTCAAAAGTTACAATACTGTCTTTGTGCCAAGCCTTTCCCACGGATTTATAGTCGTCAAAAACTCTTTTTTTGTCGCAAGAAATGACTAAAAAAAGAAGTAAAACAAAAAGGATACTATTTTTTATCTTCATTCTTTTTAAGGATTATAGGTCTTTTTCCTTGTGGCTTTTGGTTTTGCCCTTTATTTTGTTCCCCGCCCTGATTTGGGGCTTTGGCCTTATTTTTATTTCTGTTTTTATTTTTGTTTTTTCTGGGTTGGTCAAAACGAGTTAAACTCTCTTGGCCCATAGCGTTATTGAAATCTTTTTCAGGTTCTGCTACCGTTTCAACAGCGTAATCTTCCAGAGAACTAACTTTTTTACCTTGTTTGTTTTGGGCTACTATTTCGCGTACTTGTTCAATATTCAGCACATGCCAATTGGCAAAATTGTCAAAATAAGCAAACCACATTAAGCCTTTGAAGATGTCTTGTTTTTGGCAAACGGCATCGCCTTTTTCGGTTTTCAGTTTGGTTTCAAATTCCGGAAAATCCTTCAATGCATCCATGTAGGTGTCTAACTCATAGTTCAAACAACATTTCAATTTTCCGCACTGACCGGCTAATTTTTGAGGATTAAGCGACAGTTGTTGGTAACGCGCTGCCGAGGTATTTACACTTCTGAAATCGGTTAGCCAAGTAGAGCAACATAATTCTCTACCACAAGAACCAATACCGCCCAAACGCGAAGCCTCCTGACGGAAACCTACTTGTTTCATTTCAATACGGGTGCTGAATTCGCGAGCGTAGTCTTTAATCAAAAGTCGGAAATCGACACGGTCATTAGCCGTATAGTAGAAAGTGACTTTAGAGCCATCACCTTGAAATTCGATATCGGATATTTTCATTTCCAATTTGTGGGCAATCGCCAATTCACGGGCTTTTACCTTCATGGGTTCTTCTTTATCGCGAGCATCACTCCAGATATCGATGTCTTTTTGAGATGCTTTTCTATATACTTTCGGTACATCAGGGCTAGTGTGATTTACCCCTTTTTTCTTCATTTGAATTTTTACCAATTCGCCTGTAAGGGTAACGATACCTACATCGTGGCCGGGTGACGCTTCGGTAGCTACCACATCACCAATGCTTAACGTTAGTTTTTCGGTATTGCGGTAAAATTCTTTTCGGCCGTTTTTGAATCTGACTTCTATGCAGTCAAATGGAGCTTGTCCGTTGGGCAGACTCATATTGGCGAGCCAATCGAAAACGGTTAATTTGTTGCAGCTATCGGTGCCGCAAGTCCCATTATTTTTGCATCCTTTAGGCGCACCGCCATCAGATGTTGAGCAACTTGTACAAGCCATAATTTGAGTATATATTGATCGTGACCACGTCACTACTAGTCATAAACGTTAAAAGTGTAAAGATAGTATTTTGTTGCATTAAATTTCAAAAGAATTTTACCGCCTTTAATTCAGCTCAACAGTGTAGTTTAGCATGTTTCGGTTGGGTTTTTCCAATTCTTTTTTGGAGATAAAAATGTTTTTAAACAACAAGGTGTTCCAACGGTTTCTTTTTTTCCATTGGGTAAAAGTTTCTTCTTTCCAGTTGAAGTCGTCTTTCCAGTAGTATTTTGGCGAAACATAGCAGTAAGTGTAAGGCAGCAGATACGAACTGTTGTTTTCTGTCTTCACGATATAGGATTCGTTCTCTTCTCGGGCAATGGTTTTTGGAAAAAGCAGGGTGATGCCTCTTTGGGCCGATTCATTTTTTAAGAAACCGGAAACTTCGGCATAGTCTTTTTCAATGGCTTTTAGACTGAAATTGTCATAAGTGGTTTCCCCAATTTTGTCAATCGGACGGAGTTGAATGATGTCGATGGCATATTCACCATATACGTTAAAAAAGTCTTTTAGTTGGTGAAAATTATCTTCGTTAAAAGTATAATTGATCCGTAATTTCAGGGTTGGATTTTGCTTCTTTTGCTCGGTAATATTTTTTAAAACCTCGTGAAATTTTTCATAAACCCCTTTGTCCATTAGGTCTTCGTAGGTTTCTTTGGTAACACCGTGCATTGAAATGATGAACTCGTTTAGCCCGGCTTGTGCAAAATCTGCGATGTCTTTTTGATCTAATAAATTCCCATTGGTTACCATACTGATGTAGGGAACTTTATGGTTTTTGGCAATTTCTATAAGTTTGGTGTTGTGCTTGAATAGGGTAGGTTCGGCCCCGCAGCCAATTTGCAATTTCAGCGCATTCTTGAAATTGACTTGAGCCAAAGCTTCCAAATCGGCTTCTTTAATAATGCCTTTCATGTTGGTGCGAACGTATTCGTCATCAGTGAAATAACACATTTTACATCGCAGATTACACGCTAAAACAGGGTCAAATTGTATTGACAAATATCGTTTGTCCAAAACACTCAACAGCCACAACCCGAAGAATTTAATTCGGTGACTTTTGATGTAGTTGTTGAATTTCAGAATTTTATAAATATCCATGCCGGCTTTGTCGTAAATAATTTTTAAAAGTACGGTTTTATAGAAAAAAACAGTAAAAATCAGGTTTCTTTAACACTGATGATTTTTACCGGACAAGCTTTTTCGGCCAGTTCACAGTTTTCAGCTATAGTATGGTCGGCTGATTTGAGCGTGTAAAATCCTTTGGCATTTACGGATTTCAACAACACTGATTTTCCGTCTTTTTTAGACATTTGAAATTGTCCCGGCGCCATTTCTACACAGTAATTGCAGCCAATGCATTTGTCTCGTTGCAGGGTTACAATAACCATTAGTTTTCAACGATTTTATACATTTTGTCGGAAAGGCGAATGCGAAACGGCACTTTCAAAGTACAGCTGTCACCTTTGGTAGCTTTTTCCAATTCTAAATCGTTAACCAGCATGTCTTTGACAACCATTTCTTGAGCGCCCGTGCTGGGTCCGGTGATTAATATCTTGTCGCCTTTTTTTATGTCGTAAGCTTCAATTTTGAATTCGGCTATATTGGATTTCGGGTAATAATGCATGCCTTTGCCAATGTAGACTTTCTTTTGGGTGGCACTTGAACCCGGATTGTCTGACCATTCGCCTAATTTTTGACCCAAATAATACCCACTCCAAAAACCACGATTGTAAACGGTAGAAAGGGCTTCCATCCAAACGGTAATGTTTTCTTTGGTGAAAGTTCCGGTATAATAAGCGTCGATGGCTTCGCGATAGGTTTTGATTACGGTGGCTACATAATCGGCAGCGCGTCCTCGGCCTTCAATTTTCAAGACTTTGATACCCGAATCAATCACTTGGTCCAGAAAATCTAACGTACATAAATCTTTGGGCGACATCATGTATTCGTTATCGATTTCAATTTCGAAACCACTTTCTTGGTCGATAACCGTATATTTTTTTCGGCAGTTTTGTTTGCAAGCGCCACGATTCGCAGACGAGTTATGAGAATGTAAACTCAAATAGCATTTGCCCGAAACCGCCATACAAAGCGCTCCGTGACCAAAGATTTCTATTTCCACTAAATTCCCGCTTGGCCCTTTGATTTGATCTTTTTCGATATCAGCAGTGATTTTCTTTACCTGACGCAGGCTCAATTCACGTGACAACACTATCGTATCGGCAAACATGGCGTAGAATTTTACCGTTTCAATATTGGTCACATTCAGCTGCGTAGAAATATGCACTTCAATGCCCATTGTTCTGGCCGTCATGATTACGGCTTGGTCAGAAGCAATAACGGCGGTTATTCCGGCTTCTTTGGCTTTGGTCAAGAGTGTTTTTACGACAGATAAATCGTGGTCATAAATAATCGTATTCAAAGTCAGATAGGTTCTGACGTTTTTTTCGTTGCAGCGGCGGGCAATTTCCGGTAAATCATCTAAGATGAAATTTACCGTGGCACGAGCACGCATGTTCAATTGTTCAACACCAAAATAAACCGAATCACAACCGTTGTCTAATGCTGCTTGCAGTGATTCGAAATTCCCGGCCGGAGCCATTAATTCAATCCTTCCTGAAGTAGTCATTAGTTGGTGATTTTAAATAATTTATCGGATAATCGGATTCGGAACGGCACTTCAAAAGTTACTTTATCGCCCGGTTTGGCTACCGAACTTTCATTTCCGTTTACCAACATTTTTTCAAGAACCAAGGTTTCGTTACCGGTGGTTGGTCCCGAGATTAGGATTTTATCACCAAGAGTCAGTTCGTGATTTTCAATGATAAAAAGACCTACTTGTGCTTTGACATAATAATGTTCGGCTTTGCCTAAAAGCACTTTTTTAATTTTTATCTTTTGGCGAATGTCTTTGGTTTCTTGGGCTTTCGCCAAAGCGATATCGGAGAGCTCCCCGGAATGTTTGAATTTCAGGTTTTCTGATTTTCCTTTGCGGAAGACTTTGTTACCGACTTGTTTCCCGCTTCTCAGTCTTACTTGTTCCGCCAAAGGTAAATGGGTAATTTCCAGACAGTCTGAAGAACAGCAATTTTCCATAGCGGCCTTACATTCGTCGCATTGAATGAACAACAAATGGCAACCGTCATTGGCACAATTGGTATGATTGTCACACGGTTTACCACACTGGTGGCATTGCGCAACTACATCTTCGGTGATTCTTTCGCCTAAACGATTATCGAACACAAAGTTTTTACCGATAAATTTGCTTTCCAAGCCTTCTTCTTGAATTTGTTTGGCGTAATTGATGATGCCGCCTTCCAATTGGAATACATTTTTAAAACCCTGGTGTTTGAAATAAGCCGAAGCTTTTTCACAACGAATGCCTCCGGTACAATACATGACCAAGTTTTTGTCTTCTTTGTGGTTTTTCAGTTGTTCGTTGATAATGGGTAAACTCTCTCTGAACGTTTCTACATCCGGAGTGATGGCGCCTTTGAAGTGACCGATTTCGCTTTCGTAGTGGTTTCTGAAATCGACTACAATGGTATTCGGATCTTCTAAAATTTGGTTGAATTCTTTGGCTTTTAAATGCACGCCAATGTTTGTAACGTCGAAGGTTTCATCGTTTAAGCCGTCAGCTACAATCTTGTCGCGCACTTTTACGGTCAGTTTCAAAAAGGAATGATCATCGTGTTCAACAGCCACATTCAGGCGGATGTTTTTCATGAAATCATAAGCTTCCAAAGTCTCCCGAAAGGCTTCCAGGTTTTCGGCCGGAACACTCATTTGAGCATTGATTCCTTCTTTGGCTACATAAGTACGGCCAAGGGCATCGAGCTTGTTCCATTCGATAAATAAATTGTCGCGAAATTGTTTCGGATCTTGAATTTTGGCATACGCATAAAAAGACAACGTCAGGCGTTGTTTGCCGGCTTGATCAATCAATTCGGCTCTTTCTTCTGCGCTTAAGGTGTTATACAGTTGCATGCTATAAACGTTTAAGTGAGAATGATGTTGTGAACTCTAAATGGAAGAATTCGGTGCAAATTTACATTTTTTATGGAAACGGCAATAGGTTATTTTCCGTTGAAGGAATTCATGGTGTTGGTTAAACCGGCCAAAGCGAAGGATTCGATAATTTCTTTGGCTACCACAAAACGTTCCATCAATTTTACTTTTTCCGCTTCGTGCCATTCACCTAAAACATAATCTACTTGTTGGCCTTTTTTGAATTCATCGCTGATACCGAAACGGAAGCGGGGATATTCAGTAGTGTTCAACAGTAATTGAATATTCTTTAATCCATTATGCCCACCGTCGCTGCCTTTGGCTTTGATGCGGATGGTTCCGAAGGGTAAATTTAAATCGTCAGTAATTACCAAGATGTTTTCTTTGGCAATGTTTTCTTTTTCCATCCAATATTTTACCGCTTTACCGCTGAGGTTCATGTACGTATTGGGTTTCAACAGGATGAGTTTTCTTCCTTTTACATTGTATTCGGCTACAGCACCTAGTTTGGCCGTTTCAAATGACAAGTTGGCTTCCCGAGCTACATAATCTAAAACCTTGAAACCGATGTTGTGTCGCGTGTTGACATATTCGGCACCGATATTACCAAGACCGACGATGAGGTATTTTTTCATAGGTTCCGTGTTTTCAGCTTTTGCAGTTGTTGTAAAAAGATTTTTAAACCAATTCATGCCGCAAAAGTAGCTAATTTGATTTCATAAAAAAAGCACCGGCGTAAACCGATGCTTTTGTATGTAAAGAATTGAAAATTATTTTTTCTTTCCTTTTGCAGGTGCTTTTGCTGCTTTTGCCGCTTCTTGAGCAGCTTTCATAGCAGCACGTGAAATCTTCACTTGACAAACCACAGTGTTGTCTGGGTGCATCAATTTGAAGTTTTTCGCTTCTAATTTGGTAACGTATAATTTGTTACCCATTTGCAATTCAGAAATGTTAGCTTCAACAAAATCCGGAAGATTTTTTGGTAAAGCTTT
Source organism: Flavobacterium phycosphaerae (assembly GCF_010119235.1). Taxonomy (NCBI): domain Bacteria; kingdom Pseudomonadati; phylum Bacteroidota; class Flavobacteriia; order Flavobacteriales; family Flavobacteriaceae; genus Flavobacterium; species Flavobacterium phycosphaerae. Next base: position 933,011 of record NZ_JAAATZ010000001.1, on the reverse strand, counting down.
CACTTTTAATCTTCTTTGGTTCAAACGTAAATCACCTCCTAATAATACACCTGGTGAGGTACCTGTGATTTTCACCGGAACTTCCATAGTGATTTCTTTGCTTTCGTTTAATTGAAAGAAATCAATGTGTAAAATTTTGTCAGATACCGGGTGAAACTGAATGTCTTGAAGAATAACATTGGTAGTTTTTCCAGCCAAATCAACCACAACGGTGTGTGCGTTTGGAGTGTAAACCAAGCCTTTGAATGCTTTTTCTTCTGCTGCAAAATGCACTGGTGTAGTTCCTCCGTAAATAACGCAAGGGACCATTCCAGCATCGCGTAGGGCTTTAGTAGCTTTCTTTCCTACGGTTTCTCTTTCTTGTCCTTTAATCGTAATCGATTTCATTGTAAAAATATATAGTTAATAAATAAAAAATACTTACTTGAATTACATCAGGAATTTACCGCTGATGGAATTGTTGTGTTGCACCATGTGCATTACTTCGGCAAAAAGCGGAGCACAACTCACCACTTTTATTTTTTTCGATGCTCTCTTTAATGGAATAGAATCGGTTACTATTAATTCGCTTAACTGTGAATTTTCTATTTTGTCATACGCGTCTCCCGAAAGGATGGCGTGGGTACAAATGGCTCTCACACTTAAAGCACCTTTTTCAATCATTAAATCTGCCGCTTTGGCTAATGTGCCTCCGGTGTCGACCATGTCATCTACCAAAATCACGTTTCTGCCTTTCACTTCTCCAATCAACTCCATAGTGCCAATTACGTTGGCGGCTTTTCTTTGTTTGTAACAAATCACTACATCTGATTCTAAAAATTTAGAATAGGCGTAAGCTCTTTTAGAACCTCCCATGTCGGGCGAAGCAATTGTTAAGTTGTCTAATTGCAGACTTTTAACATAAGGCAAAAAGATAGTCGATGCAAACAAGTGGTCTACCGGTTTTTCGAAAAACCCTTGTATTTGATCGGCGTGTAAATCCATCGTCATGATTCTTGTGGCACCAGCTGTTTCCAATAATTTGGCTACTAGCTTGGCTCCAATCGGAACTCTGGGTTTGTCTTTTCGGTCTTGTCTTGCCCATCCAAAATAAGGAATTACGGGAGTAATGTGTCTGGCTGAGGCTCGTTTTGCGGCATCAATCATTAACAATAGCTCCATTAAATTGTCGGCACTGGGAAAAGTGGAGCAGACAATAAAAACGCGTAAACCTCTTATAGACTCTTCAAACGAAGGCTGAAATTCACCATCACTATATTTTGAGAACGTAACTTTACCCAGCGGAACACCATAATGACTGGCAATTTGTTCAGCTAGATAGACGCTTTGCGAACACGCAAAAATCTTTGCTTCTGGTTCTAAATGCGACATTGTAATTTGTTGTTTTTATTCCGTTGCGCTCTATACCATTCGGCTTTGTCATTTGTCAAAACTTGATGCATATAATTGCCTCGGATGTAGTTAGTTAGTTGTGTGTTGCTGTAACGCGGTGCAAATTTAGAAATTAAATCCGAGTGTGAAAGGATATTTTTAACTATTTTTTTGATGGTATGAAGAAAAATTATTTACATTTGCACCCACAAATTGATAAACATCAATGTCCGAATGACAGCTATTTGTCATTTACTCCTTAGCCCGGATGGCGGAATTGGTAGACGCGCACGACTCAAACTCGTGTACTTAGGTGTGTGGGTTCGATTCCCACTCCGGGTACTAAACCTCTCAGAAATGGGAGGTTTTTTTTATGATGTTATGCGGTAGATTCTCGCTCTATAATATTCGTTTCTAATTCAATAGTCTTGGGATGAAATAGTTGCACGTCTTTTTTTGAATTTATTTCTTCTAGCAATAACTTGAACGATTCTACACCCATTTCAAAGCTGGGTTGGTCAACAGTGCTGAGTTTAGGTGTTATTACTTGTGACATAAACCAATTACTGAATCCGATAACTTTTACTTGTTCGGGCACATTGATTCCAACTTCATTAAAATGAGCTAAAACCCCCACGGCTACTAAATCAGTAATCACAAAAACGCCATCAACATTGGGGTGTTCTTTTGCAATTTGTTTGGCAAACATTTTACCTTCTTCAAAGGTTACATTTTTACAAGTATAAACTAATTTTGGATCAAAAGGGATGTTGTTTTTTTCAAGCGCTTTTTTGTAACCCAGAAAGCGGTCAATAGCATTTTGAGGATTTACCGGACCTCGTATGTGAGCAATTTTTTTACAGCCTTTACTAATCAGGTGTTCTACTGCGTTGAAGGCCGCTTTTTGATCGTTTATAATTACTTTAGAGCATGGAATAAGTTTCGAAATTTTATCGAACATTACAAAAGGAATTTCTTTTCTGATGATGTCTTTTATATGTTCGTCATCGTTCGATTGGTTGGATAAAGACATAATAATGCCGTCAACTCTTTTATTCATCAAGAGCTCTACTTGTTTCTTTTCCATTTCCAAAGATTCATTGGATTGTAGAATAATTACCAAATACCCTTTTTTTTCTGCTTCATCAATAATACCATTGATAACATTTGAGAAAAAATGATGCACCACTTCAGGGATAATCAGTCCGATGGTTTTAGATTCTTTAGTTCTAAGATTTACGGCAAAACTGTTTGGAGTATAGCTTAACGAATTTGCTAAGTCTAAAACGGCCTTTCTAGTCTTCGGACTTACATCAGGATAGTTTTTCAAAGCTTTAGAAACAGTAGTAATAGATATTCCTAAGGTTTCTGCAATTTGTTTTAAAGTTATATCTCTCATTTAACAAATATGATAAAAAAATATCAATAAATTACCGAAAACGTTTTCGGTAATTTCGAAAACGTTTTCGATGCTGTTTTCATAAAATTTTGTTAACTAAAAATATAATTTCGGAAAATAAATCAACAATAATTACTAATCAAACAAATTACAAAAAATGAAAAAAAGTACTTTATTTATGAAAAGGTTGCTGTTTTTTATAGCCTTAATGCTATTTAATCTGTCCTTTTCACAAAACAGTAGCTTGTCAGGCAAAGTAGCTGATTCGAAAGGGAATGCTATTGTCGGAGCTAATGTAGTTGTAGAAAAAGCTTCAAAGTCTACGGTTACCGATGCCGATGGGAATTATTCTATTTCGGGTTTGAGCGATGGTTCTGCTTCAGTTAGCGTTTCGTTCATCGGTTTGGCAACTCAAAAAAAATCGGTCAACATCAGTGGTAAAACTACTTTAGACTTCCAAATGCAGGATGACGCCAATTCATTAGAAGAGGTGGTTGTTACCGGAGTTGTAAATCCAAAAGCTAAACTTAAATCAAGCGTTTCAATTACTACTTTAGACGTTAAACAAGTTGAGCAATCGGCTCCCAGATCAACGGCTGAAATTTTTAGAACCATTCCCGGTATTCGTTCAGAGTCTTCAGGAGGTGAAGGGAATGCTAATATTGCAGTTCGTGGAGTGCCTATTTCTTCCGGAGGTTCAAAGTATTTACAAATACAAGAAGACGGGTTACCGGTACTTTTATATGGTGATATTGCTTTCGCTACAGCTGATATTTTTACAAGATTCGACAGAAATATAGCCAAAATCGAAGCAATTAGAGGAGGTTCAGCTTCTACATTATCTTCAAATTCTCCCGGGGAATTATCAATTTTATCAGCAAAACGGGTAAAACGGAAGGCGGAAGTATGGCGACTAGTTTTGGTTTAGATTACAATGATTTCAGAACCGACTTAGAATACGGAGCCAGAATTGGAGATGGGTTATACTTTCATGCCGGTGGTTTTTACAGAACCGGTGAAGGAGTAAGAAGCCCTGGTTTTGTAGCCAATAATGGTGGACAAGTTAAATTTAATGTTACCAAAGAATTCGAAAAAGGTTCAGTAACTGTTTATGCAAAATTTTTGAATGACAGAGCAGCAGCCTTTATGCCTATGCCGATGCAAGTTAGTGGTACAAATGCTAGTCCAAATTGGGGAAGCATCAGCGGATATGATGCAACATCTGGAGCCATGCAATCTGTTTATTTAGATTATAATGTTGGTTTAGGTCCTAATGGTGAATTGAGAAGAGATAAAGTTTCTGATGGAATGCATCCGGTTTCAAAGTCAATTGGAGCCAGTGCTACCTTTGAATTGGCTGACGGTTGGAAAGTAACCGATAATGGTCGTTTTTCATCAAACAGTGGAGCATTTGTTGCCCCATTCCCGGCTGAAGTTGCTACAGCAGGAACTATTGCCAATTCATTTGGTGCCGGTTCAACTTTAGCCTATGCTAATGACGGAACTCCTTTCAACAATCCAAACGGATTGGTTGCCCGAATTCACATGTTTGATACACAATTGAACAACATGGACAACTTTATGAACGACTTAAGAATTACAAAGAAATTCGATAAAGTAGGCGTAACAGCCGGATATTTCAAATCGATTCAAAACATTTCGATGTCATGGTTGTGGAATTCGTATCTTCAAGAAGTGTCAGATAACAATCCAAGATTAATCAATGTTTTTGACGCCGGTGGAAATCCACTTTCAGTAAATGGTTTGTATGCTTATGGTGTTCCGGCTTGGGGCAACTGTTGTACTCGTAACTATGATACACAATACAATGTTTCAGCTCCTTATGCTAACGTTTCTTTTGATGCTACAGATAAACTTTCGTTAGAAGCAGGTGTTCGTTATGACAAAGGACAAGTAAATGGTTCGTTTGCCGGTTCTTCACAAACAGCTTATGATATCAACAATGATGGTGTAATTTCAGCTCCGGAATCTAGTGTATCTGCTATAAACACAGCAAATACTACCGCAGTTGATTATCAATATCACTATGTTTCATATTCTTTTGGTGCCAATTATTTAATTGACGCACAACAATCAGTTTTTGCCAGATACAGTAGAGGTGCTTCAGCAAAAGCAGACAGAATTTTATTCTCAGGGTTAAATTATCTTGACGGTGACAAAATGAATACTTTGGATTATCTAAACCAAGCTGAGATTGGTTATAAAAGAAAATTCACAAAAGGGTATGTATATGCTACTCTATTTAGTTCAAAAACAAATGAGCAAGGCGGATATGAGGCGACTTCTAACAGCATTATTGATAATGACTACAAATCAATGGGATTGGAGTTAGAAACGTCATACAATGCAACAGCTAATTTGAATTTACGTGGAGGATTTACGTATACTAAAGCTGAAATTACTTCAGGTGCTAACGACGGTAACGACCCAAGAAGACAACCTAAAATGATGTACAACTTTATTCCAACGTACAAATTTTCACAAAACAAAAATGCTGTTGGTTTAAGTTTCATTGGTCAAACAAAAGCTTACACACAAGACAGTAACCAATTGGTTATGGACGGTTTCATGATTGTAAACGGATTTGTTGAAGTTACAGTAACCAAAGGATTGTCTTTAAACTTAGCAGGAAACAACCTTTTCAACACTTTAGCCATTACAGAAGCTGAAGAAGGAAACATTACAGAGAATACAGTTAACTACGTTAGAGCAAGACCTCTGCCGGGAAGATCAGTTTCTATGGCATTGTCTTATAAGTTTTAAAATAATTTCATGTTTAATTTGAATAATTCCTATACCAATGAATAATTGGTATGGGAATTATTTTTAAAAAAGAAATAGTCTATTTTTAAGCTATTTTACCAAACTGTTGAAACCATGAAAAAATCAGCCCTACTCATTTTCTTTTTTGCTCTAGTTTTTAATTGTAGTCTGTATGCTCAGGAAAAGAAACAGACAAAATCGGTTATGATAGTCTATGGTAGTGAAGATTGTCATTATTGTATTGACACTAAAAAATATTTAAAAGATAATAATATTGAATTCGTTTTTTTTGACATCGATAAGAATCAAGAAGCTTTACACGAAATGTTATTTAAGTTAAAAAATGCCGGAATAAGCACCTCAAACCTTGGGATACCAGTTATTGATAAGCAAGGAATTATTTTTACTAATAATGGTGTTTTTGAGGAATTTCTCAAAAAGTTAAAATAGCTTATCATGAATAGAAAAATCCACTTGAGTTTTTGGCAAATCATCAATATGAATGTTGGTTTTTTTGGTATTCAATATAGTTTCGGATTGCAACAAAGTGCTGTAAATCCGATATATGATTTTTTAGGAGCTCACCCCGATCAAATACCGTTACTTAATTTGGCCGGACCATTAACAGGACTGTTGATTCAGCCCATAATCGGAGCCTTGAGCGATAAAACTTGGTTGCCAAGATTAGGCGGTAGAAGAAAACCATTTTTCTTAATAGGAGCATTAATTTGCAGCGTGGCATTATTTCTTTTTCCATTTAGTAGCTCATTATGGATGGCTGCCGGTTTGCTTTGGATTTTAGATGCAGGAAATAACACCGCAATGGAACCTTATCGTGCTTTTATTGCAGATAAACTGGATGAATCCCAACAACCAATGGGGTTTCAGGCACAAAGTTTTTTTACCGGTTTTGGGCAAACCTTGGCTAACCTCTCGCTTTTTATTTTTCCATTAATTTTTATAGGCACTACGGGTAAACTTCCCACATGGGTTTTTGCTTCGTTTTTTTTAGGGGCACTTTGTTCCATCGGCTCTGTTTGGTGGAGTTCTTATACCACAAAAGAAATTCCGCCTACTGAAGAAGAATTGCAAAAAATACAATCTGAAAGACTGAGTCTTATAACTCCATTTGCTGATATTATAAAGGCAGTAATCGAAATGCCTAAGGTTATGTGGCAATTAGCTTTGGTTTATTTATTTCAATGGTATGCTTTGTTTTGTTATTGGCAAAATTCATCCAAAAGTATAGCCCTTTCCGTGTGGAATACTACTCCGGAAAAGGATATTAAATTGTATGGAGAAGCAGTCAGTTGGACAGGATTAGTAAATGGATGGTACAATATTGTTACTTTTTTGTGTGCGTTTTCATTGGTGTATTTTGCTAAAAAGTATTCGCCAAAACATGTGCATTTCGGATGTTTGGTTTTGGCAGCTACCGGATTTTTATTATTTCCTCACATTCACAATAAATATTTATTATTTCCTGCTATTACTGGATTTGGCATAGGATGGGCAAGTATGATGGGGATTCCGTATTTGATGATTGTTTCTAATATTCCAAAGGAACGTTACGGTGTTTATATGGGAATCATAAATATGATGATTGTAATACCCATGTTTATCCAAACGATAACCTTCGGATTTATTATGAAGCATTTTTTACATAATGATGCAAGACTAGCCATCACTTTTGCCGGAGTATTGCTGATTATTAGTGCTATTATAACCCTTTTTATTTCAACCAAAAAACAAGCCATCAGTGAATAGTTTAGCCTACGACAAGTCGATTGAGTTATTGCGAAAGGTTGCCACACCCCAAGGTTTTTTGGCTAGTGCCGAAAACACCTCCAATTATAAAAGAGTTTGGGCCCGTGATGGCGTTATTTGCGGGTTGGCTGCATTGGCATCAGGCGATGAAGAGTTAATAAATGCCTTTAAAGAAACTTTGGAAACTTTGGCTAAAAACCAACATCCTGTAGGTACTATTCCCTCAAATGTTTTGATTAATGAGGTAGGAACGGAAGTGAGTTATGGAGGTTTGGCAGGCAGAGTTGATGCAGTAACTTGGTTTATCATAGGAGTTTGTCAATATGCTTTTTATAAATGTGATGTGTCTTTTGTGAGCAGTCACAATAGTCAAATTGAGAAGTGTCTTGCTCTTTTGGATTCTTGGGAATTCAACAATAAACATCTTGTATATGTCCCGCTTTCAGGGAATTGGGCTGATGAATATATAACAGACGGTTATGTGTTATACGACCAACTATTGAGAATATGGGCATTAAAATGCTATAACTACTTTGTTAAAAGTGATGTCATAACCGAAAAAATTATACAAATCACTAAGCAAATTGAAATCAATTTCATGCCTCATACAGAGGGAGAAAAATACCATGAACGGGCCTACAATGAAGTTGATTTCCAAGATTTCATGCCATGTTCTTTTTCACCATCGGGCTATAAAACACAGTTTGATGCCTTTGCCAATTCATTGGTTGCTTTGCTAAATATTGGCTCAACTGTTTTTCAAAAAAAGATTATCAATCATTCGGTTTCATTAGCAAAAGAAACTAGGTTAGGATTACTCCCCGCATTTTGGCCACCTATTTTAGAAACTGATGAGCATTGGAATTTATTGAAGAACAATTGCAAATATGAATTCCGAAATTATCCTTATGAGTTTCATAACGGAGGAAGTTGGCCTATGGTAAACGGATTTTTTGGATTGGCCTTATTGGCAAAAGCGGAAGAAAAAAAGGCAGCATTGATTTTGGAAAATATAAACGAGGCAAATGCTAAGCTGGAATTTTCTTTTTATGAAAATTTCAATTCTAAAACCAATGAGCCTAATGGTGTTTCCAACTGTGCTTGGAGTGCGGCTGCTGCAGTTTTATTGCATCAATCATTATATAATAATTTTAAAATTTTAGTCTAATTTGAAATCAATAGACATCATAAGTATAGGAGAAGTTTTAATAGATTTTATAGGACATGAAATCAATACCTCTATTAATAGAACTAAAGATTATCACCGCTTTTTAGGAGGGTCGCCTACCAACGTTGCAGTTAATGCTTCGCGCTTAGGGTTAAATGCCATATTGGTAGCCTCATGTGGTCAAGACGGATTAGGTGATTATGTTATTCGCAAATTAAAAACCAACAATGTAAACACTAATTATATCAGAAAATCAGAAACGACGCCCACCTCAGTTATTTTTGTTTCCAAATCAACAGAAACCCCTGATTTTATTCCTTACCGTCAAGCCGATTGTGAAATTTTTGAGAGTCAATTACCGGATGACGTTTTGGTTGACGCCAAAATATTTCACACTACTTGTTTTGCATTAAGTAAAAATCCGGCGAGAGATACCATAATAAATCGTGCCAAAAAAGCAAAAGAATTGGGTCTTAAGTTAAGTATTGACATTAATTTTTCAGAACGTATTTGGCCTGATAGAGAAGAAGCAAAAGAGGTGATTAAGGAATATTTAAGCTATGATCCTTTGGTTAAATTAAGTGAAGATGATTGTTATCGTTTGTTTTCATCGGTTAAATCAGAAGAATTTATTTTTGAGTATTTTCATAGCTTAGGGGCTAACACTATTTGCTTAACCAAGGGGAAAAATGGTGTTGTTGTATCAGATGTAACGCAAGGATTGTTTTTTCAAAAAGCTATTCCTATTGAAGATGTTAAAGATACCACTGGCGCCGGAGATGCTTTTTGGACGGGTTTTTTATATGCTCAATTGCATCACAAAACCATTGATCAAAGTATGACCATTGCACAAAAATTAGCCGCTATGAAATTACAGAATGTTGGAAGATTACCTGACGGCATTGACTTCAAAGAGTATTTAAACCAATAGTAATTTTAAATGTATTTCATTTTTATTGAAAAATGTAATTCTAAAAAAGAATAGTTGATAAACTACAAAAAGAGTAAAATTCGTTTGCTAACATTTTATTCTATGAAGAGCTTAGGTCTCGTTTTTAGCTACCTTTTCAAAAATCGCTTGATATTCTCCTCAGTTTCTGACTAGTCATTATACAACACACTCCGAGCTTTAGATAGCTTTCATTAAGTGCTTTTTTTGTAATATTTCCGTAAAATAGTTCTCCATAGTTGTAGAGCCGGTGTCACTATAACGTTCATTTGTAGTTGCTGTAATAATGTTCAATCCTCTTTGTCTGACATCATTTTGTCAAAGCCAAATCTTATCTTTTACTACAAAGCAAGCATTTTCTTAAGACAATTACAGTTGCAAATTGAGCAAAAAAGTGTTCGTGTTATAAAATGTAAATAAGGAGTGATCTTCAAAAAGTTTTCTAACACTAAAATCCAAGAATTAATCTTGCTATGGCAAAATAAAGAATGATACCGAAGACATCATTGGTTGTAGTAATAAATGGTCCGGTAGCAATAGCGGGATCAATTTTGTTTTTGTGCAGAAATAAAGGAACCAAGGTGCCCAACATGGCTGCAAAGAGGATAACCACTATAATAGAGATGGAAATGGCCAAGCCTACTTGGTATTGTTGGTACATCACGGAATGATAAACCAACAGAAAGAGTGAAATTATCGTGCCGGAAAGCATGGCCACTAACAATTCCTTTTTAAAGTAATTTTGACTGAATTCTTTTAACGACCCATTGGCCAACCCTTGCACGACTATAGCCGAGGCCTGAACGCCAATATTTCCGGCTGTTGCAGACAATAAGGGTACAAAAATGATAAGGGTTTCATATTTGTGAAATGCCGATTCATTATTCTTTAAAACAAAAGAAGCGACTATTTCGATTACCATACCAATCAAAAGCCATGGCAGACGCGCTTTGATTAATTCAAATACAGTATCTCCGGCTTCAACGTCTTGGGTGATACCTGCCGCCATTTGGTAATCTTTATCGGCTTCTTCTTTAATCACATCAATGATATCGTCTACCGTGACACGCCCTACCAAACGCCCCATTTCATCAACTACGGGAATGGCTTCCAAGTCGTATTTTTGCATGATACGGGCCACCTCAGTGTTGGGGGTATCTACTTTTACGTAATCTACTTTTTTGATGTATACTTCGCTGACCGGTGTTTTGGTAGATGTAGTCAGTAAATCTTTCAAAGACAATCGGCCTTTTAATCGGTTTTCGTCATCTACTACATAAATGGAATGCACGCGGGTGACATGTTCTGCTTGCAGGCGCATTTCTTTTACGCAGGTCAGTACGTTCCAATTTTCATTGACTTTTACCAACTCTTTTCCCATCAATCCCCCGGCAGTGTCTTCGTTATAGCGCAACAAATCGACAATGTCTTTGGCGTGCTCTACGTCTTCCAACTCGGAGATTACTTCTTCTTTTTTGCTTTGTGATAATTCGGCAATAATATCTGCCGCGTCATCGGTATCTAATTCGTCTAATTCTTCGGCAATTTCTTTAGCAGAAAGGCCTTGAAGTATTTTTTCACGAACGTCATCTTCCAGTTCCGGCAGGATTTCGGCGGTGATTTCACTGTCTAAAATCCTAAAAATATAGGTGGCTTCTTCAATGTCTAATTCATCAAAAATCTCGGCAATATCGGCATGGTGCATGTCATTCAACAAAATTTCCAATTCATGGTCATTTTTGTCGTGAATGAGTTGCTCGATTTGCGCTAAGAGTTCTTTGCTGATTTTAAACTGCATTGGCTTCTATTTTTTGAGTAAGTTCGATGAACTGTTCTACAGATAATTGCTCCGGACGGAGGTCAAAGATACTATCTTCTTTTAAATTATCCGAAAGGTTGAATGATTTTAAGCTGTTTCGTAAGGTTTTGCGGCGTTGCTGAAAGCCCGTTTTTACCACACTGAAAAATAGTTTTTCGTTACAGGGCAGATGAAAATCGGCTTTTCTTCGTAAGCGTAAAACACCCGACTTTACTTTGGGTGGCGGATTGAAAACATGCTCATCTACCGTAAACAAGTATTCGGCATCATAAAACGCCTGTACTAACACCGATAAAATGCCATACACTTTGTTGCCTTTTTTAGAGCAGATTCTTTCGGCCACTTCTTTTTGAAACATGCCCGAAAACTCAGGAACTTGTTCCCGTAAATCCAAGCAACGAAAAACGATTTGCGAAGAAATATTATAGGGGAAGTTACCCGTAATGGCAAACGGTTGGCCTTCAAAAATTTCATTGATGTTGTATTTCAAAAAATCTTTGGAAATGATTTTACCGTGCAATTTAGGGTAATGGGTATTGAGGTATTCTACCGACTCGGTATCGATTTCAATCACATAAGTAGTGGTGGGTTTTTCCAACAGATATTTCGTCAGTACACCCATGCCCGGGCCTATTTCCAATACATTGTCATAGCCTTCTAAACCCAGTGTGTCGGCAATATTTTTGGCAATATTTTCATCGGTTAAGAAGTGTTGCCCTAGGTGTTTTTTGGCTTTTACTTGGTTCATTTTTATTCCAATTGTCATTCCCGCGAAGGCGGGAATCTATATTAATTACTCCATTCTTCAGAAAGATCTTTCCAATCTTTGTTTTCTGCTTCAATCAAATTTATTTTCCATTGTCGATTCCATTTTTTGAGTTGTTTTTCTCTTAGAATAGCATCGTTTATATATTGGAAAATCTCATAGTATACTAACAAATCTATAGCATATTTTGCTGTAAAACAGTTTGGGTTTACTTTGTTTTTATGCTCTTCAATTCTTCTTTCAATATTGTTGGTAACTCCAATGTAGAGCGTCCCATTTTTCTTGCTGGCTAAAATATAAACAAAGTATTGAGGAAATAGTTCCATCTTCTATACTGTTTTATTTGTGGGTTCCCGCCTTCGCGGGAATGACAACGGGTGACTTAATGATCAGAAATTAATTCCAATTCGGTACGGAAAGCCAACATCTTGTCACCAAACAATTGAGCGCTTTCTGCTCTTAGTTTTGGAGCATCTTCATCATAGTATTTTTGCAAGGTTTCTTTGGAATCCGTAGTAAATTGAATAGAATAGGTGGTGCCACCCATTTCTTCTTCCACCAAAACTTTAACCATACGCGCCGAAGAAAATTTTCCGGTAGCCAGCATGTCGTTGATGTGTTTTTCCTGCATCCAGCGCATCCATTGGTCGTGAACGCTTTCTTGTATGTTGATGGTAACGTTGTAAAGTATCATTTTGAATTACGAATTTGAAATTATGAATTACGACTACTAAAGATTAGTATCGCCGCGCAGTTTTCGGTATTTATTCCTCGAGTCGACAAAGTAAATGCTGTCTTCGTGCTTGAAAATCATTTCTTCGTATAGCGGTTTGGCTTTGTCGGGGTCGTGGAGTTGGGTGTTGTAAATTTCTGCTGAAAAATAAAGCGCTTCATCAATGTATATGCTCTCGTTGTGCTTGGTGATGATTTCATTGTAGTTCTCCAATGCTTTGACAAAATCACCCATTTTTTCATAGAGTTTACCAATGCGCAACAACGCCACCGGTTCAATAACATCGCCTTTGTTTTCTTTTAAAATTGCTTGAAAATGGGCTAAGGATTCCGATTTTTTATTTTGATATAACAGAAAATCCGCGCGGGCAAATTTCTTCAAAGCCACTTGGGTAGAATCTTCTACGGTGTTGTCACTGATTAGTAAAAATAAATCTAAAGCATCATTGGCTATCAATTGAGATGGAGCCGATTTGAGTACTTTCAATTGATGTGAGGCCCACTGAAAATCACCTTTAAAATAACTGGTTTTGGCCGTTTTCAAACTGGCTTCCTGGCCAATAGCATCACCGCCCATGTCTTCATCAATCTGTGAATAATAAATCAAAGCCTGGTTGAATTTTTCTTCAAATAAAAAGATATCCGCCAGCGCCATTTTCACTTCTGCCATTTGGTAGCGATTGATAGGCATTTCCATAGCATTTTTTAAAATGGTTTTCGCTTTTTCGGGATTGTTCAAATGAAACGCAGTAAAGTTGGCCTGCAATTCTAATAGCGAAAGAGTGTAAGGACTTACGCCAAATTGTTTTATTAAATTTTCTAATTCCTGAGTGATGGCCGGATAATCTTTTTCCAACGCGTGGTTGATTCTCATTTCAATCAAATAGGAATGAGACTGCACCAATAGTTCTATGTCTTGAGTGTTGTCTAAAACAAACGTCAGGATTTCTTGCGCTGAATCTTCATCATTGTCTTCTATGGCCATTTGTCCCAAATTGACAATGTTGGCAAAAGAATTGGGGTCTCTTTTGTAGATGGCTTTTTGCTGCACAAAGGCTTTGCCGTATTCTTTAAGTTGCACAAAATACCAGCTTAAAAAATCGTTCCAAATCACATCTTGTGTTTTTTGGGCTCTGATTAACAAGGCTTTTTTCAAGGCTTCATTAAAAGTAGTGTCTACTTCTTCGGTCATGAATCGAGACAACTGATTTTGAATTATCGGCAGGTTTTGTGGGTTTTTAACCGATTCATCCAGGAAGGTTTCAATCATTAAATCGGTGTTGCCTTGTTGCCCGTAAAGCGTAGCCATTTGAAAGCTGAAACTCATTTTAGGCTCTTTTTCTAAAGCGGTTTTATAAGCCAGTAACGCATAATCAAACAAGGCCTTCTTTTCAAAAAGGTAGGCGATGCCATATACTTCGGCCGCATTTTTTTTGATTTTATCAATGGCCTGATCGTAGTATTTTTTAGCTTTCTCCTGGTTTTTTTGCAGTTGGTAATTAAAACCCAGTTCCACCAAAAGATTGCTTTGTTTGTATTTGTCAAAACGCTCCTCTAAGGCTTTTTGCGATTTGTCATATTGCTGTAACTGCTGGTAACACTCAATTACCCTTTGGAAATAGTTGAAATTGCCCTCGGCTGTTTTTAATAAATCCTGATAAGTTAGTAACGCTTTCTCAAAATCGCCACGGTCAAAATAGTTATTGGCCAATTGATCACTTTGGGCCTTAGCCAAAAATGACAGGAATAAGAACGCGGTGAGCAGGAGTTTTTTCATACTTTGAAATAAAACGAACAATGTACTAAAGTAACACTTTTTGTGCTCGATTAGTACATTGTTTGCTAAAGATTAACTTTTTTAGTTAATGATATCGAAACCGGTATAAGGGCGCAATACTTCCGGGATTACGATACCTTCCGGAGTTTGATAATTTTCGATGATGCCGGCTAAAACTCTTGGTAAGGCTAATGAACTTCCGTTCAAAGTGTGCGCCAGTTGAGTTTTACCATCTTTGCCTTTGAAACGCAATTTCAAACGGTTGGCTTGGAACGTTTCAAAATTAGAAACCGAACTGATTTCTAACCAACGGTCTTGTGCTGTAGAAAACACTTCGAAATCGTAAGTCAATGCCGAAGCAAAGCTCATATCACCGCCGCAAAGTCTCAAGATACGGAAAGGTAATTTCAATTCGCGCATAATGTCTTTTACATGTTCCACCATGCCGTCAAGGGCAGCATAGGAATTATCAGGATGTTCGATACGAACGATTTCTACTTTGTCAAACTGGTGTAAACGGTTCAATCCTCGAACGTGAGCACCATACGAACCGGCTTCTCTACGGAAACAAGGTGTGTAGCCTGTGCATAAAACCGGCAATTCGTTTTCTTGTAAAATCACATCGCGGAATAAGTTGGTCACCGGTACTTCCGCGGTTGGGATTAGGTATAAATCATCTTCTCCCACGTGGTACATCTGTCCTTCTTTATCCGGTAATTGTCCGGTTCCGAAACCTGACGCTTCGTTAACCAAATGAGGTACCTGATATTCTTGGTATCCTGCGGCTGTATTTTTATCTAAGAAATAAGCAATCAAAGCGCGTTGTAAGCGAGCGCCTTTTCCTTTGTATACCGGGAATCCGGCTCCGGTGATTTTTACACCTAATTCAAAGTCGATGATGTCGTATTTTTTTACCAACTCCCAGTGGGGCTGTGCGCCTTCATGCAATACCGGGATGTCGCCTTCCTGAAAAACGTTTAGGTTTTCTTCCGGTGTTTTTCCTTCCGGAACGATAGCGGCAGGGAGGTTAGGCAGCAAGTACATTTTTTGTTGCAACTCACTGGCATAGGCGTCCAATTTTTCTGAAAGTTCCTTGCTGGTTTCTTTCAGTTGACTGGTTTTTTGTTTTAAAATTTCGGCTTTGGCTTTTTCGCCGCTTTTCATCATTTCGCCGATAGCGGACGAAAGTTTGTTAGCTTCCGCCAAAGTATTGTCAAGAGCCACCTGAGTGCTTCTTCTGTTTTCGTCTAATTGG
Source organism: Flavobacterium phycosphaerae (assembly GCF_010119235.1). Lineage (NCBI taxonomy): Bacteria > Pseudomonadati > Bacteroidota > Flavobacteriia > Flavobacteriales > Flavobacteriaceae > Flavobacterium > Flavobacterium phycosphaerae. The sequence continues at coordinate 917,224 of NZ_JAAATZ010000001.1, read as the reverse complement.
ATTACGTCGGCAACGATAGCCTTGGCATCCATGTGTTTTTTGGCTAAAGCGGCAACCACTTTTTCCTGATTTTCTCTGATGTAACTTATTTGTAACATGACATTTTCTTTATAAGGAGGCAAATTTAATGAAATGTTTGATAAAACCTTTCAGTTGTCTTAAAACTTACTTTTTAGGGTAAAAGATTACGAAGCTGTTTCTAAGACATTATTTTACCCTATTTTTAATAAAGGGTACAGTGGTTTATTATTATATTCGCAAAAATTTCTACCATACCATGAAAAAAAGCTACGTTTTATGGCTCTGCCTTTCGATAAGTGCTGTTTTTGCCCAAAAAAATAGTGTGTCCCGACATGCCATAGCAGAGGCTGAAATGAAATCGGCGGCCAAAACAATGAATCTGCAGGTTAATGCCAATACCCAAAATTACGATATTACCTATCATAAATTAGAGTTTTCGATAAATCCGGGAGCTGCCTCAAAATTTATTTCCGGGAAAGTAACGACTACTTACACCGCTTTGGCCAACATGACGACCATTACTTTTGATTTGGCGAATGAGCTGACAACAAGTGCGGTTAAAATGGGGACTACCGATTTGGCTTTTGTGGAAAACACAAATAATGAGCTAGTCATCACCTTACCGGCTACACAAGCGGCAGGCACTTCGGCCACGATTGAGGTTACTTATTCGGGCACGCCGCCCAATAACGGTATGGGTTCTTTTGAGAAAGCCACTCATAACGGTACCGGAATTATCTGGACCCTTTCGGAGCCTTTTGGTGCTCGCGACTGGTGGCCTTGTAAACAAGACTTGAGTGATAAAATAGACAGTATTGATGTGTACATCACAGCACCCTCACAATATGTTTCGGTTTCTAATGGTATAGAAACCACCGCCCCGGTCATTTCGGGAGGCAATAAAACCACTCATTTTCATCATGGCTATCCTATTCCGGCGTATTTGATTGCTATTGCCTGTACCAATTACAGCGTTTACAATCAAATCGGAGGAGCAACGTCTCAATATCCGATTATCAACTATATCTATCCCGAAAATTTAGCCACCATACAACCCCTGTTGGATGAAACACCGGCTATTTTGGAATTGTATGAAAATTTGTTTGAGATTTATCCGTTTCACAACGAAAAATACGGACATGCTCAGTTTGGCTGGGGCGGCGGTATGGAGCATACTACGGTATCGTTTATGGTTAATTTCAGCCGAGAATTGATTGCTCATGAAATGGGACATCAGTGGTTTGGAGACAAAATCACTTGCGGTTCTTGGAAAGATATTTGGTTAAACGAAGGATTTGCTACCTATTTGGCGGCTATGGTTATCGAGAATTTTGATGGCTTGGATTCTTTTGTCCTGGAGAAACAATCTATGATTGACAATATTACGTCGACTACCGGGGGCGCTGTTTATTTAACCGATACGCAGGCTACGAATGTTGGTCGAATTTTTAGTGGTCAGTTTAGCTATGATAAAGGAGCTATGGTGTTGGAAATGCTGCGTTTTAAACTAGGCGATGCTGCATTTTTTCAGGGGGTTAAGAATTATTTAGCCGATCCGAATTTGGCTTATAAGTATGCGGTGACTACTGATTTAAAAGGGCATTTGGAAGCGGTTTACGGCCAAAGTTTGACCGAGTTTTTTAACGATTGGATTTACAATCAGGGCTATCCTACTTATACTATCACCGCTCAGAACTGGGGTGCCGGGCAGGTAAAATTGGTGGTGAATCAAACCCAGTCGCATCCGTCGGTGACTTATTTTGAAATGCCGGTTCCGATAAGAGTTTATGGTCCCAACGGAGAGCAGCAAGATTTGGTAGTAAACAATACCGTTAATGGCGAATCGTTTATCGTGAGCGTTCCTTTTGTAGTGACCGGTGTTGCTTTTGATCCTGAAAGACATCTTATTTCTAAAAATTCTAACATCACTTTAGGTAATCAGGCTTTTGAAATGGACAAGGCGGTAACGGTTTATCCTAATCCGAGTGTGGAGGTTTTACACATTCAAATGCCGACTACTTTGGCTTTGGAAAAAGCGGTAATTTACAACAGTCTTGGGCAAAAAGTGCTTGAAAGTACTACTTTGGATATCGCGGTAAGCAGCCTGTCATCAGGGGTTCATTACATTGACATTCAAACGGCCGAGGGCATCTATCATAAAAAATTCATAAAAAAGTAATCTTCAACCAATATAGTATGCAGGAGTAAGGTGAAAACCTTACTTTTGTGCGTTTAAAAGAAACTGACAAATAAGAAATGGAAATTGCAATCAAATTATCTCAATTTTTACTGAGTTTATCAATACTAATTATACTGCACGAGCTGGGGCATTTTATTCCGGCCAAATTATTTAAAACCCGCGTAGAGAAATTCTATTTATTTTTTGACATCAAATATTCGTTACTGAAAAAGAAAATCGGAGAAACCGAATACGGTATCGGCTGGTTGCCTTTGGGAGGCTATGTTAAGATATCGGGAATGATTGATGAGAGTATGGACACCGAGCAAATGGCTCAGGAACCACAACCTTGGGAGTTCCGCTCTAAACCGGCCTGGCAACGTTTGATTATTATGTTGGGTGGGGTAACGGTAAATTTCATTTTGGCGTTTATCATTTATATTGGGATGACGTTTTTTTATGGTGAACAATATATTGCTAACAGCGAAGTCAAAGACGGAATTTGGATTACCAATCCGGTGGTAGAAAAAGCAGGATTGAAAACCGGCGATAAGTTGGTTTCTATTGATGGAGAAAAGGTAGAACGCTTTTTTGAATCGAATGAGAAGTTGTTTTTGTCTAAAGAAATCATTGTACTTCGTGACGGTAAAGAAGAAAAGGTCCATTTTCCGGTCAACTTTATTGATCAGTTGATGGCAGGCAAAAAAGGGTCGCTGATTGAATTGCGTGTTCCGTTTGTGATTACCGATGTGCCTGAGGACTCGCACAACAAAGGCGTTTTAAAAAGCAGAGACATTATCAGCAGTTTTAACGGACAACCGGTTAAGTATGCCGATGAAGTAGTAGCCGCTCTTGACACCTTAAAAGGAAAAACGATTCCGGTAGTGGTTAAAAGAGACGGGCAAGAAGTGTCGCTTAGCCTGAAAGTAAACGATAAAGGTAAGCTGGGCGTGGTATACGCTTTCAGAGCCCCTTATAGTGATTTAGAAAAATTAGGCTATTACAAGATAAGCAAACAAGAATACGGATTCTTTGAATCGATTCCGGTGGGTATTGACCGTGGCTTTACGCAATTGGGCAATTACGGCAAACAGTTGAAAGCTATCTTTAACCCTAAAACAGGAGCCTATAAAGGCGTGGGTGGTTTTGCCGCTATCTTTAATATTTTCCCGAATACTTGGAGTTGGGAAGCGTTTTGGAGCATTACGGCTTTGCTGTCTATTATGCTTGGGGTGATGAATTTATTACCGATTCCGGCGCTTGACGGGGTCATGTGATGTTTTTATTATACGAAATGATTTCGGGCAGAAAGCCTAGTGATAAGTTCTTAGAAAGAGCGCAACTGGTTGGCTTTGTATTACTTATTTCGTTATTGCTTTTTGCTAACGGGAATGATATTTACAAGGCGATTTTTCACAAGTAATATTTTATCTAAATAGCTTTAGGTACCGTTTGCCAAGCGTATTAAAATATAAAGCCTGATACATTGCTATCAGGCTTTTTGTTTACTATTCCCGGGTCTTCCTTTAAACTTCTCCTGTCTAATTGAGGTAAAATAAAAAAGCCCGATACTTTCGTATCAGGCTTTCTTTCTGCTCCCCCTCTTGGGCTCGAACCAAGGACCCTCTGATTAACAGTCAGATGCTCTAACCAACTGAGCTAAGGAGGAAGATTTATATCTTTTAAGCGGTTGCAAATATAATGCGATTTTTATTTTTCACAAACAATTTTAAATAAAATTTCAAAAAAAATTCTAAGCCATTGGCAATGGGTATAGTAGTTCACTAAGGTATAGTTTTATATTTGGCTTTTTTCACTTTATAACTTTCAGAATACCATACGAAAGGGCAGACTTTATCAAATCTTCGATTTCGTTCGACAATGAGGAGGAGGAGTTTGTATTGCTATTTTGTTATTTTTGTTTAAACATTTGAAACCCATCTTATGAGAAAACCCATCTTATTATGCCTGCTGTTTGTACTATTTCAATCTTGTTCCTCCGGTGATAGTTCAGTACCAACCGGTTCTATACTGGTTAAGAAAATAGTAGAAACTGACCCGGCTGGTATTTTCACTTTTGAATACACCTACAATGGGAACAAAATGGTTGAATCTGTTCTTTCTACTACCGATTATATCCGGAGGGGTGTTTATACCTATACGGGTGACTTAATTACCAAAGTGGAGTTCTTCGATATTTCCAACACGCTGACAGAAAGAGATATTTACACTTTTGATACTGACAACCGTAAGAAGTCATTCGTGAAATTGGATTATTACAACGGAACCGGGACAAGAGAAATCTTTACTTATAATGCTGACGGGACTATTTCTTCCATAAGCTATAGTGGAGATTTAAACAGTCAGGACATTATGGTCTCCCATAATACCATAACCATGAGCAATGGAGCCATAAGCAGCCGAGAAGAAGATACAGGGACGATTATAAAAACGTTTACTTATGCTTATGATACTAAAAACAACCCATTCAAAAATGTAATCGGGTTAGAACAACCAAGTCACAACCTACTACAATCGACCTACTCTGAAAACGGAGGTACGGTTTATACAACCGATCAGCATTATACTTATAATTCAAATGATTTCCCGGTAACCCATAGTGCAGGGAGCAATACAGATACTGTTTTACAGTACTATTACTAGTATTTCGCCATTAAAATTCAACTATAAAGCCCGAAACTTTTGTATCGGGCTTTTTTTATGGTTTTACGGTATGGAGCAAAAGGAAACTCGGCATGTAAGTTAATAATTAACCCGGTGTGAGGTGCCTCTCGGCACTTTTCCGGTACCGTTGGTGGCGCCGTTGGTTCCGGTTCGGTCAGAGGCGGTGCCGTGATTGGCATAATACCCGGAGGAACAAGAAAGAAAAGCCATTACCATAACCAGCAACAGGCCTTTTCGGAGGTGGTGTACTGTTTTCATAGTCCTGTATTTTAAGTTCCTATAAAGGTACTTCCTTATTGGCCACTACTTCTTACATACTTTTGGCGGAATGTTGTATAATTTTAATGGGTATAGTGGTGGGAGAGCAATATAAGGTTTCGTTTTCGGGTGTAAGAGGGTTACGGGTTTCCAGACATTCTAAGCCTGTTGAAGGAGAATCAATTTCTGCCTGCAATAACTTTTCCTCCTCTTTTAATAACTGTAATTTGATTTGGTAGTGCACGATTTGGGAATGCCCTTTTTTGTCTAGTAGTCTGATTAAACCGTTTTTCAAAGCGCCCAGATACGTCAGATGATGCGGGGCCTTCTCTTTCCAGTCAATCCCCAGTTGGTTCACTAAGTGCAGCGCTATGAGTTTGGACTGGTATTTTTGCGCTAAAGAAGCCAGAAGGCGAGCGATTCGCACTTGATGGTACTGATTGTCTTTGAGCAATTTTTCAAAATAAGTTTTATGCTTAACGACTTGTTCGGCAGCACGCGACTTTAAAAATACCGAAGTAACCGCCGTTTTGGCCACCTGAAGCATATCCGCCAGTCGTTGGGTGGCTGTAAAAGGAATCTGGCGAGCTCCCAACTCATGCAATGCTAACCGACTGTGGCCTACCTCCAACAATAAAGACAGCTCTTCCTGTGTGAGGCCTAATGAATCTCTGATACGTTCTTTTTTTGCTTTCATAAATAAGGCTGTAACAAAACGTATACCAAAATCATTTTTATTACAGTTTTGTAATAATTATTTTTTTAGAATTTGTTTTATTACAAAAGTGTAATAATTTTTTAATTGGCATTTATTTTATTACTCCTTTAAAAGGGGGCAAAAACCGGCTTAGGGTACCCGCTTAATGGTGCAAAGTCAGTAAACATTTGCGCAGCGTTATAACAAAAAGGAAACTTTGTAGGATTGGCTTTTGTTCACACCCTCTTAATCACATACGTCACAATCCCCCAAATAAGAAGTTGGTTGTCTTGGGTGACTTTGATGGGTTGGAAGTCTTTGTTTTCGGGGAGCAGGAAGAGGCCGTCTTTTTGTATTTGGATGCGCTTTACGGTGAATTCGCCGTCAATGCAGCACACGGCTATTTTGCCATCAGTGGGTTCAAGGCTACGGTCAATAACCATAATATCGCCATCGTCTATACCGGCACCTGTCATAGAGGTTCCCGAGGCTTTGGCGTAGAAGGTGGCCTCGTGGTTTTTGACCAGTACGTTATCCAAACTGATTCTGGTTTCGTCAAAGTCGGCCGCAGGGGAGGGAAACCCGGCTTTGATGCCGCCCCCAAACAAAGGCAGCTCCCGAGGGTTTTCGGTATCGGGGATAAAGAACGTGAGGGTTTTATTTAACGACATGGAATCTCCAGTATTTCTTTAAAATCAGTAGTGTATTTTTTGGACAAATGCTCTTGTTTCATTTTCCAGGTGCGTTGCAGGTCTTGGCAGCCCAGGCGTATTTTGCGTTCTCCGGTTTTTTTATAATAGGCATCTATGACTTGCATCAGCTTGAGGTGTTTAGGGTTTTCTTCCTCAAAGAGGTGGAACTGCTTTTGGTTTTCGGGCAGAATATCGGTTACGATAACTCCGGCTTTTTTATAGATTTCGCCTTCTTCAAAAATGGCCTTGAGCATTTTTACCGCCAGGTTGCTAATGGTAATTGAGGAGTTGCTGGCAAACGGCAGTGTTTCCATTCGGTAAAAATTGTACCGCGCTCTTTCGGTTTTATACTTGTCTTTGCGCAGGTACAGGATAACCCCGTGGCAGCAGGATTTTTGTTTGCGGAGCTTTTCGGCACACACCGTTGCGAAGGTAGAAACGCGTTCTTTCATTTCGTCAAGCGTGGTGATGTTGCCGGCAAAACTGCGGGTAATGGCGATGCTCTTTTTGTCTTCCAACGGGTTGTCGAGCGTTAAGACCGACTTCCCTTCGAGCTCGTATTTCAGTCGCATGCCGGTAACGCCCATCGTGGTTTTGATGAAGGCTTCGTGTTGCGGCAGGGTAAACTCATAAGCGGTGTTGATGTTCTTGGCTTTCATTTTTTTAGTGAGGCGAAAACCAATGCCCCAAACGTCTTCGATTTTCGTCCATTTTAAGGCTTTTACGCGTTTTTCTTCGGTATCGATGACGTAGGAACCTTTTGTTTTTTCGGGAAACTTACGGGCGATTTTATTGGCGACTTTGGCCAGGGCTTTGGTGTCGGCAAATCCTACGGAAACCGGAATGCTGAGCCATTTGAGGATGCGACTTTTCATTTGCAGGCCGTAGTCGTGGAAGTCGGTTACGTTTACTCCGTCAAAATGCATAAACGCTTCGTCGATGCTGTAGGGTTCAACATGAGGCGTGAAGCCTTCCAGTATTTTCATCACGCGGCTGCTCAAATCGCCATACAGAGGATAGTTGGAAGAGAAGACTTTGATGTTTTTGGCTTTGAGTTCCTCGCGCACTTTGAATTCGGGTGCCCCCATAGGAATGCCCAAGGCCTTGGCTTCATCACTGCGCGAGATAATACAACCGTCGTTATTGGATAAAATAACAATGGGCTGGCCTACCAGTTTAGGCTGGAAGACCCGTTCGCAGGAAGCGTAAAAGTTATTGCAATCAACTAGGGCGTACATGGTATAAAATTAAACATTTTGCGGTGGAACAAAAGTTAATTTTGCCGATTGTTGATAATAAAAAAACCATCAAATAAGCTCTGATGGTTTACTATTTTTAAGCCGGGGTATCCAAATTCAGGTTGGTTTCCTTTTTGTTTTTGAAGTAATTCCACAAGAGTGTGATTGCCATTAGGAGCGTCCAAAACAATGGTGTGAAAATGGTGTAAATAGGTGTTAAGGTATCGTAACGCAAATACGGGTTGGGATTGGTATAATCTTCGGGGGCAACCTGAAGCCAGTCCTGAATGCCGATATAGAGTTGCATCAGCATGGAAATAATGATGGCTATGCGCAGAATTCTCAGCGTTTTGTCTACCGTGCCTTTGAACGAAAGAAGACAGAGTGGAATGAAAAACAGGATGAAAAAATACCCTCTCCCAAAGCCCCAACCGGTGTAAGGCATTAGGGAGGCTTTTAGTTTTTTATTGATATCCAAATTCAAATAAAAACTGAAGATAGTAATGGCAAAGGCAAATAGAAAGAATAGTATAATATCATAAGGAAGTTTTTTGAGAACTGCCGATACTTTGCTTGGGTTTTCCATGTGAGATTTTATTGGTTACCCAAATATAGAATTTATTTAAAACAAAAAACCATCAAAATCGCTCTTGATGGTTTTTTACTATGTTGAATAAAGTATTGTTTAGCTCAATAAATTGGTCACAAACGACGGATAGATTCCCATCAGGATGTTCAGCAAAATAGCTAATACCGCTACGGCATAATACACAAAAGGCACGGCTTGCTTTTCTTCGGCAGCGTCTTTGGTGTACATGGCCAAAATCAATTTGAAATAGTAGCCAATGCTGATGATAGAGTTAAGCACACCGGCAATTACGACTACTAAGAATCCGGATTTGATCGTTAGACTGAACAACATAAACTTAGCAAAGAACCCGGCAAAGATTGGGATTCCCGCCATAGATAAAAGCGAAGCTGTTAACACTGCAGCCAATAACGGATGGGTTTTGCCTAAACCGTTGAAGTTGGCAATGTCTTCGTTGTCTTTGTTACGCGTTACATAAATGATTACGGCAAAAGAAGCAATACCGGATAAGGCATAAGCAGCAGTATAATATAAAAGCGTGCTGGCTGAGGTAGCCAAACTTAAAACGGCCATCAACATAAAACCGGCATGTGAAATTCCGGAGAAGGCCAACATACGTTTTACATTCTTTTGACGCAAGGCCATGATATTTCCGATTGTCATCGATAGGATAGAAACGACCACGATTACCATTTCAAAGGTGGTGGATAATGAGGAAGTCATACCGCTTAACAATTTGTACAACGCGGCCATAGCTACTACTTTGGCTAAGGTACTCATCGTGGCTGTAGTCATAGACGGAGACCCTTCGTATACATCAGGAGCCCAGAAATGGAAAGGAGCTGCGGCAATTTTGAATAACATTCCGATTACCATTAAGGTGATTCCAATTGGGAACCAGATTGGCAATCCGGCACCGGCAGACAAGTCTTTGATTTCGGCTATGTCAAAATACCCAGTGGCGCCATAGATTAAGCAAATTCCAAACAACAGAATACCTGAAGCAAAAGAACCCAAAAGGAAATATTTCATTCCGGCCTCGTTGCTTTTTACGTCCAAGCGTCGGCTGGCGGCCAAGACATATAATGAGATCGATAAGACTTCAATGCCTAAGAAGAACATCGATAAGTTGCCGAAAGACACCATAGCTACGGCTCCGGCCAAAAGGAAAATCTTTATGGCGATGAAGTCGGATATTTTGGTTTGATGTTCTTTGTAAAAGTCGCCGCTCAGGGCCACCAAGAAAATAGTCAGCACTATAAACAAACTCGAGAAGGCTACCGAGAATTTATCGACTACAATCATATTGTTGTAGTAAGCCTGTGGCGTGTTGAATTCGGAAACGGTAAGTCCTAATATAGCTAGTAAACCAAGGATCGCAACCGGAACTAACAGCTTTCTTAAATTAAAGATTTCAGCGATAAGGCAAAAAACACCTAAACCTGATATGGCAATTAATGTATTCATTGGTAGGACTTAGTTATTAATAGTGGTTAAAATCTCTTTTAAACTTGGGGTCACCAAATCCACGATAGGTTTTGGATACAAGCCAAAGAATAATAAAAAAGCAATGATAACGATGAATGTGATCGCTTCATTGGTGGTTACATCAGCAAATGCTTTGGTATTGGTTTCGCCCAACATTACATTTTGGAACATTTTCAACATATAGTAAGCTCCTAAAATAATGGTGGTTCCACCCAAAACAGCAAACCAGATATTGGCTTGACTTAAACTGTACAATACGGTAAACTCTCCCACAAAGTTGAAGGTACCCGGTAAAGCCACAGAGGCTAAAACCATAATCATAAACATCGAAGTGAATTTAGGCGTTTGGGTTCTGATTCCGCCCATCTCAGCTATCTTATTGGTTTCATATCTTCTGTAAATGATTTCAGCGGCAAAGAACAACCCAACAATAACGAAACCGTGTGCAATCATTTGTGATACCGCACCACTCAATCCGTCAAGCGTTAAGGTATAACAACCGGCAGCTATTAAACCAACGTGTGCTAAGGAAGAATAAGCCAATAGTTTTTTCAAATCTTTTTGACGTAAAGCTACTATCGAACCATAAATCACGCCCGCAATACTCAACCCGATTAGGATGGGCATGTAAGTTTTGGCTGCTTCAGGGGCGATAGGCAATTGCCAACGAATAACGCTGTACAATCCCATTTTCAGCATGATACCTGATAGTAACATGGTTCCAACCGTTGGGGCTTTTTGGTATACTTTGGCCTGCCAAGTGTGGAAAGGTATGATTGGAATTTTAATCGCATAGGCTAAGAAGAAGGCAAAGAATATCCAGCATTGTTCTGTAGCGGTTAAATCTAATTTATATAAATCTTCTAAAAGGAAGCTTCCGGCTTTAGAGTATAAATAAGCAAAAGCGATTAGCATGAATAACGAACCTCCAAGCGTATAGATGAAGAATTTCAATACTGCTTTTTTGCGTTCTTCGGCATCACCGTTACCCCAAATCAAAGCGATGAAGTAAATCGGAATCAACGCCAATTCCCAGAAGATATAGTACAATAAACCGTCAGCGGCTAAGAACGTTCCGGTCATAGCAAAGGCCATGAACAATACTAAGGCATAAAAGTTTTTGCTGTTGTTGAATTGATTTCCAAAAGAAGAAAATACAATCAAAGGCGTCAAGGCTGTGGTTAATAAAACCATGGCCATCGCCAATCCATCCGCTTTGAAGGCTAAGGCTACTTTCGGGTTGTCAATCCAACCGGCCATGAAGCTGATGTTCGTTCCTTGATTCAATAAGTTTAACAAATACAATGACAAACCTAAAGCGCCCAAACTGAAAAGCAGTGCGACTTTGGAAGCTAATTTATCTCCGGCCAAAAAGGTTGCTATTGAACCAACCAGCAGTAATAATAATATAGTAGTTACATCCATTATGTAAAAATTATTGAGCGATATGCGTTATAAATAAATAGGTTATGATGGCACAAACACCAATCACAAACGCGAAAAGGTATAAACCGATATTTCCGTTTTGTAATTTCTTTCCTTGTGTTCCTAAACCGTTGGCGGCTGTTCCTAAACTGTAAACCACTTTGCCCAAAGCCGGCTCTAAAGTGGTACGGAAGAAATTGGCCAAACCGTTGATAGGTTTAACAATCAAGAACGTATAAAATTCATCCACATAATATTTGTTGTAAATGGTTTTGTTGAAGCCAACGATTTCCGAATCTTCTTTAGGGACAAAACCTTGTTTGATGTACTTGGCATTCGCCCAAAGAATCCCTACGATAGCTCCGGCTAAAGCAATTCCCATTAACATGAATTCATGAGTGCCTAAAGCGTGTTCTTCGTGTTTGCCTGCTAAAATAGGGGCTAAGAAATGGTTTAACCAAGTGCTGCCCGGTAAGTTAATCGCCCCACCGATAACCGCTAGAATAGCCAAGATTATTAATGGAATAGTGATTAAACTCGGACTTTCGTGCAAGTGGTGTTTTTGCTCTTCGGTCCCTCTGAATTCTTTAAAGAACGTTAGGTACATCAAACGGAACATATAGAAAGCCGTCATGATAGAAGCAATCGAAGCTATAACCCACAATACTTTGTTGTGTTCAAAAGCTACCATTAAGATTTCGTCTTTTGACCAGAACCCGGCAAACGGGAAGATACCCGCTATAGCAAGAGTTGAAATCATCATCGTCCAGAAAGTGATAGGCATCGCTTTGCGCAAACCGCCCATTTTTCGCATATCCTGTTCGCCATGCAAACCGTGAATTACTGAACCCGAACCCAAGAACAAACACGCTTTGAAGAAGGCATGTGTAATTACGTGGAATACGGCAACGTTATAAGCACCCAAACCTAAGGCCAAGAACATTAAGCCCAATTGGGATACGGTAGAGTAGGCCAAGACCTTTTTAATATCGTTTTGTAATAAACCAATTGAGGCTGCTACTAAAGCGGTAACTGCTCCTACTACGGCTATTATATCTTGTACTTCCGGTGTTAAATCGAATAAGAAATTCATACGGGTCACCATAAAGATACCGGCTGTTACCATCGTCGCCGCGTGGATTAACGCCGAAACCGGTGTTGGTCCGGCCATCGCATCAGGTAACCAAGTGTATAAAGGCATTTGAGCTGATTTACCACAAGCTCCGATGAATAAACATAATGCTGCGATTCCTAATAAACCGGTGTTGGCTGTTCCAACGGTGATTCCGTTGTGCATTCCGGTATAATCTAAAGTAGAGAATACACTGCCCAAGATAAACATCCCGATTAGGAATCCTAAATCACCCACACGGTTCATGATAAACGCTTTTTTGGCGGCATCATTATAATCTTGGTTTTTATACCAAAATCCGATTAATAAGTACGAGCACAATCCAACGCCTTCCCAACCGATGAACATCACCAATAAGTTGCTTCCTATTACTAAGGTAATCATGAAGAATACGAACAGGTTTAAGTAGGCAAAGAACTTGTGCATGTTCTCGTCATCGTGCATGTAGCTGATGGAGTATAAGTGAATTAATGAACCAATTCCGGTAACAAATAACAACCAAAGCAAAGACAATTGGTCTAATAAAATGCCGAAGCTTAATTTGAAATTGCTAACCTGAATCCAATCGAATAAAGCGATTTCAAAAGGTTTTCCGTTTTGGTTTAATTGGGCGAAGAAGCAGATGCTCAATAAAAATGAGACTACTACAGTCAGTGTTCCGATAGCACCGGAAACCGTTCGGCTTACTTTTTTTCCGAAGAAAACATTGAAAAGAAATCCAACAAACGGAGATAAGAGTAATACTAAAGCTAATTTTGTTTCCATCCCGGGTTATCCTTTTAAATTCTTTAAATTATCAATATCAATGGAGCCTAAGTTTCGGTAAACGGAAACCAAGATAGCCAGTCCGACAGCAACTTCAGCAGCAGCAACGGCCATAGAGAAAAACACGAATACCTGTCCTTCGGCATCTTGATGGTAAGTAGAAAAGGCTACAAACAATAAGTTCACCGCGTTCAACATAATTTCAATCGACATGAAAACGATGATGGCATTTCTGCGGTACAACACTCCGAACACCCCGATACAAAAAAGCAGTACCGAAAGGAAGATGTAGTTTTCTATCCCTATTTGATTTAAAATATTGTTCATTATTTTTTCTCTGTTTTTTCTTTTTTAGACAATAAAACCACACCAATCATAGCCACTAACAATAGTATAGAAGCAAATTCGAAAGGCACCATATATTCGTTCAGCAATACATTCCCCAATTTACGAATCGATTGGAAATCTTCGCCCGAAGTATCGTAATCCCCCATGATGGTTTTCGAGTTGATGAAAATGGTTACCAAAACAATACTCATGATAATAAACACTACGATGGCACCCAATCGGGTAATTCTAGGTTTATGCACTTCGTCTTCTTTATTCAAGTTCATTAACATGATCGTAAACAGGAAGAGTACCATAATCGCTCCGGAATACACTATGATATGAACAATTGCCAAGAACTGGGCGTTGAAAAGCAAGTAGTGACCGGCAATCGAGAAAAAGCAAAGCACTAAATAAATGGCGCTGTGAATAGGGTTTTTACTGTAAATGGTTAAAAACGCCGTGGCCAAAGTAATGGCTGCTAAAAAGTAGAAGGTAATTAATATTGGCGACATTAGTTAGCGTTTTTAAGTTGAGCGTTCTTCATAGCCATTTCTAAAGGCATAACCAGTTTATCTTTTCCGAAAATGAAATCTTCACGGTCGTAATTGGCCGGAACCAATTCTTTGGAAATGGTTAAGTAAATAGCGTCTTTAGGACAAGCTTCTTCACACAAACCACAGAAAATACAACGCAACATGTTGATTTCATAGATTTCGGCATATTTTTCTTCACGGTACAAATGCTCTTCGCCTTTTTTGCGTTCGGCGGCTTTCATCGTGATGGCTTCTGCCGGACAAGACAAAGCACACAAACCACAAGCGGTACAGTTTTCACGCCCTTGCTCGTCGCGTTTCAGCATATGTTGCCCACGGTAAACCGGACTGAAAGCACGTACTTGCTCCGGGTAATGAATGGTGGCTTTTTTTCTGAAAAAGTGTTTAATGGTAATCCATAACCCTTTGAAAATAGCCATCAGGTACATTCTTTCCAAAAAGGTCATTTCCTTGTTGGAAACTTGCTTTTTATGGCCTGATAATGATATATTTTGTATAGCTGTTGACATAATTTCTTTTCCTATTTAAATCCAAAAAAGGCAAAAATTTCACTTCTTAAAATCACAATCCCTACGACCATAATATTGACAATGGAGAGTGGAATTAAAATTTTCCAGCCTAAATTCATCAATTGATCGTATCGGAAACGCGGTATCGTCCATCTGATCCACATAAAGAAGAAGATGAAGAAACACAATTTGGCAAATAAAGCGGCAATTCCGATTACGTTAGCGATGTTAACTCCCCAATGTTCCAGTGCCCAGCCCATTCCCGGATAGTTGTACCCTCCAAAGAATAAAACGGCAATGATAGTAGAGGAGATGAACATGTTAGCGTATTCGGCAAACAGATAGAATCCCATTTTCATCGAAGAATATTCGGTGTGGTATCCTCCAATCAACTCTGATTCACATTCCGCTAAATCGAACGGTGTTCGGTTGGTTTCAGCAAACGCACAAATCAAGAAGATTAAGAAAGATAACGGTTGGTAAAATACGTTCCAATGCAATCCGTGTTGTTGTGCAGAGATTTCTTTTAAGCTTAAGGTTCCGGTCATCATCAACAAAGCAATCATCGATAATCCCATGGCTACTTCATAAGAAACCATTTGCGAAGCGGCACGAACCGCTCCCATTAAAGAGAACTTGTTATTCGAAGCCCAACCTCCAATCATGATACCGTAAACACCAATAGAAACTACCGCAAAAATGTACAATAAAGCACTATCCGTGTCGGTAGCTTGCAGTTGCACGGTTCTTCCGAAAATTTCTAATTTGTCGCCCCACGGAATAACGGCGCTGGTCATTAACGCAGCACTCATCGCAATGGCCGGTCCTAAAAAGAAAAGGAATTTATTTTTGGTATCCGGTTCAAATTCTTCTTTGGCAAACAATTTCATTCCATCCGCCAACGGTTGTAATAAGCCACCCCATCCGGCGCGGTTTGGTCCAACACGGTCTTGCAGATAAGCCGCTACTTTACGTTCAGCCCAAGTAGAATACATGGCCATTACCATCGTCACGGCAAAAACCACGACAATCAAAACGCTTTTTTCTATAATAAAGGCACTATCCATTGTTTTTTGAATTTACCGGGTTACCATCTATTTTTTCGTTGTAATCAATCTCGGCCATACTGATTTTTTTACGGTCGATATCTCTACCTTGAAGAATACCTTTTTCGGTTTCGATGATTACTTTATCTGTTTTTCCGTAATGTTTGTTTTGGTTGATAACCGAATCTTTCTCGAATTGACGAGGTCCTTCGATTACCCAATCCGCCACGTCTTTCTTGTCAAAACGACAAGTATTACAGATGAATTCTTCTACTTCGTGGTATTCGTCTTTACGAGCTGTTACTCTTTGAATTTCGTTACCAAACATCCAAACGGTAGTTTTTCCGCAACACTTATCACAATCTCTGTGCGCGTTGAAAGGTTTGTTAAACCAAACTCTCGATTTGAAACGGAACGTCTTATCGGTAAGTGCTCCAACCGGACAAACATCAATCATGTTTCCGGAGAATTCGTTGTCGATGGCTGTTGAAATACAGGTTGAAATTTGTGAATGGTCGCCGCGGTTTAATACTCCGTGAACACGTTTGTCCGTCAATTGATCCGCCACTTCCACGCAACGTTGGCAAACGATGCAACGGTTCATGTGCAGTTGAATTTTATCACCGATATCTTCCGGTTCGAACGTTCTTTTTTCTTCAATGAAACGCTGTTGTAGTTTCCCGTGTTCGAAGCTTAAATTCTGTAAATCACACTCGCCTGCCTGGTCACAAACCGGACAGTCTAACGGGTGGTTGATTAAAAGGAATTCGGTTACGGCTTTACGAGCTTCAAAAACTCTATCCGAACCTTTGCTGGCTACTTCCATACCGTCCTGACAACCGGTTACGCATGACGCAACTAGTTTGGGCATTGGTCTTGGATCGGCTTCGCTGCCTTTGGTCACATCGACCAAACAACAACGACATTTTCCGCCGGTTCCTTCTAGTTTCGAATAATAACACATGGCTGGCGGAACAGATTCTCCACCAATCATACGAGCAGCTTGTAGGATGGTTGTCCCCGGTGCTACTTCAATTTCTTGACCGTCTATGGTTACTTTCATTTATATTAAGTCTTAACGTCTTAATGTCTTAATGTCTTAATGTCGAATAGCTCAACTTTGTGACTTTATGACTTTTGACTGTCATTTAAATATTTTATAAATCCACTTATTAATTTTGAAATATCAGAAACATCATTAAATAGTTCTTCAAATTCAAGTTTTTCAATATAATTCAAATCTAATGCTAAATACAATTGCGACCTTACTTCTGCAGCGGATGCTTTAGCGATATACAAAAACTGTATAAATTCTTTATCCGTATTCCTTTCAAAACCTTCTGCAATATTGGAAGAAATTGAAATGGATGCTCTTCTTATTTGTCTTGCCAAATCAAAATCTTTTTTAAAGTTTTGATTTTCGGTTATCTCATAAATCCTTTTGTTAAAATGTCTGGCTTTCTGCCAAGAATTAATTTCTTCAAAAGATTTAAATTTTCCCATTTTACTTTATGACTTTACGACTTTCGACATTAAGACTTGTGAAAAAGGTTCAGCCACAAAGTGATCTCTATTTTTAACTTTTTCTGGGAAACGAATGTGGTATTCAAACTCGTCTCTGAAGTGACGGATAGCTGCCGCTACCGGCCATGAAGCCGCGTCGCCTAAAGGACAAATCGTATTTCCTTCAATTTTGGATTGGATGCTCCACAACAATTCGATGTCTTCTTCGCGTCCTTGTCCGTTTTCGATTCTCCATAATACTTTTTCTAACCAACCGGTTCCTTCACGACATGGGGTACATTGTCCGCAAGATTCATGGTGATAGAAACGAGAGAAATTCCAAGTGTTGCGAACGATACAAGCGCGGTCATCGTATACGATAAATCCACCCGAACCTAACATTGAACCGGTTGCAAAACCACCATCGGACAAACTTTCGTAAGTCATCAAACGGTCTTCACCGGCTGCAGTTTTGTAGATTAAATGTTCCGGAAGAATTGGCACCGAAGAACCTCCGGGCACTAATGCTTTTAAAGGTCTGTCCTGCATTCCGCCACAATACTCATCCGAATTGATGAATTCGTAAACCGAAACACCTAATTCAATTTCGTAAACCCCTTGGTTTTTGATATTTCCGGAAGCCGAGATTAACTTCGTTCCTGTTGAACGACCGATTCCGATTCCGGCATAATCTGCTCCTGAATTATTAATAATCCATGGCACGGCCGCAATCGTTTCAACATTGTTTACCACGGTTGGATTTTGCCAAAGACCTTTCACCGCCGGGAATGGTGGTTTCAAACGAGGATTACCACGTTTTCCTTCCAAACTTTCAATTAACGCAGTTTCTTCACCGCAGATGTAAGCACCGCCACCAATTTGGACGAATAATTCCAAATCGTAGCCTGAGCCTAATATATTTTTGCCTAACCAACCGGCAGCTTTCGCTTCGGCGATGGCTCTTTCTAAAATTTTGTACACCCACATGTATTCTCCACGGATGTAGATGTAAGATAGGTTGGCGCCCAAAGCGTAACTCGAGGTAATCATTCCTTCAATCAAAAGATGCGGAATGTATTCCATTAAGTAACGGTCTTTGAAAGTCCCCGGTTCCGACTCATCAGCGTTGCACACCAAGTGTCTTGGGTTGCCCGATTTTTTGTCGATAAAACTCCATTTCATTCCGGCCGGGAAACCCGCACCGCCACGACCACGTAATCCGGAAGTTTTTACTTCTTCGACTACTTCATCGGGAGTCATTTTTTTCAGGGCTTTTTCCACCGAAGCATAACCGCCTTCGCGACGATACACTTCATAGGTTTTGATGCCCGGAACATTGATTTTGTCTAATAATATTTTTCTTCCCATGATATTATTTATCGTGTAAAGTGATTTTTCCGTCTTTGCAATCAGCGATTAGCTGGTCAACTTTTTCTTTGGTCAAATGCTCTTGGTAGAAATCACCCAACTGCATCATCGGAGCATAACCGCAAGCGCCTAAACACTCTACGCCGCGTACTTCAAACATCCCGTCAGCCGTTGGTTCTCCAATGCCAACGCCCAATTTGGAACATGTATAATCCATCAAATCTTCTACGCCGTTTTGACAACAGGCAGCCGTTTGACAGAACTCGAACATGTATTTTCCGATGGGTCTTTGATTGAACATGGTATAAAAAGTAACCACTTCGTATACTTCAATAGGTAGTATTTCTAAAATCTCGGCTACTTTGTTTTGCAATTCGATACTCAACCAATTGTCGTGAGCATCCTGAACTTCGTGCAAAACAGGTAATAAAGCGGATTTCTTTTTATCGGCAGGATAATGACTGATTAATTCATTGATGCGAGCCATCAACGGTTCAGTAATGTTTATCTCTTGTTTGATGTGTGATCTTTCCATAATTCTTAAGCGTCTAATTCGCCTGCAATTACATTTAAACTTGATAAAATAACGATAGCGTCTGAAAGCATACCGCCTTTAATCATCTCGGTGTAAGCTTGATAATAAATATAACAAGGTCTTCTGAATTTCAAACGATATGGGGTACGGCTTCCATCGGAAATTAAATAGAAACCTAACTCTCCGTTTCCACCTTCTACCGCGTGGTAAATTTCATCTACCGGCACCGGCACTTCGCCCATCACAATTTTGAAGTGATAGATTAAGCTTTCCATGTTGGTATATACGTCTTCTTTCGGAGGTAAATAATAATCAGGAACGTCAGCGTGAATTGGGCCTTCCGGCATTTTGGCCAAGGCTTGTTTGATGATGTTTAAGCTTTCCCAAACTTCGGCATTACGCACACAAAAACGGTCATAAGTATCTCCTGATTTTCCAACCGGAACATCAAATTCAAAGTCTTCATACGAAGAATACGGAGCAGCTTTACGCACGTCATAATCAATTCCGGCCGCTCTTAAATTAGGACCGGTTAATCCGTATTGCATGGCTTTTTCAGCGGTGATTGGACCAACGTTAACCGTTCTGTCAATAAAGATTCGGTTTCTTTCGAAAAGGTTTTCAAATTCTTTCCAAGCGATTGGAAACTCTTCTAAGAACGTATTTAATTTTTTGAAGGCTTCGTCTGACCATTCTCTTTCGAAACCGCCAATTCTTCCCATGTTGGTGGTTAAACGAGCGCCACAAATTTCTTCGTAAATCTCGTATACTTTTTCACGGAACTGGAACACATAAAGGAAACCGGTATAAGCTCCGGTATCTACTCCAAGGATAGAATTACAGATTAAGTGATCGGTAATACGAGCCAATTCCATCACGATAACTCTTAAATATTGCGCTCTTTTCGGCACTTCAATATTTAACAATTTTTCTACTGTCATCCACCAAGCCATGTTGTTGATAGGCGAAGAACAGTAGTTCATACGGTCGGTCAATACATTGATTTGGTAAAACGGACGGTTTTCAGCAATTTTTTCAAACGCACGGTGAATGTAGCCTACGGTTGGTTCGGCATCTAAGATTCTTTCTCCATCCATTAACAGAATGTTTTGGAAGATTCCGTGTGTAGCCGGGTGTGTTGGTCCTAGGTTTAATATAGAGAGTTCGCTTCCGTCTTCGTTGCGAGTTTGTTCTATGACTTTAGCATAGCGATGCTCTGGTGGTAATAATAAATCTGACATATTGTTCAATTACGAATTACGAATTACGAATTAAAGACAGAAGCGTTTAATTGTAGTGTGTAATTCAATTTCCATTATTATCTTTTAGGTGCTAATTATTATATTTTCAAAAATTCGTAATCCATAATTACTAATTCATAATTATAAATTAGCAGGTGTTCTTCCGAAGAAACGATCATCTTTATCGGTTCTTCCACTGTCTTCCATTGGGAATTCTTTGCGCATCGGATGTGAAACCATTTCATCCATATTCAGAATTCGTTTTAATTGCGGATGGCCTTTGAAATTAATTCCGAAGAAATCCCAAGCTTCTCTTTCCATCCAATTGGCGCATAAAAACAGGTCGGTTACTGTTTCCACTTCCGCCGGGTCGGGCAAAAATGTTTTGACACGAATCCTAACATTTTCAATCCAATTGTGTAGTTGATACACTACGGCAAATTGATGGTTTTCATCATTATCCGGGAAATGGATTCCGGTCAAATCGGTTAAAAAGTGAAAATTTAAGCTTTCGTCTTCTTTCAATGTTTGAATCACTTCATGTATTGTTGAAGCAGTAGCTTCGAAAGAAAAAATATCACGTTTCATTTCAAAATTCAGCACGTTATTGCCGAACTTTTGGGATAATTTTTCTTGTATGAATGTCGTTTCTAAAGCCATGTTATAGGTTGTAAGAAGCTAATAATTCTTTATATTCCGGTGAATTTCTACGGCGAACCGATTCGTTTTTCACTAACTCCTGCAATTGCATTACGCCTTGCACGATTTGTTCCGGTCTAGGCGGACAACCCGGTACGTATACGTCAACCGGAATTACTTTATCGATGCCTTGTAAAACGGAATAAGTGTCGAATACACCGCCTGAAGAGGCGCAAGCACCCACGGCAATAACCCAACGCGGTTCTGACATTTGTTCGTATACCTGACGTAAAATAGGTGCCATTTTTTTGGAAATCGTTCCCATTACCATCAACATATCAGCCTGACGAGGAGAGAAACTTACTCTTTCCGAACCAAACCTTGCTAAATCGTAGTGAGAGGCCATGGTAGCCATAAATTCAATTCCGCAACAAGAAGTGGCGAAAGGCAGAGGCCAAAGCGAATTAGCACGAGCCAATCCGACAACGTCGTTTAATTTTGTAGCGAAGAACCCTTCACCAACTACTCCTTCGGGCGGAGCAACCATATTTGGTTTTGAATCACTCATTTATAATTCGTAATTTATAATTCGTAATTAAATCTATTCCCACTCTAATGCTTTCTTCTTGATAATATAGAAGAAGCCTACTAAAAGCAACAACATAAAAATAACCATCTTAATCATGCCTTCCATGCCTAACGCTTTAAAATTGATAGCCCATGGGTAAAGGAAAATTACTTCGACATCAAAAAGAACGAAAAGAATGGCTACTAAGAAATATTTTACCGAAAACGGAATCCTGGCATTTCCTACCGATTCGATACCGCATTCGAAGTTTTTATCCTTGTTTTTCGAGTGTCTTTTCGGACCTAAAAAACTGGAGCCAATAATGGTCATAACCACAAAGCCAACGGCTAAACCAGCCTGCATCAGTATTGGTAAATAATCTAATTGATTGGACTGCATAATGGATACTATTTAGAAGTAATAAAAAATAGCCACAAATATACATCGCATTATTTAATTCGCAAAAATAGAGCGCTAAACGTTTAGATTTTATGGGGGCAAAACATTTATTTAAACTCATTTTAAATAACAAAGTTACGCCATAAAAAAACGTCCCGAAATTTTTCGGGACGTTAAGTCATTCTAGGTAATCAAAAAATAATATATATTAGTCTTCGATAGCTACTACTTGAGCGGCTACTTTACCTTTTCTACCTTCTTCTTCTTCGTAAGATACTTTGTCTCCTTCGTTTAAACCTTCAGTTTTAACTCCGGTAGCATGTACGAAAATGTCTTTTCCGGTTTCGTCATCTGTGATGAAACCATAACCTTTAGACTCGTTGAAAAATTTAACTGTACCTGTGCGCATTGTGTTGAAATAAAAAATATTAATAATGTCCAAAGATAATTTTTATTGCGACATAACAAGCATTTCAAGTTAAAAAATTACAAAAAAATTACAAATTCAGGCAAAAGACTAAAAACTTGACAAAGAAATAGTTGAGGAATTTTAAATTATTAAATAAAAAAAGCAACTGTTTTTACTTATTTAAACAATTGCTTCTTAAATTTCTGTGAATTTGACAGTATTTAGCTCAAATTCAATTTTATATGTAATTCTTGTAATTGTGCATCATCAATTGCCGATGGAGCATCAATCATCACGTCTCTTCCTGAATTATTTTTAGGGAAAGCGATAAAATCACGGATAGTTTCCTGTCCGCCCAGTATCGCCACCAATCGATCTAATCCAAAAGCAAGTCCACCGTGTGGAGGAGCACCAAATTGGAAGGCATCCATAAGGAAGCCAAACTGATTACGAGCTTCTTCTTCGGTGAATCCTAAATATTTGAACATTAATTGTTGTGTCGCTTTATCGTGAATACGAATGGATCCACCGCCAATTTCGTTACCGTTTAACACCATGTCATAGGCATTGGCACGAACCTTTCCGGGATTTGTCGCCAGTAATTCCATATCTTCCGGTTTGGGTGAGGTAAATGGGTGGTGCATGGCGTGCCATCTTCCGCTTTCTTCGTCTAATTCCAATAACGGGAAATCTACTACCCACAATGGAGCAAATACCTCAGGATTTCTCAATCCTAAACGGGTGGCTAATTCCATACGCAAAGCAGAAAGCTGTGTACGGGTTTTATCGGCTGGACCTGAAAGCACAAAAATCATATCGCCGGCTTTGGCACCGGTCACTTTGGCCCAATTGGCTAAATCAGCTTGGTCGTAAAATTTGTCTACCGATGATTTAAAGGTTCCGTCTTCTTCGCATTTTACATAAACCATTCCGGAAGCACCAACTTGCGGGCGTTTTACCCAGTCAATCAAAGCATCGATTTCTTTTCTGGTATACGCTGCACAACCCGGAGCGGCAATACCGACAACCAATTCAGCGGAATTGAAGACACTAAAATCTTTGTTTTGTGTTACGGCATTTAATTCGCCAAACTCCATTCCGAAACGAATGTCCGGTTTGTCATTTCCGTAGGTTTTCATGGCGTGGTCGTAGGTCATTCTTGGGAATTTCTCTACTTCAATACCTTTTAATTCTTTTAATAAATGACGAGTCAGTCCCTCAAATACATTTAAAATATCTTCTTGCTCTACAAAAGCCATTTCGCAATCAATCTGAGTAAATTCAGGTTGTCTGTCAGCGCGTAAATCTTCGTCACGGAAACACTTCACGATTTGGAAATATTTGTCCATACCGCCCACCATCAATAATTGTTTGAAAGTTTGTGGCGATTGTGGCAAGGCATAAAATTGTCCTTCATTCATGCGGCTTGGCACCACAAAATCACGGGCTCCTTCCGGAGTTGATTTGATTAAATAGGGAGTTTCTACTTCGCAAAAATCTAAATCAGATAAATATTTACGCACTTCCATGGCCACTTTGTGACGGAAAAGCAACGAGTTTTTTACCGGATTTCTACGAATATCCAAGTAACGGTATTTCATACGGATGTCTTCACCGCCGTCGGTTTCATCTTCAATGGTGAAAGGAGGCGTAATCGCCGCATTCAATATATTT
Organism: Flavobacterium phycosphaerae; assembly: GCF_010119235.1. NCBI lineage: Bacteria > Pseudomonadati > Bacteroidota > Flavobacteriia > Flavobacteriales > Flavobacteriaceae > Flavobacterium > Flavobacterium phycosphaerae. The sequence goes on along the minus strand of NZ_JAAATZ010000001.1, from coordinate 893,280 downwards.
AATTCAGCAACCAAAATTTCAATTTCGCCTGTTGGGATGTTTTTGTTTTTAGCTTCACGTTCGATAACGGTTCCTTTAACCTGAATTACAAATTCACGTCCCAGCGTTTTAGCCAATTCAAAAACTGTTTTATCCGTACGGCTTTCGTCAAAAATTAATTGGGTAATTCCGTAACGGTCGCGTAAATCCACCCAATTCATAAACCCTTTATCTCTTGATTTCTGAACCCAACCGGCTAACGTAACTTCTTTATTGATGTGTGAAGCGTTTAACTCTCCACAATTATGACTTCTGTACATTGGAATAAAATTTTTTACTGTGTAACAATTCGACCTAACGGTCTCGGGTGGCAAAAGTAAAAAACTTAAACCAATTAAGCGGGTAAACATAAAATCAAGTTTTTATAATTCTTATGATTAAAGTGGAGAAAGAGGTATATTTGGGTCAAAATAAAATATAAATACCAAAAAAATGAAAAAATTAGCCAGTCTTATTTGCACACTTTTCATAGCCGCCAGTGGAATTTCTCAAGAAAGCATGACTTTTCAGGCCGAGATTGCCAACAAAAACGGCACTACTCTTTTTATAAAAGACGGAAAAAAAATCATTCAGGAAATCTATGCTGACAGCAAAGGGCTTTTCAAAGCTACTTTTCCCATCAAAGAAGGAATGTATGATATGTATGATGGTGTAGAGTATGCCCAATTGTATTTAAAAAATGGGTACGATTTAAAAATGACGATGGATGCACAAGCTTTTGATGAAACTATAAAATTTCAAGGGAAAGGAGCGAATGAAAACAACTATTTGGCCGAAGAAACGAGATTGGAACAAAAGTTTGATTACAATAAACTCTTGGCCTCAGACGAAGCCAGTTTCAAAAAACCATAGCGGAAAAGCAAAAAAGCGATACCGACCGAATGACTAAAGCCAAACTGGATGCTGCTTTTGTGGCATTACATAAAAAGGATTTGGACATGAATATTTCGGGATTAGAAGAATATTATGCTCAGATTTTGGCCAACAAGCAAATGAATAATAAACCGGCTCCCAATTTTGATTACGAAAATCATAAAGGAGGTAAAACGTCATTGGAGAGTTTAAGAGGAAAATATGTTTACATTGATGTGTGGGCTACCTGGTGCGGGCCATGTCGTGCTGAAATTCCTTTTTTGAAAACAATTGAAAAACAATACGAAGGAAAGAATGTTGAGTTTGTGAGTATTTCGGTTGATGTGGAAAAAGACCATGACAAGTGGAAGAATTTTGTAACCGAAAAAAGCCTGGAAGGTACTCAGTTGTATGCCGATAAAAACTTTATGTCTGATTTTATAAGAGCTTTCAAAATTAACTCTATTCCAAGATTTATTCTGATTGATCCGAAAGGCGTAGTGGTTGATGCCGATGCCTTGCGTCCGTCAAACCCTAAATTGACTGAGCAATTAGACGGTTTGCTTAAGTAGCATTCTTAAAAAACGAATCCGAAACCACTTCCTGAAAGTGGTTTTTTTATGCGCGAAATTTTAGTCCCAATGTTAAGTTTTCACTCAATGTTACCAAATTGTTAAGTAAAAGTTTTTTTAATGTAAATTAATGTCTAAATTTGATATCTAATTATTAAGCAATTAAAACCTACGACTATGAAAAAGCTATTAATTTTAGGAGCCTTGATGATCTCAGGATTCACTTTTGCCCAAGCAGCTAAGCCTGTTTTAGAACAAGAAGGCAATTTAGTAAAAGCAACTTACTATTATGATAACGGTCAAATACAACAACAAGGATACTTCAAAGACGGGAAACCGGAAGGCAAATGGGTAGCCTTTGACCAACAAGGAAACAAAAAGTCAATAGGCGAATATGTCAATGGACAAAAAACCGGAAAATGGTTTTTTTGGAATGACAAAGCATTAAGCGAAGTGGATTATTCCAACAGCAGAGTTGCTTCGGTTAAAGCATGGAAACAAGACGCGCTGGTAAACAGAAATTAAAAGTTAATTTCATTATAATAAAAAAGGAACTCTACTGAGTTCCTTTTTTATTGACTATAACTTGTTTTGATTAACAAAATTCAGTGTAAGCGTCTTTTAAGTTTTCTGCAATCAGTTCAGCAGGACGACCTTCGATATGGTGACGCTCTAACATGTGAACCAATTCACCGTTTTTGAACAAAGCCATACTTGGTGATGAAGGCGGAAAAGGGAACATGTGCTGACGGGCAGCATCAACCGCTTCTCTGTCAACTCCGGCAAAAACCGTTACCAAATGATCGGGTTTTTTGGCACCGTCTAAACTCATACGGGCTCCCGGACGGGCATTTCTGGCCGCACAACCGCAAACCGAATTCACAACTACCAATGTAGTTCCTTCAGCTTTGATTGCGTTTTCTACTTCCTCTGCAGTATATAATTCCTGAAAACCAACTTCGGCCAATTCGGCGCGCATCGGTAATACCATTTCTTCTGGATACATAATTTAAAAATATTAGATTTTAGATATGAAATTTTTAGATTTAAAAATCTGATGCAAAGATAAGCAGAATTCTAAAAGTAAGTTTTAACGAAGTCATAAAGATTTGTTATCGTTGAATCAGAAACAACAGCAATTAAAAAAGTCTTCTGAGGAGAGCTTTCACGAAGAGACCTTTCGGGCATTTCCAAATTACTTGCAAATCTTCCCAAAATGAAGTTTCCTCATCCAGAAATTTGAAAATGATTGTAGAATTTCCTTTTTCAAACATAGCCGAAAAGATAGCCGCACCAACCTCATTTTTTTTAGCCAAAATATCTAAAAGCAGTAAATCGTAAAACCAGAATTTGTTGGTTTTATGGAATTTTCTAAAATCGGATTCCTTATTTAAAAATTGTACTAATGCCTTTGATTTTTTGATTGTATTGGTAAAAGTATAGCCCGTACTGGCTTTTGTCCAACCACCTGCGGAGCCAATATGAAGGATGTTTTTCGAGTTGTGTTTCCAAAACGGATAACAAGTCATCGGAATATTTCCTTGTTCTTTTTCTATGATTTCGTAATCGGTACAACCCAGTTTTTGAATGTATTTTTTGATTTCGGTTTCGTATTCTTCTTTTTGAAGCAATTCTTGGGAGAATAAAGTATATTCCAGCAACGCTTCCGTTTCCGATGTAGGCAAGACATACATAAATCGGGTATTACCTTTTTGCGCTACCGAAAAATCCATAAAAGTGGCGCAATCCGGACTGAAAACAGCTTCCTTACTTTTGATAAACCAACCGATAAAATGTTGGTGTAAAAAAGGATATTGGGTTTGATTGGTTACTATTTCCGGATGAAAAATGGAGTTGAAAATTTGATTGCAACTATAACTTTCAGTTTCCGTTTTTACCACACAATGATTTCCTAATTCCTGAAAATCGATTACTTTTTGCGTTGTAAAGTGAATGTTTTTTTGACTGGAAATTAAATCGAAAATCAAAGTGTAAAAATCCAAGCCTTTGACCATTTTGTATTGGTATGGATGTAAAGCTAATTTCTCTTCGAATTTTTTGTTTTTAAACCAGGCGGAGCTCCATTTTTTGGAGACTATTTCGTCAAAGGCTTTATTTTCTGCCCAAAAACACCAAGTTCGGTCATTCGTTTTTTTTGAATTTTCATCCAAAAGTAAAATGGATTTGTCTTCAAATTTTCCGGAAAGTACCATTTCATACACCGTCATCAGTGCCGCTAAGCCCGATCCGGTGAAAATGTAATGGTAATGTTTCATAGTTATTGTCTGAATGAAAAGCCAAAGGCAATATAATGTTCCGGCGCATTATCGGTCAACCCAACGCCCGAAGACAAATCTACCATAAAATTATCGGTAATCAAATAGGTAACACCGCCATCCAAATTATGATTGGCACTGTCGTCCTGAGGAGCAAAACCAAATAATTCTATATATGAACCCAGTTTATTTGTAACTGCATATCCTGTTGTCAAAGTATAAATATAGGTAGTAGCCGGCGTAACACCATCCCATTCACAACCTAGATTATAACCCAGTGATAACTTTTCAGAAAGGGTGTGTTGCATCGTAAATCGGAATTCCGGAGCCGAGTAATCCGTTTTATATTTTGACGAAGCGGCATTGGGTAATGAAACATGGCCAATAAAAGACGTTTTGGGAACAATCCCTTTTTCTTGGCAAAGACTGACTTTAAATCCGATTAATACCGGACTGAAGCCGGATAATTTTTCGTCATCTATTTTTTCGGAAACAAATTCTGTAATCAATCGCACTTCAAAATTGCCATTCACACCATATTTCCATAGTGTTGAGGGAAGGCTCCACGTTTCATTGTGGTTTTCATTTTTTTGAAAAGTAAAACCGGTTTCCACTTGAAACATTCCTTTCGGAACTATGGCCGGTGTTTCGGTTTGGTCAGGTCGGTCCGCTTGTATAGGTTCCGTCTTTTGTGAAAAGCAGGTGTTAGATAGCCATAAGAGCAGCAGTAATATTTTCAGTTTCATAAATTAAATTTTAGACAAAACTAAAAATATATTTTGATTACCAAAAACAATTGTTATTTTTGCTTTTGTAAAAGATAAAGTATGACCTATTCTGAAGAAAATTATTTAAAGATAATTTACCACTTATCAGTAGTTTCTAAAACCGAAATTTCTACCAATGCCATTGCGCAGGAAATGCAAACCAAAGCCTCATCGGTGACAGATATGTTAAAAAAACTGGCCGAAAAAGAATTGGTGAGTTATCAAAAATACCAAGGCGTTTCTTTGACAGAGAAAGGTTTTTTTGCGGCCAAAATGATAGTAAGAAAGCACCGCCTTTGGGAAGTTTTTTTAGTAGAAAAACTTGATTTTACTTGGGATGAGGTACATGAAATTGCCGAAGAATTAGAACACATTCAATCGGATAAACTGATTAACAAACTGGATGCTTTTTTAGATTTTCCGTCCAAAGACCCTCACGGAGACCCGATTCCGGATAAAGACGGCAATATTGCCAAAGTAGAAAAACAGTTGTTATCCGAATTGGGAATTAATAAAACCGGCATTTGCGTGGGCGTCAAAGATTCGTCAACCGGATTTTTGCAATACTTAGACAAACAAAAAATAGCCTTGGGCTCTAAAATAAGAATCCTCGAAAAAGAAAGTTTCGACAATTCTTTAACCATAGAAATTGATGGCAACAAGCTTTTGATTACCCATAAAATTGCCGGTAATCTTTTTATAAAAACGATATAAAATATGAACAAATCAAAATCACTTGAAGAAGTAAATGAATCGGTTGCCACTCAAGGCAATGCTAAAGGGTTCAGAAAAATATTGGCATTTCTCGGGCCGGCTTATTTGATAAGTGTCGGTTATATGGATCCCGGGAATTGGGCGACTGATATTGCCGGCGGAAGTCAGTTTGGGTATGCCTTGATTTGGGTTTTATTGATGAGTAATATCATGGCGCTGTTGCTGCAAAGTTTGAGCGCTCGTCTCGGAATTGTTACGCAACACGATTTGGCGCAAGCTTCCCGCGAAACCTATTCGAAGTTCGTTAATTATGTGCTTTATTTTTTGGCCGAAGTAGCTATTGCCGCTTGTGATTTAGCCGAGGTTTTAGGAATGGCTATCGGAATCAATTTGCTTTTTGGCATTCCGTTGATGGAAGGCGTGCTGATTACGGTTTTAGATACTTTTTTATTGTTGTTTTTAATCAACAAAGGCATCCGAAAAATGGAAGCGTTTATCATTGCTTTAGTAGTGATTATAGGCTTTTCGTTTGTGTTTGAAATGATTTTTGCACAGCCCGAAGTAGGTAAAATATTTGCCGGTTTGGTTCCGAGTCTGCCTAACGCTAATGCACTTTATATTGCTATCGGAATTATTGGAGCCACAGTAATGCCGCACAATTTATACCTTCATTCTTCTTTGGTTCAAACCCGAAAATTTGACCGAAGCGATAAGGGCATTAAACAAGCTTTGAAATACAATTTTATAGACAGTACGATTGCGTTGAATTTAGCTTTTTTTGTCAATGCGGCGATTTTGATTTTGGCAGCAGCGACGTTCTACAAAAATGGGATGTTTCATGTAGCCGAAATTCAAGATGCTCACCAGCTTTTGGCACCTTTATTGGGAACACAATGGGCACCGATTTTATTTGCCGTTGCTTTGATTGCCGCTGGGCAAAGTTCTACTATCACAGGAACCTTGGCCGGACAAATTATAATGGAAGGTTACTTGAATTTGAGAATACAACCTTGGGTGCGTAGAATCATTACGCGATTAATTGCGATTGTTCCTGCCGTTATTGCCATCCTCTATTTTGGCGAAAGCGTGACCGGAAAACTGTTGATTTTAAGTCAGGTGATTTTGAGTTTGCAGTTGGGATTTGCGATTATTCCGTTGATTCATTTTGTCAGCGATAAAACTAAAATGAAAGGATTCCACATTAGTAAAACCACTCAGGTTGCTTCTTGGTTGATTGCTACCATTATCGTTTCCTTAAATGCTAAATTGGTTTTTGATGAAATCAAAGGTTGGCTCGAAACGTCCGAAAACCCTACAGTGCTTTGGTTTACTGTGGTTCCTTTGGCGATTGGATTTTTGATTTTGCTGTTGTATATCATTTTTGAACCTTTTGTAGCGAAAGCCAAAACAGCTATCGATAATCATTCGCCACACACCTTAACTTTACAATTAAACAATCACAAGGATTATCAAAAAAAGAACATTGCTGTTTCAGTTGATTTTTCTTCAGCGGATGAGAAAGCCATTCTTCATGCTATTGATTTCGGTGGGAAAGAAGCAAATTATACTTTGATTCACGTGGTGGAAACCGTTGGAGCCATGTTCTACGGAAACAAAATTAGTGATCACGAAACTTCCATTGATGAGAAATTGCTTTTTGACTATTACAAAATGATAGAAGAAAAAGGCTTTAAAGTGGATACTAAATTAGGATTCGGGAAACCCGGTAAAGTGATTCCGAGAATTGTTAATGAAGGGAATTATGATTTATTGATTATGGGAACGCATGGACACACCGGATTCAAAGATTTAATTTTTGGCACCACCGTTAATACCGTACGACACCGAATCAACATTCCGTTGTTTTTGGTAAAGCATTAATGGCAAGCACAATCATCTTTGTCACAACCTTTTTTGGATTTCTTTTTGCCCAAAAACTTTTGTCCCAAAAAACCAATGGCAATGCCAAGTGCGATGTATACTAATATTTCTTGTACGTTCATTATTTCAAAATTTGAAACGCAATAAGCGCTGTTAGATAAGCAAATCCGCTCATGAATACCAGCTGAATTACAGGCCATTTCCAAGAATTGGTTTCTTTTTTTACGATGGCCAAGGTGCTGATACATTGCATCGCAAAGGCATAAAAAAGTAATAAGGAAACTCCGGTTGCAAAGTTGAATACTTTTTTTCCGTCCGGGTAGACTTCGGCTTCCATTCGGTTTTTGATGGTAGTTTCTTCGCTGTTGTGGCTGCCAACACTGTAAATAGTGGCCAAGGTTCCTACGAAAACTTCGCGGGCGGCAAACGAACTCACCACGGCAATGCCTATTTTCCAGTCATAGCCCAAAGGTTGAATAACCGGCTCGATAGATTTTCCGATGATACCGATGTAAGAATGCTCTAATTTATAAGAACTGATTTCGTCAGCGATGTAATTTTTGTCGGTTTGATTTTCGATTTTGGCTTTTTGCTCTACGACACTTTCTGCTTTGGCAAAGTCTTTCTTCGGGCCATGAGAACCCAAAAACCATAGGATAACCGATAAGGCTAAGATTATTTTCCCGGCACCAAAAACAAAGGCTTTGGTTTTTTCAATTACATTAATGGCTACATTTTTGAAAAGCGGTAATTTGTAATTGGGCATTTCTACCACGAAATAAGATTTGGTCTTTAGTTTTAAAATTTTATTCAAAATAAAAGCCGAAAAAATGGCCATTCCAAAACCTAACAAATATAAAATCATCAATGTTGCTCCTTGCAAACTAAAGATACCAAGCAGTCTTTTTTCCGGAATAATCAGTGCAATGATGATAGCGTAAACCGGCAAACGCGCCGAACAAGTGATGAATGGAGTTACCAAAATAGTAATCAGTCGCTCTTTCCAGTTTTCAATATTTCTGGAACTCATAATCGCCGGAATAGCACAAGCTGTCCCCGAAATTAAAGGCACCACACTTTTGCCTGAAAGGCCGTAACGGCGCATGATTTTGTCCATCAAAAACACTACACGACTCATATAACCGCTTTCTTCGAGTACTGAAATAAACAGAAACAGAAAAGCAATTTGCGGAATAAAAATCACGATACCGCCAATTCCCGGAATGATGCCTTCGCTGATTAAATCAGTAAATTCTCCGGCAGGCAGATGATATTTGGCATAATTCGCTAAGTTGGCAAATGTGCTGTCAATGAATTCCATCGGAACACTCGACCAATCAAAAATAGACTGGAAAATCAACAACAAGATGCCGAAGAAAATAGCGTAACCAAAGATTTTATGAGTTAAAACTTTGTCCAGTTTTGAGCGCAAATCAGAAGCGTTTGCCGTATCAATGGTTTGACCAATTTTCAACGTGTCATTGATAAATTGGTAGCGTTTGATGGTTTCCTTTTGCTGTAAACGTTTTAAATCGCTATGCGATTTGGTAAATGAATTGCGAATTTCATTTCGTTCTAAATTCAAAAAATTGACATCTTGAGTAATTACCAGCCAAAGTTTATAAAGTAATTGGTTTGGAAAAGCTTTTCGAAGTTTGTCAAAATACTCCACATCAATAACGGAAGCGTTTAAACAAGGTTCCGTTGATAGCGATTTGTATTCAACAATTTGATTTTTTAAATCTTCAATCCCAATGCCTTTTCGGGTGCTGACCAAAACGATTTTGGTTTTCAGTTGCTCTTCCAGAAAAGGGATATCCAAAGTAATTCCCTTTGGTTTCATTCGGTCCGTCATATTGATGACCAAGATGGTTGGAATCTCTAAATCTTTGATTTGGGTAAAAAGCAATAAATTTCGTTTCAAATTCTCCACATCGGTCACGACCACCGCAACGTCGGGATAGAGTTTGTCGTTTTTATTCAGCAGCAATTCGATAACCACATTTTCATCAATAGAACTGGCATTCAAACTGTAAGTCCCCGGCAAATCAAGGATATTGGCTTTGATGTTGTTGGGTAATTTAGAAAAACCCAATTTTTTTTCCACCGTAATACCGGGATAGTTTCCAACCTGCTGATTCAATCCGGTAAGTTGATTAAACACCGAAGTTTTTCCCGTATTGGGATTTCCAATTAAAGCTACAGTAATGTTTTGAATGCTCATCTTTGGTTATTTCTCGTGGAGTTCAACTTCAATCTCACGAGCTGTTTCTTTTCGAATAGCCAAATGAGAACCGTTGTTTACATTCAAATAAATAGGATCGCCAAGCGGGGCAATTTGGATAATCTCCAAATCGTTATCGGGCAAACAGCCCATTTCTAAAAGCTTTAGCGGAATTTTATCCAAATCAACATGAATGATAGTGGCTTTGTCTCCAATTTGTAATAAATCAACGGTGGTTTTCAATGCTTATTTAGATTGAATTAAGATTACAAAAGTAGGCATAAAAAAGGAATATAAAATGACAATTATCAGTTTACTACTTTTTATCGTTTTCGCAAAGCCAATTAATATCGTCAATCAGCCTCTTAATTTCTTCTTTTTTGGTACCGTCATAAAAACCGCGGACTCTTTTTTGGGCATCTACCAACACAAAGTTTTCAGTATGTACCATGTCGTATAGTTCGTCTGGTTTACCCAGCTTAACCGCTAAATAAGATTTTCGGGCCAAACTGTAAATGTCTTTTTTGTCACCGGTAACCAAGTTCCATTTGGAGTCGACTACGCCTTTGGCCAAAGCATATTTTTTCAAAACGGGCACGCTGTCAATCTCCGGTGTTACCGTATGAGAGAGCAACATAACTTTAGGATTATTTAAAATCGCTTTCTGCACATCAACCATATTGGCGGTCATTTTCGGACAAATGGAGCCACAAGTAGTAAAGAAAAAATCGGCTACATAAATTTTGCCTTCATAATCTTTTTGTGTGATGATTTTTCCGTTTTGATTGATAAAGGAGAAGTTACCAATGGTATGGTATTTTTCTACATATTGCATGGTACTGTCTACCAATTCCGGGTTGACATCCGCCGGATTATAGATGGGCAAAGCTTTGCTGGGTTTCAGTACATTGTAAAACAGCGTAATGGTGATGATGGAAAAAACAATAAAAGTTCCAATCAAGATTCGGTATTTCTTTATAAAAGGCAGCATGCTTTTTTTTTGCAAAAGTACAAAAGCAACGGCTAGTTTGTAACATTTACAACCCAATAAAGACTTATCTTTTTTATTAAAAAAAGATTCTTCCATCAGAATCAATACATTTGCACTATTAACAAACACTAAATGATTTATGAAAATGAATGCTATTTCAAAAACGTTGTTGGCCACACTGGTTTTTACCGGAGTTTCGCAAGTCAACGCACAAAAAAAGACGCCTGGAATCGACACGTCTTTAATGGATAAAACCGTAAGTCCAACCCAAGATTTTTTTAAATTTGTTAACGGAACTTGGTTAAAAAACACTGAAATTCCGGCTGACAAAACCCGTTGGGGAAGTTTTGATGAACTACGTCAAAACACGGACAAAGATGCATTGGCCATTTTAAAAGATGCAGCCAAAAATCCAAAATACCTTTCCAATACAGACCAAGGCAAAGCCATCAATATGTACAAAGCCGCTATGGATACCGTAGCGAGAAACAAACAAGGCATTGCTCCTTTGAAACCGTATTTGGCCAAAATTAACGCGGTTAAAAACATTCAGGATTTGCAAAAATTGATGATGGATGAAGAAGCTGTTGGTGGAGGCGTTGGTTTTTTCGGAGTTCGTATTGGAGCTGATGAAAAAAACAGTAACCGAAATGTAGTGAGTTTAGGCGTAGGCGGTTTAGGATTACCAGATAGAGATTATTATATTTCTGACGATAAAGATTCTAAAGAAAAACGCGAAAAATACGTTTTGCATGTTGCCAAAATGCTACAGTTTTTAGGCGAAAAACCAGAACAAGCTAAAGCAGATGCCGATAAAATTTTGGCATTAGAAATCCAAATGTCACAACCAAGATTAGACAGAGTAGAAAGAAGAGATGCTCGTAAACAATACAACCCAACAGCGATTGCCGATTTACAAAAAATGCTACCGGTAGTAAAATGGGATACTTATTTAAAAGGTGTTGGATTCACTAAATTGGACACTATCATTGTTTCGCAACCAAGATATATGGCAGCGTTGCAAACCATTTTTACCGAAAATAAAGTGGATTCTTGGAAAGCATACATGCGCTGGATGTTGTTGAGAAGTTCAGCAGGCCAATTATCAACGGATATTGAAACTGCTAACTGGGAGTTTTATGGTAAAACCTTAACCGGAGCTTTAAAACAAAGACCGCGTCACGAAAAAGCTTTGCAAACCGTAAACGGTACCGTTGGAGAAGCATTAGGGAAATTATATGTAGAAAAAATGTTCCCGGCTGAAGCCAAAGAAAAGGCGTCAAAAATGATTCAAAATATCATCAGAGCCTACAAAAAAAGAATCAATAATTTGACATGGATGTCTGCCGCTACCAAAGCAAAAGCCATCGAAAAATTAGACAAACTAACCATTAAAATTGGCTATCCTGACAAATGGGAAGATTATTCTGCTTTAGTAATCAAAAGCCCGGAAGAAGGAGGAACTTATTTTGACAATATCAAAAACGTTTCCCAATGGGGTTGGAAAAAAGATTTGGCTAAATTGGGCAAACCGGTAGATAAAACCGAGTGGGGTATGTCACCGCAAACGGTAAATGCTTACTACAATCCTTCTTATAATGAGATTGTATTCCCGGCGGCCATTTTACAACCTCCTTTCTACAATTATCAAGCTGATGAAGCGGTAAATTATGGTGGAATCGGAGCGGTTATTGGTCACGAAATTTCACACGGATTTGATGATGAAGGTTCACGTTATAATGCCGAAGGAAACTTGGTTGATTGGTGGACAGCTGATGATTTGACACAGTTTACGGCTTTAGGAACAGCTTTGGCCGATCAATATTCAGCTTTGGAGCCACTTCCGGGGATTCATGTAGACGGTAAATTTACTCTAGGAGAAAATATTGGAGACTTGGGCGGAATTAACGCTGCTTACGACGGATTGCAATTATATTTAAGAGAAAACGGTAATCCGGGATTAATTGACGGATACACGCCGGAACAACGTTTGTTCATTTCTTGGGCTACTATCTGGAGAAGCAAAATGCGTGATGAAGCGATTAAAAATCAAGTAAAAACCGATCCGCATTCACCGGGAATGTACAGAGCTTACGTGCCTCTGTTAAACTTGGATACGTTCCAACAAGCCTTTGGCATCAAAGCAGGAGACGGGATGTATTTACCTACTGATAAACAAGTTAAAATCTGGTAAGACCACCACTAAATAAATAAAAACCTCAAGTTATGCTTGAGGTTTTTTTATACTTTTTAATAAGGCTACCACGCTAATAATTGCCCAAGTGCCTTCAAGAATCACAAAGGGCCAAAATTGAATCAGATAAGAAGAAAAACAAGCAATGGCACCGCCAAGAATGTTCAGGATATAAAATAAAATTCCGTCTTTTTTATTAAAGAAAAGATATTCAGAAAATAGGCCATTAGGATAAGGCTGACGCCAATGGTTCCGATGATGTCGGTGGTACTCATAAGAGGTGTTTTTTAAATGAATAGTTCAATACCGTTTCCAGTTTAGTACTTAGAATAGTTTTTCCGAACGACGGTTGGTTGGTTTCAAATTCCGGCAAAGGTAAATTTAATTCAAGTGCTTTTTGAGTGTAATAGTTTTTTCTGGTTGGATGAAATGAGGTGACTGCATTAAAAATTTCCCCAAAAAAATCGTTTTGAATAATGCTTTCCAAAACACCAATACAATCCGTTTGATGAATCAAATTTATAGGAGCTTCCGGGTTTTCAAGATTTTGTTTTCCGGCTAAAAATTTAATCGGATGTCGGTCATCACCAATCAATCCGCCAAAACGAACAGCCGTAGTTTTAAAATTTGTATTGTTCTGAAAAAGGGTTTCTGCTTCCAGCAATTGACGGCCGCTTTCGGAGTCTGGTTGAGGTTTAGTAGCCTCTGTGATTATGGTGTTGTCATCGGAATATACTGCTGTTGAGCTCACAAAAATCACTTTTGTAATCGTAGATTTTTCTATTAGAGATATCAGTGCTTGGATTTTGGCCACAAAATTTTCACCGGCGCTACCTCTTAATTTCGGGGGATATCAATAATCAGGATTTCTGAATCGGCTAAAAAAGAAGCTATCTCTCCTTGGATTGCGGTTTCTTTTACTTCAATTTGAAAGGCTTCAATCCCGGCATTTTCTAAAATCGGAATCTTGGCTGTTGAAGTCGTAGAACCTTTAATAGCAAATCCTTTTGCCAGCAATGATTTCGCCAACGGCAATCCCAGCCAGCCACAACCTAAAATACTGATTTTTTCATGGGCGGAGGCTGTCAATAGCAATGGTTAAACTGTCTTTTTTTATTGGATTTTGATGAAATCTCGGTTTCACTTCTGCCAATTTTGGCGATGGTTTTATTTTTTGTTTGACAATTATAGCATCATTCAAAACAAAGGGGGTTGGCATCATCCAAGGCTTTCTTTTGACGGTATTTATTAAGGGATTGTTCATCAAATCAAACGAACTTTCCAATAATTCCAATTGCAATTGGGCTTTAGCATTGATAGAAAATTCCAATTCCAAAGGAAGATTATCCACCACATAATAAGTCACTATTTTCCCGAAAGTTGTGGCGCCCATATTGCTTTTAAAACTAACCGAGGTAACACCATTAGCTTTCAGATTGTTGATTTGAATTTTATTTCGAACAAAAATATCATAGCGATTCACCTTTCGGTTAGGTGTAATTTTTATGCGATACAAATGCTGATTTCCTTTTAGCGTATCTCGCAAAAATTCAATGGTTGGTTTGGCAATATTTTTTAAAGGAGCTTCCGCCATAAAGGTGAATTCTGAGCCATATTTGCTGTAGAGTTTATTGGCGTTAACGGTTGTGGCTATCTTTGGGTTTTTGCCTAAAAAATGGGTGGTCCATTCGTCCAAATTGGTATCATAGGTTGCCCAGTTAGCTTTATTGGTATCAGCATTCAGGAGGTATACCAAACTGTTGGGTTTTGCTTTTTCATTAGTATAATCCGAACTTTGATAGGCTTTGACAAAGAATCCGAGCGATAGTAAAAAACACAATCCGGCCCAAATTCCCTTTTGCGGAAAGGAGCCAAAAACGGGCAATAACAAGGTAAACGCCAATACGGTTAAAATAGAACTTCCAAACAAAATTTTCAATCCCAAACCAATCGGAAACATTTGAATAAAAGGGATGATAATCAGCACTGTCGGAACCGCCAAGAGGACATTTAAAAACCAATTTGATTTTTGTGTCAATACAAAAAAGCCCAACATCAAAGTACTTGCCATAACCGGAAGAATTAAAAATCCGGCCCCTTGTAGTTTCAAAGCAATTCCTGAATTAATAAGTAACCAAACTAATAATGGCGCCACCAGTTGACTCATTTCGGGATTGCGTTTGCCGTTATTTTGATAAAATAAAAAGCAAATGGCCAGCGTCAAACAGACAAAAGCATAAATGTAATCGTGACCGTTATAAGTAAATCCTTGAAGAATATCATTGTATTGCGGGGAGAAAGTTAACAGTAATTTCCAACCCACATAAGTCACCAAACCGGCTGTTGCCAATGCCCCAAAAAGCGGAATAAAACCTTTGATAATTTCATCTATTCTCATCGCTCTTTTACCCAAACCAATAAAGACAAAGAGTATAAATAACCCAAACGCTATTGCCAACATAGGCCAAATCCAGCCAAAAGGATAACTTATAAAACTAAACGGCACATTAAAATATACTTGATCTTCCGTCGAATTTAAATCGGTCAAATCGGCGTTTGAAAAATAATTCAACAACGGAAATAAATACGTTCCTTGATGGGCTAACGTTCTTCGGTCTAAATTATCATAGGTGTCTTGTGCGGTGTGGTAATTAAAATGACTGTCAATAAAGGCAAAATTAAATCCTTGTATTTTTCCGGCTTCTCTGAAAACCGTCAAGTCGGTGTCGTTGGGTAACATTTTATAAATGCTGTACATCAACGAATTCGAAACCGGATAAGTAGCATTTCCGGCTTTGAAAGCGGCCACCATTTTAGCGTTGCCTTTATTAGTTTCCATCAGCATATAACTCGGCCCCGAAGAACCACGCGCTTCAAAGTTGAGCACCAGTCCTACTTCTTTGGCCCACTGATGTTGTGTTACAAATAAGGCCGCCCCGTTCAATCCCAATTCTTCTGCATCCGTAAAAAGAATAATAATGTCATTTTTATGTGGCGTCTTATTGTGCAAAAAAGCCCGAACACTCTCCAAGATAGTGGCTACTCCGCTGGCATCATCGCTGGCGCCTTTTGAAAACGAATGGGGCGCACTGTCGTAATGCGAAAGCAGTAACAACGCTTTAGTATTTGCCGAACCTTTTATACGCGCCAAAATATTTTTTGATTTGACCAAAGTACCCATCTCGGTCATCGTGAAACCTTCCTGAAGTGAGGTTTCTAATCCTAAATTTCGTAAAGTCGTTTGAAGAGAATTGGCAACTGCCTCGTGCTGTTTAGAACCCACAAAATGGGGTTTTGCCGACATCGTTTTTACCGTTTCCAGCGCCCGTTGTGTAGAAAAATCCGAAAGGGGTGCTTCAGTTTCGTCATAACACTGGGGCATCATAAAGTAAAAAACACCAAAAATGAGTGCCGCCAGCACCAAAACGGAATAGACAGAAGCGTAGTTTTTTCTCATCAGGATACAATTAGT
The DNA here is from genome assembly GCF_010119235.1 of Flavobacterium phycosphaerae. Classification (NCBI taxonomy): domain Bacteria; kingdom Pseudomonadati; phylum Bacteroidota; class Flavobacteriia; order Flavobacteriales; family Flavobacteriaceae; genus Flavobacterium; species Flavobacterium phycosphaerae. The sequence goes on along the minus strand of NZ_JAAATZ010000001.1, from coordinate 877,298 downwards.
GTTCTTTTTTGACCAGCATATAAAAATCGTTTTCCAAAAGGCGATACCCTTGGTCGTACACAAAATAATAAGTGTTGCCGTTACCGGTATTCAAAATATTGGTAAAAAAATCAAAGTCAAAGCCCTTACTCAACAGTTTCGATTTAGTCGTTTTCGATTTTCCTTCCACATTCAACGCCACCAAAATACGGTAATTTTTGCGCAACTTGTTGTTGATGTTCCGCATATAATTAGTACTGTCCTTGTTGATTTTGTTGTTATACGCATTGCGACAACCATCGCTGCAGAACTTTTTGTCCTCGCGACCCACAATTTTTTCACCACATTCTAAACAAACTTTGGTCATGTTTTTTATTTAGGGTTCACTCTAGTCCAGAGCCTTTCAGAGGTTAGGAGCGAATGGCTTGGGCTTTATCGGTTTTCCATTTTCCTGCTGTCCGTTCTATCTCGTCCCAAAAGACGAGATGCCACTCCCATCAGGGCTAGACAGTATTTGTCAGTTGTATTTGTTGTCTTTCTTTACCCAAATATAAGAAAATATTTCCGTTTACAAACGGTTACAATTAGTTACAACCGAAAGTAAATGAATAACAACCGAATAATTTTTACCCACTGCCGCAACTTTGCCTCGTTGATTTGAAACAACCATCAACAAGAGAAAATAATTTTTAACACTAACATTTAAATTGAAACGCCATGAATGCCATGAGAAACAAAGTACAGTTAATCGGTCACGTAGGACAAGAACCAGAAGTAAAAACCTTCGACGGAGGTAAAAAAGTAGTTAACATCACCATTGCTACTAACGATTATTATACCAACGACAAAGGAGAAAAAGTAGAACAAACCGAATGGCACCGAGTAAGTGCTTGGGGTAAAGTAGCCGACATCATTGAAAAATATGTTACCAAAGGCAAAGAAATTTGCATAGAAGGCAAACTAACTCACAGAAGCTATGAAGACAAAGACGGCACCAAACGATATATTACCGAAGTAGTTGCCAACGATGTCTTGTTGCTTGGGAAATAAGCATTAGCGAGAGTCATGAATATTAAAGTTTTTAATATCCGCTTGGCTAAAGAATTTTGTCAATCAGACCAAGACAAGATGAATCAGTTTTTGGATTCGGTTGAGGTAAAATTAACTTCTACCAATTTTGTTACCACGGGTACTTTAGATTTTTGGTCGGCAGCCGTTTTTTATGCCCCAAAAACCGATAAGAAAGGAACGGAAACAACGAAGTTAGCTGAAGAAGATTTGTCCCCACAAGAGCATAAAATTTTCAATGCTTTGCGTCATTGGAGAAATGATTTAGCCGAAACATTAGATTGGTCTGCTTTCAGGATTTGTCACAATTCGCATTTACTTGCCGTGGCCAAAACGAATCCCCAAACGTTGCACGATTTAGAAATGGTACCGGGATTTGGAAAGGCACGAACAGAAAAATACGGCGACGCTATTTTAGCAGTATTAAATGCGTTGTAACTGACAGCTTCTAAAGCAATGAAAGCGGTAAAAGTGAAATTTTGCCGCTTTTTTTATTTCCAAATTCTTTAAAAATTAACGCTAATACCTTAAAGTTGTCAACACGAAAACGTTTTCGGTAAGGGTTTCCAAATTTGCCATACTTTTTTTTCAATTATTTGGCTACATTTATTTTATGTTAACTGTCAAAAACATTCAAAATCAGAGTATAATGCTGAAATCCGTTGGGTTTTTAGTGTTGTTTTTGTTGTTTGTACCAAGCGGATATGCACAAGTAGGAATCAATACCACCACGCCACTTAGTACTTTGGATGTAAATGGTAATTTATCAGTAAAAACTTTGACATTAAACGGCAGCGGTTCAGTTACTTTAATCAATGATGGCGTTTATGTTTCGGTAAATCCACAAGCAACGGATCAGGAATTTCAACTCCCAAGCCCTATAACCTATCCGGGACGAATTTATTTTTTGAGAAATATTAATAATACCAATACAGCTAAACTTACAACGGCAGCCGGCAACTTCTTTTTTAAAGGATTAACCTCCGGAGGTGTCAATACACTTTACATGTATGACAACCATTACAGAACCTTACTTGTCATTAGTGATGGCTCAAATTGGACGGTTTATGAAAATTATACTCCTTAAAGTTACCTGTCCATCAACTCCTGAAAACAATCTATCAGTTCGCCAATGTGATACCCATCAACCAGTCCGTGATGCACATGAATAGCCATTGCCATGGTTTTTTTGCCATGGTCATCCATCATTTTGCCAAAGGATACTTTAGGGCAACTGTCAGGAAAAGTAAAACTTCGGGCATGTGAATAAGAAGTAAAGTTAATCCAAGGCAATGCCGAAAAGTGAATTAAGTTAATCTCAAAATCGCGTGTAATCAAACCGGGAGTGGCTTTCACACGGGCGATTTCTTTTTTGGTAATTTCAGCAAATTCATCCAGATTTTCAGCGTATTCCATCAATGAAAAGCCAAATGTTTTATCGTCTCGTAAAATCGTAGCCGAAACATCAATGGTGTCATAAATATAAACTTCATCATCAATTATGCGATACCGAAAAGGTTCGATGGCATTCACGGCCTGCAAGGTTTTGTGCAAATAATAGGTGAAAAAAGTAACCCCTAATTCTTTTGACTTTGCATAGGCTTTGGTACAATCTATAGTGGCGGTGATGCCAAAAAAAGGTTCTTCCATTTGTTTAAAAAACAGAAAATGCTCTTTTCGGTTCCAAGTGTCGAGGGGTAATTTTTGCTTCACTTTATTTTAGTAAAATTGGGAGCACATCCGAAATGTTTTCCAAAGTTCTGAAATTAGGGTGCTCTACTTTGTGACTGATTTTTTCATGTTCCCAAGTGGTGTGAAACGGAATATGAACCGCATAACCGCCAATACCCAATACCGGTAATACATCCGATTTCAGCGAATTACCAATCATAAAAAACTCATGAGGCTCAATCTCTAAACGGGTCAATAGTTTTTGGTAATTGAGTTCTTGTTTGTCGGCCATTACTTCTATATGATGAAAATAATGTCCTAAACCGGAACGATGCAACTTGCTTTGTTGGTCTTTTAAATCGCCTTTGGTGGCTACAATCAGTTTGTATTTTCCTTTTAAAGCTTCAAGTGTTTCTTCGACACCATCTAATAATTCAATGGGTTTTTGCAATAACTCTTTCCCGTATTCGATAATCTTTTCGATGATTTCAATAGAAATGGTATTGTTTGAAATTCTCATAGCCGCTTCTATCATCGAAAGAATATAGCCTTTTATACCATAACCATACAAATCTAAATTGGCAATCTCGGTCTTGAACAACTCTTGTGATAATCCTTGATGCGACAAATAATCACTCATCAAGGCACAAAATTTCTCCTCCGTTTCCTGAAAATACGGCTCGTTGACAAACAAAGTGTCATCAGCATCAAAGGCAATTACTTTTAGGTTCATAGTATTTATTAACTAATTAAAGCTCCATTCTCCACACCTTCCGCATCCGGATTGACAAAAACCAATTTACCTTCTGTGTTGTTGGTCATCAAAATCATACCCTGACTTTCTACGCCGCGTAAGGCTCTCGGTGCTAAATTTACCAAAACAGTAACACGCTTTCCGATAACTTCTTCAGGAGAAAAATGTTCTGCAATTCCCGAAACTATGGTACGAGTATCAATTCCTGTATCAACTTTCAACACCAAAAGTTTATTGGCTTTCGGCATTTTTTCAGCTTCTAAAATGGTTCCGACACGCAAATCCAATTTTGAAAAATCTTCAAAGGTTGAAGTAGGTTTTTGCGCTTCAGTGACTTGGTTTTCCATAACGTTGGCTTTTTTGGTGGCTTCCAATTTGTCTATTTGTTTTTGAATTTCGGTATCTTCAATTTGGGCAAATAATATTTCGGCCTCCCCAATTTGGTGACCGGCCGGTAGTAAGTCAGCTGTTTCTGAAACACTATTCCAACCAATAGTTTCGGCTTTTAAAATTGAGGTTAATTTGCTCGCAGTAAAAGGTAAGAAAGGTCCGGATAATACACTCAATGCTGCAGCAATTTGCAAAGCAACATACATTTGTGTTTGAACCCTTTCCGGATTGGTTTTGACCATTTTCCAAGGCTCTTCATCGGCTAAATATTTATTGCCTAAGCGTGCTACATTCATCAATTCGCCTTGTGCTTCTCTGAAACGATAACGCTCAATAGAACTTGAAATTACTGCGGGATAGGCTTTTAATTCGGCCAAAGTTTGTTCGTCAACTGGTGAAAACTCATTCGGCGAAGGCACAATGCCGTTGTAATATTTATTAGTTAAAACAACCACTCGGTTGATAAAATTGCCAAAAACGGCAGCCAGTTCGTTGTTATTTCGTGCCTGAAAATCTTTCCAGGTAAAGTCGTTGTCTTTGGTCTCCGGAGCATTGGCGGTCAACGCATAACGCAATACATCCTGCTTATTCGGGAAGTCTTGTAAATATTCGTGCAACCAAACCGCCCAGTTTTTGGAAGTCGATAGTTTGTTGCCTTCTAAATTCAGAAATTCGTTAGCCGGAACGTTATCCGGTAAAATAAAACTGCCTTCCGCTTTAAGCATCGCTGGGAAAATAATGCAATGAAAAACGATATTGTCTTTTCCGATGAAGTGTACTAGTTTGGTACCGGCATCTTTCCAATAAGGTTCCCATTCTTTTCCTTCACGAGTAGCCCATTCTTTGGTGGAAGAAATATATCCGATTGGCGCATCAAACCAAACATAGAGTTTTTTTCCTGCTGCTCCTTCCACAGGCACATCAATCCCCCAATCTAAATCTCGGGTCACCGCACGAGGTTTTAAACCATCATCCAACCATGATTTTACTTGACCTAATACGTTTACTTTCCAGTCTTTGACATGGTCTTCTAATATCCATTTCTGTAAAAAATCTTGGTATCTGTCTAGTGGTAAAAACCAATGTTTGGTTGACTTTAAAACCGGAGTTTCTCCCGTTATGGTTGATTTTGGGTTGATTAAGTCGGTGGCATTTAACGTTGAACCACAGCGTTCACATTGATCACCATAAGCTTCCGGATTTTCGCATTTTGGGCAAGTTCCGGTTACGAAACGGTCGGCCAAAAATTGATTCGCTTTGGCATCATACAATTGTTCAGTTACCTCTTCAATAAAGTCACCTTTGTCGTATAGTTTTTTGAAAAATTCCGAAGCCGTATCGTGATGAATTTTTGAGGAAGTTCGTGAATAATTGTCGAAAGAAATACCAAAATCAACAAACGACTGACGAATGATTCCGTCGTATTTATCAATGACTTGTTGTGGCGTAATCCCTTCTTTTTGGCTTTCATCGAAATGGCTACCCCGTGTTCATCGCTTCCACAAATGAAGGCCACATCTTTTCCTTGTAATCTTAAATAGCGCGCGTAAATATCTGACGGTACATAAACTCCGGCCAAATGACCAATATGGATTGGACCGTTAGTGTAAGGCAACGCGGCTGTAATGGTATATCGTTTTGGATTTTCTAACATATTCTTCTAAATAGACAGCAAAAATAACTTTTTAGCTACGAATAGCCGAATTAATTTTGGGATTTGTTTACTTTTGAAACATACTATTTTACTAACCATCACGGATTAATGCGGCCGATATTATTTTTAATTTCTTTACTTACCTTTTCCTCTTATTCACAAAAAAAGATGATTACACCACCTTATCTCCAAAAAGGCGACACTGTTGCCATCGTTTCTACAGCGCGAAAAAATATTGAAGACAATTTAAAACCCACTATTGATTTGCTGGAAGGTTGGGGTTTAAACGTAAAAATCGGGAAAACCATTGGATTGGATTATTATCAATTGGCCGGAACAGATGCCCAGCGTGCTGAAGATTTTCAAGAGCAAATGGACAACCCCAATATCAAAGCGATTTGGTGTGTTCGCGGAGGCTATGGAACGGTAAAAATTATTGACAAATTGGATTTTACTAAATTCAAACAAAATCCCAAATGGATTATCGGCTTTAGCGATGTGACCGTTTTGCACAGTCATTTGAACCGAATGGGTATTGAATCTATCCACGGAACGATGCCTGTTGCCATTCCAAGAGCTACTGATGAAGCCAAGAATTCCTTATGTGCCGCTTTGTTTGGCGACCCTTTAGCCTATACTTTAGAGTGTGATGCTTTGAATCATTTAGGCAAAGCCAAAGGAGAATTGGTAGGGGGAAATCTCTCTATTTTGTATAGTTTGTTGGGGTCAGCATCAGCGATTGATTGTCAGGATAAAATCTTGTTTTTAGAAGATTTAGACGAATATTTATACCATGTTGACCGCATGATGATGAACCTGAAACGCAACGGTTGTTTGGCCAGTTTGAAAGGAATCATTGTGGGCGGTATGACTGAAATGAAAGACAATGAAATTCCGTGGGGTAGAAATGCCTTGGAAATCATTGAGGATGCCGTCAAAGGATTGAACATTCCGATTATTTATAATTTCCCGGCAGGGCACATCAGAGACAACCGCAGTTTGATTTTTGGAAGACAAATCTCGATGGAAGTAACAGCCGAAATGAGTAAAGTAGTTTTTGAATAAATGGCAGAACACAACGAACTAGGGAAGCTTGGCGAGGAATTGGCAGCGGGTTATTTGGAACAAAACGGTTATACCATATTGGAAACTAACTGGACTTTTCAAAAAGCCGAAATTGATATTATTGCGCAAAAAGCCGAAGTTTTAGCCATCGTTGAAGTAAAAACCCGCTCGTCATTAGCATTTGGTTTGCCACAAGATTTTGTAAAACCAAAGAAAATCAGCTTGTTGGTCAAAGCGGTAAACGAATATGTTATAACCAATGATTTAGATGTGTCGGTGCGTTTTGATATCATTGCTGTCTCTAAAGAAGAGGGAGATTTTAAAATAGAACATATAGAAGATGCGTTTTATCATTTTTAATTTATGCTATTTTGAAACATATTAAGAATGAAACCTTATGAATTTGAATAACTTTGTAAAAAAAAATATCACAATGAAAAGAATCCTACTCTTAGTTGCCTTTTTTAATTGCGCTTGTTTATTGGCACAAAATAAAATAGCTCAACAAGTTACTGCATTGCAAAATTCAAATACGAATTTCAAGCCAATGACTGTATTGACCCCATCGCCCAATGCTATCAATGCCAATGTTGACAAAGTGGTAGATGGCGCAACACTGGCTACCCTAAACATGACAAAAATTAATGAAATCGTCGCCAATCAGTACGACTACATTGCCTTGGAAATTCCTTATCAAAACCAAACGATTTCAGTGCTTTTATACAAATCAAATCCCTTTGCGGAAGGATTTCATGTTGACACGGATAAAACCAAAAACATCCCTTACCAAAAAGGAGTTTACTATCGCGGAATCATCAACGGAGAAGTAAATTCGGTTTCCTCTTTCAATTTTTTTAATGGAGAGTTTAACGGAATTATTTCGAGTTCAGCATTAGGAAATGTTGTGGTTGGAAAATTAGACAAGCCTAATAATCAAACCGACTACATCGTTTATTCGGATGCTAAAATGAAGATTGTGAATCAATTTGATTGTCATGTTGACGATAGCGCTTTGTTGTCAAAAATTGCTGCTCAAAGTACTCAAAGTCCACAAAACACTTTAAGTACCAGATGGGTTACACTTTATTTCGAAGTAGATTACAATATCTATCAAAATCAAGGGAGTGATACAACTGCAACCACCAACTGGATGACTTCGGTTTACAACAATGTACAAACGCTTTATAATAATGATGGAATATCAACGGCTTTGAAATCCATATTCATTTGGACAGAACAAGATCCGTATGAAGGAGTTGGGGATAATTCAGGGGCTTATTTAAATGCCTTTAATGAACAACGACCAATTTTTGATGGTGATTTAGGCGGATTAGTTGGAGTAGATGAAGGCGGACTTGGCGGAGTTGCAGCAGCAATCGATGGGTTGTGTTCGTTATCAGGGTATTGTTATTCTGATGTTGATTATGGTTTTTCAACGGTACCAACCTACTCTTGGACAGTACAAGTGATTACCCACGAGTTTGGCCATTTATTTGGGTCACCACATACACATGCTTGTTATTGGAATGGTAATAATACCGCTATAGACAACTGTGCCCCTTATGCCTTGGGTTCTGCTTGGGAAGGCGGTTCTTGTATGACCACACCGGCAACTATTCCTTCCAGTTCAGAAAAAGGAACCATAATGAGTTATTGTCATTTAGTGTCAGGCGTTGGTATTAGTTTTAACAATGGTTTCGGACCACAACCTGCCGCATTAATTCTAAATACGGTAAACAACTCAACTTGTTTGAGCTTTGATGGAATCAATACTTGTATTAATACCGTTGACAATGTAGTTATTGAAAGTGTATCACCAACAGCGGTATATTTTAGCTGGAGTGATGATTTTAATACGTCCTGGGAAGTGGCTGTTACACCATTTTCATCAACCAATATAGTATGGAATACTACTACGAATAATAATTATTTTGCCACCGGATTGAATCCTAATACTTATTATAAAATACGGATAAGACCTTTATGTGATGCCAATATTACTCCGGCTAACAGAGAAAAGATTTTTGCAACCAATACAACCAATGTTTGTGCGGGAATGCAATTTACAGATACCGGCGGAACATCTGGAAGCTATACTAATTTAGAAACTTGGGTAAGAACAATAACTCCTTATAATCAAGGATTAAAGTTAAAAGTTACGTTTTCAAGTTTTAATCTGGAAGATACCTTTGATTTTTTATATGTGTACAATGGTCCTGATGAGTTTTATCCTGATTTAACTTCAGGAGGATTAACCGGCGCAACCATACCGGGTCCGTTTAATTCAACTTCAACAGAAGGCTCTTTAACCTTTAAGTTTGTTTCTGACCAATTGGAAACTAAATCAGGATGGAATGCCATCATTTCATGTACAGGAACATTAGGTGAAGAAACCAATGAGTTCCTGGATTACAGCTATTATCCTAATCCAACCAATGGTTTGGTCTCTATTACTTCTAAAGATGCCATTACAGAAGTGGCCGTGTATAATGTAGAAGGCAGGTTATTATTTAACCAAAAAATGAATGACTTGAGTGCCCGTGTTGATATTTCACAATTCGCCACCGGAACCTATTTCTTTAAACTGAAATTCAATGATAAAGAAGCGAATTTCAAAATTTTGAAAATGTAATTTCATCTTTGCATCATATAAAAAAGCCACTCAATTGAGTGGCTTTTTTATTTTTTCATCAATTCCATAAACTCTAGCGCTCTGGAAATTGATTTTACATTTTCGAAAGTGAGCAGCAAACGCAGACCGTTTTTGGTTTCTTTCTCTTTCATTTTACAGAGGTTAGCATGCTGTTGCACAAAAGTCAGCATGTGACGGAAAGACTTTGAATTGTAATAATCGGATTGTTGGTCGGAAACAAAATAGCCAATCAGTTTGCCCTGTTTCATGACGATTTTTTCAATACCCATTTGAGTGGCAATCCATTTAATGCGAATGCTGTTGAGTAGTGCTAAGGCTTCTTTTGGTAACGGACCAAAACGATCTATCAGCTTGGTTTCATAAGCCAACAAACCGGCTTCATCCTTGATGTTTCCTAATTCATTATACAAATTCAAACGCTCCGAAATGTTGTTGATGTATTCATCCGGAAACAGTAATTCGAAATCGGTGTCAATCTGTAAATCTTTTACATATTCCTTATTTTCGTCTTCAACACCATCGTCATATAAGTCTTTGAATTCGTTTTCTTTCAACTCTTCAATGGCTTCGTTCATGATTTTTTGGTAGGTTTCAAAACCAATTTCATTGATAAAACCACTTTGCTCACCGCCCAATAAATCTCCTGCGCCGCGAATTTCCAAATCTTTCATGGCAATATTAAAACCACTTCCTAATTCGCTGAATTGTTCCAACGCTTGAATACGTTTTCGGGCATCATCCGTCATGGCAGAATACGGCGGACAAATAAAATAACAGAAGGCTTTCTTGTTACTTCTTCCAACACGACCTCGCATTTGATGCAAATCAGAAAGTCCGAAATTATTAGCATTGTTGATGAAAATGGTATTGGCATTCGGCACATCTAAACCGCTTTCAATAATGGTGGTGGCCACTAACACATCAAAATCACCGTTCATAAAACCTAGCATCAATTCTTCCAACTTGGTGCCTTCCATTTGGCCGTGACCAATCCCTACGCGGGCATCAGGAACAAGCCGCTGAATCATACCGGCAATTTCCTTGATATTCTCAATTCGGTTATTGATGAAAAAGACTTGGCCGTTTCGCTGAATTTCATACGAAATAGCATCACGAATCAGTTCTTCATTAAAACCAACCACTTGTGACTCGATGGGATAACGATTTGGTGGAGGCGTTGTAATTACGGATAAATCACGAGCTGCCATTAATGAAAACTGCAGGGTTCTCGGGATAGGCGTAGCCGTCAAGGTCAAAGTATCCACATTAGCGGCTATCGTTTTGAGTTTGTCTTTTACATTGACACCAAATTTTTGTTCTTCATCCACAATCAACAATCCTAAATCTTTGAACTGTACATTTTTGTTGACCAATTGGTGGGTGCCAATGATGATGTCCAACTTCCCGGAAGCCAATTCTTCCAAAGTTTGGGCTTTTTGTTTGGCGGTGCGGAATCTGTTTAAATAGCCCACTTTCACCGGCATATCTTTTAAACGTTCCGAAAAAGTTCTGTAATGTTGGTAAGCCAAAATGGTAGTTGGAACCAAAACCGCGACTTGCTTACTGTTGTCAACAGCTTTAAACGCGGCACGAATAGCTACTTCCGTTTTCCCAAAACCTACGTCGCCACAAACCAATCGATCCATCGGACGGTCTTTTTCCATGTCGGCTTTGACGTCTTGAGTGGCTGTAATTTGATCCGGTGTATCTTCATAAATAAAGGAACTTTCCAGCTCTTTTTGCAGATAACTATCCGGTGCAAACTGAAAACCTTTTTCCAATCTTCGCTTGGCATACAACTGAATTAAGTTAAAGGCAATATGCTTAACTCGTGCTTTGGTTTTTTGTTTTAAAACCTTCCAGGCATTGGAACCAAGTTTATAAATCTTGGGTGGAGTGCCGTCTTTGCCGTTGTATTTGGATATTTTATGTAGCGAATGAATGCTCACATACACAATATCATTATCCGCATACACTAGTTTAATGGCTTCTTGTGTTTTGCCTTCGACCTGAATTTTTTGCAAACCGCCAAACTTCCCGATACCATGATCAATATGCGTCACATAATCGCCAACGGATAAGGAATTTAATTCTTTTAAAGTTAGTGTTTGCTTTTTGGAATAACCGTTTTTGATGCTGAATTTATGGTAACGCTCAAAAATTTGATGATCCGTATAACAAGCTATTTGGTTTTCTTCATCGATAAATCCTTGATAAAGAGAAGCTACAATGGTGTGGTATTGTTTGCGAACATTCTCGTGATTGGCTTCGTCTAAACTTTCAAAAATATCATGAAAACGATTCGCCTGTCCTTCATTGGAACAGAACAAATAATTGGTATACCCGTTAAAATGATTGTCGCTCAAATTGTTCAATAGCAAATCAAATTGCTTGTTAAACGAAGGTTGAGGTTGTATATGGTATTCAAAAGTTTTAGTCGTTTTGAACAACGGTTTATTAGATAATTCTATGATAGAAAAATCTAATGCTTTGCGTAAAAAACCTTCTTGATTCAGAAACAAATGTTCCGGCGCGGCGTGTTTAACGTCTTTGGAAAGTTTGTCAAAAGTTTCTATCGCCTTGGCAAAAAGTTTGTCTAATTGCGCCGTTAAAAACTCGGCATTTTCAATACATAAAACCGTTTTGTCACTGATATAATCGAGGAAACTTTCGCGGTTTTCTTTGATGAATTTATTTTCTAGATTGGGGATAATGGTAATCTTGTTTTGCTTCTCGACCGAAAGTTGCGTTTCTACATCAAAGGTCCTGATACTGTCCACCTCATTACCAAAAAACTCGATACGATAGGGGTTATCATTCGAAAACGAAAAGACATCCAAAATCCCTCCACGCACAGAGAACTCACCGGGTTCTGTGATAAAATCCACACGTTTGAATTCGTATTCAAACAACACTTCGTTTATGAAATCGATGGTAACATTATCGCCAACCGAAACTTTCAAGGTGTTTTTATCGAGTTCTTTTCGCGTGACTACTTTTTCAAAAAGTGCCTCGGGATAAGTAACTATAACGGCCGGTTTTTTTCGGGAATTGATTCGGTTCAACACTTCAGAACGCAACAAAACATTGGCATTGTCGGTTTCTTCAATTTGGTACGGACGACGATAGGAACTGGGATAAAATAGCACATCATTGGTGCCAATCATTTGTTCTAAATCGTTCAGGATATAGGCGGCTTCTTCTTTTTCATTCAGAAGTAGAAGAAATGGTTTTTCACTTTTTTTAAAAATAGCCTGAAACACAAACGACATCGATGAACCGGAAAGTCCTTTTAACTGTAATTTGGTTAAAGGATTTTCGAGTGCCTCTGCTATTTGTTTGACTTTCGCCGAATGCAGGTAGGTGTTGTATAACGAGTTTTGACTCAAAACTTATTTAGTTGGCGTTAAGTTGGGATTGTTGGTTGGAATGGCACGCGCAGTATCCAGCATTTGCAGCATATCACTTTCGCCGTCTTCCATTTTAATTTCGCTTTTTCGAACTATTTCATCCAGTTGATTTTGGAAAGCAATCATTTCTACATTGACTTCTTTTACCAATTGAACAATCTTGTTGTCCGGAATTTGATTGAGATGAATATAGAGGTTGATGGAATTCATTTTGGTAGCAATGGCTCCGATTCGGCTTCTGGTTTCCGGTAAATCGTACTTTAATGGGATATTGTTGTTTAGCTCTGTAGCTCTTTTAGAAAGGGTTTTTGCTTTTTGCTGAAAAGCCCCTAAACTGCTTTTGGGTTTTTGAGCCAATTCATTTAAAAAAACACGCCATTCCGCCCAATTACCGGTTAAATTTCGCGATACGGTATTGATGGGTTGTGCGTTAAATGTCCAGCCTTTGTTGATGTTGTTGAAAATAACTTCTCTTTTTTGGGCTGCTTTTTCTTGTTCTAACGCACGGAGTTTTGGATCTTCCTGACAGGAGATACAACACAATAATCCCAGAAGTAAACCGAAAAAAGTGATTTTCATTGATGCAAAATTTAAGTCACAAAGGTACAAAGGTAAATGGAAACTTCAGTATGAGGCCGTTAACAGAATGGTAATTTTTTGCAAAAAGAACGTTGGGTTTTACCAAAAAAACATTTTTGAAAACTGTATCTTTGCTTCACAAACTAACACACTAAATGAGTACAAAAATTTTAATTATTGGGGCTTGCGGACAAATTGGTACTGAGCTTACCAAAAAGCTACGAAGCCTATACGGCGTTGACAATGTAATTGCTTCAGATATCCGAAAACTGAATATTGATGTGGTGAATTCGGGACCTTTTGAAGTGGTAAACGCTTTAGATTTTAACCAAATTGAACACATTGTTGAAGAACATCAGATTGAAGAAGTCTATCTGATGGCGGCCTTACTTTCGGCTACTGCAGAAAAGAATCCGGCTTTTGCTTGGGATTTGAATATGAATTCGCTGTTTCACGTTTTGAATTTGGCGAAAGCTAAAAAAATAAAAAAAATATTTTGGCCTTCGAGCATCGCCGTTTTTGGACCAACCACACCAAGAATAAATACACCACAATATACCATTATGGAACCGACTACTGTATACGGAATCAGTAAACAGACCGGGGAAAGATGGTGTGAATACTACCATAATATTTACGGGGTTGATGTGCGCAGCATTCGCTATCCGGGATTAATCAGTTGGTCAACCGAGCCGGGTGGAGGCACTACCGATTACGCAGTTGATATTTATCACAAAGCATTAAAAAACGGAAAATATGAATGTTTCCTTTCGGAAGAGACCGCTTTGCCGATGATGTATATGGATGATGCCATTACTGCCACGGTTGAAATTATGCAGGCACCGGCAGACAATATTAAAATTCGCTCTTCCTATAATTTGGCCGGAGTCAGCTTTACACCAAAAGAAATTGCAGCTGAAATTAAAAACCATATACCTGATTTTACCATTTCGTATAAGCCCGATTTCCGTCAGAAGATTGCCGACAGTTGGCCGGCTTCGATTGATGACAGTGCGGCACAAAAAGATTGGAATTGGAAGCACAAATTTGATTTAGCATCCATGACTGTTGAAATGCTTGAGAATCTGAAATAAATAGAAAACGCCACCCAAAATTGAGGTGGCATTTTCTTTCTAAAACAAAACAAAACGGTTATTATTGAACAATAGGATCTCTTAACGATTCTAATACGGCAACAATATCAGTGTATAATTGGGTGTTGGCAGCCACTCCGTTTTGAACTGCAGCGGCACCGACGTAGCCTTCAAATTTGGTGTAATTAGCATCGGTAGCTTTTACGCCCATTCTGGTGTTTACAGCAGGATTGTGAGCAGCCACCATATCTAATCCTGAATAGGTGTTTACAGCGTTTGTTCCTCCGGTGTTATACGAAAAGAAATCGGTTAAATTATCTACTAATTCAGCCAGGTTTGTGGTGTTGTTTGCTTGAACTTCGGCTAAAAGTGGCGCAAAATGAGCGCTTAAATTTCCGGAAGCGTTTGATTGCACATCGGCAACAATCAGACCGATGGTAGTGTTGACCACTTTTCGGTAAGCTAAACGTCCGGCTTCAATTTTTATTGCCGGATCTGAATTGTCCGGATCATCAACTAATGTCGTTCCTCCTAATCTCATGTATATAGAAGGTGTTGCCGGTGTTGAGTCATCACTACTACAAGAAGTAAAGCATGATGCTCCGATTACTAATGCACAGAGTGCAATTTTTGAAAACTTTGTCATAACAATATATTTAATAGATTAATTAAAAACGCTTTGTACCAGTTTGGTAAACTTATAGCTGACGCCATCTTTTTTCATCACGGGACATACTTGCTTGCTGGCAAGATTTTCAGGAAGTATAAAACGTTCTGCTTTATAGTTTCCTTTGGTCATTAGTTGATCGTATACTTTTTTGGAATCAGCAATGCGGTTATCGTGAAAATAAACGACAACATTTCTTTTTACGATAATTTCGTCTTTTACGCCGGCAATAGTATGTAGTTTTTGCTTGATATCGATAGTGCTTAAAGAGTCGAACGGTTTGTCAAAATCAATTCGGCTTACTTGTATGGTAGCATTTTCCGGGGGTTTGGCTGTAGCTATATGATAAACCAGTATGACAAACAGTAAAAGAAAAATTCCCAAGAGGCTCAGTAAGGCGGTCTTTATTTTTTTGTTAGTCTTCATAATGCTTTGTTTTTTGTTTATGAAGTCATGTACGGGGAAAGCTCAGGTTTGGTTTTTTTGAAAACAAAAAAAATGCGTTTAGGATTTTTAACTAAATCAAAAAGCACTACTGCTTCATCACAATAGTGCTTTTCTTTCTAAACAAAACTAACCAAACATCAAGTGTTTTTTTAAATGATAAATCATAGTTGGTTAGGGCAAAAGGGTTGTTTACAATGTAAAAAGCATTATATACAATACCAAAGAAATCAATGAAAACAGCACCATAGCCAATATAGTGCTGAATATCGTGTTAATTTTTTTATTGAGGTTCATAGTTCTGTTCTTTCCTTCTACTTACGAAAAAAGAAAAACTATGGTTTTCAGGAAGTTGAAAAAAGAATTACTTTTTTTTATCTTTTAGTTGAGTGATTAAAGCCTCTTCAATAGGAGCTTTAATTTTAATAACCGCATCGGTGTTGTCGTTAGGAATGGTCATCGAAAGAACATAGTGCTTTATTTTCCAATTTCCATTGAGTAAAACCAAAACGCCTGAGCCCCGACAAATTTTCATTTGCGTATTCAGTAATTCATCAAACCAAGCCATTTTTTTATCATTGCTGAAATAAATATGGCGTTCCAATGCAGTAAAATTCCATGCTTTACCTTTGTCAAAATACGGTTTGGCAAAAGCTTGAAAAGCAGTTTTGTTCCAGTTTTCGGTAGCATCAGTACCAATGAAAATGGCGTCTTCAGTCATTAAGTCAAAGTAAGTATTGAAATTAGCTTCTGCCGCCGCTTGATGCCAGGAGTCTAGTAGAATATTGATTTTGTTTTTTGTTTTTTCTTGACAGAATGATGTAGCTGTAACAATTATAAACAGAAAAAGGGAAAAGGACATTTTCATGATAAACTATTTTGTACTAAAATATGAAAAATAATGGTTCTTTCTAAGAATACTTCTTTGTGATATTGAAAATTGATTTTGTACGCATAAACTCAAAAAAATGGTTTTAAAATATTGATTTTCATGTTTTTTTATTTAATAATACTGTCTTTTAGAAGAAGTATTTATATTCGTGGGTTCTGAATTCGTCCAAAACATGAAGAAACATTTTATTGTAAGCCTGATATCAGGAATAATTTACGCCTTAGTATTTTCAATCCCTGCTTTTTCAAATACTGCTTTACGACCGGTATCTAATTATATATCAATAATTAGCAATACTAATTTGTCTCCTTGTGGCAATGATAAGGTAATACAACCACCGACTGCTCTGACTTTCAATGCGCCTCAATTCAATACTATTTCAGGTTCTTTTACTGCCTCAGAAACTGCTAATGGCTATGTATCTCTGATTAGCACTGATTCAACTTTATCAGAGATTCCTGCTGATGGAGTAATGTATCACAGTGGTGATTCAATTGGCAACGCAACAGTAATGCGAGCAGGAACATCCACCACTTTTGTTGCTTCCGGGTTATTGCCAAATACTACATATTACGTCTTTATATTCGAATTCAGAATGTGTTATTATAGTGCAATCTACGATTCTGGTAGTCCTTTAACAGGTGACTCAACTACTTTACCACCTCCTTGTGTTGCTCCATTAGGACAGCCTACAAATATTATCCTTACCACAGCTACAACAACTATAAACGGAACATTTACAGCTACTACTGCTGACGAATATCTTATAGTTTACAGCGTTTCGACACCCTTAAACACAGCTCCAGTAAACGGAACAGTTTATGCCATTGGTGATGCGCTAGGAAACGGAATAGTTCTCGGAAAGTCGAGTGCTGCCAGTTTTTCTGCAACAGGATTGACGCCTTCAACCGTCTATTATTTTACTGTATTTGCTCTAAACAAACTCAATTGTGATAATGGACCTGCCTATAACACAACTTCGCCTTTGGTTGGTAATAGTGCTACCAATTCAAGCAGTTTAAATTTTTATTACGGTAATTTCCATTCACATACAGAATATAGTGATGGCACAGGATTGCCATCGGGTGATTTTGCTTATGCTGATGCCGCTTCATGTATGGATTTTTTGGGAATAAGTGAACATAATCATGTTGCTGCCGGTATGTCGCTTAGCAATTGGATTCAAGGAAGAGCACAAGCAGCTTCTGCTTCTACAGCTACTTTTTTAGCTTTATATGGTATGGAATGGGGCGTTATTTCCGGAGGTGGACATGTTATTGTATATGGAATTCCGGATTTGTTAGGCTGGGATTCCGGAGAATATCAACACTATGTTGCTAAGTCTGATTACATAGGAACAACAGGGTTGTTTAGTACAATTAATGGTTATGGAGGTAATGCTTTTGCTACACTAGCTCACCCTAACAATAGTGATTATAGCAACATAATGACCACTTATAATACTGAAGCAGATAATGCCATAGTTGGAACTGCTGTTGAGAGCGGTCCGGCTTTTTCTACCAGTACTAGTTATAATGATCCTCCAACTTCAATGGCTTATTTGTCATATTACAGGAATATGTTAGCAAGAGGCTATCATTTAGGGCCAACTATGGATCACGATAACCACAATATTACTCATGGTCACACTTCCAATATCAGGACGGTGGTATTGGCTAATTCTTTGACCGAAAACAATATTCTTGGTGCTATGCGTGCTATGCGTTTTTATGCCAGCGAGGATTGTTCTGCCCAAGTAACGTTTAAAATAAACACAAATAATCTAGGGAGTATTGTTACTACCGCCGGAGCTCCTGTAATAACTGTGACGAGTGTTACTTCATCTCCGGTAACCTCATTAAAAATTTATTCTGGAATACCGGGAAGCGGAACAACAGCCACAATTTTGACTAGTACTACTTCAGGATCAATTACCTATACTCATACTGCTTTAGCAAATGGTGGCACTCGTTACTATTATGTAGATATAACCGAATCCGACGGAACTCGTATCGTCACTTCTCCAATTTGGTATACCCGAAATGATACACCATAAAAATTATGGTGATTTACTTAAATTAAAAAAGTGCTGATATTATTTTTATTCATTCAATGGGATGAAAAAATATAAATCCCTGTTATAAAACAACTTAGTACAATCAATCAAAAAGCACTATGCCTTTTTTCTCCATATGATAACGAATTTGCTCTTCACTATAAGGATAGCGATTAGCCAGTTGTTCAATTTCGATATCTTTAAAATAATCGGCTATTATTTTCGACAAATCTTTTTCGTCAATGGGCGGAACGATAATTTCGGGCATCAAAATGACTTCGATGGATGCTGTTTCCGATTTTATTTTTCTGGCTTCCTGTTTTTTGCTGATGGCTCTGAATTTGGCTTTGGCAAGATTAGCCACTTTAGCCATTTGGGTTAAGTCGTCAATAGTAGTTTGAAAACGGGCTTCTCCTTTGTTGCCGTTTTTTTTGACGGTTATGAAAGCGGTGGGGGGTTCGTTTTTTTCATTGATGGTTACAGTGAATTGGTTCAAAGGACCAGCTTCCTTGTAACTAGTTGTTTTTTCTTCCATGATGTTTAGTTGTGTTGTTGTGTCGCAAAAATAAGTTTTTTTACATCGAAGAAACGGTAACACACTATTTTCATTAACATTCAATTGTTACTAAGAAACTTTTGAAAACGCTTTAAAAAGTAAGTTTTACATCATTTCTGAATTCCAACAGTTGAAAATGCTTATTAATTGTCGTGAAAAATACCAAAATGATAATAATTCATTACTAAAATTTGTTTATTATATATTTGTTATTACTTTTATTAAAATATTTGTAAAATAATAATAATTTCAATGAAATATTCAGCAATTCAGAATTACATCAATGGACGGTTCGTTCCATCTTCCACAACACAAACTTTAAATGTTATCTCTCCCTTAGACGGGAGTTTTTTATCTACAGTCCCTTTATCCGCTGCCAAAGATTTAGACGATGCTGTGAAAGCAGCCGAAGCGGCATTTCCGGCTTGGAGCAAAACACCCATTAAGGAACGAGTTCAGGTTTTCTTTCGATATAAAACCTTATTAGAAAAAAACCTAAAAGAACTCGCAGAACTATGCAGTGAAGAAAACGGAAAGACTTACGGCGAATCCGTAGCCGAAATTGAAAAATGTATCGAGCTAACTGAGTTTGCCACCTCATTACCACAATTAATTACAGGAGAATTATTAGAAGTAAGCAAAGGTGTAGAATGCAGAACCGAACATGTGCCGTTGGGCGTTGTGGCTTCAATAGTACCGTTCAATTTCCCTTCAATGGTTCCGAATTGGACTATTCCAAACGCGATTGCTCTAGGCAACTGTATGATTATAAAACCTTCAGAAAAAGTGCCGTTGAGCTGTGGTCGTTTGGCCGAATTATTAAAAGAAGCCGGACTTCCGGATGGAGTGTTCAATGTGGTTCACGGTGGTGTTGATATGGTTAATGCCATTTGTGACCATCCAAAAATTGAAGCAGTTTCTTTTGTAGGTTCTACTAAAGTGGCGAAGATTGTTTACCAACGCTCGACTCAAAATTTAAAAAGATGCTTGGCCTTAGGCGGTGCCAAAAACCACTTAATGGTATTACCGGATGCTATTCCGGATATGACGGCTCAAAACGTGGCAGCGTCAATGTCGGGTTGTGCCGGTCAACGTTGTATGGCCGCTTCGGCTATGGTAGGCGTTGGAGCTATTGACCATATCGTAGCCAAAATTTGTGACGAAGCCCTCAAAATAGTTCCGGGGCAAAACTTAGGAGCAGTTATCGATGCCGCTTCACAAGAGCGTATTGAAAGTTATATTACCCAAGCCGAAAAAGACGGTGCCAAAATATTAGTTGACGGAAGAAACACCAAAGTGGCCGGAAAAGAAAAAGGGACTTATGTAGGGCCAACAGTTATCGACTTTGTAACACCCGATATGAGTGTAGCTCGTGAAGAAATCTTCGGACCGGTAATCTCAATCATCCGAACCAATACGGTGGACGAAGCTTTAGCTATCGAAAACAAAAATCCATACGGAAATGCCGCAAGTGTATTCACTCAAAACGGTGGAATGGCACGTTACATCATTGACAAGGCCAGTGCCGGTATGATTGGCGTAAATGTGGGTGTTCCGGTGCCGAGAGAACCGTTCAGTTTTGGCGGTTGGAACGAAAGTAAATTCGGTGTAGGCGACATCACCGGAAAAAGCTCTATTGAGTTTTGGACCAAATTAAAGAAAAGCACCGTGAAATGGAATGCCGAAGCGGGCGTGAACTGGATGAGTTAATAAAATACAATTGAAATGATTACAAAAGAACAAACCCTGACCAAAGAACAAATTATAAACGACAGCAAAGAATTCAGTTTATTCTCGTGGTCAGCCCAAGCAAGTGTGAATCCTATTGCGATAGAGAGAGCGGAGGGGGTATACTTATACGATTACGACGGCAACCGAATTATTGATTTTTCCTCGGGCTTGATGTCCGTAAATATTGGCCACGGCGACCAAAGAGTTACTGATGCCGTAGTAGAACAAATGCAAAAAGTAAGTTTTGTAACCCCGAGTTGCACGACTGAAATCAGAGCCAAATTATCTAGAAAGTTGGCTGAAATCTGTCCGGGTAATTTAAACAAAGCATTCTACACCTTATGTGGGACTTCGTCTATTGACAATGCTATTAAATTGGCTAGGTTGTATACCGGTAGACATAAAATTATAGGAAGATATAGAGCTTTTCATGGTGGTTCCATAGGAGGGATGACCGTTGGAGGCGATCCAAGAAAACTGGCAAACGATTCCCAACAAATGCCGAATGCCGTGCATTTGGATGATCCTTATTACTTTTTCGGGATGAAAGATTTAGATGATGCTACTAAGTTAGCTTTAAGCTTGGAGTATGTAGAAAGAGTTATTCATTTGGAAGGGAAAACCAATATTGCCGCTTTTATTTTTGAAGGCGAAAGCGGTTCTTCGGGCTGTTTGCATTACCCAAAAGGCTACTTAAAAGGCGTGAAAGCGCTATGTGAAAAATACGGCATTTTATTCGTTGCCGATGAGGTAATGAGTGGATTTGGTCGTACCGGGAAGTGGTTCGGTTTTGAAAACCATGACATCGTTCCTGATATGGTTTGTATGGCCAAAGGATTGACGGCATCTTATCTACCGTTAGGCTGTTTGATGGTTTCCGATACCATAGCTGCCAAATTTGAAAACACACCAATGATGATTGGTTTGACCTATAACGGTCATCCTGTAGCTTTGGCAGCAGCTTTAGCGGTTATCAATATTTACGAAAGCGACAGACTCATAGAAAACACTCGTAAAATGGGATCTTATTTAGAGTCTCGTATCGAGGCCATGAGAGCTAAACATCCTAGTATGGGAACATTCAGAAACACAGGATTGTTAGGTTGTTTAGATGTTTTAAAAAATAAAGATACCGGTGAATTGATATCGCCTTACAATGGTGCTGGCGATGACTTAAAAGTGACTAATGCCATTGCAGGCAAAATCCGTGAATTGGGAATGTACACTTTTGTACGTTGGGGGTATATTTTTATAGCACCGCCTTTATGTGTTACGGAAGCACAAATAGATGAAGGATTAGCCATTATTAGCGAAACCTTGAAAATTTCAGATGCTGCTTTAGTTTAAAATCAAAAAACATGTCCGAAAACCTAAATCATACAAACTCGTCTTTGTATAGTGAAGACTTGGCTCCGGTATCTAACGAAAAAAGAACCTGGACCACTTGGAATTATGCTGCACTTTGGATCAGCATGAGTCTTTGTATTCCGACCTATATGTTGTCGAGTTCGTTGATTGAAGGCGGGATGAATTGGTGGCAGGCTATTTTAACAATATTCTTAGGCAATACAATCGTTTTAATTCCAATGATTTTAAACGGTCATGCGGGAGCTAAATACGGAATCCCGTTTCCGGTATTTGCCAGAGCCAGTTTCGGAACTATAGGAGCCAATATTCCGGCTATGCTGAGAGCTATTGTTGCTTGCGGTTGGTTTGGAATTCAAACCTGGATTGGAGGTTTCGCCATTTATCAAATGGTACGTCTTTGGATACCAAGTATTGAAACATTACCACAAGTCTTTCCGGATTCTTGGGGATTACAAACAGGACCGGCAATTTGCTTTTTCTTGTTTTGGTTGTTGAATATGTATGTAGTGTATTTGGGAGTGGAGAGCATCCGAAAGTTGTTGGTTTTTAAGGCTATCTTTTTACCGGTGGCTGCTTTGGCTCTTTTGTTTTGGGCTATCAGTGCAGCGCATGGTTTAGGACCTATATTAGAAACCCATTCTAAGTTTACCAACTCCGTTGACTTTTTCCATTTCTTCTTTCCGGCACTGACAGGAATGGTAGGGTTTTGGGCAACCTTATCTTTAAACATTCCTGATTTCACCAGATATGCTACGTCACAGAGCGCCCAAATCAAAGGACAGATTTATGGGCTGCCTACCTCGATGACATTATTCGCTTTTGTAGGGGTGGTAGTGACTTCGGCAACCACCATTGTTTTTGGAACAACGATCTGGGATCCGGTTATATTGGCTGGAAAATTTGATAGTAAACTATTGGTAAGCATTGCCATGATTGCCGTAGCCATCTCAACATTGGCCACCAATATTGCCGCTAATATTGTGAGCCCGGCCAATGACTTTGCGAATTTATCTCCCTCTAAAATTGATTTCAGAAAAGGCGGTTATATAACAGGAATTATTGGGATTATGATTTTCCCATGGAAACTAATTGCTGACCCTACAGGGTATATTTTCACGTGGTTGGTAGGCTATTCCAGTTTACTCGGACCCGTTGGAGGTATTATGATAGTCGATTATTATTTCATCCGCAAACAAACACTGATTGTGGATGATTTGTATAATAAAAAAGGAATATACAGTTTTTCAGGTGGATTTAATACTAAAGCCATCTGGGCCTTGTTACTAGGAATTATTCCTAATGTCCCGGGTTTTTTACTAACCATTAAAGTAGTAGATACTACCGTATTTCCGGAATGGATTTCGGGGCTATATCATTACGCTTGGTTCGTAGGATTTGGGATAAGTGGAATAGTGTATTGGATTTTAATGAAGAATAAAGAATAAAAATATGAGTATTTTACTTAAAAACGGAAGAATTATAACTGCTACCGATGATTATGTAGCGGATATTTATATAGAAGGCGAGACGATTTCAGCCATCGGCAAAAACTTGAATGTGCAGGCCGATGAAGTCATTGATGCCTCAGGAAAGTTAGTCATGCCCGGCGGTATTGACCCACACGTGCATTTAGATATGCCGTTTATGGGAACTTACAGTAGCGATAACTACGAAACAGGAACCCGTGCCGCTTTATATGGTGGAACTACAACGGTAATCGATTTCATTCTTCAAACCCAAGGGAAAAGTCTGCAATCCGCCCTACAAGAATGGAAAGGGAGAAGTGATAACAATGCGGTAGGCGATTACAGTTTCCATATGGCGGTAACCGATTTTAACGAGGAAACTAAAAAGGAAATACAGCATTTTATAGAGGTCGAAGGTATCACTTCTTTCAAAACGTTTATGGCTTACAAAGGCGCTTTAATGATAGACGACCGACAAATGGTTGGTTTGATGCAGGAAGTGAAAAAGCATGGAGGCTTAATTAATGTGCATGCTACCAATGGAGACATGATTGATTTCTTAATTGCCAAACATAAATCAGAAGGAAAAACCGCACCGTTGTACCATTATTTATCACAACCGGAAGTTACTGAAGCAGAGGCCAGCAGTCGTTTTGCCGACATGGCCGACTATACGGGATGCCCGGGCTATATAGTGCACCTGACTTGTGAAGGTGCCTTAAATGCGGTTCGTTTCGCTACTCGTAGAAACCAACATGTATTTGTAGAAACCTGTATACAGTATTTGGTTTTGGATGCCAGTTTGTATGAACAAAACTTTGAAGGAGCCAAATGGGTGATGAGCCCACCCTTGCGTGAAAAGAAAGATCAAGAAACACTTTGGGCCGGATTGAATCAAGGACTCGTTAACGTAGTGGCTACTGACCACTGTCCGTTTATGTGGGAACAAAAACTGATGGGCAAAGATGACTTTTCTAAAATACCAAATGGTCACCCGGCAATCGAAAACCGAATGGAATTGCTTTTCAGTGAAGGGGTCAACAAAGGTAAAATCACTTTGAATAAATATGTAGAAGTAGCCAGTACTAATGCGGCTAAAATTTTTGGAATGTTTCCGAAAAAGGGAACCATTGCGATTGGTAGTGATGCTGACATTGTATTATTTGATGCCAATGAAAAACACACGCTGTCTGCCAAAACCCATCACATGAATGTAGATTACAGCGGATATGAAGGCTGGGAACTTACCGGGAAAGTAAAAACGGTTTTACTGAGAGGGAAAGTAGTTATTGACAATAATGAATGTAAAGTGCAAAAGGGCTACGGCCAATTTGTAAAACGAAATAAAGTAGACGGAAAAATATAAGCTATGGCAAGAATTGTAAAATCAGGCTTAATCCAATTGAGTTTAGCCAAAACGGAAGGTGAAGGCACCATTCCAGAAATCATGGAAGCCATGGTGCAAAAGCACATTCCCTATATTGAAGAGGCCGGAAGACAAGGGGTTCAGATTCTGTGTTTTCAGGAGATTTTCAATACGCCCTATTTCTGTCCCGGGCAAGACAGTGCTTGGTATGCTTCTGCTGAATCGGTCCCCGGTCCAACTACTGAGCGAATGGCTGAGTATGCCAAGAAGTACGATATGGTGATTATAGTTCCGGTTTATGAAAAAGACCAAGCCGGGGTGTTGTACAACACCGCAGCAGTAATTGATGCAGACGGAACCTATTTAGGTAAATACCGTAAAAATCACATTCCGCAGACAGGAGGTTTTTGGGAGAAATACTTCTTTAAACCGGGGAATTTAGGATACCCTGTTTTCCAAACCAAGTATGCCAAAGTGGGTGTTTACATTTGCTATGATAGACATTTTCCTGATGGAGCACGTTGCCTTGGATTAAACGGAGCTGAAATTGTTTACAATCCATCGGCCACCACAGTGGGCCAATCTCAAAACTTATGGAAACTCGAACAACCGGCTCATGCCGTAGCGAATGGGTATTTCATGGGCTGCATCAACCGTGTGGGGATAGAAAAACCATGGAACCTGGGGCGCTTTTACGGCACCTCCTATTTTGTAAATCCGTTAGGAGAAATTTTTGCTTGTGCTTCTGAAGATAAAGATGAACTGCTAGTAGCTGAATTCGATTTGGACTTGATTGAACAAATCAGAAGCAAGTGGCAATTTTACCGAGACCGAAGACCGGAAACTTACGGAGAAATAACAGCCCCTTAAATAAATTAATGATATTAAACCAACCAAAATATGAGCATAAAAAATAACCGATTAACCCCTGCTGAGTATCAGGAAAATTTCACCGATATTCATCCGCCATTTGAAACCAGAGATGCCGCTGTGGTGGAAGCCAACCGTTGTTTGTTTTGTTACGATCCGCCCTGTATGAAGTCGTGTCCAACCTCCATCAACGTGCCTAAATTCATCCGACAAATTACAACCGATAACCTTAAAGGTTCAGCGCATACTATATTTTCTTCCAATATTATGGGAGCCGGATGTAGTAAAGTGTGTCCGGTAGAAAAACTATGTGAAGGAGCTTGTGTCTATAATTTGATGCATGAAACGCCAATCAATATCGCCAAATTGCAACGCTACTCTACCGAAAAAGCGATGGAAAACAAGTGGCAATTATTCGATAGAAAACCTTCAAAAGGCAAAAAAGTGGCTGTTATAGGAGCCGGACCTGCCGGATTGAGCTGTGCTCATACACTAAGCCGCGAAGGAATCGATGTAACAATTTATGAAAAAGAAGCTAAAGGAGGCGGACTCATGACTTATGGAATTGCCGCCTATAAGGTAACCCTGAATTCTGTGAAGATGAGGTGAATTATATTACTTCCATTGGAGGTATCGATATCAAATACAATCACGAATTTGGAAAAGATATCACTTTAGAACAATTACAACAAAGCTACGATGCGGTTTATATGGCTTTCGGAGTGGGATTAGCCCGTCAATTAGATATTGAAGGCGAACATTTGGAAGGGGTAGAAGACGCTATCAAATTCATTTATGAGTTACGAAATAATGAGTATTCCAAAATAGCTGTAGGCGATAAAGTTGCTGTAATCGGGATGGGAATGACCGCCATTGATGCTGCAACCCAAGCTAAAAGATTAGGAGCTTCTGATGTAACGTTAGTTTACAGAAGAACTCAAGCTGAAATGCCTTGTACCGAAAAAGAATTGGATATTGCTAAACTCGACGGCTGTAAAGTTATTTGGTTAGCGTCGCCCAAAGAGATTAAAGGTGAAAACGGCAAAGTATCTCAATTGATTTGTGATGTAATGAAATTAGGGGAGCCCGATGCCAGCGGCAGAAGAAGTCCTATAGTTTCAGGAGAAACGTTTACATTAGATGTGGATATGGTCATCAAAGCGGCCGGGCAAATGCCTTTCCAAACTTTGGTTAATGACAATAATATCGACAACAATAACGGAAAAATTGCAGTAAGCGGAAAATCGGCAACCAAATTAGCTAAAGTTTTTGCCGGAGGCGATTGTGTCAACGGAGGAAGAGAAGTAGTTGATGCGGTGCAAGCCGGAAAAGACGGAGCCGCCGCCATTTTAAAATACATCATTAGCCCGGATTATATTATCGAATCCGAATTAAAACCAACCTTCAATAATTAAATCATGGCAGATATATCAACCGATTTTTTAGGCATAAAATCACCAAACCCATTTTGGCTGGCCAGTGCGCCACCAACCGATAAAAAAATAAACGTTGTCCGCGCTTTTGAAGCAGGCTGGGGTGGCGTAGTTTGGAAAACCTTAGGTTCCCAAGTAAAAAATGTTTCCTCCCGATACTCTTCTGTAGAATACGGAAGAAAACGTATTATGGGATTCAATAATATTGAATTAATCAGCGACCGTCCTTTGGATATCAATTTAAAGGAAATTACGGAAGTGGTGAAAATGTTCCCAGACCGAGCCATGATTGTTTCGCTGATGGCGGATAACGATCGTAAATCGTGGCACGAACTCATTATGAAATGTGAAGACGCGGGTGCCATGGGGTTTGAATTAAATTTTGGTTGCCCACACGGAATGACCGAAAGAGGGATGGGAGCTGCCGTTGGTCAAGACCCGGAAATTGCCAAAATGGTAGTGGAATGGGTAATGGAAAAAGCAACCATTCCCGTAATTACAAAACTTACACCCAATGTGCATTCTGTTGTACCAACCGGAAGAGCGGCTGTAGAAGGCGGAACCAATGCCTTGAGTTTAATTAACACCATTCAAAGTGTAACCGGTATCGATTTAGATACTTTAGTGCCTAATCCTTATGTGGCAGGAAAGAGTGTCTTTGGAGGTTATTGTGGTCCGGCAGTGAAACCCATTGCGTTAAAAATGTTGACGACAATTGCACAAGATCCATTGGCTTCCAAGGTGCCGATTTCAGGAATCGGTGGAGTAAGCACATGGAAAGACGCCGTTGAATTCATGCTTTTGGGAGCCACTTCCGTTCAGGTTTGTACGGCTGCTATGACACACGGTTTCCGTATAGTAGAAGATATGTGTGAAGGATTAAGCAACTGGATGGATGAAAAAGGCTATCAAAAGACTACCGATTTCATTGGTAAATCCGTAGAAAAAATCACCCATTGGGAAGATTTAGATATCAATTACCACCATATTGCCAACATTGATCAGGAAAAATGCATCCATTGCGGCTTATGTTATATTGCGTGTGAAGATACTTCGCATCAATCTATCAATATCGAAAGGGGTGTTCCTTATAATAATTACACCATCAAAGAAGAGGAATGTGTGGGTTGTAATTTATGTAAATTAGTTTGTCCGGTGGATAATTGTATTACCATGGAAGTACATCGTGTAGCTCCGGAATACATCAACTGGAAAGACTGGCAAAGAGAGGGAAGACCATTAAATGACCACTAAGATGAAAATTAATTCTTCTCGATTACAACAACACTTCGAAGCCATGAGTCTGATTGGCAAAATTGGAGAAACGGGTACATGCCGTCCTGCACACACCGAATTGGAAAAGCAAGGATTTGAAATCGCCGGTTCATGGATGAAGGAAGCCGGAATGTCGGTTCGCATTGATAATTTCGGGAATCTTATCGGAAGACTGGAAGGAAAAAATCCCGATTTACCGGTTTTAATGATGGGCTCACATCTCGATTCTCAGCCTTATGGAGGAAGATTTGATGGAGTAGCGGGCGTATTGTGTGCTATTGAAGTGGTGAAAACATTACATGACAATGGCATTGTTCCGGAGCGACCAATCGAAGTGATTTCGTTTGCCGATGAAGAAGGGTGGCGCTTTAATAAAGGCTTATTTGGTTCACGAGGTATTCTTGGAAAACTGGAAGAAGGTGAATTAGAACGTACCGATGCAGCCGGAATCACTCGAGCAAAAGCATTAAAAGACTTTGGTTGCGACATCACTAAATTTAAGGAATCAGAATATAAACAAGGAAGCATTTTTTGCTTTTTGGAACTGCATATTGAACAAGGGCCAATTTTAGATTTGGCACATAAACCAATAGGAGTAGTTTCCGGAATTTCGGGACCGCTTTGGTGGACGGTTAAGTTAAAAGGAATGGCAGGACATACCGGTTCTGTTCCTATGCCGATTCGTAAAGATGCTTTAGTAGGTGCTGCAGAAATTATTGTGGCCGTTAATGAAATTGCTACACAAGTTCCCGGAAATCCAACCGTGGGAACGGTGGGAACGTTGAACATTTTCCCGGCATCGAGAAATATCATTCCGGAAGAAGTGACCTTTACCGTTGATTTACGTGACATCGATTTAGACAGAAGAAACCGTTATGAGAAACAATTGCGTGACAAAATTGATTCGATTTGTGCCAAACATAAACTGACTTACGAAATATCAGAAGACACTAAAAGTGACCCAAGATACTGTGCTGATTGGATTAAAGAAATCATTCATGCCGAATGTCAAAAACTGCAATTGGATGAAATCGAACTGATGAGCGGCCCTTTCCATGATGCGCTGGCGTTATCCTATGCTTGTGATTACGGGATGATATTCGTGCGTTGTAAAGATGGGATTAGTCACAATCCGCTAGAGTATTCCTCCTATGAAGATTTAGCTATTGGTGCCAATGTAATGTTGGGAACCGTTATCAAAATCTTAGAAAAATAAAAAAGTTTAGTTAAGTTGATTAAGAGTCGCCACGAGAAATTGGGCGGCTTTTTTTATGGTCTTTTAATAAATAGTATCTTTACCCTTTCAACACCAAACTATGTCCATACCAGACACCAAAATACTCCACATCGACAGCAATCATCCTTTGTTGTGGGAACAATTGGAACAAGCCGGTTTTCAAAATGAAGCCGATTTTACTTCCACTAAAACGGAAGTCGAAGCCAAAATCCACAACTATCACGGCGTGGTTATTCGAAGCCGCTTTAAAATTGATAAAGATTTTTTAGACAAAGCGGTTAACTTAAAATTCATTGCTCGCGTAGGGGCAGGATTGGAAAGTATTGACATTGACTATGCCCAAGCCAAAGGGATTCACCTTATTGCAGCACCCGAAGGCAACAGGAATGCGGTGGGCGAACATGCTTTGGGAATGTTGCTTTCCTTAATGAATAAACTCAATCGTGCCGATAGATTAGTGAGACAAGGCCAATGGATACGCGAAGGCAATCGTGGTTACGAGCTGGAAGGAAAGACCGTGGGGATTATCGGTTATGGCAATATGGGAAAAGCCTTTGCCAAAAAACTCAGAGGATTTGATGTAGAAGTGTTGTGTTATGATATTCTTCCGAATGTAGGTGATGACAATGCCAAGCAGGTTTCACTTTCAGCATTACAAGCGAAGGCGGATGTCCTTAGTCTGCACATTCCTTGGACTCCGGAAACCGATAAAATGGTCAATACTAATTTCATTAACGCTTTTGCAAAATCATTTTGGTTTATCAACACGTCAAGAGGGAAAAATGTAGTAACCGATGATTTAGTTACGGCTTTAACATCAGGAAAAATTTTAGGCGCCGGATTGGACGTGTTGGAATATGAGAAATTATCTTTTGAAAATTTATTCATTGACACCGAAAAACCCAAAGCTTTCGAGTATTTACTTCAGGCTGAAAATGTTTTATTAACGCCGCACATAGCCGGTTGGACCTATGAAAGTCATCAAAAATTGGCACAGACTATAGTTGACAAAATTTTACAACTACAATTGTAAAAACCTATTTCAAACTCAAATATAAATCCCTGTTTTACCAATAGGGATTTTTTTATGCCGTCAAAAAACCTTTCCCATAAAAAAGAGACTCGTTGACGGCAGTTAATCGGCAAAAATACATTTCGTCTATAGCAAAGGTCTTTTCGTCTTTTCAAAATGACGGTTTAACTAATAGTAAAACCTCACGGTTATATGTTTCGGATATTTGAGTAGTATTTTAACCCCAATACTATCTAAATTACTTCTATAAGTCTAATCCTTAATAACCTACGTCATGAAAAAATTATTACTACCTTATATTTTACTATTACTGTTCTTCCTGGGAACTATTGGAGGGCAGGCACAAACTAAAAAGGTTGTTACCCAAGGGTTGACTTCCGGAGGAACCACTTCTGCAAAATCAACTAATACGGTCAATTTGGTTACGACCACGTGGAGCAATGGTGCTTGGAGCAATGGTACCCCAGATTTTACCATGGATGCTGTGATTTCCGACGCTTTTACTTCGGCCGGAACCAGTATTGATGCCAATTCATTAACCGTAAACAACAGTGCTAACGTGGTGATTTCTTCAGGCGATACTGTTAGTTTAACCGAAGGACTGACGGTTGAAACAGGAAGTTTGGTTGTCTTTAATAATGATGCCAATTTGATTCAGGATGGCACTACCAATACCAACACAGGAGCCATTATCATCAAACGCAACAGTTCGCTGTTGAAACGATTAGATTATACTTTGTGGGCTTCACCGGTTGCCGGTACCCAAACCTTATTAGGCTTTTCCCCGCAAACCTCCAATGTTGGACCAACCAATATCCGTTTCTATACTTACAATACGGATACTAATGTTTATGATATAACCGATCCTACTACTACCACTTTTGCTAATGCTACCGGTTATATGATCCGAATGCCAAACAATCATCCGGCTACTACCCCAACACTTTGGACGGGTCAGTTTGTGGGCGTTCCTAATAACGGCGACTATACTTATACTATGGTAGACAGTGGAGAAGGGAACCGCTTTAATTTGGTTGGAAACCCTTATCCGTCACCCATAGATGCGACTACTTTTGTAACCGCCAACAGCGATAACATTACCGGGACACTTTATTTTTGGAGAAAAACGAATGGTACAGCCAATGCTGCTTATTGCACCTGGTCTACCTTAGGCTTTGTAACCAATGAAGACCCTCAGGCAGTTGACCCGAATGGAGTTATACAAACCGGACAAGGGTTTTTAGTAGAAGCCACCGGAAACGGAACGGATTTAAATTTTGATAATACCATGCGAATCTTCAATCACGACAACCAGTTTTTTAAAACCACGGCTATCGTTGAAAAAAACCGTATCTGGTTGAATGCTTCGAATGCTAACGGTGCTTTTTCACAAACATTAGTGGGGTATATTTCAAATGCCACCCAAGGAGTGGATGCCTCAATAGACGGGAAATCAATGAACGATGGTGCCGTCTCTTTAACTTCTTTAATAGGGACCACCCCTTATACTATTCAGGGAAGAGCATTGCCGTTTGATGCAGCCGATACGGTTCCGTTAAATTTTAAAGTGACTACTGCCGGCGAGTATACCATTGCGATTGACCATGTTGACGGCTTGTTTTTAGAAAACCAACCTATCTATTTAAAAGACAATACTACCGGAACGGTTCATGATTTGCAGACCGGAGGTTACACTTTTTCTTCTGCTGCAGGAACTTTTGATTCCCGTTTTCAAATGATTTACCAAACTCCCTTGGCAGTAACCAACCCTGCTTTTAATGCCAATCAGGTGATGATTTATAAAATGGCTAACGAGTTAGTCATCAATGCCGGAAATGTGAAACTGGCTTCGGTTACCATTTTTGATATACAAGGAAGAGTACTGTTGGAGAAAAAAGCTATTAATGCCACCCAAACGACTATTACTAGTGATTCTACCAATCAAGTACTTTTAGTGCAGTTAACTTCCGAAGACGGAACAAAGGTTACCAAAAAAGTAATCCGATAATTGCCTAGTATTCACTAGCTTTGTTCATCACTCTTTCTAAATGTAAGCTGTATGAACAAAGTTAGTTACTACTTAGTTGTAGTTGTAGGACTATTGACCGTGCTACAATTCATTCCTCATGCTTTCATGGGGTTCCCCGCTGTTTTAGAACACATTCAAAAAGGAGAAATCAACGGCACTGCCATTCAAGGTATGCAAATGATTTGGCTTTATTCTTCTGTTATGATGTTGCTTTCCGGTATTTGGATGTTCTTTTTGGCCAAGCCTATTTTAGAAGGAAAACATGTGGCCCGAATTCAGGTTTTATACTTGAGTATCGGACTGATTGCTTTTGGATTGGGCTGTAGCTATATTGCTCAGGATGTTTTTAACGCTATGTTTTTCTTTACCGTGGAAGGAGTTTTACTTTTACTGGCTGTAACCTTATTTTATAAAAGCGATAAATCATGAGCAATAAAGACCTCAAAAGAGTAACCGGTTTGGGCGGTTTTTTCTTCAAATGCGAAGACCCTAACGCCATTAGCGAATGGTATAAAAATCATCTCGGCATTCCGGCCGGCCCTTACGGCTGGTCATTTGAATGGAAAGATAAAGACGGTAACGACGGAACCACCCAATGGTCGCCTTTTGCCGCAAACACCAAGTATTTTTCGCCAAGCGATAAACCTTTTATGATGAACTACAGAGTGCACGACTTAGAAGCCTTGTTGAACGTTCTAAAAGAAGAAGGCGTAACCATAGTCGGAGAAATGGAATCGTACGCCTATGGAAAATTTGGCTGGATACTTGACCCTGAGGGTAATAAAATTGAACTTTGGGAACCTGTTGACAGTGAACTCTAGTAAGGTTTAGAATTGTTTATGTTGAGATGTTGTTTTTTTATAAGAATTTTATATATTAGAGCCATCAATTAACATAACCAATTAAAACAAAACGTATGGAATCACAAAAAGTTGACATGTTCATGATGTCGAATGCCAAATACTTTGAAGGACATCATCTGAATGCCATCAGAGAAAAATTATTAAGCTTGGACGACTCCAAATGGGGAATGGTACAAACACTCCAATTTAAAGACCCAACCACGAGCATTATCGTTTCTTTATTAGGAGGCGGTTTAGGAATCGACCGTTTTATGATTGGCGATACCGGAATGGGAATCGGGAAACTATTAACCTGTGGAGGTTTAGGAATTTGGACTATCATCGACTGGTTCCTGATTATGGGTGCTACGCGTGAAAAAAACATGGAGCTTTTCCAAAATTCACTATACTAAAAAATGACCCGAAATAAGTTATATTCCTTGTTGCTTATAGCTTGTTTTGTCGGATTTAGTTATCTTTTTACCAAATTCATGCGGTACAAAATGAAACAGTTCGAGTGTGTATCATCAAAAATGTGACGGGGTATCCTTGTCCATCTTGTGGTACTACCCGAGCTGTTTTATTACTTACGGAAGGTAAAATCAAAGAATCAATACTACTGAATCCTTTTGGCTTACTGGTGGCAGGCATCATGACCGTTTTTCCGGTTTGGATTTTAATCGATATCGTTTTAAAAAAGGAAACCTTTTATACGGCTTATAAAAAAACAGAAACAGTACTCAGAAAACCATGGCTCGCCACGCTGTTAATAGCGTTGGTGCTACTCAATTGGATTTGGAATTTATACAAACAGTTATGATACAAGAAACCACTTTTACTTATAAACCCAGCGAACACGAAAGCGAAAAAGCCTCCAACAGCTATTTGATGTCTTTGGTGGCGCTTATTGCCGGTTTGCCTTTGCCGATTATTAATTTATTGGCAACTTTTTTCTTTTATTTAGCCAACCGCAAAGGCACTTACTATGTGCGGTGGCATTGTACACAAGCGTTGTTTTCGCAGTTAGCATTGTTGGGCATTAACAGTGCCAGCTTCTGGTGGACCGTTTCCATACTGTTTACCGAGGAAAGAGTAAGCAATCAATATTTTGCTTACATATTTACGGTAATCGTTTTCAATTTATTGGAGATTATCTCAACCGTTTATGCTGCGGTGCAAACCCGAAAAGGAAAGCACATACAGTTCTTGTTTTTTGGCAATATTACTAACTTAATCTGTAGACCCTGATGATGAAGAAAACACTTTTACAAGGATTGATTATCGTAGCGGGATTTTTCCTGATTTGGTTTGGGTTTTCCCAATTGGATTTCATGAAGTTCTTCAAAGTTAATGAAAGAACCCAACACATGGAAAGCAAATTGGGCGATATGATTTGGTCACAACTGGAAGATAATGAAGAAATCATTCGGAATGATACCATTCTGAAAACATTGGATAAATTGATAAATCCTATCTGTGAAGCCAATAACATTGAGCGGGATTCGCTGAAAATATACATTATCAAAAAAGACGAAATCAATGCTTTTGCCTTACCCAATAACTATTTGGTAGTATACAGCGGATTGATTGAAGATTGCAAACGACAAGAAGCGTTACAAGGAGTGCTTGGTCACGAAATTGGTCATATCGAAAAGAACCATGTGATGAAAAAGCTGTCTAAAGAAATAGGCTATTCGGTATTGTTAACGGCTGCCGGTGGGAGCAAAGGAGGGCAAATGGCTCGAGAAATACTCAAAACCTTATCCTCTTCTGCCTATGACCGTAAACTGGAAAAAGAAGCCGATATCACTAGTGTAAAGTATATGATGAAAGCGCATATCAACCCCAAGCCGATGGCGGATTTTATGTACCAAATGGCGCAGGATAACAAAATGCCGGAAGGATTTGGTTGGATTGCCGACCATCCGGAATCAGAGGAAAGAGCCCGCTATATTCTGGATTACATCAAAGGCAAAAAACTGGAAAACAAAACCTCTATTACTGAAAAAGACTGGAAAGCGTTTCAGGAACAAGTGGCGAAAGAATAACATAAAAAAGGCAACTCATTGAGTTGCCTTTTTATTATTTATAATGCTTTTCTTTTCGTTCCAGTTCGGCTTGAAATTCCTCCATAACCGGTTTTACGGTGCTTTCGGGCAAATCAGCGATGCGAATGTACATCAACCCGTCAACGGCATTGTTGAACATAGGGTCTACGTTAAACGCC
The DNA here is from genome assembly GCF_010119235.1 of Flavobacterium phycosphaerae. NCBI lineage: Bacteria > Pseudomonadati > Bacteroidota > Flavobacteriia > Flavobacteriales > Flavobacteriaceae > Flavobacterium > Flavobacterium phycosphaerae. Next base: position 841,489 of record NZ_JAAATZ010000001.1, on the reverse strand, counting down.
ACCACGCGCGCATTTTGCTTGATGTATTTTTTGATTAACACCGGTAAACGCAAATTCCCCGGCTCCACTTCGTCAATAATTTTATCAAACTTATTCAAGTCCGCCTCCGTTTCATTAAAGACAAAATCCTTATCGGCATCTTTAAGTTTTACTTTGAATTCTTTTTTCGGGTGAATGTATTGCGCTACATACGGGTCGTAGTAGTGCGACTTCATAAACTCAATCATCAACGATTTAGAGAACTCCGTAAATTGATTGCTGATGCTCACTCCGCCAATCAAATACTTGTGCTCCGGATAGCGTAAGGTGGTGTGCACTATCCCTTTCCAAAGCAGGAATAACGGCATTGGCTTTTGCTGGTATTCGTTGACAATAAAAGCCCTTCCCATTTCAATAGAGTGCTGCATCATGTCGTACAACTCGGGTTCAAATCGGAATAAATCCTGCAGATAGAAACCTTCGATACCGTATTTCGGGAAAATCTCCGAACCCAATCCCATGCGGTAGGCTCCGGCAATTTGCTCGGCTTCGTCATCCCACAAAAACATATGATGGTAATACGAATCGCAACGGTCTAAGTCGATAGACTCATTGGTGCCTTCCCCAATTTCCCTAAAGGTAATTTCGCGCAAGCGACCGATTTCATGGAGTATGTTAGGGATGTTGTCCGCCGGAACCAGAAAAACCAAGTAGTTTTTGCTTTGCAGCAAGCGGTAATCACTGTCTTTCAAAGCAGCAATTTCCTCCAGTATCTTATCGTGATTGGCCGGTTTTACAATTTGTTTCGGATTCTTATGCGGTTTTAAATTCAGATTCAGGTTTTGAGGATCAAAAATATTGTTGCCCGTATTAAAGGAGTTGGCCAACATATAGGTCTTCTTTCTTAAAAACTCTGAATACTCTTCTATGCTTTTGTGTTCGTTTTGTTCGGCTACCGAAATAGGTTTTCCGATACGCACTTTAATCACACGGTCTTTTTGCGTCAGCAATTCTGAGGGCAATTTAGCCGTGCGCAAAGTTGGATTTATCTTAGACAAAAGATAAAAAAAGCGGCTGTTCTTGGCATGAAAGTAAATAGGAACCACCGGAACCTGAGCTTTTCGAATCACCTTAATCGCTCCTTCTTCCCAGTCTTTGTCTACTACTAATTGGCCGTCTTTATAGGTGGATACTTCGCCGGCAGGAAACATGCCCAGTGGTTTGCCATCGCTCAAATGACGCAATGTTTCTTTGATTCCGATGACACTTGATTTGGCATCTTTATGGTTTTCAAACGGATTGACCGGCATGATGTACGGCTTCATCGGTTCGATGCGGTGCAGTAAGAAGTTGGCAATAATCTTAAAGTTAGGCTCGCGCTCCAACATTAATTTCAACAACAAAATCCCGTCAATACCTCCCAGCGGATGGTTGGAGATGGTAATATAAGCCCCGTCTTTGGGTAATCGTTTGAAATCTTCTTCGGGAATCTCAAATTTAATTTGAAACTCATCCAAGATGGCATTCAGGAACTCTACTTCGCTTAAATGTTTGTTGCGGTCGTAAATTTTGTTTAAGGTTGAAATCTTTAACGCTTTCATTAGTAACCAGCCGCAAAAAGTTCCGAAAACCCCGTATTTATCAGCATTTATTGCTTTTGCAACTTCTTTGGCAGTGACTAAACCCATTTATACTCTTGATTTTTGACTAAGAAACAAAGATAACAATTCTCCTCAAATAGGGTTCAGAAAAAAGCGAATTCCCTGCCTAATTTTAATTTTTTATTATCACTTATGAGTTTCAAATGTTTATGTTTTTACATACTTTTGAACCCAAGGTCTTTTGGGCCCCATCAACAAAGTAAAAAACTAAAGTCCACCCTGCATGAGAATTATTTCTTATAATGTAAACGGTATCCGCGCCGCCATTTCGAAAGGATTTTTGAACTGGTTGCAACAGGCCAACCCCGATGTGATTTGCCTTCAGGAGATAAAAGCCACTCCCGATCAGATTCCGTTAATCGATGTGGAGATATCGGGTTATCCCTATCACTATTGGTTTCCGGCTACCAAAAAAGGCTACAGTGGTGTGGCTATTTTATCTAAAGTAAAACCCAACAATGTAGTTTTCGGTACCGGCATTCCGCACATGGATTTTGAAGGAAGAAACCTGAGAGTCGATTTTGACGACTTCTCGGTGATGAGTTTGTACCTGCCTTCGGGGACCAACATAGAGCGTTTAGACCACAAGTTTATGTATATGGATGACTTTCAGCAATACATCAACGAGTTGAAAAAAGAAATTCCGAACTTGATTATTTGCGGAGATTACAATATTTGTCACGAAGCTATCGATATTCACGACCCCGTCCGCAACAAAACCGTTTCCGGATTTTTACCTCAAGAACGCGCTTGGTTGGATGGCTTTATGAAAAGCGGCTTTATTGATACCTTCCGCTTTTTTAACAAAGAACCTCACCACTACAGTTGGTGGAGTTACCGCGCCAACGCCCGTGCCAACAACAAAGGATGGAGAATTGATTACTGCTTGGCCAGCGAACCGTTAAGAAACCGACTGACCAGAGCCGTGATATTGCCCGAAGCCAAACATTCAGACCATTGCCCGGTCTTGGTAGAAATTGAGTAAACTAGTAGACATGAAAACTATTTGTACCAATTGCCAAGCAGAAAACAATTCGGAGGCAACGCTTTGCTCAGCTTGTGGTTACGCATTGCCTGTGCCGGAAGTCCCGAAGGCGGAAGCTGAACTGTTCAACTATAAGCCTAAGAAAAAGAAGAATCCGATTGTGATACTGCTTTTTGTGGTTTGTTTTTGGGCGGCTTTGTTTGGTATTCGTACCTTGCTGAAGCCAACGGTTGAAGATGAATTGGCCAAAGTTGCTGAAAACACTAACAGAGGATGCCCTATTCAGGTAGATCAATACACCAGGCTGGTGAGAGTGGTTGCCATGCCCAACAAAACCATTCAGTACAATTATGACTTGAACGAGTTCACCAAAGCGGAAGTCAATATAGACACGTTGAAAAAATATGTTTTTCCGAGTCTTTTGAAAAATGTAAAAGAGAATCCGCAAGCAAAAGTATTCCGGGACAATGAAATCACTATTAAGTATAAATATAAAGATAAAAAAGGAGAAGTAATTGCCGAATATGTGATTACGCCCAAAATGTACCAATAAACAAAACAAACAGATTATATGATTAAAAGACTAATTTTTGGGGTAGCTCTACTGGTTTTGATGAGCTCTTGTGTTTCTAAAAAAATCTATAACGATTTAGAAAACAAGTACACCGATTTAAAGAAAGAAAACCGCAGTTTGCAGGATGAAAATGAAGAACTGCACAAAGTCAATGCCCAATACGACTCGATTAACAAGGCGTTGACGGCAGAACTGAGCCAGCTTAAAGCCGAGAAAGACAAACTCCAGGCAGATTGTACCGCTACGGCCAACAACCTTAAAACCCTACAGGATTCTTATGCTGCCTTAGAAAAAAACAGCAGCGATGCTTTAGAAACCAACCTGAACAAAAACCGCGAGTTATTGGCACAGTTAGAAGCCAAAGAAAAAGCCTTGGCGGCAGAGCAAGACCGTTTGAACAAACTGAAAAACGACTTAGCTTCGAGCACCAAAAGACTCAATGAGTTGGAGAGCATGATTGCGGCCAAAGACGCCAGCATGAAGAAATTGAAAGAAACCTTGTCTAAGGCTCTGAATGCTTTTGAAGGCAAAGGACTAACGGTAGAACAAAAGAACGGCAAGGTATACGTGTCAATGGAAAACAAACTGTTATTCCAAACCGGTAGCTGGGCCGTGGGTACCGAAGGAAGAAAAGCAGTGGTCGAAGTAGGCAAGGTATTGGCACAAAACCCCGATATATCCGTGCTTATAGAAGGGCATACCGACAATGATAAAATCTTTGGAGCCATTGGTGGCGGGGTCGAAAACAACTGGGATTTATCCACCAAAAGAGCCACAGCCATTGTCAATATCCTAGGCGAAAATGCAGGCATTCAAAAGAAAAATCTAACGGCTGCCGGTCGCGGTGAGTTTGCGCCTATCATGAGCAACGACACTCCCGAAGGCAAAGCCAAAAACAGAAGAATCGAAATTATATTAACGCCTAAGTTGGATGAAATTTCCAAGATGTTGAATGAGTTTTAGATGACATGGCACGGATTGTAAATCCGCGCCATCCGTATTTGCAACGACGAATAGCGCGATTCGCAACGACGGATAGCGCGGATTTGCAATCCGTGCTAATGATAGCGGATTTGCAATCCGTGTCTCTACTAAAAAGTACACAAAAAGTGTAATCGCCTTTCTACGACATTCATTATTTTAGCAGAAACCCGATAGCGCGGTTTGCAACCTAATAACGAGGTTTGCAATCCGTGCTATTAAGTTTTTATTATTTATAGTAAAGCAAATAATGAATGTCTACCAAGTATAAAGCTACCACTACAGAAGAAGCCTTTTTTATCACAATAACTACAGTAGGTTGGGTTGATGTTTTTACACGATTAAATCAAAAAAACAGCATTATCAATGCTTTGCAATATTGTCAGCAAAACAAAGGTTTAGAGATTTATGCCTACTGTATTATGAGTAACCATATTCATTTGCTTTGCAAAGCAACAGATGGATTTGTGTTATCTGATGTCATCAGAGATTTTAAAAAATTTACTTCCAAGAAAATTATACAAACTATTATCGAGGAGCCGGAAAGCAGAAGAGAATGGTTGTTGACATATTTTCAAAAAGCATGTCAACATCTAAAAAGAGAACAACAGTATAAAGTGTGGCAAGATGGTTATCATGCAGAATTGGCGAAGTCAAACTGGTTTATAAAACAAAAAATTCATTATATACATAACAATCCCGTGAAGGAAAAAATAGTTGCTTCGCCTGAGGACTATTATTTTAGTTCAGCAAGAAATTATGCTGGTTTAGCAAATGACTTGGAGGTTATTTTGCTGGATTTGTTTTAAGTTGAAGATGTGCACTGGCACGGTTGCAAATCCGCGCCATCTCTCTTTAGCGAGGAACGGAACTGATAGCACGACACTGAAGGATAGCGCGGATTTGCAACGACGGATAGCGCGGATTTGCAATCCGTGCTATGGTACAACCATAAAAAAAAGCCACCCCAAAAAGGACGGCTTTCTCTACTAAACACTTTTAAGAACTAAGCAGCGGCAAGTTCTTCTTTCCTTGCTTTAACAGCAGTAATGAAGGCTTCTACTTCTGCTATTTGCTGGTCTATGATTCCTAAATCCATTTCCTGCTCCAGTAAGGCCACAACTCCGTAGCTTTCCAAACGGTGTTCAAGGACCATCTGTTTGTGCTCCAGATTTTTTTTCTTGTAAACGTGCTCTGCTTTAACACTGCTCTCCGGAAGACCATCGATAATGATGGTTTCTGCTGCAATCTCGGCAATAGTTACCTGTAGCGTTGTCTCAATTTCTTCGGAAGTTTCACCATACTTGGTAGTTAAACTTTCTTCTGAATACCGTTTGTGGTTCAGATCCGCTTTTCTTTTTTGAGCTCGACTTAATAACACATCACAGTCCACTGTCTGTGTTAAATTTTGTACTGTGTAAATCATTTTATTAGTATTTAAAATTTATAATGCTATGCCAAAAAACAAATTCAATACCAAAACAGTGCTATATGTAAATAATTATGAAATATTTAACTATTTCATTGCGATAATAATAATTTATTAAACCCCGTCTTCCTTTAGTTTCTCTAGGGTTTTGACCGCTTTATTGAGTGCAGAGCCCAAAATTAATTTTTCAAGCTCAAGGACTTCCTGTTGCATCTGCAAGGCAGTAACTCTGGCCAATCCTGATTTTCTGATGGCGCACTCAGCATCAGTTGTAATAGCTTCTAAAAGCTCCGTGTCAAGCGGTTGCGGTCTGTTGGACAACGAAGAAATATAATCAACAAATCCAACGGCTGTCAGGTTTCGGGTGTATTTTGCCTCGCTAAGTTCGAGCTCTTTAGCAATGGCATAAAGCTGGTGTTCGTTTGCCCTGATTTGTTTTTCGAGTTGCTTTTTCTTGTCTTCTTCCTGTTCTCTTAGGAGCCGCAGTACCTTTGTTCCTTGGTTTTCAAATTTTAAAAATCCAATCATTTCGGCTAAAAGTTGTCTCGATTCGAGCGGTAATCCTCGTTGGCCCGATTCGTACATCGACCACTGCGACCGGTTTACCTGCAATAGCAGCGCCATTTGTTTCTGTGTAAGGCCCAATAAGGAGGTTAGTGTAGTAGTATCCTTCATCGTAAAATTTTTAACATTTATGTGTCAAACTACTCGTAATCAAAAAGTTTGCCACAATTTTTGTGTCAACATTTAATTTTTACACCAAGTTGACACAGAAATGTTAAAATTTTTTAGGAATTGAGTTGAAAATAATGGAATTCAAAACAGTCCCGCCTCATTATCGGCATTACCATTTTTCTCACATAAGTTGCCCTGATATTTTTTTTGTAATCTTTTTACCGATTAAATCAGCGAAAAATCCCCATAGTTGGGGATTTTTTTGTGGTTTGTAAGGAGTAGCTTTACAAAACTAAGTTTACTTTTTTGGGTGATGAGCGGGATGAAGCATAATTCATGAAAACACAAAATATGTCCTATCACAAAAACAACGCTCACTCCATTTCCTTCCGACAATCACATTACGACTTTATTTTTTTTGGCTTCTTAACTAAGAAAGGAGGTGCTATGGCTTAGCGGTAGTATTTATAATTTTTAGAATATAAGGGAGTTATATTTTAAAACAAACCAAAATTATTTAATGAAAACAAAACAAAACAAAATCAATGAAACAAAAATTAATTCAAAAAATACTTTATGCAGTAGTATTTGGAGTACTTCTTTTCAAAGCCCATTCATCGTTTGGTCAAGCTTCGGGTGTTTCTATTAGTTGGGACAGAGAAGTGGGATGTCAAACCTATTTTACACAAGAAGGGGATAGAAAAATATACTTAGAGAATATTGCTGCAGATCAATGCTTGAACGTTTGCGAAAAAAGCGTGGTTACTTATTCACTCTCCGGTGAGTTAGGTCCTGAACCCAATACACAATGGGTGATAACCGGTGGTACAGTAATAACATCAACCAGCACTAATTGTGTTGTACAATGGGGAGCTGCCGGAAACGGTGGAATTACTATAGTGCTGTCTACTCCAAATGGAGTAATTAACAAAACGCTTTGTATTGAAAGGATTATTATACCAAAAGCTAGCTTTAATGTTAATACGGTTACAGGTTATGTTTTTAATCCTGATATTCCTGATGCACCGCAACCACCCAGACCAAGTGAAATTTATGCTTGTGCTAATCAAACTATTTATTTCGAAAATGCATCAACAGTAAATAACGGTAGTGAGCTGGTGAGTTATTTTTGGGATTTTGGTGATGGATCTTCCTCAACTGCTTTTGAACCAAGTCATTTCTACACCGAAGAAGGAGCTTACGAAGTTTCTTTGACGGTATACAACAAATGTAATTGTAGTGCTAAATTTAGAAGAATGGTTTATGTAAAAAGTGGTGGAGGGTTCGATATTCAATGTCCTGGTGTAGTTTGTGAGGGGGAAACCGTAACTTACTCCTTGCCATTTGATGGCAAAACTATATGTAAAGACAAGTATGTGTGGAATTCAGCCGGAACCATTGACCAACCGATAGTAAATGAACAAAATGGGGATGCTACCGTAACTTGGAACAATATTGGTACTGATGGTTTTGGTTATTTGACCTTTGTACCAACCGAATGTGAACTCAAATGTTTACTACCTACTACTATAAAAATACCGGTGATTACTACACGTGGGACCATACATGGCGATACATCAATTTGCGCTAAGTCTCAGGCAATTTACAGTTTACCCCAATGGCCTTCGACTGAATTTCATTGGAGTATATTGGAAGATCCTACAGAAACCAATGTTACTATGATACTTAATGATCAAAGGAATCAGGTGATTCTATTTCCACAACAGCCCGGCATTTATACTTTACTGGTTACTTACGAAAATACATTGTTGCATTGTGGAGGTACAGCTAGGTTAGAAATCAAAGTGAATGAACCTGTAGAGTTTGAAGGTCCAACTTTACTATGCCAAAATAGTACGGCTTCCTATCACACCTCAAACGGTCAACAGACTACTTGGATATTAAAAAACAGCAATGGAGCCACTGTTGGGGTAAGTAATCCAAGCCCGGCAGAATCATTCTCGTATACCTTTACTACCCCGGGAAATTATTCGCTTTCAGTAGGAGCATCTGGAACTTGCCCGGCGCAACAAAAGAATATTTCTGTTTTGCCATTGCCAGCTCCGCCTACTGCTCCCGCGATAACGGTTTTAGACCCGGAGAGCTTAGCTGATGATCCTTATGTGCCGGCAGCTACTTTGGCAGTATGTCCTAATGCGCCTTATAGCTACAAGGCCTCTGATAATCCTTTGATACAGTATCGTTGGACAGTTACTAATGGTACTATTGAAGGCGCTGTGAACGGAGTTGCCTTTGGTAACGAAGTGATAATTAGCTTTAATGGAGCTACTCCGGCAGTGATAAACGTCAGCACTCAAAGCATAACGCCAATTCCATGTACTTCGGCGCCACTTTCAATCACAGTACCTATCAAAGAAATTAATGCTCAAATTAATGATAACCTCCCGGATACAGTTTGTGCCAATACCTATAAAACCTATTGGGCCAATTTTACCAATACAAATTCAACGTATAACCAAGGAGAAAGTTACAGTTGGAGAATTGAAGATCCGGCTTTGGGGAGCATCACCGAAGGGCAAGATGGCAATACCGGAGCTAAAATACTTTGGAATAATGTTACTGTGGCGACAACAACTAATTTGCTTTTAACCATAACTAAATGTACTTTAAGCGTAACAATTTCTATTCCGGTTACTATCACACCTGTTCCGAAAATTATCCTGTCAGCAAGCCCAACAACTGTTTGTAGTGGAGAGGATATCTATTTCACCGTTAAGGATGAGGCTACTAATCAGCCTATAACCACCGGATCGGCTACTTGGAATTATGGTGGCGGAAATACTTCTGCTAGCCTTAGTAACAACCACTATGCTTATTCTAATACCACAGTTGCCAATGTTGGACATGTCGTTAAGGTGTTTATCACCAATCCTAACGGTTGTGTCGGAACAACTAATACGGCTAGTGTAGCTGTTACAGTTTTACCGGGTCCACCGGCAGCAGCATCTTTGAGTACCGAAGCCAATGCCTTTTGTTTGCAATCCGCTATCGCAGCTACTTTAACCGTGGCGTCTTCTATTGACCCAAGTAATACCTACCAGTGGTATAACGGTTCAACATTGTTAACAGGGCAAACGGGTACAACGTTAACAATTACACCGGCAATGGGATTTGGGAATTACTACTTTACAGTTACTAACAGTTTACAGTGTAAGACCAACTCTAACGCTATAATCATCAGACAACATTGCGATGAGGAAGCGTGTATCTATGAAGGAAGTCATGAAATCACAAATTCTTCTGCCTACGATTGTGGTCAAAACGGAGGCTTTATCAACCTGGTAGGAACCGCTTCAGGTAATTCGGATCACATAGACTGGACTATTGTTGGCCCTCCTAATGTGAATTTAACCGGGTATACCGGCACTACTTTTATCCCTTCGAAACCGGGAGAGTTTCATACGTATTGTGTGGGGTACTATCTTAATGCCGAGGGTGAATTTTGCCCTTTTGCAGAGCCTAAAACAGTACTGGTTCCTTATATACCGGATGTGGCATATAATGCGGTTTGTAATGGCAACAATAGCTTTAATGTGACTTTGGTTGATAAAACCAGTTTTTTTGCCTTGGTAACCAGCCCCACCATTACCTACGAATACCGTCTGGGCAATACCGGTAGTTGGACTACCGTAAGCGGTTCTACTATTAATAATCTTGCGGCAGGCACTTACCAAATAAAAGTAATTGCCAACGGAGAATATCCGGCAAACACTGCACAGCCTACTTGCCAAAGAATAATTAACATGGCGCTGACCACCTTACCCGATCAGAATATAACAGTTACCCCCAATCCGGTGAATTGCCATGATACGGCTGTAACGTTTAAACTTGATTTGCCTTCAATTTCAACTAGTAGTTATCTGTGGACCTTTGAACCGGGTGCCCAAAGCACGCTCTATGAAACCCAGCGTGTTTTTAGCAGTGACGGCAACAAAACGGTTACGGTGGCCATTACCAATGCTATCGGTTGCGTTTTGAATAAAAGTGTAACGGTTACCATACCCAAAAAATGTTTTAACGGTACCGTAACCAGTGCTCCGGAAAATCCAAGAGTTTGTACGGGTACTCCTGTAACGCTGAGCTACCAACCCGGTACTACGGCTCCTAATATTGACGATTGTAATCCGTTAACCTATACTTGGATGAACGGACAAACCCCTGTTCCTTTGGTAGGCAACACTCCTACCATAACAGTAACTAAGCCCGGGTTTTATTGGGTTAAGGTGGCTAAAAATGATTGTAAATACGATACCCCCAACCGCATTATGCCGGTGTTTTATCCGTTGCCAAGCGTTAAACTGGATGGCCCAACAGTAGTATGTGACAGCGATGCCTTTACGGTTCATGCTACGGCCAATACTACGCAGCTAAATTGGAGCATACTATACGACCAAGAAAACAGACCACTTCCCACCTATCAAGACAACCCTTATTTGCAACTGAGTGGGTTGGCTGCCGGGAATTATACCGTGATGGCCACGGCTATTTCAAGTCAGGGGTGTAGGGCTTCGGTATCACAAATGGTAACCGTGAAAAGCTCACCACCGGCACCGGTTATTTCGCAAGAAGTGATATGCCCCGGTCAGGTTGAGTCATTACCGTATTATCATATCAACCTGTCGGCCACGTCTGAAGTTGACGGGCAGTTTACTTGGAGCAATGGTGTGAGTGGTGCCACCCAAACCGTTACCGACGGCGGGCCTTATCAGGTGCGTATTACCGTTGACGGGTGCAGTAGTGTTGAACAGATTGATGTGCCTAAAAAACCCGATGATTTTATGTGGGTCTTCCCTTCGGGTTGTCAAACCACCTGCGTCAGAGAAGGGCAGGGTACCCTTATCGGTCCCAGCCAGCCGGTAGACCAATGGACATGGCTGTTTAATAATGAAGTACTGGGAGAGGGGACCGGTTTTACACCACCAATGCCGGTAAGCGCCAGCGGTACTTATAATTTAGTGTTAAATGCCGGCGGATGTGCTTTTACCAGCAAACCACTGGATTATGTGGCTAATCTTTGTGAAAAATGCGATATTAAGTCGGTAGATATCCTCGAAATAGGAAGAATAGATGGCCCAATATGCTCGTTTAATGTTTATATAAAAATAGATTCTGTTTTGGCTGGGGCAGTAACCCTAACCGCTTCTAATAACGATGTGGTGGTGGTGCCTACTAGTTTTATGCTCAATGCAGGGGCGCACATCTACCCTTTTGTAATGATTCCGGTAGGACCCAATTTTTCAGGGGGAATTATTCACTTACTGCTTTCCACTACTGATGATGATAAACCATGCACTTATGACTTTACCCTTGATTTGCCTACTTGCGAGGGGGTAGGGCAGACTAAACTGGTTTCGGCACCAACTCATGGCAGCTTAGTCATAGTGCCTAACCCTGCCAAAACACAGGTTGCTGTGCAGTATAAAGACTTTGGTAGTGCTGTTGCTATTAGTATTTATGATTTAACCGGTAGAATAGTGGCTACTTACCATACTCAGGAAACCGAAGGGGAATGGAATATTGCCACCGACGGTTACCCAAGCGGGGTATACATAGTAGTGGTGCGTTCTAAAGACGGGCTGGTTAGCCAACAGAAATTGGTTATCGAATAAAATTTTTATCTTTAATGCTTTATTCTTCCCCTTCCGATAGGGAGGGGATTGGAATAAAGTTTAAACTCGCTAATGATTATGAAAAAAACAATACTTTATATAGCCTTGTTCTTAGGTTTAGGGTCTACTATATACGCCCAATGCTTTAGCAGTATCTCCAGTGGCTTTGTTCATGTGCTTGGCAAAAAGACGGATGGCAGCTATTGGGGGTGGGGATACAACCAAGGAGGCTATTTTGGCAACGGCACGGGCGAAGATTCTTATGTGCCATTGCAACTGACCAACACCGCCAACTGGCAGAGCTATAAAGCAGGTGATTCTAATAGTTTTGTCATTAAAACTGATGGTACCCTTTGGGCTACCGGTTTAAATAGTTATGGTCAATTGGGGCTGAGCACCAGTGGTAATGAATATCTGACCTTTACAAAGGTTGGCACTGCCACCAACTGGGAAGCCATTTCGGCTGCCAGCTCATTTACCATAGCCCTGAGACAAAACGGCACCCTGTGGGGTAGCGGGCAAAACGTGTACAACCAGTTAGGGCTAGGAAGTGCTGCGGCTAACTACGTTTACTCTTTTGTACAAATTGGCACTGCTAGTAACTGGAAAACCATGGCTACTTCGGGTTGTAACTCTAGTGTAGGGATTAAAACCGACGGGACCCTTTGGGGCTGGGGCAGCAACAGTTGTTATGTGTTTGGCGGTAGCGATGTTTCTACTTTTAATGTGCCTAAACCATTAACCGTCACTACAGATACCGATTGGGACAAAGTAGCAGGAGGAGGGGGGCATTTTTTAGCCCTTAAAACCAACGGTACTCTTTGGTGTTGGGGAGATGGCGGAGCAGGGCAAACCGGTCATGATCCTGTTTTAGGATTTACATCTTCTGAACTCAATCAAATTCCGGGTAGCTGGAAAGCTATGGCAGGTGGCAGTCGCTATTCAATGGGGATAAAAACCGATGGCACCCTATGGCAATGGGGTAATAATAACATTACCGAAATAAACCCCTCAGCTACTAACTACAGCTATATTCCGGTTCAACTGGGCACTGCCACCAATTGGGAGAGTATCAGTTGTGGGAACTATCATGCTGTTGCTTTGCGCAGTGACGGTTCTTTATGGTCGTGGGGCAGAAATGTTTTTGGCGAACTGGGTAACGGTACCACTACGCCACAAGCCGCCCCTACTCAGCTAGTAATAGCAGGCTGTGCTCTGGGTACTGAGGAGTTTACAGCCGAGCCGCGTTTTACCATCAGCCCGAGTCCGGCACAGCAGGATATAGCGGTTACTTACAATGGTACCCAAAGGGTAGACAATATCATTATTTATGATCTAAGCGGCAAGCAAGTCTACACCCTAGAAGCTATGGGCAACACTAATTTCAGTAGCAGTTTCAACATCGGTCAACTGGCGGCAGGCAGTTATATACTGGCGTTGCAACAGGCCGGCAAAACGGTGGTGAGCAAGCGTTTTGTGAAACAGTAATTTATGAAAAAAACAATACTTTATATAGCCTTGCTCTTAGGTTTAGGTTCTACTATATACGCCCAATGCTTTAGCAGTATTTCCAGTGGTTTTGGTCATGTGCTTGGCAAAAAGACAGACGGCAGCTATTGGGCTTGGGGGTACAACCAGGGAGGTAATTTTGGCAACGGCACGGGCGAAGATTCTTATGTGCCACTACAACTGACCAACACCGCTAACTGGCAGAGTTATAAAGCGGGTTATGCCAACAGTTTTGTGATTAAAACCGATGGCACCCTTTGGGCTACCGGTTTAAATAGTTATGGTCAATTGGGGCTGGGTACCAGCGGTAATGAGTACCTGACCTTTACAAAGGTGGGCACCGCTACCAACTGGGAAGCCATTTCTGCGGCCAGTTCATTTACCATAGCCCTGAGACAAAACGGTACTCTATGGGGTAGCGGGCAAAACGTATACAACCAGTTAGGGCTGGGGAGTGCCGCGGCTAACTACGTTTACTCTTTTGTACAAATTGGCACTGCCGGCAACTGGAAAACCATAGCTACTTCGGGTTGTAACTCCAGTGTAGGAATTAAAACCGACGGTACCCTTTGGGGCTGGGGCAGCAACAGTTGTTATGTGTTTGGCGCTAGCGATGTGTCTACCTTTAATGTGCCCATGCCGCTCACTCTAACTTCCGATACTGATTGGGATAAAGTAGCAGGAGGCGGGGCGCATTTTTTAGCCCTTAAAACCAACGGTACGCTTTGGGCGTGGGGAGATGGCGGAGCAGGGCAAACAGGATATGACCATGATGCAATTCATGGCTATGAACTCAATCAAATTCCGGGTAGTTGGAAAGCGATGGGGGGTGGCAGTCGCTATTCAATGGGTATAAAAACAGATGGCACCCTATGGCAATGGGGTAATAATGACATTACCGAAATAAACCCTTCAGCCACTAACTACAGTTATATCCCGGTTCAACTGGGCACTGCCACCAACTGGGAGAGTATCAGTTGTGGGAACTATCATGCTGTTGCTTTGCGCAGTGACGGTTCTTTATGGTCGTGGGGCAGAAATGTTTTTGGCGAACTGGGTAACGGTACCACTTCGCCACAAGCCGCCCCTACTCAGCTAGTAATTGCAGGCTGTGCTCTGGGCACTGAGGAGTTTACAGCCGAGCCGCGTTTTACCATCAGCCCCAGTCCGGCGCAGCAGGATATAGCGGTTACATACAAAGGCGTTTCAACGGTAGATACCATTACCATTTATGATATAAGCGGCAAGCAAGTCTACACCATAGAAGCTATGGGCAACAATGACTTCAGTAGCAGTTTCAACATCGGTCAACTGGCGGCAGGGAGTTATATACTGGCGTTGCAACAGGCCGGTAAAACGGTGGTGAGCAAGAAGTTTGTGAAACAGTAATTTATGAAAAAAACAATACTATTAATACTAATGGGCTGTATGAATGCTACCATAAAAGGACAGTGTTTGAGTACGATGGATTGCGGATATTATCATACCGTTGCACTAAAATCAAACGGAACTTTTTGGGCTTGGGGTTCAGGAGGCTATGGGCAGTTAGGCAATGGTTCGGAAAATGATAATGTAGTGCAAACCCAAGTGGGTACGGCCACGAATTGGCAAAGTGTCAGCTCGGGAGGGTACTTCACTTTAGGGGTTAAAAACAATGGGACTTTATGGGCAGCAGGAGACAACAGTACCGGCCAATTGGGAATTGGTTCAACTGTTATCAATTCGAATGTTTTTGTTCAAGTAGGAACATCAACAAATTGGGAACAGGTGGCTTGTAGCAGTTATTTTACCTTAGCATTGAAGACTAATGGCACTTTGTGGGGATGGGGTCAGAATGATTCTTTTCAGTTGGGTGATGGGACCTGTTGCAGCAATAGACTTAGCCCTGTACAAGCAGGGACAGCTGCGGACTGGGCTAATGTAGCTGCTGCAAGTTATGGCACAGGTCTGGCTATTAAAACCAATGGAACGCTATGGGGTTGGGGATTAAATGCAGGATTAGTAGGCCCCTCCACGGTAAGTGCTCAGCAATATCCTATACAAATAGGAACAGATACCGACTGGCTCAGTATATATACAGGAGTTGGCCATGCCTTAGCGCTAAAAACCAATCATACTTTATGGTCTTGGGGAACCGGTGGTCAAGGGCAAACAGGCGATAATTTATCACCTTCCTATTTTAGGGATACCCCTCGTCAGATAGGTAACGATAGCTGGCTGACTGTTGCTGCAGGTTCTAGAAGTTCTTATGGCATTAAGACCGATGGTACCTTATGGGCTTGGGGCGAGAATGACATGAGCCAACTGGGCGATGGTACCACCACTAACAGAATGCAACCGGTACAAATAGGTACTGATAATGACTGGACTTCGGTATCGGCAGGATGGAAACATGCCATAGCGTTAAAGAGCAATGGTGCTATGTGGGCTTGGGGTAGTAATGACTATGGGCAGCTAGGCAACGGTACTACTACCGCTACTGCCACTCCTGTTTATGTAACGGTGGCGGGCTGCACGCTGGATACACCTGAGTTTGAAAGACAACAGTTGGTACTAAGTCCCAACCCGGCAACAACAGAAATTAGTTTTGCCTATAACGGGCAAGAGGTAGTTGACGGTCTGGTTATTTATGACATGATGGGAAGAGAGGTATATAAAACGCATCCTATAGCCGGAGTTTCTATACAGGCTACACTACCGGTGCATCAATGGCAAGGAGGGGTATACTTGTTAACCCTTAAATCAAAAGGCAAAACGGTGGTGAGCAAGAAGTTTGTGAAACAGTAAATTTCATAATTACAACATAAGGTTCATAGTATACACTTTGAGCCTTTTTTATTCTCAAACGTTTCCAAAAAATGTGTTAATCCAACCGAATTAACCCAAGCAATATTTTACTTTTGCGGGGCAAAAAGGAGCCGTAATGAATTTCGTCTCTACAAAAATTCAAAATGAACTACACTACTTTACCCAATACCGATATAAAGATTAGCAAAATATGCCTGGGGACTATGACCTTTGGCGAACAAAATACCGAAGCTGAGGCCCATGCCCAATTGGACTATGCTTTTGAAAAAGGTATCAACTTTATTGATACGGCCGAGATGTACCCTATTGCCGCTAAACAAGCTACCCTTGGCTTAACCGAAAAGTATATCGGCACTTGGTTGCAAAAGTCGGGCAAAAGAGAAGAGGTAGTCCTGGCCACCAAAATCGCCGGGCCCAACCGTGGGATGGAATACATTCGCAAACCTTTGAATTTTTCCAAACAAAATATCCACGAAGCGGTAAACAACAGCTTAAAAAACCTCCAGACGGAGTATATTGATTTATACCAAATGCACTGGCCGGAACGCGTGATGAACATGTTCGGGCAACGCGGAGTGACCCAAATCGATGCGCAATGGCAGGACAATTTCTTTGAAGTATTGAGCGTTTATGACGACTTAATCAAAGCCGGAAAGATTAAACACATCGGAGTTTCTAACGAGAATCCTTATGGCGTGATGAAGTTTTTAAACGAAAGCGAAAAGCACAACCTACCCAGAATAGCCACGATTCAAAATCCATATTCCTTATTAAACCGCTTGTTTGAAGTGGGCTTGTCCGAAATTTGTATGCGAGAACAAGTAGGGTTGATGGCGTATTCACCCTTAGCCTTCAGTTTCTTAACCGGCAAGCATTTGAACGGAATGCAACCGGATTCGCGATTGGGGTTGTTTCCGCAATTTACCCGATACAACAACGATAATTGTTATAAAGCCACCAGGTTGTACCAAGACTTGGCCCAAGCACACGGATTGACGTTAACCCAAATGGCCTTGGCGTTTGTGCATCAGCAACCGTTTGTAATGAGCACTATTATTGGGGCTACGACTATGGCGCAACTCCAAGAAAACATTGCTGCTTTTGACGTGGTGTTATCGCCGGCACTTTTGGCGGAAATCAATAAAATACAAGCTACTTATCCTGACCCGGCCCCGTAATTATTCTACGATTAACTTAGACTGGTATCGGTTTCCGGCTGTATCTTCTACCGCGAGCAGGTAAAGCCCTTTTGCCAGGGTTGTAATGCCTACAGTAGATAGGTTTTCGGTTTGGGTAAGCACCACTTTACCGGTCAAATCAAAAATAGTGACTTGAGAAAGTGTGGTGGCTGATTCGTTTTTAATAAAAATCTCCGTCTTAGCCGGATTCGGATAAAAACTCAACCCGTTTTGGTTGAAACTATGCACGCCAAGCGAAGTATCGATTACTTTATAAATAGTACTGCCGCCTCCTACATAGAGTTCGCCATCTTTATCTTCTCCGAAAGTGGTTATTAAAAAGGAGGCATCATAACCCCAAGTAAGTGTCCCCGAACTATCCACAGTGCCAATTTCCCCCGAGCAGTAATCGGCAAAAATGTACTTATTGACAAAATTAGGATAAGCCGTTCCGGTATAAAAATATCCCCCGGTAATAGAACAACGGGAAGCCGTTTGGTTGTATTGCGAAAATGGCGCTACGGTTGATGCATACGAAGGGCAAGTGCCCGAAGAAGTGTCATAAACCGCATTGGCTTCATAACAACGCCAGCCAAAATTCAATCCCGTATTAGGCAAAGGGCTGGTTATTTTATCAATTTCTTCAATGGCATCCTGACCTACATCAGCAATCCACAAATCACCATTCAAGCGGTTAAAAGAAAACTTCCAAGGGTTACGCATCCCTATAGACCAAATTTCATCATTACCGGCTATGCCCACATAAGGGTTGGTGGGAGGAATGCCGTAAGGAGAACCCGAATCTACATCGATGCGGAGTATTTTGCCCAAATTTTCATTGATGTTCTGCGCTCTGTTGCCCGGGTCACCGCCACTGCCGCCGTCTCCCATTCCGATGTAAAGATAGCCGTCAGGACCAAACTTTATAGTACCTCCGTTATGATTAGAATAAGGTTGCGCCACAGTCAGTAATACCGTTCCGCTGGTAGCATCGGCTATATTAGGGTCAGCCGAAACCGAATAGCGGGCAATTACCGTGGCACCATCAACGGCACGGGTATAATTGACATAAAAATAACCGTTGGTAGCATAATTAGGATGAAAAGCCAAACCCAACAAACCGCGTTCACCTCCTGAAAGGATAGTGGTTGAAGTGAGCGTTAAAAAGGGAGTGCTGTTGACGGTTCCGTTAGCGTTTACTATTTTGATAATACCGCCTTGTTGTACCGCAAATAAACGGCTGTCATCAGGAGCATGCGTAATCTCGGTTAATGAAGTAAATCCGCTAGCAAAACTCTGTGTACCGATAACTTGCCCGATACTTTTAGAGGCCAAAAACAAGGAAACGAAAAGAATAATTTTTTTCATAGTCAATAGGTTTTGGGTAAAGTTATAAAATTCAGTGAATTAAAACCAAAAATTAAAATTCAAATTCACCGGTGCTGAGGCTGTCGTTCTCTATAGTGTTCATCGGTTTTTGTTTAAGAAACGACTGTGCCGGACCCGAAATGGACAATGGGAAGTTGCCAATAGTATCATTAGCCGTCAATACATTGCGACGCAACATGAGTTTGGTTAAAAAGGTTTCCTGCTGTTTGGCAAACAATTTGAGTTCCCGGTTGGTGTCAAAGCGATACATAAATCCTTTGGGTTTTGGGATGATGGTGGCCAAAAACAAACATTCATTTAAATTCAAATCCTGTGGACTTTTCTGAAAGTAAAAATGCGAAGCTTCACCAATGCCGTAAATATTTGGTCCCCATTCAATGATGTTGAAATACACTTCGAGCATGCGTTCTTTCGAGCTGATGTGGTTGTTTTCCAAAATGTACACTAACAGTATTTCTTCCAGTTTTCGGGATAAAGTTTTCTCTCGGGTCAGGAATACATTTTTGACCAATTGCATGCTGATGGTACTGGCACCGCGCGAGAATTTCTTGGTTTTGATGTTTTTAGCGATGGATTGTTTGAAGGCTTCGTTGATAAAGCCGCGATGCGTAAAAAACGAAGGGTCCTCACTGGTCAGTACACATTTTTGCAGGTAAGGCGAAATAGCGCTCAGCGGAGTAAAATTGTAATTGGAACTGCCCACCGTAATCGGTCGTTGCAGTACTCCGTTATCCATGGCGCGGTAGATAAATTCAGTGTTGATTTTGTTTAAATCGGCTTCACCATATTTGATGATTTTTAAGTTTTCGGGTTTTAGTTTACTTTCAAAAACCACTTCATTGGGTTTGTGATTGTTGTATTCAAAATTCAGGGCATAGCTGAAATTCCCCTGAGCTTCCATCCCCACAAAATGGCGGAAAAGACCATCGGGCAATGAGGAAATAAAATCCTGCGCTTTCATTTTCGGAATCTGTAATTGGAGGGCATACACCTTATCGGTTTCGTTGGTGTATGAAATATAAGGTCGGCATTTGATGCGGTTCAATTGTAGTGTTGAGGTGCTGTCTAAAGCCATAAAACGAGGACCGACAATCCAATGGTAATCAAATCGGGCGTTCTTGATGGTCACATCTTTTCCGGCAATTTTCGGATGGTTGACGAATAAATCTTCAATTGATGAATAGCCGTCAATGTGCAGCTCACCACTATCCATCGAAAGATTATCCATATTAAAATGAATCGATTTAAAACCAGTTTTCAGGTTCCATTTCTTATCCAGGTATGGAATTTTAATGGTGTCATTGGCTACATTGAAAAAGTCTAAATCGGCTTTTCGGTCTCTGGGGTCGGCAAAGCCATTGATACTCCATTGTTGCGAAAAATCGGCCGCCGTAACCTGAATCAGCGTAGTCAACTTTTTATTTTCCAAGGCCAATTGGTTGAAATCAAAAACTACTTTGTTGCCTTTATCATCTATCTTAAATGCAAAGCCTTTGACACTCATATCGGTGGGCACCAAGTTTAAAAGTCTCGAGGTAATTCGGTTAAGGAGCTTGGCATAATTGACATCATCGTTATCTGATTTGTCTTTTTTAGAATGAAGAAAAGCATCAAAATTACTACCGGTTTTGGTTTTCACCAATTGCACATAGCCTTGGTTGATTTCCAGTTTTCCGAGTTGAATGTCGCCCACCAAAAGCTTCCAAAAACTAACGCTGGTTTTCAATTCATCAATGCGAACCAAAGTATCGGCTTGCTTCGGAACCAAATAAATGTGATTTAATTCTAAATTGGTTAAACCGTGAAATTCGGCTTTTTCAATGGTAAGATGGCATTGATACTCCTTGTCGAGTTTAGTGTCAATCCGGTGAATGATTTTTTCTAAAATGGTATTTCGGAAAGCGAAAGCCAAAGCAATTCCAAGCAGTAACAGTATGCCGCATATCTTGAGAATAAGGAATGCTTTTTGCTTTTTGGTTTTCATTTTTACCAATGGATTATCCAAACAACTGCTCGACTACTTCTTCAATTTTGGAAACCAAAACGATTTTGATTAACGGATTTTTGATAGCAATCTTGTTGTACTTAGAAACAAAGATAGTGGCAAATCCTAATTTTTCAGCTTCCTGAATGCGTTGTTCTACCCGATTCACCGGACGGATTTCGCCCGAAAGCCCCACTTCGCCGGCAAAACATACATCTTTACCCACCGCAATATCTTCGTTGGAAGACAAAATAGCGGCCACCACAGCCAAATCAATAGCCGGGTCATCAACGGAGATGCCACCGGTAACGTTCAGAAAAACATCTTTGGTTCCGAGACGGAAGCCGGCACGTTTTTCCAATACAGCCAAAATCATATTTAAGCGTTTGGCATTATAGCCTGTGGTACTGCGTTGCGGCGTTCCGTAAACGGCGGTTGAAACCAAGGCTTGAATTTCTATCATCAACGGACGCATGCCTTCCAGCGTAGAGGCAATAGCGGTTCCGGAAAGTTCTTCTTCTCGGTGGGAAATTAAAATCTCGGAGGGGTTGGACACTTCGCGCAAGCCCGAGCCTTGCATTTCATAAATGCCCAATTCAGCCGTTGAACCAAAACGGTTTTTGAGCGAACGGAGGATACGGTACACATGATTTCGGTCGCCTTCAAATTGCAAAACGGTATCTACCATGTGTTCCAAAATTTTGGGTCCGGCGATGTTGCCGTCTTTGGTAATATGCCCGATAAGAATAACCGGAATATTGGTTTCTTTGGCAAATTTGATCAGTTCAGCCGTAGTTTCCCGAATTTGAGAAATACTGCCGGCAGTCGATTCAATATAATCGGTATGTAGCGTTTGGATGGAGTCGATGATGACAATATCGGGTTCGGTTTCAACAATGTGTCGAAAGATATTTTGCGTTTTGGTTTCAGTCAGGATTAAACAATTTTCACTGTTGGGATTAATCCGTTCCGCGCGCATTTTGATTTGCTTCTGACTTTCCTCGCCCGAAACATACAACGTTTTATATGGTAATTTTAAAGAAATCTGCAACAGCAAGGTACTTTTTCCAATGCCGGGTTCGCCACCTAAAAGGATTAATGACCCCGGAACGATACCACCGCCAAGGACACGATTCAATTCGCCGTCAGTGGTATCCATTCGCACTTCCTGAGTGGAATCAATTTCTTTTATTTTGAGCGGTTTGGATACTCTTTTAGAATCAGTTGCAGTAGGCTTCCAACTGGCTTTTTCTTCTTTTTGTATTATTTCTTCGGCAATGGTATTCCATTCTTTGCACGAATTACATTGCCCTTGCCATTTGGCGTATTGAGCACCACAATTTTGACAAAAAAAAGTAGTTTTAATTTTGGACATTCTTAAGGTTTTTTCTCTTCGGTTGGGGTTTCTGTTGGAGGAGGTGCATCCGTTGGAGGCGTGTCTGTCGGAGGAGCATCAGTTGTTTCTGCCGGAGGCGTTTCTTCTACCACAGGCTCTTCTTTACCTTTCTTCCCTTTTTTAGGCAAGGAGGCTTTTAAAACATCGGCTCTTTCAATCATCATGTCTTTAGTCAAATCGCCAATTTCCTGTTTTTGAAAAGCGGCTAAATAGGACTTAACGGCTCGGGCATTATCGCCTTTCTTTTCATACATCTGAGCCATTTCATAATCGGCCAACATTGATTTCGGATAATCTTTGCGTGCCAACTGAGACAGTTGGTCAAACTCATTGTATGCTTGATTTTTTATAATAGCGGCTTCAATAGCTTTAAAATCATTTAAACGAATTTGCACTTTTAATCCGATTGACTTTTCAAGGATATCGTATTTGTTTACCAAATAATCCACATAACCCGATGGCAATGTGGCGATTTTTTCCTGAAATTCGGTAATGGAAATCGGCTGGTACACGGCAAAAATTTGGTACAAAGCACTCGGAATCGAGTTTAAAACCATCGAGTAATGCGAAGCGCCTTTGAAATCTTCATAGCGGTAATTCAGTTTTGGATTGACTACTTTTTTAATCTCTTCGTCCATAGCCTGAATACGAGTTCGCATTTTTTTAACATCCCCGTCAGCGGTAGAGTGGTAGTAAAAAATTGGTTTTTGAATGGCGGCTAAGCGTTCGGCAATTTGCTCTTCCATTCCGGCCGGAAGTTCGGGACTCATAGAGATATAAGCATCAAAAACAGGATTGTCTTTGTATAAATAGCAGTTTAAAAAGCCGGCAGTGGTGTCTAAACCGGCTACGATTTTAAACGGTGCGGTTCTGAAGTTTTTCTGGATATACGGAATCAATTCCATGCCGATGAATTCAAAGAATTTCTCCCCTTTCTCATCCGGTAGTCCGGTAGTGGCTTCGGTGGCGCAATCGGCTTCGCGTTCGTTGTTTTTATTTTGGCTGATGCCTACTATAATTACTTCCGGTAAATCATCCCAATAGTAGCCATAACTTAAGGCGCCTTGAAACGGATCAAACAAAAAATCGCCGTCAAGTAAGAGTAAAATAGGATAGCTTTGTTTGCTGTTTTTTTCGTAGGAAGGCGGAAGACCAATCGTGATTTCACGGTCTTCATTTAATTTTTGGGAAGTGATGGTATCGGTGATTCTTTTTTGAGAAAAAATACTATTGGAGCCAATTAGTATAACTAATAAAAGAAGCTTTTTCATGAGTAAGGGTTTGGTTAAACAGCAAATTTGCTAAATTGACTAGCAAGATAACAAAATTATTTATTTCTGTTTAAAATAGGCAGGAATAAAAACGATAATCCGCCCAAGGCAACCATTAGGATGGTTTGTGAAGTCCATACCAACCAACCAAAAGCAATACCGGCGGGTTTATCGACATGGTATAAAACGAAGATTTCGGCTATGACCAATGGATAAAATCCGAAACCACTGTTGGTAAAACCAATGGTAAGACTACCAAAGATGAAAGCAATAACCACAGCGCCAAAACCAATGTTGCTGGTTTCATTTAAAGCAAAAATGGTCACATAAAACATCAAGATATAAGTGAACCAAATGAAGAAGGAATGGAATAAAAACGCCCATTTGTTTTTCATTTTCAGGATGCTGGTCATGCCCTCGATTAAGCCTGAAAACTTTTCTTTTAAGGTGCTGATAATTTTCCAGTTGGAGTAAAGCCAAATCAGTATAAAAACGATAAAGCCCACTATGCCTAAAACGATTAGAAGGATTAGTTTTTCGTAGGGAATTTTTTCCAGCACATAAGCTTTCAGTACATTAAACTGAACAATAAAGCCTATGAAAACGAATAAGAAAAAGATAAGCAAATCAACGACTCTCTCGGCAACGATGGTTCCGAAGGCTTTGTCAAAAGGTATCTTTTCGTATTTTTTTAAGACCAAAGCTCTGGAAATTTCACCCGAACGCGGTACGGTTAAGTTCATCAGATAAGCAATGCAAACGGCCATGAAATTGTTGTGAAATTTTGCTTCATAACCCAAATGCTCTAAGGAGAATTTCCAGCGGTAAGCTCTTGACCAAAAGCCAAACAAAGCAATAACAAGTGACAGGTAGATATAAAAGTAATCTGCGTTTTTGAAATAACTTTTAATCTCATTGATTTGGTCTTCGGTGAAGGAGTTGTATTGGTACCAAATAATGCCCACCCCCAGGAGGAGCGGTACCAAAATTGACAACCATTTTCCGATTTGTTTTTTCAAGAGATTAAGTCAGGGAGTTATCTTTTTCATTCGGAAATACCAACCAAGGTTTGAAGGTTTTAGCTTCTTCAAAATCCATCAGCGCATAGGACATGATAATGATGATATCGCCTTTGTGTACTCTTCGTGCGGCCGGACCGTTGAGTGTAATTTCACCTGAATTTTTAGGGCCTTTGATGGCATAAGTGTCAAAACGTTCGCCATTGTTGACATTGACGATAGATACTTTTTCGCCTTCAATAAGATTGGAAGCTTCCATTAGGGTTTCGTCTATGGTGATGCTGCCGATATAATTTAAGTCGGCACCCGTTACTTTTACACGGTGTATTTTAGATTTTACTACTTCAATTTGCATGGGGCAAAGGTAAATTAATTTAGTGAAATGGTGTCAATCAATCTGACATTGTTGACAAAAACGGCTATAAAAGCACGGTATTTTTTGGTGTTGTTTTTTGTGGTACAAGGCAGTAACGTTTCTTCGTCGGCAATGGTAAAATACTCTAATTCAAAGGGGGTTGTTTTTTGAAAAATTTCGGTTACGAATTCGGTTACTTCTTCCGCTGATTGCACATGAAAGCGTATTTTGGCTTCGGATAATGTTTTGAAAATAATGGCGGCTTCGGCTCTTTCTTCGGTAGTTAATCTTTCGTTTCTAGAGCTCATGGCCAAACCGTTGGGTTCTCTGAAAATAGGACAGCCTATGACTTTAACTGGTAGTTTTAATTTGGCCACCATTTTTTTGACGATTTGCAATTGCTGAAAATCTTTTTCCCCAAAATAGGCGTTGGTGGGTTTTACAATTTCAAACAGTCTTTTTACAATGGTACCTACACCATCAAAATGACCGGGACGAAATTGACCTTCCATCTGATGTTCCAATCCGTCAAAGTCAAAATGCTCGGAAACGGTTTTGCCTTCATAAATATCATCTACACTTGGCGCGTAAACCACAATGGTATCGGAAACGGTTTTTATTTTCGCTACATCGGCCTCAAGCGTTCGCGGGTATTTGGCTAAATCATCGGCGTTGTTAAACTGTGTCGGATTAACAAAAATGCTAATCACCACCACGGGGTTGTGAAGCAGGGCTTCTTTGAGCAAAGAAAGATGGCCTTCGTGAAGAGCACCCATCGTGGGCACAAAACCAATGGAAGTTGCTTCGTTTGAAATAGAAGTCAGGTGAGAAACTAATTCATTTTGAGTGTTAAAAATGAGCATTGGCTTTCAGTAAATGAGTTGCAAACTTACTATTTTCATAAATAACTGCATAAATTTTTGTACTTTTGCCTGTTTTTTATTGCCAATAAATAAAGTAAAATAGATTATGGAAGATAAGAGGATATTGTATGTATCATCTGAAGTGGTGCCTTATCTGGCTGAGAATGAGGTTTCTTTAATGTCTTATGATGTTCCGAAAATGATTAATGATCAGGGCGGACAAATAAGAATTTTTATGCCAAGATATGGAAATATCAACGAGAGAAGACACCAATTGCATGAAGTTATCCGATTGTCGGGAATGAATTTAGTAGTAAATGATTTGGATATGCCGCTGATTATTAAAGTGGCTTCTATTCCCAAAGAACGCATACAGGTTTACTTTATTGATAATGACGAATATTTCAAAAGAAAAGCCACCTTTAGTGATGAAGACGGCGTGTTATACCCTGATAACGACGAGAGAGCTATCTTTTTTGCCAAAGGCGTGGTGGAAACGGTTAAGAAATTAAATTGGGTTCCCGATATTATACACGTTCACGGTTGGATGGCCAGTTTATTGCCTATCTACATGAAACATTACTACAAAGATGAGGCATTGTTTTCAGACACTAAAATTGTAACCTCTATTTACGGACAGTCATTTGATGGCACTTTGGATTCGGAAATGATTAATAAAATTAAGTTTGATAATATTCCGCATGACGCTATAAAAGAGTTGGAAGTTCCAAACTATGAAAACCTGATATTGGCTTCTGTAAACCATTCGGATGGGGTGATTATCGCTTCCGAAAATGTGTCTCCAAGTTTAACAAAATATATAGAATCTTCAGGAAAACCTTTTTTACCTTTCGCCTCGAAAGAAAAATTTGCCGAAGCCTACACCGGGTTTTACAAAAATATGCTTCCTTAAAAAAATTGTATTTACATATGTATAAGAATTTATTTTTACGCCCAATTTTAATCATGGGATTTATCACTGTTCTTTTTGCATCGTGCGATAAAGATTATGACGAATTGGGAACTGATATTGTGGGAGATGATCACTTTGTTTTTGAGTATGGTTACCCAGCTATAAAAGCACATAATCAGGATTTGGGGCCGGTAGCCTCAAGCGGTTTGAATACCAATCCGCTCGGAATTTATGAAAATCCGGCTTTTGGTACTACCAAAGCAGACTTTGTTACGCAACTTACGTTGTCTACCACTTCTCCGACTTTCAACAATACCGACCCAACAAAGTTTGTGGCGCTCCCAAGCATGGATAGTGTTGTTTTAAATATTCCTTATTTTAGTCACGTACCTACAAATGCAGTTATAACAGATGGTGTAAAACCGTATGTGTTGGATTCTATTTATGGTAAAGCAGAGTCGAAATTTAAGTTGAATATTTACCGGTCGAATTACTATTTAAGAGATTTAGATCCGGATCAGGGATTTACCGAAGATCAATTGTTTTACACCGACGATAATGTTATTGGAAACAATATTGATTTCGCTTCAGGAGTATTGAATAACGCTGCAAACACGGTTGAAAACTCTGAATTCTTTTTCAATCCAAAGGAACATAAGACCAAAACGTTGGACGAAAATAACGAACCTGTTTATACCAGATCAGCACCATCAATGCGATTGCATTTAGACAATCAGTTCTTTTTGGATAAAATAATTTCCACGCCAACTGCTAATCTTTCCAGTCAATCCACCTTTAAAAATTATTTCAGAGGATTATATTTTCAGGTGGTTAGTACCGGCAACGAAGGCAATATGGCGATGATGAATTTTGGCTCCGGAGAAATTACATTGTATTACAAAGAAGATAAAATTACAGTAGACAATCCGGCAACAACCGATGTAAATGAATATAAAGTAGAACGTGTTGCTAAAACATATGTTTTGAATTTAAAAGGCAACGCAGTCAGTTTACAGGAAAATTCAAATCTGAATCCGGCCTATGCTTCAGGCATTAATCCGGCAAATAACACTAATCCGCTTGGGGCAGAAAAGCTATATTTAAAAGGTGGCCAAGGGTCTATGGCGGTTATTGATATTTTTAGCACTACCGACTTGAAAGGCTTAGCGCTTAATCCTAATTACAATCCAAATCTTGCGGTTAGTGCCAGCAATCAGAAGTATTTGATTAATCCGGACTACAATCCGAATTTAGCCATTAGCGATACCAATCCAAAGTATGTATTTACCGGGCCGAATGGCGTTTCAGATGAGATTGATAATATTAGAGCTAACGATTGGCTAATCAACGAAGCTAACTTAACTTTTAATGTTGACACTCAGTCCATGCAAAATGCTTTTGAGCCCAACCGTATTTTTTTATACGATTTGAATAACAATAAAATGCTGGTGGATTATACTAATGATTATACTACTAACAGTACTTATTCTAAACTTAGCAAGTATATTTATGGAGGGATACTGCTTGATCAAAACGGTAAAAAATTAGTCCAAAAAAATGCTGACGGCACCATAAACAAAGGCAGCAAATACAAGTTGCGAATTACGAGTCATGTCAGAAATCTGATAACCAAAGATTCGACCAATGTCAAATTGGGATTAGTGGTTACAGAAAATATTAATAGTTTTGGTTTTACCAAAAGAAAACCACCGATTGTTGACGGCACTAATATAAAAACATCCCTAGCATGTCGGTTATGAATCCATTGGGAACTATCCTTTACGGGACAAATATTCCGGAAGGAGATATTAATTATGGCAAAAGATTAAAATTAGAAATCATTTATACAAAACCAAAAACTGGTACTAACTAATTAAGTAACATTATGTGTGGAATTGTTGGATATATTGGCTACAGAGAAGCGTACCCAATCATCATAAAAGGACTAAAAAGATTAGAATACAGAGGTTATGACAGTGCCGGTATCATGTTATGTGATGGCAACCAACTTCAAATAGCCAAAACCAAAGGAAAAGTATCTGATCTTGAAGCAAAATCTTCAGATATTGCCGACTCTAAGGCTACTATTGGAATTGGACATACCCGCTGGGCTACCCACGGTGTTCCGAATGATATTAACTCGCATCCTCATGTTTCTAATTCAGGAAACTTAGTAATTATTCACAACGGAATCATCGAAAATTATGAGCCGTTGAAGAAAGAATTGATCAACAGAGGTTATACTTTTTCATCGGATACTGATACCGAAGTATTGATTAACCTTATTGAAGAAGTTAAGAAAAAAGAAAAACTTAAATTAGGGAAAGCCGTTCAGGTGGCATTAAACCAAGTAGTAGGTGCTTACGCCATTTGTGTTTTCGACAAAGAAAACCCGGATGAAATTGTAGTAGCTCGTCTAGGCAGTCCGTTAGCAATTGGTGTTGGTGAAGGAGAATTTTTCATTGCTTCTGATGCTTCGCCTTTTATCGAATATACTTCTAATGCTATTTATTTAGAAGATGAAGAAATGGCCATCGTAAGATTGCACAAGCCGTTAAAAATCAGAAAAATCAAAGATGACTCTTTGGTAGATCCATATATTCAGGAACTTCAAATGAATTTGGAGCAAATTGAAAAAGGAGGCTATGATCATTTCATGCTTAAAGAAATTTATGAGCAGCCTAATGTTATCAAAGATACTTACAGAGGAAGACTTCACGCCAACAGTGGCATCATTCAAATGGCCGGTGTAGAAGATAATCT
Organism: Flavobacterium phycosphaerae; assembly: GCF_010119235.1. Taxonomy (NCBI): domain Bacteria; kingdom Pseudomonadati; phylum Bacteroidota; class Flavobacteriia; order Flavobacteriales; family Flavobacteriaceae; genus Flavobacterium; species Flavobacterium phycosphaerae. The sequence continues at coordinate 812,127 of NZ_JAAATZ010000001.1, read as the reverse complement.
CGAAAAATTTCTTCATGCCCAACGCATATTGATCGTAGCCTGCGGAACCTCATGGCACGCCGGATTAGTTGCAGAGTACATCATGGAAGAATTTACCCGAATCCCGGTTGAAGTGGAATATGCTTCTGAATTCCGATACAGAAATCCAATTATAAATCCAACTGATGTAGTTATTGCTATCTCGCAATCCGGAGAAACGGCTGATACTTTGGCGGCTATTAAATTAGCTAAAGAAAAAGGCGCTTTCGTATTCGGAGTTTGTAATGTGGTGGGTTCTTCTATTTCAAGAGAAACTCATGCCGGGGCCTACACTCATGCCGGACCAGAAATTGGAGTGGCTTCTACCAAAGCATTTACCACACAAATTACGGTATTAACCATGATCGCCTTGCGTTTGGCAAAAGCTAAAGGAACCCTTTCTAATTCTGATTTCCACAGGTATTTACAAGAGTTGGAAGTCATTCCTGAAAAAGTTCGTGAAGCATTGGAATGTAACGATAAGGCTAAAGAAATTGCCGCTAAATTTAAAGATGCGCCTAACTGTCTTTACTTGGGCAGAGGCTATAATTTCCCGGTAGCTTTAGAAGGTGCTTTGAAATTAAAAGAGATATCATACATCCATGCTGAGGGTTACCCTGCCGCCGAGATGAAACATGGCCCGATTGCTTTAATTGATGAGCAAATGCCGGTGGTAGTCATTGCTCCAAAACAAGGGCATTATGACAAAGTGGTGAGTAACATTCAGGAAATTAAATCAAGAAGCGGAAAGATTATTGCTGTGGTAACCAAAGGCGATGTTCAAGTAAAAGAACTGGCTGACCACGTAATTGAAATCCCTGAAACTTCAGATGCCTTGTCACCATTGATTACAACTATTCCGCTACAATTGTTATCTTATCACATTGCGGTTATGAGAGAATGTAATGTTGACCAACCCAGAAATTTGGCCAAATCGGTTACAGTAGAATAAATAACTTACCAAATTAAATATAGATAAAGCGAGATTCATTCTCGCTTTTTTTATGGTTGTATTTTTGTGATTTATTCAACGGAAATAACGTTTTTGTATGTGCGCATAGTATTTTTTTTAGCAATAGTATTAAAACGTTAATAATAACTTAAAAAAAGCTCACTATGGCTTTGTTAAAAGAAGGTTTGGTTATTGTATAATCGTCAAAAATAAGATTGGTTTTCTGAGAATCAATAAAAAATATTTGTACATTGGTTCCATAAACCAACAAAATTTATAACCAAATGAAAATTTATTTATTTATCGTTTCATTGTTTTTTTGCAGCATAAGTTTTGCGCAAACTTCAGTATCCGGTTCGGTAAAAGACAGTAAAAACCAACCAGTTCCGGGAGCCAATGTCAAAATTGCAGGAGAAAGTGCCGGAACAATTACCGACAGTGATGGAAATTTCAGTTTGTCAACTTCCAAAAAACCACCTTTTACGCTAGAGGTTTCCAGCGTGGGTTATGAGACAACAAAAACCAGTATCACATCCAACAATCAAAAAGTGACCGTTGCCTTAGCTGACGAAGAAACCAAACTGGAAGAAATAGTAGTTTCTGCTTCCAGAACACCGGAACGAATAAAAGAGTCACCGGTAACCATTGAACGATTTGGAATAAAAGACATCAAGAAAACCGCTTCGCCCACTTTTTATGACGGATTGGAAAATCTGAAAGAAGTACAAATGAATACTAGTAGTATGTCATTCAAATCCATCAATACCAGAGGATTTGCTACAGTATCTAATACCCGTTTCATGCAATTGGTAGACGGAATGGATAATTCCTCTCCATTGTTGAATTTCGTTTTGGGGAATTTAATAGGTGTGTCAGAATTAGATGTGGCCAATGTGGAGTTACTTCCGGGAGCATCATCAGCACTATACGGAGCCAATGCCTTTAATGGAATTTTATTCATGAATAGTAAAAACCCATTCAACAGTGAAGGGATTTCTGCCTATGTAAAATATGGACAAACCAGTCAAAAAGCTGCCGGTGTCAACGATTATGTAGATTATGGTATACGCGTGTCGCACAAATTTGATAATTACTTTGCCGCTAAAGCTAATTTCACTTTTCTCAAAGGGACAGATTGGTACGCAACCGATTACAGAGATAAAGATTTAGTAAACAATGTTGGTTTAGACAGAAGTTATTACAACTACAACGGGATAAATGTTTATGGAGATGAGGCTTCAACTAATCTAAAAGGAGTTGGGCAGACATTAGCTTCTATGGGGCTTATTCCTGCATCAGCCGTAAATTTACTACCAAGTGTTAATGTGAGCAGAACAGGATATAATGAAGTTGATTTAACGGATAATAAAATTAGAAATGCTAAAATTGATTTCTCATTACACCTAAGACCTTTTGGCAATGAAAATTTCGAAGTGATTTGGCAATCTAAGTTTGGATTTGGAAACTCTGTTTATACCGGAGCTAACCGTTACTACTTAAACGGATTTTTCATGCAACAACACAAATTGGAATTTAAAGGTAAAAACTTTTTCTTAAGAGGTTATATGACTACTGAAGACGGAGGAAAATCATACGACATGTTGTTTACCGGACTTAATGTAAACAATGCTTGGAAAGATAATAAAACTTGGTTCGGTCAATATACAGGAGCCTACATTCAATCTACGTTAGCCGGTGCCACTCCGGAACAAGCTCATGCTGCTGCAAGAGGAGTTGCTGATACCGGCAGATTCCTTCCGGGGACACCTGAATTTAAAGCCGCTTTTGCCAATGTTATTGCCGGTGAGGATGTAATAACAGGATCAAAATTGGTGGACAATTCAAAAATCTATCATTCAGATGCTAACTACAATTTCAAAGACCTTATTAAGATAGCCGAAATTCAAGTAGGAGGTTCCTACAGAGAATACCAATTAGATTCTCACGGAAGAATCTATACGGATGCTTCAGGTCCAATTCATTATGATGAGTATGGTGTTTATACACAAGTACAAAAGAAAATAATGGAAGACCGCTTGAAATTAACCGGTTCGATTCGTTATGATAAATCGAAAAACTTTGACGGCAACTATTCGCCTAGAATTTCCGCAGTATATTCTGCTGGAGAACAAAAAAATCATACTTTCAGAGGTTCTTTCCAAACCGGTTTCAGAAACCCAACCACTCAAGACCAATACATTGGATTTAATGTAGGAAGTGCTGCTTTAGTGGGTTCAGCTCCTGATAACTTAACTCGTTTTACAGAAACATTTCCGGTAAATACTGCAGCAGGTCAGCTTTTTGCAGGCGGACCAAATGCCATTATGAATGGAGATAATGCCTATAATAATTCGTATACTTCAGAGTCAGCTAGAGCTTTTGCGGCCTTAGCCAGCACAGACCCTGTTAATGCAGCTAAATTGTTAAAAAAATCAACTGCAGGATATGTAAAACCGGAAACTGTTAAAGCCTTCGATTTAGGCTACAGAGGACAGTTCAAAGGATTCTCTTTTGATATCAATGGGTACTTTAATATCTACAATGATTTTTTAGGGAATACTACAGTTGTAGCGCCATATTATGGTAAAGCAGTAGACGCTCCGGATGCATTAGGAAATCCTCTAACTGATTTAGGAACACAAACATTGCATGCTCTTGCCAACGGAAATACCAGAAACTATCAGTTGTACACTAATACGGATATCGAAATTCATTCGTTAGGATTTGGTGTAGGAGTCGTGAAAAAATTGCCAAGAAACTTTGAAGTATCAGCTAATTATAATTATGCTCAGTTTGATTTTGATCAGGCAAAAGACCCAAGTTTTGAAGCCGGATTTAATACACCAAAACACAAAGTGAAATTAGGAATAGGCAATGATAATTTATTCAAAAATTTCGGTTTCAATGTTAGCGGAAGATGGAATAGCGAATACTTATGGCAGTCTACTTTTGTAGATGGTACTATTGATGCGGCTACTGTAATTGATGCTCAAATTAACTACGGCATTCCAAAACTAAAATCAGTACTTAAAATAGGAGCCTCAAATATTGGAAGCCACGAATACCAACAGGTTTTAGGAACCGGTATGATTGGGCAACAATATTTTGCTTCTTTGACTATCAACCCATAAAAAACAACCAATAACACTACAATATTTAAAGTTATGATAAAAAATTTCAAATGGCTATTATTGGTTTCACTAACCTTTGTAGCGTGTGACAGCAGCGATGATGCTGTGTCTGATCCTAATTCAACCGATGGAACTCCGTTAACGGCAGGTTCGGCTGACTTTTCTAAGTATGTAGCTATAGGTGATTCCTTTGCTGCAGGCTATAGTGACGGTGCTTTGTTTGCTGCCGGTCAGCAAAATGCTTACCCTAATATTTTAGCTTCTCAATTTGCTTTAGTGGGCGGAGGTGAATTTACTACTCCGTTTATGGCTGACAATATTGGTGGGTTTTCTTCAGGAGGCGTTCAGGTTCCGGGATTTGGACCTCGTCTTTTCTTTAATACAGTAACCAGTTTGCCAAACCCGGTTTCGGGAATTTCAGGCACCGATATCAGCACCCACTTAACCGGTTCGTTCAACAATATGGGTATTCCGGGAGCCAAGAGTTTTCACCTTTTATTTGATGGCTATGCTGCCGCAAACCCTTATTTTGGCAGAATAGCTTCATCTTCTACAGCAACAGTTTTAGGAGACGCCTTAGCACAATCGCCTACTTTCTTTTCTTTATGGATAGGTGGTAACGATGAATTGGGCTATGCTACTGCAGGAGGTGATGCGAGTTTAAATATATTGACTCCGACTAACATTTTTGATCAATCCTATAACCTGTTAATTTCACAATTAGTTGCCGGTGGAAGAAAAGGAGTAATTGCCAATTTGCCTTCTGTAACCACTTTGCCTTATTTTCATGTGGTACAATACAATCAATTGACTCAGGCCAATTTAACGGTTAACAATGTAAACCAAGTGAATGCTTTAAATGCTCAACTATATGGGCCGTTGCATAATGCGCTTGCGTTTTTAGGTCAGGGAGATAGAATTAATCTACTTTCTACTACTGGCAACAATCCTATGTTAATGGTTGATGAAAATTTAACTAATTTATCAAGTTCATTAACTGCCGTGTTGATAGGTGGTGGACTTGATGTTCCAACGGCAACTGCTTTGGGGCAGATTTTCGGAAAAGCAAGACAAACTTTACCAACAGATTTAATTTGTTTGAGCGCAGCTACCAGAATCGGACAGGTTCCTTCAGTGGCTCTTGACGGTACTGGAACTCCTAGTCCTTTGTTAAGTCAGTTGGGCGTTACCTTCCCGTTACCGGATCGTTATGTTTTAATGCCTACAGAAGTAACAGAAATAGAAACAGCTACCGCAGCTTATAATGCTACAATTGAGGCAGCGGCAGCGGCAAATACGGAGACCATCGCTTTGGTTGATGCTGAATCAATTATGCATGATTTAACAATAGGCGGCATTGTAAGTAACGGATACACTATGACGGCCACTTATGTGACCGGGAATACGTTCTCTTTAGATGGTATTCACCCAAGTCCGAAAGGTTATGCCTTGATTGCTAACAAGTTTTTGGAGGCTATTAATGAAAAGTTTGGTTCCAATTTCAAAGGAGTTAACTTAGGGAATTACAGAGTGCTTTTCCCTCAGGACCCGGCTAATTTTTAAGGATTCAAAATACATTATATTTAAAACCATCTGTGAAAATAGGTGGTTTTTTGTTTATTATCATTTGTAAAATGATTTCAACAACTAATTAATCAAAAAATAAACAAAAAAACTTTGTTTAAGTATTGATTTTTAAAATAGAAAATTTACCTTTGCACTCGGAAAAAAGAGGTGCTTTTTTCAAACCTAAATAGCTATTTAATAAATACATAAACAATGTCAAAAGCAATAGGAAAAGTTTCGCAAATCATTGGTCCCGTAGTAGACGTAGTCTTTGATAATAAAGACGTTGAATTGCCAAAAATTTATGATTCGTTAGAAATCGTTAATGCAAATGGTTCAAAATTAATACTTGAAGTACAATCTCACATTGGAGAGAATACCGTTCGTACCATCTCTATGGAAGCAACTGACGGTTTGAGCAGAGGTACAGCTGTAACAGCTACCGGTGCTCCAATTCAAATGCCAATCGGTGCGGATGTCTACGGTAGATTATTTAATGTAGTAGGAGATGCTATTGATGGTTTGGGAGATTTACCAAAAGAAGGCGCTAACGGGATGCCAATCCACAAACAAGCACCTAAATTCGAAGATTTATCAACATCAACGGAAGTTTTATTTACAGGGATTAAAGTAATCGATTTGATTGAGCCTTACGCAAAAGGAGGTAAAATTGGATTGTTCGGTGGTGCCGGAGTAGGTAAAACAGTATTGATTCAAGAGTTGATTAACAATATTGCCAAAGGTCACGGTGGTCTTTCTGTATTCGCTGGAGTAGGAGAAAGAACTCGTGAAGGAAATGACTTGCTTCGTGAGATGTTAGAGTCAGGCATTATCAAATATGGTGAAGATTTCATGCACTCTATGGAAAATGGAGGATGGGATTTATCCAAAGTAGACAAACCGGGAATGAGAGAGTCAAAAGCTACTTTCGTATTCGGACAAATGAATGAGCCACCTGGAGCTAGAGCACGTGTTGCTTTATCAGGTTTATCTATTGCGGAATATTTCCGTGACGGAGCCGGTTCTGACCAAGGAAAAGACGTATTGTTCTTCGTTGATAACATCTTCCGTTTTACACAAGCGGGTTCTGAGGTATCGGCGTTATTAGGACGTATGCCTTCTGCGGTAGGATACCAACCAACTTTGGCAACAGAGATGGGGGCAATGCAAGAGCGTATTACTTCTACTAAAAAAGGATCTATTACTTCAGTACAAGCGGTATACGTACCTGCGGATGACTTAACCGACCCGGCACCGGCAACTACCTTTGCCCACTTGGATGCTACAACGGTATTGTCTCGTAAAATTGCTGAGTTAGGTATTTATCCTGCAGTAGATCCATTGGATTCTACTTCAAGAATCTTGACTCCACTTATCTTAGGTAACGAGCATTATGATTGTGCTCAAAGAGTAAAAGAGATTCTTCAAAAATACAAACAATTACAAGACATCATCGCCATCTTAGGTATGGAAGAGTTGTCTGAAGAAGATAAATTAGCCGTATCAAGAGCGCGTCGTGTTCAACGTTTCTTGTCTCAACCATTCCACGTAGCGGAGCAATTTACCGGTATTCCTGGAGTTTTGGTTGATATCAAAGACACCATCAAAGGATTCAACATGATTATTGATGGAGAATTAGACCACTTACCTGAAGCAGCCTTCAACCTTAAAGGAACTATTGAAGATGCTATCGAGGCTGGTCAAAAAATGTTAGCTGAAGCTTAATATAGTTATAAGTTATGAGTTATGAGTCATGAGTTTTTACTCTAATTCATAACTCATAATTCATAATTCATAACTCAAAAAATTATGATTTTAGAAATAGTATCACCGGAAGCTACATTATTCAAAGGCGAAGTTACTTCGGTTTCTTTACCGGGTGTAGACGGTTCGTTCCAAATTTTGAACAACCACGCACCTATAGTTTCTATCTTAAAACAAGGTACCGTGAAAATAGCGGCCAACAGTTTTAAATTTGATAAAGAAGTGGCAGAGAAGTTTACCAAAATAAACGACCAAAACTACACTTTGGACATCCAATCAGGAACTATTGAAATGAAAGACAATAGAGTAATTGTGTTAGCCGACTAATACGATTCAAAATAAAAGAGAAAGCCTGACAGTTATGTTGGGCTTTTTTATTTGTATAGATTTTGCTAAAACAAAAGTACCTGACAGCCACTGGCTGTCCTCCTTTTAATTTCAAATGGGCTAGTTTTATTTCACTTTTTTAAGTGCTTTTATGACTAACGAGCCCAACGCATAAGCTTCTGCCGCAAGACCAACAATCAAGACATAGTTAGCAAATTCAGAATGATAAATTTTCAATAGGGCTCCAATAATAACCAGTACCATTCCAAGTACCATAATGGTGAGTTCTTTTTTCATAAGTGTTTTTATTTAGTTTCGTTTACATATTCTAAAATATCTCCGGGCTGACATTCCAGTATCTCGCAAATGGCCTCCAGAGTTGAGAAGCGCACCGCTTTAGCCTTTCCGGTTTTCAGGATAGAAAGATTTGCTGTGGTAATGCCAATCCTTTCCGCCAGCTCATTAGACCGCATTTTGCGCTTGGCCAACATCACATCCAAATTTAAAATGATAGGCATGATTTATATCGTTAATTCGTTTTCTTCTTTCATGTTTTTAGCAATGGTAAATACTTCCGAGAGTACTTTGAAAAACAATCCCAAAGCCAATAAGTATAAAAATGGACCAAAACCAATTTCAATTCCTACTTTGTTATGCATTTTTTTGGTCAGTAAGTCGGCCAACAAATAAAGTGCAGAACCACCAATGATATAGGTGCCTATTTTACTCAACAACAGTATGGTTTGCTCCTCAAAAATTAATCGCTTCGAGAAGTCGGTCAATAGCTTTCGGAAATAATACAAAGCTACCAGCAATACTCCAAAGTTAATCAGGTCAATTACCAATACGGCTTTGCCCATCGGCTGGGTAAGGTCAACTGTATCGCCAATCAAAGTTACCGGTACATCAAACGTGTCTTTGTCAATTACGATCATGCCGGCAAACAGTATGGCTAAGGGATAACAGATAAGAGATAGCACCCAAACATAGTCAACAATAGTTTTTAAAATTTGTAATTTTCTCATGGTTATTAGCGTTTTAGTTTCAGCAAATATAAAAAATTATTGATAAACAATAATAAATAAATAAAAAACAATAATTATTTTAAGAACGAATCCTAAATCGTTCCTTATATTTGTAGTGATGAAACTCCCAAAAACACTTCAGGAAAAACTCCATCAACGCGAAGCCAATAACGCTTTGCGTAAGTTACCGCTTGCCAATACTTGGATCGATTTTGCTTCGAATGATTACATTGGGTTTGCCCATAACACATCAATTTTCGAGGCGACGCATCAGTACCTTTTAGATCAAAATATAAAGATAAACGGCGCCACCGGTTCCCGTTTGATTTCAGGAAACCATGAATTGTATAGCAAAGCTGAATCGTTTATTGCAACATTTCATCAAAGCGAAGAAGCCCTGATTTTCAACTCCGGCTACGATGCTAATGTAGGTTTCTTTAGCTCTGTGCCGCAACGGAAGGATGTGATTTTGTATGACGAACTTTGCCACGCTTCCATTCGTGACGGTATTCAAATGAGCAATGCTAAAGCCTATAAATTTGGACACAATGATTTGGAAGATTTGGAACGCTTGTTACAACGATGTCAAGCCGAGTTTGTTGAAGTTTATATTGTTACCGAGAGTGTTTTTTCAATGGACGGCGATTGCCCCAACTTGGAACAACTCGTTCAATTAACCCAAAAATATAACGTTTACTTAGTGATCGATGAAGCACATGCACTGGGTGTTTTCGGAGCGCAAGGTGAAGGATTAGTGCAAAGTTTAGGGTTGCAAGACCAAGTTTTTGCTCGCATCATGACTTTCGGCAAAGGTTTAGGTTGTCACGGGGCCGCCATTATAGGAAGTAAGGAATTAAAAAATTATTTAATCAACTTCGCCCGAAGTTTTATATACACCACCGGCTTATCACCTCATGCTGTAGCAACAATTTTTACCGCTTACAAGCATTTGGGCAATGAGGTAGAAACCCTTCAATCGTTAAAAGATAACATCGTTTTCTTCAATCAGGAAAAGTTGCGATTGGGATTAAAACCGTTGTTTGTTTACAGCAAATCGGCCATACAATGTGCTATCATTCCCGGAAATGATAAAGTAAAAAGCATCGCCGCTCAACTCCAACATAAAGGGTTTGACGTCAAACCTATCTTATCCCCACAGTGCCCGAAGGACAAGAACGCCTCCGCTTTTGTTTACACAGTTACAATTCCGAAAAAGAAATTAGTGAGGTCTTAGAATTGTTGAGTACTTTTGTTTTTGGAACACAGATGAGGCAGATTTGACGGATTTACACCAATGACCGCAAAGATTTAAATAATCTGTGAAAATCAGTCCAATCAGTGTCATTCGTGTTCAGACTAAACTAACTTTTGACGTCAAACCTATCTTATCCCCCACAGTGCCCGAAGGACAAGAATGCCTCCGCTTTTGCTTACACAGTTACAATTCCGAAAAAGAAATTAGTGAGGTCTTAGAATTGTTGAGTACTTTTGTTTTTGGAACACAGATGAGGCAGATTTGACGGATTTACACCAATTTAAGATGACAAATTTTTTACATAAAAAACTAAGTGATTCAATATTGAAAAGTTATTATGAGGTGTATAATAATTTAGGGTATGGTTTTCTTGAAAAAGTGTATCAAAATGCGATGTATTTGGAGTTGAAGAATCAAGGATATGAGGTTGAAGCGCAAAAGCAAATCAAGGTTTGTTATAAAGAAATAGTGGTTGGGGAATATTATGCAGATTTACTAATAGAGAACAGCATAATTTTAGAACTCAAAGCTTGTGAATGTTTAATGGATGCGCACAAAGCACAACTCATCAATTACTTGAAAGCAACAGATATAGAAGTTGGATTGTTATTAAATTTTGGCGAAACACCTGAATTCAAAAGATTTATTTACACCAATGACCGCAAAAAATTAAAATAATCAGTGAAAATCAGTCTAATCCATGTCGTCTGTGTTCCTGCTTTACGAACTTAACGGTTAAATTAATATCATGAAACTATTCATCACAGGCATAGGCACCGATGTTGGCAAAACAGTCGCCTCAGCCATTGTTACCCAAGCCTTAGAAGCCGATTACTGGAAACCCATACAAGCCGGCGATTTGGACCATTCCGACAGCCATAAAGTTAAAAAGTATATAGCTAATACGAAGTCGGTTTTTCACCCCAACGCCTATGCTTTGAATACTCCCGCAAGTCCTCATTTGGCAGCGGAGATAGACGGTATTAGTATTGATTTAAAAAAAATAGCCGAACCCAAGACCGACAATCATTTAGTCATTGAAGGAGCCGGTGGCGTATTGGTGCCGCTCAATGATAACGATTGTGTTATCGATTTAATCCAAAAAGACTATAAGGTTGTTGTGGTTTCCCGACATTATTTAGGCAGTATCAACCATACGTTGCTGGCTATTGAAGCCCTGCAAAACCGAAAAATAAAAGTAGCCGGCATCATTTTTTCGGGTGACGAAAACCAAGCTACCGAAACCATTATACTTAACAAAACCGGTATCAACTGCATTGGCCGAATTGATAACGAACCTTATTTTGACGCCAATGTGATTGCCTATTACGCTGATAAATTCAGAGACAATCTCTTAAAATTATAAGTATGAATCTATCTGAAAGAGACCAACAATACAACTGGCATCCCTATACACAACACAAAACTATCGGACTGCTTCCGGCCATTGTGAAAGGCGAAGGGGCTTTGCTTTGGGATGAAACCGGTAAAGAATATATTGATGCCATTGCCTCGTGGTGGGTCAACCCCTACGGGCATTCCAACAAAGTGATTGCCGAGGCGATTTATGCTCAGTTAACGACTTTAGAGCACGTGCTTTTTGGCGGCTTTACCCACGATAAAGCGGTGCAGTTGTCAGAAAAGCTGATGACTATTTTGCCCAACAACCAAAAGAAATTATTTTACTCCGATAACGGTTCGACTGCGGTTGAAATTGCACTGAAAGGCGCCTTACAATATTTTTACAACAAAGGGGAAAAACGCACCAAGGTTATCGCTTTTGAAGACGCTTTTCACGGTGATACTTTTGGAGCTATGGCTGCCAGTGGCATATCTTTTTTTACCGAAGCTTTCAAAGGGTCATTGTTAGAAGTTGTGCGTATTCCGGTGCCTACTGTGGGGAATGAAGCCCGTAGTTTGCAGGTTTTACAGGATTTGATTGCTACTCAAGACTTTGCGGCTTTTATTTTTGAGCCTTTGGTACAAGGTGCTGCGGGGATGGTGATGTATGACGCTAAGGTGTTAGACGAAATGATTTCGCTTTGCCAAAAACATCAGGTGTTTACCATAGCCGATGAAGTGATGACAGGCTTCGGGAAAACAGGAAAGACGTTTGCTACCGATTATTTAGTTACTAAACCGGATATGATGTGCTTGTCAAAAGCGCTGACCGGCGGTACCATTCCGATGGCGATTACCACTTTTACTCAGGAACTTTTTGACGGATTTTATAATGATGATGTCAACAAAGCCTTGTTTCACGGTCATACTTTTACAGCCAATCCAACGGGTTGTGCGGCAGCTTTGGCCAGTATAGCACTTTTGGAAACGGCTGAAATGCAAAACAATATCGCTCGAATACACAACCAACATTTGGCCTTTGCAACCAAAATTAAAACGCATCCTAAAGTAAAAACTACTCGCGTTTTGGGCGTTATTTTTGCCTTAGAAATTAAGACCGAAACCAATGAAAGTTACTATGGCTCGATGCGAAATAAACTCTACAACTTCTTTATTGAGCAAGGCGTAATCCTGCGTCCGGTTGGGAATATTGTTTATATTTTGCCGCCTTATGTAATGACCGATAAGCAATTAGAAAAAGTCTATGCGATTGTCGAAAAAGCCATTGATATGGTTTAATTTTGCATCATAAGAACAGTCTGCTTTGAAAACCAAAATTGCCATAACTTCTCTCGCTTCTCTTTCGCCATTGGGACATACTCCCGATGAAATTTGGAACGAATACCTTTCGCCCAAAACCTTGATAGCTGCTAAAGCATTTGATGGGAAAGAGCAATTGGTGGCAACCCTACCGGAGCGTATTAGAACTGAGATTCAAGCGTTGCGAAATGAAGACAGCAAATACAAAGCCTTAGACGAAACGGTCTTGATGGCTATCCTTACTTCGCGCAAAGCTATAGCTGATGCAGGTTGGCAACGGGGCGATGATTTCGGAATTAATATTGGCTCCTCGCGAGGCGCTACCCGGTTGTTTGAAAAGCATCACCTTGAATTTATTGAAACCGGAAAAACGGCCACCTTGTCTTCGCCCACTACTACTTTGGGCAATATATCTTCATGGGTGGCACACGATTTAAAGTCTCAAGGACCCGAAATATCCCATTCGATTACGTGTTCAACGGCGTTGCATGCTGTTTTGAATGCGGCGGCTTGGCTGCAATCGGGTATGGCGAGTAAGTTTTTGGTGGGTGGGAGTGAAGCCCCTTTGACACCTTTTACTTTGGCCCAAATGAATGCTTTAAAAATATACGCCAAAGAAAATCAGGCTTATCCTTGTCGCGCTTTTGATTTGACTAAAACCAAAAATTCAATGGTGCTGGGCGAAGGGGCAGCAATGGCTTGTTTAGAATTGGGCGAAAAGCAAAATGCCCTAGGCTACATCAGCGGAATTGGTTTTGCTACGGATGAATTAGAGCACAATATTTCTATTTCGGAAGAAGCACAATGTTTTCAAAAATCAATGCAGATGGCCTTGAAAGATACACCGTTAGAAACGGTTGATGCCATTGTGATGCACGCACCGGGAACGGTAAAAGGCGATACTTCGGAATATAAAGCCATACAAAAAGTCTTTGGTCAACCACTTCCTATGCTTACCACCAACAAATGGAAAATCGGACACACTTTCGGCGCTTCCGGAATCCTTAGTATGGAGTTGGCGCTTTTGATGATGCAGCACAATACCTTTATTGGCGTGCCTTTTGGCGAAACTCAATTGCCAAGAAAAGACATCAAAAAAGTCCTGATTAATGCCGTAGGGTTTGGGGGCAATGCAGTGAGTGTTTTACTGACTAAATAGTAGTTACCGTTCACCGGCACTTCGACAGGCTCAGTGTGACATTTTCTTTCTTATTGTATTTCGGTTTTAGTTTTAGGCACTTCGACTCCCGATAGTTATTGGGACAGTGTGATATTTTCTTTCTTATTGTATTTGGGTTTGCTTTGAGGCACTTCGACAGGCTCAGTGTGACATTTTCTTTCTTATTGTATTTCGGTTTTAGTTTTAGGCACTTCGACTCCCGATAGTGGGACAGTGTGATATTTTCTTTCTTATTGTATTTGGGTTTGCTTTGAGGTACTTCGACAGGCTCAGTGTGACATTTTCTTTCTTATTGTATTTTGCTTTTAGTTTTAGGCACTTTGACTCCCGATAGTTGGGACAGTGTGATATTTTTATTTCTTACTGCTTCTTTTTCATTCCGGTATTGAATCTAGTTATACGAGTAGCAAGTCAAGTTACACGAGTAGCAGGTACAATAACAAAGTGAGGAGTAGCAATTACATCTTCAGTAGGTGTAGTTACAAGATGATGAGGTACAGTTACGTCTTCAGGAGGTGTAGTTACAAGGTGAGGAGATGCAGTTACAAAGTAAGGAAGCATAGTTACAAAGTGAGGAGGTACAGTTACAAGGTGATGAGGTGCAGTTACAAGGTGAGGAGGTGTAGTTACAAAACAGTGTCTAGCCCTTATAGGTTGAGACTTAAGCTTCTTTTTTAGGTGATATTTATCGCTTAATTTACCAAATGACTTCAAGCTATTAAAAATATAAATTGTGTTACCTTATTTTCTACTAACAGACTTCAAATGGTGTATAGAAATTTAGGCTTCAAATTTTAGAAAAAGTTCTTGAATTATAGAGGGTAAACGCTTGCGCCTAACAAGAAAAGAAGGCTTACATAGCACCTGCAGCCGATTCTAAAGCTTTGACTTTTTCGTATACCCAATCACTTTCCCAGCCTTTGCGCAGTAGGTAGTCACAAAACTTCTTGCGCTTTTTGAGTTGGTTTTTTTCCAAAATACCGTCCCAAGCTCTTTCGGCTAATTTTTCAAAGGTTTCTATGTATTCTTCTTCGGTGATTTCGGTAAGGGCCAGCTTGATATTGGGAGCAGTAATTTGCCGTTGCTTTAATTCGTTTACGATTCGGTTTTTACCCCAACACTTGATGCGGTGTTTCCCTCGGGCAAAGCTGCGGGCAAAGCGCTCTTCGTTAAGAAAATTGTTTTCAATGAGGGACACGATTACTACATCATCGTAGGGTTTTTGAACACCTAACTGTTTTATTTTCAGGGCTACTTCCTGATGACAGCGTTCCTGATAGGCACAGTATTGTTCTAACTTTTTGAGGGCTTCGGCTAAGGATAGTTTTTCGGGCATTTTTATGGGTAGTGCTTGCAGTTACAAATGTACTAAATTAGGATTTATAGGGTTACAGTATAAAAAAGAAATGTAATTCTTATAAAAATAAAAATAAAATCGAAGCCAAAAAGACCAAAAACGTAAATAAAAACCTTATTTTGGTGCTCAGGGGCGAAAATGTTAAAAAACACCCCGATTTATTAATAACTTCTTAACATGAAGCGCTTGTAATTTAGTAATTTAGGTGTAGTTTTGTTGTCCCCTTTTCTACCTATTGTGTCTTGACCTTTTTTTGTGCGCCAAAATTTGGTGCTTTGTCATGGAAATCAACGAAATAAATAATTCATTGTACAATGAAAATAAAGATACTTTTTATAGCGCTTTTAATGAGTGGACTTTCATGGGGGCAGGCTTTTACAGGAACATATGATTTTGCATCAGTAACAACGGGTTCTGGACTTACTGATCCGTCAACGGTGCCTACTGCAACCGGAGTTACCTTTGGGTCTTTTGTTTCCAATGTTGGAACTAATTCTTCCGCTGCAGGACGATTTTCATTTACTGGTTGGGACACAGGTGCAACTAATGGAAACGATGTTACCTTTTCGGGAGCAATAAACACTGGAAAGTATTATCAAGTGACCATCACACCAGCAGCCGGTTATACTCTAGATATTAATACTATTACATTTACTTCGCAAAGATCTGGAACAGGAATAAGACATTATGCGGTTCGTTCTTCTGTAGATACTTATGGAGCCAATTTGCCAGCAAGTATTTCACCTGCAAATGCGGCATTGTCTGTGGTTGCAACCAATGTTTTTAGAATAGTGCAAGATTCCAATACAGGTGCAAATACAGGAAGTACAATAACTCTTGATGCAAGTTATGATGCTCTTTCGAGTGCAACTACCTTTCGTTTTTATGGTTGGGATGCTGAAGGTTCGGGAGGAACGTTTAGTATTGATAACGTAGTTTTTACCGGAGTTGCTAGTTCATGTCCGGCCACAGTAGCTGGTTCTATCACCTTGTTTTCATCAACTTGTGGTTCGTCTACGTTGACTTATGGAGGAGCAGATGCGGCTCAATGTTATTGGCAAACGAGTTCAACAGGAACCACAATGGGTCCGGGCAATATTGCTACGTCTAATTACACCACAGGCACTTCAGGAACATATTATGTGAGAAATTATAATGGAACTTGTTGGTCTTCAACTTATGCTTCATCAACCATTACCATAAGCAATAACCCGTCTCTTACGAGTAGTCCGTCTAATTCATCTATATCCGAAACCAGTAACACCAGTTTTAGTGTAACCAACACCAATTCGGCCACTTACCAATGGCAGGTGGATTATGATGGAGATGGTAATTTTGATGCTACAGTAGTTAATGGTGGCGTTTATACCGGGGCTACAACTGCTACTTTAACCTTGACCAATGTGCCGCTTACCATGAATGGGTATAAATACAAATGCATCATAACGGCTTTGGCGCCTTGTGCCGGGTTTGACATTTCAACTGTAGCCACCTTAACCGTAACGCCTTTATACAGCAGTGCTTCTGATTTGTTGTATGTAGCAGGTTCTTCGGCAGTTACTATTTCGAGTACTATGAATGATGCTGCTCCATTAACTTCAAGCACCGGTGTGCAGGCCATGCAGTTTTTATTGCGTGACGGAGGAGCTACTACTGATTCAGATACTTTACCAACGACTTTGACCGGTTTTACTATAGCACAAGTTTCTAATACCGCTACCGATTGGTCTGCCGCTATTAAAACCATCGCTTTATTTGACGGAACTACCTATGTGGCTGATGGCGTAGTGTCAGCTTCCAACATAGTATTTTCAGGATTAAATATTGTTGCTGCTGATGGCGGTAGCAAAACCTTATCGTTAAGAATGTCATTAAAATGTCCGTTAGGGTCAGTTGTAGACGGTGAATATTTTGGATTCTCAATAAGCAATGTTACCACTACTGTTTTAGCCACGGGTTCTCACATGACTACCTTCACGGCTGTTAAAAATGCACCGGCTACCGGAGGCACACTCAAAATAGATGTGGCGGCTACTAAATTAGCTTTCACTACACAACCTGCGAATACCGGAGTAAATACTGCTATGTCAAACGTAGTGGTTAAAGCTACTGATGCTTGTGGTAATGTAGATAAAGATTTTACGGGTACAGTTTCATTAGCCAGCTCAGGAACGATGACTGCAGTAACGCCGGTGGCCGCAGTGGCCGGGGTGGTTACTTTTTCTAATATTACTCATACGGCTACAGGTACCGGATTGCAACTGACGGCAACAGCTTCGGGGGTAACAGCCGGGACCAGTACTACTTTTGAAATAGGTGTGGTTACCGTTTTACAACCGGGAGATATAGCTATTTTAGCTTTTAACACAGCATTAGCCAGTGGAGATGATGAAATTAGTTTTGTAGCATTTGTTGATATTACACCGGGAACTCGCATTGATATGACGGATAATGCTTATCAGAAATGTGGTACTCCAAACGGATGGGGTATATCAGAAGGTTGGATACGCATTGAAAGAGCTAATACAACCTTAACCAAAGGTACTATTGTTACGGTTAACGTAAACAATTCGGGTGTAGCCTCTGTTGTTTCTCCTGACCCGTCTAATTGGGTATGCAGTAAACCACAACCCGCTTCACAAGGAACATTTAATCTAAACAATACAGGAGAACAAATATTTTTCTTGAGTGGTGGAACGGTTGGAGGTACAAATGCTTCGACTGCTACTTCGGACGGTGGAACTTATTCGGGCAATTTCTTATACGGATTTAATACCAAAGGAAATGTTTGGACACCTATTTGTGGCAATTCAGCTGCCGGAGGAACTCAAAACTCAGATAAGCCAACCAATTTTGATTGTTTTTTAACTTGGCCAACTGCTCAAGCAGATTTAAATAAATATACAGGTCCTATGACAGTGGCAACACAGCGCGACTGGGTTTCAAGAATTAGTAACTCCTCAAACTGGACAGGCTATGCCGACAATACTGCCTATAATGCAGGGCCAAATTTTTATGGTGCTTCAATATCAATTTCAATTGGTGGGTATTCAAATGGTGTTTGGATTGGTGATAATAATACCAATTGGTTTGACTGTTCCAATTGGCAATCACGCAAAGTACCGGATGAGACCGTTAACGTTGTTGTTGGTACGAGTGCTATGCAAGGAGTTGTGATAGATGCTACAGCAGCTAGTGCCAGTTCTTTCAATTATCTTGCCAAATCCAAAGACCTTACGGTTTCAAATTATAACCTTAAATTAGAAGGTAGCACCAGCAATATATTAGAAGTTCATGGTAATGTTCTTATCAATTCTACCGGTGCCATTGATATGGACGACAGCACTTCAGCCGATGACGGTATCATCAAACTATATGGTGACTGGAATAACAGTGTTAGCAATGCCGCCTTTTCGGAAGGAAACGGAACGGTACAATTTGTTGGGACACTACCACAAACTATCAGTAGTGTAGCTGCCGAGGGAACAGAGGTTTTCTATAACGTGGTTTTGGATAATAATTTTGATACAGCTGTATCCAATGATTTAATTGCTTCGGGCGATTTGACCGTAAAAACAGGACGAACAGTGAGTATTGATTCTAATGGGTTTATCAAAGCTTACAAAAAACTAGATCACAGCGGTACATTTACTATTGAAGATAATGGACAGTTTATTCAGGTGGATGATACCGATGCTAATGTGGGAACGTATAACAGTACTACTTTCAAAGTAAAACGAATTGCCAATGTTAATCAAAATGACTATGTGTATTGGTCATCGCCAACCAATGCTTTTGACCAAACCAACATCTTGTCTAACGGGATGCGTTTGATTTGGAATACAACATACGCTAATGCAGATACTCAAGGAAATTGGAATTGGGCTTCAACCGAAATAGGTTATCCGGCTATGACCAAAGGAAAAGGCTATGCGATTGCTGTGCCAAATACTTCACCGGCCAGACCAACGGCTGCTGCGCAACAACTGACTACTTTTACAGGTAAGCCTAATAATGGGTCGTTTACTTTCCCAATAACCAAAGGAACTATCACGGCCGATTTTACCAATGCCGCCGGAGTACCAACTACCAAGTATGATGATAACTGGAATTTAGTTGGAAATCCTTATCCGTCAGCTATTGATGCGGAGAAGTTTTTACAATTAAATACTGCAGCCATTGAAGGAACAGTATGGATTTGGAAACACGGTCAGGCCCCTACTTCGACTACTAATCCGTTCTATCAAAACTTCAGTTATAATTATTATACTTCTGATTATTGCAAGTACAATAAACTGGGAGCTTCAGATACTGATTTTGCCGGAAAAATTGCTTCCGGACAAGGCTTTATGGTTAATATGTTGGAAAGCTTTGTTGGCTCAAATACTACCATAACGTTCAATAACAGTTTACGAAGTGACGCTGCTTCGGTTACCAATCCTTATGCTCCTTACGACAATACGGATTTCTACAGAACAGCCAATAACAATACAGATAATCTAGGCGTTGTTGAAGAGAAAAGCAGAATTTGGATGGATATTTTTAACAACACTTCCAATGAAACCGATACTACGTTGTTAGGTTATTCTACTAATTCAACACTGGAAAAAGATCATTTTTATGATGCTATATTTGTGCCTCGCGGTTCAGTAAGTTTCTACTCGCTTATCAATGATGAAACCTTTATCATACAAGGGCGTCCGCTTCCGTTTGATAAAGAAGATAAGGTGCCAATGGGAGTCAATATTACTACAGCCGGAAATCATACTATTGCCATCAAAAAAACGGACGGTATTTTTGCTGAAGACACTCCTATTTATTTAGAAGATAAATTGCTGAATATCATTCATGATTTAAAACAAGCTCCTTATGTTTTCAATAGCCCGAAAGGAACTTTTAATAATCGTTTCGTAGTGCGTTATACCAATGAATCATTAGGTAACGATGATTTTGATGCTATCGATCACAATGTAGTAGTGTCAACCCGTAACGGTGAATTGACCATCAACTCTTATATAGAGAACTTGGCTGAGGTAACGGTTTACGATATTTTAGGCAGACAACTACTGGAAGCTAAAAACATTGCCAACAATGTGTTTGTTACTTCTAACATATCAGCAAGCCAACAAGCTTTATTGGTAAAAATCAAATTGGCTAACGGAACTGTAGTTACCCGAAAAATTATACTTTAATAAGTAAGGAATGAAATAAAAAAAAGGCTGATTGATTCAGCCTTTTTTTATTGGTATTTGTTGGTGTTTTCTATGGCCTTTTGGTTTTTATATTCAATCCATTGCTGGCCTTTCCATTTTCGCATAACGGTGTCAAAGTGACGCATTATAAAAACATTATAGGCGGCTTTAGATAAATTGGTAATGCTGGTTGGAAAAGCCCTCAAACTCATCGAAAAACCCGGAGTAACATAGTTCATATAATGCCAATATCCTTCGGGCATGTAGAGCATTTCGCCATGCTTTAGTTCGGCAACCAAGCCTTTTGCTTTTTTTAGTGCCGGCCATTTATCAAAGTCGGGATTGTCAAAATCAATATCTTCCCGTGAGATTAAGGCGTGTGGGACTTTATATAAATACGGTGTTTGGTCGGGAGCAAAAAGCATACATCTTTTAGTGCCATGAAAATGAAAATGCAGGATATTGGAGTAATCGATATCGTAGTGCATAAAAACTTTAGCGTTTTCTCCGCCAAAAAACAACATAGGCAACTGCTTTACCAGTTTAAGGCCAATGTCGGGCCATTTAAAATCCTCTTGTAAGGAAGGCACTTCTTTGATTAGATTGTAGAGAAAGATGCGGTAATTGGTAGGTTTTGATTGCAGCAAATCAATATAGTCTGCCATTTTCATTTGAGCATGGGCTTCGTTAAAACCATCTTTGTGCGAAACCGGTCTGTCATCATAGAGTGGCACCATTTTATCGCCGGCCACTGTTTTAATATAGTTCAAATACCACTTGTCATAAGCCGGCCAGTCCGTAGTTAATTGTTCGATAACCACCGGTTTTTGTTTTTTAACATAGTGGTTGTAGAAGTCTTCTTTGCTAATTGTTTTTATGCGTTCAATTTCTGACAGTGCTAACGCCATAGATAGTTGAATAAAGTGAATTACAAAAAAAATGCTCTCAGCTTGAGAGCTAAGAGCAAAGTTAAAAAAGGTTTACCAAAAAGTAAAAAGAGTTATGTTAAAATCCTATTTCCCTTTGGTTGAGGCTTCTAAGTTTCTTTCAATACTATGGCCCGGTCTGGTCCATTTTGGTTTTTCGCCTAATGATTGGAAAGCTGAATCTTCAGCTTCAACGGTTTTAGGCTGCATTATTTTGATGAAAGGTTTTTGTGCTACCAGTCCAAGTGTTTCAAACATTTTCATGTCTTCGTTTACGTCCGGATTTGGCGTAGTCAATAATTTGTCGCCGGCAAAAATAGAGTTGGCTCCGGCAAAGAAGCACATAGCTTGTCCTTCGCGTGACATTTCGGTTCTTCCTGCGGAAAGGCGTACTTGGGTTTCGGGCATTATGATACGGGTAGTGGCTACCATACGAATCATTTCCCAGATTTCAACCGGTTTTTCGCTTTCCATAGGAGTGCCTTCTACAGCCACTAAGGCATTGATAGGCACCGATTCTGGTTGTGGATTTAAAGTTGAAAGTGCTACCAACATTCCGGCGCGGTCTTCAATGCTTTCTCCCATCCCAATGATCCCTCCGCTGCAAACCGTTACATTGGTTTTACGAACGTTTTCAATGGTGTTTAATCGGTCTTCAAAACCGCGGGTAGAAATTACTTCTTTATAATAATCTTCAGAGGTGTCTAAGTTGTGGTTGTAAGCATATAATCCGGCTTCGGCTAAACGTTGCGCTTGATTTTCGGTTAACATACCCAAGGTGCAACATACTTCCATGTCTAGTTTGTTGATGGTTCTTACCATTTCCAAAACTTGATCAAACTCTTCGCCATCTCTAACATTTCGCCAGGCAGCACCCATACAAACACGTGAGGAACCATTTGATTTGGCACGAAGCGCTTGTGCTTTTACCTGACTTACCGTCATCAAATCGTTTCCTTCTATTTTAGTTTGGTAACGGGCTGCTTGTGGGCAATAGCCACAGTCTTCGGGACAGCCGCCGGTTTTTATAGATAATAAAGTAGATACTTGAACTACGTTAGGATCGTGGTGTTCTCTATGGATAGAAGCTGCTTCGTAAAGCAAATCCATTAGCGGTTTGTTGTATATCGCGATGATTTCTTCTTTAGTCCAATTGTGTTTGGTAATACTCATAGTGCCATTTTTGATGCACCAAAAGTAGTTAATTTGTTATTAAGTTACAATATTATGGACTGTTAAAGGGAAGTATTAATTTGCGGTTGACATTTTTTTTCTCCAGAACTGCATGGCAACAAAAACTAGTATCAGTGCCGAGGCTATTCCTTCAAAAAGTACCCCAATACAGTATTCGTTGGCTGTTGGTTTGCCTCCGAATAACATTTCGCCTGATAAGTTGTTGGTGATGTACTGGTCACCCCCTCGGAGGTAAATGTAGGTTAGTAGTCCGCCAATGCTGAGCAATACTCCGATAATGGCTGTTGTTCCGGCAGAAAGTAAATTGGTTACATAGCCTGATTTTCCTTCTTTAATGTTAGAATCTAAAGTTCTGGCAATTCCATAAAAAACAAAAGCCGCATTGAAGGCTCTTAGAAATAGGATGTTTGATAAACCGAAAAACTCCATGATAAAAAAGTAGAGGGCAATTCCGGCGAAGATTATGATTCCGTTTGCAAATTCTTTTGGCAATTTCATCTTAATAGGTTTTTGTGTGAGTAAATAAAAATATCCTGTCAAATTTAAGAAAATATCTTTGATAGTTTGATTACTTTAACAAATAAGAAAGAGATAGTGTAAGTAAAATGGGTGAAAATTGAATTATTTCAATTGGTCAAAATAACTTTGAGCAGTGGCTTTGTCTATACCCAACTGATTTTTGAGTGCGTCAAGGGATTCGAATTTTTGTTCGGCACGCATTCGTTTTAAAAGAGAAACGGTAATTTTTTGGTTGTAAAGATCTTTGTTGAAATCAAAAAAATGAATTTCTATAGTTTGAGTGGTACCGTCTACAGTTGGGCGATTGCCGATATTCATCATTCCAAAAACTGTTTTCCCGTCAATATTGCTTTGGGCAATGTAAACTCCGTTGGAAGGAATCAGTTTATAATCTTCCTCAATTTTTATGTTGGCGGTGGGATAGCCAATGGTTCGGCCCAACTGTTTGCCTTTAGATACTGTTCCTGTCAAAGAGTAGTTGTAGCCTAAATAGTCGTTGGCCAGTTCAACCTCACCTTCTTCCAGTGCTTTTCTGATTTTGGTAGAGCTGACAGAAACTTCATTGATTTCTTTAACCGAAATTTGTTCAACTTCAAAACCATAGGTTTCGCCAAACTGAATTAAGTCGTCAATATTGGCGGTTCGGTTCCGGCCAAAGCGGTGATCGTGGCCAATGATGATTTTCTTTAGTTTGAAGGTTTCTACTAAAACTTCTTTAACAAATTCTTCAGCGGTGAGTCTTGAAAATTCTTTGTCAAAAGGATGCACTACCAGATGGTCTATGCCTAAGTTTTCGAGTAAAGTTATTTTTTCCTCCAGCGTATTGAGCTGTTTCATTTCGGTGCTCTCCTGCAGAATGGTTCTCGGATGCGGAAAAAAGTAAGTACCAAACTCTCACAATCAAGGTCATGTGCATTAGTTATAATTTGGTCCAGTATTTTTTTGTGACCCAAATGCACACCGTCAAAAGTACCGATAGTCACTATGGTAGGTTTTGAACCTTTGAAGGATGATATGGAATGGACTATTTTCAAGGAAACTAAAATTCGTGGCGAAGTTAAACTAATGCATTTACATTTCAAATTAAATGAGCGGGCTTATTCTACACTTGTAGTTTTGATTTTTTGTGGCACACTATCCTGATGAAAATTTATTGCTAAGGTCACTTTCCCTGATTGGCGGGATATGTTCAGGCTTCCGTTTGTTATTTTGAAAACGCCATTTTGTCCTCGGCAATAGCAATAACGGCCAAACAGCATTTTGGTTTTTTGCAGTTCATTATTGGTAAGGTTGAATTCAAAATCACCTTGCGGAATTTCAAAAAGCAGTTCTTCTCTTAAACCACCGTCATAAGCAGCTTGGTCCATATCGATTTCGTAACTGTACTGAATAACATCAGTTGTGGTGTTGGTTTTTAGTTCGTAGGCCAGACTGTTGTTTTTGGTGGTAGTGTCGATGCTTTTGTTTTTTAAAAGCGAGAGGGTTTCGTTTCCGTTTTTAAAAAGAGTGGTTTTTAAAATGATATTTCCATTTGTTGCTTTTTTTTGACTGCAACAAGAAGAAAGACATATGCCTAAAGAAAGGATTAGAATTGATAAAGAAAGTTTCATGAGAGTAAAGTTTAGCGTAATAAGGTAATTTTCTTATCAAGAAAAACAAAGATAAAAAAAGGAAAGTTACGCAAGGTATAGCCGGTAAGTTTATTCTAAAACAATAAATAATTTATAACTGTAATATTGGTTGAAAAGAGTATCAGTGCCCTAAATGACTGAAAGACGACTAGTAGGTAGGGTAATCCTGGTTTGGTTTGTTATCATTTGTCATTGATAGTTTGAACACAGCAAAGGCTTAATGGTTTTCCTAAAAAATTATGAATTTTCGACTATATGTTAAATTTAGTTAGAAACCATTCAAAAAAGTGGGTTACGATTTGTAATATGTTGAAAGATAATTATCTTTGGCTTCTTTTATTAACCAAAAAATACCATGAAAAAACACTACGTATTATTGATTTTTATGTTTTCTCTTAGCCAGGTTTTTGCGCAAAGAAATAACCCTTGGCAAGTTTTAGACAACGAAACTTCAATTACATCAGAAAAGGTTAAGGAAACACCTTACTCCGAAAATCAAAAACTATTACAATTTAATACTGCCGTTTTCCAAACGGTTTTGGCGACAGTAGCTGACAGAGCTTCAGGACAACCCGGAACAGAGTTTTTATTGCCAAATGTAGAGGGTCAATTAGAAAAATTTCTAGTTTGGGAATCTTCTAACTTTGAGCCTGAATTGCAGACAAAATACCCAAATATCAGAGCCTATGTCGGAAGAGGTGTTACTGATCCAACAGCACGATTAAATTTTAGTTTTTCACCGTTAGGTATTCAAACTATGGTGTTCAGAGCTGATTCAGGAGCTGAATATATTGAGCCTTATACAAAAGACAGATCAGTTTATGTGATTTTTGATGCTAAAACCAGAATCAGCAACGGGTCAAAATTTGCCTGTACAACAGATGATGATGCTTTGACACAACAATTGAAAAATAGTGTGTCAGTACAATCAAGTGCCCAAATCTATAAAACAATGCGTTTGGCGTTGTCTTGTACGGCTGAATACACTACTTATTTTGGAGGTACTGTAGCCGGAGCTTTAGCCGGAATGAACAATACCATGACCCGTGTTAATGCTGTAATGGAAAATGATTTGGCTGTGAAATTATTGATTATTGCCAACAATGATTTAGTGATTTATACTAATGCGGCGACTGACCCTTATTCTACAGTGACCGGAAATCAAGCGCCTGCTGCTTGGAATACACAAGTTCAAAATGCACTAACTAATGTGTTAGGAAATGCCGCTTATGATATTGGGCACTTATTTGGAGCCAGTGGTGGTGGTGGAAATGCAGGCTGTGTAGGTTGTGTGTGTGTTGATGATACTGCCAGCACAACCGATAAAAACAAAGGAAGCGGATATACTTCTCCTTATGACGGGATTCCTGCTGGGGATAATTTTGATATTGACTATGTAGCTCATGAAATGGGACACCAACTGGGAGCTAACCATACTTTTTCTTATGGTGGAGTTGGGTGTAGCAGTGGTCAATGTGAAGATTCAAGTGTAAATGTGGAGCCGGGAAGTGGTTCAACTATCATGGGATATGCCGGGATTACGGGGTCTACTGATGTTCAAGCCCATTCCGATGCGTATTATGCTTTCAAGAGTATTTCTCAAATCCAATCTAACTTACAATCAAAAACCTGTCCTATATCTTATAACACTACTACAACACCGGCTTATACCAATACAAAACCTACAGTTAGTAGTGGTGGTAATATAAGCATTCCAATAGGTACAGCTTTTAAATTAGTAGGGTCAGGTACCGGAACTTCAGGAGAAGTTTTGACTTACTGTTGGGAAGATAACAATGATGCTACTATAATTAGTGCAGCGGATTCGATGCCATCACCAACTAAAACGGATGGACCGAACTTCAGATCAAGAGTACCAAGCGCCTCACCGGTAAGATACATGCCTGCTTTAGCCAGTGTATTGGCGGGGACTTTAACAACCACTTGGGAAACCGTTTCTACTGTTGGCAGAACTTTGAGTTTTGGATTAACGGTTAGAGATAACGTCTTGAATGGTGGACAAACAAACAGTATTGCTAAAATAGTAACAGTGAATGCAAATGCAGGACCTTTTGTAGTAACCTCTCAAAGTACTACCGGAGTAAACTGGACACCGGCTACCACAGAAACCATCACTTGGGATGTGGCTAACACTACCATTTTAGCAGGTTCTACCAATGTAAATATTAAATTGTCTACTGACGGAGGTTTAAATTTTGACACTGTTTTAGCTACTGATACACCTAATGACGGTTCAGAAACCATTACTGTTCCTAATGTTAGTGCATTAAATTGTAGAATCATGATTGAACCAACGGCTAATTTCTATTGGGCTGTTAACTCAAAAGCATTTTCTATCGGTGCAACTTGTCATGCTTATTCTATTTCACCTAATGCCGCTATTGCTGATGCTACCGTTGCTAATACAGCCGGTGTAGTTACCACTTCTGTTTTAAATGTACAGGATGATGTGACCATCAGTAATTTGAAAGTAAATCTTAAAATTAATCATACCAAAACAGGAGATTTAGTAGTGAAAATTCTTCACCCAGACGGAACTATAAGAACCTTATGGAACAAGAACTGTAACACCGGAACTTACTCAGGAATTGATATCACTTTCGCAGATGGTTCAGGTGCTATCAGTTGTGCCAGTCCATCCACCGGAACACACAATGCAGCGCAGTCATCACTTGCTTTGGCCGGTTATAATGGTAAATCTTCTTTAGGAAACTGGACATTAACTGTTACCGATAATAATCCTACCAATACCGGAACTTTAGTTTCTTGGGGAATTGATTTGGGATGTACATTGGCAACCAATTCTTATGAAATTTCAGATTTAACAATTTACCCAAATCCTAACAAAGGAAATTTCAATATACAGTTTAGTAATGCTGCTTCGAATGAAATAAAAGTTAATGTATTTGATATGAGCGGAAGAAAAATATTTGAAAATAACTATACCGGACAAGGGACTTTCAACGAAAACATTCAATTAAACCATGCTCAGGCAGGAGTTTATTTGGTTAATGTTTCTGACGGTAACCGAAAAATGGTAAAACGTATAATTATCGAATAATATAATTGATAATTAAATGATTACAAATGATGAGGCTCTATATTGATTTCCTCATTATTTGTAATAAAAATTATGAATTGACAAACAATTGTTTAAATTTGGCTCTTTAAAAAAATAAAAATACCTTAAAAATGAAATTAAAAGTACTTTTCGTGTTACTCGTTTTTCAAATGAGTTTTGCACAGCATAGAACTTGCGGTACGCAAGCCTTAATGCAACAAATCATGGCAAACCCTGTGTCAAGACAAATTCACCTTGATAATCAGGCAAAATTTGAATTAGAGTTGCAAAATGAAACACTAAACAAAAACAGCAATGCTACTAATAGTACAGCGGCTGCACTAATTACAATTCCGGTAGCTGTTCACTTTCCTTCAGCAGGTGCTGCTTCAGCCACGGTTAAAACTTGTTTGAGAAACTTTGCTCAAACTCAAATTAATATTTTAAATGCGGATTATAACGCAGCCAATGCCGACATTTCAAATTGGGCGGCTGATGCTCCTTATTATCCAATGGTTACCAGTGTTGGTAATTTAAATGTTAAGTTTGTTTTAGCTACTGTCAACCACCCGGCAGGATCAGGTATAGCGGAAGGAACCGTTGCGGTAACTTTTGGAACCGATTTCCTTTCTAACGCTGACTCTGATAGTACTTGGGCTGGATATTTGAATTTAGTATGTAGAAATATATCAGGTGGAATTCTTGGTTATTCTCCTCTTGGAGGTTCGCCTTCAGCCGGTGAAACGGTTGTTATTGATAACAATGCGTTTGGTTCAGGAAGTGGTTGTACCGGTTATGTACCAGGTGCTCCATACAATTTAGGAAGAACTCTTACTCACGAATTAGGTCACTTTTTTAATTTAGATCACACCTTTAATGGTTGTGGTACTAACTGTAGCACTCAAGGAGACAAAGTATGTGATACACCAGCTTTAGGAACTGAAAATTATGATTGTCCGGCTGCAGGTGATGTAGCAGGATGTGTGCCTGATCAATATGCCTTAACTATGAACTACATGGATTATGTTAATGATGCTTGTATGTATATGTTCACTCTTGGTCAAGAAAATAGAATGAGAACTTATTATAATGCTATTGCTCTTGAATTTAAAACTGATGTTTTAGCCAACACTAAATTTGTAGAAAACACCTTTAGCTTGTATCCAAATCCAAATAAAGGAAGCTTTACGATTGAATTTAAAGAATTAACAGGAAGCTATTCTGTTGAAGTATTTGATGTTGCCGGTCAAACTATTTATGAAAATAATTATGATCAATCAGCTGGTTTAACTCAGACCATCAATTTACAAAACACTAGTACAGGTGTTTACTTTATCAACATTAAAACAGAGAATGGATTGGTAACTAAAAAATTACTTATTCAGTAATTATTTCACCAACAGTATAAAATAAAAAGCGCCATCTGATTCAGATGGCGCTTTTTTTATGATTAGAAAGCTTGTTGTTATGCTGTCAGTCTTTTGGTTCTTCTGTCTCTTAACCAGTATTTCATTCTTTTCACTAAGTAGAACATTACCGGTACCATTACTAAAGTTAAGATGGTGGCATAAGTTAATCCGAAGATAATTGTCCAAGCCAAAGGCGACCAGAAAATTACGTTATCTCCACCCATGTACAAGTGCGGATTCAAATCGGTTACCAATCCAAAGAAGTCAAAGTTCAACCCTATGGCTAACGGGATTAATCCTAATACGGCTGTCAACGCGGTTAACAATACCGGACGCAAACGTGACTTCCCGCTTTCGATGATTACCTCTTTGATTTCGTTCAGGTCTAAATCGTCGTGACTTTCAACTCCTTTTTCGGCTACTTTTTTATCTAAGAGCAACACGAAGAAGTCCATCAATACAATTCCGTTCTTCACTACAATTCCCGCCAAGGAAATAATACCCATCATCGTCATTAAGACCACAAAGTCCATTCCGGCAATAATATAACCATAGAAAACACCACTGAAACTCAACAATACCGTAAACAAAATGACCATGGTTTTAGAAATCGAGTTAAACTGCAGTACAATAATAATCGTAATACCAGCCAAAGCTAAGAACAACGCATACATTAAGAAACTTTGGTTTTTGCCTTGTTCTTCCTGTACCCCGAGAAGGAGTAGCTAATGCCTTTTGGCAATTCGTATCCTTTTAATTCGGCTGCAATTTGTTTGGTTATTTCATCACCATTATACCCCGTCAGTACGTTAGAATAAATGGTCATGATGCGTTTGTACCCTTTACGTTTGATTTGGTTATAAGTATACGTTTTCTCCGTTTTAGAAACCGCCGATATAGGAACTTGTACAATTTGTCCATTATTCTGGTTGCGGAACGTTAACGACTGATTGAAAAGCACGTTTTCATCTTTACGTTGATCATCCTGCATACGCATTACAATGTTATAATCGTCATCTCCTTCTTTATAAGTCGAAATCTCCTGACCATAAACCGAACGGCGCAAATTATACCCTAATTGTCCTGTTGAAACTCCGGCACTACCGGCATTTACACGGTCAACCATCACTTCTAATTCCGGACTTTCTTTATTCACATCCACACTAAGCTTTTCAATACCGGGAATGTTTTTACTGTCAACAAAAGCAATCATTTTGCTGGCTTCTTTCAACATCACATCATAATCTGCTCCCGCAGCTCCGGTTAATTGAATACTGATAGGATAACCGGCCGGTGGCCCGTTAGCATCTTTTTCAACGGTAACTTTGGCACCTGCAATTCCTTTTACTTTGGCACGAATTTCTTCTAAAACATCCGAAGTGTTAATTCCTCTTCTGAATTTAAACTCTGAGAAATTCACGGTAACCTTACCTTTAAATGGTGTCTCCGAAGCGGAACCGGCATCTACATTAGGGTTTCCGGCACCAACACCTACTTGCGAAACAATACTTTCGGCTAAGAAATTTTTATTGGTTGTCGGATCGATATATTTTTTCAAAATAGAAATCACCTGTTTTTCTACAAAAAGCGTAGCCTTATTGGTTTTTTCAATATCGGTTCCTTGTGGATATTCAATATAAGTAATTACCTGTTTGGGTATATTATCCGGGAAGAACAATACTTTTCTAGGGAAAACTCCTAACAGTATGAACGATAAAAATAACATTCCGATGATACTTCCAAGGGCAATCCAAGCATTTCTTCCGGTTAATATTTTGGCCAAAAAGCGTTTGTATTTTTCTTCCATTCTAGGAAAGAAGCTGTGTTGAAAATCTTGTGTCCATTGGTACAATTTCAATTTATACAACCACATTAATCCCAATGAAATGATAGCCAAGTGACCAATAGCTCTGGCAAATTTTGAATCACCAACATTACCGATTACTACGAAGAGCACCCCAACGATAACAAAAATAATAGTGTACATTTTGGCCGATTTCGAAGTTACGTTTCTGTCTTCAATATCCATCGAACCTCCTGTCATGGCAGCGTTGACAATCATCGCTACAAATAACGAAGCGCCAAGAGTAACCGAAAGAGTCATCGGGAAATAAATCATGAATTTACCCATAGTTCCAGGCCATAAAGCAAAAGGTAAGAACGCCATCAAGGTGGTGGCAGTAGATGAAATTACCGGCCAGGCGATTTCGCCAATACCAATCTTAGAAGCTTGAAGTCGCGGCATCCCTTTTTTCATGTTGGCAAACACATTGTCCACCACTACGATTCCGTCATCCACTAACATCCCCAATCCCATTACCAATCCAAACAATACCATGGTGTTCAAGGTCAATCCAAAAGCGGAAAGGATAGTAAACGCCATCAACATAGACAGCGGAATAGCAGCTCCTACGAATAAAGAGTTTCGCAATCCCATGGTAAACATCAATACAATCATTACCAGCACAATTCCGAAGATAATGTGGTTGGATAATTCATCTACTTGGTGTTCAACACGAGAAGATTGGTCGTTGGTTAATTCTAATTTTAAGTCTTTTGGCAAATAATCAGCTTTCGCCAATTCTATTTTTTCTTTGACTTGCTCAATGGCAGAAATCATGTTTTGACCCGAACGTTTTTTTACGTTCAACATCACCACTTCGGTTCCTTTTTCACGGGCATAAGTTGTTTTTTCTTTTTCCTTAAACGAAACCGTAGCGATGTCTTTTAAGTAGACTGAACCACCATGCGATTTGACAATCACATTTTCCAGTTCTTTCGGATCTTTGATTTCTCCTACGATTCGGATGTTGTTTCGAGAACCTTGTGAGATTAAATTTCCTCCCGAAAGTGTCATGTTTTCATATTTCACGGCATTTTGAATGTCGTCAAACGAAACCTGAGCGGCTGTCATTTTGAAAATATCTACGGCAATTTCAACTTCTTTATCATCTACACCTAAAATGTCGACTTTCTTTACTTCGGGAATTTCTTCAATGTCATCTTGCAGTTTTTCGCCATATTTTTTAAGCTGTTGCGTGGTGTAATTTCCTTGCAGATTAATATTCAAAATAGGCACTTCTTCCGAAATGTTTAATTCAAAAACACTGGGTTCTACTTTACTTCCGTTATCCAGATTGGGCCAATCGGTATCGGCTTTAACCACATCCACTTTGTCTTTGATTTTGGTTTTGGCTTCTTCAATTCCCACTTTATCGCCGAACTCAACGATAATCATTCCGTAATCCTGAAATGAACTGGCGGTTACTTTTTCAACACCACTGATGTTTTTAATTTCTTTTTCGAGTGGTTTGACAATTAATTTTTCTACATCTTCGGCTGAATTCCCAGGGAATACAGAAGAAATGTAAACTTTATTTTCGATGATTTCCGGGAAATCTTCACGTGGCATTGTCACATAGGCAATCAAACCCGTAACGACAATCAAAAAGGTGAAGATGTAAACCGTGACTCTGTTGTCTACGGCCCAGCTCGATATGCTGAATTCTTTACTTTGGTGACTCATATTTTTATTTGGTTAATGGGTTTAGAAATTTAGTTTCATTCCTTCCGAAATGTTGTTAACGCCTTCGGTAACTATGATTTCATTAGCAGTTAAACCGCTTAGGATTTCAGTCACATTGTCTGAAGATTTTCCAACGGTAACAATTACTTTTTTAGCGGTTCCGGTTTTTCCGTTGCTGCCTTCTACGGTGTAAACAAAATGGTCGCCGTTTCCGTCTTCCTGAACTACATTGGTTGGCACTACAATAGCATTTTTATTCACATAATCAGTGATTTTTAGCTTAGCCACTTGGTTAGGACGCAACAAGTTTTCTGGATTGGGAACACTTACTTCAATACCAAAACTTCTGTTGCTTGGATTGATGAAGCTACCCACCTGACGCACTTTGCCTTTATAGGTTTTGTTCAAAGAAGTTAAATACACATCTACTAACGTACCCACTTTTAATTTGCCGATATAGGTTTCTGGAACTGTAGTGGAAACATACATATTGCCCAAATTCACTATACGCATTAAACCCTGAGCACTTGGCGCTACCACTTGTCCTTTTTCTACAAAAACTTCATCAATTGTTCCGGTGAACGGAGCACGAATAACTGTTTTTGTCAATTGTGCTTTGATTTGTGCTACTCCTTTTTGAGCCGAAATCATTTGGGTTTGTGCTTGTAAATACTGAATTTCAGATCCAATTTTTTTGTCCCAAAGATTTTTCTGTCTTTCAAAAGTGGTTTTGGCTAAAGCATATTGGTTTTCAGCATTGGCCAATTGTTGGCTCATACCGCCATCATCCACACGACCTAAAATTTGTCCTTTAGCAACGCGGTCTCCGGCTTTTACCGTTAGCGATGTTAATGTTCCACTAAATTCCGGTTGTACCAAAATATTTTCTTTGGTATTCACGCTTCCCTGAATGTCAAGATAATGATTGAAAACCGTATCTTTTACTGTTGTTACCGAAACCAAAGCTTCTTCTTTTTTAACATCCAATGTTGCTAAAGCCGCTTCAATTTTGGTAATGTCGCCTTGCAAAGCCGTTTTTTTATCCTGCAAAGCTTTTACATTTTTAGCAGAGATTAAATCATCAATGCTATCCTTCTTTACTCCGTTTGAACAGGACAGTAAAAAAATGGAAAATGCCGATAGGTATAGTATTTTTTTCATTTGTAATAGGTTAGTTTTTATTTAATATTTTTTCTAAAGTTGCTTTTTTGTTGATGACATCTACCATTGATTGCAGATAATCTTGCTGTTTGCTGTACAATTGTTGTTGAGCTTCTGTAAAATCAAAACTGGAAGAAAGACCTTCACGAAATTTGATTTGTTGTTTGCCTTCGATTCTTTCGGCTAAGCTTAAATTGTTTTTGGCAGTCGCAAATTGTTCCAAACTGTATTCATAATCGCTTTTGGCTTTTTCAAATTGCAGTTTCAGTTTTTGTTCGGTTTCAATCAATTGTGTTTTTGATTGTTCCAAAGCAATTTTGGCTTGTTGTGTTCGGGCACTTCTACCAAAGCTACTGAAGATTGGCACGTTTAAACCAACTCCTAAGTTGGAATAATTGAACCATTTTTGATCTGTGTTAAACATGGTAAAACGACTTCCAAAAGTATTTGAACCAAAATTTACGGCCGCTCCCAGCGTTGGCAAGGCTTTGCTTTTTTCCAGTTTCACTAGTAAACGGTTACTTTCTTCAACATTTTTGCCAATTTGGTAATCAATGTTGTTTTCCACACTGAATTCTTCTTTCAAAATGGCCAAATCCAGATTGTTTTGTGTAAGCGCCGTAAGATTGTCCGTTAGGATTAATTCTTCGTTCAAGTCGATGCCTAAAACTAACTTCAGCATATTGCTTGCAATAGATTTCATTCTCTTAGAATATTCTAATGAACTTTCA
This sequence comes from Flavobacterium phycosphaerae, assembly GCF_010119235.1. NCBI lineage: Bacteria > Pseudomonadati > Bacteroidota > Flavobacteriia > Flavobacteriales > Flavobacteriaceae > Flavobacterium > Flavobacterium phycosphaerae. The sequence goes on along the minus strand of NZ_JAAATZ010000001.1, from coordinate 777,520 downwards.
ACCGTAGCCAATGTAAGCTGTAATTGCTCTACGTTTTCTTCCTCGATTAATCCGTTTTTGAATACTTCACGGGTGTCGTTGAGGGTTTTGGTCAAAATGGTTTTGTTTTTTTCTAAAATCAAAACACTTTCTTGGGCCAACAATACATTGCCATAGGAATTAACCACAATTTCTCTTAACTCGTTGTTGGTTTTTATTTTGGCATTTTGTGAAATCTTCAAATAGGTTTTTGCCGATTGCAACCCTACTAAATAGGAACCATCAAAAATCAGTTGGCTCAACTTCAACCCGGCATCCATCGAATTATAATTTCCAAATTCTAATGTATTGGTTACGCCATTAACCGTAAATTGATTTTGTTGAATCTTAAAGTTGTTTTGATAATTCACACTCCCGTCTAAATGAGGCAAACCAATGGTGGTGGTTTCCCATTTTTTTTGCTTGGCGGCTTCAATATCTCTATTGGCATTGATGGCTGAATAATTGTGCTCGAGCGCATGAGCAATGGCTTGCTGCAAACTAAACGAATAGTTTTGCTTTTTTTCCTGAGCCTGCATGATGCCTGCCATCAGGAGAAAGAGTAGTATAACTTTGTTTTTCATAGATTGATGATTATTGATTATTGTTTTTAATTATTTCTTCTAAAACGGCGATACCTTTTGCGGTGCTAATCCCTCTTACATGGTATTCTAAATAGGTTTCTTGTACTAATTTTGAACTGAATTGTATTGGATTAAAAAGCTCTGCATCTTTAATGCTGGTCATGCCGGCAAAATAAAAACGACCAATTAATTCCAGATTAATATCGTCACGAAACAAGCCTTGTTCAATTCCTTTTCGAAGGTTTTCGATAACACAATCTCCCATTTTTTCAAACTGACGCGACATTAGTGTCTTGTGAATTTGCGGATAGTATTTTTGCAATTGATAAATTGGCGAGGTGCTTTCGTTTTTTAAATTTTTCAAAACAAAATCCTTAATGGCATAAAGCTCCTCAATTGGATTTTTATCCATAGCTTGAATGTTATCTATCCCGCAAGAAATGGTTTCAAATAAATGCATCGTCACCGCTTCTACTAAATCGGTTTTATTTTCAAAATGTTGGTAAATCGTTTTTTTGGAAATCCCCATTTTCGAAGCAATATCATCCATAGTTACACTCTTAAACCCGAAGGATAGGTACATTTCCGTTGCTTTGTCTATAATTTTAGTATTCATGGTATTTATAAATTATGGTGCAAATGTAATACGGAAACTTTTAACACAAAAATAGTTTCCTAAGTTTTTACATTTTTTTAACATTTACTTCACGCTTTGATAAAAGCATTATTTGGATTACTTTAGCCAAAAAAAGCCATGCACGCGATATCGCAGTATCAGGACATAGTCACAACCCATTTCAATTCCTTATCTTTTCAAAAAGAACCCAATTCTCTTTATGAACCCATACGGTATATCCTTTCGCTTGGGGGCAAAAGATTGCGTCCGGTTTTAACGTTAATGGCCACCGAAGTCTTTGATGCCGATTGTCATGAAGCATTAGCCGCAGCAACGGCGGTTGAGGTTTTTCACAACTTTTCGCTGATACACGATGATATTATGGACGATGCACCACTTAGACGAGGGAAAGAAACGGTACACGAAAAATGGAACGTGAATACCGGAATTTTATCCGGCGATGCGATGCTGATTTTGGCGTATCAATATTTTGAAAGTTATGAGCCGACAGTTTTTCGCGAATTGGCCAAATTATTCAGTAAAACAGCATTAGAGGTTTGTGAAGGTCAGCAATACGATGTTGATTTTGAAACTCGAGACGATGTTACGATTCCCGAATACCTGAAAATGATAGAATACAAAACAGCCGTTTTGGTTGGAGCTGCTATGAAAATGGGGGCTATTGTAGCGCAAACTTCGGATGAAAACGCCTCTGCGATTTATGATTTCGGATTGAATTTGGGCATAGCCTTTCAGTTGCAAGACGATTATTTAGATGCGTTCGGTAACCCGGAAACTTTCGGGAAACAGGTTGGTGGCGACATTATTGAAAATAAAAAGACCTATTTATACCTCAAAGCAATTGAGTTTGCCAAACCCAATGAAAAGGAACAATTACTGCATTTGTTTTCTATTCAACCCAATGATAATACGGATAAAATCAATTCGGTGAAAGAAATTTTCAATCAAACCGGCGCTTCGGAAGCCACACAAAAAGCCATTCAAGATTATACTTTTACCGCTTTTGCCATGTTGGAAAAAATAAATATCAATGCTGATAAAAAAGCAATTTTGAAAGCTTTTGGCGAAAATTTAATGAATCGAAATGTCTAGTTATTTAGCCCCTATAAACACTGATCAATTACTTTCGGAAGCCGAGAAAGAAAACCTGTACGCTAAACTTTTGGAGCAAATCAACAAGGACTTCAATTTTGCCAACGAGCCGATTGACTTTCCGCAAAGCACTTCGCCTTATGAGTTGAAAGTACAGCTACATGAAAAAATTTACCGCTTGATTCAATACAAATACTCAGAACTACTCAATCTGCTTTACATTATTGATGTTCCAGAAGAAAATGTCAAACAATTAGACGGAAGCGATACAGTGGAACTTTCCGAACAAATTGCTTTTTTGGTTTTGAGAAGAGAATGGATGAAAGTTTGGTTTAGAAACCGTCTTTAGGTCCTGAAAGCAGTAAGTTAATTAGCCCGGAAACAATAGTGCCACCTATATCTGAGGTGCCATATGGGTTGAACGAGTCCATTTTAATTCCGTCAAAACCATAATTCGGAAACGACTTGATGTTACTCATATAATAAGTATCATTAACCTTTACAAAAGTATCATTCAACTGTGTTGTAGGATTGTAAACTTCTAAGGCATAGCCGGAAGCGAAATTCTTTTGACTCAGATAATTGGGTTTAAAAGACAGCGGACTGACATTAACATTCAAAAATCCGGACTGGTATTTACTTTTCGGAATTTTATTGTTCCCAAACGAGATGGGGTTTTGCGAAAATCCCACAAAACTCAAAAGCAATGCTGTGGAGTAAAAAATAGTTTTCATACTTAAAAAAATACTCTTACAAACGGCATAAATGCACTGCCGTAGATATCTTTGTTTTTATCAAATAATACGTTGAATCTGGCGCCAATCGTAACATTATCTGCCCGATAACCACCACCTACATACAAACCGGTGTTCCAAAAACTTTTTTTGATGTTGTTGTATAAATCGGAGTAGGTATTGTTTACATGAATTTCTTCCACTTCCAATGAAAACTGTATCTCTTCAATTGGACTAAAAAGACCAATTACACTTCCGCCAACAATATTGGAGTTGTAAAAATTGCGCTGCTTCAAATGACTGTACTGCAATCCGAGACCTAAAGCAAAATTGTCATCAAAATTGTAAATCGCACTGGGCGCTATGGTAATATCAGTATAATCATTTCCGGCACTGATACCAAAACCACCGCCAAATTGAACATGGTCCCAAAACTCACCGGTTTTAGCTTTTGGCAAAGGTTTTTCCTGAGATAAAACCGTCATAGGAATTCCAAATAAAAAATAAAAAGCATTACACGGGTTGCCATTTGAAAGGTATTCTTTTGCATAGCGATATATATATTTAATTAGCGTTATAAATGTACTAAAAACATTGAAAGATTATTACAAATGTCATACTTTTGCAACTGATTTTCTAATACTAAGATTATTTACTTATAAGATCATGGATAGGTTTTCCTTTTTAAACGCAGCACACACCGAATTTTTTGCCGATTTATACGAACAATACCTTCAAAATCCCGATAGCGTAGAACCAAGCTGGAGAGCCTTTTTTCAAGGGTTCGACTTTGGAATGACGACCTACAACGAGGAAAATGCAGGGGAGCAAATAGTGGCCACACTAAACAGCAATCAGGATTGTAGTATTGTTTCCGATAAATTGCAAAAAGAATTTAATGTATTAAGTTTAATTGACGGCTACAGAACACGCGGTCATTTATTTACCCAAACCAATCCGGTGCGTGACCGTAGAGTGTACGAGCCGAACTTAGATATCGAAAATTTCGGTTTATCTGCCGCCGATTTAGATACAGTTTTTGATGCCGCTAAAATTTTAGGAAAACAACCTTTAACTTTAAAACAAATCCTCGAAGTTTTGAAGCGTATGTATTGCCAACATATTGGTATCGAATACATGCACATGGAAAATCCGATTTTTGTGAATTGGGTTCAGGAAAGATTAAATAAAAACGACAACCAACCGAGTTTTGATGCCGAACAAAAAAAGCACATTTTAGGAAAACTGAATGAAGCCGTTTCGTTTGAAAACTTTTTGCATACCAAATATGTAGGTCAAAAACGTTTCTCGTTAGAAGGTGGTGAAAGTATCATCCCGGCTTTAGATGCGTTGATTGAAACCGCAGCCGAAAAAGGCGTAGAACATTTCGTTATGGGAATGGCACACCGTGGTCGTTTAAATACTTTAGCCAATATTTTTGGCAAAGCAACTCAAGACATTTTCTCCGAATTTGACGGAAAAGATTACGACAAAGAATATTTCGATGGTGACGTGAAGTACCACTTAGGGTTAACCTCGGAAAGAAAAACCAAATCGGGTAAAAAAATCAATATCAATTTAGCACCAAACCCTTCGCACTTGGAAACAGTAGGCGCTGTAATTGAAGGAATCACCCGTGCCAAGCAAGACAAATATTTCCCGGAAGATTTCTCTAAAGTATTGCCCATAGCCGTTCACGGGGATGCCGCAGTAGCAGGACAAGGAATCGTATACGAAATCGTGCAAATGGCACAATTAGACGGATACAAAACCGGTGGAACTATTCATATTGTAATTAACAACCAAGTTGGATTTACAACCAATTATTTAGATGCGCGTTCGTCAACGTACTGTACCGATGTGGCCAAAGTAACGTTGTCGCCGATTCTTCACGTGAATTCGGATGATGCCGAAGCGGTAGTGCACGCGATGTTGTTTGCGTTAGATTTCAGAATGGCTTTCGGAAGAGACGTCTTTATTGATTTGTTAGGTTACAGAAAATATGGTCACAACGAAGGTGATGAACCTCGTTTTACCCAACCGCTATTGTACAAATTAATAGCGCGTCATAAAAACCCGAGAGATATTTATTCAGAGCAATTAATTACAGCCGGAATCGTTGATGCGGCCTATGTAACCAAAATAGAAAACGAATACAAAGCGAAGTTGGATGAAAATCTGCAAGCTTCCCGTAAAAAAGATTTGACCATTATTAAGCCTTTTTTACAAGATGCTTGGGAAGGGTTTGTACAGGTTTCGGACGATGAAATGTTGAAAAAAGTAGACACCAAATTCGACCAAAAGAAACTGGATGCTATCCTGGAAACTATTTCGACTTTACCATCCGATAAAAAATTCATCAGCAAGATTTCTAAAATCGTAACCGATAGAAAAACGATGTATGACAATGATGTTATCGATTGGGGAACGGCTGAAACCTTAGCTTACGGTTCGTTATTAACTGAAGGTTACGACGTTCGTTTATCCGGGCAAGACGTAGAAAGAGGAACCTTCTCACACCGTCATGCCGTGGTAAAAGTGGAAGACAGCGAAGAAGAAGTAATCTTGTTGAATGCTGTAAAAGACAAAAAAGGGAAGTTCAATGTGTTTAACTCCTTCCTTTCAGAATATGGCGTTTTGGGATTTGACTACGGGTACGCCTTAGCCAATCCGAATGCCTTAACGATTTGGGAAGCCCAATTCGGGGATTTCTCTAACGGTGCCCAAATCATGATCGACCAATATATTTCGTGTGGCGAAGACAAATGGAACAATCAAAACGGAATCGTTCTATTATTGCCTCACGGATACGAAGGACAAGGAGCAGAGCACTCGTCAGCGCGTATGGAACGTTACTTACAACTGTGTGCTAAACACAATATGTACGTAGCCGATTGTACCACGCCGGCCAACTTCTTCCACTTGTTGCGTCGCCAAATGAAAACCAAATTCCGCAAACCATTAGTGGTATTCTCGCCAAAAAGTTTGTTACGCCACCCGTTGTGCGTTTCGACTCGTGAGGAATTGTACAAAGGCAGCTTCCAGGAGGTAATCAATGACAATTCGGTGGATAAGAAAAAAGTAAAAACTGTTGTTTTCTGTACCGGAAAATTCTATTACGATATCTTAGCCGAAAGAGAAAACTTAGGCAGAAATGATGTAGCTTTGGTACGCATCGAGCAGTTGTTCCCGTTACCGACAGAACAATTGAAAGCCGTGATTGACAGTTATCCGAATGCCGACGATTTCGTTTGGGCACAAGAAGAACCGAAAAACATGGGCGCTTACAGTTATATGCTAATGAATTTCGACTTAGTGCCATGGCGTTTAGCTTCATTAAAAGCGTATGCTGCACCGGCTGCCGGAAGTCACACCAGAGACAGAAGACGTCATGCTGATGCTATTAGAATGGTATTCGACAAGAATTTATTCAGATAAGAATTAGGAGCTATTTCCCGCTTTCCGCGCTACATGGTAGCTTGCTGCAATAGGGGCTAGAAAAATATAAAACAAGAACAACACATAAAATTATAAACCATGATTTTAGAAATGAAAGTCCCTTCACCGGGAGAATCGATTAAAGAAGTAGAAATCGCAACTTGGTTAGTACAAGACGGTGATTATGTAGAAAAAGACCAAGCCATTGCTGAGGTTGATTCTGATAAAGCTACCTTAGAGTTACCGGCAGAAGCCAGCGGAATCATCACCCTAAAAGCCGAAGAAGGCGATGCAGTAGCCGTTGGTGCTGTAGTTTGTTTAATCGATACTAGTGCAGCAAAACCAAGTGGAAGTGCTCCGGCCGCAGAAGTAAAACCTGCAGCAGTGGAAGCACCAAAACCAGAAGCGCCTAAAAAAGAAGAAGTTAAAGCAGCTCCGGCTCCGGTAGCAACATATGCTGCCAAAACGCCTTCACCGGCCGCTAAGAAAATACTAGACGAAAAAAACATCCAACCCTCTGATGTTGTGGGTACTGGTAAAGACAGCAGAATCACCAAAGAAGATGCGGTAAATGCTGTACCATCTATGGGAACACCTACCGGAGGTACTCGTGGTTCAGAAAGAACGAAACTTTCTATGTTGCGTCGTAAAGTTGCGGAAAGACTAGTGTCTGCCAAAAACGAAACGGCCATGTTGACTACATTTAACGAAGTAGACATGACCAATATCTACGCGTTACGTGACCAATACAAAGAAGAATTCAAAGCCAAACACGGTTTAGGATTGGGCTTTATGTCGTTCTTTACCAAAGCCGTAACCCGTGCTTTACAATTATACCCTGACGTAAACTCAATGATCGATGGTCAAGAGAAAATCTCTTATGACTTCTGCGATATTTCCGTAGCGGTTTCAGGGCCAAAAGGCTTAATGGTTCCGGTAATGAGAAATGCAGAAACTTTATCTTTCAGAGGAGTGGAAGCTGAAATTAAAAGATTGGCTTTACGTGCTCGTGACGGTCAAATCACTGTAGATGAAATGACAGGCGGAACTTTTACTATTTCTAATGGTGGTGTTTTCGGAAGTATGTTGTCTACGCCAATTATCAACCCACCACAATCCGGTATTTTAGGAATGCACAATGTAGTGGAAAGAGCTATCGTAAGAAACGGACAAATCGTGATTGCTCCGGTAATGTACGTAGCGTTATCCTATGACCACCGAATTATCGACGGACGTGAGTCGGTTGGATTCTTAGTTGCTGTAAAAGAAGCACTGGAAAATCCGGTAGAAATTTTGATGAATAACAACCCTAAGAAAGCTTTAGAGCTATAGGGTTTATACCTGCCTCGGATGAGGCGCCTATATATTTAAATCCCGTTTGTTTTTCGAGCGGGATTTTTCTTTTCTTTGTGATTCATTTTTAGGATATGAAGCAAACTAAAAAACAAGCGGCGATAGGATTTATTTTTATCACCATGCTGATTGATATTACGGGTTGGGGAATTATCATTCCGGTGATTCCCAAATTAATCAAAGAACTCATTCATGGCGACATTAGTGAAGCCGCCAAATATGGAGGTTGGTTGACCTTTGCTTATGCCATAACACAGTTTGTTTGTGCACCTCTAATTGGTAATCTAAGCGATAAATACGGACGGCGTCCCATTATACTGATTTCGCTTTTTGCTTTTGCTATGGATTATTTGTTATTGGCCTTTTCGCCAACAATTGCTTGGTTGTTTGTGGGAAGAATTATTGCCGGAGTGACCGGTGCCAGCATTACTACGGCATCGGCTTATATTGCGGATGTCAGCACGCCCGAAAATAGAGCCAAAAACTTCGGAATGATTGGTGCTGCTTTTGGTTTAGGCTTTATCATTGGACCTGTTATTGGAGGTTTGTTGGGACAATATGGCTCACGAGTTCCGTTTTATGCCGCGGCCATTTTGTGTATGTTGAATTTCTTATACGGTTACTTTATTTTACCGGAATCCTTATCGAAAATGAACAGCAGAGCCTTTGAATGGAAACGTGCCAATCCTGTTGGAGCCTTACTTAATTTAAAAAAATATCCGTCTTTGATAGGTTTGGTTTTAGCCGTTTTTCTGTTGTATGTTGGTTCCCATGCCGTGCACAGTAATTGGAGTTTTTATACTATGTACCGTTTTCACTGGGATGAAAAAATGGTTGGGATTTCCCTTGGGGTTGTCGGACTCTTAGTAGGGATTGTACAAGGAGGATTAATTCGGTGGACTAATCCTAAATTAGGGAATGAGAAAAGTATCTACATTGGTTTGGCACTTTATACGATAGGGATGTTGCTTTTTGCTGTAGCTACCGAAAGCTGGATGATGTTTACATTTTTAATACCGTACTGTTTGGGCGGTATAGCCGGACCGGCATTGCAGAGCGTCATTTCAGGAAAAGTACCGCCTAATGAGCAAGGAGAGATTCAAGGAACCTTAGCCAGTTTGATGAGTGCTTCGGCTATTGTTGGCCCTCCCATGATGACTAATACTTTTTACTTTTTCACCCACAAGGAAGCCCCTTTTCAATTACCGGGAGCACCATTTATTTTGGGTGGTTTTTTAATGTTGGTGAGCACGTTTATTGCTTACTTCGCTTTACATAAGAGCAAAAAAATCCTGCTGATGGTGACTAGGCAGGACTCTTTAATCATTTCGTTATTTTAATAAGCCTACCAATTACCGTAAAATAATGGCAGGCTTTTAATGGAGAAAAGAAATTTATTTCTTAATGATCTTTACTGTTTTTTCTTGTCCGCCGCTGGTAATTTTTACGAAGTAGATACCATTAGAAAGTTCAGAAATGTTGAGTTCAGTTTGTAATTCATTTACTTTTTTGGACAGGATTTTTTGTCCCAATACTGAGCTGATTTCTATTTCATCAATAGTAGTTGCGTTGGAAAGCATCAACGTGTTTTTAACCGGGTTAGGGTAATAGTTGAAGTTCGTAAATGCAAAATCATCATTTCCTAAAGCAACAACAGTTGTCGAAACGGTATTGGTTTGAATCGGAGCATTGTAATCAAAATAGATATTGGCGGTATTGCTAATTACATTCCCAAGGGCAATAGACGAAATTGGTTTTACTTTATAGCTGATATAACCATGACTTTCCGGTTCGTTTAAATTCCCCGGCAAGTTTATGCCTTCGAACAGAAATTCATTATGCCCGTTTTTATTTTTCACTCGGCAATTATGACTTGTTGATACCAACTGAAATGTACTCCAATCTAATTTGGCATCTAAATCATTTAAGACTCTTATGTTGATGGCATCAGAGTCCCCGATGTTTTGAAAACGAATGGTGTAATGCAGATAATCCTGTTGGGCTTGCGCCAAAGTTATAGTACTTCCTTCATGAACGGCAATGTCATTTGGGTCTTGAGAGTTTACCACCGTTTGAGAGGTACTATTGGTGTTGTTCGTTGGCGTAGCATCAGCAACCGTTGGTGTAACGGAAGCGCTAAAGGCAGCAATATCTCCTGAGTCTACTGTTGGAGGAGTGGCTACCTGAAACTTAACATTTTTAACCAATCGGCTTTCAAAAGGAGTTAGATTTGAAAAGGTATACGTTAAGGTGTTTGTTGCTAAGTTAGTTGGGGAAGGCGAACTGCTTAGAAACGACATTTTAGAATTGTCAAATTGGAAGGTAACCTGACCGCTTAGCGTAGTACTTCCGTTGTTTTTATACCAAATATTGTAGAATACCGGAAGTCCCGGTACGACATTGAATAAGGGAATCAATACGACTTCCAAATCATTCACATTCGAATTGATTGAAACACAAAAATCGCCAAAACTGGCCACTACACCGGCTGTTGCAAAATTGATGGTTTGAGTGGGAGGTGTAACGGTAAAATAGCTGGGTAAGTCAGTTACTGAAACGGTATTGTTTCCAACATCAGCGATTAGATAATAATTACTTGCTCCATCGTAATTGGTATAGCTTGTATATGTACTGGAACCGTTTACATTCTTTACTTTAATGTTGTTTAAATAGGCATCTCCCGGATCACAACCATTACTATTGGCATCAAATTTCACTTTTCCAGTAATCCTATTTTTGAAAACAACAATATAAGCATAGTTTACATAGCAATCGTTGGTGTTACTGATGCTGCAAATCTTATAAGGCAACACATAAGTTCCTTCAATTACCGTTGAGGCAATGGTTATGCTTCCGTTGCTATTTAAGGTAAAACCGGTAGGAGGAGTACTCAAAGGCGAAATGAGAACACTTGAAGAGTCTGTAATTGGGTTTCCATTTAGGGTGTCATTATTAAGAACACTTGCAGTAGTGGTGTTCGGGTAATTGGTATAACTGTCATAATTGGCCACCAGATTTGAAACGCCTACAACGGCAAAATAAGCAGCTGCTTGTGCACAGGAATTGTTAAATTCACAAACGGTGTAGGGTACATAATAGGAACCGGGGGCAGTTCCCGAATCTACGGTGATGGTTCCATCAAAATTTAATGTTACGCCAGGCGATACGGTATATGGTGTAATATAGGAATTTGAAGTATTGAGGTTTCCACCGGAACAAGGAGAAAAATCATTATCAAGGACACTAGGGGTGATTCCACCGGTAGCATTATCAATCTCCATAAAATAATCATCTATGGCATAAGGCGGAGGATAAAAAAGGGTTAGGTTCACATAGCCGGTACTGCAATTGGTTGGATGGGCTATTTCGCATATTTCATAAGTCAAAACATAACTTCCGGTAAAAGATGGATTCATTACAAAAATATCTCCGTTAGATTGAATTAGAATCTCAGGATAGATGGCATTATAGTTTAATGTAACAGTAGCCGGATGATAAACGTTATCAGGTTGACTGTAATAGGAAACGAGTACTGCCGGCTCACCATTTAAAGTGTCAATATAATTTAAATCAGGACCTGAGCCCAAGACGTTTCCAACAAAAAAACCACATACCGGCGCAAAAAAACTATCCGGATTGGCTAAAATTTTGGTGTTAATGGTTACAATGCCGGTGTCGCATACCGAGGCATTTGCGGCATCACATATCTTGTAGGTTAGCGAATAAGTCCCTTGTGGCGTTCCACCTGCTACAATGACATTGCTGCCCGATAATGAAATTCCCGGGTTTGTGGAAGAAACCATTGAAATGATAACGTTGCTGGCTTGCGCTTGGCTCGCGTTTACGGTATCATTAAGCAAACAATTACCTGCGGTCACTTGGCTGGCTCCATATACAACGGCAAAGATGTCATCATTAGCATTAACCTGCCCAAACGAAATAGTGCTGAAGAATCCGAAAACTAATAAAAATAAAGAAAGGTAGTTTTTTATCATGGCTTATTATTTTGATAATCAAATGTAAACAGAAAATGAGTAAAAATAACTATCTCATTTAGTATTAAATGGTTTTCATCGACTATTTGGGCTATTTTAAATACAAACAATGATTGTAATAATCAATAATAGCTTTCCCTTCCAGTAAAACATCAGCACCAATAATACCATGCACCGGTTTGGCTTTGTATTGTAGTAAGGCTTCATTAACATGCACCATATCAAAAATCACTAAGTGAAATTCCGCTGTTTTCCATCGACCAATTTGCAAGGTGTTGTTTTTGGCAATTTGGGTCAACATGCCCGTTGCTCCGGCCCCGGAAGCTTTGGTTTTTGATTTTCCGGCTTTCAGATGAAAAAGTTCGATACCGTCAAAACCAACACAACTGTTGCTGGCTCCGGTATCCAGGATAAAATTTCCGGAAACACCATTAATCGTGGCTTTAACCAACAAATGCTGCGTCTTGGAAACTTTAAAAGCAATCTTTTTATACTTTTCGTGTTTGAGTATGTCGTGTAGGTTTTTCATAATAAGGGAATGAAATTCAAATGTAAACTAAAATCTAACACCATAAAAATCTGTAGAAACTTAGTACCTTTGCGCCTTAGAAACTTAGTTGCTTTTCATCCCAATGATTTTAACAGACACGCATACCCATTTATATTCCGAAGAATTTGAAAACGACAGAACCGAAATGATACAACGGGCAATAGATACCGGAGTTTCTCGTTTTTTTGTCCCGTCAATTGATTCGAATTATACGCAGAAAATGTATGCGCTGGAAGCCCAGTTTCCTGAAAATGTTTTCTTGATGATGGGCTTGCATCCTACCTATGTCAAAGAAAATTATCTGGAAGAACTAGCCCATGTGGAGGCTGAACTGACTAACAAAAGATTCTATGCTGTGGGCGAAATAGGGATTGATTTGTTTTGGGACAAAACGTTTTTGAAACAACAGCAACATGCCTTTCAACATCAAATTCAATTGGCCAAAAAACACCAGCTAGCCATCAACATTCATTGTCGCGATGCCTTTGACGAAGTTTTTGAAGTGTTGGAAAGCGAAAAAGCAACTGATTTGTTCGGCATTTTCCATTGTTTTACCGGTGATTTTGAACAAGCCAAAAGAGCTATCGGCTTAAACATGAAGCTTGGTATTGGCGGTGTGGCGACATTCAAAAACGGAAAGATTGACCAATTTCTAAATGAAATAGATTTGCAACATATCGTGTTAGAAACCGATTCGCCTTATTTAGCACCGGCCCCTTTTCGCGGAAAACGAAATGAAAGCAGTTACACCAAACTCGTTGCCGAAAAGCTGGCGACTATTTACCAACTTCCCATCGAAGAAATTGCCCGAATTACAACCGAAAATTCGAAAGCTGTTTTTGGGATTTAATACAGAAATTACTAGAAATTGACTTTTTTTTTGTTCTTTTGTTCATCTTAAATTGTGAATTAAAATGCAGAAATTTGATTCTATTCGTCCGTTTTATGATGCTGAAGTAAATGAAGCCATTCATACTGCAGTTAATCATCCGATGATGAAAGCTTTAATGAGTTTTACATTCCCCGATGTGGACGAAGAAGTTTGGAAAAACCAACTCAAAAAAACGCACTCCATTCGCGATTTCCAATGTAATTTTATTTATCAGTCGGTTCAAAAGGTGTTGGCCAAAAGTTCAGATGGGTTAACGACTTCGGGGTTTGAAAAACTGGAGCCTAATACGTCTTATCTTTTTATTTCCAACCACAGAGATATTATTCTTGACACTTCCTTGCTCAATGTGGCCTTGTTTGATCATGGCTTAGTGATGACGGCTTCGGCTATCGGAGATAATTTGGTCAAAAAATCTTTCCTGAAAACCTTATCCAAACTCAACAGAAACTTTTTAGTACAACGCGGTTTACCCCCAAGAGAATTGCTGGAAAGTTCTAAAGTAATGTCGGAGTACATTGGTCGTTTATTGCTGCGCGAAAACCGTTCTGTATGGATTGCTCAGCGCGAAGGCAGAACGAAAGACGGCAATGATGCTACCCATTCGGGCGTTTTGAAAATGTTGGCTATGGGTTCTGACGAACCTAAAATGCTCGATTATTTTAAGAAAATAAAGATAGTTCCGGTGTCTATTTCGTATGAATACGATCCTACGGATGCCTTGAAAATGCCACAGCTTATCGCAGAAGCCAAAAACGAAATTTACATCAAAGAAAAGAATGAAGATTTTGTGACCTTATTAAGCGGAATCATTGGGCAAAAGAAACGCATTCACATTCATATCGGTGATGTGCTGAACCAAGAATTGGAGGAAATTGCCGCTGAATTTGACAACAATAACAAACAAATACAAGCTTTGGCGCAAGTTATTGATGATTCTATTTTGCAGAGTTATATGCTTTGGCCTACCAACTATATTGCTTACGATTTGTTGCACAAAACCGATAAATACAAAGGGTGTTATACCGAAAACGAAAAGTCTTTGTTTGAGCGTCGACTTGAAATGAAAATTGACGAAAACAATCCGCAAATGGTGGAGAGTTTCTTAGCCATGTATGCCAATCCGGTGGTCAATAAAACAAAATACCAGCATGTTGTCTAAGCCAAACATACTGCTGCTTTATACCGGCGGAACTATTGGTATGATGAAAGATTTTGAGACTGGTGCGTTGAAAGCTTTCAACTTTAAAAAGCTGTTGCAAAAAATTCCCGAGCTCAAACAATTGGATTGTAATATCGAAACCATTTCGTTTGAAAAGCCCATCGATTCTTCTAATATGAGCCCTGACAAATGGGATTTGATAGCCACCATTATTGAAGATAATTACGCCAAGTTTGATGGTTTTGTAGTGCTTCACGGTTCGGATACGATGTCGTACTCTGCGTCGGCCTTGAGCTTTATGTTAGAACATTTGCATAAGCCGGTAGTATTTACCGGTTCACAATTACCTATAGGCGATTTACGCACAGATGCTAAAGAAAACTTGATTACCGCCATACAAATTGCTTCGTTGCAACATAAAGGAAAACCGGTAATTCACGAAGTTTGTTTGTATTTTGAGTACAAATTATACCGTGGCAACCGCACCACCAAAATTAATGCCGAACATTTTAATGCTTTTGCCTCGCCAAATTATCCGCCTTTGGCTGAGTCGGGCGTGCATTTAAAAATTAATGCCAATGCCACCTTGCAAAAGCAATCCAACAAGAACTTAGTAGTACATAAATCGCTAAACGATAATGTTGTGGTCGTAAAAATATTTCCGGGCATGAATGAAACCGTCTTGTCTTCTATCCTAGCCATTCCAAATCTGAAAGGGATTGTTTTGGAAACTTATGGTTCGGGGAATGCACCTTCTGAAGATTGGTTTATACAGGTTTTGAAGAAAGCCATCAAAAATGGTTTGCACATTGTAAACGTAACCCAATGTTCGGGTGGCAGTGTTAGTATGGGACAATATGAAACCAGTACACAACTTAAGAAAATCGGTGTCATTTCGGGGAAAGATATCACTACAGAAGCGGCCATTACTAAGTTAATGTACCTGCTGGGACAAAATGTGGCACCGGCAGTTTTCAAAACCATTTTTGAAACGTCACTGCGTGGTGAAATGCAGTAATAAATTGCCAAACTAACTTTTTTTACTGAAAAAATTTGTTGTTCTTTGCAACACAAAAAGAGAGGTGTCCGAGTGGTTGAAGGAGCAAGCCTGGAAAGTTTGTATATGGGTAACTGTATCGTGGGTTCGAATCCCATCCTCTCTGCTAAAATAAATGTTATGCGAATCTATTTAGTCTTAATCGCTTTCTTCATGACATTTGGCGTAACGGCTCAAAATGTGGAAACTGATTTTGATGCCCCTGATTCGCTTTATCGGGAAGACCAATTTTACCTCAATATCACTTATAACATTCTTCAAAAAGGTCCTTCCGGCTTGAGACAAAATAAATTTTCTACCGGACTGTCAGGGGGTTCTTGCGCGACATGCCTTTTAGTAAAAAAAGAACATGGTCTGTGGCTGCAGGCTTAGGCTATACTTTAGCCATTTATAACCAGAATATGGGGATTACAGATGTCAACGATGTACTGACCTATCAAATTCTGAATTCAGAGAGCGTTACGTATTCCAAAGACAAACTAGCGTTGCATTTTGTTGACTTGCCAATTGAACTAAGATGGCGTGATTCGACACCGGAAAGTCATAAGTTTTGGCGCGTTCATTTTGGAGTAAAACTCAGTTATCTGTTTTATGACCAATATAAATTGATTGCTTCCAATGGGACTTCTAAGATTACCAATAATAAAGACTTAAACGATTTTCATTATGGCGTGTATCTGACTACCGGTTGGAACACTTGGAATATCTACGCTTACTACGGCTTGAATCCGTTGTTTAAATCTTCTGCCAAAATAGATGGTCAGGCCATTGACATGAATACGGCCAATTTTGGACTCATGTTTTACATTTTATAGCCAAAAATAAAGCAGAACTACTTGTGGTAACACGCCACACAAAACGCCAATCCACAACTCTTTATTAGTATGGGCTTTCATAGCCAATCGCGAGGAAGCGACCAAACCATTCATAATCACTAAAAAGGTCACTAGATTAGTGGTGTTGATTTCGTTTTTAAGACTTAAACCAATGATGAAAACGGTTAAAGCACTTAGTCCAATCATGTGGATGCTGGCTTTTATTTTGGCATACAACAATATAAACGCAAAAAAGGTACTGAACAATCCGCCCAAGAAGAAGAAATACAACGAGGGAAACCGATCAAAGGTGATGCTTTTTTCGATTAAGATGGTGAACAATACCATTTGCAGCAACAACGGAATTTTGCGGTGGGCAAGCTCCGAAAGCATAATGGTATCGGCCTTTCCAAAGGCTCGCAGCAAATAAAAAAAAGCAATCGGCATTAAGAAAGTAATGATGATTATTTGCAGAAAAAGAAGCAAATACTGCGGCATTGAAAAATACGGTCCATCCAACAACACATAAAAAACAGTACCTAATAACGGAATGAAAATGGGGTGGAAGAGATAGGAAAAAAAGGGAAGGATTTTTTTCAAAGTCATAGATTTACAGCAAATATAGTAAATAGGAGGTATTGTTCGGCAAAGTAAAGAAACGGGCGGGACTAGAGTACTTTTTCGTTTGAAGCAAAGGAATTTTTATAGCGGTGCGGTTGATAAAATAAAGACTTCAGTAGCTTTCCTCCAAATGATGTACATGTTTTACCCCAAAGATGTACATCTTTTACCCCAAAGATGTACATCTTTTAAGCAACTGATACGGACAAAAATAATGTATCGTCCTGAAGAACTCAAAAAGAGGATAGGAGTTATTAAATTTTCTTTCTCATTCGGGCCACAGGAATATCCAGTAACTCACGGTATTTGGCGATGGTTCTTCGGGCAATAGGATAGCCTTTTTCTTTTAAGATTTCAGCCAATTGATCATCCGGTAATGGTCTTTGTTTGTCCTCTTCTTCCACAACGGTTTTCAGGATTTTCTTGATTTCCAAAGTCGAAACGTCTTCGCCTTGGTCGTTTTTCATCGCTTCCGAAAAGAACTCTTTGATTAGCTTGGTGCCATAAGGCGTGTCCACATATTTGCTGTTAGCTACGCGCGAAACGGTAGAAATATCCAATCCAACCATATCGGCGATGTCTTTCAAAATCATCGGCTTTAGCTTGGTTTCTTCTCCGTCTAAAAAGTACTCTTGCTGAAAATGCATGATAGCATTCATCGTTACAAAAAGGGTTTCCTGACGTTGTCTGATGGCATCAATAAACCATTTGGCAGAATCTAATTTTTGTTTGATGAACTGCACGGCATCTTTTTGTGAATTCGATTTATCGCGTGAGTCTTTATAGGTTTGCATCATTTCCTGATAATCTTTGGAAACGTGTAAGGTAGGCGCATTTCTGCCGTTTAGGGTCAGCTCTAATTCGCCATCAATAATGCGAATGGCAAAATCGGGCACAATTTGTTCTACCACCCTGTTGCTGCTGTCGTAGGCTCCTCCCGGTTTGGGGTTTAGTTTTTCAATTTCTTCAATGGCTTTTTTAAGGCGATCTTGCGAAATCTCATATCTCAGCAATAGTTTTTCATAGTGCTTTCTGGTGAAAGCATCGAATTGGTTTTCGATGATATCAATAGCCAACTCAATATATTCGGTTGGGGTTTTGTGTTTTAGTTGCAACAACAAACATTCCTGCAAGTCTCTGGCACCAACGCCCGAAGGATCTAATTCGTGTACAATGTGCAGTATTTTTTCGACGGCTTTTTCATCGGTGTAAATCCCTTGCGTAAAAGCCATATCATCAACAATGTCCTGAATGCTTCGGCGCAAATACCCGTCATCATCAATACTGCCGACCAAAAATTCGGCAATACTGCGTTGCTCTTCGGTTAGGATAAAAGTATTGAGCTGATTGATTAAATCCTGATGAAAACTTACCGCTTCCGCAAAAGGCATATCGAGGTCGCTGTCATCATCACTGTAATTATTGGCCTGGAGCTTATAATCGGGAGTTTCGTCGTTGCTTAAGTACTCGTCAATGTTGATTTCGGTATCAATGTTTTCGCTGCCTTCGTAGTCATCAAACTCATCAACGTTGTCAAACTCGTCTTTTTCAAACGACAGTTCTTCTTCCTCTTTACCACTTTCCAAAGCCGGATTTTCCATAATCTCTTCTTTCAGTCGTTGTTCAAAAGCCTGCGTAGGCAATTGAATTAACTTCATCAGCTGAATTTGCTGAGGAGATAATTTTTGTGATAATTTTAGATTTAGGAACTGCTTTAACATGCCGAGGGTTTTTAAAATTCTGCGTTTTGAGGCGTTCTCGGGAACGGAATAACGTCGCGGATGTTAGTCATACCGGTAACAAAAAGGACCAATCTTTCAAAGCCTAATCCGAAACCGGAGTGAACGGCCGAACCAAATCGACGCGTGTCTAAGTACCACCATAGTTCTTCTTCATCAATGCCGATAGCTTTCATTTTTTCTACCAAAACATCATAACGCTCTTCTCTTTGCGAACCGCCTACAATTTCACCAATGCCCGGGAACAGGATGTCCATAGCGCGAACGGTTTCTTTACCTGGTTCGGTGTTGTCATTCAAACGCATGTAGAAGGCCTTGATTTTGGCCGGATAGTCGAATAAGATTACCGGACATTTAAAGTGCTTTTCTACCAAGAAACGTTCATGCTCACTTTGCAAATCAGCACCCCATTCCTCGATTAAATATTGGAACTTCTTCTTTTTATTTGGTGTAGAGTCTCTTAAAATGTCAATAGCTTCAGTGTAAGAAACGCGTTTGAAATCGTTGTTCAGTACAAAGTTTAATTTTTCCAACAAAGCCATTTCGCTGCGTTCGGCTTGTGGTTTTTGTTTTTCTTCGTCTAACAATCTTCCTTCTAAGAACTTTAAATCATCGGCACATTTGTCAACCGTATATTTGATCACATACTTGATAAAGTCTTCGGCCAAGTCCATGTTGTCAATCAAATCATTGAAGGCCACTTCAGGCTCAATCATCCAAAACTCAGCCAAGTGACGGGACGTGTTGGAGTTCTCCGCACGGAAGGTTGGCCCGAAAGTATAAATCTGTCCCAAAGCCATGGCAAAGGTTTCGCCTTCCAATTGTCCGGAAACCGTCAGGTTAGTATGTTTTCCGAAGAAATCTTTTTTGTAATCGATTTGTCCGTCTTCTGTTCTTGGCAAGCTGTCTAATGGTAAAGAGGTCACTTGGAACATTTCTCCGGCGCCTTCAGCATCAGCACCCGTAATTACCGGTGTGTTTACATAAAAAAAGCCTTTTTCCTGAAAATATGAATGCACCGCAAAAGCCAATACCGAACGGACACGCATGATGGCTCCGAAAGCATTGGTTCTGACACGCAAATGCGCATTTTCTCTAAGGAATTCCAACGAGTGTTTCTTAGGTTGCATTGGGAATTTCTCCGCATCGCAATCTCCCAAAATCTCTAATTGGGCTACCTGGATTTCATATTTTTGTCCGGCTCCTTGGCTTTCCACTAACTTTCCTGTCAAGGCCACAGCGGTTCCGGTATTGATTCTTTTCAGGGTTTCTTCGGGTGTGTTTTCAAAATCAACCACACACTGTAAATTATGAATAGTCGAACCATCGTTCAACGCGATAAACTGATTATTTCTAAAAGTTCTTACCCAACCTTTTACGGTTACTTCATAGTTCGTTTGGTCACTGCTTAGTAAGTCTTTAACTTTTGAATGTTTCATTTTAGAATAAGGATTAAAAATTAGGATTTAGGAATGTAAAACTTAGGGTTTTATCTCTTAAATCTCATTGCAAATATAATTTTTTTTATGGTTCGTTTTCTTCGGAATTATCTCTGTAAATATTGAGGCTAGGCTCATCGGTTTCGTCTTTTATTTCCTTCTTGCCGCCCCATTTTTCGGTAGTTAATACCAAAGCCGGAAGAACAACCAAGTTAGCAAACATAGCAAAGGTAAGCGTTACCGAAATCAATCCGCCCAAAGCAATCGTTCCACCAAAGCTTGACAAGGTAAAGATAGCAAATCCGAAAATCAAAACCACCGAAGTATAAAACGTACTAACTCCGGTTTCGTGTAGCGCACTTGTTACTGCTTTCTTAATCTTACCGCCGTTCTGAATCAAGTCATGACGGTATTTGGCCATAAACTGAATAGCATTATCCACCGAGATACCGAAGGCAATACTGAAGACCAAAATAGTAGAAGGTTTCAACGGAATACCAAAGTAACCCATCAATCCTGAAGTAATACAAAGCGGCAGTATGTTGGTAACGACCGAAGCAAAAATCATTTTCCACGAGCGGAACATGTAGGCCATTAATCCGGCAATAAGCAATATGGCAAAGATTAGCGATTCGATGAGGTTGTCAACCAAATAGGCGGTTCCTTTTTGAAACACTAAGGCTTTTCCGGTAACGGTTACTTCGTATCTGTCGCTTGGGAAAATCGCGTCTATTTTGGCGTGCAATTTCTGCTCAATTTTCGCCATTTCTTCGGTGCCGATGTCTTTCATGAACGTAGTGATTCGGGCGTATTGACCGGTTTTATCCACGTAACTTTTCATCAAATTTTCTTTAGACCCTTTGGTAGCGTTTTTGGCATACGACAAAATGAA
This sequence comes from Flavobacterium phycosphaerae, assembly GCF_010119235.1. NCBI lineage: Bacteria > Pseudomonadati > Bacteroidota > Flavobacteriia > Flavobacteriales > Flavobacteriaceae > Flavobacterium > Flavobacterium phycosphaerae. The sequence continues at coordinate 756,505 of NZ_JAAATZ010000001.1, read as the reverse complement.
AGCTTGTTCTTGTGAATTGGGTAAATCGTAATATTCAGGATTGCCGTTGTAAAAAGCCTGCTTGGAGTATTTCACCAAATTAACAATCGAAACCGGTTTGGACAGTTCAGGAATGCTGTCGATGGTGTTTTGCAGTTCCTCCATTTTTCGCAACGTGGAAGCTTTCATCACGCCTTTTTTGCGTTTGGTGTTAATCATAATTTCCAAAGGCATAACTCCGTTAAACTCTTTTTCAAAGAAGACGATGTCTTTGAAGAAGGAAGCCGATTTGGGCATTTCACCAATTAAACTGCCGGACACTTTCATTTGAGAAACCCCAATTACACTTAAAGCCAGCAACAATCCGTAGATGGTGTAAATTAAGGTTCGCTTGTTTCTAACCAAATTTTCTACCGAATTCAGTATCGTCGAAAGATAATTTTTGCTCAAATGGTTCAGGTGTTTTTCTTTAGGCAACGGCATAAAGCTGTATACTATCGGCACCACCATCAGCGTCAATAAATAAACCGTGATTACATTGATGGAAGTGACCAAACCAAATTCATACAACAAATCATTTCCGGTAATCATGAACGTGGCAAAGCCGATGGCTGTAGTCAAATTGGTCATCAAAGTAGAAACCCCGATTTTGGAAATGACCCTTTGCAAAGCCTTGGCCTGATTGCGATGCGTTTTGATTTCCTGTTGGTATTTATTAATCAGGAAAATACAGTTGGTGATCCCGATAACGATGATTAACGGCGGAATAATAGCTGTTAGTATTGTGATTTTGTAATGAAACAATCCTAAGGTTCCGAAGGACCACATCACACCTACGATTAAGATGCAAATAGAGATAAATGTGGCGCGGTGCGAACGGAAAAACAAAAAGAAAATCAAGGAAGTGATAAACAAAGCAGCGCCGATGAACAAACCGATTTCGCCTTTCATGTTCTCGGTATTGATGGTTCGGATATAAGGCATGCCCGATACTTTCAAATCAATTTTGGTGGCTTTTTCAAACTTTTCTACCTCGGGAACCACCACGTTTAAGATGAATTCTTTTCGAATGGGTGAGTTAACCACTTTCTTGTTGATGTAAATGGCTGAACGAATGCTGCCCGATTTTTTATTGAAAAGCAACCCTTCATAAAACGGCAAGTCGTTAAAAAGTTGCCTTTTGATTTCGGTTAAATAAGCCGGGTCAACCGTTCTTTTTTGGTCGATTAACGGAACTAATTCAAATTTTTCTAAAGCGTCGTTTTTCTGCAGTTTCTTCAAGTCATTCAACGACACTACTAACTCAACCTCCTTGTGGGACTTCAAATTGGTCATCATTTCATTCCAAGCTTTATAAGCTTTTGGGGTGAAAAAAGTATTGTCTTTAATGCCGATAACGATGAGGTTTCCTTCTTCGCCAAAAGTATTCAGGAACTGGGTGTAATCTTTATTGGCTTTGTGATTTTTAGGCAATAAGTTGGCTTCGTTGTAGGTCATGCCCACATTTTTCCATTGCATGGCCAGGAAGATGGTTAGTACCACAATTCCGATGCTGATGGCAATTCGGTTTCTCAGAATAATTCCGGCGAGAAATTCCCAAAATCCGGCAGTTAATTTCTTTTTCATTCTCATTTTTAAAACGGTTGCAAAGGTAATGAAAACGGACAAAAATGGGTAAGAATTCTCAAAAGTTTTATTGAATTTAACATGCGACAAAAGGCAAGGATTAAATTATTGTTAACGGCCAAAAAAAATCTAAAAAATTACATTGCTTTTTAGCATCTTTGTAGGCAGAACGTCATAATTAGTTGGATGAGAAATTTAAAAAATACGTTATTCTACTTAACCGTTACCGGAGGGTTTACCGCCTTGATGTACTGGATAGTAGAACAAGGGAAATTGTTAGAAGTAGGCCGAAAAATTATTTCACCTTCCTCATCTGACACGCAATGGGCGCAATTTCTCTCCTCATTATTTCACAACCTGCAACATCCGCTGGCGTTATTGCTTTTTCAAATCATTACCATTGTATTGGTGGCTCGTGTTTTCGGGTGGATCTTCAGAAAGATTGGACAACCTACGGTAATTGGGGAAATCATTGCTGGTATTGTTTTGGGACCTTCGCTTTTTGGCTTGTATTTTCCGGATATGAAAGAAGCCTTGTTCCCGGTTGATTCTTTGGGGAATTTACAATTGTTAAGTCAGGTGGGTTTAATCCTCTTCATGTTTGTCATTGGAATGGAGCTCGACTTGAAAGTACTGAAGAACAAAGCCAATGAAGCGGTCGTTATCAGTCATGCCAGTATTGTAATTCCGTTTGCTTTAGGTATCGGATTATCTTATTATATCTACCATCAGTTTGCTCCGGCCGGCGTTGAGTTTTTGTCGTTCAGTTTGTTTATGGGCATTGCGATGAGCATCACGGCTTTTCCGGTTTTGGCCCGAATAGTGCAGGAGCGAGGTATTCACAAAACCCGTTTGGGAACGATTGTTATTACTTGTGCCGCTGCCGATGATATCACTGCTTGGTGTATACTAGCGGTGGTTATTGCCATTGTAAAAGCCGGAAGTTTTGTGAGTTCGTTATACGTAATCGGATTGGCCATCGTTTATGTTTTGTTGATGTTGTTTGTGGTAAAGCCGTTCTTAAAACGTGTCGGCGATTTGTATGCCAAAAAAGACAATATTAAAAAACCGGTCGTGGCTATTTTTCTTTTGACCTTGATTGTTTCGGCTTATGTGACAGAAGTTATCGGAATCCATGCTTTGTTTGGGGCCTTTATGATGGGCTCGATTATGCCGGATATTTCCCGTTTCAGAAATATTTTCATCGAAAAAGTAGAAGATGTATCGGTGATTTTATTGCTGCCCTTGTTCTTTGTATTCACCGGATTGCGAACTGAAATAGGATTGATTAATGAACCCTATTTATGGAAAGTTACGGGTTGTATTATTGCGGTTGCCGTAGCCGGTAAGTTTTTCGGAAGTGCTTTGGCGGCTAAGTTTGTTGGTCAGAACTGGCGTGATAGTTTGACTATTGGAGCCTTGATGAACACCAGAGGATTGATGGAATTAGTGGTTTTAAACATTGGGTACGAATTAGGCGTGCTTTCCCCAAAAATATTTACTATGATGGTGATTATGGCATTAGTTACCACCTTCATGACGGGGCCGGCACTGGACATCATCAATTTTATATTTAAAACCAAAGACGTTATTATTCCTTCAGAGGTTAAGAAGAAAGCGGAGTTTAAAATTCTGATTTCTTTTGGCAACAATGAAAAAGGAAAATCATTGCTTCGTTTGGCCAACAGTTTGGTAAAGAAACAAACTGAAACCGCCAATGTTACGGCGATGCATTTATCTAACAGCGACGAAATGCATTCGTATAATTTAACGTCTTACGAAGCGGAAGTTTTTGAGCCTATTTATAAAGAATCCAAGAAATTGAATCAGGAAATCACCACTATCTTCAAAGCCACCGGTGATATGGAATCGGATATAGCCGACATTGCCTTAGAAGGAAAGTTTGATTTTGTGCTGGTAGGTTTAGGAAAATCTATTTTCGAGGGAACGTTGTTGGGTAAAGTGCTTGGCTTTACTTCGCGTATCATCAATCCGGACCGATTGTTAGACAAATTCAAAGGAAAAGAAGGCTTGTTTGAAAACTCTCCTTTTGATGACAGAACGCGTTTAATCATCTCCAAAACCAAAACCCCGTTAGGCATTTTAATCGACAAAGATTTGCATAAGGTTGATAAGGTTTTTGTGGGTGTTTATGCCATTGGCGATGTGTTCCTGATTGATTATGCGCAAAAATTAATCTTCAACAATGACTCACATGTCACCATTTTAGAAAATCACGGGCAAACCAAAAACAACTTTATTGTTGAAAATGCGTTGGCGGCTTTAGAGCAAAAATACCCGGATAATATCGAGGTAATCAATCCGGAAAAACTAAACAAACCACTATTGTCGCAACAAGATTTGGTGATTTTCAGTATGGAAACCTGGAAAAAAATGGTAGATGACGAAGTGAGCTGGTTAACAGATATCCCTTCTGTTTTGATTATTAAGCCATAAGTTACAATCCTAAGTCTAAAACAAAACTTAACTTCACAGCTAAGTTATCTTCCAATCGACTTAGCTGATTGGGACCGTAGCGATAGAAACCGGTTAAGCCGAAACCTTTGTAAATTTGGTTAAGCTCAATGCCCGATTCGAATAAACCTTGGTCCAACGTTTTATAATCAAGACCAATATGACGCTCCGGATTTTTGATATTTCCCCACACCATTCGGGTAACTAAAACTAAGGAAGGTTTTACTTTTGAGAATAATTCCACTCGTTTGAACCCGTGTTTGAGTTGCAACATTACAAATTCGCTTGAAAAAAACTCATTGAAATACATGGTTTCAAAACTGTTTTTACCGGCGATGGTAATACGCTGCATGATGTTGTCTTTGGTCAGGTTGTTGGGAGAAGTGTTATATAAATGCGTCAACGGAACAGCGCCCAACGAATACCCGGCTTGTACCAATACTTCCGATTTTTGTCCGTTCAGGTATTTTTTTTCATACTCGATACGGGCATCAATTTTACTGAAATCAAAATCATTGTTTAAGAAATGCGGAATGGATTTGGTGAACTGCAAAGCAAACCTCGGGAACCTTTTTTCATATTCAATCCGACCGTTCGGCGTTTGCATATAATTGCTTAACGGGTTCCATTGTATCGAAAATAGGGCTGTGGTCATAGTAAAATCGCGGTACATCTTTCCGTTATAATCAAATGTGTAATTAAACAACGGACTGATTTCGCTGTAGGTTAGTTGCCAAACGCTTTCTGTTTTCGGAATAATTTTGGTTTCAATATAACCGCGCCAAGTTATGTGACTGTAGAACGTACTGATGTTAATGGGTCTGGGGTCATAGAGTTTGAATACCCGTTTGTCAGTAGCGAAATTAGTACTCGCTATCTCCCGCACATCATCTGTGTATGAACCACCAACCCAAGTGCTGGAAGCATTGCCTATTCTGATGGCAGTGCCTAAATTGTACTTGAATGCTTCATCTTTCAAACCATAAGCCGTGTAGCCTTCGATACGGAAAACCTTCGAAAATTGCTCATTGGTAATTCCGCCAAGACCCAAGCGAAACCCTTCATAATTATTGTAACTCAGCAAGGAACGCAAATCAATATCAAAAGGGCCGAAAAGCAAATAACCATTGATGATTTTCCGACCAAATTTGATTTTCTTTTCAATTTTTTGTTTGGTGACCAAGCTGTCTAATACCACATACGTTCGCTCACTTCGCGTGTCCAGACTGTCGATACGGTTTTGTCGCCAAAAGCTGTTTTCTCTGTTGTTGGCGTTGCTTTTCACATCAATGGTGATGGATGATTTTTTGATTTTCACATCGTTGTTGACCTCTAAATTGACCACTTGCATTTCTGAAGAAAGATAGGTGAAATCAGAAGCGTTTCTTTTATTGGTGCCGGTATCATCGTCCTCGGCGGCAAACTCAATTCTTCCTCCTAAAATGGTTGTGGGCTCTTTGCTTTTTCCTTTTACGATTTTAAAATTTTTACGAATGGGAAACCAAACATTTTCAGTGGGCAAATAACGAAACTCGTGAATTCCGGTAATGTCTAAAACACCACGAATGCGCATCACGGCTTTGGCAACCGCATAGTTTTGGGTGTCAATATACAGTAAGCCTTCCAGTCCTTTGGTGCTGATTTTGTTTTTGAAGTAAATCACCACCACCGGGCGATTATTGATGGAAGTCGTGTCCAAAATTTTATACCGGTATTCCTTCAGGGCTCTATAGGCAATCGGACTTTTATATTTGGTTTCCGACAGCTCATATTTTTCGTCATAAACAGAAAACGACTGCAAACTAAAGCCCAGCAACTCGTAGATGGGCTCTTTGAATCCGGCCATTTTGGTGCCGATTATGGTTTCTTTCAGTAGTGGTTTTTCAAATTGAAACAGCGATACTTTTTCCGTCAGAAACAAATGCTGTTTGGTAATTATTTTTTTGAACTTATAATCGGAGGAATCAATTTTGGCAATCTTATCTTTGGTGACGGCATCGGTATAAAGGGTGTCAATTTTCCCCACGATAGAGTCGGGATGGGCGGTTACCAGTAATTTATTGTACGATTTGAATTGAAAAGTACTTAGCTTTTTTTGTGGATTATTGGCTTCTTTCTGCTGAATCACTTTAGCAATAATGGCGTTGGCCGGATTTTCATTTGTGACCACTACTTCTTTTAGCACATCGGTTTTGGGCGAAAGTAAAACGGTAAAAAATGATTTGGTTTCAAACAGCGAAATGGTTTTTGCTTCATAGCCTACATAGGTAATGGTCAGTGTTTCCGGTTGTGAAGGCAACGAGAAATAAAATTTTCCATCTACATCGGCTACAGTAGAGAAACCAATTTCAGTAGAAATCGTAGCAAAAGGAAGTGGTTTTTTTGAGTCTCCATCCTTTATAATTCCATTGACCTGAATTTGTGCGTGAAGCGACAGCGAGGAGAGTAAAAACCAAAGAAATAGTTGCTTCATTTGAAAGGGATTGGCACAAAATCTTTTGCAAAAATAGGAATAAAAAAATCCGCACAGAGCGGATTTTAATATCGAATTAACAAAGTTACACTTTCATGATTTCAGCTTCTTTGTGAAGCAAATGCTCGTCAATTTTTTTGATGAACGCATCCGTCAGTTTTTGCACGTCATCTTCAGCCGTTTTGCAAATATCTTCCGAAGTGCCCTCTTTTTCCAGTTTTTTGATGTCGGTGTTAGCTTCTTTACGGGCATTTCGAATCCCGATTTTAGCATCTTCCGCTTCTGCTTTGGCTTGTTTTACCAAGTCGCGTCTTCTTTCTTCTGTCAATGCCGGCACATTAATAATAATGTTATCACCGTTATTCATAGGATTAAATCCCAGATTGGCAATCATAATGGCTTTTTCAATAGGATGCAACATCGCTTTTTCCCATGGTGTGATGGTGATGGTTCTGGCATCCGGCACATTGATGTTGGCTACTTGAGACAATGGGGTTTGCGAACCATAATAATCTACGAATACGCCTCCTAACATTTGCGGTGTAGCTTTTCCGGCACGGATGTTTAAAAATTCTTTTTCTAAATGCGCAATCGAACCGTTCATAGATTCTTTGGTGCTGTCTAAAATAAATTCAATTTCTTCCATTTTAATTATTTTCAGAGTAGTAAATTATATTTTAACTACGGTTCCTATATTTTCGCCTTCGCAAATTTTGATTAGATTTCCTTTTTTGTTCATGTCAAAAACTACTATCGGTAATTCATTTTCCTGACTTAAAGTAAAGGCAGTCGAATCCATAACATTTAATCCTTTTTTGATAACATCTTCAAAAGAAATGCTGTCAAATTTCACGGCATTTGGATTTTTCTCCGGATCAGCATCATAAATACCGTCTACACGGGTTCCTTTCAAAATCACATCGGCATCAACTTCTACACCACGCAAAACGGCAGCTGTATCAGTAGTGAAATACGGATTTCCGGTTCCGGCTCCAAAAATAACAATTCTTCCTTTTTCCAAATGACGAACGGCTCTTCTTTTGATATAAGGTTCGGCTATAGCTTCTATTTTTAAAGCGGTTTGCAAGCGCGTCAACATGCCTTTATCTTCCAGGGCTCCTTGTAATGCCATTCCGTTAATCACGGTAGCTAACATTCCCATATAATCCCCTTGCACACGGTCCATACCGTTACTGGCTCCGGCTACTCCTCTAAAAATATTTCCGCCACCAATCACAATGGCAATTTCAACGCCTTTGTCATGAATTTGTTTGATTTCATCAGCGTATTCGGCTAGTATTTTGGGGTCGATTCCATATTGTCTTTCGCCCATCAATGCTTCGCCGCTTAGTTTTAGAAGAATTCTTTTGTATTTCATAAGTTGGTTTGTTTGGGTGCAAATATAAACATATTCTGTTTTTGTACCCTATTCGATAAAAATATTGTTGGGTAACAATTATCATGTTTTTGCGCTTTTTGGTTTTGTACCTTCGCATCCGAAAAAATCATAATTTATGAAAGCTATTATCGAGCAAAGTTTACTCAAAAGCATTACATATACCGAATACAGAAACCGCGTCACTACTTTGTTTGCAGAAGGGAAAGTAACCGGAAATGAGCAATCGGAAGCTTTGTTGCACTATACCGAATTGAATGAAACGCGCATGAACCGTTTAGAGAAAACCATAAAAATTTCTGAAGACATTGCAGCCAAACTGGAGTACTTAAATCGCGACTATATTTGGTTGCTTATCTCCGAAGGTTGGTGTGGCGACTCAGCACAAATTGTTCCGGTTATTCATAAAATGGCGGAGCTTTCGACCCACATCGATTTAAGAATTGTTTTTCGGGATGAAAACGAAGTGCTGATGAATTTATTTTTAACCAACGGCACCAAGTCTGTTCCGAAACTAATTGTTTTAGATAAAAATACTTTGGAAGTTTTGGGTGATTTTGGGCCAAGACCTCAAGGAGCCATACAACTCATTCTAGACTATAAAGCACAACATGGGGTAGTAGATGAAAAAGGAAAATCTGAATTGCACCTATGGTATTTTCACGACAAAGGATTGTCAATCCAACAGGAAATTATGGACTTGATGCTTAGTCTTGAGTAAGTTGTTTTTCAAATTCAGCAGGAGTAGTACCATCAGCAACGGAGTAATCCCGATTTTAGTTCTTCTTAAAACAGATAAGTACCCACCAGAATGCAATGCTTTTCCAAAGTCAAAAGCTAAAGAACGAATATAAGTGCCTTTGCTGCATTTGACTCTGAAGTCAATTTCGGGTAAAGCAATTCGCGTAATTTCAAATTCGTGTATGGTGGTTTTGCGCGCCTGAATTTCAACTTCTTCTCCGGCACGAGCATGTTCGTATAACCGTATGCCGTCTTTCTTTATAGCCGAAAACACGGGCGGTTTTTGATCGATTTCGCCTAAAAACTGCTTGACCGTTTCTAAAAGTAAAGCTTCCGTAATATGTTCCGTTGGGAAGGTGGCATCCACTTCCGTTTCCATATCATAGGAAGGCGTTGTTGCTCCCACCGTAATGGTTCCGGTATATTCTTTGGCTTGGCCCTGAATTTCTGTGATTTTTTTGGTAAACTTTCCGGTGCAAACAATCAGTAAACCGGTAGCCAATGGGTCTAAAGTGCCCGCATGACCAATCTTAAATTTCTTCGGAAGATCGTACTTTCGTTTCAGGATGTATTTCAACTTATTAACCGCCTGAAAGGAAGACCAGGTTAGCGGCTTGTCAATCAAAAGCACTTGCCCTTCTAAGAAATCTTCGGCAGTCATTAGATGGTGGTTAGTTGTAATACGAAGAAATGAATAATAAGAATGGCCAAACCAGCCACAATTCGGTAATACCCAAACATTTTAAAGCCGTGTTTAGACAAGTACCCGATGAACGATTTGATGGCCAACATCGCCACTATAAAAGCCACGACATTACCCACTATCAAAAAGTTGATTTGATCGTGTGACAATACAAAACCGTCTTTGTAGTAATCATAACATTTTTTAACGGTGGCTCCCAACATAGTAGGTACAGCTAAGAAAAATGAAAATTCCGCTGCTGTTGTTCGCGATAGTTTTTGTGACATACCGCCAATGATACTAGCACCACTTCGGGAAACACCGGGAATCATGGCCAAACATTGAAACAATCCAATTTTTAAAGCGGTAGCATAACTTATTTTTTCAGTTTCCTGTGTTTCCTCTTTATCAGTAAACCAATCATCTACTTTAAGTAAAATGATACCGCCCAGCAAAAGCGATACCGCTACTGTTACCGGATTTTCCAACAAAGCGTCAATCTTTTTGCTGAATAGCAACCCGAAAACCACCGCCGGTATAAAAGCGACCAGCAATTTGAAATAAAAATCAAGGGTTTGAAAAAAGCGCTTGAAATACAAAACCACTACCGATAGAATGGCACCCAACTGAATGACCACGGTAAATAATTTGGTAAAATCGTCATGAGCAATCCCAAAAAACGAAGAAGCAATAATCATGTGCCCCGTAGAAGAAATCGGTAAAAACTCGGTGATGCCTTCAATAATAGCCAGTACAACGGCTTGAATGTAATCCATTAGGCTGTTTTAGATTTTTTGAAAATGGCATAAATCGTAATTCCAAACCCAATCAAAACTACGGTTGGAGCCAAGCGAATCCTTCTGAAGTTGAAAACCGCATCGTTCCACACTTTCGGGTCATCACTGCCGCCGCCACTCATCAAAATGAAGCCAACGCCAATCACGGCAATCCCTATTAATAATATTTTGTAGTTTACCTTGTCAAAAAGGAAATCCGGTTTTTGCTCGTTATCTTTCATGGTCTATGGTCTTTCAGTTTAATACAAATCGTCGGTTCTCAAATTCAAAAAGCGTTGGGTGGCAAAATAAGTACTGATCCAAGTAATCACGATACCCAAAACCAAAACGCCCAAAAGCACTGCAGTAATAGCCAGTTGGTTTTCCATTATGCCCAAATTCGGGAAAGTAGCTTGAATATAAATCAGTACGCCAATCAACGCCAAAATCGCCAACACCGCACCTATAAAACCTAGAATAACATTGGTCTTGATAAACGGTTTTCGGATAAACGATTTGGTAGCGCCCACCATTTGCATCGTTTTAATGATAAAGCGGTTGGAATAAATGGATAAACGCAGCGAACTGTTAATCAACAAGACCGAAACCAAAGCGAACACACAACTTACAATCAAAATCCACATACTGATATTTTTGATGTTGTCGTTGACTAAGGTCACCAATTGCTTGTCGTATACAATATCGGCTACCATTTCATTTTTGCGCAAACGATTCTCAATTTTGGCAATTTCAGGATTGGTTACATAATCCGCTTTGAGGTGAATGTCAAACGAATTCTGCAACGGATTCACACCCAAAAACTGCATAAAATCTTCTCCGATTACTTTTTTATGTTGCGCGGCCGCTTTTTCTTTCGAAACGTATTCAAAAGATTTGGCAAATTTGGCCGTTTTCAATTCACTGTTGAAGGCCGTAGTTACCGAGTCGGTCGCTTCGTTTTTAAAGAAAACCGTCATCACAATCTCTTCCTTGAAATTGTCTGATAATCGTTTGGAATTGATGACAAAAAGTCCCAATATCCCAATAAAAACAACACCAAAAAGATACTCAACACTACCGAAAAATAAGAGGTAATTACTCTGCGCTTCTGAAACTTTTCAAATGAGTCTGACATAAACAGTGATTTAAGCCGTAAAAATAATAAAGAAAATTGTTTTTCCCCTTTATAACGTACAAACTTTTAACTTTATTATAATAAACGTAAATTTGCCGCTTAAATTGTGTAGGCTTTCCCAAATTTAGCTTGGGAAGCGAGTGGTTTGGGCAGTTTCAGTAAACCATTTTCCCGCTGTCCGCGCTACACGGTAGCCAGCTCCCATCGGGGCTAAAAAGTAAATGTATTGATGTAAATTAGTAATGACTCGAGCCCGCAGGGCGACAGCATTCGACCAATAAAAACAGTATAAACGACGAATGACTTGAGCGTAAGCAACAGCATTACACCATTGAAAAGCAATAAAAGCGAGTAATGAAATATTTCCACGAACAAATCGAAGCCAAATGGCAACAGTATTGGGCACAAAACCAAACCTTTGCCGCCAGTAATAATTCTGATAAACCTAAGTACTATGTCCTCGACATGTTTCCTTATCCTTCGGGAGCGGGTCTGCACGTTGGGCATCCGCTGGGCTATATCGCTTCCGATATCGTGGCACGTTTCAAACGTCACAAAGGTTTTAATGTGTTGCATCCGCAAGGGTATGATTCTTTCGGTTTACCGGCGGAACAATATGCTATTCAAACGGGGCAACATCCTGAGAAAACCACCCGCGAAAACATTGCCCGCTACCGTGAGCAATTGGATAAAATCGGGTTCTCATTCGATTGGAGCCGTGAAGTACGCACTTCCAACCCCGATTATTACAAACACACGCAATGGATTTTCATTCAACTCTTCAACTCGTGGTACAACTTAGCCACCGATAAAGCGGAAGACATCTCTGAGTTGGTAGCCATTTTTGAAAAAGCCGGTAATGCTACCATTCATGCTGTTTGTGATGACAATACTGAAATCTTTTTCCCTTCCGATTGGAATTCCTATTCCGAAGAGAAAAAACAACAAATACTATTGCAATACCGCTTAACCTATTTGGCCGAAACCGAAGTCAACTGGTGTCCGGCATTAGGAACTGTTTTGGCGAACGACGAAATTGTAAACGGCGTTTCCGAACGCGGCGGGCATCCGGTGATTCGCAAAAAAATGACCCAATGGTCGATGCGCATTTCTGCCTATGCCGAAAGATTATTGCAAGGCTTAGAAACCATCGACTGGAGCGAATCCATCAAAGAATCACAAAGAAACTGGATTGGAAAAAGCATTGGTGCCGAAGTTCGATTCAACATTCAACATTCAACATCCAACATTTCAGTTTTCACCACTCGTCCCGACACGATATTCGGAGTAACGTTTATGACCTTGGCTCCTGAGCACGAATTGGTAGCTGAAATCACTACACCCGAGCAAAAAGAAGCGGTTGATGCCTATATAGAAGCTACCGCCAAACGTTCCGAAAGAGAGCGTATGGCTGATGTGAAAACCATTTCCGGAGTATTCACAGGGGCGTATGCCATACATCCTTTTACTCATGACCTTATTCCGGTTTGGATAGGCGATTATGTATTGGCGGGTTACGGAACCGGAGCCGTTATGGCCGTACCGTGTGGCGACGAAAGAGATTATGCGTTTGCTAATTTCTTTAAAGGACAAAACGGCATGCCTGAAATCAAAAACATTTTCAATCAAGATATTTCACAAGAAGCCTATGCTGCTAAAGACGGATTTGAGTTGGTAAACTCTGATTTCTTAAACGGATTAGGCTATAAAGAAGGCACGAAAAAAATTATAGCCGAATTAGAACGAATTCACCAAGGCAAAGGCAAAACCAACTATCGTTTGCGCGATGCGGTGTTCTCCCGTCAACGCTATTGGGGCGAACCGTTCCCGGTATACTATGTAAACGGCTTGCCACAGATGATTGCCGCAGAACATTTGCCAATTGTTCTTCCTGAAGTAGAAAAATATTTACCTACTGAAGACGGGCAGCCGCCATTAGGAAACTCCACCAAATGGGCTTGGTCAACCGTTGAAAATAAAGTTGTAGAGAATGACACTATTGACCACGAAACGGTATTCCCGTTAGAGCTCAACACCATGCCGGGTTGGGCAGGTAGCTCGTGGTATTGGATGCGTTATATGGATGCGCAAAACGAAGGCGAATTTGCCTCGGCAGATGCCCTGAAATACTGGGAAAACGTAGACTTGTATATTGGTGGAAGCGAACACGCTACCGGGCACTTATTGTACTCCCGTTTTTGGAACAAATTCTTAAAAGACAAAGGCTACGCCCCAACCGAAGAACCATTCAAAAAGTTGATTAACCAAGGGATGATTTTAGGGATGAGTGCGATTGTTTACAGAATATCTGGGACAAATAAATACGTTTCTAAAAATCTTAAAAAAGATTATGAAACAGAAGAATTGAGAGTTGATGTAAATATTGTAAATGCTTCTGATGAGATTGATTTAAATAAATTAAGAGAGTGGTTGCCAGAATTTAAAAATGCAGAATTTATTTTAGAAAATGGTAAATACATTGTAGGTCGTGAAGTTGAGAAGATGTCTAAACGTTGGTACAATGTCGTTAATCCAGATGACATCTGTAACGATTATGGTGCCGATACGTTGCGTTTATACGAAATGTTCTTGGGTCCGTTAGAGCAGGCCAAACCTTGGAACACCGCCGGAATTACCGGAGTGTCGGGCTTCCTGAAAAAGTTATGGCGCTTGTATTTTGACGACAACGGACTAATCGTGACCAACGACGAGCCAACGGCTGATATGTACAAAACCCTACACAAAACCATCAAAAAAGTGACCGAGGATATCGAGAATTTCTCGTTCAATACTTCGGTGTCGCAGTTTATGATTTGTGTAAACGAATTGGCTTCGCAAAAATGCAACCACCGTAAAATCCTTGAACCTTTGGCCGTGGTCATTTCGCCTTATGCCCCGCATATCGCTGAGGAACTTTGGGCACAATTAGGACACCAAGTGTCAATTTCAACCGTGGCGTTCCCTATTTGTGAAGAAAAATACTTGGTCGAATCGGAAAAAGAATACCCGGTTTCGTTTAACGGTAAAATGCGTTTCACCATCAAATTGCCGTTGGATTTAACCGTAGCGCAAATACAGGAAATTGTATTGGCCGACGAGCGCACCATCAAGCAATTGGAAGGCAGAACCCCGAATAAAGTCATCATCGTACCGGGCAAAGTGATTAACTTGGTAGGATAAATAATTTGACCTAAATAACAACAATCCCGAACTTCAAAAGAGTTTGGGATTTTTTATTTCCCACCCCACCGCAACGCCCCCAAAATGGTTTTTTAAAGCAGCAATCGGTTCATTTGAACCGATTAGCCTTTCAGATGCGGTTTCCGTCGCCTAGGACTAAGCTACTGAACGTTTAACTTAAGCTACTGAGGGTTTAGCTGAGGCTTCGGAGCCTTTAGCAGAGGTTACGGACGGTTAAGATTGAGCTTCGGACAATTGATTTTAAGCTTCGGACGGTGCTTTTACGGTTGCTGTCGATGCGTTTAAAATTGCTGAGCGGAAAAATCCCCTTTCCGAATGGTTTTTGGGGCCAAATGACAAGCTGTCACCCGTTTAGGTTTGGCTTGCAATTTGATGCACCCTAAGAAACAAAAAATAAAAAATCATGTTAGGATACTATTTATTAATCGGACTTATAGCTTTGGTAAGCTTTGCGGTTAGCTCAAAACTAAAGAGCAAATTTGAGGAGTACTCACACATTAGCCTGCGCAACGGCCTAAGTGGTGCCGAAATTGCCACTCAAATGTTACACGACAACGGTATTTATGATGTCAAAGTCATCTCGGTTGAAGGCCAATTAACCGATCATTACAACCCTGCCGACAAAACGGTCAACCTTAGTGAAGCGGTATACAATCAACGAAATGCGGCGGCGGCTGCCGTGGCGGCTCACGAATGCGGTCATGCCGTGCAACACGCCCAAGCTTATAATATGCTGCAATTGCGCTCCCAGTTGGTGCCTTTGGTTAACATATCCTCCTCCTTATCGCAATGGTTAATTTTTGGTGGATTGATTTTGGGGGCCGCTGCTCACATTGGTTTTGGGTTTTATATAGCCGTAGCCGGTTTGATTTTGATGGCCATTGCCACCGCTTTCAGTTTCATTACCCTGCCGGTAGAATATGACGCCAGCAACCGGGCTTTGGCTTGGTTAAAAAATAAAAACATGCTGAGCCAACAAGAATATGCCGGTGCCGAGGATGCTTTGAAATGGGCCGCTCGTACTTATGTAGTGGCTGCTATCGGGGCTTTGGCTTCGCTCTTGTATTGGGCGTTGCAAGTGTTTGGCGACCGAAGATAAAAAACAAGAAACCGTTACCAGTGTAGCGGTTTTTTTATAGTTTCAATTGGCTATAAGGGCTGGTTTAGTAAACCTTTTCGTGCTATAAGGTGAATATGGCGTTAAAGCTTGTAAAACTTGAGCTTTTGCAATATTTTTTTTGTAGATTCGAGCATCATAAAATACCACAATAATGATAAGACTTTACGGAAATGAAGAATTTCGGGAAATCGAAACCGATATCGTCATGAAATACAGGTACGCGGTTTCCAACAGAGGAAGACTGATTAGTTTTACCAATGAATTTAGAGACGGGAATGAGTTAAAAGGCTCTTTGGCTGACGGCTACAAGATTTTTCGTTACGGGAAAACGGTAAACAAAAAAAGAGTCTACAAGACGCTTTTTATTTACAAACTGGTAGCGGAATTATTTATTCCGAGAACCTCCGAAGACCAAAAGCATGTGATTCATTTAGACTATGTTCGCAACAACGATACCGTTCAAAACTTGCGATGGGTAACCCGGGAGGAAATGATGGCACACCATAAAAAGAGTCCCCATGTAATTGAATCCAAACGCAAGCTGGTAGAACACAACATCAAAGCTGACGGTAAAAAACTAACTTCTACCAGTGTCATCCGCCTGAAAAAAATGCTGAATAACCCTGAAAGAAAGACTCGCATTAAAATGATAGCCAAGCAATTTGGGATAAGCGAAATGCAGGTACACCGTATTAAGAGCGGCGAGAATTGGGGGCATATTAAGGTATAGTCGCTATAATTGAATTTGTCGTTCTAATTGTTGTTCGAGAGAAATAAAGGTTTCGGTACGCGATACCCCTTCGATAGGCTGTATTTTTTTGTTGAGTAACTGCATTAAGTGCTCGTTATCGCGGCAAATAATTTTGATAAGGATACTCCAATTTCCGGTAGTGTAATGGCATTCCAGCACTTCCGGAATTTTTTTTAATTCTCTTACAGCTTCTGAGTTGCTGGCGGCTTTCTCCAGGTAGATGCCTATGAAAGCCATGGTTCGATACCCCAGGACTTTGTTGTTTACGGTAAACTTAGAGCCCGAAATTACGCCGGCTTCTTCGAGTTTTCGGAGGCGTTGGTGAATGGCTGCTCCTGAAACCCCAATTTTATTGGCAATTTGTAGAATAGGTTTTCGAGCATCTTCCATAAGGTCGCGGAGGATTTCTTTGTCGATACCATCTATCTCTATTTGTAACTGGTTTATTTTCATAATCAGAATATTTGAAAGTAAAAATAGCGATTTACTTCTTATCTATAAACAAAAAACCGAAATCGATTAGGATTTCGGTTTTTTTATAGTCGTTTACTGAAGGGCAAATGGATTTTCTTCTAGCCCCGATGGGAGCGGCACCTTGTAGAGCGGACAGCGGGAAAATGGTTTCCAAACAAGCCCAAGCCTTTCGCTCCTGAAGCAATTAATTGCCCATCAACTTATCAGGGTTATATCCCACATAAGGCATTTCGATTTCATTGAAAACGATACCGTGGGCGGCCAATTCATTTAAAATAGGTTCGTATACTTCTTTTTTGATAGGCAATTGCACACCCGGGGTTTTAATGTCGCCGTTCAGGATGTGTAAGGTAGCCATAGCCACCGGTAATCCTACAGTTTTGGCCATTGCGGTATAAATTTGGTCATCACCAATGCACACCATTTTAGAATCGATTTGCTTGCGCTCGCCATTGAGTTCGTAGCCAAACTTGTGGTACATTACAATCATGTCTTTGTCATCCGGTTGTAAGGTCCAGCTGTCGTTTAAGATGCGTTCTAATATTTGTGCGGGTGTGGCGTTTTTGAGGCCAACTATTTTCTTGGCGTTAAAGATGTCGAGTTCCATTAATTTGTCCCACATGATGTCGTCTTGTTCAATGCCCAAGGCCATACGGGTTTTTAATTCGACCGAGTCAGAGGCGTGAAACGGTAAAAAGGAATTGATGAAATCGCGGTAGCTCATGGTGTCTGAATTCTCCATTACATAAGAATCATCAGTCATGCCCAATTGTACAAACATGTTCCAAGCTTTAGAAAAACCAACTCTTCGGATGGTTCCTCGGTACAACGTCAGGATGTCATCTAAGCCGTAAATGCTTCTGTATTTTAATGAATCGCGGTTGGCATAGCCTTCAAATTTTCCGTAACCTTCAACATGAAAGAACTCCGTTCTGCGGAATAATTTGTGGTAAGGAATATATTTGTATTTGCCTTCTTGTATGAATTTTGCAGCACCGCCTTGACCGGCTAATACCACATTTCGGGGAGCCCAGGTAAATTTGTAATTCCAAAGATTATCATCAGATTCCGGAGCAATCAAACCGCCGCAAAACGACTCGAATAAAATCATTTTACCGCCTTTGGCGTGAATTTCGTCAATCACTTTCATGGCACTCATGTGGTCAATGCCCGGGTCGAGTCCGACTTCATTCATAAAAATAAGTCCGTTTGCTTTTACCGCTTCATCCAAACTTTGCATTTCATCTGAAATATAAGAAGCTGTAACCATATTTTTTTTGAAGGTTATACAGTCTTTGGCCACTTCAATGTGCATGTAGGCCGGCAACATGGAAATTACGATATCCGCTTTTTGAATTTCGGCTTGACGTTGTTCAACATTATTGATGTCTAAAGCAATTGGGGTGGCGTTAGGATGGTTGTATGTTTTTCTTTTGGCTAATTCGATGGACAAATCGCCAATGGTTATGTTTAAGTTCTCTTGAGTTGATTTTCTTAAAAGATGCTTTATTAGGGAAGATGCGGAGCGCCCGGCTCCTATGATTAAAATGTTTCTCATGCGTTTGTTTATTCTAGGCAACAAATGTATGAATTTGAAACAAAAAAGCGCATCGTTTCCGGTGCGCATTTTAGTGAATTATTCTAAACCTTCTATTTCTTCGAGTTCTTTTTTGGCTTCTACCTTGGTCTCGATTTTTTCTTTTTCGAATTGGGTGTCTTGGGCGACTTCGTCTTTTATCAGCAGTGTCTTGCCCAACACAAAAACAGAGCAGAGAACACTAATAGTTAATAGAATTTTAGGGAGTTTTTTTTGTTGGTCATTTGATTTTTTCAACAGCAGCAAACTAAAGGCTATAGCTAAACCAATAGGTAAAAAAGCCAAAGTGTCAAAAGGCAAAACAGTTAGCAGTAGGGCAAAGACCGTTAAAACGCAAGCTAAAATTAAAAACAGTTTTCTCATAATGTACTCAAATTAAATGCCGCTGGCTGAGGTTAGTGCCAGTTGTCCGGTTCCGACAGGAATACTGAATTTTAGTAAAGTCGGGATTTTTTTGTCATCGGCAGTGAGCCAAAACAAATTTTTGTCTTTACCGCGCAAAGCATCGGTTCGGGCACCAATAGAAATTTTGTAGCATTCTTTTTTGCCTAAATTCCCGGCGTTTACCGTTTCTTTTCCCATATATTTTAGAGTTACCGGAATTTGTTTTTCATCAAAAACAATCATTAAGGTTTGTGTTTGTCCTTCTTTGAATTTGCTGAAATCTACGGTTCTTACTTTGTAAAACATGGAAATCACATCTTGAGTAGCGGCTCCAATGGTAAAGGTTTTATGGGTTTCTGGCTTGTTTCTTTTTTTAGCGGTACTGTTTACGGTGTTGCCTTTGAAAGCGTATTTCTCTTTTTTGGTCCAACCGCCTTCGTCTATGCTTCTTTTGTATAAGCTTGGTTTCAGCGTTTGCGGATTTACATACGACTCATAAATGTCTCTTATTTTAAAAAAAGAATCCCATTTGCTGTAGGTTGATAATTCACAACTCAGATGCAGGTAGGAGTTTTTGGCGGTAGACAACGTTTCGGTACTCATGGTTACCTGTGCTAATTGTGTCATCAATCCACTCATATTATAAGAGCCGGCAAAAACCAGTTTTTCTCCTGATTTTATGGCTTGACTATTTGCGGTGAAGGAGTTCACCAAGAAAACAGTACAAAGGATAAAAAGTATTTTTTTCATGTTGCTTATTTGAAGGTGCAAATATAAAATATTTAAAACTGTTAAATTTCTAAAAGAAAAGCGAAATTTTCTTTCGGATGAGTAGATAACGGATAAATTTGTGTTTTAGTATAGAAATAGAACCATGGAAAGAAAAATGACAAGCGTTGCTGCTTTGATGGGAATGACAGCAATAATTTTGGGTGCGTTTGGCGCTCATGCGTTGAAAAAATATTTGACCATTGAGCAGTTGGGTACTTTTGAAACGGGCGTTAAATACCAATTGTATCATGCTTTGTTTTTGCTGTTTTTAGGCGGGAACTCTTTTCTGGCTGACAAAGCCAAAAAAACACTATTTCAACTTGTGGTTTTTGGAGTATTTTTCTTCTCGGGTTCGATTTATTTGTTAGCCACCCAATCGCTAACCCATGTCAACTTTAAACCTATCGGAATTATAACACCTATTGGCGGTGCTTTATTAATAGGGGCTTGGGCGTTTTTGTTTTGGAGTTTTGCCAAAAAGAAGCAATAATATTTTCAACAAAAAAATAGTTTCTATAATTTAATTTTTACCTTTGTAGCCTGATTAATAAAACAACACAAACTAATTTCTATGGAGAACTACGCTCAAATTACGAAATCGATTTCGTTAGAAAAATACGGAATCAAAAACGTTACCGAAATTATCCACAATCCTTCCTTTGAAAAGTTATACAATGATGAATTAACCCCAAGTTTAGTAGGCTATGAAAAAGGCCAGCTTTCTGAATTGGGAGCGGTGAATGTAATGACAGGAGTTTTTACCGGTAGATCACCAAAAGATAAGTATATTGTTAAAGACAACGTTACTGAAAATACTATTTGGTGGACATCGGATAAAGCCGTAAACGACAATAAACCGATTACTCAAAATACTTGGGAAGCCTTAAAAGAAACTACACTTTCTCAATTAACCGGAAAGAAATTATATGTAGTTGATGCTTTTTGCGGAGCTAATGAAAATACGAGATTAAAAGTACGTTTCATTATGGAAGTAGCTTGGCAAGCGCATTTTGTAACCAATATGTTCATTCGTCCAACCGAAGCGGAATTGGAGAATTTTGGAGAACCAGATTTTATTGTAATGAATGGTTCTAAAACTTCTTTCAAAGATTACGAAGCACACGGATTGAATTCGGATGTTTACATTGCTTTTAACTTAACTGAAAAAATGCAGTTGATTGGCGGTACTTGGTACGGTGGCGAAATGAAAAAAGGAATGTTCTCGATGATGAACTACTATTTGCCATTACAAGGAATTGCCTCTATGCACTGTTCGGCCAATAAAGGGAAAGATGGCGATGTTGCCGTGTTCTTTGGTTTGTCAGGAACAGGAAAAACTACTTTATCTACTGATCCTAAACGTGAATTAATCGGTGACGATGAGCACGGTTGGGATGATGAAGGAGTATTCAATTTTGAAGGAGGTTGTTATGCTAAAACCATTGACTTAAGCAAAGAAAACGAACCGGATATTTATGCTGCTATCAAAAGAGATGCGTTATTAGAAAATGTAACGGTTGATGCAGAGGGTGTAATCGATTTTAAAGATGGTTCGGTTACTCAAAACACCCGAGTTTCTTATCCGATTTATCATATTCACAATATTGTAAAGCCGGTTTCCAAAGCGGGACATGCTACTAAAGTAATCTTCTTAACGGCAGATGCTTTTGGAGTAATGCCGCCGGTGTCAAAACTAACTCCGGAGCAAACCAAATATTATTTCCTTTCAGGATTTACGGCAAAATTAGCCGGAACGGAAAGAGGGGTTACACAGCCTGAGCCAACTTTCTCAGCGTGTTTCGGAAAAGCATTTTTGTCATTGCACCCTACAAAATATGGTGAAGAGTTAGTGAAGAAAATGGAACAACACAACGCTACCGCTTATATGGTAAACACAGGTTGGAACGGAACCGGAAAACGTATTTCAATTAAAGATACTCGTGCTATTATTGATGCTATTTTAGATGGTTCGATTGAAAAAGCGGGAACAAAAACAGTTCCGGTATTTAACCTAACCATCCCAACAGCATTACACGATGTCAATTCGGCTATTTTAGACCCAAGAGATACTTATGAAAATGTTGCTGACTGGAATGGCAAAGCAGAAGATTTAGCTTCTCGTTTTATTAAGAATTTTGCACAATATACAGATAATGCCGAAGGTCAAAGCTTAGTAAAAGCAGGACCGCAATTATAATAAATAACCAAGCTAACCAAAGAAAAAAGCCATTCAAATTATGAATGGCTTTTTTTTATTTAGAGTAAAGTAACTGTTTATTTTCCTTTGTTGGCGTCGGCAATGTATCGTTCCAAGGCCATGGTCATAGAGGGTGTTTCCGGTGTTGGAGCCAAAATGTCAATTCGCAATCCGTGTTCCAAAGCTTCTTTTTGTGTAGTGCTTCCAAAAACGGCAATACGAGTATTGTTTTGTTGGAAGTCAGGGAAGTTTTTGAATAACGATTTAATTCCGGTTGGACTGAAGAAAGCCAAAACATCATAATACACATCGGCTAAATCAGACAGGTCGCTCATTACGGTTTTGTAAAAAGTTGCCTGCGTCCAATCCACTTTTAGGTTGTTCAATGTTTGAGGCACGTCATAGTTTAACTGATCCGAAGCCGGTAACAAGAATTTCTCTTCTTTGTATTTTTTAATTAGCGGAGATAAATCAACAAAGTCTTTCTGACCCACATAGATTTTGCGTTTTCGGTAAACTACATACTTCTGCAAGTAAAAAGCAATCGCTTCTGACTGACAAAAATACTTCAAGTCTTCGGGAACCTTATAGCGCATTTCTTCAGCTACTCTGAAAAAATGGTCGACAGAGTTTCTGCTAGTCAAAATAATCGCCGTGAAATTATTCAAGTCAATTTTTTGAGCTCTGACATCTTTTGCGCTTACACCTTCGACATGTATAAATGATCGGAAATCAATTTTTACCTTGTGTTTTTGCTGCAATTCAAAATAAGGTGAATTTTCGACCTTGGGTTCTGGCTGTGACACCAAAATTGTTTTCACTTTCAAATTTGACATTTTAATGTGCTAAATTTTTTGTAATCAAATAATATATAAAATAGTAGGGCGCTATTTCGAGTGCGCAAAGATACAAAATAAAATAAAACAACTTACCGATGAATAAGTTTTGATAAATCTTCAGCGAAATCAAGTAAGTATATAAATTAATTGCCAAAATCACAGCGATTGTGCAAATAATGAAAACATTTGATAGAGAATTGTTATAAAACAAGTAGATGTTTACCGGAAGCAACAATAAGCCGATAAAGGTTCGATAACTTACTTTCTGTAAATTGAATTGCTCGGTAAATTCTTCAATATTAAAGGTAGCGGCAATAATCTTCTCAATCAGGAATTTGGATAAAACAAAGATGCCGAAAAAGGTGAAAATTCTAAGGAAGAGAATCCAGTCTGTTTTAGCAACATAACCAAAATGACTGAGGACTAATTGGATAAAAAAGGAAAAAGAAATGACCTGAACAATAAAGAGCAAAATGGTAAAACCACTCATCAAATGCGACGTGTCTTTGTATACTTTGATGTATTTGTCCGAAACCAAAATCCTGAGAAAATCATTGAACCTCGTTTCAAATGCTGTCTTGGTAATGGCTATCAAAACGAATGAAAAAAGGAATAGATAAGTGGCCCAATCTTTGGGTTCCAAAACTCTCGGCTGTAAAACAGTTTCTATCATAATCCCGACAAAATTACTAATTTTTTATTTGTTAAATTATTATAAAATTATTAAGATAGTAGAGTGATAAAAAGTTTATTTTTGCAACGAAGTTTGACACCATTTTATGAGCGACGGCATTGTAATTATTCCTACCTACAACGAAATTGAAAATATCGAAAGTATCCTTCGGGCTGTTTTTTCATTGCAAAAACCTTTTCATGTTTTAGTAGTTGATGATAATTCTCCTGATAAAACGGCAGAAAAAGTCATAGCATTGCAACGCGAATTTGGGGGACAATTATTTTTATCCGTCAGAAAGAAGAAATCAGGTTTAGGAACTGCCTATGTGCACGGATTTAAATGGGCTTTGAAGCACGGATATCAGTATATTTTTGAAATGGATGCTGATTTCTCTCATAATCCAAACGACTTGGAAAAGCTCTATGATTGTTGTGCCAAAAACGGAGCGGATTTAACTATCGGTTCCCGTTATGTTACCGGAGTAAACGTAGTGAATTGGCCATTGAGCAGGGTTTTGCTGTCTTATTTTGCTTCGGTCTATGTGCGAATGATTACCGGTATGAAAATCATGGATGCCACCGCCGGATTTATTTGTTACCGCCGAGAAGTCTTGGAAAAAATAAATTTAGACCGAATAAAATTCATCGGCTATGCGTTTCAGATAGAGATGAAATACAGAGCTTTTGCCAAAAATTTCAACATACAGGAAGTCCCGGTCATCTTTACCGACAGAACCAAAGGACAATCTAAAATGAGTGGCGCCATAATTAAGGAAGCCGTATTTGGAGTCATCTCCTTGCGGTTCAGAAAGTTTTTAAATCGATTATAAACAGCTACCAATGAATACCGTTTTAATTAAGAATGCCAAAATTGTAAATGAAGGAACTATTTTTGAAGGCGATGTTTTGATTGAAAACGAATTTATAGTCGAAATTGCTGAAAGTATAAGTCCCAAATCACCCAATTGTAAAATTATTGATGCCGAAGGAAGCTACTTAATTCCGGGAGCTATTGATGACCAAGTCCATTTTCGTGAACCCGGTTTAACGCACAAAGGCGATATCGCTTCTGAAAGCAGGGCCGCAGTTGCCGGAGGAATTACTTCTTTTATTGAACAACCCAACACCGTACCAAATGCCGTTACTCAGGAGCTGCTGGAAGAAAAATATCAAATTGCAGCTAAGACGTCGTATGCGAATTACTCGTTTATGATGGGCGGTACCAATGATAATTTGGAGGAAGTGCTGAAAACCAATCCTAAAAATGTAGCCGGAATTAAATTATTTCTCGGTTCGTCAACGGGGAATATGTTGGTGGATAATCAGGAAGTTTTGGAGAAAATATTTTCATCTACCAAAATGCTGATTGCAGTGCATTGTGAAGATGAAGCAACGATAAAAACTAATTTAGAAAAATACAAAGTACAGTTTGGCGATGACATTCCGGTCGAATACCATCCTTTGATTCGAAGTGAAGAAGCCTGTTATTTGTCTTCCTCAAAAGCGATTGCACTGGCCCAAAAAACGGGAGCCCGATTGCATGTTTTTCATCTTTCAACTGCGAAAGAAATGGAATTGTTTACCAATAAAATTCCGTTAGAAGAAAAGCAAATTACGGCCGAAGTTTGTGTACACCATCTTTGGTTTTCGGATGAAGATTATAAAACCAAAGGCAATTTTATTAAATGGAATCCGGCAGTGAAATCAGCCAACGACCGAAATGCTCTTTGGGAAGCTTTACTTGATGACCTAATTGATGTTATTGCTACTGACCATGCTCCACATACATTAGAAGAAAAACAACAATCCTATTTGAAAGCACCATCGGGCGGACCTTTAGTGCAACATGCTGTTGTGGCTATGTTTGAAGCCCATCATCAGGGAAAAATTTCGATTGAGAAGATAGTAGAAAAAATGTGTCACAACCCGGCTAAGATTTTCAAAATTGAAAAACGCGGTTTCATCAAAGAAGGATTTTACGCTGATTTGGTCATTGTTAACACCGGTTTGCCTTGGAATGTGAAGAAAGAAAACATACTGTACAAGTGTGGTTGGTCACCCTTTGAAGGCTATAATTTTAAATCCAGAATTACGCATACTTTTGTTAATGGGGAATTGGTGTATCAAAATTTTAAAGTAAAAGAAACTCCGGTTGGAAAGCGTTTGCTTTTTGACAGATAAAAAATAGAAAGATGAAAAGAAGTCTGGTCATGGTTTGTTTGTTGTTTTCGCTCCTCAGTTGCAGTAATGGGGTTGAGAAGCCTAAAAATCTTATTGATAAAGATAAAATGGTTGACGTATTATATGACTTGTCTTTGTTGGAAGCTATCAAAACGCAGCACATTGGAGGAGGCATCAGCAACAAAAATGCGAATGAGTATATCTACAAAAAATATAAGATTGACAGTGTTCAATTAGCTCAAAGCAATAAATATTATGCTTCTGATGTTGAAGAGTATAAAAAAATATTTGAAAAAGTGAAGGCAAAGTTAGACGAGCAAAATAAAAAACTGGGGAATAGCGCTAACGGTGAAATTATTCCCTCTAATCCGGATATTCCTCAAGTGCAGTAGCTATTTTTCTTGTAACTGAATCACTTCTTTTATAACCGAATCGATGCTTTGAAATTCATAATTCAAGGCATTTTTTATTTTATCGTTGGAGATGGAATTCGATGAACTTAAAGCGTTGGCGCTGTATTTTGATAATTTTCTTTTGGTGTTGAAAAACGTTGAAGTCAGCCAGTCAAAACGCCAGGCAAGGGCCAGCATCCAGGGTTTGGCTTCTCTTTTTGGTTTTTTTACGTTTAAATTTTCGGCTATGGTAAAAATTACTTTTTGAAAGGTAAGGTTTTCGGCCACGACTGTATATCGTTCTCCGGTCACTATACTATTCATTAAGCGCATCATGATTTTTACCACATCGGTAACACTTACAAAGGCTGTGGTTCCTGTAGTGTAGAACGGAAATCCTTTTTTTACTTCAGTAAAGAATTTTCCGCTTCCTTGCTCCCAAAAACCGGCACCAAAAATTACACCCGGGTTTACAATAACCACATCTAAACCTTCCTGTTTGGCACGCCAAATTTCCATTTCGGCACCATATTTTGAAATAGCATAATCACTGTGAGGTGCTTCCGGATTCCATTCGGTTTCCTCGGTAATTTGTTTTTCGTGGGCCGCTAAATCACCCAAGGCCGCTATTGAACTTACATAACAAAGTTTCTCGATGTTGTGTGCTAAACAAAGATTAACAATATTGGCTGTGCCTTCGATGTTTGTTTTTCGCAACTTATGTTCATCTTTGGGGTCATACGAAATCAATGCCGCACAATGGTAAACATAATAGATTTCTTCAAAAGCAATTTCGAGCGAAGGAATGTCGGTGATGTCAGCCTTAATCCATTCAATTTTAGGGAATAAATGGTCTTTTTGATACAATGAAAACAGGTCCATCGTTCTTTTAATCGTATAGGCTTGGCGATAAATGGCACGAACATCTACTTCATTTTCTGCTAAATGTAACAGTAAATGTGCTCCTACTAAACCTGTACCGCCGGTGACTAATATCATAGTGCGAATTTACGAATTACGAATTACGAATTAGGAATTATTTTATGTTTTCAAGTGGGCGAAACGATTCTTTTTTAGCCCTGATAGGAGCGGCTACCGTGTAGCGCGGATAGCAGGAATAGGGATAACTGATAAATCCCAAGCCATTCGCTTCAAAAAATCTTAAATCCTTAAACCTAATTCCTAATTCTGTTTATCTTTGCGCACACCAGAAAACAGATTTCAAAATGAAGAATTTAGTAGCAGAATTGCAATGGCGTGGCTTGGTTCACGATATTATGCCCGGAACGGAGGAGCAACTTTTAAAGGAGATGACCACGACGTATATTGGGTTTGACCCTACGAGTGATTCGTTGCATATTGGGAGTTTGGTGCCGATTATTTTGTTGGTTCATTTAGAAAAGTTTGGTCACAAGCCTATTGCTTTAGTGGGTGGAGCTACCGGTATGATTGGGGATCCTTCGGGGAAATCGGATGAGAGAAATCTTTTGGATGAGGCTACTTTGGAGAAAAATGTGGCGGGAATCAAAGCGGTTCTATCTCGTTTTTTAGACTTTAATTCGACTGCTGCCAATGCTCCGATTTTGGTAAACAATTACGATTGGATGAAGGACTTTTCGTTTATCAATTTTGCTCGTGATGTGGGGAAAAGAATTACTGTAAACTACATGATGGCGAAAGATTCGGTGAAGAAAAGATTGAGTGCAGAAGGCGAAGGAATGAGTTTTACCGAGTTTACATATCAATTAATTCAAGGATACGATTTTCACCATTTGTATAAAGCACACAACTGTTTGTTGCAAATGGGCGGCTCTGATCAGTGGGGGAATATTACCACCGGAACCGAATTGGTGCGAAGAATGAATGGAGAAGGTGCCAAGGCTTTTGCGATGACTTGTCCATTAATTACCAAAGCTGATGGGTCTAAGTTTGGGAAGTCAGAAGGCGGTAATGTTTGGTTGACAGCGGATAAGACTTCGGTTTATAAGTTTTACCAATTTTGGTTGAATACCACGGATGTAGATGCGGAAAAGTACATTAAGATTTTTACGTTCTTGGATCAAAATACGATTGATGCTTTGATAACAGAGCATCAAACGGCACCTCATTTGCGGGTGTTGCAGAAAAGATTAGCCGAAGAAGTAACTACGTTTGTTCATGGAAGAGAAGAATTGGAGAAAGCGGTTTTTGCTTCGGGAGCTTTTTTTAGTCCAACGATGGAGGATTTGAAAAAACTGGATACTAAGACTTTTTTAGAAGTTTTTGAAGGGGTTCCGCAGGCTGAGGTTGCAAAGGCAGATATAGAAAATGGGTTGGATATGATAGCGGCGCTTTCGGCTAAGACTAACTTCCTAGCTTCGAATAGTGATGCGCGTCGAGAGTTGCAGCAAAATTCGATTTCACTTAATAAAGAAAAAGTGACGGCGGATTATTTGATAACAGAAAAAGACTTAATCAACAATCAGTTTGTGATGTTGCAAAAAGGAAAGAAGAATTACTATTTAATCAAAGTAATATAATAGAAAGGAGCCGCAAGGTTCCTTTTTTTATTCGCCCAAATTGAGCTCAACTTTGTTGGAGCTAAACCAGCCTTTGGTGAGGTGTTTGTCTTTCAGTATTTCTTGTATTTCTTCTTTGGTAAAATCCATCAATAGTTCTTCTGTCATTAGATTGATGTGGAGTTCTATATAATGTTTTTCTTTTTCTTCGAGATAGTATTCGATGGTGTCATTTCTGTGGTATCTATTTTTATCCCAAACAAAAACAGCTTCATAATTTTTGGTTTCTTTTGGCTCCATTTTTTGAATGTTGTTCAAGAATGTTTCTTTCTTTTCTTGGTGCAGTTGTTCCAAGGTTTTGTTTTTGATGCTCGCCATTATAGAATCCTGATATCGATTCAGCTCAGCTTCATTTTTGAAATAACTGATTGTTTTGTCACCTGTGAAGAGGGTGCTAATATCAATAGGAGTTTCGTTTTCATATACTTTATAGTATGGAAACGGCCGGAGGGAGCCGCTACCAATAGGGATGATAGTATTATTATTTAAAACAAAGGAAATTGGTTTGTCAGTCAGGTTGGAGATGTTGTAATACAACACAAATTTTCTTCTGCCGTCATCAGTATTTGTAGTTTGAATGGAGTCGATTTTTAATTCGATGGGTTTTGACTGAGCGAAAAAAGTAATCGAGAACAGTAAAAAGAATAAATTTTTCAAAGCAGAGGTTTTAATAGAAACGCAAAAAATGGGATTTTATTATAATACCATCAAGTTGCAGCCGCGTATATCAGAATTATCAAAACGGCCTAATATTTCGAAAGAATTGTTAGAGTGTTTTTTGCCTAAATCTTGCGTAGCAATAAACGAACAGGAATTGATATTTGCTAAATCAATCACGTTTACACCGCCGGTTTTCCCATAGTCAACATAAGTTAAGGCGTCTTCAGGATCACGTATCAAAACTTGCATCCATGCCGGACATTCAAATATACCTTCGCCCAGAGAGTAGGCTTGTGATAACAGTTCGGTCATGCCATATTCTGAATGAATACTAGAGACACCAAAACCTTTACAAAGGATGTTGTGTAATTCTTCGCGGATAATTTCTTTGCGCTTGCCTTTCATTCCGCCGGTTTCCATAATAATGGTATTCTTGAGTTGAAAGTTTTGTTTTTCTAGTAAGTCCAACAAGGCGTAGGTGACCCCAATCAGAATTACATTTTGACCGGAATTATCCAATTCAATAAGTTTCGAAATTAACTCGTCATGGTTGTGCAAATAAAAGCCGCTGTGTTCGTTATTGGAGAGTTCTATTAAATCTTTAACCATATAAATCAAAGAAGAACCGGTGCGCTCTAAATAGGATGGAAGCAAAGCCAAGACCGCGTAGTCTTCTATGTTTCCATAAAATGTTGAAAATGCTATTTGGTAACTTTGCTCATATAAGGAGATATCGGTTACAAGGTGCTTACTGGTAATCATTCCGGTGGTGCCACTACTGGTAAACGTTTCCTGAATTACATCTTGGTTAGCAACCACTTCATGGCTTTTGAAAAACTGAATGGGTAGGAATGGGATTTGTGCTAACGATTTGACCGTATGCTTTTCTACTTTCAGAAAATCGCAAAACTCTCGATACACCGAATTATTTTCGTATTGATAACGAAAAGTTTTCAGAGCAATTTTTTCAAATTGTTTTTGAGAAGAAATGGTAAATATGTCTTGCGAATGAATCAACGAATAGTTTTTGGCAAAAGTAATGAAAATAAAAAAGCCCTAACTTTCGTTAGAGCTTTTTGATATACTAATAAATTGATTATTTGATAACCAATTTTTTGGTAGCTGTTTTACCTTCTTCTGTGATTTTAACCACATAAACACCACCATTCAAAGCGCTAACATTGATAGCGTTGTCAGCAGTAGTTGTGTTTATAACTTGTTTTCCTAATACGTCATAAATAGTAACTGTTTTAGTTGCATTAACGGCAGTCTCGATGAATAAAACTCCATTAGAAACCGGGTTAGGGTATACTTTTAAACCAGAGATGTTGTTTTGAGCCACAGCTAATAATGTAGTAAGTGAATCAGCAACTCTTAATTCGTCGAAAATAATAGTTGGTGTAGTTGTATTACCATCTTGTCTTAAGATAAAACCTCCTAAATCAGTAATTGCAGCAGCAGGAACATTTGTTAATGTAGCAGGAGTTGCTGTTGTTAAAGTAGCTAAGTCAGGGTTAATCCATGCACTTAATGTGTTTGATGTAAAGTCATAGCCCATAACTACAAATACAACATCACCAGGATTTCTCAAAGTAGCATCGTAGTTAGTAGTTGTAGAAGCAGCGTCAAGACCTAATTGATATTGACCAGCAGTTACTTTTGAAAAAAGTCTTGCTTTATATCCTTTAGCAGGGTCTGTTAATCCGGCAAAATAAGTTTCTCCAGTTGGAGAAGTAGTTACATCAGAGATGTTAAGGATGAAAGAAGCATAGATTGCTCCTGAAGTTGTGCTTGTAAATGGAGTAAAACAGTCAATACCTGAACCTACAAATGTAACTGAGTTACCTGATGAAGTAAATCCTGGATAGGTTAAACTTCCAGCAGCACCTACGATATCATCTCCTGAATTTACATTAGTCCATTTTTGTTGTACCCCTAATGAAGCTCCAACTGCATAAGGGAAAGTTTCGCTGTATGGTAATGGATTAACTGATTTACATTCCGGTGAATTGGCACTGGCGTTTAAACTACAAGTTCCTCCTGTTACAGTAGCTGTAAAGTTGGTTGCTTCTGTAACACCAGAAATAGTAATGTTTCCGGCAGCAACAGTAGTAGGGTTGTCTCCACCAACAGTTCCTGATGAAGGAGTTACAGTGTAAGCGGCATTTCCACCACCTGTGTAAGGAATGGTTACTGTATAAGTATCAAGACCGGTAGTAAAAGCATCACACAAAGTTGTTGCTGTTCCTAAAGCTAAAGTACAAGAAGCTGAAACGCTGCTTAACTTAACATCATCTAATCTCATACCACCACTAGTTACAGGACCTGTAAATTTCAAAGAAAGTGTTGCTGAAGCGGGAATAACCCCGCCGGCAATGGTTACTAAAGTCCATGAAGTTGTTGTGTTATTTGTAAATGTTAATGGATTCCAAGTGCTTCCATCAGTAGAATATTCTACAGTCATTTGTGCGGTTGTAGTCGTGGTTAAGTAACCAAAAGACAATTGCAAATTAGCAGCAGAATAAGCAGAAGTATTCAGACCGTCAATTTGAAAATACTTTGCACCGGCTGCAGCGAAAAATACGTTACGACCGCCAGAGGCATTAGCATATCCTGTTGAAACAGTAGTTGCTCTCGTATCTGCATCACCAGTATAAACAATAGGGCTTGAATTCTGAAACGTATTAAGCGCAATAGAAAGTGTTCCAGTTGCGGTTCCCATGTTTTCAGAGTAAAACGTCTGTCCAAAAGTCACAGAAGAGATTACTAAAAGTAATAAAGAGTAGATTTTTTTCATTTTTTTAAATTTAATTAGCCTACAAATATAATCACAAATTTTCTTTGCAGAAAAAAAGAATGTAAAAAAATGATTAAATAAAAGTTAAAAACCGAAACTTTAACTATCTAACTATTAGTTTTCTAGTGGCAGTGGTATCGCCTTCGGTAATTTTGATGATATATACTCCCGGTGGAATGGAAGCAATATTGAGTTCTCTTGAAGAAGTAGTGGTTTGCCACACTTTTTTGCCTAATACATCAAAAATTATAATTTCTTTGTCTAAACTGGTTTTTGAGGTAATGTATATTTTACCATTAGTAACCGGATTTGGATAAAAACCTAACGCATCATTCCCTTGTTGTTTTCCGTCTTGGGCAAAGCCGGCAAGAGAAAACAAACAGAAAAGGAAAGTGATATAAAAGTATTTTTTAGCCATGATGTATATTTGGTTATTACAAATGTATAAAATTATTTCAAATACTGTACCAAAAAAATCCCTCAATTGTGGTTGAGGGATTAATTTAACATTTTTTAAAAAATCTAAGGTACTAAGTTAGTTCCGCTTACGGTTGCCCAAGCACCCGGAGAAAGGGTTGCCCCAGTGGCAGTAGTGTTTGCGGAATATTTCCCTTCTGGAAAAGTCACGATTATAGATGAAGTTGCTCCGGCAATATTTTGTGATGTATTGGTGATTTTTAGGTTTGTCAGTTTTATTTTTCCACCGGTTACTTGGTTTGTATTGGTGTCAACATCCTGAATTTTTACTGCTGCTCCAAGAAAAGTAGTTGCGCCTTCAGTATACGATCCATAGCCATCAATAACTACATTGTTGAAATCGCCGTTACCATTCTTCTTAAATTGAATAGCATCTACTTGTACGTCTCCTGCTGCTTCTGGTGTACAACCTGCCGCTCTTTTTAAAGTAATATTAGTGAATTTAGGATAGAAATCGTTGTTGTTGGCAGAAGCTTCAATTTCAATTCCAAAATTTCCTTTAGTTTCCTGATAAGCATACCAGTTCGTGTTGTTTTGACCTTGCCAACCATCTTGCCAGTCAAAAGCATCGTCATAATTTCCATAAGAAATAGCATTGGTTAAACTTACGGTCCCTCCATAAAATTCAAATCCGTCATCAGCTCCTTTATAAGAAACCAAATGATCTAAAACTGTTCCTGAACCTACAGAATAAAATGAAAATCCGTTTAGTTCTTTGGTTCCGTCAGCCAATTTTTTCCGGCATATTCCACTCGAACATAGTTCAAACTTCCTCCGTTGTGTGTCGCGTTGGTTCCGCCATAGGGTAATGACATACCGTCTTCAGAAGTAGCTGTTGATACTCCGCCTAAAGCTTTGATAGGAGCATCACCATACATGATGATACCTCCCCAAGAGCCGGGAATTTTAGAAACTTCAGTAAATACTACCGGAGCAGATTCTGTTCCGTTAATGATTAATTTTCCGCCGTTTTCTACCAATAAAGCATTATCGCCGTTTATTTTATCACATGTAATGGTACTTCCGGCATCAAAAGTTAAAGTAACTCCGGCTTTTACTTTCACAATTCCTTTTAAAGTATAGTTACCGTACTCGAAAGTTTTGTTTGCGGTAATGTCTCCCGAAATTTCTCCCGTTTGTGGTATGATTACAGTGTCACTTTCATTATCACTTGAACATCCTGTGAAAATCGTGCTTAGAATGGCTAAGCTTAAGATTAATTTTTTCATTGTTTTTTGTTTTAAGTTGTACTTAGTTATATTGTTGAGCAAATATCTTTTTTAATCTTTTTTTTGGGGTTAAATGAACGTCATCAAATGGTTATTCCAAATTCATTTTTAGGTAAAGAAAAAGTAATCAAAGTAACTTCTAGTGTTAACAAAAAAGCAACGAATACCGCTGCTTTTACTTATAATCTGATTAGAAGGTATAACCCAAGCTAAACGAAAATCCTACTCCTTTTTTATAATCCTGTATGATTCTTGAGTTTTCAATAAAAGTGTCTTTACTGTTCTTGCCCAATTCTAATTTTGTAGCTGGATTTAAGATATTATCTGCAGATAGTTTCAAATCAAAATGTTCCGAAATTTTACTGGTCCAAACAATATCCAGTTTGCTTACCGGTAATTCGTAAATGTGGTCAATTCGGGCTGTTCCGACACTGTAAATTCGTTTGCCGAAAACGGAATACACTGCTGATATAGTATTCGACCAGTTTTTATTGAGATCAAATTGGTATTTCAAATCCGAGTTAATTAACCATTTTGAGGCTCCCTGCAATTCTCGGTTCTTATGCGTTTCCAAACTTTGACTTGGTCCCGAAGGTCCCACAGCTATATCCGGAACACTTACCTTAGTTTGCATAATCGAAGTGTTGAAGCCCCATGAAAAATCTTTTAAGGATGATGAAACTCTCGATAAATCTAAAATCACTTCGGCCTCAACTCCATATAAAGTAGCTTTATCCGAATTCAAAAAAGATAAAATTGTCGCTCCCGGATTGGCAATAAAAGTACGTTCAATAGGTTTGTCAATACTTTTTCCGAATAAACCAACGGCAAACATTTCCTTAGCCGTCGGGAACACTTCATATTTAACATCCACATTGATGTTTTTACTGTTTTCCAAATTTTGATTTCCTTGGTAAACAGTGCCGTCAGGATTTACAATTGAAATCGGGAAAGCTTCCATCACTACAGGCTTAGTATAGGTTAAGGACGAGGCAAAACGA
This sequence comes from Flavobacterium phycosphaerae, assembly GCF_010119235.1. Taxonomy (NCBI): domain Bacteria; kingdom Pseudomonadati; phylum Bacteroidota; class Flavobacteriia; order Flavobacteriales; family Flavobacteriaceae; genus Flavobacterium; species Flavobacterium phycosphaerae. The sequence goes on along the minus strand of NZ_JAAATZ010000001.1, from coordinate 721,918 downwards.
AGATTAGATTTGTCGTTCAGGCTGTATTTCGCATTAACTGATGGCAAAAAGTAAGTTTCTTTGCTTTTTACTTTCTTATAGTTTTGATCCCAACTGCCAATTCCTTTAAACTTGGTCAAACGGTCGTAGTTTTCAAAACGGATTCCGGCATTGATGTCAAACTTCTCAGAAAATTTATAAAACAAATTAGCATATCCGGCATTAATGGTTTCTTCTAATTTGGCCTTCCAGTTGGCATTACTCGATTCCTGAAAAGAAATTTCATAATCCAATAAATCAGCTGTGATTTGGCTGTCAACCTCAAACGGATTAATGACAATATTCGAATTGCCACTGAAGTTTTTAATGGTTTGTATAAAGCGATATTTAGACACCGTAAAATTGTGATTGCCATTATACCCAACCGACACTTTATGGTCTTTTCCAAATTTGAAATTGTATTCTAAAAAGGCCGAAGTAAATATTTTGCTGTTGATGTCAAGGTATTGTCTCAAGAAGTTATTCCCGCCGTAACTGGTGTTGATTTCGGTTTCAGAAACTTGTGAACCGGTATAAGAATTTCTATCGGGTTGGTTGTACGCTGTTTTGGCCAAAGATACTCCGCCTTTTACACTGTGGTTTTTGTCAGAAGTCAATTGATACTCCCCAAACAATTGTCCGTTCAAATAATCTGATTCGTCTAACTGATTGGTTCGGATTAAGAAATTAGTAACATCCTTTTGATTGTTCTGATAACCCAATTGATCCTGAATCTGACTATCAGTCGATTTCAAATACAATAAAGTTGAGGATAAGTTCAATCGGTCCGTGCTATAATTTAAACCAATGATAGTGGAAATATTGGTCTTATAATCGTAAGTGGTTTTCTGAAAATTATTGGAGTATTCAATAGAGTTTCCGGGTTGCAGGGTTCTGTCTGCTCCGGTTCTGAACTGATAGGAATTGTCAAAATTCAATGAAAGCAAATAACTGAATTTAGCGTCTTTGATAGTGAACTTCTCGGCATGCAAAAATCCAATGCTGGTATTCAACGGACTTGTACTTTTCTCAATTTCAAAACCATTTTTAAAAGCATTAACCGCAGCGTTAGTACTCAAAGTTACCGGCGGATAAGGTTTAGTGCCAAAAGCCGAGGGCAAATCACGGTCGCTACCATTAAATCCAAAGAACCCTTTGGTAGTGTTGGTACTGGTTGACGAATAAAAATCGCTTAGGTTGTTGTTGGTGGTAAAACCTGCGCCAATAGTTACTTTAGTAATGCTCTTCGTTGGTTTAGTCAAAGTCACTAAGTTGAAAGTAGCTCCGGCAAAGTCGCCATAAATGTTGGGATTAAATGTTTTGTAGGTTTCAATAATACTCACCACATCGGTCGGTATCAAATCCAACGGAATGATCTTCTTAAACGGATTGTTGGAAGGTACCGCCAAATTGTTAATCAATAAATTATTATAACGGTCTTCCAAACCTCGGACGAATAAACCACGTGAACCTACTTTGGTAATACCGGTAATTTTGGTCAATCCTTCTTCCACATCGCTAACCCCTTTTCGCGACATTTCCTGAGCCCCAATGCTTTGTTTCATTTCTACTGCTTTTTTCTGGTCCAAAAGCAAGGCGGTTTCTTTTTCGCGGCTGGTGGTGTTTTGAATCACTACATCTTGTAACTGATAGCTTCCCGAACCCAATGCTTTATTTAGCGTAATGGTTTCTCCGGCTTTTACTTCTATTTTTTCTTCGATATTTTCATAACCCAAAAAACTGAATTGGATAGTATAGGTTCCGGCTTCAACGCTTATCGAATACTTTCCGGTTTCATTGGTCACAACTGCTATCGGCGTTCCTTTTATAACCACATTGGCAAACGGCAACGGTTCATTATTGAGTTCTTTATCGGTTAATGTTCCGGTAACAGTGCCTTTACTTTGGGCAAAACCAATAACATTCAGGAATAAAAAAGTAACAATTAATTTAAATTTCATTTCAGTGTTGTTTAATTTTGGTGCAAAGAAACCACCACTGTGTAAAGGTCATGTTACTCCATTATTACCATTTTGTTCGATAACTATTACCAAATTGTTAACATATTAAATTACCGTTAACTCGGGTTTCGTTTTGTACAAGCATTTTGTATTATCTTTACATTTACATCCACAAAAACAAGTGTGTCCGTTATGAAAAAAAAAGACATTAAGATTTTATTGGTAGATGATGAACAGGATATCCTGGAAATTGTGGGGTATAATCTTTCCCAAGAAGGCTATCAGATTGTGACCGCCACCAATGGTAAAGAAGCCATTGTCAAAGCCAAAAAAGAACTGCCACAACTCATTATTATGGATGTAATGATGCCCGAAATGGACGGCATGGAAGCCTGCGAAAACATTAGAAAATTACCCGAATTGAGTAATGTTATCATAACGTTTCTAACGGCAAGAAGCGAAGACTATTCCCAAGTGGCCGGTTTTGACGCCGGTGCTGATGATTATATCACAAAACCCATCAAACCCAAATTATTGGTAAGCAAAGTAAAAGCCTTATTGCGTCGTTTAAAGAGTGACGAAAGTACTTCAGAAACACTAAACGTGGGGGGCATAGAAATCAACAGAGAAGAATATAAAATCATCAAGGAAGGCGTAGAAATTGTACTTCCGAGAAAAGAATTTGAGTTGTTCTATCTCTTGGCTTCCAAACCGGGAAAAGTATTCAAACGCGAAGAAATTTTAGATAAAGTCTGGGGCAACGAAGTTATCGTTGGCGGAAGAACGATTGATGTACATATTCGTAAATTGCGCGAAAAAATAGGCGAAGATTTATTTAAAACCATCAAAGGTGTTGGTTACAAACTGGAAGTATAAATGAAAATTAAATTCAAGAAAACATATACGTTTGCGGTAGTTTCGACTTCTTATATTACCCTTTTTGCTACCGGTTTTCTTGGATTATTGCTTTGGTTTTTTCATGAATTTTCATGGCCAATCCTATTGGTTTTCGCCCTATCCATGGCAGTATTTTCTTTTTTTGTGATTCAATACCGGGTAGAACGATTCATTTACCGTAGGGTGAAAAAGATTTATGATGACGTTTCTCTCCTGGAATCTACTTCTTTCAGAAACCAACCCATAACCACTGACATGGCAACGTTAACCAAACAAGTTAAAAAGTTTGCTACGGATAAGAAAATGGAAATCGAAACCCTCAAAGTGCGTGAAGAATACCGCCGGGAGTTTTTGGGCAATGTTTCCCACGAATTGAAAACCCCTTTGTTTACGGTTCAAGGTTACCTTTCTACTTTGCTTGATGGGGCGATGAATGATAAAAATGTCCGCAAAAAGTATTTAGAGCGTGCCGAAAAAGGCGTAGAACGATTAATCTACATAGTGGAAGATTTGGACATGATTTCAAAATTGGAAATCGGCGACGTAAACCTCGAATTGTCTAAGTTCAATATCGTGGAATTGATTCAGAATGTCTTTGATTTATTGGAAATGAAAGCCGATAAAAAGAATATCATTCTTATGTTCGACCGTAAGTATAACAAACCGATAAAGGTATTTGCCGATCAGGAAAAGATTCAGCAGGTACTGACCAATTTGGTGATGAACTCCATCAAATACGGCAAAGAAAACGGCACGACCGAAGTGACGATTGAAGATTTAGTTAACGACAAAATTATCGTCCGATTCCGCGATAACGGCGAAGGCATCGAGAAGCAATACATTCCTCGTTTGTTTGAACGCTTTTTCAGAGTGGATAAAAGCGGGGCGCGAAGTGAAGGAGGGTCAGGTTTAGGATTGTCCATTGTTAAGCACATCATAGAGGCGCACGGCGAAAAAATTTATGTAGAAAGTGAATTCGGGAAAGGGTCTGAGTTTTCATTCACGCTCGAAAAGTATAAATAACTCCTCCCAGTTTACATCTTTTCGGAGTTGCGGTAAACCATTAAACAGTTCTACCTGAAGCAAGTTTTCAATTTTAAAATCATCTTGTTTGGCATAAGGCACAAACCCATCTTGCTTTAATTTTTTAGCCAAATATTCTTGTTCAAATTGTCCCGGCGTTGGGATAAAAAAGGCTTTTTTCTTTAGTTTAGCCAAATCCATCACGGTAGTATAACCCGAGCGGCACAGTACCACTTTACTTTTGTTAAAAGTTCTTTCCACTTCTTCAGAAGTCATAAAATTGTAGTAAACCACATTGCGCTTTCGTTCCTTTTTTTGATTCGCTTCAATAATCCCCTGAATGAAAACTACTTTGCCTTTGAACGTTTTGATCTCGGTCTTTAATTTTTGTTCCAAAATGGTACGCTGAGGTTCGGGCCCCGAAAGGATAATCATCAAATCATAGATTTCTTTCAGTTCTTTTTTCTCCAAGCGACTCAAAGGACCTATGTACTTTACGGTTTGTTTTTTGTTTTTCCAATGCCCCATTTTGCCAGTTAAGTTAGGCTCTTCTTCAATGTCAGGAACCCAACATTCTTTGAATTTCTTGATAAAGTGTTGGTGCAGTTTACTCGAAATCCAAGTAGTATCTCCCGAAAGCACATTCAATTGATGGGTAATAATTACGCTTGGAATTTTTTTGTTGTGAACCCCCAACCGATTATCCGAAATGATGCCTTGGAGGTTGTGTTCGCCAATCAAATTTTTGACTACCTTTTTTTCGGTGAAGATGGCCGTAATCATTTTGGGACTGTTTTTAATCAGTTTCCATTTAAAGTCATCTTCGTTCTGGGCATATTCAATATCGTAAGACGGTAATTCTAAAGAAAGCAAATGAGGAAACTCTTTTTGCAGCATTCGCAACGCACCGCCATCGGAAGCAATTATCGGAGTAAAACCATTTTTTTCCAACTCCCTTATAATAGGAATACAACGGGTGGCATGGCCTAACCCCCAGTTCAAAGGCGCAACGAGTATGTTTCTGTTTACAGTTTCCAAGTGTTGAAGTTACTCATTATTTGTTCAGCAAGATAAAAAAGATTTCTGATAGTTTATAATTCGTTAATTTTGCCACAAAAATTAAGTTTGTGGGAAGTAAGAATAAATTAAAACGATTTAAGGAAAACGAGACTTTTGAAAACGTTTTCCAACCAACAAGAGAAGAAGTAGTAGGTGGGCAGTTTCCGCTTAAAGGCAAATGGAGCAGTGATTTTTTTAAGAACAACAATCCCATCATTATTGAGCTGGGTTGCGGTAAAGGCGAATATTCAGTAGGTTTGGCCGAACGCTATCCGGATAAAAACTTTGTGGGTATCGATATCAAAGGAGCCCGTTTTTGGCGTGGTGCTAAGACCGCGGTCGATTCAGGAATGCACAATGTGGCGTTTGTTCGTACCCAAATCGAATTGATTCACTTCATTTTTGCCGAAAACGAAGTGGATGAAATCTGGATTACGTTTCCCGACCCGCAAATCAAATACAAACGCACCAAACACCGCATGACCAACTCAGAGTTCCTGCAGTTGTACAAAAAAATCCTAAAACCGGACGGCGTGGTCAACCTAAAAACCGACAGCGAATTCATGCACGGCTATACCTTAGGTTTATTACACGGCGAAGGACACGAAGTGCTCTATGCCAATCACAATGTCTACAAAAACGAAGGCGCTCCGGAGGTGGTAACCGCTATCCAAACCTTCTACGAAAAACAATATTTGGAAATCAACAAAGCAATTACGTATATTCGTTTCAAAATCAAATAGATGACCTACTTTTTGCCACTTGTACTGGGCTTTTGCATTGCTTTTTTGGCGGTTATCCTTCCGGGGTTAATCAACATGACAGCAGCCAAAATCAGTTTGCAGGAAGGCAAAAGCCAGGCGTTGAGTTTTGCCATAGGCGCTTCGGTAGTCGTGTTTTTTCAAACGTTTATTGCTGTACTTTTTGCTCGGTTTATCAGCAACCATCAGGAAATCGTAACCACCCTGCAAGAAATTGGCATCTTAGTTTTTTCGTTGCTCAGTGTTTACTTCTTCTGGGTAGCCAAAAAGCCCAAAAAGCCCAAAACCAACTTAAAGATAAAAGGAAAATCCAATCGTTTCTTTTTCGGAATGCTATTGTCAACACTCAACTTGCTGCCCATTCCATTCTACGTTTTTGCCAGCATGGGATTATCGGCGGCAGGGTACTTCAGTTTTGACACTCTTCCCGTTTCTTTTTTTGTTACCGGAGTGGTACTGGGCTCGTTTACTGTTTTCTACATCTACATCGTGGCCTTTAAAAAGATTGAAAAGAAAACCGAATTCATGATGAAAAACATCAACACCATTATCGGTTCGGTAACAACTTTTATGGCGGTGGTGACTTTACTCAAATTGCTTTACAAGTAAATACCATGGAAGCTAATTTCTTTGAAAGAGTCTACGCCATAGCCCGACAAATTCCCGAAGGCAAAGTAACTTCCTACGGCGCTATTGCCAAAGCACTCGGCACGGCTCGTTCTGCCCGAATGGTCGGTTGGGCCATGAATGCCTGTCACGGTAGGGATGATGTTCCGGCTCACCGAGTAGTCAATCGCATTGGCGTGCTTTCCGGGAAACATCATTTTGACGGCACCAACTTAATGCAGCAATTACTCGAAAACGAAGGCATTGAAGTGGTCGATAATCAAATCGTCAATTTCGATAAACACTTTTGGACTCCTGAGGTGAGCCAATAGCAACCTTTTTTGGGGTTGTCCTTATCTTTTTTTAAATACTTCCTGCTCACTTTTTGTACTGATGCTGATGAGTTTCTCAAAAGATGTACATCTTTTGTGTAAAACATGTACATCTTTTAGGCGAAACATGTACATCTTTTGCCAAGGTCGTCCTGACAATTTTTTTTAAGCAACAGGATGACTTCTTTTTTCGATATGGAGAAACCGTTTTTACACTCAAGAAAACCCCTTATTTGATTATCAATATTTTCAATCCAATATCGATTATTTCTTTGTAAATCGTATTATCTTTGCAATCTAAAATCAGTTTAAATAAACATAACAAAATAACCACAGTTAGTTAGTGGTCAACCCATAAGATGAAATTAGATAGAAAAGAAATCCTTTCCGCTCTGGAAACGATTACCATAGCCGGCGAAGGAAAAAATATGGTAGAAAGCGGTGCCGTGAAAAACGTACTGACTTTTGGCAACGAAGTAGTAGTAGATTTACTCATCTCTACTCCGGCCATGCACATTAAAAAACGTGCCGAAGACGATATCAAAAAGTTAATCCACGAAAAATTCTCCCCAGATGCTGTGGTGAAAGTAAATATCAAAGTGGAAGCTCCGGCTAATAATCCAAACGAAATTAAAGGCAAAGCCATTCCGGGCATCAGCAATATTATTGCCGTAGCTTCAGGAAAAGGAGGGGTTGGAAAGTCAACCGTTACGGCTAATTTAGCAGTGACTTTGGCCAAAATGGGATTTAAAGTAGGGGTGCTTGATGCCGATATTTACGGTCCTTCGATGCCGATTATGTTTGATGTAGAAAATGAAAAACCCATCTCGATTGAAGTAGACGGCAAGTCAAAGATGAAGCCTATCGAAAGCTACGAAATCAAATTGCTTTCCATCGGGTTCTTTACTTCTCCGAGTCAGGCTGTGATTTGGCGTGGTCCTATGGCTTCCAAAGCGTTAAACCAAATGATATTTGATGCCGATTGGGGTCAGTTAGATTTTATGTTAATCGACTTACCTCCGGGAACTGGGGATATTCATCTTTCTATCATGCAGTCGTTACCTATCACGGGAGCGGTAGTGGTAAGTACACCACAAGCTGTAGCCTTGGCCGATGCTAAAAAAGGAGTATCCATGTTTATGTCGGATAGCATCAATGTTCCGGTATTAGGAATCATCGAAAATATGGCTTACTTCACCCCTGAAGAATTGCCTAACAATAAATATTACATCTTCGGAAAAGAAGGAGCTAAGAACCTGGCAGCCGATTTACAAGTGCCGTTTTTGGGCGAAGTACCTTTAGTACAAAGCATTCGTGAAGCTGGTGATTACGGTCGCCCGGCAGCCTTACAAACCGCCTCAGTCATTGAAACGGTTTTTGAAGAAATCACCCGAAACGTTGTACAGGAAACGGTAAACCGAAACGAAAGTTTACCCCCAACCGAAGCTATCAAAATAACCACCATGGCAGGATGTTCTGCTGTTAAAGGTAAATAATCATGACAAACGAAGAATTGACTTTAAATATCGAAAGAGCCTTAGACGAAATCAGACCCTTTCTGAATTCAGACGGCGGTGATATCAGTTTGGTTGCCATTGAAGATGCAAAGCATGTCAAAGTACGCCTTCAGGGAGCTTGTACATCGTGCAGTTTGAGTATCAGTACCATGAAAGCCGGAGTGGAGACTACTATTAAAAAGTATGCACCACAAATAGAAACTGTAGAGAACATCGCTTAGTTTTAATGATAAAAATCATATTATTTGATTCGAGGTTTGCCAATCTTTGCGGCTTAGAAACTTCGATATTATGCCACGAAAAAAGATGATTGAAACAGATATACTGATAATAGGTGCCGGACCTACAGGGCTTTTTGCCGTTTTCGAAGCCGGATTATTAAAGTTAAAATGCCACCTTATTGATGCTTTGCCACAAATTGGCGGACAATTGGCAGAGTTGTATCCTAAGAAACCTATTTACGATATACCGGGCTATCCCGAAGTATTGGCCGGTGATTTGGTAACCAACTTAATGGAGCAAATCAAACAATTCCAACCCGGATTTACCTTAGGAGAAACCGCTGAAACCATTGAAAAGTTGGAAGACGGTACTTTTATAGTAACGACCAATGAAGGTACAAAACACCATGCTAAGGCCATTGCCATTGCAGGAGGATTAGGCACGTTTGAACCCAGAAAACCTATACTAAAAGACTTAGAGTTTTACGAAAAAGAAGACCGAGGCGTTGACTATTTTATCAAAGACCCTGAAAAGTACCGAGGTAAAAATGTAGTGATATCAGGCGGGGGAGACTCAGCCTTAGACTGGAGCGTATTCCTGACAGATGTAGCCGCTTCAGTAACGTTGGTACACCGACGTAATGAATTCCGTGGCGCTTTAGACTCTGTTGAAAAAGTACAGGAACTAAAATCCTTAGGGAAAATAAAACTAATCACACCGGGAGAAGTTGTAGGCTTCAAAGGGTCAGAACGAATCGAATCGGTAGACATTGAAGTTAACGGTGCTCGCATGAATGTGGTGACGGATTACTTCATTCCGCTTTTCGGACTGACGCCAAAACTGGGAGCTATCGCCAATTGGGGACTAGAAATAGAAAAGAATGCTATCAAAGTGAATAACGCGCTAGATTATCAAACTAATATTGACGGGATTTATGCCATAGGTGACGTGAATATTTATCCTGGTAAATTGAAATTAATTCTGTGCGGTTTCCACGAAGCTACTTTAATGTGTCAGAGTGTCTATAACCGAATCAACCCGGGTAAAAAGTATGTGTTAAAGTACACCACGGTTTCCGGTATTGATGGTTTTGACGGCACGCGCAAAGAAGCCGAGAAAGCTGTTGTAAAATCAATCGACTAACTATGGCACAGGATATTACAATAACGATTACCGACCGAGAAGGAGTTACGCACGAAGTACAAGCACCAACGGATATGAACATGAGCATCATGGAACTGGTTCGGGCTTATGAACTGGCTCCCGAAGGAACTATAGGCATTTGTGGCGGCATGGCCATGTGCGCGTCTTGCCAATGCTATGTTTTAAATGAGGTACCACTTCCTGAAAAAGGTCCCGATGAGGAAGCCATGCTTTGGGAAGCTTTTAATGTAAAAGAGAACAGCCGCTTGGGTTGTCAAATCCATATCACCGAAGCCATAGATGGCTTAGCCATTGAACTGGCCCCGGAAGCATAACAAAAAAGGCGAGATTACTTCTCGCTTTTTTTATGTTTTCAAAATTGTAACAATTTGAAGTATTATTCGTAAAATTGTAACAATATTCTTTTCGCCATAAATGACTACAGCTATCAATCCTTTAGGATTACACAAATTATTGACTTTAAAAGTTGATGATTTAGTGCTTTTAACCCACCAAGAACTATTTCGGAAATTTACGGACAATTTGCTCTTGCAATATGACTTGGAGCAGGTTGGGTTTTCCTCTTTTGAATTTGAAAACAATAGTTATACTGCTGCTTACTGTCTGAAAGAATCTCACATTTGTATTCATACCTGGCCCGAAAGTAACCAACTTACTTTAGATGTCTATTTGTGTAATTATTCACAAGATAATTCCGGAAAGGTTAAAGCCATTGCCAAGGAGTACATTGCTTTTTTTAAAGCCGAAATTATAAATGAGTTCGAAATTAATCGATAATAGGCTATGAGTTTTTCTTGTTTTAATTGTGATACGGTTACCGATTTTGAAGTCGCTTTTGAAGTAAAAACATTCACTTGTCCTTCTTGTCAAACGGTTTACCTGCAAAATGAAGGACAGTTTAAGTTTGCGAATCGATATCAAGAAGCATTTCGTTCCACTATCCTTGCGTTGGGTAGTAAGGCTACTCTAAAAGGAAAAGAATACACTTTGAGCGGCATCATTCAGAAAAAGGCTTATGGTAGTTTTTATTGGAGGGAATATATTTTGCACAATGAGGCGCTGGAGTTTTTGTTTTTGTCGGAAGCGGATGGGCATTGGATACTTTTAGAAGAAATAGAGGAGGAGTTTGAAGTTGACCATCATCCAATGACCGTTACTTACAACGGGACATATTTTGATATTTATGATTATACTACCACAGAGATTGTCTCTGCTTCGGGTTATTTTGATTTCGATGTAACCCAAAAAAAGATATTTACAACCGAGTTTATTAATCCTCCTTTTATGATTTCTGTTGAAAAAGTAGACGGAGTGCAAACCGCTTTTTATGGGGAACACATAACCAAGAGGGAGATCAAGAAGGCTTTTAAGGTAACTAATTTGCCCTATAAAAATGGGGTTGGACTGGTACAGCCGTTTATTTTTAATTTAAAATACCTGGCACTGACATTTTGTGCCGTAGCCATGTTGATTTTGCTTTCCGATTGGGCATTAAATAGTGAAAGAGTGGAAAAGGAAGTGCTCGATGTTACGATTCCTTTTGATAGTTACAACAACAAAGATTTTATTTCGCCGGCATTTGAATTGAAAGGGAGTTCTGCCCCAATGAACATTACGGTCTCCTCTAATGTTGATAATTCTTGGGCCAATCTTCAAATAGCATTAGTAAACGAAAAAACCGGGGAAGAGACTTATGCGAATAAAGATGTAGAGTATTACCACGGCTATACCGATGGCGAAAACTGGACGGAAGGATCAACCTCCGAAGACTTTAACCTGTGTGGAGTAAGCCAAGGAAAGTATCATTTGGTATTGACCCCAATGAAAGCCCCCGAAGATGTGACCAATACTGATATTTATGTTAAAGCGTCGTGGAATAAACCTTCCTCCAGAAATGTTTGGATGACCATTATTTTCATGGGTGCTTTTATGGCTTTGATGTATTTTATAAATAAATATTTTGAAACCAGTCGTTGGGAAGACAGTAATTATTCACCGTATAACGAATAAGAAAGAAATGCAAAACGTTAGCTCTTTTTTTAAAAACAATTATTTATCACTTTTAGTAGGTTTGTTTTTTTACTTGCTTTTTATGTACTACAATAGTGCAGGAAACAGCTTGTGTGATTGTGAACGAACCGAAAATTACAAACCGACACAATCAGGAAGATACCATTCCGTGAATCATTTTTATCACAAATAATTAAACAAAATCAATATGGATACACTATCAATGACACCAATTCTGAATTCGGTTATTTTTTCAATTCTGGGGATTATTATCCTTTTGTTGACGTATTTTTTAATCGAAAAAATCACACCCGAGAACACTTGGAAGGAAATTGTACAAAAGAACAATCTGGCTGTAGCCGTTGTTTTTGCAGCATTTATTATCGGGATTTCCATGATTATTAGTGCTGCCATTCATGGGTAAAAAACTTTTAAAATTCGAGTTTTTACTGCTTTTTGCCGTTTTCACTATCGCTACCTGCGGCTTAGTTTACGAGTTGGTAGCGGGTACTTTGGCGAGTTATTTATTGGGCGATTCGGTTAAGCAGTTTTCATTTATCATCGGGGTGTATCTCTTTTCGATGGGTGTTGGCTCGTATTTTTCAAAGTTCATTACTAAAAACCTACTCAATACTTTTGTTGAAATCGAGATTCTGGTCGGACTCATTGGCGGCTTGAGTTCGGTGGTGCTTTTCTTGTTGTTTGAAAGCGTTTATTCGTTTCAGTTGATACTCTATTTTTTGGTTTTCATCACAGGCTGCCTGGTTGGTCTAGAAATCCCGTTACTGATGAACATTCTCAAAGACCGAATCGAATTCAGGGATTTGGTTTCCAATGTGTTTACTTTTGACTATATCGGTGCTTTATTGGCTTCCATACTTTTTCCGCTTATTTTAGTGCCTAAGCTCGGGATTATGGGAACCTCATTATTCTTTGGCATGATTAATATCAGTATTGCCATCGCCTTGTGTTTTATACTTAAAAAAGAACTTAAAAAAAGTTTTGTATTGCGGTTCAAAGCTATTTTTTCTTTTCTGTTATTACTGATAGTGTTCTTGTTTTCGGATACTATTCTGTCTTACTCAGAAGGTAAAATGTATGGCGAAAATATAATTTATACCAATTCAACTCAATACCAACGCATTGTATTAACACACAATAAAAGTGACTACCGTTTGTATTTAAATAATAACCTGCAATTCAGTTCTTCGGATGAATACCGTTATCATGAAGCCCTGATTCATCCGGCCATGTCAATTGCCAAAAAGATTGACAACATACTGGTGCTTGGCGGGGGTGATGGTTTGGCTGTTAGAGAAATATTGAAGTATAAAGCGGTAAAAAAAATCACTTTGGTTGACTTAGATGAAGGCATGACAAAGATGTTCAAAACCAATGCTGTTTTAACCGGTTTCAATCAAAATTCGCTAAACAATCCTAAAGTTACGGTCTATAATAAAGACGCTTATATTTGGGCCAAGGCAGCTAAAGAAAAGTACGATGTAGTTATCATTGATTTTCCCGATCCGTCTAATTATAGTTTGGGCAAATTGTACTCCCTTAATTTTTATGCAACGGTTCAAAAGGTACTAACCAAAGATGCTGTTGTGGTAATTCAAACCACCTCACCTTATTTTGCGCCAAAATCGTTTTGGTGTATTAACAAAACGGTGATGCAGGTTTTTCCTCAGGTAGATGCCTATCATGCTTACGTTCCTTCGTTTGGTGAATGGGGCTACACCATTGCTATTAATGGTTTTGGTACCAATTTCAATCAGGTGAATCGTCAAGTACCCGGTTTGCGCTTTTACAATTATCAGTTTGATAAATTCAATTATTTTTCCCAGGACATGATTTCAAAAGACATTGAAATTAATCGATTGGACAATCAAATTTTAGTACGCTATTTCGATGAAGAATGGGGAAAATTACAATAATTCCAGGCGCACATTTCTAAAAGGGATATTGGCAACCACTGTGCTGATTTCTGTTGGTGCTTTGTTGCATTCCTGCAAAGAAAAAACGATTGCCTTACTGATACGCCTATCGGGAACAAATCATATTTTGGGACATCGATTGCGTGTTCAAAATTTTCCGAAACCAACCCAGCAAATTCATATTCCTTACTTAATTGTGGGCGGAGGGATAACCGGCCTAAGTGCAGCACGTCAATTGGTCAGAAAAGGTGTTTCTGATTTTTTAATGGTAGAATTGGAAAATCATTTAGGAGGTAATTCATCCCATGGAGAAAACCAATATTCCAAGTATCCGTTAGGAGCTCATTATTTACCGTTGCCCAATTTTGAGGATAAGGAACTATTGTACTTTTTAGAAGAAACCAAAATAATTTTAGGGTATGATAACAAAGGGTTTCCTGTTTTTGATGAAGAACAACTAACGATAGCCCGGATGAACGATTGTTTTATAAAAATAATTGGCAAGAAGGCGTAGTGCCCAAAACAGGAAATACACCGGATGACGATGCTGAGTTTAACTTGTTTTTCAAGAAGATGGATTATTACAGAGTAGCAAAAGACGCCACGGGGAAATTCTGGTTTAACATCCCGCTAAGCCTTTCTTCTCAGGAGGAAGAAGTCAAAAAACTCGACAATATAACGATGAAACAATGGTTGGTGAGTCATAATTTTAAATCAAAACCGCTTTATGATTATTTGGATTATTGTTGTCGGGATGATTTTGGTTTAGGCATTGAGTATGTTTCTGCTTGGGCAGGTATTCATTATTTTGCCGGAAGAAAACAAGATGCTACGGCAGACAAGAGAGATAGTGTAATAACTTGGCCCGAAGGAAATGCACGTCTGGCTCATCATTTGGAACCTTTTACAAAAGGGAAAACACTGAAAAATCATTTGGTTTTTGAAATTACCACCACCTCAGACAAGGTAATAGCCAAAGCTTTTGATGCTGCTACTAAAACGACAATTGAAATTATAGCCAACAAAGTCATTATGGCCACTCCACAATTTGTCAATCAATATATCATCAAAAACAGAAAAGAGATAGCCGCTCAATTTCATTACACCCCCTGGCTTTTAGCAACTTTGGTGGTTACTGATTTGACCGATAATTTCAGTTTTCCACTGTGTTGGGATAATGTTATTTATGGTTCTAAAGGATTGGGTTATGTATATGACCAACACCAATCACTGCAACAAATTCAAGATAAAAAGGTAATTACTTATTATTATAGTTTTTCGTCATCCGATTTAGGAAAAACAAGAAGAAGTATCTATAAAAAGAATAAAGAGTATTGGAAACAATTGGTTTTTGAAGATTTAAAAATAGCGCATCCAACTATTGAAGAAGCCACAGAAACTATTGATATCCATCTTTTAGGTCACGGAATGATAAGTCCTGTGCCCGGTTTTATTTTTGGAGAAGCCAAACAAAATGCAGCTGAAAGTCTTGAAAATAAAATCTTTTTTGCCCATAGCGACTTGTCAGGAATTTCTATTTTTGAAGAAGCTTTTCATCAAGGAATTAATGTGGTAAACGATATGTTGAAATGACACAATCTTGGATACATAAACCCAAAACCGACAGCCTTTTTATCTTATTGCCATCATTCTTAGTGTTGGCCATTGTGCTCTTGTTTCAAAAACAATTATTGCAAATTGAAACAGAGTATTCCTTTTATACCTGGCTTTTTTTGATTGTTTTTATAGATGTTGCGCATGTGTATGCCACGCTGTTTAAAACCTATTTTGTCACTTCCGAATTCCGGAAGAAAAAGAAACTTTTGATTCGTTTACCTATAGTCTGTTTTCTGATTGGACTGGTTTTATTTGCTTTTGGCAGTGCTGTTTTTTGGTCGGTTTTGGCTTATGTGGCGGTGTTTCATTTCATACGGCAACAGTATGGATTTATGCGATTGTATGCCCGAAATGAGCCTAAGACTAGGGCCAATGTATGGATGGATAATCTTGTGATTTATAGCGCTACGGGTTATCCTATGGTCTATTGGTTTTTATCCTCGCCAAGAAAGTTTAACTGGTTTGTGGAACATGAGTTTTTCAGCTATGAAAACCAATCCGTATTGACTTTTTTGGGATGGGTTTACTGGGGTGTTATGATTATTTATGTTTTGCGAACCTTTTATAAAGCCTATAAAGAGCAATTTTTTAATATTCCAAAAAATGCCATTATAGTTGGGACGGCTTTGTCTTGGTATTTTGGGATTGTTTATTTTAATGATGATTTGATTTTTACGATGCTTAATGTTGTTTCGCACGGAATCCCCTATATGGCTTTAATATATTTAAAAGAAATAGAGAAAAAACCAAAAGAAGAATTAGGCTATTTATATCGTTTCAAAGCAAATGGCGGTTTATTCATTTTCATTGCTTTTTTATTAATTGTTGCTTTCTCTGAAGAATATTTATGGGAAATACTGGTTTGGAAGGAGCAATTTTCTTTTTCCGCTTTGGACTTTTCTTCGTGGCAATTTTTAGTAGTACCATTACTTACGGTGCCCCAATTTACTCATTATCTTTTAGATGGATTTATTTGGAAAACAGATAAAAAAACATAAAAGGCGGAAATAATTTTCCGCCTTTCTTTCAATTAATCACAACAATTACAATAAACACTCGTACTATTTTTTGATGAACGGCAACGTCTTCGTCGCAGTTTCTTTATTTATTTTTATAAAGTAAACGCCTTTGGATAAACCGGAAGTGTTTGCTGTTAAATCAGTTGAACTTCCTACTTTAGTATGGTTTACCAACTGCCCCATAGCATTGTAGATGTCAAAAGAATCCGGTAACTCTAATCCTTCTGAAATATTAATCGTTACAAAATCGTTGGCCGGGTTAGGGTATAGTTTAACATTGTCAAACAAATCAAATCGCTGCGCTAACAAAGGAGCCTGAAGCGCTGGAGATGTTGGCAGTGTATTTCTTCTCGGTGAGTTTTGAATAACGGCTAAAACCCTTCCTTTTTGATTTAGCGTGAACGTGTTCATACAGATGTCATTGGTGTAATCCATATAATTTTCGGTCATATCGTTTCCGGCTGCAGCTGAGCAGGAGTCATAAGTGGCATTACAATCATAATTTTCATTGGCGGCTGCCGGAGTATCCGGACAATAATCCTTATAACTGTCCGTGGCATTTACAGTGCAAGATGAAGTGTCTCCCCAAATATGACGCAATCCGAAGCAGTGACCAATTTCGTGTGTGGCTGTTCTTCCCTGATCATAATCGGTAAAATAGGTACCGGTATTAGCAATAGCTTTTGACCCAAAGCAACGGTAATCAATGATTACGCCATCCGTGTTAGCAGCTCCGCCCACAGCATCTAATCCACCTAGTCCTGAGCTGTCCGGAAATTGCGCATAGCCCAAAACCCCATTCAATTCGGCACTGGAGCTGGTACTAAAGGCACAAACCCAAATATTAAAGTATTGTGTTGGATCCCAGCTGGTATTCGGTTTCAAGTTGGTTTCTACGCTACTTTCGGTAGCCCAACTGGCAACATTAAGATTAACGCGATCAATTCCGGTGGTGGCCGTTCCATCCGGTTTTCTTTTGGCCAATACAAATTCAACTTCCATATCTGCACCAACCGGATTCTCATTGTAACCATTAGTATTCAGCATTCTTCTGAAATCTTGGTTTAAAACTGTAATTTGAGAAATCACTCGAGCATCTGAAATATTTTCATTGCTGCCAAGTGCATCGCCATTGTGAATCACGTGTACTACCACCGGAATGGATATAACCGTATTCACGCTTTTTTGGGTTAGCATGTTGTTTTTTATAGCGGCTACTTTGGGTGCAATCCATTGTTCAAATGCTTCAGTAGTAGCTCTTGAGGGGTTTTTCTCTTGTAAAGATTGTTCGTATTCGGTTGAAATACATTTAATTAATCCATTATGCGGATTAATACTTTGAATCGATTTTCCGAATACTTTTCGCCCTGTGTCATTTTGGGCCTGACCAGTAGTCGCCACCAAAGACATCAAAAGCAAGGTAAAGGCTTTTAAAATAGAATTTGTTTTCATTATTGATTTTCAATTGTTTAAAATAGAACGCTAAATTACTATTTGTAAAAAATGAAAATAATTAATGAGATAAACCGATAAAAAACTGCGGTGAATATTTTAGTTTGTGCTACTTTTCATAATAGCAAATGGCCAAGTTGGGTTGTTGTGCAAATTCAAGAATGCTAAATCCATTGTCTTTTTCGAGTTCTGTGGAAACCAAATAGCGGTTGTTAATTATGTCTAAAAGCAATAGCATTGGAGAATAAAAAGTAATACCGATTTTGTGTTTCTTACTATCAGTGATATCAGTATTTATGATGTCTAATTCATAATTGGTAAATGGGAAAAAGTGATTTCCTAATACATCAGTTACTCTATGAAAATGACCTTTTAATTGTGCTACATAATCGTTAGCAGCCATACCGGTCAGAAAGTGTAATTGATAGGCCTTTTCGTTTTCGCTCAGCAATTCTCGAAATGTTGTTTTTGGGTTTTCTTTCGAATTGAAAAGTTGTTGTTGTATCAAGTACTCTTTATAAGTGTCTTCAAAAACATATTTATCCCACACAAAAGTAGAAGAGTTGTCTATTACGATTCGATATGCCAATCTGATTTTTGTCATAAGAGTAGGGCTTAACCATAACAAAAATAGAGAGAATTATACAATGTCTCTCTATTTTAAAAACACAAAACAGGTATTATTTATTCTACTAAAAACTTTTTACTTTGTTCAAAAGTACCTTTTTCATTAACCACTTTTACCTTGTAAATATAATGACCACTACTCAAACCGTTTCGGTCTAATACTAGTGAATTAGCGCCATAAGAAAAGTTTTTGTCAATGGGAGTGGCAATTAATCTTCCCGTCAGATCAAATAGTTGAACGGTAACTTTTGAATCCGTATTTAAAGACAGCGGAATTGTGGTGCTGCTTTTCATTGGGTTTGGATAATTTTGACCTAACCCAAATGCTTGTTGACTATTTTCATTTATACCCAATGTTGGTCCGGCCACATATATAGTATGATTTAAAACAAAGCCATCCGCTACACTACCGGTTACGGATGATAGTTCATTGGTAACACCATCTGAAAACACATTGTCAGACGAGTTATAAGTATAGCCGGTCATCCCTTTGGTATAGCCATAAGCTGTGGCATTATTGGCTTGAACTACCGCACTGGTTGCTCCTTCCGGGAATGCAATTTGGGTAATCAACAAAGAAGTTCCGGAAGCATTATAAATGTGTACATGAATATGAGTCGCTCGGCTGGTATACCATCCCGGGAAGATAGAGGTGAAACTCACTAATCCATTAGCATCGGTAGTTTGTCTTCCTCTTAGGAAAGTATTGGTAGTATAATTGACAGTTTGCATAGCCGTTCCGCCGTATTGCGAGTAATAACCATCCTTGTCACAATGCCAAATATCTACTATGGCTCCTTGTAAAGCGGCACAATTGGCGTTAATGTTATTGATGTTGATATTAATGGTAAAAGGAATTCCGGTTCGGTCGCCGATCATATTGGTTCTTATTAAAGAAGCCGGAGTGATGGTAGGAAAGGGTCCTGCGGTTTCACTGTTAGTAACCGAACAAGCTAAAGCGTTTTCAGAATTTGCCTCTTTGGCTTTTAGCATACTTGGAGCAGCCACTGCCAATCCAAGAAATCCGATACTGTTTTTTAAAAAGTCTTTTCTTTCCATAGTTTTATTATTTTACCAAATCAAAGTTAGGGTAATTGGCTGAAGGTCAAAATAAATGAGGTGAACGCGTTTTAATTTGCGGTAAATTTTTACTCTTGTAAGGCGGTTTCCAATAGTAATAAAATAGCATTTTCAGTTAAGGATTCATATTCAATTTCCGCAATTTCCCATAATGTTAAACTGTCGCGCGATTCTAACAACCGGTTTTGAAATTCGAAAGCCCCGTGAATAACAAACACAAAAGCCCCTTTTGTATTTTTGTCTAAATGATACAAACCTTCACTTCGGGAGTCAAAAATTCCAATAGAAACCTTGGTAGTTTCATTTTCATGAATTATAAATAGTTCATTCCGAATTGAAAAAGAGAAGTGTTTTTTGACAACGTCATTTTTAATTACTTTGGAAGATTGTAACCGGATTTGAAGGTAATTAATCAATTCGGTTTCAAACGGGTTTTGGAGTTGAAACACAGTGTCTTTTTCTGCAGAAAAGAGTAGCATTTCTTCCGTATTGATATAGTTTTTGTTGTCAAAATCAATTGTTCCTACCAACGGAATAAGGAGTACTTCCGAGGCATAGTCTACTGAAAATGTTTTTACTTTTTTGGGTGCTAATGTTTCATCATTAAATACGGTTATCGCTCCGAATGGTCTTCGGCTTTCTTCAAAATAAGCGCCAAAATTTAAAGTGGATAAACAGCGATAGGTTTCATCCTCTTCGTGTCCTCTGGATTGCGCTTTGTATATTTGTGCCGGACTTTGAGATAACATTTTATTGCAAGATTTTCAGAATTTCTTCTTTATAGGTTTCTCCAATAGGTACCGAAAATTCATCCACCTGAATGACTTTGTTTTGAACGGTTTTAACTTTGTTTATAGGAATGATAAACGAACGATGTACCCTTATGAATTTGGTCTCGGGTAGTTTCCCTAAAATATTTTTCATCGAAAGCCGGGCTACGATTTTGGTTTTGTTTTTTAAATGAATCTGAATATAATCATCCAACCCTTCAATGAGCAAAATATCTTCAAACTCGATGCGGTTCAGTTTATAATCGGCCCGAATCATCAAATGGGTTTGTACCGAAGTGTTGTTTCGGAATTGAAATTCGTTCCGCACTTTTTGTACTGCTATTTCAAATCGTTCAAACGAAAAAGGTTTTAGTAAATAATCGGTGGCATTGACATTAAAACCTTCTACGGCATATTCGCTAAAGGCGGTAGTAAAGATTACCATCACATCATTCTCAAGTAATTTATAAAAATCAATACCATTTTTGTTGGGCATTTGAATGTCAAGAAAAATCAAATCTACCGGAAATTTTTTCAAATGCTTCAAGGCTTCACTTTGCACAGTAAAGGTTTTGTCGAGCGTGATAAAATCGATTTGCTCACAAAAATGAGCAATAACTTGTAAAGCCAAAGGCTCATCATCTATAGCAATAGCATGAATCATTGGAGTTCGATTTTTAAATTTACTTCATAAGTTTTGCTGTCTTCGGTCACTTTCAAAGTATGCTTGTCAGGATAAATGAAATCTAATCGCTTAATCGTGTTTTTGAGACCTTCTTCTGTTTTCAGTTCTTCCGAAATCTCAGTAGCCACAATAGCATTTTTTACCGTCATCTGCAGTGTTTGCCCCTCAATTAGGATGTCTATTTTGATAAACGAATTCTCATCAGGATTGATGCCGTATTTGAAAGCATTTTCGATAAACGGAATCAAAATAAGTGGTGTAATTACTTTTCCTAAAACATCGCCATTGATGTCAAACGAAAGCGGGAAGTTCTTATCTATCCTCAATTTTTGTAAATCGATGTAGTCTTTGATGTAATTGAGTTCTTTCTCTAGCGATACATAATCCTGAGCACTTTCGGTTACTACATAACGCATAATGCCTGATAATTTTAAAACCGCATTGGGTGCTTCGTTTGATTTTTGCAGCGTTAAAGCATATAAGCTATTGAGCGTATTAAATAAGAAATGCGGATTGATTTGCGCTTTTAAATAAGACACTTCAGCATTGAGTTTTTCGTCATGAATTTCAAGTAGGCGATTGTTTAGTTTGATAAGAAAGGCTAAAGCAACTACCAAGAAAAACGGTATCAGTATTTGTGAATCAAAAAACTCGGAATGTTCAGGAGGCTCACGGAAATTAGAAGGGAAATGGTGTTTTTGGAAATGATGTCTCTGACCGAAAACAACTTCAGTCAAGCCAATTAAGATAGAGTATGAAGCCACCACCGCAATGGTAAAAAGTATTTTTTTATTGTTGAAATACAACTTAGGGATTAAGTAATAATAAGAAGCATAAAACAATCCCAATAGTAAAACAAAACGAACAAAATTCTTTTGAAATGGGGTAATGTAAACCAAGTTCCATCCTTCCCCAAAATCGGGCGAAGAGAAGACCGGGAGACTCAAAAAGGCCAAGCATCCCAAAAAATGAATCAAAAAAGTGCGCGTTGAATAGCTCATGAGCTTTTACTACTGTTCAAAAGTAAAAGTACTCAGAATATTTTTTAATTGAATAGGAAATGCGATGAATGCTAGTTATTTGTAGGTCAATAAAGTTGAAACAAATTAAACCAACTCGGGAGTATGCGTTATTTTTTCTTCAATGGCATTCCATAGACCGATTCGTTTTTCTAAAGCCATGATAGAAACATCTTCCACATCTTTCCATTTTTGGGCATCGTCCTGACACAATTCGGTTATCATTTGCATCGCCATCGGACCGTGTTCATCGGCATCCAATTCGATATGTCTTTCGAAATAATAAATCAGTTTAGCTAAGTCAACATCAGGGAAATGCTGTTGGAAATTTTTCAGGATTTCGGTAAACATAGTCGGAATCAAATCTTCTCTGCCAAAAGTAAAAGCAGCGGCAATTTTATGAGTTTTGCCTTCATCAATGATTCGGAAAGTAAAATCGAGGAAGTCTTTAATTTTAGGATGTAAACTACTTTGTTTGATGGCCACAAAAATATTGTTGGTAGCAATAACATTTTGCAAAAACTGATTCAACTCAGTAATATCGGCTCCACAACTTTGCATGGCTTCCACATACATTTCAAAATGACTTAGTCTTTTACCGTCTAAGGTCAAATCACTTTCTTCGGCTAAAACAATTTCATTAATTAAATACCGAGTCTCCGCGTTAGCACTCGCAAACCAAGGCGTTGTGGTGCAAGTCAGTTTGCTTTGCAAGGCTTTTAACAAAGACATAAAATCCCAAACGGCATATACATGACTTTCGAGAAATTGCTGCAAATCGTCAATGGTTTTTACTTTTTCATACAACGAATGTTGCAATAAAATAGCTTTTTGCGGAGTGATTTTGGTATTGATGGCTGAGATAGTCATAGCTTTTTTTAAATATATACGTAGGACAATTTGATTGCGGTTTTACCCTAGGCACAAATGTAAAAATGCTTCCCAAAACAGAGAAGCATTTTATATCAATTTTATTTATTGTTTAATCTTATTTAAACGCAGCAATTCCGGTAATGTCCATTCCGGTGATTAGTAAATGGATATCGTGCGTACCTTCGTAAGTGATTACACTTTCTAAGTTCATCATATGACGCATGATCGAATATTCACCGGTGATTCCCATTCCGCCTAAAATTTGACGGGCTTCACGGGCAATTTCGATAGCCATGTTTACGTTGTTTCTTTTCGCCATAGAGATTTGTGCCGAAGTTGCTCTGCCTTCATTTCTCAAAACGCCTAATCGCCAAGTTAATAATTGAGCTTTGGTGATTTCGGTAATCATTTCGGCCAATTTCTTTTGTTGTAATTGTGTTCCGGCAATAGGTTTGTCAAACTGAATTCTCTCTTTTGCATAACGCAAAGCGGTATCGTAACAATCCATAGCAGCACCAATAGCACCCCAAGCAATTCCGTAACGAGCCGAATCTAAACAACCCAGCGGAGCACCTAAGCCTGATTTGTTAGGTAATAAATTTTCTTTCGGAACTTTAACATTGTCAAAAATCAATTCCCCAGTTGCCGAAGCACGAAGTGACCATTTGTTGTGTGTTTCCGGAGTAGTAAATCCTTCCATACCACGTTCCACAATCAAACCATGAATTCTGCCGCTTTCGTCTTTGGCCCAAACCACAGCAATATCTGCAAACGGGGCATTCGAAATCCACATTTTGGCACCATTCAACAAATAATGGTCACCCATATCTTTGAAGTTGGTCGTCATCCCGCCCGGATTGGAACCGTGATCAGGTTCTGTCAAACCAAAACAACCGATGAATTCTCCGGTAGCCAGTTTTGGCAAATATTTCATGCGTTGTTCTTCGTTTCCGTATTTCCAAATCGGATACATAACCAAGGATGATTGTACCGATGAGGTAGAACGCACACCCGAGTCGCCTCTTTCAATTTCTTGCATGATTAAACCATATGAAATTTGGTCTAAACCGGCACCACCATATTCTTCAGGAATATAAGGACCAAAACCGCCAATTTCGCCCAAACCTTTAATGATTTGCTTTGGAAATTCAGCACGTTGTGCATAGTCTTCTATAATGGGAGAAACTTCGCGTTTTACCCACGCACGGGCCGAATCACGAACTAATTTGTGTTCTTCCGTTAATAAATCATCTAACAAATAGTAATCGGGAGCTTGAAATAAATCTGGTTTCATATGTCGCTTCTGTTGTTTTTTTATAATCGTGTGAATGGCCTTTGGCTCTTTCTTTTTTCGGTTTACGAAAACGTTTGCAAATTTAGACAAACTATATTTAGAAACAAATGAACAAATGTTATTTATTCCTATGAGAGGTTAGAATAAACCGGTTTCCTACTAAAGTATTTTTGGCACTCCGAAGTCCTTACTTTATACTCCGAAGCCCTTTTGAGGCATTCCGCAAATCGTGGATTGCTATACGAAGTTTGTTTTTTCAGTCCGAAGATTTCCCCATGCATTCCGAAAACAGTTCTATGCATTCCGAAGCCTGTTTCAGTCACTCCGAAGACCGTTTCACGCGCTCCGAAGACCGTTTCACGGCAATGTTCAAGGCTCAGGAAGGCCCTGTTTTGTTGAGAAAACACGATTTTCGAAGGGAGGAGGGTTAGAGCTTTTTAAAAGCGTCTTTTTTAGTGAGTAAAAAATCCAGCAGCGCCAATTCATTCTGTTGTTCTACCAGTGTGATGGCTTTTGGATCGGCTTCGCAAAAAGAAATAAACAGATTGATTTCTTCGGGTTTAAGGTTGAGCTTTTTGGTGTAAAAATCGGTGTCATAATTCGCCGCGAGATACTCTTTAAAAGTGATGGCCGGAATTATTTTTTTAGGTTCCTTGTCTTTGTTTTTGAACAAACGGATAAGTCTTTGGCCCAAATTTATGAAATCAACTCCGTTTACAATAGTGCCGTCATACACTCCCAAAACCTTAGGGGCTCTTGATTGCCGGTTGATTTTTATTTCATCTATTTCATCCTGCGTCAGTTTTAGTTTTATGTTTTGAACCCTGACAACGTCTACATTATCCAATTCAATTGGTTTCTTTTCTAAAAGAATGAGCAGATTTTTTTGGTCAAAATCAACTTGAGTTAGCGTGATTTTTTGATCGACATAGTCTTTTGAAATGATGAAAAGCACATCACCCACTTGGGCCAAAATACTGAAGTTTCCCTGGCTGTCAGTAGTGACATTTTTTTTCGAATTCAGGTTTACAAGGTCAACCTCATTTACGGGTGTGGTGCCCGATTTGACTATACCATGCAACCATTTTTCATTTTGTGAAAAGCCAAAAAAGAAACTGAAAAAGAAGGATAAAAAGAGTAGTGTTTGTTTCAAAAGTGTCGACGATTAAGATATAATGTTCTAAATTATAGCTTTCGTTTACCTTTAGTAATAAAGAATTGTTAATTGTGATTTTTTTAAATCAAGGAAGATTACATCTTTAAGTAGAAATCTTTTGTCAGCGCAATGTAGTCTTCGGTGTACTGGTGGCGAGCGGTTTCGATGATGAGCTCGTCTGTATTTACAGTCTCGTTTTGCGCAAACGAAAAGGCCAGCAAACTTCTTTTGATTTCGGTAGAGGGTGTTCCTTTTACACGGGTAATTTTGAAAGGATACAAAAGACATTCTTTGGCCAAGCCAATAAATTTTTCTTCCTCTTTATACGGAATGATGACAGCCAAGATGCCGTTTTCTGAAAGCAATAAAGAAGCCGCTTCGATTAAATCCTCAAAAGGCAAAGCGTCCTGAAAGCGGGCTAAATCGCGTTGATCATTTTCAGTTTTATAATCTTCGGAATAAAAGGGCGGATTGGAAACAATTAAATCATATTCGTCTTCGGGCTCTTCCATGAATTCATCTAAACCGGCGTGGTAGCAATACAAGCGGTCTGACCAAGGTGAATTTTCGAAGTTTTCTACACATTGTTCAAAAGCTTCTTCGTCAATTTCAAGGGCATCAATTTGTTCGGCTGCGCTTCTTTGGGCTATCATTAATGACAAGATTCCGGTTCCGGCACCAATATCTAAAACCGAAAAAGGAGTATTGGTAATGGGAGTCCAAGCGCCAAGCAAAACACCATCGGTGCCTACTTTCATAGCGCAACGGTCTTGGTTTACGGAGAATTTTTTGAATTTAAACATGTAAGATGAAAGTCAAAAGTTAGAGATACCCCTAGCCCCGATTGGAGCAAGCTACCATGTAGCGCGGAAAGCGGGAATAGCTCCTAAAGATACATTTCGATTAAGCCTTCCGGTAAATCCATTACCACTTTTTTGTTCTTGCGGTCAATTTCAACTAAAAAATGGTCAATCATCGGAATTAGGATTTCCACTTCGCCATTCAATACTTCAAAAAGAGGCTGAGCGGAAGTATCATTAATGGATTGGATTACACCAACAACACCAAGGCGCTTGTCTTCGACTTCAAAACCAACAACTTCGTGGAAATAAAATTTATTGCCTTCGAGTTTGGGCAACATGGATAAAGGAAGGTAGATATCACAACCGATAAGTTTGTCGGCTTCATCTTCGGAGTCAACATCTTCAAATTGAACTCGGAGGAAATCATTTTTGTGCAGGGCACTGTTTTCAATAAAATATGGAATCAGATTTTTGTTGAATTCAACAAATACTGATTCCATATCTTCATATAATTCGGGCTCGTCTGTATCTAAATAGATAAGAACTTCCCCTTTGAAACTAAATTTTTTTGCAATTTTACCTAAATAGAAACAATCGTCTTTACGCATAATTGCTCTAAAATATTAAGCTTCTGTTTCTTCGCTGGTTTCTTCAGCAGCAGGAGCCTCTTCAACAGCCGGTGCTTCTTCAGCAGCAGGTGTTTCTTCAACAGCTACTTCAGCTACAACTTCTGCAGTTTCTTCAGCTACAGTTTCTTCAACGGCAACTTCTTCAGCAACTTCTTCAGCTTTTGCAGCTTCAACAGCGGCAGCAGCACGTTTTTCGTTAGCTACTTTTTCAGCTTTTAAAGCTTTTGCTTTTTCAGCTTCTTGCGCTTTAGTTAAACCTTCTTTTTTAGCGGTTACTTTACCTGCTTTTTCTTCTAACCATTTAGCCAATTTAGCATCAGCTTGCTCTTGCGTTAAAGCTCCTTTACGAACTCCACCGTCAAGGTGATGTTTCA
Organism: Flavobacterium phycosphaerae; assembly: GCF_010119235.1. Taxonomy (NCBI): domain Bacteria; kingdom Pseudomonadati; phylum Bacteroidota; class Flavobacteriia; order Flavobacteriales; family Flavobacteriaceae; genus Flavobacterium; species Flavobacterium phycosphaerae. The sequence goes on along the minus strand of NZ_JAAATZ010000001.1, from coordinate 695,013 downwards.
TTAAGGCACCTTTGTAAGAAAGGATAGCTCTTGCTGTATCAGTTGGTTGAGCTCCATTGTGTAACCATTGAACCGCTTGATCCAAGTTTAAATCAATAGTAGCAGGATTGGTGTTTGGATTGTAGATTCCTAATTTTTCTAAGAATTTACCATCTCTTTTTGAACGAGCATCAGCGGCTACGATCCAATAAAAAGGTTTCCCTTTTTTTCCGTGTCTTTGTAATCTAATTTTTACTGACATAATCTTTTTGATTAATTTGAGGTACTCGACCTCGGTTATTTAAGGGCGCAAAGATAGTTTTTTTTCGTAAACAAACTAATTGATTTTTATATTTTTAATGCTAAGTTCTTGTGTTGTCTAATTTTAACGATATTTTTTTAAAATTTAATTAGCATTTTTGCATTAAAAAACTATTTTTGTGGAGTAATACTATGAAAGTTATGAAAAGATTTTTGTCCCTATTTATTGTGGCTATAGCCTTTGTTTCTTGTCAAGAAGACTTGAAAACAAATGACCCAGGATTTCAAGCACTGAAAGATGATGTAATGTGGAGAGCCACTGATGCAAGAGCTTACCTTTCAGCAAGTGGAAACCTTAGAATTGAAGCCTATACTCAGTATGAATTAGTTACTTTAAATACCAGCAGTGCTACCGAAGGAACTTATATTTTAGGTTCTACTAACACTAGTAATTCAGCTAATTACTCTGCTACTTACAACGATGTTGATCTTGAATATGAGACGGCAGTTGCAGCAGGACCGGTTTATACTCTTGCCTTGGTAGCCGGCGGAAGCGGTTATCTTTCAGATTGCGATCTTCAAACGGATGGTGATTATGTTTGCGATTCATCACATAATACCACAGGTGGTTCAGGTTCAGGATTAACAGTAGCCATTGCAGCAAATGCAGTTGGAGTTGTTACTTCGGTACCAAGAATAACAGCCAGAGGTAATGGGTACATGCCGGGTGATATTATTACGGTTTCGCAAGGAAATGTAAACTGTAAACTGAGAGTGGTGAATGTACAAAACAGCAATGGTGAAATTATAATTTCGGATTATGACAATATTAATATGACTGTTACCGGTGAATTTAAATTCAATGCTATTAGTATTGATACTAATCCATTTGGCGGTCCGGTTATCAATTTCCAATACGGAGACTTTTATAAAATCCCGGTATATCCCGATACTTTATAATACCTCAAAATAGAAAACCTATCAAACCATCTTCGGATGGTTTTTTTGTTAATGTAATAATAAAGTCCAAATTAATAACGGTTTACACTTTATTTAAATTACCTTTGTCTCTGAATTTTAAATATAAAATATGAACATTTTTGTTGGGAGTCTTCCGTTTAGTATAGACGAAGCAGATTTAAAAGAATCTTTCGGGGTTTATGGTACGGTTAATTCCGTAAAAATTATTACTGATAAATTTACCGGTAGAAGTAAAGGATTCGGTTTCGTTGAAATGGAAAATGACACAGAAGCTGAAAAAGCAATTCAAGAATTGAATGGTGCTACAGTAGAAGGTCGTACGATTGTGGTTAATAAATCAGAACCAAAACCGGAAGGCGAAAGAAGAACGTTTAACAACAACCGTTCAGGTGGTGGTTATAACGGTGGTGGAAATAGAGGAAGATACTAGTTTACATCTAAATAGATAGTATAAAAGCCGGCTCAATTGAGTTGGCTTTTTTGTTTTTTGTTGATAACTAAAATTGATTTCCTAATGGCTAAAATGTATTTTTGTTTTTATCATGAAAGTGCTTTTAACTAATGCCTTTTAGCTAATGCCTTTTACCTAATTCCTAACTAAATGTATTTAATTTTCGATACCGAAACCACCGGATTACCAAAACGTTGGGCTGCTCCCGTTTCCGATACGGACAACTGGCCAAGATGTATTCAAATTGCCTGGCAGTTGCACGATGCGATGGGGAATCTTATCGAACACCAGGATTATTTGGTTAAACCCGAAGGATTTAATATTCCGTATGATGCCGAAAGAATTCATGGTATTTCGACCGAATTGGCGCAAGAACAAGGAATTTCGTTAGCCGAAGTTTTAGAAAAATTCAACACCGCTTTGGCCAAGGCTAAATTTATAGTTGGTCAAAACGTTGGGTTTGATGTCAATATTATGGGCTGTGAGTTTTACCGTCTTGGTGTAAACTCTCCCATGGCTACGATGCCGGTTTTAGATACCTGTACCGAAGTAACGGCAGAATTGCTAAAGTTGCCCGGAGGTCGCGGCGGAAAATTTAAATTACCAACCCTAACCGAATTACACAGCTATCTTTTCCAAGTTCCATTTGCCGAAGCCCACAATGCCACGGCCGACGTGGAAGCTACAACTCGTTGTTTCTTAGAATTAATTCGAAGAGCCATTTTTACCAAGGAGGAACTTGATGTTCCTGCCGATTATTTCAGAGAGTTTGGAGAGCATAATCCAAAGGAAATACAACTTATCGGATTAAAGCACATCAATCTAAAGCAAGCTTCGGACGAAATCAGAAAACAATTTCAACAAAAAGAAGCAATTGTTATTCCGTCTGAGGAAAACCAACAAATTCACCATAGTTTAGCCGAAGTCGATTTCGTGCATTTACACAATCACACGCAGTTTTCAGTGTTGCAATCGACTATCAGTGTCAAAGATTTGGTGGCGGCTGCAGTACAACATAAAATGCCGGCTGTTGCTATGACGGATCATGCTAATTTGATGGGTGCTTTCCATTTTGTTAGAGATATTTTATACCACAATAAAACGGCGCAAGCCAAAAACAAACAAGCCGAAGAAAACGGAGAAACTCCAACAGAAACTATCGTAAAACCTATTGTAGGTTGCGAGTTTTATGTATGCGATGATTTAAAAGATAAGTCCAGAAAAGACAACGGTTACCAAATCGTTTTCTTGGCCAAAACCAAAAAAGGATATCATAATTTGGCTAAATTATCCTCTATTGCTTATACCGAAGGCTTTTACTATGTGCCCAGAATTGACAGAAAAGCAATTCAACAATACAAAGAAGACCTCATTGTTTTATCCGGAAACCTTTATGGAGAAATTCCGAGTAAAGTACTGAATATTGGTGAAAACCAAGCGGAAGAAGCCCTAGTTTGGTGGAAACAGGAATTTGGTGAAGATTTCTACATCGAGTTAATGCGTCACAATCAGGAAGATGAAAATCGGGTGAATGCTTCGTTGCTTACGTTGGCCAAAAAACACAATGTAAAAACGGTAGCCACCAATAACGTTTTCTACATCAATAAAGAAGATGCTAATGCCCACGACATTTTGTTGTGTGTGCGTGATGGCGAAAAACAATCAACCCCAATTGGCCGAGGTCGAGGGTATCGTTACGGGTTTAACAATCAGGAATACTATTTCAAATCGGGTGACGAAATGAAAAAGTTATTTCACGATTTGCCCGAAGCCATTATTACTACCGAAGAAATTGTCAATAAAATAGAAATTTTCGATTTGTCGCGCGAAGTGTTGCTTCCTAAATTCGATATTCCGGAAGAGTTTTTAGTCGCCGAAGATGAGCTTGACGGAGGGAAACGAGGTGAAAATAAATACTTGGCCTATCTTACCATTGAAGGGGCAAAAAAACGTTACGGGGAAATCACTCCGGAGATTCAAGAGCGATTGGATTTCGAATTAAAAACCATCGAAAATACAGGTTATCCCGGTTATTTCTTGATTGTGCAGGATTTTATTGCTGCCGCCCGACAAATGGATGTGTCTGTTGGTCCGGGTCGTGGTTCGGCTGCCGGTTCCGTGGTGGCCTATTGTCTCGGAATTACCAATATTGACCCATTACTGTACGATTTGCTTTTTGAGCGTTTCCTAAATCCTGATCGTGTGTCGATGCCCGATATTGATATCGATTTTGATGACGAAGGAAGAAGCCGGGTCATGGATTATGTAATCAACAAATACGGTTCCAAACAAGTAGCACAAATTATTACTTATGGAACGATGGCCGCCAAGTCATCCGTTCGTGATACCGCTCGCGTACTAGATTTGCCGTTGTTTGAAGCTGATAAAATTGCCAAGTTGATTCCGACAACCTTAAATTTGGCCAAAATTTTTACTTTAGATAATGATAAATTAAAAGCCGCTTTAAGAGCTGAAGAATTTGATAAAGTCAAAGAACTTATTGAGTTAGCCAATGCCAATGATTTAGGCGGAGAAACGATTCAACAAGCCAAAATATTAGAAGGAAATCTCAGAAATACGGGTATTCACGCTTGTGGTGTGATTATTACGCCAAGCGATATTACCAATTTCGTTCCGGTGGCTACTGCCAAAGATTCGGATTTATATGTAACCCAATTTGACAACTCGGTGGTTGAAAGTGCCGGACTGTTGAAAATGGACTTCTTGGGTTTGAAGACCCTAACCCTGATAAAAGACACGGTTAAATTAGTGAAATACAGAACCGGTGTTGAGCTCGATCCGGATACTTTTCCTATTGATGATGTGAAAACGTATGAGTTGTTCCAAAGAGGCGAAACGGTTGGGATTTTCCAATACGAGTCGCCCGGAATGCAGAAGTATTTAAAGGATTTGAAACCAACTGTTTTTGGAGATTTAATCGCTATGAATGCGTTATATCGTCCGGGACCATTGGAATATATTCCGTCTTTCGTTCGCAGAAAAAATGGGGAAGAAGAAATCACTTATGACCTTGAAGCGAACGAAGAATATCTAAAAGAAACCTACGGAATCACCGTTTATCAAGAGCAGGTAATGCTATTGTCGCAAAAGTTGGCTAACTTCTCTAAAGGGGATGCCGATGTCTTGCGTAAAGCGATGGGGAAAAAGCAAAAAGATGTATTGGATAAAATGAAGTCCAAATTCATTGAACAAGCCGTTGCTAATGGTCATGCCGAAGATAAACTGGAAAAAATCTGGAAAGACTGGGAAGCATTTGCTCAATATGCCTTCAATAAATCACACTCCACTTGTTATGCCTGGATTGCCTATCAAACAGCCTATTTAAAAGCACATTATCCGGCAGAATATATGGCGGCAGTGTTATCCAATAATATGAACGACATTAAACAGGTTTCGTTCTTTATGGAAGAATGTAAGCGAATGGGCTTGCAGGTTCTCGGGCCTGATGTAAATGAAAGTTATTATAAATTTACAGTAAATGAAAACTACGCCGTTCGTTTCGGAATGGGTGCTGTTAAAGGTGTTGGTATGGGCGCAGTAGAAACCATAGTTGCGAATAGAAAAGAAGGAAATTACAAATCGATTTTTGATTTAGCCAAGCGAATTGATTTGCGAGCCGCTAATAAAAAAGCTTTTGAAAACCTGGCGTTAGCAGGAGGATTTGATTGTTTTACCGATACCCATCGAGCCCAATATTTCCATACTGATGGCGATAATATCACGTTTTATGAAAAAGCGATTCGTTATGGAGCTAAATTTCAGGAAAATGAAAACTCATCACAGGTAAGTTTGTTCGGTGAAGCCAGTGATGTTCAAATTGCCGAACCCACAGTGCCTCCCTGTGAAGATTGGAGTACAATGGAGAAATTAGCCAAAGAAAAAGAGGTGGTTGGAATTTACATTTCCGGACACCCTTTGGATGATTATCGCTTTGAGATGAAATATTTTTGCAACAGCAAATTGGAGAGTTTAAAGAATCTTACTAGTTATGTTGGTAAGACCTTAACCTTTGCCGGTATAGTAACCAATGTGCAGTATAAAACCGCTAAAAACGGGAAAGACTGGGCCATGTTTACTTTGGAAGGCTACGACGAAAGTCATGATTTCAGAATTTTTGACGAAGAGTATTTGAAGTTCCGTCATTTTTTGGTCAACAACCAATTTGTGTATTTTAAAGTTACTGTCAAAGATGGATGGGTAAACCGAGAAACCGGAAAAAAATCAGAACCGAGATTGCAGTTTGTGGATGTAAAACAATTGCAGGATGTATTGCCGCAATTTGCTAAAAAACTGAGCATACAAATGGATATTAATGATTTGCATCAAAATTTTATTCAGCAATTAAATGATATCTTCAGCTCCAACAAAGGCGATAATACGGTTACATTTGAAATTGTCGAATTAGAAAAAGTGAAGATAGCCATACCCGCTGTCCCCAAACTTATAGTGGAAGACACGGCTAATTTCGATACCGATAATTTGGAAGAAATTGAAATTGAAATCCCGGTTGAAGAGGAACAGATCCAAGTGGCTACTAAGATATCTTTACCCAGTCGGAAATTAAAAATCAAAATTTCGAATGAATTATTAGTAGAGTTGGAAAAAATGAACATCAAATTCAGCTTGAATTAGGTATCAGTTCTGCCAATGAATTAATAGCCAAAACTGATTTTTTTAGCACTGAAAACTGAAATAAAATGCCTAATTTTGGCATCAAATAAGTACAATAATTTAAAAGTAAAAAAATATGGCTTTAGCAATTACCGATGCTACTTTTGACGAGGTAGTATTAAAATCAAATAAACCGGTAGTAGTAGATTTTTGGGCAGCTTGGTGTGGTCCATGTAGAATGGTGGGTCCGGTTATCGATGAAATTTCATCAGAATACGAAGGAAAAGCTGTTGTGGGAAAAGTAGATGTAGATGCGAATCAAGAGTTTGCTGCAAAATACGGAGTGCGTAACATCCCGACAGTATTGGTTTTCCAAAACGGAGAAGTAGTAGGTCGTCAAGTAGGCGTAGCTCCTAAAAAGACTTATACAGACGCTATCGACGCTTTGTTATAATCGAAAAATAAACAACATCAAAAGGTTTGGCGAAAGTCAAGCCTTTTTTTATACTTTTAAATTCAAATATTCACTCAAGGCGTAGCCAAATTGTATGAAATAAAATTATCTTTGAGACATGAAGATAGAAGAACAAAAAGAAATAGTCTCCGGTTTTAAACATTTGGAATTGCTTGCCAATCAAGTGGTAGAAGGCTTTATTTCAGGAATGCATAAAAGTCCGTTTCATGGTTTTTCGGCTGAATTTGCCGAACATAAAGTGTATAATGCTGGCGAAAGCACTAAGCATATCGACTGGAAATTATTTGCGAAAACCGACCGACTATACACCAAAAAATTTGAAGAAGAAACCAATCTTCGTTGTCATATTATTATTGACAATTCTTCTTCCATGCATTATCCCAAGTTGAAAAATGACGAACTCTTTTTCCATAATAAAATTGGATTTTCTGTTTTAGCTTCTGCTGTGTTGATGAATTTATTAAAAAAGCAACGTGATGCTGTCGGACTGAGTGTGTATTCGGATACTTATGAGTATTATGCGCCTGAGAAGGGCAGCGATCGTCACCACCGAATGATTTTAAACAAACTGGAGGATTTGTTAGAAAACCCGAAAGAGTCTAAGAGTACAGATACAATTACTTTTTTGCATCAAATTGCCGAAAAAATTCACCGCCGTTCCATGATTATATTGTTTACGGATATGTTTCAGACCGGAAATCAGGAGGCACTTTTTAATGCGTTACAACATTTAAAACACAATAAACATAAGGTAGTCGTTTTTCATGTGATTGATAAAAAGACGGAAATCAACTTTAATTTCGACAATGCGCCACGTAAATTCATCGACTTGGAGACCGGAGAACAGATTAATGTTTTTGCCGACACCATAAAAGAAGCTTACGAAGAAAAGGTAAATGCCTATTTCAAAACGCTTGCTATGACTTGTGCTCAAAACAAAATCAAGTATGTTCCCGTAGCTGTAGAGGAAAGTTTTGAAAAGATTTTGACGACATATTTGGTTGAGAAACAAATGTTTGGTTAATCAACCTAAAAAGACTTGTTATTTTTATTAAAAAAAAGTTGCAGATATCAAAAACGGTTGTATATTTGCAACCGCAATTAAGCGATGGTTTGGTAGTTCAGTTGGTTAGAATACATGCCTGTCACGCATGGGGTCGCGGGTTCGAGTCCCGTCCAGACCGCTAAAATTGGGAAAGGTTTTCAGCAATGAAAACCTTTTTTGCCCAAAATAATAATCTGATGAAGATTGTGTTTTAGGCTTCCAAGAAAGTATCTAAGATTAGTTGTGTTGTTTCGCTACGACTTTGTAACTCGTAGCAGGTTTAGTAGTTAGACCAATGAAAAGCTTTCCCTTCACAGGGATGGCTTTTTTGCTTTTAGGAACATTGGTTTTTTTTCTCTATTTTTGAAACCATCATGAAAAAAATTATACAACTTGCTTTTATTACGGTTTTAATGACTTGCTCCTCAAGTGCCGCTTTTGGGCAAGCGATAGCAGCAAAAGACGGTGATGGTCAAATAAAGGAAGCGTTGTATAAAAAATATAAAAGAGAAGCGCAGGGCTACGATAAAAAAGAGTTTGATGCTTTGTTTTTTGAGTTTTTTCAAAAGCAAAAGGAACAGAAGCTGGTGCTTTCTAAAGAAGAATTTTATACTTATACGGTTAAGATTGCTGCTTATTCTGAAAAACTGGGAATGCTTTATAAAGACCAGAAAGCTGAGGCCCAAAAGACCAAACAAGAGTGGTTGGATAAAAGTTACACCGAGTATTTACAATCTAAAAAACAACAACCTTGAGAAGGTTTTCAGCCATACTATTCCTTTTTTTGTTGCAGTCTTGTCAGTATTTTGAGAAGCAAGTGCCTTCTGAACAAGAATTGCTTGACAAGCAAATGAAAGAAATCAATTGGCAGGAAGTAGATGAATATCCATCGGTTTCCGATTGCGAGAAACTGACTGATGCGGTGCAACGCAAACAATGTTTTTTCGATTTCATGCAGGCTACTATTGAACAAAAGCTGGCTGTAGATACTTTGGCAACGTTATTTCCCAAATTAGATACCATTGAAGTTAAAGTGACTGTATTACCCAATGCCAGCCTAACGTTTGAACCTCAATTCCCGAAAGATTCTGTGGCTTATGATACTATTAAAATTGATAGTATTCTTCGTGCCCGTTTGGTTGATTTCCCTAAAGTTAATCCCGCTATTAAAAGAGGCATTCCTGTTAAGACGCAGTTTGTCTTGCCGGTGATTATTAAGCAGGAATAATTTTGATCTACTTCTTTTACCCTTACTTTATTTCGATTTCGGCTTAGCCGGTTTTGATTTGTGTTTAAACTATTTCGATTTTAGTTTAAATGATTCCGTTTTGAGTTTATCCTATTTCGTATTGTGTTTAGCTGGTTTCGATTTGTGTTTAAACTATTTCAATTTTAGTTTAACGGATTTCGTATTGTGTTTATTCTATTTCGTATTGTGTTCAGCAGGTCTCGATTTGTGTTCAACCCTTTTTGATTATTGCAAAGTAGGGATGTGTTTTTTCGAAGGGTTTCTTTTTTATATTTTAACCGAAAAGAGGTTTGATTAGTTTTTAAAGGTTCTTCCTTTCCAGGTGAAACTTCCGAAAAGGGAATATACGCCTACTAAACTCGAATAAAGAGGATAAAGCAGGCTACTGGCCAATGGGAGCAGGAACTTGCCTTTTAGCAGGTAATTATTCGTTTTATAAAGCAAGATATAATCAATAATATATTTGATTACAAAAACGGTGAGAAGTAGTTTAAAATCAAAATAATCTGCCCACCACAGCCCGAAACCAATAACCAAACTCAGGTTCATCAGCAATACCGTAACGGCTAAGAATTTTGCATAACCGCTTTGATATCCTGTCGTTTTACCGGCCCAGCGCACGCGTTGCATAAAGAATTTAAACAAGTCGTTTTCGGGTTTGGTTTTGACAATGGTTTGGGTGTTTTTTAAGTAATGCACTTTATTGGCATTGTGTTGAACCGCTTTTTGTAATAAAAACACATCATCACCACTAGCTATTTTGTTATTGCCATTGAAACCATCCAGTTCGTGAAAGAGTTTTTTGGTGTAGGCAAAATTGGCGCCATTGCACATAAAGGGTTTACCTATGCCAAAACTGCCTATAGTGGTGCCTTGTAAGCTCAACAAATCGAGTTGTTGAAAGTGATGGAACCAGTTGTTTTTGGTTTTATACACCACAGCACTCGCAATCATTTCGGGATGGTGATGTTGAATGTAATTATCTATCGTGAGCAACCAATTTTTTGGCACAGTACAATCGCCATCGGTGGTAATAATCCAATCGTGTTTGGCTATAGGCATGGCTCTGGCTATAGCATCTTTTTTGGGAGAAGGGGATAAACGAAGATTTTCCAGAAGGGTAGTATCAATATCGTCATGTTGCATGCGCCATTGTATGCAAATGCGTTCTGATTTGTCAGTCGAAAAATCATCCACCATAATAATTTCGATTAAATGGTGAGGATAGTTCAGTTTGGAAATCGACTGTAATAATTTAGGCAAATTCTTTTCTTCATTGCGAAAAGGAACTATAATAGTGAAGGCTGTTTTTGGAGTTAAGGGTTGATTTTCAAACGTTTTTACTTTGTCAAATCCTAATACTAATTGCATGATGCTTATGGCATAAACGAGCAACATCAAAAATAACCCTATAGTAACTATTTCCATTTTGGTTTGAATTTAAGTACATAATAACTTCCTATAACGACCGGCAAGACCACATTTAAAAACCACATTAAGGTGGAAATGAAAACGACTATCCACTCATTGACGCCCAATTTTCCGAAGAAAAAAACCGCTACACTTCCTTTGACGGCAAAGTCTAAAAACTGGAAACTCGGTAACGATGAAGCCAAAAAATAGACTGTGGCGATGGTGGCCATCATGGTTATATAAGGTAAATCTACATCAAAAGCCAGAAATAAAAAATAGTATTGATGTGAAAAAACCAAATAGCGCAGCGTGCCCAATACTATATTTTTTTGGTGAATTCGTTTGGGGATTTCATTGATTTTGTGTGTCAGTTTTTGAATAGAGTAGCCTTTTATTTTGATGTTTTTAGAGACAATCGCTAACAGATAAAAGAGAGCCGAAAGGACGATTAGCGCTGAAGACCATTGCCAATATCCCAAAATAAACAAGCCTATAGTTCCGAAAATAATCGTTAGCAACATTTGAATACCGTTGCAGATGAGGTTTAGGAAAATGATTTTTTTGGTTTTTATTTTTTCGAAATAAAGGGCTTTTCCGGCGTATTCTCCGAGTCCGTTTGGGGTGAAAATTCCGGCGGTTAAGGCACCTAAAACTTGTTTAGTTGATTCGCCCACAGTAATCGGTTTGAAGAAAGATACCAAGTTTTGCCATTTCAGGATTTCGAGATAGCGATTGGCAACACTAAACGAAAGCAAGAATAGAATTCCGCCCACCGACTGCTTTTCTTTGAGTAAAGTGGTGTATTTGGGCCAGTCTAATTGGTCATTATGTACAAGTTGGTTATAAATGAAATAAAATGCCGCAGTTACAATCAAAACTTTGACGATAAAAACGGCGAATTGCTTAGCTTTGTGAGGAATTGAAATCATTGGCACAAAAGTAGTCAATTTGAAAATGTGGTATTTTGAAAATTTGAAAATGAAGGTATCATTTTTTGGCAACCTATAATTTAAACATGGCGAACGAACGCATCATATTAGGAATTGACCCGGGAACCACCATCATGGGATTTGGGTTGATTAAAGTGGTAAACAAAAAAATGGAGTTCCTTCAATTGAACGAATTGATTTTGGGCAAGTATGATGACCATTATACCAAGTTGAAAGTTATTTTTGAACGCACCATTGAACTCATCGAAACCCATCATCCTGACGAAATTGCTATTGAAGCCCCTTTCTTTGGTAAGAATGTACAATCGATGCTGAAGTTGGGAAGAGCGCAAGGAGTTGCTATGGCAGCAGGTCTATCGCGTCAAATTCCGATTACCGAATACGAACCCAAGAAAATAAAAATGGCGATTACCGGTAACGGAAATGCCAGTAAAGAGCAAGTGGCCAAAATGCTCCAACAACTATTAGGTTTAAAAGAATTACCCAAAAATCTCGATTCTACGGATGGTTTGGCCGCGGCGGTTTGTCATTTTTTTAATTCGGGGAAAGTCACGGGAAGCAAGAGTTATTCCGGTTGGGATGCTTTTGTGAAACAGAATGAAGAACGCGTAAAGAAATAATTTTGTCCGGTATCTACATCCATATTCCTTTCTGTAAACAAGCATGTCATTATTGCGATTTTCATTTTTCGACTTCCTTGAAGAAAAAAGAGGAGATGGTTTTGGCTTTGGTCAAAGAAATACAATTGCGCAAAGAGGAATTCAAGGATGAAATGGTGGAAACCATTTACTTTGGCGGCGGAACACCCAGCATACTAGAAGTTTCAGAGCTAAAGTTGTTGATTGATACGGTATTTGCTAATTACAAGGTTATTGAGAATCCTGAAATCACGGTAGAAGCCAATCCGGATGACTTAACCGAAGAACGCATCATCACATTATCCAATAACCGAATTAACCGCTTGAGTATTGGTATTCAATCGTTTTTTGAAGACGATTTGATATTGATGAACCGCGCGCACAATGTGGAAGAAGCTAAAAATTGCCTTGAATTAGCAACAAAATATTTTGATAACATCACTATCGATTTGATTTACGGCATGCCTCATATGAGTAATGAAAAATGGCTTCAGAATATAGAAACCGCGTTGTCGTATAACATTCCGCATGTTTCCAGTTATGCTTTGACAGTCGAGCCTAAAACGGCTTTGCATAATTTTATTCAAAAAGGAGTTATTCCACAACTTGATGATGAATTGGCACAGGAACATTTTCATTTGCTCGTTGATACCTTAGAAGATAAAGGATTCATCCATTATGAATTGTCCAATTTTGGGAAAGAAGGTTATTTTTCTAAAAACAATTCGAGTTATTGGTTGGGGAAAAAATACATTGGCATTGGCCCTTCGGCGCACAGTTATGACGGCGAAAAGCGCGGTTGGAATGTGTCGAATAATTCTCTTTATTTAAAATCAATTCAAGAAAATAAACTGCCAATGGAAACGGAAGCACTAACCGTTACCGATCGTTATAACGAATACATCATGACCGGGTTGCGTACTATTTGGGGCGTTTCTCTGGAGAGAATTGAGAATGAATTTGGCTCAAAATATTTGGATTATCTAAACCAACAAGCCGCGAAATACATAGAAGATCATTTGCTATATGTTGATGACAACATTTTACGCACCACCAAAAGCGGGAAGTTTTTGGGCGATGGGATTGCGAGTGATTTGTTTTTGCTAAATTTGGAGTAAAATCATTCCATTGAAAGCATTTATCAACAACACTTTCGAAATTGACTTGTCAAAACCTATTGATATTTCGATTCCTTTATCTAATACCGATGAAAATCCGATTGCTTGGTATATTGAAAAACCGCAGATTGAGCCTGTGAAGTTTGGCGATTGGGTGGGTAAAGTTTCGGAAGGCAGCTCAACGAATTTTAATAATATTTTTTTTAATCCGCACGGACATGGTACGCACACAGAATGTCTGGGGCATATCACCCGCGAGTTTTACAGTATTAATAAGTCTTTGAAACAGTTTTTCTTTTTGGCCGAATTGATTTCGATTGAACCAAAGAAAACAGATGAGGATTTGGTCATTACTAAAGAGCAAATTCAAGTTGCCTTAAACGGAAAAACTCCTGAAGCTATTGTTATAAGAACTCTTCCTAATGCAGTAATAAAACAACATAAAAACTATTCGCATAGCAATCCGCCTTATTTATTAGAAGAAGCTGCGGCCTTCATTCGCGAAAGCGGTATCAAGCATATGCTGATTGATTTGCCGAGTGTAGACAGGGAAGAAGATGAAGGGAAATTGTTGGCACACAAAGCGTTTTGGAATGTGAAAGATGTCAATAATCTCAATCAAGATGCACGATTGGATTGTACGATAACGGAAATGATTTTTGTGAAAGATGAAATAAAAGATGGGAGCTATGTTTTGAATTTGCAAATAGCTTCTTTTGAAAACGATGCCTCACCCAGTAAACCTATTTTATATAAAATATGATTATTGTTTCAACTGATAAAAGCAAATTGAATGTACCGTTTATTCAAAATTTCTTAAAAGATATTTATTGGGCGGCGGGTAGAACCATAGAAGAAGTACAAACCACTATTGATGCTTCGGTTTGCTTTGGTATTTATTTGGATGATCAACAGTTAGGCTTTGCCCGTGTGATTACGGATTATGTGTTTTTTGCTTATTTGATGGATGTTTTTATTGATGAAAACCATAGAGGTAAAGGCTATTCTTCGATTTTAATTGATGCTATGATGAAGGAGCCTCAATTACAGCAAGTAAAAATTTGGCGTTTGGCCACTTCGGATGCTCATTTTTTATATGAAAAATTTGGATTTACAGCATTGGCACATCCCGAGAAAATGATGGAAAAAGTAATTAAATAAGACTATGAACATTCAACAACTATATGAATTTTGTTTGTCAAAAAAGGCAGTGACCGAGCACTTTCCGTTTGACGAAGATACTTTGGTGTTTAAAGTGGGTGGGAAAATGTTTTGTTTAACCTCTTTAAAAGAATGGGAGAAAGGAACTCCTTCTTTAAACTTAAAAGGAGAACCGGATAAAAATGCAGAGCTCAATGCTCAATATGAAGGCATAAATCCGGGCTATCATATGAGTAAAATTCATTGGGTAACGGTTGATTTTAATAGCGATGTTACAGATAAAATGATACGTCAACTAATTAATGAATCTTACGAATTGGTTTATAAAGGGTTGACTAGAAAGGTTCGGGAAGAAATAGAAAAGGAAGCTGATTAGCTTCCTTTATTTTTACATCGATTTCTTTTGTTTTGCTACGAAACCATCTGCCTGCAGTTTGAGTAATTCGGTGGCTCCTTTTTTCTTGTATTGGTATAATTCTTTGTCTTGCTTGATGTCGGCATAAACTTTATCATAAATGGCAGCATCGGTTTGTTTTTGCAGTTCGCTTTGGTAGCGGTTTTGGGCTATCACATTTTTAATGCCCATTTCTTTGTCTTCCTGTTTGAAATCGTATTCGCCTTTTGGTGACAATAATTTGGCAATAATAGGTGAAGTTTCAATAGCTAAAAATAACAACATAATGAAGAAAGAAGGCAGCCAAGGTAATTTTCCTAAGGCGTTGATGCGTGCCATGAGTCCGTCAAAACTGTCAATGATAGGTTGGGTCTCCGTTACTTTTTTATCTAAATCGGTTTGTAGTGATTTGGCTCTCGTTTCTTTTTCGGCTATGATTTTGGCATTGGTAATTTTTAAGGAATCCAATTGTTTTGCAGCTAAATCATGAGCTTCACGTTTCTCTTTATAGATGGGACCTTTTCCTATTTTCTTGGTTCCGGCGCTTCCTTCGGCTTCGGTAATGTAGGATTGATACAAATCGGAGACTTCTTTTTCTTTTTTTGCAATCCCTGATTTTAAGCTGTCTATTTCGGCTTTGTTTTTGTCTACATCCGTTTTGAAGTAATTGGTCACTTGCGTTTTATTGGCAGCAGCCAATTCATTTTTTTCTTTTAATAAAACGGTATTGATTTCTTTTTCAAAAATTTTGATTTCCAATGGTTTTGAAATCACTATGGCAATGATAACGGCCAAGACAATTCGTGGTGAGGCTTGAATGAGTTCATCAAGAAAACTATCTCTTTTTTTGATAGTGGAAACAATAAACCGGTCTAGATTAAAGATTAAGAAGCCCCAAATTAATCCGAAAAAGACAGCTGTATAGCTGTTGTCAAAAACGGTAAAGAGTGCATAACTGCTGGCGATAAAGGCCATGATGGCTGTGAAGAAAACGGTGGCGCCAATCCCGGCATATTTGTTTTGCTCACCGTTAGAGCAGGAGTTCACGATGTCACTATCGACACCGGAACAAAGGAGGAAAAAACGTTTTAACATGATGATTGATTTTGATTGATAATTGTTAGTACCAATTTGATGCCAAAAGTTTCAAGAAGCGGTTTTTAGACTAATTTTTTTAAAAAAGCTGTAGTAAACTAGTTATTTTATAAATTATTCTCATAGAAACGTAAATAATTTATTATTAACGAGATAGATGTTTTAAAAAACCTTAAATTAGTAGTCCTCAAATAAATAGTTCCCCTCAAGTCATTTTCGCCTCAGATTTCAAATTTGTAATTAATAACCAATTATAACCAACTTTGAAATTATGAAAACAATGAAAGTATGTTTAGTAGTGGCACTTTTTAGTGTACTACTAATGAGCAACAAGAGTTTTGCTCAGGACGACAAAAGTTACATAGTTACGGTAACCAAACTCCATTGGAATATGGATTTAGACAATTTTTCAATGGACGAATGGAAAGCTGTTGAAAAGGAGTATTTAGATAAAGTGGTTAAGAAGAACGATTTTATTTTAGGACAGGAAATTTTACTGCACAGTTTTACGGACGACAACACTGAAATTTTATTGGTAACCACTTATGATAATTGGGGAGCTATTGAAAAAGCCGGTGACAAAGACGATGAACTGATAAAAGCAGCTTGGCCGGACGAGAAAGCCCGAAAAGCTTATTTTGAAAAAAAAGGAGCTTATTATGCTCGTAATCATTCGGATGAAATTTATGCAACCGTGCCGGGAGGTAAAATTCCAAAAGGTAATTTTGACAAAGACATGTTGTATTATGTAAGAGTCAGTCATTTGACTTTCCCTAAAGACGGAACGGAGAAAGAGTATAAAGACTTAAGCAAACAATACTTTGATGCCGTTACGAATAAGAATGATTTTATCAAAGCCTATTACCCTAACCGTCATGCCTGGGGCGCTGATAATACCCAGTTTACGGAAGTGTACTTGGTAGATTCTTTAGCTGATTTGGATAATGCTTTAAATAAAAACAGAGAATTATTCAGAGCCACTTGGAACGATGATGCTAAGCGAAAAGCCTTTAATGATAAAATGGATAAATATTTTACCGGGAAACACAGTGATTATATTTATAAATCGGTACACGAACTGACGAAATAGAAAAATAAAAGGAGGCTCATCGGTCTCCTTTTTTATTCTATTGCTACTTCAGAAATCAGCTCCCCTTTTTCATATTTTTTAATAGCAATTAATTCCTGTTTTTCATTAAAGAATTTCCATTCGCCAAAATAATACCAATGGGTTTCATTGTTTTCATCAACCATTTTTGATTGACCTACAGCAGTGATTTTGCCTTGCTTATTATAGGTGGTGATGTAGCAAATGCCATTTTGATATTTCTCCTTTTTAATCCGCTTGTGATTTTCAAAATAGTTCCAAGTTTTAATTTCGGTGCTCTTTTTATACCTTCCTTTTGATGTGTAAAGAGTACCGTTAACAGTGTCTTTGTAGACCCATTTTCCAACACGCTCATGATTGACCGTTCTGTTTATTCGACATCCGAATAAAAGCAAAAACAGAATCGATAGTGAAAGTGAGAAGAGTAATCGTTGATTCATAGCTGTTTAATAAATAAATCCGTCTATTGCTAAACGGATTTATTTGAACTTTATTATTTGATTATTTTGATAATTCTACAAAATACTTGTAAAACAATGGGATTGTCTCAATTCCTTTCAAGTAATTAAAAATCCCGAAATGCTCGTTGGGCGAGTGAATGGCATCGCTGTCCAACCCGAATCCCATCATGATAGTTTTAGATTTCAATTCTTTTTCAAATAAAGCCACGATTGGAATACTTCCTCCGGAACGCACCGGAATGGCAGGAACACCAAAGGTTTCGGTATAAGCTTTAGATGCGGCTTGATACCCGATACTGTCGATAGGGGTTACATAGCCTTGTCCGCCATGATGTGGCGTTACTTTTACTTTTACAGCTTTGGGGGCAATGCTTTCAAAATGTTTGGTAAAAAATTCGGTGATTTCTTCCCAATCCTGATGCGGAACTAAACGCATTGATATTTTAGCATAAGCCTTACTGGCAATAACCGTTTTAGCCCCTTCGCCGGTATAACCGCCCCATATTCCGTTTACGTCTAAAGTAGGACGAATCGAGTTTCTTTCATTGGTTACATAACCGGTTTCCCCATAAACTTCTTCAATGTCTAAGGCTTTTTTATAATTTTCTAAGGAAAAAGGCGCTTTGGCCATTTCGGCTCTTTCGGCAGCAGTCAGTTCTTCTACTTTGTCATAAAACCCGGGAATAGTAATGTGATTGTTTTCATCGTGAAGCGAAGCAATCATTTTGGTCAAAATATTAATCGGATTAGCCACAGCTCCTCCATACAATCCGGAATGTAAATCACGATTAGGTCCGGTAACTTCTACTTCTACATAACTTAAACCTCGTAACCCGGTAGTAATACTAGGTTGCTGGTTGGAAATCATTCCGGTGTCAGAAATCAAAATCACGTCGTTAGCCAGTTTTTCTTGGTTTCTTTCAACAAACCACCCCAAACTTTTAGAGCCTACTTCTTCTTCACCTTCAATCATGAATTTTACGTTACAAGGCAGGCAATTGTTTTGAATCATATATTCAAAAGCTTTCACATGCATGTACATTTGACCTTTGTCGTCACAAGCGCCACGAGCAAAAATGGCTCCTTCGGGATGGATTTCTGTGGTTTTGATTACCGGTTCAAACGGAGGTGACGTCCACAATTCCATTGGGTCGGGTGGTTGTACATCATAATGACCGTATACTAAAACTGTTGGTAAGTTCTTGTCAATCGTTTTTTCGCCATATACAATTGGGTAACCCGGTGTTTCACAAATTTCAACAAAATCGCAACCGGCTTTTTCTAAAGAAGCTTTCACGGCATTGGCAGTGTCAATAACATCCTGAGCATAAGCACTGTCAGCACTTACAGAAGGAATTTTCAATAGTTCAATTAATTCATTGATAAAACGTTCCTTATTTTGTTGAACGTAATTTTTTATATTGTCCATTATATTGGTAAGATTAGTTGAATCAAAATTACTAAAAAAGAGTTTCAAAAAAATTCATAATTCATAATTTATAATTCATAATTATATTTATATTTGCATTCACAATTTTGCGGGTATGGCGAAATTGGTAGACGTGCCAGACTTAGGATCTGGTGCCGCAAGGCGTGTAGGTTCGAGTCCTATTACCCGCACGAAAAGCTCCAGCGAAAGTTGGAGCTTTTTCATTTTCAACAATTTGGTTAATAAAATGTTTAAAGTTTCTTTTTATTAAACTTCACAACCTCGTGAAATGCTGTTATTTTTACAACATCAATACTATTTGAGGAAAAATCTTTTATTCTAATGAAAGGGAAAAAGCTTATGATGACTGCGTTACTTGCAATTTTTGGATTTGTTTTATTGGCATTATCAGTGTATTTGCTTTATAGAAACAGTCCGGGTTTTGGTACGGCGGAAAAACAAAGGCAATTGGATGAAGCCATCAAGCAAATTGAAGTGCTAAATGCCGAGATTGTTGAAAAGGATAAATATGTAGAAGAAACAGAGCAAAAGCTAAAGAGCCACAAATTCGATGCTTTTACGTTAGCAGAAGGACAAAACATTCCCATCGTAGAAATTGTCGACAATGATTTAAGTGAAGGTGTAACTACTGAAGAAGGCGACAAAAAAGTGCACAAGTTGATGTATAATCATCAATTGAGATTTTCTTTAGTCAATGCCGGTAAGAGTGCGTTGAAGGATGTTATTTTTTCTATAAAAGATGTCTACAACAAAGGGAAGGATAAAAGCAAAATGGTCAAAGCGGCCGCAGGTCTTGATTATTTAGGCAAAAAAGTAGACAATGAAGAAATGGGTCAATATGAAAATTTTGAGATCAATACACTGAACTTAAAATCGAAAAAATTGTTGTACACCAGTAATCTTCCGGCCAGTTTTGGTCTTGGGGATTATGAATACCATTTGATTGTAGAATGGAACCAGGGCTTTTACCAAATGTTACTCAAGATTGATGAAGTTGAGGGCAAGCTAAAATACAATTATGAATTTTTTGATGTCGATGGAAAAACAATCGACTTTAGCAATCTCGAAAAGAGCATAGCAAACTAATAAAAAAGCCTCCCATTATGAGAGGCTTTTTCTTTTAATTATTTACTGGCAATCCAGTTGTTGATTTTCTTTTCTAAAAGGGCTAATGGCATTACACCCGATTCCAGCACTTTTTGGTGGTAGACTTTGATGTCAAATTTGTCTTTGAGTTGGTCTTGTGCTTTATGACGCAATTCCAGTATTTTCATTTGCCCGATTTTATACGACAACGCTTGTCCGGGAATAGCCATATAACGCTCGATTTCAGCTATGATGCTGGCCTCACTTTCGGCTTCATTTTCCAAAGAATATTTGATGGCTTGTTCGCGCGTCCAACCTTTAGAGTGTAAACCGGTGTCAACAACTAAACGAATGGCGCGGTGCATTTCATTGCCCAACATCCCGAAATATTGGTACGGGTCAGTATATAATCCCAGTTCTTTTCCTAAGCTTTCGGTATACAAAGCCCAACCTTCACCATAGGCGCCAAACCAATTGAACTTTCTGAAATCAGGTAAATCTTTGTTCTCTTGTTGGAGTGAAATTTGGAAATGATGTCCCGGAATGGCTTCGTGCAAAAACAAATCCTCATCGCCATAATAATTATAATTGGCAACATCAGGAATAGGTACATAAAAAGTGCCCGGTCTTGTGCCATCGGCTGAACCTTGCATGTATTCTGCACTGGCGGTTTTTTCTCTAAACGCTTCCGTTCTTTTGATTTGGAAAGGTGTTTTTGGTTGTAAGGAGAAAAATTTATCCACATTAGGTTTAATGATTTGATGAATTCTTTCAAAATTAGCCAGCACTTCTTCCGGTTTTTTGAACGGTTTTAGTTTTGGATTGCTTCTGACATGATCAAAGAATTCGATAATAGTTCCTTTGAAACCGGTCTGTTCTTTTACTTTTTCCATTTCGGCTTTGATGCGCGCTACTTCTTTTAATCCTAATTCGTGAATTTCTTCCGGAGTTTTATCGGTAGTGGTCCATTGTTTTACATATACTTTGTATAGTTCGTTTCCGCCTTTTATGCTTCCAATACCGCTTGTCGTACGACAGGCCGGAACGTATTCCGTTTTCATAAAAGCAATTAGTTTCTGAAACTGTGGGGTCAATTTTTCATTGATAATGGTAGCGTACTGTTTGGCTAAATCGCTTTTTTGGGCTTCCGTAAAATCGGCCGGGAATTTTTTACAGCTCGAGTAAAATAAATTGTCTTCTACTTTTGGTGTTATGATGGTTTCAAATTGCGGAATCACTTTCTCAGCCAATGCTTTCGGTAAAGTTACTTTTTGTTGCATTCCTTTTTTCATATAGACCATCGCAGAGTCAATCCAAACCGAATATAAATCGATTCTCTTCAAAAAGTTTTTATAATCTTTTTCGGTTTTGAAAGGTTGAGCACTTTCAGCACTGGCAAATTGTCCCATCGCTAAATGTGTCCCATCAAACTGCTCTATCGGAACCAAGTTGGAATTTTGGTTCAAAAAATCAATCCCGATTTCCGATTCCCATTTGATAATATCATAACTATTCTGTTCTTCAGCAGAAAGTTGGGTCGTATCTATCTGTTTTAATTCTTCTAAGTATTTTTGATAGAACGCTTTTTTCTTACTTCTGTAAGAATCAGTCATTTCAAAAACCAGTTGGTCGTTGTAGTCACTTTGTCCGTTTAGAGTGGCCTCTAACGGATTCAACTCATTTTTTTCTTTGAAGTAGGCATCCGTAATGGCTTTAAAGTCTTGTGTTTTTTGTTCAGACTTACAGTTTACAAATAGCAATGACAAAAAAAGCATCGCCGAAAAGGAATATAAGTTTTTCATATAGAATGGTTTAGTTGGATAAAACTATTGGTTTTTGGGTAATGGATTTGTTAATGAAATGATAAATTATCCGTGATACACTCGCGAAGCAATGATTCTGCCTTCTTTAACTTCAAGGACTTCAGCCACTAACATATCGTCTTCATTCGCCACCGTTCGGATGTATTCCATAAAAACACGGTCGGAGTTTGAAGTTAGCGAAGTCACTTTGTAATGCAAGGTTGGTAAACGGTCAAAAGCATCCTGCCACCAAGTGCGCAAGGCCTCTTTCCCGGTGACTAAGCCTTTGGTTTCGGGATGACGGATTTTAAGTTTCGGACTGAAATGTTCCGCTTCGTCATCATATAACGACAATAATTTTTCTAAGTTGTGATCGTTAAAGGCCTCAAACCAAAGATGTGCAATCGATAAATTTTTTTCTGCTGACATAAGTTCTAAATAAAAAATCCCAAACAATTGGGATTTTTAGGTTTGTAAAAGTATACTTTTTTAAACGTTTTTCAAATTGATAATTTCCTGTTCGGTAAGGAAACGCCAATTGCCACGCGGTAAATTCTTTTTGGTCAATCCGGCAAAAGAAACTCTGTCGATTTTCAACACATCGTATTTGAAACTTTCAAAAATAGCACGAACGACTTTTACGTTTGGCGTTCTTAGTTTCAAACCAATTTCAGTTTTGGGCTCATTTTCAATATAGGAGATTTCATCCACATACAATTTGTGCCCGTCAAGTGTAACACCACCGGCAATTTTTTCTAAGTCTTCAAACTTTAAATTTCTATCCAACGACACTTGATATATCTTGGTTGATTTCTGATTTGGTAAGCTGAATTTACGCACCATGTCGGTATCGTTTGTAAACAACAATAAACCGGTAGTGTTTTTGTCCATACGGCCAACCGGCTGAATATTAGCTCTGGTAGCACTACGCACCAATTCCAATACATTTCGGTGATCAGCATCATCTTCGTTAGAAGTAGTGAAGTTTTTCGGTTTGTTCAGCACTATATATTCCTTACGTTCCGGAGTCAAAACGGCACCATCAAAGTTAACCACATCGCCCGGTTTTACTTTGTATCCCATTTCGGTAATCACAACATTATTCACTTTCACATTCCCCGATTGGATGTAAATATCGGCATCACGACGCGAGCAAACACCCGAGTTTGAGATGTATTTATTCAAACGAATATCGTCTGATTTCAAAGGTTTTGGGATGTTGTTGACCGGTTTTGCTGCTTTTTTTGGGGCAGCACCCTCAGTACTAGGTTTTGCTTTTTTGGGCCCTTGGGCTCTCTTAGCCATGGCAGGTTTTGGCTTGTTCGAACTTGGTCGCGAACTGTTAGGACGTGAACCACCTCTCTTATTATTGCCTTCCTTCTTATTCATAAATTCTGTAATTTGTGCAAAGATAAGCATTTAAGCTACTTTTTCAGGAGCTATTTCCAGCTATCCGTTATATCTTTTGCTTTTTAAAGAAAAAAGCAAAAGGATGCCACTCCTATCTGGGCTAAAGAAATTATAATTTCAGCAACCTTTTTCCGTGAATGAGCACCTCAGGATTTATCAGCATGATACTGAAAACACCGGAAACCACAAGGAATTTCAGCATGTTGTGAAGTCTTAAATAATCGGGTTTCGCATTCGATTTCCAAAGCTTTTGCAGAAAGAAAATCAATATTATTAAACTAATGTAAAAGTAGATGTCCATATACCCCACATCGTAAATTTCGATTAAAAAATAAACAGGAATCACCGAACAAAACGTTAACAGTGTAATTATTTTTTTGGAAAAAGCCTCTCCAAAAAGCACCGGAATCGTTTGGTAATCGTTGGCAATGTCGCCTTTAATGTTCTCCAAATCCTTTATCATTTCCCGAATTAAAATCAACAGAAACAAAAAAGTAGCATGAGCAAAAATTTGCGGATATAGGTTTTTATAATACAATAGTATCGCAAAAAAAGGCAGTACAGCCAAGAAAGAGGCCGTCAAGTTACCAATAACCACTATTTTTTTAAGTTTATGCGAGTAGAACCAAATCAGGAAAATGTATACCGAGAAGAACAAAACGGCACGAAAAGAAACAAAGCAAGCCAACAAGGCTACAATGAAATTCACCGTAAAATAAACCTGCAGCTTTGTTTTTTGACTAACGAGTCGGTCGAGCTGTGATTTGTTAGGACGGTTGATTAAGTCCTTTTTACTGTCGTAAAAATTATTAATGATATAGCCCGAAGCAATGGTCAAACCGGAGACTAAAACGATAATAAATAAATTGAAATCAAGTAAAATGCTTAACGCCCGTTTGTTTTCGGGAGCCAAAATAAAGATAGCCGAAAGGTATTGTGCCAGTGCTATGACCGGAATGTTGTAGCCACGCACCACAGAAAACAAACTGATAATTTTCATTACAAGAAGTTTGTTTTTTCGGCTAAGCATTGTGTGTTTTGGGGTAAATTAAAACTGATAAACGACTTCCAGTTTATAGTCTTTCAGGGATTGTTTAGCTTTTTCTAAATCTTGCGTAAATCCTAAGATGTAACCACCACCACCGGAACCGCAAAGTTTTAAGTAGTAATCATTGGTGTCAATGCCTTTTTGCCAAACTCCGTGAAAAGCTTCAGGAATCATAGGTTTGAAATGGTTCAACACCACTTTTGACAATTGTTTGGTATTTTCAAAAAGCGATTTCATATCGCCTCCCAAGAAGTTTTCCACACAGGCATCGGTGTATTTTACGAATTGGTTTTTCAGCATTTTACGGAAACCTTCTTCTTTTAAGTTTTCCATAAAAATATTAACCATAGGAGCCGTTTCACCGACTATGCCCGAGTCTAACAAAAATACAGCCCCTTTGCCGGTAGCACTTTGTGACGGAATTCCCGTGGCTTCAATATTGTCTTTAGAATTGATCAAAATCGGAATACTCAAATAGCTGTTTAACGGGTCAAGACCGGAACTTTTTCCGTGGAAAAAAGATTCCATTTGCGAAAAAATAGTTTTCAACTGCAGCAATTTTTCACGCGTTAGATTTTCTAACACTGTGATTTTAGCATGGGCATATTTGTCATAAATAGCCGCTACCAAAGCCCCGCTACTCCCCACGCCATACCCTTGCGGAATACTCGAATCAAAGTACATCCCGCGCTCTACACCTGCTTTTAAAGAGTCAATATTGAACGTTACCAATTCAGGTTGGTCTTTTTGCAATTGCTCCAAATAAGTTACAAATCGTCTCAAACTTGCATTGGAGGCTATGGCTTCTTGTGATGGATTTTCATCCACTTTCAAGGCACCGTTGTAAAAGTTATAAGGAATGGATAAACCTTTAGAATCTTTGATGATTCCGTATTCGCCGAAGAGCAGAATTTTTGAGTAAAATAAGGGTCCTTTCATAGATTTTAATTGATAGTTTCTATTGCACCAATTCCAATTGCATCACAAATATAGTTACCATTTTGACAAAAGCCAACTAATTCACTGGTAATAAATTGCAAAACGCTTACTCTAACGTTTTCGGGATACAAAACATGCACATTAGCTCCAGCATCCAGTGTGAAACATATAGGAATTTTCGTTTCGTTTCTGAAAGCCCAAATTTTGTTGATGATTTCGAGTGTGTTAGGTTTCATCAAAATAAAATAGGGTAACGAAGTCATCATCATGGCATGCAACGTCAGGGCTTCACTTTCGGTAATTTGAATAAATTGTTCTAAATCACCGGTTTCCAATACCTTTTTCATGGCAGACAAATTAGTATGCGCTTGTGCAAAACGCTGCTCCGCAAAAGGATGATTGTGCATCAAATCGTGTCCGACAGTGCTGGAAACTTGTTTTTCTCCTTTGTCAACCAACAGAATTGTATCCTGATAATTCTTAAAATTAGCGTGAACTTTTGACGGAAATGCTACGCCAAACAAATCTGAACTTCCTTCAATCTCGTCATGATTGCCCCAAACTACTACACTTCCTTTTACACTACGGCAGGCACTTCCTGAACCTAATCGGGCTAAGAAAGAGGCTTTTTGGTAAAAGAAATCTTCAGTCATTTCAGGATTTAATTGTTTTTCTAAACTCATAATATTCATCGCCAAAGCTGCCATGCCCGAAGCGGAAGATGCTATACCGGAGCTGTGAGGAAAAGTGTTCAGCGTATCGATAGTAAAATGATAGTTTTTTAAATAGGGACAGTAGGGTTCAATACGTTCCAAAAATTTTTTAATTTTGGGTTTGAAATCTTCCTTTGGTTTTCCTTCAAACAACAAATCAAAAGAAAAGTCTCCGTCGTTTTCTTTATGAGAAAAGGCTAACTGCGTTATGGTCTTGCAATTATTTAAAGTAAAACTTATGGAGGGATTGGCCGGGATTTGATTGGTTTTCTTTCCCCAGTATTTCACTAATGCAATGTTACTCGGAGCACTCCACCGGAAACTTCCGTTTTCAACAGTGTTAGTAAAATTTGGAGTAACAAAATCCTTTTCAGTTGTCATAGATTTGAATTTGAGGCAAAGATACTTTTTTTAAAAATAGTAAAAAATTGTGTGGTATCTTTGGATAAAATAATTTGAAATGCAAAAAATACTTCGAATAGCCACTGTAATCATGACTTGTTTGGCGGTGGGTTATTTTTCAAGCTTAGTAACCAGAGAAAATATTCCTACTTGGTATGCCATGATTAATAAACCAAGTTTCAATCCACCGAATTGGGTTTTTGCCCCGGTTTGGACCTTATTATACATCCTGATGGGGTATGCTGCCGGTAGAATTTGGAACAAAATTGACACTGACGAAGCCAATGTGAAAAAAGCTTTTATATTTTTCTTGGTGCAATTGGGGTTGAATACCTTGTGGTCCTTTTTGTTTTTTGGCCTGCACAATCCTATGTTGGCTTTCTTCGAAATATTGCTTTTGTGGGCGATGATTTTTGAAACCTATACTCAGTTTAAAAATATTGATAAAGTTGCAGGTTACCTTTTAGTACCTTATTTAGCATGGGTAAGTTTTGCTACTGTTTTAAACGGAAGTATTTGGTATTTGAACTAATAAAAAAGTCCCGATTTTCTCGGGACTTTTTTATTGTTGTTTATTGAATGATGAGCTTTTTGATTTGTTTTGATTTGTTCTCTGTCTTTATTTCAACAAAGTAAATCCCTTTTTCTAATCCTGAAACATCAATGTCTGACGATAAGGCATCAATAGTTGTCACTCTCTTAGTCAGTTTGCCTGAAATATCATAGA
This sequence comes from Flavobacterium phycosphaerae, assembly GCF_010119235.1. Lineage (NCBI taxonomy): Bacteria > Pseudomonadati > Bacteroidota > Flavobacteriia > Flavobacteriales > Flavobacteriaceae > Flavobacterium > Flavobacterium phycosphaerae. The sequence continues at coordinate 668,025 of NZ_JAAATZ010000001.1, read as the reverse complement.
ATCGGATTTCATCGATTTTGTCATTTGTATTCAAACTGATTTTTACATTGTGATGAGCCGGATTCGGATATAAATGGAAGGATTCCGATGCTGCAAAAGATGAATTCCCCAAACTGCTGAAAAACTCCGTGTTAAAAGTGTTAGTCACAATTGCCGGATTATAGTCAAAATAAATGGCAGCGGTATTCGGGATGATGTCTCCTGCTGCATAACCCGTTTTAGGTTTTATTTTAAAGAACACATAGCCGTGACTTTGGTCAGGTTGACTTATGGTAGGAGGTAAGTTGATGTTATAAAAATGCCAGGTCAGTTGATTTCCGGAAAGTGAGGTATTTACCGTATGACTGGCACGAATCATTTCAAAAGTGGTTTCGTCTATACGGGCGTCCAACACATCCTCAATTCGTATGAATTCAGCATTGGCAGTACCAGTGTTTTCAAATTGAATCATGTAATACAAGTAATCATTATCGGTAAAAGTATCGAGTCCTATTTTACCGCCGTGGGATTCGCTTTTATCATTAGGGTCGTAGGAACCCACTACAATTTGAGATAAACTGTAATTGTTATTTAAAGGAAACGCATCGGTGTTTAATGAGGCAACAGTTGCTGTATTGGTAAGCATATCTCCTAAGTTTACTGTAGGTATGGTGGGTACCTGCATATTTACCGAAATAAGGAGTTCTTGATTAGGAGCCAGGTTGCTAAACGTATAAGTAAAACCTGTTGGTGTTGTAGTAACGCTACTTTCAGAAACACTTATAATTGAAACTGCTGAGGCTTTCGTGAAAGTTAAAGTGCCCGTACTTACAGTAACTGGCCCATTGTTTTTTATTCTTATGTAATTATAATAGGAGAACCCCAGTCGTGGACTGTTACTTGGGAGTATTGTTACTTCTAAATCGTCATAAGACTGAAGTGGTGTTATCGGGAAATATAAGATTTGAGAACCGCCACCGGATATTATAATATTGTTATAATTTGACGAGGAACTGAAATAAGAAGCATAAGCAGATGCCACATCAAAATGAATAGAATAGCTATTAGTTGGGTTGTCATCAAAAACAAAATAAGTCCCATTATTGGGATAACCGTAAGTTGGTACTCCTGAATTATTAATTTCATACGTAAAATAACCATAATTGAAGTCGATTTCATTCGTGTCTTTAACTCCATTATTATTGCTGTCAACGAAAGCAATTAGATTTAGATTATCATTGCAATTTCCGTTATTGGTGCAATCATAAGTACAAAAGTTACCAGATTCTGACCAATTACTTTTTTCAGTAGAAGAGCATAATGAACGTACATAGTAGGAGTAACAAGTATTAGGCATTAAACCTGTTACAACAAAAGGGTTTGTTGTCGTAATCCAACCACTATTTGAAGGTAATGGAGTTGGATCGCCTTGCGGAATTAATAAAACTTCCCATGAGGTGGCATTTCCTGTTTCAATCCAATTTAATACCGCTGAGGTGGGTGTGATTGAACTTGATACTAATTGGGTAGGCTTTGGACAATTTGAAGTTTCTATCGAAACATTATCCAGTAACCAACGATCCCCGCCCAAAGCTACGGTTGGCTGTGTAAAAACACGAACAAATGCAATATATATAGCTTGTCCGGCAAAGGCAGATAGATTTATAGTTTTTTCTTCATAAGTGTCAAATGTGGTGCTTAATTGATTCTCGGTGTATTGTGCCAAAATACTGTATGAAGCTACATTAGTTTGAGCAGTCGTCATCGGTGCGACTCTTATTTGATATAAAGTTCCTTGATCACCGTTAGTAAAAGTTCTGCTCCAAAATTTTAATTGACCGTTTATCGGGATGTTTACAAGTGGAGTAATAAGATAATCTTCTTCTGTGTTGCCAACTCCTATATTTTCTCTTGAAATATAGGCCGAATTGGTACCTTGATATGGGATGGTATTGTTTGTTTTCCATTGTTCCATTATTCCAAATTCATTGGATAAAAAGGCCCAGTTGCCGCTGGATAGTGTCCAGGCGGAGGTAGGAAGCGGTTCAGGTCCGTTGGTGTTTTCGAAGCCTTCAAAAAATTGTGAAAATCCGGTGATGGAATACAATCCAAGACAGAGTGAAAGTAGCAGCTTCTTCATGTTTTTATCTTAAGGTTTATTGTATAATCAGTTTCTTGATTTGTTTGAGTTTATTTTCAGTGACAATTTCCACAAAATAAATTCCTTTTGCCAATGCTGAAACATCTACGGTGTATTGTGTATTAGTTATGCCATCAACTTGTTTTACAATTTTACCTGAGATATCATAAAGATGAATGCTTTCGAGTTGAGTAGTATCACTTTGGATGTGCACACTAGTCTTTGCGGGGTTTGGATACAATACAATAGTGTTGTTACTAAAGGTAGGATTGCTTAAACTTTGTACAAATTTAGTGTTGAATGTATTCGTAATGATGGCAGGATTGGTGTCAAAATAAATCGAAGCTGTATTCGGAATGATGTCTCCAACGGTAAAGCCAGGTTTAGGTTTGATTTTGAATTTGATATATCCTTTTCCCGTATCAGTATTAGCAATGGCTACTGGCAACATAATGTTTTGAAAATTCCAGATAAGGGTGTTTCCTAATCGGTCAAGAATGTAATTGGCACTTGCATCAAGCATAACCAAAGTATTGGCATCTAACTGACTGTCTAAAACGTCATGTACAGCAACATTCAAGGCCATAGCATTTCCATTGTTTTCAAATCGAATGGTATATTCTAAATAGTCATTAGCCGTAAATGATGAAAAAAGAATTTGTTCTCCATGGGATTCTATTTTATCATTTGGATCATAAGCTCCTATGACAGCTTGTGTTGAGTTGCTGGTATTATTGTTGGCTACAACATCGTCTACAGGTGGGACTATTGAAGCGGTATTGGTGATAAGTTGTCCTAGTGCAACAGTTGGTATCGGTGGTACAGTAATAGTAACTATAATGCTTCTGCTTTCAAATGGCAATAAATTGGTAAAGGCATAAGAGAAACCATTGGATATAGCTGTAGTTCCAGATTGCGATATGCTACTAATGGTAGTAACAGGATCAACAGTAAAAGTTAAATTTCCTGAAGCTATACTTTGCGTTCCATTGTTAGTGTATACAATTTTATTTTTATATGTCGAACCAGCTCTCGGATTACTCATAGGCACAATGGTTATTCCTAAATCATTATAGTTTTGTATAAGAGTAACCGGAAAGTAATTAAATGGGAGCCCTGAATTAGTAATGTTAATATTAGTGTAATTTGCTGTAACATTATAAAGCGAGGTATAGTCAGCATTTATAGTATAGGACAAATTATAGTTGTTTGCCGAGTTGTAATCGTAGATAGTATGAATCCCACTTGGTGAGATTACGCTGTGACTATTTCCATCATTGTTCTTTTCATAATGAAATTGTCCCAGCCCAAAATCAGGTTCACCAACATCTTTTGCTCCATTAGCATTATTGTCCAAAAAGGCATTTAGTTTTATACTGCTACAATCTATGGCACCAGCTCCCGGCTGATTTGAATTGGATTGGCTTACAGTAATATATCCATGGTCATCACTATAATTTGTAATTAGAATGATATAATATTGTCCTACTACCGCATTTTCAATGTTTAGATTTTCAACAGAATTAGGAGAAAAACTACAACCTGTTTGTTGCGTAACCGGTACTCCAATTCCCGGATCTTGTCCTGAGCTGATAGCATCACAGGCAACACTTTGGGATGGGAAAGGCCCCCATGCGGCATAATCCACATCTAAATTTCCAGTGGTTGAGCTACTGAAGGATGATTGTGTTAAGAGTAAGTGTATTGGTCCGGTGCTGCCAACTCTTAATGAAAAGAAACTAGGATTAGGTGTTGTCGTTAAACATCCTTTAGCTCCAATGCTACTTACACCAGTCATGTTTTGATAATTTGTAAGGCCACAAAGCGGTATTGCGCTGGAACAATTTGGAATAGTAGCGACACAAAGATTAAATGTTACATTTTGAGGAGTGCTGGCATTTGAGTAAACCCTCAAGTAATAAGTGTTTCCAATGGTTAAGTTATAGAGACTAATGGATAGAGTATTACTCATACTGCAGGCATATTGCGTTAAAGCTCCACATTGACCGGCATAAACAGCCATATTCAAATTAGTGGTCGTTCCAACAATGTCATGTAAAGAGGCTCTTATTTCCGTATTGCTGGCTACAAATTTAAACCAAACGTCATCATCGGCTACACCAATACATGGGGTTGCCAAATTTGGACCTGACGATGTAGCTCCTGTCAATGCTCCTGAAACAACCTGAGTACAAGTAAACAAATTATTAACTGGGGCTACAACGGCATTAATACAATCATCATTTGAGAGGGTAGTGGTAAAATCTATTTTTAAGGACCAATTACTCAAATCGCTGGCAGAACATATTGATCTTACATAGCAACTGTATGTCGTTTGAGGATTCAATCCTGATATTACCGCAGGATTGGTTGTTACGACCTGGCCGGAATCAGTAGCTAAAGGAGCTGTTGAATTAGATGGTACCACAAATACTTCCCATGAAGTAGCTGTGCCAAGTTCTGTCCAACCCAAAGTTACAGAAGTTTGTGTCACGGCTGTACTTGTTATATTTGTTGGCGCCGGGCAAGTTGGTATATCTTCAATGATAACATTGTCTATAAATATTCTCCAGCCATCTATGCTGCTCGGTGGAACATTCCAAGCAATATTTACAGGTCCTGAATAACCTGCCAGCGAAACAACCTGTTCATTATAGGTTGCATTACTATAAGTTGTCAACGGGACTAATGTAGTTGTGAACCCTGATAGGTTAGGACCGTTAGTAGAAAGCATAACTCTAAAATTATTAGGTTCTGCAGAACTTTGCACTTTATATTGGTATTTCAAAACCTGGTTCCCGGTTAACGTTATTGTTGGTGATACTAACCAATCATTATTGTTACCATTATTATAATCTGTTAATAGTATGGCACATTGGTTTCCTTCAAACGGAGCGGTTGTATAATTCATATTCCAAAGATCTACATCACCATTAAAATTCCATACTCGCCAACACGATTCAGTTGCAGATGTGCTGTTAAAGCCTTCCTGAAAAGGTACCGAAAACGGAAGACAGGGAGTGGTGAATGCAGGAGAGATTCCCCAAGAGCTTTTGTCTGTTGAAGAACAAAGCGATCTAACATAAGCTATGTACGAAGTACTCGGAGTTAAATTATTTGTGGTAGTATAGGAATTTGTTGCCACAATTACCCCTGAACTATCGGCTGTAGGAGCAGGAGATGTTGTAGGCAAAACAAGCACTTCCCAACTCGTTGCAGTTCCCATTTCATACCAACTCAGATTTACCGAATTTGTAAAAATGTCTCCGTAAGTTACTTCTATTGGAGTTAGACAAGATAAGGGCTGAATCTCTAAAGTATATCCTATGGTTTGAGGAGAAGCAAAAGTCGAAATAACGATAATATATTGATGACCGGATTGAACGGTTAAGTTATTAATAGTTCTTAAACCGCTGGTACTATTTGCCACTCCGGCTAAACACGCTACTCCTACATTGCTACAGCCATCATAAACAAAGATACCTGACCAACTTGCAGAAGGTGTCATATTTATTGAAATGACTCCATCAGTCGTTGGCGTATACGCATAAAACACATCGTTACCCGTCATATAGTTTGCTGTTGTGTTGGCACAAATACTCGGTTGACTTACATCGGTCGAATCGGAATAATTGGCTGTGTCGTCAGTTGTGGTGTAGGGCAGCGTTGTAATTTGTATTGGGTCAGCACAAGTTAAACCTTGCGCATAGGTTGAAAAGAATGGTAATACAAAGAGAATTAAAACGAAAAGGAGTAGAGTTTTCTTCATTTTTTTGTTTTTAGAAAAACCAAATTTAACTGATTTCTAATTACCTGCAACAAAAAATATAAGAATTATTTGAATATAGCATTGGCAACAATAAATCCACTCGTCCAGGCATTTTGAAAATTAAATCCGCCCGTTATAGCGTCAATATTTACAATTTCGCCGGCAAAAAATAAGTCGGTATGAAGTTTACTTTCCATCGTTTTGAAGTTGATTTCTTTTAAATCAATGCCGCCTGCCGTGACAAATTCTTCCTTGAAAGTGCTTTTGCCATTTACCTGAAATTGGCCGTTGGTCAGTTGGTTTGCCAAATCGGTTAGTTGTTTTTTAGATACATCGGCCCATTTGGTTTCGATGTCAATAGAAGCAGCAAGCACTAAACTTTCCCATAAACGATTGGGAAAATCAAAAGGCGATTTTTTGCTTACCGCTTTCTTGGCATGTACTTGTTTTAGTTCTTTCAAAGTTGCTACTGCTTCTTCAAAAGAAACTTCGTTAAGCCAATTCACTTCTATGGTAAATTGATAATTTTTGTCAAAAAGTTCTCGAGCACCCCAAGCCGAAAGTCTTAAAATCCCGGGGCCACTCATTCCCCAATGAGTTATTAATAAAGGGCCGACAGCTTCCAGTTTTGTTCCTTTAACCTTTACTTGTGCCCAGGCCGAAACTCCCATCAAATCTTTAATACGAGTATCTTTTATATTAAAAGTAAACAAGGAAGGCACCGGCGGTACTATAGTATGTCCGATTTCTTGCAGCATTTCCCAAATTTTAGGATTGCTGCCTGTGGTCATAATTAGTTTTTGACAGGAAAAGGTTTCGTGATTGGTTTCTACTTTCCAATAGCCCTCTCCTTTAAAGAGTGATTGTACACTTTGACCGGTCAGGACTTCTATTTTCAGTTTTTTGGCAGCCGTTAAAAAGCAATCAATTATGGTTTGCGAGCTGTCAGAAATGGGAAACATGCGACCGTCATCTTCAATTTTTAAAGCTACGCCATGACGTTCAAACCATTCAATAGTATCGCCTGAGCAGAACTGATGAAACGGTCCGCGCAATTCCTTTTCGCCACGCGGATAAAATTTGGCCAAATCATTCGGAACAAAACAAGCATGGGTTACATTACAACGGCCACCACCTGATATACGAACTTTTTCCAGAACGGTTTTGCCGCGTTCCAAGATGGCCACTTTCAGTTGCGGATTGTTTTCCGCGATATTGATAGACGTGAAAAAGCCGGCTGCACCACCGCCTACAATTAGAATGTCATAATTTGTGTTCATAGCCTATTCGGAAAATCAGTAATGATGCCGTCAACGTTTAACGATTGGACAAAGATAATATCTTCGGGTTCATTTACCGTCCAGGGGAAAACTTTAAAATTCTTGGCTTGTATTTGTTTGACATTTTCAGCCGTCAACAAGTGATAATAAGGATGAATTGAATGGGCTTTTATAAATTTGGCAAATGCCATAGCCAAGTCAATATCAGTTTCAGTTAAAACACCAATTCGAACAGTATCGTCATGAAAACGCACTTCCTGCAGCGCATTCCAATCAAAACTGGAAAGGAGGATTTTTTCTTTTATAAAAAGACTAGAATCCAGTAACTTCAGGACGCTTTCAGTGGTAGCAAATGTTTTGATTTCGATATTAATTTCGCATTGATTGTTTACCAAATGAAATACGTCTTCGAGAGTAGGAATGCCAAAATTTTGCAATTCAGAAGCTAAATAATCAGCAACCAAACCGGAACCCGAAGTTGTTCGGTCGATAGTTTTATCATGAATTACTACCGGAATATGATCTTTACTTTGGTACACATCCAACTCAATCATGTCAACGTTTAACGCGATAGCTTTTTGAAAAGAAGCCAAAGTATTTTCGGCTGCATGTCCTTTCGCACCGCGATGACCGATTTTGAGCATGATTATAATTTTTCCAATAATACAATAGGGAAATCTGATTCAATAGTAACTTTTCCATCAATAACAACACCAGTATTGTCTGAATAAGCATCTTTTACCTTTGTTCCATTGGCGAAAATAGTACCCACCGGAATCTCTTTTTTGTCTTTTGGTAAGTTCAAAGCCACCACCACTTTATCACTGTAGTTTCCATTTGAATAAGTTCTGCTGAAGGTATAAGGTGTACCGGCAATTTGTTGGTGAACTCCGGCTCCGACAGCAGGATGATTTTTTCTGAAATTACCCAGTTTTTGCCAATGCGCCAGAGTTTCTTTTGACTTTGGATTATCAATAAGGTCATTCCAATTCATATTAGAACGCAAAGTAGCATCGCCTTGAGCGCCTTCAATAGTTAATGAACGAGCACTTTCATCACCATAATATACTTGCGAAATGCCTGGAGCTAAGAGTAGTTTAGTACCGCTTTCTATTGTTTTTTCTCTTTTTTTATCAAAAGGGTAACTGTCATCATGTGAGGAAACATAGTTCATTACCGTGTTGCCTTTTAAGTTGTTGTTCAAAATATCTGAATATTTAGAGAAGAGTGGTTCATAGTCCATTTTGGCTTCGTTTCTGAAATCAAAATTGATTAAACCATTAAAACCGTTTTCAAAATAATTTACTTGCTTATCGCCAAAATCATAGAATTTTTTGTTGCCGATGTTGTAACCATACACTTCACCAATCATAAAGAAAGGATTGTTATCTAGTACTTTTGTTGGATTGTTTTTTTTGTATTCGACAAAAGCCGTGGTACATACTTTTTTAAAATCGGCCCAAACATCTTCGGTAGTATGCTTAGCAGTATCTACTCGATAGCCATCAATGCCAAACTCTGTAATGTAATCCGACAGCCATTTCATGATGTAATATTTGGGTGCTTTCGGATACCCGGTTTTTTTGAAAAATGCCTCCAGCGAAGCCATTTCTTTTTCGTAACGTCCTTCTTTTTCCCATTTGTAAGCCAGATATTCCGGTACTTGTACTTCGGCAGTGCTTTCGGTTTTTACATCCGGAAGATTGTCCACAAGGGTGCAGTTAATATAAGTATCATACGATTTGTAAGTGCATTTTGGTGTAGTGCGAACCCAGTCTGAAGGGAAAGCAGGGTCTTGTGAAGTCACAGGACCGGTGTGGTTTATCACCGCATCCAGCATGATACGAATACCTCGAGCATGAGCCTTTTGTACCAATTCAGCTAATTCTTTTTTAGTGCCAAAACTTGGGTCAAGAGCACTCCAGTCCTTGGTCCAATAGCCATGAAAGCCGTAGGTGAATCCGGTTCCTTCGTCAACGCCTTCGTGAATTTGCTCCACGATTGGTGTCATCCAAATCACATTGATACCTAATTTATCAAAGTAACCTTCATCGAGTTTTTGAATGATACCGCGTAAATCGCCACCATTAAACCCTCTTAGTACTCCTGTTGGTTTTCTTCTGTCGATGATACGATCGTTGGCTTCGTCGCCGTTTTTAAATCGGTCAGTTACTATAAAATATACGTTGGCAGCCTCCCAAATAAAAGGAGTTTTTGCAGTTACGGGTTTGCTTTTTTGGGCAAAAGTGTTTCCGCTCAAGGTTAGAGCTGCCAATAATAATAAGGTTATTTTTTTCATAGTAATTAATATTCGATTTTTAGTTCCTGAATGGTTCCTTTTTTGCAATCAACGGCAATCTTTAGCGGTTCGCTGAATGTTTTATAAAAACGTTCTTGATTGTTTACAAAGATACGCTTGGCTTTGATATTGTGAATCAAAACGGTAATGGTTTTATCGGTAGCCTCAAAATTTTTCCCGGTTTCGGTGTTTAATTTTAGAATCAAAGTGTCGCTTTTATTGGTGCTGTTGAAATTCAGGATTTCATAAGCTTCTTTTTCAAAATCATTGGGCGTCAGTCCATCATCATGGTATACTTTCCCGGTTGAATTGGCAACAGTTTTATCAAAATAAAAATGCAAATCAAAGTTAGCTAAAGAATATTTTGTTGTGTTCTGAATGGTTGGAATCATCGGAATAAAACTCCCGCCACGTACAAAAACTGGGATGTGGTCTTCGGCTACAACTACTTTTGCAATACTTCCTGCTTCGTGTTTTTCATCGGAATAAAAATCAAACCAATTGCTGCTCTTCGGGAAATAAATTTCAGTTGAAGTAACCCCCGATTTGGTAATAGGTGTTACTAAAAAATCGTTCCCCCAAAGATAAGTTTGACTGACGGTTTGAAGCTTTTCATTCTCGGGTTCTTCAAAAAATAACGGACGCATTAGCGGAGTTCCTTTTTGGTTGTTGTCGAATGCCAAAGTGTAATTATAGGGCATCAATTGGTAACGCAGTTCCACTTGTTTTTTGGCTTTGGCCATAGTAACAATATCTTTTCGGGCTACTTCGGAAGCCACATCTTCCTGAGCATGTGGACGAAATATCGGTTGGAAAACACCGTATTGTAACCAGCGTAAATAGAGTTCGTTATCAAAATAATCGCCGGCAAATCCACCTAAATCCGAGTGCATATAAGCCAGACCTTGCATTCCCATTTGTAAAGAAATTTCCATTTGACTTTGCAATCCGCCCCAAGAACGGCTTACATCGCCACTCCACGGAATCATGCCATAGCGTTGAGAGCCCGAATACCCGGAGCGCATCAGGATAAATGGACGCTGAGTTGGGAAATCTTTTTTGTAACCGTCCGCTACTAATTTGGCCCAATGGTGTCCGTAAATGTTATGCACTTCATCCGCTTTGCCACCAGCCGTAATGGCTTTTGACGGAAAAACTTCCGGTTCGCCCAAATCACCCCAAAGACCTCCAACGCCTTGGTTAATTAATCTTTTATAAACATTCCAAAACCAATCCTTGCCTTCAGGTTTGAAGATATCAACGACACTGGTATTGCCAAAATAAAAATCCCAAGTAGCCGGTTTTCCGGTTTTATCGGTGACCAATATATTTTTGTTAACGGCTTCCTGCCATTTTGATGAGGTGGTCAGAATGAAAGGTTCAGTAATCAAAATTGTTTTGACGCCTTTAGCATTCAAATCGGCTATCATTTTATCCGGATTAGGCCAGTTGTCTTTGTCCCAATCCAAATTACCCATAGTGCCTTTTATGGTTTTTCCGAACCAGTATAAATCGAGAATAATGGCATCAACCGGAATATTGTTTTCTTCAAATTTGCGAATGGTTCCTTCCAGTGACTCTTGCGAACGGTAGCCAAAACGGCTGGAGAAATTTCCGAAAGCCCAACGTGGTGGTAAGGGTTGTTTTCCGGTCAAATCAGTATAATTGGAAACCAAATCAGTCCAGGTGTCGCCAACGATAACTTGGTATGTTTTTCTTCCCGATATAGTTTCGTAACTGAGCGTATTGTCTTTTTTGCTGTCTAAATCCAAATAGCCAATAGCTGAATTGTCAAAATGCACGGCATACATTTTAGAAGAAAGCACCATTGGAATACAGAAATTCATCAATTCAGCCCGGGTTTCGTACCCATAGTGTGCCCGATTGTATAACTGCAAACGATTGCCGCGACGGTTCATGCCAAGCGCTCTGGCTCCACCACCATAAAGCGCTTCTGTTTTATCTAAGTTGAAAGTCAGGACTTCGGTTGAATCTTTTTTGGTGTAGCCTGTTTTTTCAGAAAAGATCGGGTTGCTGTTTTTTAAATACTGTATGCGAAATGGCTTTTTATCAATATGAACGGTCAATGATTTTGTGCCTATTTCAAGGTACTTATCGCTTTCTGTTTTGGAAATTTTGCCCGAAGGTTTGTCAAGTACCACAGCTTCCGAAACCGGATTGTAACTTTGTCCGTTAGGAATAAATGAGGTTTCAGTAATCTTATCCGATAGAACTTTGAATCGGTATTCTCCATCGGTAACTACTACTTTTAAAAAGCCGTTTTCCCATTTATGTGATTTGTATTTTCGATTTACATTTTGAGCCAATGAAACCGAAGTAATGAATAAGAGAAGAAGTAGTTTTTTACCCATGCTTAAATAATTGTTTTTTCTGTATTCGTGAATCTTCGATTTCATGTCGTTATTTTAATTCCAATATCAAAGTAGATTTTCCGTCAATGGTCATCTCATTTTTTAAATCAAACGATTTATCGGTTAGGATGTCTTTCCCTGAAGTGTAATTTTCGATTCTTTCCGTAAAACGATTGGTTTTGAAGGTTTGTTTCTCCGGATTATTATTAATGACCACCATTACAGTTTCCTGTTCGTAATAGCGAAAGTAAACATACACGTTATTTTCCGGAACATAATGCATCATTTTTCCGGTATGGATGACTGATTTTGTTTTTCTCCAATTGAATAACTTGGCTGTGAAATCATAGAATTTGTTTTGTTCTTCGGTTCTTCCGGTTTTCGTATAAGCATTGTTAGTATCGCCATTCCAACCACCAGGAAAATCTCTGCGAATATCCCCGTCACCTTTACCTTTGTCCCCTGCCATACCGATTTCGGAACCATAATACAATTGCGGAATTCCACGAATGGTTGCAATCAAGGTCATAACCATTTGGTATTTTTTAAAATCATTTTTATAGGCTTGATTGAAACGATTCGTATCATGGTTTTCGGCAAAAACCAATATATTGTTGCTATTCGGATACAGAAAATCGTTGGCAAAATTGTCATAAATTTTAATCATCCCTTTATCCCATTCCGCTTTGTCTTCATTGAAAACTTTTTCTAAAGCATCGTGCAAAGTAAAGTCCATCACGCTTGGCAAATGCGAATTGTAACTTTCGATGGCCCCTATTTTACTATCTTTTTGCCAATAGGCCATTTGTGCTTGGCTGTGCATCCACACTTCACCAACGATGTTGAAATTCGGGTATTCATCGGTGATGGCTTTCGTCCACTTGGCGATACCTTCTTTGTCATTATAGGAATAAGTATCCACGCGGAAACCGTCTAAATCAGCATATTCAATCCACCAAATGGCATTTTGCGTCAGGTAATTTAGGACCAATGGATTGGATTGATTTAGGTCGGGCATCGATTTTACAAACCAACCATCAACACAATTTTTATGGTCTATTGCTGAAGCATTGGTGTCAAATTGTGTGGTCATGCGGTAGTTGGATTGCGAATAACCCGGAAATTGATGAATCCAATCATAGGTTGGTAAATCTTTAATCATCCAATGTTGCCAGCCCCAGTGATTGGTCACATAGTCTAATATGTTTTTCATGCCGCGTTGGTGTAGTTCAGCACTTAGTTTGAGGTATTCTTCATTGGTTCCGAAGCGCGGGTCTATTTTATAGACATCGGATTGGCCGTAAGTATGATACGAACCTCTTTCGTCATTATCTTCACAAAGCGGTGTGGGCCAAACGGCTGTTGCACCAAGGGATTGGATATAGTCTAAATTTTTAATGATGCCCTGAATATCGCCGCCATGTCTCCCGTTGGGATTGTTTCGATCGGCTTTTTCGGTTACTGAGGCATCGCTGTCGTTGTTAGGATTTCCATTGGCAAAACGGTCTGACATGATTAAATAAATCATATCGGAACTATCGTATCCTTTGCGGAATTTGGAATCGGCTTTTCTGGCTTTCAGGGAGTACTTTTGAGTAAATGACTTTTTACCGTTTTTAAAGGTAAAATCGAAATCCTGAGCCGGTAAATTTTTAGTGTCGATGGTTACGAAAATGTAGTTAGGATTTTCGGTTTTTTGAATGCCTGTGATGACGATACTATTGGAAACGGTTACCTCATTTTGGGCAATATTTTTCCCGTAGAACATTATTTGAACATTGGAAAGATTCATGTCACTCCACCAAAATGGCGGTTCTGTTTTTTGAACCTGCGCGAATGAAACCGCAGTGACTAAAAGTGATAACAGGGCAATTTTTTTCATAGGATACTAAAATTAAAAACCCGACACATTTTGAAAAACGGTCGGGTTTAAGTGTTATGATTTAAACGGTAACCAAGCTGTTAGGCTCTACCAGAATTGCTTTTCCGTTCACATAAACGGTCAGTTCTTTGTCGCCTTCGAGTGAAAATTTGGTTTCTTTTTGATGTACCGAAACTTTCAGGATTTGGTTTCTGAAATTGATTTTAAACGAGTAGCCATTCCACTCTGCCGGAATTCTCGGTTCGAAATGTAAAGTATCGTTTTTGACACGCATGCCGCCAAAACCTTCCACAATACTCATCCAAGTTCCTGCCATTGACGTGATGTGCAGCCCTTCTTCGACTTCTTTGTTGTAATCGTCTAAGTCTAAGCGGGAAGTTCTTAAATAGAAGGTATAGGCTTGTTCCATTCGGCCAAGAGTTGCTGCTTGTATTGAATGAACGCATGGCGAAAGCGAACTTTCATGCACCGTAAATGGTTCGTAAAAATCGAAATGTTTTTCCAGTTGTTCTTTGGTAAAATGATCTTCGAAGAAATAAAATCCTTGTAAAGTATCGGCCTGTTTGATGTAAGGCGAACGCAGGATTCGGTCCCAAGACCATTTTTGATTGATAGGACGTTGACTTTTATCCAAATCATGCACTTTGACTAAATCTTTATCTAAGAAACCGTCTTGCTGTAAATACACATCGTGTTCTTCGGAATAGGGGAAATACATATTATCGGCAACGGCTTTCCAATGCCCGATTTCTGATTCCGATAATTTGACTTTGTTCATGATGCGAACATAATCTGTGGTGTATTCTGTTTGTACTTTGTTGATTTGTTCGATGGCATAATCGATACACCATTTGGCCAAATAATTAGTATAGAAATTATTATTGACGTTGTTTTCGTATTCGTTTGGACCGGTCACTCCCAGAATCACATACTGATTTCTGTGGGTAGAGTAAGTGGCTCTTTGGTGCCAAAAACGCGCAATACCGATTAACACTTCTAATCCTTTTTCGGGAATGTAACTGTAATCACCGGTAAATCTGTAGTAATTGAAAATAGCAAAAGCAATGGCACCGTTTCGGTGGATTTCTTCAAAAGTGATTTCCCATTCGTTATGACATTCTTCGCCATTCATGGTTACCATTGGATATAAAGCGGCTCCGTTTTTGAATCCCAAGTTTTTCTCCGCATTTTCTATGGCTTTGTCCAATTGATTGTAACGATAAGTCAAAAGGTTTCGGGCCACTTGCTGGTCTTTCGTTGCCATGTAAAACGGAATACAATAGGCTTCGGTATCCCAATAAGTTGACCCACCGTATTTTTCTCCGGTGAATCCTTTCGGTCCGATATTTAATCGGGAATCTTTTCCTAAGTAAGTTTGGTTTAATTGGAAAATATTGAAGCGAATACCCTGTTGTGCTTTCACATCGCCCTCAATGGTAATGTCGCTCATCTCCCAGATTTTGGCCCAAGCGTCGATTTGATTTTGCAGCAATTTGTCATAGCCTAAAGCCAAAGCTTTTTGAATTACGTTTTGCGCTGCCGGAACCAACTGATTGGCTTCATGATTCATGGATACGGTATACCCACCCAGCTTTTGCAAGGTTATGGTTTGCCCTTTAGCCACTAATGTTTCATAAGTAAAGACTACTTTGTCCGAAGTTGTGTCTACAAATATGGGTTTGAAGTTTTGATTTACATTGTTGATTAATATGGTATTGTGCATATAGGTCGTTACCTCGAAATGGGTTTTGAAGGTGCGCGCTACTACATAGGCTTCATTGTCGGTATGTTCGGTTGCTAATGGTTCCCAAAATTTTTCTTCCCAATTGGCATCTTCGTTGTGAACGCCTGCGTCTAAAAACGGTTTAAAAACTACAGTTGCTTCTTGGTTTTTTGGAGTCACTTCATAATTGATTACTCCTAATTCATCCAAATCTAAAGAAAGAAAGCGGCGCACATTGACTGAAACCTCGGTACCGTTTTTTAATGTGGCATCAAACGAGCGGTGATACCAACCTTCTTTCATGTTAAGCTCTCTTTTGAAGTTGCCGACTTTGCAAGTGGCTAAATCTAACAATTCTCCATTGATTTCAACTTGAATTCCAATCCAGCTTGGGGCATTAAGTACTTTGGCGAAATACTCCGGATAACCGTTTTTCCACCAGCCCACTTTGGTTTTGTCCGGATAATAAATACCCGCAATATAACTTCCCTGAAAAGTTGCTCCGGAATAGTGTTCTTCAAAATTGGCGCGTTGCCCCATGGCACCGTTTCCAATACTGAAAAGGCTTTCGGATGATTTTACTTGTTCGGCATCAAATCCTTCTTCAATAATTGACCAATTGTCTGGTTTTATATAATCTTGGTTCATTGTATTTTTTATTTTCCTTTTATCATTCAATTTTAGTTCATCAGCGCTTCAATAAAGGAAGTGTCCATGAAGGTAAAATCTTTAAAATTATATTTTGCTTCGTGCAGTATGTTGGCGTCTCCAATTCCTACACTTATCATATTGGCTATGTTGGCTGCCTGAATTCCTGCAACTGAATCTTCAAATACAATAGCATTGGCGTTTTTGGCTTTTACCAATTTGGCGGCTCTGAGGAAAACCTCCGGATCCGGTTTGGCATTCGTTACATCGTTACCATCAACAATGGCATCAAACAAATGCAGAATTTTGACTTTTTCTAATATGGGACGGGCATTTTTGCTTGCCGATCCCAAGGCTATTAGCTGTTTTTTTTCTTTAATGAATTCTAATATATTGACTACTCCGGGCAAAATTTCAGTTTCATCCATGTGCTCAATGTAGGAGAGGTAATCTTCGTTTTTTTGGGTCAGCCATTTGTTTTTTTCTTCTTGACCGATTTCGATATTGCCTAAGGCTAAAATGATGTCAAGCGAACGAACGCGGCTAACACCCTTTAGTTCTTCGTTGTGTTCGGGGGTAAATTCGATGCCAAGTTGGCTCGCTATTTTTTGCCAGGCTAAAAAGTGGTATTTAGCGGTGTCAACAATAACGCCGTCCAGATCGAAAATGAATGCTTTTTTACTCATTTAATTTTGTATTACGTCATCAACATCTTTTACTTTTACGACAAGAGCCGCGGCTATAAGAAAACTAACGCCACTGGTCATTAAGGCATAAATAGCGTGGTCTCCGTATAAATATTTTACTAACGGACCACCAATAAGAGCATTGATGATTTGTGGGATTACGATAAAGAAATTGAATATGCCCATATAAACACCCATTTTCTTTGGTGATATGGCACCGGCCAGAATAGCATAAGGCATAGATAAGATGCTGGCCCAAGCTATACCAACCCCTATCATTGACAGAATCAGCATTTCTTTATTGGGCATAAAATACATCGACAGTAAGCCTAAACCACCTGCAATTAGGGAAATAGAGTGTGTCTTTTTTCTTCCGAAGTTTTTGGCCAAAATTGGCAATAGAAACAAAGCTACCAAGGCAGAAACCAAGTTGTATACTCCGAAGATAACGCCAACCCAGTCACCCGCTTCTTGAAAGGCCCGGCTGGTATGGTCTTCTACCGACAAACCATAAATGTGTTGGGCAATAGCCGGAGTGGTAAATACCCACATGCCAAACAAAGCAAACCAAGAAAAGAACTGTACCCAGCTCAACTGTTTCATGGTGGTAGGCATTTTTCGAAAATCTTCGAAAATGTCCATTAAGCTGGATTTGGGTTCTACACCTTCAGTTTCAATAGCTTTTAAATGGGCTTGTTCGTCTTCAAATTGAGCTAATTCTTCGGGAGAATATTCTTTGGTGGAAAATAATGTAACCAGTATTGATGCCACTAAAACTAATGCTCCAATGATAAAAGAAACTATTAAGTGGTGTGGGATTTTGCAGTTTTCGGCACTATTATCAACGCCGAACCAGTTGGTTAAAACATAAGGTAACCAAGAGCCAATTACGGCTCCGAAACCAATAAGCGCTGTTTGAATACTGAATCCGAGGGTTCTTTGGTCTGAGCGCAAATTGTCTCCTACTAAGGCTCTGAACGGCTCCATGGCGACATTGAACGAAGCATCCATGATCATTAACATTCCGGCTCCAACCCAAAGGGCGGGCATAAAGGCAATAAAAATATCGGCTTGCGGCATTAAAATTAAGCCTACTGAGGCCAAAAGTGCACCTACTAAAAAGAAAGGTTTTCTTCTTCCGAATCTTCCCCAAGTGTTGTCGCTGTAATGCCCGATGATGGGTTGAACTATCAACCCCATAAGCGGCGCTATTATCCAAAACCAGGATAACTCGTGAACATCGGCACCAAAAGTTTGAAGAATTCTGCTGGCATTAGCATTTTGAAGGGCAAAACCCATCTGAATTCCTAAGAAACCGAAACTCATGTTCCAAATTTCCCAGAATCCTAATTTACGCTTTTTCATTATCGTAATTTATTGATTAATAATACGATAAGCGAACTGCTTATCAAAACTTATTATTTGTTTTCGAAGTAAATGTATAAGCTTTGATTGTGGGGTAAAGATAATAAAGAATTTATACGGTTTTGTTTTTAGAGAAAAAAAATAGAGATATATTGTTACGAAAACGTTTTTTGTTGATAAATAGAGTTGATTAAAAATTATTTAGTTGATTCTCTTTCAACTAAATCGGTTTCGATGACTTCTGTTCTGTATTGTTCTTCTTCATCTTCTTCGGTTTCTAATCTTTCAATCAGCATTTTAGCGGCTTTGCCTCCCATTTTTATGCCATTTTGACTAACTGTGGTAATGCTTGGGGATGAATATTTTGATATGATTCCGTCTGTAAAACCAATAACAGAAAGGTCTTCGGGAACTTTTTTGCCTATTTTGTTAGCTGTTTTTATGGCTGTAACCGCAAACAGTTCGTTTACCGCAAAAATAGCTTCTAAATCAGGGTTGTTGTCTAATAATTCAGCTATTGATGCTTCGAAGTTTTCGGTGTCTTCAATTTTCAAAATTAAACTCTCGTCTACTTTTATTTCATTGTTTTTAAGGGCTTTGATATAGCCTTCGGTTCTGAGTTTGCCAACACTTACATAATCTATGGTTGTAATTAAGGCAATTTTTTTAAAGCCTTTATCAATTAAATGTTGGGTAGCGTTGAAAGCGGCGAGGTTGTCGTCAATAATGACTTTGTCGCATAAAATGTCATTGGTTACTCGGTCAAACATTACTACCGGCATTCCTTGATTGATTACTTCAACAATATGGTGAAAATCTTTCTTTTGTTGGGTTTCTTTGGAGAGCGACATGATGAAGCCATCGATGCTGCCGTTGGCCAACATTTCCATGTTAATTACTTCTTTGTCAAACGATTCGTCGGAAAGGCAAACGAGCACGTTATACCCGTTTTCATTAGCCACATTTTCCACTCCGCTGATGACTGTGGCGAAGAAATGGTGAATAATTTCAGGAATAATAATACAAATTGTCTTGGTTTTTTTATTCTTTAAACTTAAGGCAATATTGTTGGGCTTGTAGTTGTATAATTTGGCAAAAGCCTGCACTTTTTGTCGGGTGTCTTCACTGATTTCCATGCTGTTGCGAAGGGATTTGGAGACCGTTGATATGGATACATCAAGCTCTTTGGCGATTTGCTTTAAAGTGACTTTTCTTTTCATGAGGATAATTAACTGAAAATTGATTTCTGAATAAAGATATACGATATTTTTAATTCTGTCAATTTTACTACTGATTTATTGAAAAAAGTAAAAAGTTTTCAACACGAAAACGTTTTCGATGGGCTTTTAACAATCGTTTATTCTGTGGGTTGAAATTTTACATAAATTTAACATTCGAAGTATAATGTACAAGCACAAAATTAAAATTTTAACCTAAACAAAATGTATGAAAACAATTTATAAAAAGTTGTTATTTTTATTACTGTTACTGCCTTTCGGTGCTCTGGCTCAGAATGTTTTGAGTGGCGTTGTTGTTGATAAAAAATCAAATCAACCTTTGCCCGGAGTAAATGTAACTGTACAAGGTACCACCAAGGGTACTTCCACAGATTTTGACGGAAAATTTCAATTAGGAGGCCTTAAAAATGGAGATGTAATTGTCTTTACTTTTATTGGTTACACTAATGAAACTTTGAAATATTCCGGACAAAAATCGGTATCAATCAGCTTAGATGAAGGAGCAAATCAACTTCAGGAAGTGGTGGTTCAAGTGGGGTATGGTACTGTAAAGAAAAAAGACGCAACAGGATCACTAACTACTGTAACTTCAAAAGATTTCAACAGAGGGGCCATTGTATCTGCGGATCAATTGTTAGTTGGTAAAGCTGCAGGTGTTAGAATTACCAACGATGGAGGTCAACCTGATACCCCGCCCAACATAAGAATTAGAGGAGGAGCCTCTTTGAGTGCACAAACGAGTCCGTTGATTATTATAGATAATGTTCAGATTGATAATAAACTGGCCGCTGGTCAATCGAATCCGTTGTCTTTGGTTAACCCGAATGACATCGAATCTTTTACCATTTTAAAAGATGCCTCTGCTACCGCAATTTACGGTTCAAGAGCTTCCAATGGGGTTATCATCATAACCACCAAAAGAGGGTCTAAGGGCAAACCACAATTCACTTATTCCAATGTGTTCTCTGTGTCGAAAGTTGGTAAAACAGTCAATACAATGAACAGTAAAGAGTTTACTACTTTCATTGAACAGAATTACCCACAATATACCAACAGATTGGGTATTCCTGATCTTAATGCACCAGTCGGAACTGTTGATGATCCGGCAACAGCAGGCATTATTGAAGGAAGAATATTGTCAGATACGGATTGGCAGAATGAAGTTTTTAGAACATCATTCAGTCAGGATCATAATTTTAGTGTAAGAGCCGCTATATTTGGTGATGTGCCTTTCAGAGCTTCTATTGGTTATAACAAAACAGAAGGTTTGATTAAAACTAATGATTATTCCAGAATTTCAGCAAGTTTTAATGTGTCACCTACTTATTTTGACAATCATTTGAAAGTAACTGTAAATGCGAAAGGATTTAGTTCGAAGAAAAATGCTATTGATGTAGGTTCAGTTACGTACGCCTCATTAAATATGGATCCAACGAAACCTGTTTATGGTAGTAGTCCGGATAACCGATTTGGCGGGTATTACCAAGAGACTAATAATCCCGGTGATGCCTCTTGGGACGGAAGATATTTGACACAAGGCGCTTATAATCCTGTTGCAAGGTTGAACCAGAGAACGCGACCTGAGACTATTGATAAATTTTTAGGGAATGCAGAGTTTGATTATAAAATGCATTTCTTACCCGAATTGAGAGCGGTTGTTAATTTAGGTGTCGAAGCCTCGCAATCTAATATTGAAGAATCATTTAGTGATAATTCATTGGAAACCTATCAGACTAAAGCAACTATAGGTAACACGCCGTCGACTAATTATATTTTTAATCCGGGATTAAATTACAAGGAAAATCAAACGATAATGAATAAAACGGTTGATGCTTACTTAGTTTATTCAAAAAAATTAAATGGTTTTGTTTCTAAATTTGAGGCTCAAGGAGGGCATAACTATCAGAGTTTTATATTGGATGGAAATAAAAAACAATTCCGATATAACACCGTCTCTGGTTTAAGAGAAGATGATCCCGCATCAGTAAACAACCCAAACAGAAGATATTATGGTCAAATGGTTTTGGAGTCTTATTTTGGAAGAACTAACATTGACATATTGGATAAATACCTTTTTAGTTTTACCCTAAGAGGTGATGCGTCTTCATTATTTCCTAAAGATAGTAGATGGGGTTATTTTCCATCAGCCGCTTTTGCATGGAAAATGAAAGAAGAGAGTTTCTTAAAAAATTCGTCTACAATCAATGATTTAAAATTGAGATTGGGGTATGGTTATACTGGGAACAGTGATTTCAGAGATGTTACTTTTGCTGGGTATTATTCGTATATTCCTACCTATACTATTGGTAGTGCTCAAGGGCAATATTTACCGGGAATTGGTACTTTTTCTATAGATCCTTACAATCCAAATTTAACTTGGGAAAAAACAGTTACATACAATGTTGGATTGGATTTTGACATCCTTAAAAACAGTTTGTTGACAGGAACTATTGATGCTTATTACAGTAAAACTACCGATTTATTAGCATTGGTTAATTTCCCATCAGGGCAGTTTTTAACTAATAGTTTTGTTGATAATGCAGGAACTCTTTCCAGAAAAGGAGTTGAGGTTAGTGTTACCGGTAAAATAGTATCAACGGATAAGGTTAACTGGACTGTAAATGCCAACGCAGCCTATAATATCGGGAATGTTGATGCATTAAATGGAACATCAAGAATTGAATTAAATAAAATACCGGGAATTGGTAGAACATTAACCTATCATGCAGTAGGGGAACAACCTAATTCTGCATGGGTTTATGAGCAAGTATATGATAGTGCCGGCAAACCAGTTCCTGAGGCCTTTGTGGATAGAAATGGAGATGGACAAATTAATGAAGATGACCGTTATTATTTGGCTATGGCACCTAATTGGACTTTTGGTTTTGGTACTACGTTTAATTACAAAAATTTTGATTTTAATGCCAGCTTCAGAGGTCAGTTTGGAGGGAACGTATACAACAGTCCGGAGTACCAGTTTGGTTATAAAGAAAAGGTGTTGCCGGGTCAAAGCACCAATCTTAACAATGCTTTAAGTGGTTATTTGCCTTTCACAACCATTCAGGACAAGTCAGCAGTTTCAGATTACTTTATTCATGATGCAACTTTTTTACGTTGTGAAAGTATTTCTTTGGGATATAAATTTGATAAAATTTACAAAGAAACTACCATGCGTTTATCTGTTGGTGTAAATAATTTATT
Source organism: Flavobacterium phycosphaerae (assembly GCF_010119235.1). Taxonomy (NCBI): domain Bacteria; kingdom Pseudomonadati; phylum Bacteroidota; class Flavobacteriia; order Flavobacteriales; family Flavobacteriaceae; genus Flavobacterium; species Flavobacterium phycosphaerae. The sequence goes on along the minus strand of NZ_JAAATZ010000001.1, from coordinate 645,443 downwards.
CATTTTAACCAAATATAAAGGCCAAGATCCGGAAAGCTTTTCAGGAATACAGACTGATTTTTATCCGAGACCTAGAGTATTTAATATGGGTTTAAGTATTGATTTTTAAAAAAAATATAAAATATGAAAACAACTTTAAAAAGAGTATCCCTTGTTGCAGCAATCTTGCTAATGGTGTCTTGTTCCCAAGAATTGGATCAAAAACCATTAATTGGAGACACTTTGGAAAATTTACTTCAAAACAATCCGGAAGCAGTGAAAGGGTTAGTGTCAAAAATGTATGGCACCTTTGCTCTAACTGGTCCGTCAGGTCCCGGAAGTTCAGATATCGTTGCCAATGATGCCGGAGAGACCGGTTTCTTAAGAGGAATTATCAACTTACAGGATTTTACCGCAGACGATATGAAAAATCGTTGGGGTGATGACGGTTTGGATCAGTTGACTACAACTTCAAACTGGACACAAAACAATAAATTTTTCAGGTATTTATTTGACAGAGTTTATTATACTGTTCCTCAAACAACCAACCTGATAAATGCACTAAGTAACACTAATGGTCCTGATAAAGAATTGTATGTGAGTGAATTGCGTTTTTTGCGTGCGTTAGCTTATTACTATATGATTGACTGTTTTGGTAAAGGTATTTTGATTACGACAGAGAATTATGGAACAGCAGATCCGTTACCTGAAGCCTCCAGAACACAGTTATTTAATTATGTGGAGTCTGAATTGTTAGCCATTGAAGACAAATTACCTCAAACCAATCAATATGGAAGAGCCAATAAAGCCACGGCACGAATGCTGTTGGCTAAATTGTACTTAAATGCTGAAGTATATACCGGAGCAGCCCGCTACGATGATGCGCTTATTTATGTAGACAAAGTTATTACTGAAGGTGGCTATTCCTTGGCTACAAACTTCACACAGAACTTTTCAGGAGATAACAATACTTCACCTGAAATTATTTTCCCATTAATTGCTGATGCCATTTCAAGTCAAAGTTATGGAAACACCACGTACTTAGTAAATGGGAGTTTAAATTCAGAAACTATGACACTTAGTGCTTATGGAGCCACTGAAGGATGGGGAGGGCACAGAGCTACTAAAGCATGGTATAGTTTGTTTGGAGATCTTGCTACTTCGCCAGATGCCAGAGCACAACTTTTTTGGACCACAGGGCATAGTTATGAAATGACTAATTACAAAACATGGACGGATGGTTACCCTTGTACAAAATTCAGAAACTCGAATTTTACAGGACCTACTACACCAACCAGTTTTTCAAGTACTGATTTTCCGTTGTTCCGTTTGGCTGATGCTTACTTAATGTATGCAGAATGTGTGCTTAGAGGCGGTGGCGGAAGTATGACTCAGGCCTTTGATTATGTAAAAGCTGTTAGAAACCGCTCTAATGCTCCAGCGATTACTATGGCCGACTTAACACTTGACTTTATTTTAGATGAGAGAGGAAGAGAGTTGAATTTTGAAGGACACAGAAGAAGTGATTTGATTCGTTTTGGCAAATTTACAGGAGGATCTTATTTATGGCCATGGAAAGGAAATGCAGTAAACGGGACTTCTATTCCGGATACCTACAAACTTTTTCCTATACCGTTAACGGCTTTGGATGCTAATCCTAATTTAACCCAAAATCCAGGTTACAATTAATATTTTAAAAAGAAATATAAATGAAAAATATAGTAAAAACGATAATTTTCGCGGCATTGGTTACCGGATTTTTTTCCTGTGAGGATGATAATGACCCCGTAGTTGCTGCCAACGGTTTTGAACTAAGAAAAGATGCTACAGTTACTCCACCCACAGTTTTGACCGATGCAACGGCTACCGATGTTTTTGGAAAATTTGAATGGGATAAAGCAAATAATGGTCCAGCTACGGTTTCAACATACACGTTGCAGGTTTTTGATCATAATGATACCTCTTTGTCTAATCCGGTTGAATATACCGGAGATGGTTTGGAAGTAACCACTACATCAAGAAAAGCCAGTTTAACAGTGGCTGAATTTAATAACTTAATTAATAGCTTGCCTACTTATAAATGTAGTGAAATGGATATTGATATAAGAATAAAATCAACTTTAGGAACTAATCCTAATCCGTTTATTCAATACTCTAATCCAATTAATGTAAAAGTTACGGGCTATTCATTAAAATTACCTGTAATTGCTTTGGTAAAGGATGGAAATACGCCTTCAACAGAACCAAGAATAGCGGCGTCAACTCCTGCTTCCAATTCGGATTATGAGGGCTATATGTATTTAGAAGCCGGTAATTATAAATTTTACCAACCGGATGCTTGTCAAGATTTTGCATCGGCATTAGTTTACGGAGGTTCAGCAGGGACATTAGATTCCAGTGCCAGTGCCGCAAGTATAGCTGTAGCAACTGCCGGACATTATTTGGTAAAAGTTAATTTGGCTACAAATACTTATACTCTTTCTCGATTTACCACTTTTGGAATTTTTGGTAGAGCCACCAGATCCGGTCTTGGTTTTGATAATCAGGTTCCCTTTGACTACGATGCAACCACCAAAATTTGGTCATATGAATTGGATTTATTGAAAGGCAAAAAATTTAAGTTCAAATCTAATCTTTGGACAGGTACCATAGTTGTTCCTACACTTCCAAACCCGCCATATGCACCGGGAACTGCAACCACTTCGGTATCTATATTAGGAAAAACGGCAACACCATTCACTTTACAGGAAAACAACCTTGCCGGTTCAGGTGAGATAACCGTTCCGGGAGCAGATGATGGCACCAGAGAGAAATATAGAATAGAATTAGATGTAAGTAATCCGAGAAAGTATACCTATAAAATGACTAAAATATAGTTTAACAAAAAAGTAATAATTCCATGAAGAGCAACTTTTATTAGTTGCTCTTTGTGAAATAAAAAAACAAGCTATGAAAAAAATTGCTATATTATTTTCTCTTTTTACCACTATTGTTTTTGGACAACAGGTGACCATTTCGCCCTCAACATTTAATGTTACCGACCAAATAACCATTACGGTTTCTTTTGCCAGCGCTACCTGTAACACTATGGGTACTAATCCTGCAAAAGTTTATATCCATTCCGGAATAGGTCCTACTAGTAATCCATGGACAACCGTAGTTGGGAATTGGGGATTAGATAACGGTGTGGGTTTGATGACTAATAATGGTAATGGGACTTGGAGTATTACAATGACTCCTAGTGTTTATTTTAATCTTAACAGTACCCAGCAGGCCAGTGCGGCAAAAATGGGGATGGTTTTCAGAAATGCAACGGGTTCTCAAACATTAAAATTGGCTCCAAGTTGTGGCGATTTCTTTTTTAATGTGGGTTATTTTCAAACCTCATTACTCACCCCTACCGAAGGAAGTACCACAATTATAGCCTCAGGAGGAAGTAGAAGTATTTCAGCATCCAATACGAACGGGAATGCTACTTATGACTTGAAAGCAAACGGGGTAAGTTTGGATGTTGTATCCAATGTATCTTCTTATACCTATACTCATAACAACATTACATCTAATCAAAATTATGAGTTGGTGATTACACAAGGAACTTCAACACAAACCAAAAAGTTCTCAGTTATTGTTACGCCCGCCACTGTTTCTCAGGCTATACCTTCAGGAAAAGTAGACGGAATAAACTATGATGCGACTGATCCCACCAAAGCCATATTGATTTTAGATGCTCCGGGAAAAGATTATGTATATGTTGCAGGAAGTTTTAATAATTGGCAGCCGGACACCAGTTATTCGATGAAAAAAGATGTTTCTTCATCCAAATTTTGGATAGAACTAATCGGTTTAACACCGGGTGTAGATTACACTTATCAGTATTGGGTTGTAGATCAAACACCAGTTGCCAACTCTCCGGTTTTGGTTAAAACTGCCGATCCCTATTCTACTTTGGTTTTGTCATCTTATGATGATCCGTGGATTTCGCCTACAGTTTATCCTAATTTACCGCCTTTTCCAACAGCCTCAGGACAGGAAAGAGAAGTTACAGTATTGAAGACAGGACAGACGCCTTATCCTTGGAGTGATGCTACAGTAAATTTTGTAAAACCTGAAAAAGATAATTTGGTTGTATACGAAGTTTTAGTACGTGACTTTGATGCAGACAGAAGTTATCAAAGTTTGATTAACAAAATAGATTATTTTAAAAATTTAAAAATAAACGCCATAGAGTTAATGCCGGTGATGGAGTTTGAAGGAAATGAAAGCTGGGGATATAATACTTGTTTTCACCTTGCTAACGATAAAGCTTATGGACCGGCTGATAAATTAAAAGAGTTTATTGACCTGTGTCATCAAAATGGTATAGCGGTTATTCTTGATGTTGCTTTAAATCATGCTTTCGGAAGAAATCCATTAGACAGAATGTGGATGAACGATCCTGATGGTGACGGCTGGGGCTCACCTTCCTCAGACAGTCCTTATTTTAATATGGTAGCTACACACAGTTACAGTGTTGGAAATGATTTTAATCACCAACAAACAAGAACTAAAACTTATGTGAAAAGAGTTATCAAACAGTGGATTCAAGAATACAAGATTGACGGATTTCGTTGGGATTTAACCAAAGGGTTTACGCAAAACTGTACCGGAAGTGACGCTTGTACCAACAGCTACCAACAGGACAGAGTGGATGTGCTTAAAGAATATGCCGATTACTCTTGGAATTTAGACCCAACACATTATGTTATTTTTGAACACCTTGGGGCCGATAATGAAGAACAACAGTGGGCTAATTACCGAATCAATGAAACGCCAAGTAAAGGAGTAATGTTGTGGGGAGAAATGACAACGGCTTATAATCAGTTGTCAATGGGATACAATTCGAGCAATGACATTTCCAGAATGGGTAATACGGCGCATGGCTTTACGGCTAAAAGATTGTTGGGTTATCCGGAAAGTCATGATAAAGAACGGTTAATGTATAAAAACTTAATTTACGGAAACAATACCAATGCAGCCCATAACGTTAGAACATTAAATACTGCTTTGTCAAGAATGTCTGCTATTGGCGCGGTTTCTTTGTTGATTCCGGGACCAAAAATGATATGGCACTTTGCGGAGTTAGGCTATAATGATTCTATTTTTACTTGTAATAACGGAACGGTTAATACCGATTCGGATGTCACTTCTGGCGATTGTAAATTAGATACCAAGCCTCAACCACAATGGGTAAATAATTGGATGGATGATCCGAACAGAAATACCATTTACAACGATTATGCTAAAATGATTGATTTGAAAAAAATAATACGGTATTCAGTAAAGATTTTTCAATTAATTCAGGCACAACGTTAGAACCGAAGATTTACATTTATGATAATGCTGCCTCAGCGTCTACCTTAAAAAATGTAGTGGTTTTGTCCAACTTTAATGTTACTTCAATAAACGTAACGCCAAACTTTCCTTATACAGGAACTTGGTATAATTTGATGGATAACAGCACGCTTAACGTAACCAGTACCACAGACCCTATTACAATAGAAGCCGGTGGGTTCAGGGTTTACGGAAATCAACCATCTGCTTTAAATACAGAGAGTTTCAATGCCTTGCGTTTTGTAAACCTGTCGCCAAATCCGGCAACAGATTATTTTACTATTAATAATGCTATGTCTAAAGTGTTAGTTTATTCAATGACCGGACAGTTAGTAAAATCATATCATGATAAAGTTAAGGGCGATGTTTATTCAACCTCCGATTTGAAAAGCGGGGTGTATTTAGTCAAAGTATTTGATGCAGATCATAACGAAAAGACATTGAAATTAATCAAACAATAATCACAACAAGTATTCATACAATCAAGCGAAGTAAAAAGATGTTGGTTAAGACCAATTAATTTATTAACACTATAACGTTTTCGTTGAGCTTTTTACTTCGTTTTGAGATGAATAACACAAATAAATTGTAAATTAGCAAGAGTTAGTAATCACAATAAAATAAAAAAACAAATTTATGAAGACAAAATTACTTTTAGTACTCGCGATTATTTTAACCGCGTTTAATGTTAACGGTCAAAACCCTACGGTAGTTTCTATTACCGGAGAAGCTGTAGGTGGCTGGGGAGACGGTCATGATTTTGATATGGTGTCCTCAGATGGAGAAAATTGGACCATAACAATTACAGTGGCTTCAGCAAATTCACCAACTCCAAATGCAGGAGGTATAAAATTCAGAGCTGATCACGCTTGGACTGTAAACTGGGGTAGCTCAGCGTTCCCTTCAGGTACCGGAGTTCAGAATGGTGATAATATTCAATGTATTGCCGGAACGTATGATGTTACCTTCAATAGTACAACTGGGGAATATAATTTTTCAGGAGGAGCTCCAATTCCTGTTGTTAAATTAGTAGGTTCTGCAGTAACAACTCCGGGAGGATTAGTGTTGTCAACATTGGATTTAACAAATTTTACTGTATCAAATGCTACATTAGTGGATGGTACAGCTCAATTTGAAGTAGATGGCGTTTTGGTTGGAGGATTAGATTTTCCGGTTGGAACGGTTACCGGTGAAACAGATCTTATTCCGGTTACTGCCGGTTCATACACAACAATTAGTGTAAATATTGCTTCAGGAGATTATGTATTTACACCTGCACCATTATTCCAATTAATTAGTTTGACCGGTGATGCCGTTGGCGGCTGGGGAGATGGTCATGATTTTGATTTAACTCCGGTTGATGCTGACAATTACCGTTTAAATGATATTGCTCTAATTGCGGCTGATTGTAAGTTCCGTAAAGATCACGATTGGGCTACTACATGGGGAAGTGCTGCTTTTCCATCAGGGGTTTCAACCGGAGATAACATTACTGTAACTACAGCAGGAACGTATGATGCAAAATTAAATATTGCTACAGGTGCTTACAGTTTTTCTTTCCCTTTAATCAGTTTAACTGGAGATGCTGTTGGTGGATGGGGTGACGGTCATGATTTTGACTTAAACACAACGGATGGTGTTACTTACACCCTTGATAATGTAGTTATGACTTCTGCAGGATGTAAATTCAGAAGAGATCATGCATGGGATACTTCATGGGGTGGAGATGGATTCCCAACCGGTACACCTGGTAATGGAGACATTATTGCTGTGGCAGGAACTTACAATATTACGTTCAGTAACTTAACAAAAGAATATTCATTTGCTGACGTATTATCAGTTAATCAATTTGGAAAAGATTCATTCGCACTTTACCCAAATCCTGCTTCCAATAGTTTTTCTGTAAAAGGAAATTTTGAAAAAGCAGAAGTATATACTATCTCAGGTCAATTAGTTAAAACGTTTGTTGCTTCTGAAAGCAATCAGTTTTCTATCTCTGATTTAAGTACAGGTTTATACTTAGTTAAAGTTTCTGATGCAAATAGCAATTCAAAAACATTAAAGTTAATCAAAGAGTAAGTTAATATTGTTATATGATTATTTTAAAAGCCACGTTATTATAGCGTGGCTTTTTGTATTTTTATAAAAATAATTGACTTAAATTTTTTTGTCAGTTCTTGGAAGTGTAATTTTGTCGTATGAAAAAACCATCCAAATCAATAGTAGTCAAAATCCTGAAAATTACTGGATTTACCTTGGGCACTATACTATTAGCCTTGTTTTTAATCCCCATTCTTTTCCCTGGAAAGATTGCCGAAGAAGTAAAAGCTTTTGCTAATAAAAAATTAGATGGGGAACTCAATTTCAAAGAAGCCAACCTCTCTTTCTTTAATCACTTTCCGTCGTTAACTTTAACATTGACCGACTTTTCGTTGAAAGGCTCAGCGCCCTATAAAAAAGAAACGTTGATTGCTGCTAACGAGGTTTCTTTCGGGATCGATTTAAGCTCATTGGTATTTGACAAAAAAGTAAACATTGATAAGATTTATGTCTCCGATGCTTTTATCAATGTCAAAGTCAATGAAAAAGGAGAAGCCAATTACAATGTTTATATTTCGGATGAGAAGGCTACTGAAAAAGATACCACGAGTAATACAGCCTTGAGATTGGAGAAAATTGCCATCCTGAATACGCATTTGGTATACGATGACAAATCAACCAAGATGCTGATTGATGCCCGAGGATTTGAATACATCGGCAACGGTGATTTAGACAAAGCCATTTTCGATTTATATACCGAAGCCAAAATAGATTCGTTTGATTTTACCTATAACGGAGAACAATACCTCAAAAATAAAAAGGTAAACGCCGATTTAATTACCAAAATCAATACCAATTCCCTTGCGTTTATCTTTGAACAAAACAATTTAAAAATCAATAAGCTGCCGGTGGAGTTCAAAGGAAAGTTTGACTTCCTGAGCAATGGCTATGATATGGATTTTACAATCAAATCCGAAGATAGCAAACTTAATGATTTCTTTACAGCACTGCCACCACACTATGTGACTTGGCTCGATAAGTCAAAGGTCAAAGGAAGTACCGATTTGTTGCTGACTTTAAAAGGACAATACATCGCTTCCAAAAATCAAAAGCCCGATTTGGCATTCAATATGAAAATACGTGACGGCTATATCAACTACAACAAGGCTCCGTTTCCGGCTTCGAATATCTTCTTGAATTTTGACACCAAATTACCATCGTTAGATATTGAGCAGCTAAGAGTCAACCTTGATTCTGTTTTCTTTAATGTAGATAAAGATTACTTCAAGGCGATCATTAAAACAGAAGGATTATCAAAACCTAAAATCGCAGCGCGCATCAATGCTAAAATGGATTTAGCCAAAATGGACCAAGCTTTTGGGTTGCAGAATGTGGATTTAAAAGGGCTCTTAAACTTGGACATACAATCCAAGGGAATTTATGATAAAAAAAGCGGTAGGATTCCGGTTACCAACGCTAAAATTTATTTGTTTGATGCTGAGGTTAAAAGTATTTATTATCAAAACCCGATTAAAAAAATCAATCTTTTTGCCACCGTTTCGGATAAGAAGGGATTGATGAATGACTTGAATGTCACTATTACTCCGGCCTCTTTTGAGTTTGAAGGCAGTCCCATTTATGTTAATGCCAGGTTGCGCAATTTTGATAATATCAGATATGATATTAAAGCCAAAGGGCAATTGAATGTGAACCGAATTTACAAAGTGTTTTCTCGTAAAGGAATGGATTTGGAAGGGTATATTGATGCCGATGTGGCTTTCAAAGGTTCTCAGGAAGACGCTATGAACGGCCGCTACAACAATCTTAAAAACAGCGGTACCTTAAAATTAAGGAATATCAAAACCACTACAGAGTATTTACCCAAGCCGTTTATTATCAAACAAGGTACTTTTATCTTTAATCAGGACAAAATGAATTTCAACTATTTTGTGGCTAATTATGGGCAGACTGATTTTAAAATGCATGGTTATTTACAAAATGTTATCGACTATGCCTTAACGGACAGTGCTATCTTGAAAGGAAATTTCACCCTTTCTTCGGATTATATTAATGTGGATGAATTTATGTCGCAGACTACATCATCGGTTACAGTTTCCGATTCAACAAAAACAACAGCGACAGCTCCTACTGGAGTTGTGGTAATTCCGCCCAATTTTAATTTGCAATTCAATGCCTCCGCCAATAAAGTTAACTTTCAAGATTTGAAATTAGACAACTTGAAAGGCCGTATGAATATCAACAAAGGCAAGTTGGAACTTCAAAATTCAGGTTTCGATTTGATTGGCAGTACAGTGAATATGGATGTGGTTTACGGAAGTCAATCGTCCCAAAAAGCCTTCTTTGATTTTAAAGTTTTGGCCAAAGATTTTGATGTAAAACGAGCTTATAATGAGGTTAAGTTGTTCCGAGAAATGGCTACTGCTGCCGAAAGTGCCGAAGGAATTATCTCGTTAGATTATAATGTGGCCGGTATACTGGATAACAATATGCAGCCTATTTATCCGTCGTTAACCGGTGGAGGAACTCTATCGGTCAAAAAGGTGAAGATGAAAGGGTTTAAACTCTTTGGCACCGTGAGTCAGAAAACAGGGAAAGATGCGATAAAAAATCCGGATTTGTCGGAAGTAAAAATCAAAACGACCATTAAGAATAACATCATCAATATTGAACGGTTCAAGTTTAAAGTGGCCGGTTTCCGTCCCAGAATAGAAGGACAAACAAGTTTTGACGGCAATCTTAATATTAAAATGCGTTTGGGGTTACCTCCCTTGGGGATTATTGGAATTCCGATAAAAGTGACCGGAACCCAAGACCATCCGATAGTGAGATTGGGCAAGAAGACTGAAGACCTTAAAGAAACCGAATATCAAGGCGAAGTACCAACACCGTTGTCAACTGAGCCAAAAAATAACTAATGAATATGAATAATGCCGTTGCCGGATTTTCAAAATTATCCAAAGAAGCAAAAATAGATTGGATTGCCAATACCTATTTTTCTAATCCGACCGAAGCGGTCAAAACCATAAAGCAGTATTGGAACAGTGATGTTCAACTGCAACAACTTCACGACGAGTTTATAGAAAACACCATTACCAATTTCTATCTGCCGATGGGTATTGCTCCCAATTTTTTGATTAACGGCAAATACTATTCGGTACCGATGGTCATTGAAGAGAGTTCGGTGGTGGCTGCAGCAGCTAAATCGGCTAAGTTTTGGAGCACGCGTGGCGGATTTAAGGCTACTGTTTTAAATACCGAAAAGATTGGTCAGGTTCATTTTATCTTCAAAGGCGACCGTGACAAATTACAATCGTTTTTCAATGCTATAAAAGCAACATTATTGGCTTCAACCGAAAGCATTACCAAAAACATGCAAAAGCGCGGTGGCGGTATTCTTTCGTTGGAACTTAGAGATAAAACCGCCGAGTTAGAAAACTATTACCAGCTTCATGCTACGTTTGAAACCAAAGACAGCATGGGGGCGAATTTCATCAATTCGTGCTTAGAGCAATTGGCCAAATCGTTGAAAGAAGCAGCACAAAATTACGTTGCCTTTACTGAAGCAGAAAAGGACATTACGATAGTGATGAGCATTTTGTCTAACTATGTGCCCAATTGTATTGTGCGTGCCGAAGTGTCGTGCAGGGTAGAGGAGTTGGCCGAAAAGAAAATAGAGAACCCCACCTTGTTTGCTGAGAAATTGGTGCAGGCGGTTCGTATTGCTGAGATTGAACCCTATCGTGCCGTGACGCATAATAAAGGCATAATGAATGGAGTAGATGCAGTAGTCTTAGCCACCGGAAATGATTTTCGTGCCGTAGAAGCCGGAGTGCATGCGTATGCTTCCCGTAGTGGTCAATACTCCAGTTTATCTCATGCTAAAATTGAAAACGGTATCTTCACTTTTTGGATGGAAATTCCGTTAGCATTAGGAACAGTGGGCGGATTGACTTCTTTGCATCCGCTGGTTAAACTGGCTTTGGAAATTTTGGGCAAACCTTCTGCACAAGAATTAATGCAAGTGGTAGCCGTTACCGGATTGGCCCAAAACTTTGCTGCTTTACGTTCGTTAACCACTACCGGAATTCAGGAAGGCCACATGAAAATGCACTTGAATAATATTTTAAACCAATACCAAGCTACAGCTGAAGAAAGAAAAGCCATTGCTCGGTATTTTGAAGACCATACGGTTTCACACGCTTCTGTGGTGGAGTTGATAGAAAACCTTAGAAAATAGGTGCAGAATCAGAAGCCATGAAAAAAACCTTTTACAGCAACGGCAAATTATTAATTACGGGAGAATACGTGGTGCTTGACGGCGCCAAAGCGTTTGCCTTACCCACCAAATACGGTCAAAATTTAACAGTTGAACCAACAGAAGGAGAAGTTATTCATTGGACGAGTTACGACAGCGACGGCAGTGTTTGGTTTGAAGCAGTCATTCCGTTTGCCTCTATCGTTAGGAAGGAACGCTTTGACGATGCCCATACTATTAAAAACACCCTGATAGAAATTTTGCACGAAGCCTATTTAATCCATTCTGATTTTATTACTACTGCCAAAGGCTATCGTATTATTACCGAATTAACTTTTCCTAAAAAATGGGGTTTAGGGACTTCTTCTACCTTGATTAATAACATAGCGCAATGGTTGCAAATAGATGCTTATGTACTGCTGAAAAGAAGTTTTGGCGGTAGTGGCTATGATATTGCCTGCGCTCAAAATAATACCGGAATTATTTACCAGTTGGTGGATGATCAACCGGTGGTGGAGTTGGTACACTTCAAACCCGATTTTACAGACAAACTCTTTTTTGTTTATTTGAATAAAAAGCAAAACAGCCGCAATGCCATTACCTCTTATTTTGGCAAACACAACAACATTGAAAAAACCATTCCAATCATTGACAGTATTACTAAAACCGTGGTGGAAGCTACAGAGCCCAAAACATTTGCCTTAGCCCTACAGCGTCACGAAATTGAATTGAGCAACATCTTAGAATTGGCCACCGTAAAAGAATCACTCTTTGAGGATTTTCAGGGAGTTATAAAAAGTCTTGGTGCTTGGGGAGGCGATTTTGTACTCAGCATTTCTAAAGAAAACCCCACCGACTATTTCAGACAAAAAGGATACGAAACGGTTATCCCTTATCAACAGATGATAGTCGAACAATAAAATTATGCCTTACAAATAAAAAATTTATGCAGCATAAATAAAAAATTTAGGCTGCATAAATTTTAAAAATACGCACTACAAACATTTTGATTGTAGTGCCTAATTACTTTAATTATGCGGCCTAATTTGTTATATACATATTCTAATACCATTAAAAAAGGCTGCCTCATTACTGAAACAGCCTTTTTTATTAGCTTATTAGCTTATTAGTAGAAATCAGCTCTGTTATCCTGAATGTCTGCATCGTTTTTCAATGCCGGCATTACTCTACCCGAATAGTTTACAGCTTGTTGTTGTACTTTAGCAGTATACTCGTCGTGTTTTTTCAAGGCTGGCGCTTTGGTAACCGCTTTCGTAGCAATTACATATACACCTGAATTACCATCAATTGGTTTTGAAACTTGTCCAACTTTAGAAGAAAAGGCAGTTCCAATTACTTTTGGCTCATAACCTGCGCTTGGAATAGCTGGGTTTTCGATACTTAAATCCATTGCGTTTTGAACCGTTACTTTATTAGCTGCTGCAATAGCGGCTAAAGTAGTACCATTCATTTTGGCTTTGATTTTTTCTGCTTTCTTTTTGTTTTTCAACACCAATTCCACTTGCGGTCTGGCTTCTTCTACTGACATTAATCCTTTTTCAGTGATTGATTTTAATTTGGCAATTACATGTCCGACATTCACCACTTCAAAACGTTTTACATCACCAATGCTGGTGTTGTCATCAAAGGCCCATTTCACAATTTGTCTTTGGTTGCTAACTGAACCAAAACTTTCGTCAATGGCTTTTACTCTTACAGCTGGATTTACCGTTAATTTCATTTGCTTAGCTAATGCTGTAAAGTCTTTACCGGCTGCATCCATTTCAAACTTGGTAGCCTGAGTATAGATTTTATCATTAGTAGCTTCTGAAGGCTCAATTTTTTGAGCAATGGTTGCTAATCTTACAGCATCTTGCTTGTCGGTAACATTGATGATGTGGTATCCAAATTCAGTTTCAACTAAACCAATTTTACCGATAGGATTATTGAATACAAAATCATTAAAAGGTTTTACCATTTGACCCGGTGCAAAAAATCCTAAATCACCACCACTTTGCGCTGATGAATCATCAGAGTTGGTCATGGCTAATATAGCAAACATAGCCGGGTTGGCTGTAGCTTGTGCTAACAAACCTTCTGCTTTAGCTTTAGCTTGTTCTTTGGTTCTTTTTTCTTTTTTGTTTGGTACTTGTGTGCCTTCCCAGCTGATCAAGATGTGGCTGGCTTTTGCTTTAGCACCGGCTTTTCTTCCTAAGGCTTTTGAAATGCAATAGTAGTTGTTGTACATATAAGGACCGTAAACATCACCGTTAGCTAATGCAAATAAAGCATCTGCATGTTCTGCAGGTAAATCTTGTTTAGCTACATAAGAAGAATCAAACGGAATATCTGAATTAGCATTTACAAACTCTGCATTATCTGTAACTGATCTGAACCCAGGAATGGTATCGTTTTTAGACGTTTCTTTGTTGTAACGAACACTTGGCATCAATAAAGCATCAACATTTTTCTTGATTTCAGCTTCGTCAGCAGCTGATGGTTTGTCTTGAATTAAGACATAATCCAATTCGCGGCTTTCTTCTGATTTGAATTTTTTCTCTTTCGTTTTCATGTAAGCAATGATTTCCTCATCGGTTACTTTCACATCGCTGTCTTTTACAGTAGAGTATGGTACAGAAACAAAGTCAAAAGTTACTTTGTTCATTTCAGCTTCGTATTTGAATTTTCCTTCGGCTTCAGTAGTAAACATGGCGCCTTTTACTAATGAATTATAGATTTGATACTTGGCGTTAAGCTCAGCATCTTTTTCTCTGTCTTTCAACATTTGCAATCCTTCCGGATTGGTTTTGAAATAATCCTTGAATTTGTTAAGATCAAATTTGCCGGCTGCATTCAAAAACAATTTGTTTTGACCAATGTTCGGATCTGATTTTAATACTTCAATAATATGTTTTTCGCCTACGCGTAATCCTAATTTTTCGAATTCAGCCGAAAGTAAAGCGATGTTTACTTCTTGGTTCCAAACCTGATTAGATGCTTGCATTGACGTCATGTTTTGACCGTTTTGCGCATTTTTTTCAGTGTTTGCCACTTTTACTCTAAACTCATCAAAAGAAATATCTTTTCCGTTTACGGATCCTACGTCAGTAGATAAACTTTTGAAGCCTTTGGTAAATAAATCCTGTACTACAAATGATAATAAGGCAAAACCGATAGCTAGTAAAAGTAAACCTGAGCGTTTTCTAATTTTTGATAAAACTGCCATTTCTATTTATGTTAATTTTTAATTCAGTTTGCGAAAATACAATTATCTGTGAAATAATAATACTCACCTAGTTATAATTTCAAATAATTTTTTGATTTTTTTAAAGAATTTAATCGATTATAGTCATTTTAACCAATTCAATCTTTTTGTTAGAGGCTTCTTCAATGCTAAATTGGAAGCTGCCGATGGTAATTTGGTCTCCTTTTTGGGGAATTTCTTTAGAAAAGTCTACAATAAATCCGCCCAAAGTACTATAAGAATCACTTTCGGGAATGTCAAGATTATACGTTTCGTTTAAATATTCCACATCAAGACGAGTAGAAAATAAATAGCTTTTGTCGTCCAGTGGGTTTTCTATTAAAGCTTCGTCTGAATCGTGTTCGTCTTCAATTTCGCCAAAAAGTTCTTCTACAATATCTTCCATAGTGACTATGCCCGAGGTGCCGCCGTATTCATCCAAAATCACCGCTACACTTTTACGCTTTTTGGTCAGCAAGTTCATGACGTCTTTGATAAAAATAGTTTCCGGGACAAACTCTACCGGTATCATGACCGATTTGATGCTTCGTGGTTTTTTAAACAGTTCAAACGAATGAACATAGCCAACAATATCATCCAACGAATTAAAATAGACCAGTATTTTGGAGTAGCCAGTTTCAATGAAAAGCGACCTTAAATCAACAATCGAGCTGTGCAATTCTACAGCCACCAGTTCGGTTCTAGGCGTCATGATGTCTCTGGCTTTAACTCCCGAAAACTCTAAGGCATTTTGAAAAATCTGAATTTCAGAGTCCACACTTTCATGGTCTTCAACCGAATTCATTTGTTCACTAATATAATTCCCCAACTCTACTTTGCTGAAGGAAAGGTTGATTTGATCGCCTTCGGTTTTGAAAAATCTCTTCAGGATAAAATCGGATATCCAAATCATAAACGAAGAAATATAGTAGAACAACCGGTAAAAGAAATAGGCGGGAAGCGCAAAAATTTTAATAGCACTGTTGGCATAAATCTGAAAAAACACTTTAGGCAAAAATTCAGATGTCATTAAAACAATTAAAGTAGAAAGGGTAGTCTGCAGCAATAAATTAGACAAATCAGAAAAGCGGTAGCCAAAAGTTTCAAACCAATGCATCAACAAATCGCCCATGAAGAAGCCGTAAACCACCATAGAAACGTTATTGCCCACGAGCATGGTAGCAATAAACTTGGAGGGCTTTTGGGTGAGTTTGGTTAAGATTTTGGAAATGAAATCGTCTTGTTTTTTTTCAATTTCCAAATAGATTTTATTGGACGAAACAAAAGCAATTTCCATCCCGGAGAAGAAAGCGGAAAGTATCAAACAAACAATGATTATTCCGATTTCCATAGATTAAGGTTTTTTATTCTGGTCTTGGAATCTTTTGCTGTAATTTCTTCTGAAGAAAAACATAAAAACCCCAACAACCGCAAATCCTGCACTGATGTAGGCTTTGTTAGTGTCACCTTCTTGGTATTTTTGAAAAGCATCAAAGGCAAATATAAATCCGGCGAGCAGGTAAGCGTATTGGGTAAATTTTAAATAGTTCATAGTTATTCTGATTGGACTTGTCCTGATATTTTTTGTGAGTTTACTTTTTTGAAGTCTTTACTGAAATCAATTCCCTCGCCATAAGAAACGCCTTTGGTTGAAGTAAATTTAAACTTTTTTTCGGTAAAAAACCATTCGTTTTTTTGGTCGTAATACAATTGCTCGGTTTCCAGTAAATCGCCACTTTGACTGGATATTTTTACATGGCCTTGCAAATCAATCAAATTGGTGGCTTTGTGAGAAACGGCATAATCGGCAACGACCAGGGTTTGCTTTCCGTTTTTGTCAAACAAAGTTAAACGAATGCCTTTCGGAAACTCGGTAAACGGGAATTCCACGGTGGCATAATCCAGCATTTTCGGACTGATTAAATTAGCGGTTATTCTCCCCGAGTCGGTATATTTTAAATTGATGGAATCGGCGTCACCGCTAGGGGCAAATTCTGATACGCCCATTTTTTGTACATCGCGGAAGTTGCTTTCACAAGCGATTACCAACAAACAAAACGGGATGGCCAAAAGAAGCGGAATACTATTTTTGGATAGAAAAGTCATTTATTTTTTTGGGAACGTGATGGTTTCATTTATCCAACAGTCAATCTTAAAGGATTTTCCGTTCATTTTTTTATCACTAATGTCTTTGTCTGTCAATGCTTTTGCTGCAAATTTTTCGATTGTTCTATCAACAGTTGGTTTTAGTCTTGGTTCTGCAATGCTGGCTTTTTTAGCAGTTTCTATGGCCAAATAATAAATGGCTTTTTTATCAAAGTCAGTTTTCCCGCACTCTTCAGCACCATTGCCATATTGTTCAGCTAAAAACAAATAGGCTTTTCCCATTTTAGGATCATAAGTATAGGCTTTTACCAATAAAGCTTTTGATTTCTCTTTTTCTTTGCTGAGTAATCCTGAGGCCAGGGAGTAATCTAGTTTTGCTTTTTCCAACGGATTGGTTTCTAAGGCTTCTGATTCGGTGAAATATTGAATGGCTTCCGGAAATCTTCGTTGTTTTATACAGGTAACCGCCATATAATAGGCAGATTTAGAAGTTGGTTTTAATTTATAATTGGCATCGGCAATAGCGTTATAAATGGGTTCTCCGCCACATTTTATAGTCAAATTATTCAACGCCGCCGTCAACCATTCTCCTTTTTCTTTATTAGCTTCAAAGTTTTTCTCATAATAAGTCGCCAAATTATCACAAGTAGTTAGTTCTTTAACCAAAGAGCGGATGCCTTTCAGAGCCGTTTTGTATTCGGTGCTTTTTTCAGGTTTGGTAGTTTCTAATTTCAAAAGCATAGTGTTAGCCTCCATGTATTTGTCTAAAACCATATCCGAAGTCACCTTGGTTTTATCGGCGGTGTATTTTGCACGATACAAACTGAAATACGTATAAATAGTATTGGCATCAGTAATACTGTTGGTGGCTTTGGCAAAACCACTGTCCAGTAAACGGTAAATCTCGTCGTCAGTGCCAACTTTATTGTCAAACAAAACCATGGCTTTCTTTACTTCATAATCAGCGGTGGTTAGGGGATAGTTTTGGTTGTATTGGTCGTATAATTTTAAAACATCGCGAACCAATTTTTCTTTCTCTTCCGGCGAGGCTGCATTGTCAATTTTGTATTGCAGCATTTCAAGTCCTTCGGTGTAAATGGTTTCACTTTGCTTTGGACAATTTTTGCTTACCTCATGCCATACCACTAGAGCTTCGGTGGCTTTTTTGGCTTGAAACAGTTCTTTGTATTCTTGTACTTTTGAAGAACAATCAAACTTTTGAGCATGGCTGTTTATAAAGAATAAAACACCAATAAGAGAAAAAAGTGCTTTCATATTTTTGAAGTTTAGTCGTATTTACGTTTCACAAACCATTTATCACTAAACGATAAACCGATGCTTAAATTTACATAATTTTCTTCAACTAAGTTGTAGTATTTTGTACCGCGTTTTCCTACTTCCAATCCTATATTAATGTTTGAGAAACTTCCGCCTAGAGGTAGCCCTAAACCAATATTTACAGCAGCATCGTTGATGGATTTACCTTGTAGAACTAATCCGGTATTCTCGTAACGCAATCCGGCACGATAAGTTATTTTTTTCAAATAGCTGGAGTAGGAGTTGTAGTTCGGAATAAAATAACCACCAATGGTGTATCGCATAGCATCTTTATAGGAAACCGTATAGCGATTGTCATTTGCGTCGGTAGGGCCGTAAATATCATTAAATCTATTTGAAGTCACACTAGTGTTTAAGTAAGTTATTTCGCCGCCAATTAACCATTTTTTCACTTCACCAAAACCTGAGCCGAAGGCAATCTTACTAGGAAGCTTTATTTTGGTGTCTTCCACCAAAACATCTATACTTTCTTGTGGGGTAATAGTTGAAGTAATCCTAACGGTTTCTATGGAGCGGGAATTGTCCAGCAATAAATTGACCTGAGGACTATAGGTCAAAGCACTGAAAAAAGATAATTTTTTATTCAATTTGGTTTGATAAGTCAGACCCAAATCGAAATTGACTCCGTGCATGTCAGAGGTGTTGTTTTCTCTGGTTCCTAGTTCAATAAAGTCAAAACCATCCTGATAACGTAAATTAGTGGTTTCAATTTTTCCGAAATTATACTGAACATCAGCCCCAAAACTAAATTGCTTATTTAATTTGAAACCTAAGCCCAAAAAGACTTTGCTCAAACCACCAATTCCGTTGTATCTTGAATATATAGGATTAGTGTCATTAGATAATTTTTCAATTTTGTATCCAACAGAAGAATAAGGGATAAGACCAAATCCGATACCTACTTTGCCAACCGGAATACCAACGGCCAAATAGTCGATAGCGGTTCTTCGTGCTTTTTCTGTTTGTTGTTCTGATTTAGAGCTGGTATTCAAATAAGTACCTCCCAAATTCAAATTAATCAATTTCAAACTTGCCAATTGTGCCGGATTTTGCAGGTTGATGTGAATACTGTCCGGGAAAACTGAAAGTCCACCCATCGCTCTGTTTTCGGCTGTTCCTTTAAATTTTATGTCACCTATTCCGTAATAAGAATAAGGAGAAGAGGTTCCTTCTTGTGCTAAGGCATTTAATGAAATAAGTAAACAGAAGCTTACTATAATTTTTTTAATCATTTTTGATTGTATTGAAAAGTTTGATTCAAACTCTCCAGCAGAAAATTTGAATTGGCAAATATGGTATTTTTTAATCGTTTAGCCAAAAATTCTGCGTCTCCCCCGTTAAAATTATGATAAATTTAGCGTATTGGGCTTTATACTCTTCGATAAACCCATCAATTTCATGAATAACACCGTTAACCACTCCGGAATGTATAGATTCTTGTGTAGAATTTCCAATAGTCTTTTCAGGATAACTTTTGGTTAGTAAGGGTAATTTTGCGGTAAACTGATGCAGCGATTCATAGCGCAATCGAAGTCCGGGAGAAATGGCACCTCCCCAATAAGTATTATCAGCATCAATAAAATCATAAGTAATGCAAGTGCCCGCATCAATTACCAACCGATTTTGATTCGGAAATCGGATAACAGCTCCGGCTGCCAAAACCATGCGGTCAATACCAAGAGTGGTAGGAGTAGCATATAAATTTTGAAAAGGAAACTTACTCTCGTGGGAAAGGAATTGAATTTGGACTCTGTTTTCAAAGGCCAAAAAACTCTTTTTATCCAAATTTCCGACACTAGCCACCACAATAGTTTTGATTTTGGGATGCAGTTGTAAAATAAAATCAACTTTAGAAGCCAATTCTTCTTTAGTAAAAAGCAGCACCTCAAAAAGTGTATCAACTTCAAAGACAGCAGCTTTAATTCGGGTATTTCCAACATCAATGGCTAAAAGCATAGCAGAGTTTTTGATGGGGCTAAGGTAAGAATAGTTTTTTTTTATTATTTGTTTTGGATAAATTAAAAATCGTTCTATATTTGCACCCGCAACAAAGCAAGGTATCTTAGCTCAGTTGGTAGAGCAATGGACTGAAAATCCATGTGTCCCTGGTTCGATTCCTGGAGATACCACAAAAAAACCCGAACAACTCGTTCGGGTTTTTTGTTTTTACTTCATTCTGATTTTTGTCACAATGCCACGTATCGAAGTCATGTTGAGCGGAAACTCCAAAAACACATGAATAAGACTCAAAAATAGCAACGCAATAAAGCCAACTTTGTATTCATATAAATACAACGCAACACTGATTCCCCAAATAATAAGAATGGTAATGGTTTTTGATTTAGACAAGTTTTTGTTCCATCCGATGATTGAGGTTTTCGAAAACCAATTCAGATAATGATAGGTGTAGGCAAAAGCAATAAAAATTTGTGTTTTAATAGCTAAAACCGACATAAAATTAAACGTTCCCTCTTGTTGAGACACGAATAAATGCGATAAATTAAAAGTCAAAACCCCAAAATTACTGCCGTTAAATGAAGCCACTACACTTTCTTTCAATGGAAAATATTCGCTAGTACTTACGTTGCTTGCCATAATGATAAAAGGAACGAGAATCAGCAAAACAATGGCAATAACACCCGGAGTACTTTTAGAATTCACCGTACCATAAATCATAAACAGCAAGGTAAAAAGATATACATGTATGATGGTCGGCACAAAAATAGCCATAACCAAAGCCATGCCGGGGAAATAGTATAAAGCGGTAATCGTTACTACCGATGCTAAAAGTAAAAATAAAATAAGGTGCTTTTGTTTCTTGAAATAAATCAGCCCAATGGCCAGCAATAGGCTCCCCATGATGATCTCGTCAGTTGATTTGTTCATGAAGGCGGCAACCTCTTTGTAACCCGGAAACGAAGCCAAACTTGTGCCGGATAAAAGATTCAAAAATAAAGGGGTGCTGACTAAAAAGGCCATGACTACAAACAGCCAAATCCATTTCGTTTCTTTCAAAAAATAATTCTTCTCTTTAAGCCAATTTATCTCGGTCAGATAATGCAACGGCCCAAGAAAAGCATACGAAAAAAGAAACAACTCAAAAGGCAAATGAAAAGCCAAAGCCAGCGAAAGTATAATCAGAATTACATTAAGTATGTCGGTTTCTTTAGAATTCATAAAGTGTTAGGGTAAGGGTTTGCATAACAAGTATACAACAATAAATTAAATTCAAAAACAACCTCTTAGGATAAAACCTTTTTTCATCCCGATAAAACCGATAAAACCAGTTGTTAATCCCCATTCCTGTTGGGGTAAAGACCATTTCCTTCACGCGCCTCCTCACTTTACTTTTGCCCTTCCTCATTTTACTTTTGCAGCTCCTCATCTTACTTTTAGACTTCCTCATCTTACAATCGCCCTTCCTCACTTTACTTTTTCATCTCCTGCTTTTACCTTTACCCTTCCTCATTTTACCATTGCCTTTCCTCAAAAGGTATTTTGCCACAACTTATCCCACAAAAATGGCATTTAACACAAAAATAGGATGGTAATTGTAAAATTTTCACTAAAATTGACGGCTTTTTATAATCAATCAAAAAAATGAAATCTACCTCATTAGTTGTACTGTTTCTGGTATCGTGCTTTTCTGTTGTAGCACAGCAAAAATTAAGTATCGAAGAAATTTATACCGGCACTTTCCGGGCACAAGGCATGGACGAACTTCAGGCCATGAAAAACACCAACCAATACACGGTGCTCAATTTCGACAGAACCTCGCGAACCCAGCAAATCGATTTGTATGATTACGCCACACTCAAAAAAGTAAACACGTTAATTGATACCAAAAACTTCAGTGAGCTGGCCGAGGGTATCGACAGTTACACCTTCAGTCGCGACGAAAAACAAATACTGTTGGCTAACAACACCAATCAAATTTACCGTCATTCCTTCACGGCCGATTTCTTTTTATACACTATTGACACCAAGCAATTAACCAAAATACTGACACAAGTACAAGAGCCAACCTTCTCTCCCGACGGAACTAAAATTGGTTTTGTAAAAGAAAACAACCTCTTTATTTACGATATCGCTACTAAAAAAACCACTCAAGTCACCACTGACGGAAAGAAAAACAGCATCATCAACGGAATTACTGACTGGGTTTACGAAGAAGAATTTGCTTTCGTAAGAGCCTTTGATTGGAGTGCCGACAGCAAAAAACTAGCCTACATCCGCTTCGATGAAAGCGAAGTGCCCGAGTTCTCAATGAACATTTACAAAAAAGATTTGTACCCAACAGTAGAAACTTTCAAATACCCAAAAGCCGGAGAGAAAAATGCACAGGTTTCCTTGTTTCTGTACGATGTAAATGCCAACTCAGCCAAAGCCATAAATCTGGGGAACTACAATGATTTCTATATCGCCCGAATGAAATGGACCAATGATGCCAATGTGCTGTGCGCTCAAATACTGAACCGCCATCAAGATAATTTAGACTTGCTTTTTATTGACGGAACAACCGCCGCGACCAAAGTAGTGTTAAACGAAAAAGACAATGCCTACGTGGATGTAACGGATAACCTGACTTTCCTAAAAGACAACAGTTTCATCTGGACCAGCGAAAAAGACGGCTTCAACCATATTTATTGGTACGACAAAACCGGAAAACTGAAAAGTCAAATCACCAAAGGCAATTGGGAAGTGACTGCCTATTATGGTTTAGACGAAAAAACAAAAACGGTTTTTTACCAGTCTACCGAAAAAGGGTCTACCGTTAGAGATGTATACAAAATCAACTTAGACGGAAAAAGCAAAGTAAAATTATCCGAGAAAACCGGAACTAACGAAGCAACTTTCAGCCCGAATTTCCAATACTTTATCAATACGTTTTCAAACGCCACTACACCGCCAACTTATACGCTAAACACTGCTTCAAACGGTAAAGTGGCCCAATCGATTGTGGATAATACGGCACTAACCGAAAAACTAAAAAAATACGATTTACCAACCAAAGAGTTCTTTGAATTAACCACCGAAAAAGGCAACAAACTAAACGCTTGGATGATTAAACCCAAAGATTTTGATGCCAACAAAAAATACCCGGTGTTTATGTACCAATATTCAGGACCGGGATCACAACAAGTCGCTAATGATTGGTTAGATACTAATGATTATTGGTTTATGATGTTAGCACAACAAGGCTACATCACGGTTTGTGTTGACGGAAGAGGAACCGGTTTTAAAGGCGCAGCTTTCAAAAAATGCACTCAAAAACAATTAGGTAAATACGAAGTGGAAGACCAAATTGATGCGGCCAAAGTCATCGGTAATTATTCTTATGTAGATAAAACTAGAATCGGTATATTTGGCTGGTCGTATGGAGGATTCATGTCGAGCAATTGTATCCTGAAAGGAGCCGATGTTTTCAAAATGGCTATTGCAGTAGCTCCGGTGACCAATTGGCGTTTTTATGACAGCATTTATACCGAGCGTTATTTGCAGACACCACAAGAAAATGCCGGGGGCTATGATGACAATTCGCCTATAAATTTTGTATCAAAACTAAAAGGAAATTTCCTTTTAATACACGGAAGCGCTGATGATAACGTGCATGTACAAAACAGCATGCAAATGATTGAAGCCTTGGTGCAAGCCAACAAACAATTTGATTGGGCCATTTATCCCGACAAAAATCACGGTATTTACGGCGGTAAAACCCGAATTCAGTTGTTCAATAAAATGACAACTTTTATTAAAGAGAAACTATAAAACCAAAATAAACTAAAACAATAATTATGAGTGAAACTACAGCAAAAACTGGACATCCAAAAGGACTTTGGGTATTATTCGGAACCGAGATGTGGGAAAGGTTCAACTTCTACGGAATGCGCGCCATCCTGACATTGTTCTTAGTAAATTCGTTGATGATGAAAGAAGAAGATGCTTCTTTAATCTACGGTGGATTTTTAGGACTTTGTTATTTAACCCCAATGTTGGGCGGATTTATTTCTGACCGTTTCTTTGGAAACAGAAACTGTATCATGCTCGGCGGATTGATGATGGCTTTGGGACAGCTTTTGTTGTTCTTTAGTGCCAGTATCTTCGGGACAAACATCAGTTTAGCCAATACCTTAATGTGGTCCGCTTTAGGAATTATCATTTTTGGTAACGGATTCTTCAAACCAAACATTTCCTCCATGGTAGGAAGTTTGTATCCAAAACAAGAGAAAAGCAAATTGGATACTGCCTTCACCATCTTCTACATGGGGATCAACTTAGGAGCTTTCTTAGGCCAATTAATTTGTCCAATCGTTGGTGACGTTAAAGACGCTAATGGTATTCGTGATATCCACGCTTTCAAATGGGGATTCTTAGCCGCATCAACTGCGATGTTGATTGGTACTGCCGTATTCTATTTCTTAAAAAATAAATATGTGGTAACTCCGGAAGGAAGACCTTTAGGTGGTTTACCAAAACACAATACTGCCGATGATTTCGAAGAAGGAGAATCGCAAAAAGCGGTATTCTCTCAAAAAGCTTTAATGGGTGCTGTTGTAGCTTTCTTTGTTTTAGGGATTATTTTTCACTATGTAGTGGATCAAAACTGGATTTATACCGTTATTTATTCAAGTGGTTTAACTTTAGCCGGATTAATTGTTTCGGATTCTTCATTAACAAAAGTAGAGCGTGATAGAATTTTTGTAATTTATATCGTAGCGTTCTTTATTATATTTTTCTGGGCCGCTTTCGAACAAGCCGGTTCATCTTTAACGTTTATCGCGGATAACCAAACCGACAGAAACTTCTTTGGCTATAACATGCCACCATCGATGGTACAAATCTTCAACGGATTGTTTGTGGTTGCTTTTGCCGTTCCGTTCAGTATGTTGTGGGATTACTTAAGAAGTAAAGGAAAAGAGCCAATTTCGCCAATGAAGCAAGCGTTTGGTTTAGCATTGATTGCGTTAAGTTATTTCATTATCGCTCACAATGTAAAAGACTTAGGAAACAATGGTTTATTAGCCATCAAATGGTTAATCCTTTTATACTTAATTCAAACTTGTGCCGAGTTGTGTTTGTCACCAATCGGTTTGTCATTGGTAGGTAAATTATCGCCAAAACGTTTCTCTTCTTTACTGTACGGAGTATTCTTTTTATCAAATGCTTCAGGGTATGCTTTAGCCGGAACTTTAGGTTCTATCTTACCGGCAACTGGGGATAAATTTAATAAAGCCAAAGAATTAGGAATCGATTTACAAGGGGTGTTAGACAAAAAAGTAACCTTGACCGCAGACCAGGTAAAACTATTGGCAGATAACCAAATTTCTGATCATAACCCTATTTTTGCCGGATTTGAAATTCACAATTTATTTGAATTCTTTATGGTGTTCGTAGTCTTAACCGGATTGGCAGCTGTTATCCTTTTCGCTTTGACACCGGTATTGAAAAAAATGATGCACGGCGTGAGATAATCTCATATTCAAAAATATTTTTATATCTTTCAAACCTCCAAGTTTCTTGGGGGTTTGTTTTTTAAAATCTAAAGCCTATGTGGAAAAGCCATCCTAAAGCACTGCCTTATTTATTTCTTTCCGAAATGTGGGAACGATTTGGTTATTATTTAATGATTGGAATTTTTACCCTTTATTTAAAAGATGTAGAAGCCGGATTTGCCATGACCGAAAAAGAAGCCTCCGATTTGTACGGTACTTTTATCGCGTTGGTTTTCTTAACTCCCTTCGTAGGAGGATTGGTGGCCGACCGCTATTTAGGCTACAAAAAATCAATCGTGCTTGGGGGATTGATGATGGGAGCAGGGTATCTCATGATTGGGATTCACAATTTAACCATGCTCTATGTTGCCATGACCTTGGTTATAGTTGGTAACGGATTTTTCAAACCTAACATTTCCACCTTACTCGGAAATTTCTACAACGACGATCAATACAAAGACAAGAAAGATGAAGGCTATAACATTTTCTATATGGGAATTAATGTCGGGGCTTTCATTTGTAATTTCTTTGGTGCAGCATTGAAAATTCTTTTCGGATGGCAGGAAGCCTTTATGGCCGCAGGTGTCGGAATGTTTATTGGTGTAATTGTATTCCTTTTGGGTAGCAAACATTATGGCGATAAAACAGAGAAAAAAGGAGTCCAGGAAGGCGATATGCCCTTTTATAAAATTGTATTATTCATCCTTTTGCCATCCATGATTTTCGGAGTAATCGGTTGGTTTTTGAAAGGCGTACAATCGGATGCTAATCCTGATTGCGCGGTGTTTGGGTCTGATAGTACCGATGCTTTTATCTTTGCCTGCATACCGGTGATTTTTTTCTACGGAAGTTTATATTTCAAAGCTAAAGTTGAAGACAAAAGACCCATTGGTGCATTGTTGGCCATTTTTGGGGTGGTGATTTTGTTTTGGGCTGTATTTAAATTAAACGGTTCAGCACTCAATAACTGGGGTGATAAGTACACAGATAGAGAATTAACTGGCACCTCACAAACCATAGCTTCTAAACTGGTGCTTGCCGATACTTTGACGTATAAGAAAGATTCAGTAGCACTATACGACTCGGCCTTCCGCATTCAAAAAAAGGATGGCGAGGTGGTGAAAACAGTTGATTATCCTTTGTATTTCAGAAACGTGCATAAAGAAAAATTACCTAAAGAAGGTAGCGATATTTATACTTGGTCGGCCAATTTGAGCCAATCCATAAATCCCGGCTGGGTAATTATTTTGACACCGCTGGTAGTAGCTTTTTTCACTTTTTTAAGAGCCAGAAAAAAAGAACCAAGCACGCCAACCAAGATTGCTTTCGGGTTATTAATCTCAGCTTTATCGGTTTTAGTTATGGTAGCCGCAGTACATATTGGAAACAACGGAACAGAGAAGGTTTCCGTTTGGTGGCTAGTAGCCAATTATGGTGTTATTACTATCGGAGAGCTATTCCTGAGTCCGATGGGATTGTCGGTGGTATCTAAATTATCGCCCAAAAATATCACAGCACTTATGATGGGAGGTTGGTTTTTATCCACTTCTATCGGAAACAAATTAAGCGGTGTTTTGGCCAGTATGTGGGACACTTATGATGACAAGGCCAACTTCTTTTGGGTCAATTTCGGATTGCTGCTATTTGCCACGCTGTTAATGTTTGTGTTGGTGAAAAATTTAAATAAAGTAATGAAAGAAAAAGGAATAAATTAAACTATGGAAAAGAATCAAACATTAGAACAAATTAGAAATTTTAAAGGGAATTATCCAAAACAGCTTTGGTATTTATTTTTCTCCGAAATGTGGGAACGTTTCAGTTTCTACGGAATGAGAGGAATGTTGGTGGTCTTCATGGTGTCGCAATTAGGCATGGATGATAAGACTTCTCAATTGCAATATGGTGCTACGCAGGCTTGGGTTTATGCTTTTACTTTTATTGGCGGTTTGTTTGCTGATAAAATTTTAGGTTTCAGAAAATCACTTTTTTGGGGTGGAATTTTAATGATCATCGGTAGTGTGATTTTGGCAGTTGATCCGAAGAACTTTTTCTTTTTAGGAATTAGTTTTACTATAGTTGGTACAGGATTTTTCAAACCTAATATTTCCTCAATTGTAGGTCAGTTATATCATGACAATGATAGCCGTCGTGATGCCGGATTTTCGTTGTTTTATGCCGGAGTTAACCTTGGTGCTTTGATTGGAGGTTATATTTGTATTGCGGTTGCTAACGGAAATCTATGGTCATCTTTTGTTCCTGAACACTTGCGCTGGAATTATGCATTCGGATTTGCTTCTGTCGTAATGATTGTTAGTTTGCTGACGTTTACCCAAACCCAAAAAAGTTTAGGAGAAATAGGATTGTCACCATTGGCCGATCTTGAAAAGTCTAAAAGAAAGACGTTCGAAATCATTACATACATAGGCTCTTTGGCTTTGGTTCCAATAATTATTTTAATGGTGGCTAATACCGTTTATACCGATTACTTTATGATGATTATCGGACCGGTTTCGATTTTGTATCTGTTTTATGAAATGCGTAATTTTTCTGTTGTCGAGAATAAAAAGTTATTAGCGGCTTTGGTGTTTATTATCTTCTCTATATTTTTCTGGGCTTTCTTTGAGCAGAGCGGTGGTTCACTAAGTTTATTTGCTTTGAATAATTTAAAGAACACGGTTTTAGGGGTACAGCTTGATCCTAACGGAGTCAACAATTCAGCCAATTCATTATTCGTAATTATTTTTGCTGCTTTGGTTGGAATTGTTTGGGTATGGATGTCAAAAAAGAAAATAGAGCCCAACACCGTAGTAAAGTTTGGATTAGGCTTTTTGTTCCTGGCTGGTGGTTTCTATGTGTTTTATTGTACTAAATTCCTAGCCGGTCCTGATGGCAGAACTTCTTTAGATTTATTCACCTTTGGTTGGTTTGTTATCACTTTCGGTGAGTTATGTTTGTCACCCATCGGGATGAGTGCTATGACCAAATTATCCCCACAAAAAACACAAGCAGTGATTATGGGGATGTGGTTTTTGGCCAGTGCTTACGGGCAATATTTTGCAGGATTGCTGGGGGCCAATATTGCCGAGGCTTCCGAAAACGCATCCAACCTTGACAAGCTTATCGTATATGCTGATGGCTATAAACAATTGGCACTCTATGCCCTTATCGCCGGATTAATTTTAATCCTGATTTCACCTTTTGTGAAAAAATTGATGCAGGATGTAAAATAAAATACTTAAATTTCGGCACTATTTTTGAGTATTTGGATAGACACAATTAAACACAATTATATTAAAATGAAAAAATTAGCTATTACTTTATTTTTAATCTTGGGTTCGTTAACCATACAAGCACAAGAGTTGACATGGCAAACAGATATGAACAAAGCCATGGAGATTTCTAAGAAATCTAAAAAACCATTATTGTTATTCTTCACCGGAAGCGATTGGTGCGGTTGGTGTATTCGCTTGCAGAAAGAAGTGTTGAAAACACCTGAATTTGCTAAATGGGCGAACGACAATGTTGTTTTAGTCGAATTGGATTACCCAAGAAGAACTCCACAACAGCCGGAGATTCAAAAACAAAATCAGGAATTGCAACAAACGTTTGCTATACAAGGATTTCCAACGGTATGGTTTGTTAATGCTTCTAAAAAAGATGGAAAGATTAACCTGGAAAAATTAGGCAGTACCGGTTATGTTGCCGGTGGACCAAGCGCTTGGTTAGCAGGAGCTGATCAAATCTTAGGAAAAAAGAAATCGTAATTCCAAACTTATAATTTATAAAATCCCTTTTCATTAGTATAGTGAAAAGGGATTTTTGCTTCACGGCATGTGACTTCCCAAAGTTTGGCATAACTTTTAAAATTTGAACCGTCCACCACAATTTGTTTGGGATGATAAGTTTTTAGTACTCGTTGCAAATTCAGTTTAGGGGATTGTATGAGGAGTATAATATCTGGACTCATGTTTTTTTGATAAACACAAGAACTATCAATAATCAGAATTTTTTGCTGCTTGAAATACATCACATTCGACAATAGCTTTTGGTCTCTGATTTTACAAAAATTAGCAACCAAATAGGATTGAACCGTTTGGTCGTTGTCAAGATTATTTAGTATGCTGTCATTACTGAGAATACAGGCAGAATTACCAATACGTTCTGCCAGTATGGTATTTTTTTTACTGTTGAAAACAATAAATTCGGATTTACTCAGTGTTTGCTTTTTTTGAAAAATGAAACAACTTTGCAATAGTACAATACTCCCGAAAGCTAAAACAAGTCGCTTAAACGTTGGAATTTTAATCCAAATAATCACCAAAATAATTACCAAATAGGAGCACCACAACATTTCTTTGGAAAACGAGATATTGCGAATAACAAAGTCTTCAAACGAAGCTACCCAATGTATGATGGCATTGAGCAAAACAATCATAAATTCTAAAGGCTTAGCAATCCAAAAAGGAACGGTGTGAAAAGTAGCAATTAGAATAGCAAAAACTCCAACAGCCATGATAACACCAAGTAAAGGAAGTATGAGCAAATTAGTCACAAAGAATAATCCCGGAAACTGGTGAAAGTAGTATATGCTTAAGGGCATCGCGCCGATTTGTGCCGCAAATGAAACAGTAATAATGCTCCAAAAGTAACGGATGATTTTGTTTTTGGGTTGCCATAGTTGTGACAAAACGGGTTGCAACCAAAGGATAAAAAACAGCGCCAAATAACTTAATTGAAATCCAACATCAAACAAAAAAGAAGGTTTGAATAACAGGATTAGCAACATTGATACAAGTAATGTATGGTAAATATTGACGGTTCTTCGCAGATGCATCCCAATCGCAACAAACGAAAACATGGTTACCGAGCGCACTATTGACGGAGATAAACCAGCCAAAATGGCAAATGACCATAGCGATAGGATTATGATTCCTAATTTCAGTAAGGAGCCTTTCCTAGAGTTGCGAATGGGTTTTAGCAAAAAGGTAATAAACAGCAATATAAAGCCCACGTGCAAACCAGAAACCGATAGTACATGAACTGCCCCGGCATATTGGTAATCTTTCAAAACTTCGGATGAAATATCTTGTTGTTGCCCTAAAATTAAGGCATTGAGCACATATAGTTCTTCTTTTGAAATAGCAGAATGACTAAGATTGGTAATGATGGTTTCTCTAAAATTAGAAAAGTCAGCCCAAAGACCCGACTCATATTTTCCAATTTGTATTTGGTTACTTTTGGTATAGACTTGAGCATAAATCCCTTGGTTTTCAAGATAACTGCTGTAATCAAACAAACCGAGATTGAAGGATTTTCGGTTTTTTAAAATCATGCCGGTAACCTTTATGTTGCTACCGATTTTTAAATTTGTAAAAGTGTCTTTCTTGGAGACATTGAGAATGACTTTTCCAATACTTGTTCTTCCGTCTAACGCTTTGACAAAACAAATAAAACGATGGTTTTTGAAAGTGCTTTTGAGTTTTTCATTCACCAATACATCAAGCTGATGAGGCTTTTCATAATTGGTTATTTGGTGAGTGTAATGATTTTGATGAAAAGTTTCTTTGTGGATGAGAGACGTCGAAAGGCCAATCATTAGAGAAGTCAGCAAAACAAAACAACCAAATAGTTTTTTAAAGGGAGTGTTTTTTGAAATGAAAAAATGAGTCGTTACTAAACCCAGAATACCAAATCCTAAACTTCCAAACACAAAAACAAAGCTCAAATCTACTGTTCGGAACAAAAGAAGGCCAAACAGAAATCCGATAAAAATGGAAATTAATGGAAATTGTAAGATTTTCATGTAACTAAATTACATAAAAAATCTTTACTATTGAAAGAAAATTATTCTAAAATTCGATTAATTTGAACGAAAGTTCTTTTGTAATAAGGTTCGTTGATAGAAGAAATGACAACGCCACTTTGTGTTGAGGAATGAATAAATTTAACTTCATCACCATTCACTTCTACAACCATACCCACGTGGTTAATTCGGCGCTGACCCCTGTTGATGAAGAAAATCAAATCGCCTTTTTTAGCATTACCTAATTCTATTTTAGTGCCAATTTCGGCCATTTCATGGGAAGAGCGAGGTAAGGTAATGTCAAATTTTTTGAAAGTAGAAAACATTAAACCTGAACAATCAAATCCTTCTTTGGTGGTGCCGCCACTTCTGTAACGGGTACCCAAATTGTCTGAGGCACTATTAATGAGTTGCTCTACTAAATAGCTGGCATCTTCTTTTTCAATAATGATGTCAGTATCGTTACTGTCATTGATTCCGGGTAAATTTTTTGGAGCGGCCGGTTGTTTTTTTGGTCTAACCGATGCCATAGTGTTAGTATTAACTTTCTTTGGACGATTAATTCTTTCTTCCGGTTTTGCAGCAGCTATCGGCTCACTGTAAACTCCTTTTTTCATAGCTTCATCCTTAGAAGTTATGATGTTGGAAGTTGGTTTACAGGCAGTAAACAAAAAGAATAAAAAAGATATGTATGCTAGTTTTTTCAAAAAAATAATTTTGGCAAAGGTAAAAATTTCAATTGGTTATCAAAGCTGCCTCAAGTCATTTAAGATTAATTTAGCAGTTTTTTCACTGGCGCCTTCACCTCCAAGCAGTCTTTCAAGGGTGTCGTATTTTTCTAATAAAGCCTTTCTGTAATTGGGTTCAAGGAGTTTTGAAAGCTCTGTTTTTAAGTTCTTGGTGTTGAATTTATCCTGAATCAATTCAGTTACCACTTCCTCATCCATAATCAAATTTACCAAAGAAATATATTTCAGGGTAATAATGCGTTTTGCAATTTGGTAGGAAGCCCAACTTCCTTTATAGCAAACTACTTCCGGCACTTTAAACAAAGCAGTTTCCAATGTAGCCGTTCCCGAAGTTACCAATGCAGCACTGGCTACACTCAATAAATCGTAGGTTTGGTTTGAAATGAATTTGACATTTTTATTGGTTAAAAATTGCTCGTAAAAATGATAATCCTGACTAGGTGCTCCGGCAATTACAAATTGATACTCACTAAAATCATCAACAATGCTTAGCATCACGCTGAGTATTTTGGCAATTTCTTGTTTCCGGCTTCCGGGCAAAATGGCAATGATGGGTTTCTCGTTTAAATGATTTTCTTTTCTAAACGATATTGCATCCGTTTTCTCTCGGTTATGAATGGCATCAATGAGTGGATGTCCAACAAAATCTACCGGAAAATGATGCTTCACTTCAAAAAAATCTTTCTCAAACGGAAGTATCACAAACAGTTTATCGAAATCTCTTTTAACTGCCTTAATACGATTTTCTTTCCAGGCCCAAATTTGCGGTGCCACGTAGTAATGTGTCTTGATACCACGAAGTTTGGTCCATTTTGCAATACGCATATTGAAGCCGGGATAGTCAATAAAAATGATAACATCAGGGTTGAACTTTTCAATATCTCTTTTACAAATTTTAATATTGTTTAAGATGGTTTTCAAGTTCATTACTACTTCAGCAAATCCCATAAAAGCCAATTCACGGTAATGTTTTACCAAAGTTCCTCCAACGTTTTGCATCAAATCTCCACCCCAAAATCGAATATCAGCAGCAGTATCTTCTTTGTAAAGCGCTTTCATCAAATTAGACCCGTGTAAATCGCCCGATGCTTCGCCGGCAATAATGTAATATTTCATAAGTTATAAATTCCAAGAATTAAGTTGGGCTATCGCATGATGGGCTGTCAAATCAAACTGCACCGGAACGATAGAGATATAGCCGTTAGCTAATGCCCATTCATCAGTATCTTCCCCTTTGTCTAAATTAACGAACTCACCGCTCAACCAATAATAATCTTTACCATAAGGCGTTTGTCGTTTGTCAAATTTTTCCATCCAAATGGCTTTTGCTTGTCTGCAAATTTTGATGCCTTTGATTTCGTTTTCTTTCAGTTTCGGGAAATTGACATTCAAAACCGTGCCTTCGGTCATTTTTTTGGCCAAAACTTCCAAAGCAATTTTTTTGATAAAAGGTTTGATGCTTTCAAAATCAGCATTCCAATCATAATCCAAAAGAGAAAAACCAATGGCCGGAATTCCTTCTATACCGGCTTCCACAGCGGCACTCATCGTTCCTGAATAGATCACATTAATGGAAGAATTTGAGCCGTGATTCACTCCTGAAACACACAAATCGGGTTTCTTTTTCAAAATTTCATTAACAGCCAATTTGACACAATCTACCGGCGTTCCGGAACAGGAATACTCGGTTACCTCGGCATTTTTGGCAGAAACTTTATTCAGATATAATGTGCTGTTGATGGTGATGGCATGACCCATGGCGCTTTGCGGACTATCAGGAGCCACCACAATGACTTCGCCGATTTCGGCCATTACGGAAATCAAAGCACGTATTCCCGGTGCATTGATACCATCATCATTAGTAACTAAAATAACAGGTTTGGAAATCATTTAATTTATTGAATTATGTAACGGTGGCTCGGTTTTTGCGTCTGATTTTACCGTCTGCAAAATTAACTTTTTTTAAAGTTTTATAAAGATACATTTTTTATAACTTTGATGCTTTAGGTATTGCAGCGCTTTATCCATAATGTTTTTAACAAAAAATAAGTCCCTAAGAAATGTTGGCAAGGTTTTTTGTTTACTTTAGACTAATAATTAATGAAAATTATAATTCAATTTATGAAAAGAAACTATAAAATACTACTGGTAATTGTAACCTTAT
The DNA here is from genome assembly GCF_010119235.1 of Flavobacterium phycosphaerae. Lineage (NCBI taxonomy): Bacteria > Pseudomonadati > Bacteroidota > Flavobacteriia > Flavobacteriales > Flavobacteriaceae > Flavobacterium > Flavobacterium phycosphaerae. The sequence continues at coordinate 610,881 of NZ_JAAATZ010000001.1, read as the reverse complement.
CAGTAGCCTTGTGGAGTTTTATGCCTACTCAAAAAGCATCTGACCCCGAGAAAGACAAACTGCTGTTGGAATTATTGACTTTCGTTATTGAAAAAGGGCATTACAACCCGGCAGCTATAGATGATACCTTTTCAAAAGGTGTTTACAAAGATTATTTGAATGCCTTAGATCCTTCAAAACGTTTCTTTTTACAATCTGATATTGATGAGTTTGCCAAATTTGAAACACAATTGGATGACCAAATCAAAAATAAGGATTTAGCTTTTTTTGATTTGACTTATACCCGATTAATGAAACGTATGGAAGAAAGCAAAAGCTATTATAAAGAGGCTTTGGAGAATCCGTTTGATTATAAAAAAGAGGAATCTTTCAACACCGATTATGAAAAAATGCCTTTTGCCAAAAATACTGCTGAATTAAAAGAAAGATGGCGCTTGCAGGTGAAACTGTCAACTTTATCATCATTGGTAGAAAAGCAAAAACTACAAGATGATTTGGCAAAAGACGCTAAAAAAACCATAGAAGAAAAACTGGCTGACTACCGCAAAGATTCAAGCGAGGAAGTAACGCCTGAGATGGAAAAGAAATTCAGAGAAAATGACGCCAAAAAGAAATCACAAAAAATAAAAACCTATGCTGAACTGGAAAAAGAAACCAGAGAAAGCACTTTAAATTCACTTAACGATAACTTTAGTTTCATCAAAGACTTGAATAGAGAAGATTGGTTTTCAATTTATGTAAATGCCATTGCTTCTCGCTTTGATCCGCACACTTCTTATTTTGGACCTTCTGAAAAAGAGAAGTTTGATGTAAGTATGAGCGGAAAATTGGAGGGAATTGGAGCACGCCTTCAAAAGAAATGTGACTTTACCGAAATCTCTGAATTGATTTCCGGAGGTCCGGCTTGGAGAGGAAAGCAATTAGAATCAGGTGATGTCGTGTTGAAAGTAGCACAAGGTGAAGCAGAGCCCGTTGATGTGGTTGGAATGCGTTTGGATGATGTGGTTAAGAAAATTAAAGGACCAAAAGGAACTGAAGTTCGTTTGACCGTGAAGAAAACAGACGGAACGATAAAAGTAATTACCATCATTCGAGATGAGGTTGAAATTGAAGAAACCTATGTAAAATCAAGTGTGGTAGAGAAAGATGGTTTCAAATACGGTGTAATTTATTTGCCAAAATTCTATATCGATTTTGAAGATCAAAACAGTCGTGATGCCGGAAAAGACGTAGCGCAAGAAGTTGAAAGATTGAAAGCAGCTGGCGTGCAAGGGATAGTGATGGATGTGAGAGATAATGGTGGAGGTTCATTGAAAACTGTGGTTGATATTGCCGGATTGTTTATTGAGCAAGGTCCAATCGTTCAGATCAAATCAGCTGCCGGTAAAAAAGAAGTTTTATTTGACAGAGATTCCAAAGTACAATGGGATGGTCCGTTGGTAATTATGATTAATGAATTTTCGGCTTCGGCTTCTGAGATTTTAGCCGCTGCCATTCAGGATTACAAACGTGGCGTTATCATTGGTAGCAAACAATCTTATGGTAAAGGAACAGTGCAAAATGTGATTGATTTAAATCAGTTTGTTCGTGGCAGTACTTATGGTGATTTGGGTGCTTTGAAAACAACCACACAAAAATTTTACCGAATTAATGGGGGTTCCACTCAGTTAGAAGGAGTAAAAAGTGATATTGCTATTCCGGATAGATATTCTTACCTGAAAATGGGAGAGAGAGATATTGATAACGCCATGCCATGGGACAAAATTGACCCTGCGGATTACCAAGTTTGGAACAAGCAAAATAACTTTGATTTGGCTATTGCTAAAAGTAGAGAGCGTATGAATGCCAATGCTCAAATGAAGTTAATTGATGAGAACGCCAAATGGTTAGACGAGCGTAATAAAGAGAATGTATACAGCCTAAACATAGATAAATTCAAAGCGGAACAAAAAGCTTTAGAAGACAAAAGCAAAAAATACAAATCAATTGTAGATTACAAAAATCTATTCGAATTTAAATCGCTTCCGTATGAAGTTGAAGCTATGAATAAAGATTCAGTTTTAAAAGAGAAAAGAGAGCGTTGGCATGAAAGCTTGTCAAAAGACATTTATATTGAAGAAGCCATCCACATATTAAACGATTTACAATCGGAAAACAGTAAAGGATTAACGACTAAAGTAAAGAAGGATAAAATAGTAAAATCATAATTATAATTTGCTAAAGAAAAAGCCACCAAATTGGTGGCTTTTTTATTTTTAAGAGGTTGTAAAATCAATTCTGAATTACCATTCGTTTACCTTGTTGGCATCCATTTTTAGGAAAATAAATAGTAGAATAGTAAAGCCCCAAAGTCCGGAACCACCATAAGAAAAGAAAGGCAATGGCACTCCAATAGTTGGAAATATTCCCAAAACCATAGCAATGTTGACAAAGAAATGAATGAATAAAATCCCGGCAACACAATAGCCGTAAACCCTGCTAAACTTAGTCTTCTGTCGTTCCGCCAAATAAATGATTCTAATAATCAGAGCTACAAATAGCGCTATTACAAACAAAGAACCTAGGAATCCCCATTCTTCACCTACAGTTGTAAAGATGTAATCGGTATGTTGTTCAGGAACGAAACCTCCTTTGGTTTGAGTACCTTCCAGATAGCCCTTGCCAAACCAACCTCCGGAACCAATAGCAATTTCCGACTGGTTAGTGTTGTATCCAATACCTTTCATGTCCACTTCTTTACCCAAAAGAATATTAAAACGGTCACGATGGTGTTGTTTAAAAACATTTTCAAAAACATAATCCACCGAAAAAACAAAACCGGAAATCGTCACAAATATGATGGCACTTAATATCCAGTTTCGATGAATAATACGACTACGATAATATACAAAAATGATAACGGCTAGCGAAAGTCCGACCAAAGCCAAAGGTTTTATGATTAGTGCCAATACAAACAGCACTAAAGCTATAAATCCAGTCCATACATACCAAGAGGGCAAGCCTTCACGGTATAAAACTAAAATGAAAACACTATAGATTAAGGCACTCCCCGGATCGTGTGGTATAATTAACAATATAGGCAAGGCCAAAATTCCAAGGGCTTGAATCTGCCGGTTAGTGTCTTTTAAATTGACTTGTACGTCACTCAAATATTTAGCTAAAGCCAATGCGGTAGCAGCTTTCACAAACTCTGACGGTTGTAAACCAAAGGAACCAAACGAATACCAGTTAGCCTGACCTTTGATGGTTTTACCAAAGACAAACAAACCCGCCAATGACAACAACCCGACGACATAAATCACACTCGAAAATTTTTCATAGAATTTACCGTCAACGGAGAGCACTATGAATATCAACGGAATGGAAAAGAGTATAAACATAAACTGTTTCCCATAGATTTGTGTAAAATCAAAAATCGAAGTTTCTTCAGCGATTGAGGATAACGAAGAGGAATAAATATTCAGCCAACCCAATATCACAAGAGTCATATAGATAAGTACACTTATCCAATCCAGATTATTCGTTACACTTTGATTTTTCATTGGCTAGAAATTAATTTGCGGGAGCAACTTTAGGTTTGACTTCTTCTTTTTTAATTTCCGGTTTTATAAATGAGTCTACCTTTTGTTTGATTAAAGTATCCACAATAGGTTTGGCGTAGTATTTATTGTATTCGCCTTCAAGACTTCCTTCAAGCATTCGTTTTTCTAAATCTTTACGGGTGATTTTTTTTCTGATATATTTTTCAATCATCAAACTGGTAATCGGACCGGCCCAACGCGCTCCCCAATACCCATTTTCCACAAATACCGCAATGGCAATTTTTGGATTGTCTTTCGGAGCAAAAGCCACAAAAATAGAGTGATCCTGAAGTTTTACACGCTTACCGTTAATCTTGGCGTAGTTTTCGGCAGTTCCTGTTTTTCCGCAAATCTCAATGCCTTCCACATTCAAACCGTGAGCAGTACCCAAGTTATACACGTCAAACAGTCCGCTAATCATCGGCTCAAAATATTTTCGGTCAATGGTAGTAACATGCTTGGTTCGGAAGCGTTTGTCAATTTGTTGTCCTTTGATTTTTTTAATGATATGAGGCGTGTAATAGTATCCGCGATTAGCCACAGCAGCAATCATGTTCGCTAGCTGAATTGGTGTCATCAAAACCTCTCCCTGCCCAATAGCATTCGAAACAATAGTCTTACTCGACCAGCCCCAGCCGGGATACATTTTTTTATAGGTTTTTGATGTTGGTATACTTCCTTTTCTTCCCGTAGGTAAATCATATCCCATGAATTGTCCTAAACCAAAACTTTTCAAGTGGTTACTCCATACATCAACTCCTTTTGGAGGGCTGCTATACTTGTTAATCGTTCTCATATAAGAACTGGAAAATAAGGTGTTACACGATTCGTATATACCGCGGTGCAATTGCATTTCGCCACCATGACAGTGACATTTCATAAAACGCCCGGGCGCGTAGCTAAAACCGTGATGACAATTAAAAGATGTTGTTTCATCAATAGCACCTTCTTGAAGCGCCACTAATCCGGTTAAGATTTTAAAGGGAGAACCGGGGGTGTATTCTGCCAATAATCCTCTGTCATACAATGGTTTTGCAATAGAGTCATGGTAAAGCATTGTATAGTTCTTGGAACGCTGACGTCCTACCAAAATAGCCGGGTCAAAGGATGGTGCGGTAACAAGGGCTAAGATTTCTCCGGTTTTGGGTTCAATAGCTACAATTCCGCCACGTTTGTTTATCATCAATTCTTCCCCATACTTTTGAAGTTCGGCATCAATACTTAAATTAATGTCTTTTCCCTGAACGGCAATGGTATCAAACTTCCCCTCTTTATACGAACCAATTTCACGGTTGTATTTATCTTTCTGAATGTATTTTACGCCTTTGATACCCCGTAAAATCTCTTCATAACTTTCTTCTACACCTTGTCTTCCAATCAAATCACCACTGTTGTAGTATTTGTTTTTCTCAATGATTTTGTCATTTACCTGAGTGATAAACCCAAAAACATTGGCGCCAAAAGCTACCTGATAATCTCTCAAAGCACGTTTCTGAATGTAGAAACCATTAAATTTTCGCTGTATTTCCTGAAAGGCAGCATACTCTTTTTTATTCAACTGCGCCAAAAATACCGATGGTAATCTCGGGCTGTATACTTTGGCTTTAGCCACTTTGGTTAAAAATTCCTCTCGGGTGATTTTTAATAACGAACAAAATTCAGTGGTGTCCAAATCTTTGATGTCTTTTGGGATAACCATGATGTCATATGACGGTTGGTTGGCTACCAAAAGCTTGCCGTTTCTATCATAAATATACCCTCGCTCAGGATAATCATATTTGATTTTGATGGCGTTATTGTCTGATTTTAATTTTAAAGTATCGTCAATGACCTGCAGGTAAAAAAGCCGCATTACAAGAAAAAGCGTAGCAACGAAAATGATTGTGGGCAACAAAACTTTTCTCATCGTTTGCTTGGCTTAATGATGTAGATGATGATGATACAAGTGATGATGGTGAAAAGCGTACTAAGTACTGTACGGACTAAAATATCCCAAAGGAAACTCATTTTGAAAACCTCTAAAACGAATAACACAAAGTGATGAATCACAACCGCAATTAGTATAAATGAAAAGCGTTCCGGGGTTAAAACATCGTTGAGTTTTACCGTTTGGTATTCATAACTCAACCCAAAAGAAAATTTAAAAATAGCGGGTCGGTAATAGGCGAGTACCACACAAGCTGCGGCATGCACACCACCCGAATTCCAAAACATATCCATTAAAATTCCCAAGAAAAAGCTGGCTGCCAACAATCCCATTTTGTTTCCGTTTACCGGATATAAAATGATAAACAGCACATACGGAAACGGGTTAATGAATCCAAAAAGATCAATTTTATTGAATATCAAAACCTGTGCAGCGAGCAACAAGACAAATCGGGCGATATTTCCAAGTAAGGCACTATTCATCTTTTTTGTTTTGGTTTTCTAAGTTCGAAATTTCTTCGGCATCTTTGCTTTTAATGATATACACATGACCCAAATTAGTCATGTCATTAAACAACTTGATATCCAAAGTGTAGTAATTGGTTACGTTATCGATATAAACCTTATCAATGGTTCCAATGCCAATGTTTTCAGGGAAAATGATAGACTGTCCTCCGGTTACGATAGTATCGCCTTTGCGAACACCGGCCAAACGCGGTACATCAATCAACTGCACAAAACCGGTACTTTTCCCGTTCCAAACCAAAGACCCGAAGTGATTCGATTTTTTGATTTTAGCATTGATTTTCGAATTAATATTCAAAATACTGATAACCGTAGCATAATTTTTAGAAGTCTTATCCACGATACCCACTATCCCGGCACTGTTGATAACCCCCATGTCAGGTCTCACACCAGCAGCTTCTCCGCTGTTGATGGTCAGGTAGTTTTCGTGTATGCTGTAAGAGTTGTGAATGACTTTAGAAACAATAATCTCTGTTTTCTTAACGCCTTTGATGGTATCAATCTGAGGCACTTTAGTCGTGTCTTTCTGATTGAATAAAAGCGATTTCAATCGGGCGTTTTCAAGAGCCAATTCATCGTTTTGCGATTTCAGACTGAAATATTCGTTGACGTTGTTTATCCTGTCATAAATCCCGCCGGTAAAGAAATTAGCCGAACTGATGATTTTACTTTTGTGATAAGAATGCGATTGAATCGTGAGCGAAAACGATAGGATTAAAAGCAGCAAAAACAGTAAGCGATTACTGTTTTTAAGTATAAAATTAAAAATTTGCTGCATTTTTAAACTGTATAATGTTTGTTATAAATATCCGTCGAAATAAAGATAAAAAATAATTAGTGTTAACGTTCTAATTACTTGATTAAAATACTTCTGAATTTCGGAATATTTTTAAGGGCCATCCCAGTTCCGCGAACTACCGCTCTTAATGGGTCTTCAGCGATGTAAACCGGTAAATCGGTTTTTTGAGAAATACGTTTGTCCAAGCCTCTCAACATTGATCCTCCACCCGCAAGATAAATACCGGTGTTGTAAATATCCGCTGCTAATTCCGGTGGCGTTTGTGACAACGTTTCCATAATAGCATCTTCAATTCGTTGAATCGATTTGTCTAAGGCTTTAGCAATTTCTCTATAAGATACTTCTACCTGCTTTGGTTTCCCGGTCAATAAGTCTCGACCTTGTACCGACATGTCGTCCGGTGGTGTTTCCAAATCATCGGTAGCCGCTCCAATGGTAATCTTGATTTTCTCTGCCGTACTTTCTCCCACAAATAAATTGTGTTGCGTTCTCATGTAATAAACAATATCATTCGTGAAAACATCACCGGCAATTTTAACCGATTTGTCACAAACAATTCCGCCCAAAGCAATAACGGCAATCTCTGTTGTTCCTCCACCGATATCCACAATCATGTTTCCTTTAGGTTGCATAATATCGATACCGATACCAATCGCTGCTGCCATTGGCTCGTGGATTAAGTATACTTCTTTTCCGTTTACGCGTTCACAACTTTCTTTTACCGCACGCATCTCCACTTCAGTAATCCCCGAAGGAATACAAACTACCATTCTAAGTGCCGGAGTAAACATTTTTTTCTTCAAAGCCGGAATGCTTTTGATGAACATCGAAATCATTTTTTCAGATGCATCAAAGTCGGCAATAACCCCATCTTTCAACGGACGTATGGTTTTTATGTTTTCATGTGTTTTACCCTGCATCATGTTGGCTTCTTTTCCAACGGCGATGATTTTACCCGATATTCGGTCACGGGCAACAATTGAAGGGCTATCAATTACAACTTTATCATTGTGTATGATCAGAGTGTTGGCTGTACCAAGGTCAATGGCGATATCCTCGGTCATGAAATCAAAAAATCCCATAAGTTTTTTAAGGGTTTAAATGTTTATAAATTTTTAACGGACAAAGTTAAACAAATTAATGTTTAAAATGACGTGTTCCTGTAAATACCATGGCAACTTTATTTTCGTTGCAAAAATTGATGCTCAACTCATCTTTTATCGAACCTCCCGGCTGAATAACTGCCGTAATTCCTGCGTTGTGCGCTATTTCAACACAATCCGGAAAAGGGAAAAAAGCATCGCTGGCCATCACGGCTCCGTTCAAATCAAATCCAAAAGTGGTGGCTTTTTCAATGGCTTGTTTCAAAGCATCCACTCGCGAAGTTTGTCCGGTTCCCGATGCCACTAATGTACTGTTTTTTGCAAATACAATGGTGTTTGATTTAGTATTTTTACAAATTTTTGAAACAAATAATAAATCGTCAATTTCTTGTGCCGTCGGAGCAGTGTTGGTAACTACTTTCAAATGGTCTTTGGTATCGGTAACATTGTTTCTGTCCTGAACCAAAAGTCCGTTCAAACAAGTCCGAACTTGACGCTCCGGCAAAGCCACTTCATGCTGAACCAATATAATTCTGTTTTTCTTTTCAGATAAAACGGCAATGGCTTCATCATCATAACTTGGCGCAATAACCACTTCGCAGAAAAGGCTGTTAATTTCATTAGCAGTAGCCAAATCTATCGTACCATTGGCTATTAAAACACCCCCAAAGGCCGAAGTCGGATCACCGGCCAAAGCAGCCAAATAAGCTTCTTTCATGTTGCTTCTGGTCGCTAATCCACAAGCATTATTGTGTTTTAAAATGGCGAAGGTAGGCTCGTTTGCTTTAAATTCCAATATCAAATTTACAGCGGCATCAACGTCCAACAGGTTGTTGTATGACAATTCTTTGCCGTGCAATTTGGTAAACATCTTGTCAAATTCACCAAAGAAAAAGCCTTTCTGATGGGGATTTTCTCCATAGCGTAAAACTTGCCCCTGGTCTATACTGGTCTTGAAATAGGTTTCATCCGTATTAAAATAATTAAATATAGCCGTGTCATAATGCGAAGAAACATGAAACGCTCTGGTCGCCAAAAGTTTTCTTTGCTCCAAAGTCGTAGTACCGTTTTGAGTCGAAATCAAATCCAATAACATAGCATACTCATTAACCGAAGCCACGATTACCGTATCGTTAAAATTTTTCGCAGCAGCACGAATCAACGAAATCCCGCCAATGTCAATTTTTTCAATAATATCCTGTTCACTAGCTCCCGAAGCCACTGTTTTTTCAAAAGGATACAAATCAACAATCACCAAATCAATCTGCGGAATTTCAAAATCCTTCATTTGGGCCACATCGGTGGCATTGTCCTGACGGTTCAAAATACCGCCAAAAATTTTAGGATGCAAAGTCTTAACTCTTCCGCCAAGAATCTCAGGAAACGAAGTCACCTCTTCCACCGGAACTACCGGAATCCCCAAGTTGTTAATAAATTCTTCTGTTCCTCCGGTCGAGTAAAGGGTTACGTTTTGTTCGTGTAGCCTACGAACGATCGGCTCTAATCCGTCTTTCGAAAATACCGAAATCAGGGCCGATTTAATGGTTTTTGTAGTGTTCATTGTGTAGTTGTGTTTAAGCGACAAAAGTAGTTTTTTTCAAGCCAAAATTCAAGCCTCAATTGTAACAATATTTTATTTTTTGACACCTATACAACATTCAATAAAATTGTAGTGATTTCAATTATTTTTATAGAAATTTACAATTCCGTAAACCCATCATAAATGCTACTGTACTTTCGACTGCTTAAAGAGAGTTTTGCCTTTGCCATGAACGCACTCCGCAACAATAAATTGCGAACCATGCTTTCCCTTTTAGGCGTAACCATCGGTATTTTTTCCATCATTGCAGTATTGGCCGCAGTCGATTCGTTAGACCGAAAAATCAAAGCCGATTTAAGTACACTCGACAAAAACACTATTTATTTAACCAGCCAATCCTTTGGGCCAACCGAAGTGCCCCGCTGGAAAAGAGAACAATTTCCCAACGTAACATTTGAAGAATACCAATATTTAAAAGGTTCCTTAAATAATGTGGAGAACACTTGTTTCCAATATTTCACCAACAATCAAAACATCAAACAAGATTCAAAAACTGTATCAGCGGTAAATATGGTGCCGGTGACTTCAGAGTTTGTCGATATTCAACGCATGGAGTTTTCCGAAGGACGCTTTTTTAACGAAGCCGAATCCAATTCCGGAAAACAAGTAGTGGTGTTAGGTTATGAAATAGCCAAAAGTTTATTCGATGATTTCGACCCGATAGGGAAAACTGTTAGGATGTATGGCCAGCAATTTACCGTTATCGGAGTGACCAAAAAGAAAGGCGATTCGGGTATTGATATTGGTGGAGGCGATGATACGTCAGCCTTTTTCCCGTCTACCTTTTTAAGAAGAATTTATGGCGATAACAACGAGCAGGTTTTACCGGTTATTATCATCAAACCCGAAAAAGGAGCCGATATTGAACAGCTGAAAGGGGAGATTTCGCAAAAACTCCGCAACATCAGAGGGGTAAAACAAGGCGATATTGATAATTTCTTCGTCAATATCTTGGCCGGACTTACCGATATGATTGATAACATTATCGGTAGCCTCAAAGTAGGAGGGTGGATTATCAGTATCTTTTCACTACTGGTAGGCGGCTTTGGTATAGCCAACATCATGTTCGTTTCGGTAAAAGAAAGAACCAACCTCATTGGCATTCAAAAATCCCTCGGCGCCAAAAATAAATTCATCCTGTTTCAATTCCTGTTCGAAGCCATCATTCTTTGTGTAATCGGCGGATTAATAGGCTTGCTACTGGTCTGGATTATCGCCATTATATTAACCCAAGCGCTTGACTTTGAATTTGTATTGGGCATGGGCAATATCCTCTTAGGAACCGGTTTAGCCGCTATCATTGGTTTGATTTCCGGTATTCTCCCTGCCATTTCCGCATCCAGATTAGACCCGGTAGAGGCCATCCGCAGCGGTATGTAATCCCCAAAAAGCTTTCCCAAAACCATTCGCACTACCGCTATTGCCAAACGAAGGACTACTATAGCCTTTCTTGTTAATGGTTTAGTCAATCTTGCCAATGGTATAGCCTCTCTTGCCATTGGTTTAGTCAATCTTGTCAATGGTATAGCCTCTCTTGTCATTGGTTTAGTCAATCTTGTCAATGGTATAGACTCCCTTGTCATTGGTTTAGTCAATCTTGCCAATAGTATAATCTCCCTTGCTATTAGTTTAGTCAATCATATTAATGGTTAAGCTCTTTTTATCCTTAATGGAAGTCATAATACCGTTGTCAAAAGCACTATTCCTTTTTGTTGAAGCTCCAATAGCAATAGTTTGACCACGATAACCAAGGGCAAAGAACCCCTTCCCAATAGAGTAAACAATATAAGCCCTATAAGAACCGTCATCACCACTATACCAAACAAAAAAAAGACACAAAGTGAAAACTTTGTGCCTTTCTATAGGGTGTTTCTTTTAAGTAAAAAACTATCTCACGTCCTGATTCAAAATCAAGTCAATATATAAATTGATTTTGTCTTTCAATTCTTTACGAGGTGCAATAAAATCTAGGAAACCATGATCCAATACAAACTCCGCGGTTTGAAAACCTTCCGGCAAATCTTTCCCGGTAGTGTCACGCACCACACGAGGACCGGCAAAACCAATCAAAGCACCCGGTTCGGATATGTTAATGTCTCCCAACATAGCATAAGAAGCGGTAGTTCCTCCCGTAGTAGGATCAGTACACAAAGAAATATAAGGAATTTTAGCCTCAGCCAATTGCGCTAGCTTGGCAGAAGTCTTAGCCAACTGCATTAACGAGTAAGCCGCTTCCATCATACGAGCCCCTCCTGATTTGGATATCATCACAAAAGGCGTTTTGGTTTTAATAGCATAGTCAATACCGCGAGCAATTTTCTCACCCACTACAGCTCCCATCGAACCGCCGATAAAAGCAAAGTCCATACAGCAAACCACCAAGTCTTTCCCTTTTGATTTACCTACTCCGGTTCTAACCGCATCCTTCAATCCGGTTTTGTCAATGGCATCTTTTAAACGGTCTGAATATTTTTTAGTATCTACAAAGTGTAAAGGGTCCTTAGCCGTCATGTTGGCGTCCAACTCTTTAAATTCATTGTTGTCAAACAAGATTTCAAAGTACTCTTTACTGCCAATTCTAACATGAAAATCATCTTCCGGACTCACCCATAGGTTACGAGCCAATTCATCTTGATCGATAATCTTACCCGTCGGTGATTTGTACCAAAGTCCTTTGGGTACGTCTTTCTTGTCTTCGGTTGCGGTGGTAATCCCTTTTTCTGTTCTTTTAAACCAAGCCATATGTTTTAATTTAGGAATTAGGAATGAGGAATTAGGATTTTCAAATCCTTAATCCCAAATCCTTAATCGTAATTTATAATGTGTTAACGTTATTTAAATCAGCAAACGCCTGTTCTAACCTTTTGTTGAAAGTCAGTTCGCCTTCTCTAATCCACTTTCTCGGATCGTAGTGTTTTTTGTTCGGTGAATCAGCCCCGTCAGGACTGCCTATTTGAGTTCGTAAGTAATCAATTTTTGAAGTCATGTAGTCTCTTATACCTTCTGTAAAAGCAAACTGTAAATCGGTATCAATGTTCATTTTGATAACACCATACTCAATAGCTTCTCTGATTTCTTCTAAGGTAGAACCTGAACCGCCATGGAAAACAAAGTCAACCGGATTATGACCCGTATTGAATTTATTTTGAACATAGTCCTGAGAGTTTTTCAAGATTTTTGGAGTCAGTTTTACATTACCCGGTTTGTATACACCATGCACGTTTCCAAAAGCAGCAGCAATAGTAAACTTCGGAGAAACTTTCATCAATTCCTCATAAGCAAAAGCTACTTCATCAGGCTGTGTGTATAATTTAGAACTGTCAACATCGGAGTTGTCTACACCATCTTCTTCACCACCGGTAATACCCAATTCAATTTCCAAAGTCATACCCATTTTGCTCATACGGGTTAAGTATTCTTTGCAAATTTCAATGTTTTCGTGCAAAGGCTCTTCCGATAAATCAATCATATGCGAAGAGTATAGTGGCTTTCCGGTTTCGGCAAAATGCTTTTCAGAAGCATCCAACAAACCATCTAACCAAGGCAATAAATTTTTAGCACAATGGTCCGTATGCAGAATTACAGTAGCTCCATAAGCTTCCGCCAAAGTATGAATGTGTTTAGCTCCGGCAATCCCACCAAGGATAGCGGCTTTTTGACCTTCATTAGACAATCCTTTTCCGGCATTGTAGGCAGCTCCACCGTTTGAAAACTGAATAATCACCGGCGCATTTAACTTAGCAGCCGTTTCCAAAACACCATTGATGGTACTGGAACCAATTACGTTTACCGCCGGAAGTGCAAATCCTTTTTCTTTGGCATAGTTAAAAATTGCCTGAACTTCATCGCCTGTTGCTACTCCGGGTTTGATATTGTGAGCCATTGTTGTGGTTGTTTTTAAGTTAAGGGTACAAAAATAATAATTTCTAATTTTAGAAAGGATAATTTATTCCAATATTTAAAACCGATTTATCGAAGCGCAATTCCTTGAACCATTTGTCTTCAGAAAGCGCCGGATTATAGGTTTTGAATCCCATATCAATCCTTAATATAAAGAAATTAAAATCATAGCGTAAACCATATCCGGTACCGAGCGCCATATTCTCTAACGACTTTAGGTTTCTGAAAATAGAAGGCTCAAAGGTAGTGTTGTCTAAAATGTTCCAAATATTTCCGGCATCGGCAAACAGCGCTCCGTTCAGTTTTTGAAATAAATTAAAACGCAATTCTGTGCTCAACATCAGTTTCATATTAGCTTCATTAAAATCCAAAATACTACTGCTTCCTCCCGGACCTAAACTATAAGATTGCCAAGCTCGGTTGTCATTAGAACCTCCGGCAAAATAACTTCGTGAAAAAGGAATACTCGTAGAGTTTCCGTAGGGAATGGCAATACCGAAAAAAGCTTTAGAAGCCAGTACTTTTTTTCGTTTTAAATCCCAATGTTTGATAAACTCAACTTCGGTTTTAATGTATTGCGAAAATTCAACATCAAAAATGGTATTGGCTCCGTTTTGATTTTTAAGTTGTTTTGCCGCCCTGGCCAAAAGAGACAGCATGTTTCCGGCCGATTCTAATTTGGTTTTAAAGGCATAAAACTCATTGTCAAACAAATCGCGCTGTGAGGTTTTAGAGAAAGAAAGACTGGAAGCAAAAATCAGGTTGTTTTCGGTCAATCGGACTCTTCTTTCTACAATACTCAATATTGATTTAGAATCAGCAGCGGTGATGCCTAAACTTGGATCTGTGAGCGCATCATTGGCAAAGCCTAAGACACCGCTTTCAATTTTCAAATCACCATTTGCATCCGTATAGTCCGGATTAATAGTGTAGTTTTTGGCAATATCATTTATCGTATTGTATGATGATTTATAGATGTTAAAATAATTGGTAGGATTCAGGTTTTTTACAAACTGAATATTGAATAAATCAAATTTAAAGTTGACGCCTTTCTTAGGTGTCCAGTTGTAAGTTAGCGAACTCGTAAAGTTTTGTTTGTCTAATCCGATATTGGTTTGTTTGGCATAACCAATACTCATCTTAGTATAAGGAATCATCGTTTTCGGAATGATTTTATCCGTTTTGAACGGTAAAAACAAACGCGGGAAATTCAGGTTGGCATCCACACCAATTTCCGAAATATTAAAGAAGTTATTGTTAGGATTGGCCAAGTCTTTTGAAGAACCAATATTGCCTCTAAACCCAATGTCAAAGGTTTCGGCACCGTTAAATACATTTCGAATGGCCAAAAAAGTATTGCCCGAAATTCCGAAATCCTGAATGTTGGAATGGGTAAAATCAGTCGAAAAACCAAAGGTGTATTTCTTCCTTGGTGTCAGATATACATTGGCAATCAAAGCATTTTTTTGTGTTTTGTCTTCTACATATTGAATCAAAGGATAGTTGAATACCTTAAGATTACTCAGGTACTTAGAAGTAAGCGTTGTTTTGTTATCTGAAAAATAAGTGCCTTTGACTACAAAAACACCATCGGTTATAGCTTTCGGGCGGTATTTTAGTTTATTAACACTGTATAATGTAAAGTCTTTGTAAACCGTGCTGTCGCTTATTTTTGCGTTAGGATCAGTGGCGCTGTGGTCCGTAAAAATATTTACTTTGCTAATCTTGTACAGTTCAAAAGGAGCCATTTTAACGCTGTCGTCAACTCTAACCGATTCATTTTCTATGACCAAATCTACATTGGCTTTGTGGGTTTTCGCAATAGTGTCAATGTCAAAAGTCACATAATTTTGCTGAAAACGGTAGGCACCATTGTTTCTGAAATCTTCAGTGATTCGACCTCTTTCATTATCAAAATCAACGGTTTCATAACGTTTGCCTGTTTTGAGAAATGAATTTTTCTTTCGCAATTGATAAATCGAATCTAACGGGGCACTGCTGATGTAACTATCAATGCTGTCAAGAATATAGGGTGTTCCGGTGGCAATGTCATATTTGAGTTTCACCCTTTTTGAATCAAGGGTGTCAATTTTGTATTTGGTGGTAACGTCAAAATAACCTCGGTTGAAATAGTATGACTTTAAACGGCGTAATGATTTTCGAGTGCTGGCAGTATCTAAAATCACGGGCGCTTCACCTGTTTTTCGCAAGAAATTATCTTTGCCCGAATAAAAGAAAGACTCGCCCAAACGTTTGACTTGTTTTTTGGATAACCATTTTGCTTTTCGGTAATAGCGTTGCGGATTTTTAATCATTTTGGCCTTGAACAGTGAATCCGATTTTGGTTTGGCCAAATTGTAGATGTTCAAACGAAGGTGATACCCTAAAATTGAAGTGTTTTGTTTTTGATAGAGTTGATTAAAGATGTCTTCGGTGTTGTCTTTTTTGCCATCAACATAGATATCATTTTTGTTCAGGAGTCTTTTCCCGTCAGGAACTCTTTTTGTGGTGTTGCAACCAAAGATAATTAGTCCAGTTAGAATAAATAATGATATTTTTGTGATACTATTTTTCAAGTGTTGCGAAATATTTAATTCAAAAGTACAGTATTTTATGGTTAGTAAAAACCAAATAAAATTAATTACCAGTCTTCAACATAAAAAATACCGAAATGAAGAACAATTGTTCCTTGCTGAAGGTGTAAAAGTAATACAGGAATTGTTACTATCAAATTTTGTGCTGGAACATTTGTTTGTTACCGAAGATATTTTCCCAAAGGTTACGACTTCGCAAAAAACAATGATAAAAGAGCAGGATATGAAACGCATTAGTGCGCTAAGTTCTCCGAGTTCGTGTTTGGCACTTTTTAAAATTCCAAAAGAAACAAATGTTGAAAATTCTGGCTTGATAGTAGCTTTGGATGATATTCGTGATCCCGGAAATTTGGGAACTATCATTCGACTGTGTGATTGGTTTGGAGTCAAACAATTAATTTGTTCTAAAGAAACAGTTGATAGTTACAACCCAAAAGTAATTCAATCAACCATGGGTTCTATAGCTCGTGTCAAGGTCAATTATTTAGATTTAGAGGAGTATCTCTCCAAAAGTCAATTGCCGGTTTTCGGTACTTTTATGGATGGGAAAAATGTTTATAAAGAAACATTGCCCACTGAAGGAATATTGGTTCTTGGTAACGAAGCTAACGGAATTTCGGCAGTTTTAGAAAAAAGCATCAAAAACCGAATTGCCATTCCGAGATTTGGAGACTTACAACAAACCGAAAGTTTGAATGTAGCTACGGCGACCGCTATTTTCCTGAGTGAGTTTAAAAGAAATTCTTAGTGGAAAGTAAAATTGATAAGCACCGCACGGGTTTTCAATGATTCAATGTTTCCTGTCCACGGGCTGTTAGGGTCATTGTCGCGAATCAATTCGTCTTTGAAACCAAAAACCCCTCGAATAGAAGGAGAGAATTTAAAATATTCAAAATACAAATCAACGCCAAAACCAAAAGTATAATTTTGGGTCCAAGGTTTTACTCTGAATTTTTGTTGCAGGTTGTCGTCTTTTGATTTCGAGTTGCTCGAAAGATTCAATGTAGAGGATACACCACCAACCAAGTAAGGGCGAACATTACCGGTTCTTAACGAAGAAAATTTCAACATCAACGGGAAGTCGATGTAAGTTGCCTTTACTTCTCTAATAGCATCACGATCTTTGTTGAATCCTGAGTATGTTAATGTTCTGCTAGCGTAGTACAAGCCTGGTTCAAAACGAAGTTCTACGTATTCATGAAGTCTTAAACTGCCCACAAGTCCAACATTGAATCCGGTATGTCCTTTCACATCAATATCCTTTCCGGGCACTTTATAATCGGTTTTGTAATCAAAAGTACTAAATCCTAAAAAATAGCCCCAATACACTTTTTGTTTGTCAAAATTCTCCAAGTTTATGATTGGGTCTTTGGTAAACAAACTTTTGCCCAATTGTGCTTGTGTCTGTAGTGTAATTAGAAGAAATAGAACAAATATTTTTTTCATTGGTATGCTGACAACTTCAGTTTTATTTTTTTGTTGCGGTATAAATGGTGGCTACTCCAAAGGTTTGCGGCAACGCTTTACAATCTATAAACGAAGTTTTTCGTAAAATATTGTTTAACGCTTCGCCAAATGGAAAGTTAGCAGCTGATTCTGATAGGTAACCGTAGGCACTATTGTCTTTAGAAAATAATTTCCCTACCAAAGGTAAAATGTATTTAGTATAAAAAGTATAACCTTGTTTGAAAGGGAATTTTGTCGGAACCGAAGTTTCTAGTATAACAAAAACACCGTTAGGTTTTAAAACACGGTGAATTTCAGCTAAGCCTTTTTCTAAGGTTTCAAAGTTTCGAATACCAAAGGAAACCGTAATGGCATCAAAATAATTATCGGGATAAGGAATGTTTTCACTGTCACCTAAAACCATTTCTATTTTATCGGATAAATTTTTACCTTGAATTTTTTCTTGCCCACTTCCAACATGCCTGAGGATAAATCAAGACCAATTATTTTTTGGGCGGTAGTGGTAGTCATCAAAATGGCCAAATCACCGGTTCCGGTGGCAATGTCTAAAATGGTTTCCGGTTTTTTTGCGGCTACTAAAGCGACAACTTTTTTACGCCATTTAACATCAATGCCCAAAGAAATGACTCTGTTTAATCCATCATAATTCCCCGAAATGGTATCGAACATTTGGGTTACTTGTTCTTTTTTGCCAAGTGCGGAATCTTTATAAGGAGTGATACTCTTAGACATAGGTTATTTTTCGACAAATATAAGCCAATATTTTAATTAGCGGAATGATTTAGTAAAACAGCTATTTTTAATTTCAGATAAATTAATTGTAGTAAAATTATATCATTTTTTAATAAAAAATACCCATTGTTGGGGATTTTTTTGTCATTTATAATTAGAAACTTTGTAGTATCAAAAATCAAAATATTTAAGACCATGAATGCAAGAGTTATGATGTCAGAAATAAGATGGATTGTAGTTTCACTTGTGGTAACTTTTGTCCTTTTATTTCTATTGAAAGATTCTGTCAATCTTATTGGGGGCAATGAGGTTGAAAGGCATTTGTTTATTGGGTTAAATAAATTTTTGGAAATTTTGACATATTTCACCTTTAGCACTTTTGTGGTATTTGGCGTTAAAGGATTCTATGAAATGTACTCGCAAAGAATTTCCAATGTGATAATGATATCCTCAGGCCTGTTCTTGGTACTGATTATTTTCGTCTTAAGCTGCCAATTATTATTGGAAACTTAATGAGAAATGGATTAACTGTTTTGATTTTAAACACCTTTCGGGGTGTTTTTTTATCTTCTGACGTAAGTTAAAAAAGTAAAGTCAAAAGCATGCTTTTCATCTTTGGGATGAAATTCTTCACTTATCAACTTCCATAGCTTCAAATCGATTTCGGGAAAAAAAGTGTCGGCTTCAAAATGCTGATGTACTTTGGTGATGTCAATTTTATCAGCCATGGCTATAGATTGAGTATAAATTTCACCACCTCCAATGACAAAAACTTCTTCGTCTTTTGGACAAACCGCAATAGCATCTTCCAATGAATTGACAACAATACAACCTTCTGGAGCATAGTTTTTTTGTCGGGTGATGATAACATGCGTTCTGTTGGGCAAAGGTTTTGGAAAACTTTCAAATGTTTTTCTTCCCATGATAATATAATGTCCGGAAGTTAAACTTTTGAATCGTTTAAAATCATCGGGCAAATGCCAAAGCAGTTGATTGTCTTTACCCAGTGCATTGTTTTCTGCTACTGCCGCTATAAGTGTAATCATTCTGCAGTAGATTTAGCATTATCAAAATCATTTTTCAATTGTTCTAATTTTTTGGATTGTTGCAACATTAGCTTATCAATTTGAGCACGCTCCCAGTGTTTGTTCATAAAGCTGTCAATGATAAATACTTTAATGGTGTGAAGTAAAAACAGGAATATCCAAAGGGCAACCGCCCAAGTCCACCAGGTTCTGTCAGGATAGAAAGAAAGCCATTTGTTGGCAACAAATAAAAACAAACTGCCGATTAACAGCACCATGAAATGAAAATACAAACTTTTTTTTTGTTTGATTCTATCTCGGGCATATTCGTATAATTCGTGTTGATCTCTTTCCATAGGGCGAAATTAGTGCTTTAAAGATAAAACTTATTTTTAAAATGCTAAAATCTCATTTTCAGATAATGCAGTAAGAAAACGTTTTCTTGATAAAGAATAAAGAAATTAAGGAGTCATAAATTATGTGTTTTCTTTTAATCACACCTGCTTTTTTAGTAATCTCCTAAAAGTGATAGCGCTTGTAAAATAGTAAATTTGGTAAACAATACGGAAGCCGACAGTTTTACTTATAACGATTTTGCCGGAGCAGAAAACAGTGTTTTGGTACTATGATATTTTAGTTGGTTAAAAAATAAAAAATCCGCTTAAGAGCGGATTTTATGCATAAGATATAAGGTGATTAAGCATCTAATGGCTGAACTACCGTTGGCTGATTTTGCGGTTTAAGTCTTTCGGCCAAACGTTCAGCTTGTGTTCTAAGTTCATTCACCGCGGTGCTTTCCCAAAGTTCGCCTTTCAAATTTCCGCCCAAGGTAAATAAATTGGAATGCGGTTGATTGTTGGCATCAATAACTTGAAAAGTGGTGGTGTCAGCAACAATTCCCAATTTAAGAGTGTCTTGTTTTAAGAGTCCTTTTAGCAGACAGTTTTTCAGAAACGAATGCTCAATATTATTCAAATCGGTGTCTGGACCGGTGCAGTTAATGATTCTCGATACTTTTACTTGCTTGTTGGCGTGTTCTTTTTTGTCAAAATAATCCACTAGGATACCATCTGCCACTTCGGTGAAATTCAGTAATCGGCCGGAATTGATTTTTAACTTGCCGTCAATACGCAACTGCTGTAATTTATCGTGAGAGTGAATCGGAATTCGATGACGCGCAACTCCCCATAAATGACGGAATCTCGACATGAATATACTTCTTTCTTCATCGGTAAAACGTTTCCACATATTTTGAGTAAACGGACGCAAAGAATCGATGACCGGTTCGGCAGTTGCGCCATATTCTCTAACCGCTTTGATGTGTTTATGAACCAATTTCACCAAATCATACAAACTCATATCGTCTCGCAGCTCTTCGGTTAGTTTGGTGTATTTCAATCCGTTGTGACGGTGTGGTAAAATATTAAATCCGTTAGGGGAAATGGAATAAATTTCATTTTTAAATCCTTGTTCCAAAAGAGCAATTACAGTATCCACCATGGTCAATCCATTACCTACAATCAATACGGGCAAATCGGGGTTGATGTTAAGTACTGAATCAATCTTCCAGGGGTTTTGGAAATAATTTTTGCTTTGGTAAAAATCAGGATTTTCTATTTTTGGATTCTTTGGCACTTGATTTCCGGAAGCAATTATACCATAATCCACCAGCAATTTGTCGTTGTTGTCTAACCAAAGTTCTACGGAATTAGGATGTACTTCTAAATCGACCACAAAACTTTCAATGACGGTTAGTTTTATGTTTTTTGATTTAGCAACTGCTTGGTATTTTTCCCAAATGGTAACCAAATAATCGCCAAACAATTGACGTGGTAAAAAGGAATTGGCAATAAAAGCCTTGTCTTTATTTTTAAAGTCATCCCTTTCCATAATCCAGTCCAAAAAATGATCCGGCTGATCAGGGAAAGCACTCATTTTAGCGGTTATGACATTTAATAAATGTTTGTCTGAATACGGATTATAAGCAATGCCTCGGTTCAGTGTTTCTCTCTCATTTATTAAAGTTATTTCACATGGAGCTGTAGCTTTTTCAATAAGCTGAACGGCTGTCATTGTTCCGGTGAATCCGACGCCGATAATTCCGATTGTTTTCATTGGTTAAAGAAAAGTAAATTCCATATAAAAATAAACAAAAAATTAGCGGAACTAATAATTGGTAGTCTTTTTTAGAAATTTGGAAACGATTTAAATAGCAACAGCGCCTTTAATATGAGGATGCGGGTCGTAATCTACTAAAGTAAAATCTTCAAAAGTAAAGTCGAAGATGTTTTTCACCTCCGGATTCAGAATCATTTTCGGTAATGGTCTTGGCTCACGCGATAATTGCAATTCTACTTGTTCAAAGTGATTGTTATAAATATGAGCATCGCCAAAAGTGTGAATGAATTCGCCTACTTGTAAGTCGCAAACCTGAGCAATCATCATGGTAAATAAAGCATAAGAAGCAATATTAAACGGAACGCCTAAGAAAATATCAGCGCTTCTTTGGTATAACTGACAAGATAATTTGCCATCGGCTACATAAAATTGAAAAAAGGCATGGCAAGGAGGTAAAGCGGCTTTTCCGTTGGCTACATTTTCGGCAAACGATTTTGAAGTGTCCGGCAATACCGAAGGATTCCAGGCGGAAACCAACATGCGTCGACTGTTGGGGTTTTTCTTTAAAGTGTCAATCAATTCGGTGATTTGATCAATTTCTTCGCTGTTCCAATTGCGCCATTGATGGCCGTATACCGGACCCAAGTCCCCGTTTTCATCAGCCCATTCGTCCCAGATTTTTACGCCGTTTTCTTTTAAATAAGCAATATTAGTATCGCCTTTTAAGAACCATAATAACTCATAAATAATTGATTTCAGGTGAAGTTTTTTGGTAGTTACCATTGGAAAACCTTCATTTAAATCAAAGCGCATTTGGTACCCAAAAACACTTTTGGTTCCCGTCCCGGTTCTATCTCCTTTTTGACAACCGTTTGCTAAAACGTGTCGCACTAAATCATGGTACTGCTTCATAAAATTTATTGTAAATGTTGAATGATAAATTAATCTGGGTTAGTTAAATTGATAACGCATTTAACATTCAAAATAATTATTTAGCTTTCTCTTTTCGAAATTTCGTCTCTTATCTTGGCGGCCTTTTCATAATCTTCATCCTGAACGGCTTTCTCTAAAGCTTCGTGCAGTTCAGACAAACTCATGCTGACATAAATATCTCCTGATTTGCCTTCGTTGTCTAAACCGAAAGTTTCCGGAGTAGAGAGTACGCCTTCGTCTTCTGAGCCCGGATTTTCCAATTCAGCCGGATTTGGATTTAAATAGATTCCGGCTTTGTCTAGAATGTTTTTATATGTAAAAATCGGAGCGGCAAAGCGCAGGGCTAAAGCAATAGCATCCGAAGTTCGGGCATCGATAATTTCCTCTATTTTGTCGCGTTCGCAAATGATGCTCGAGTAAAAAACACCATCCACCAATTTGTGGATAATGACTTGTTTTACTACAATATCAAAACGGTCAGCGAAACTCTTGAATAAATCGTGTGTCAACGGCCGTGGCGGTTTGATTTCTTTTTCGAGTGCTATGGCTATAGATTGGGCTTCGAAAGCGCCGATGACAATCGGTAATTTTCTTTCCCCGTCTACCTCGTTTAGAATCAACGCGTAAGCGCCATTTTGTGTTTGACTATAGGAAATCCCTTTTATGGTTAGTTTTACTAAACTCATTATGGTTTTTAATGTTAGATTCAGTTACTCCAGTTTCTGTATTCAAAACGATAGCAACTATGCAATACAAATCCTCATTAGCCCTGATGGCAGTGTAAATCCTTTTTTGGATTGCCCTGTAGCGATAGCGAAAGGGAAATGCAGAAAAGATTGGAACGTACAGCAGGAAAATGGACTGCAAAGTAACAAAAACTTTTCGCTTCTAAAAATGGAAAGGATAAAAAAAAGAGCCGTCAAAAAAATAATTTTTCGACAGCTCCTGATTTGAATTAATAAATTTATTTTAGGCGTTTTGCGCTTTGAACTCTTTTAGTTTTTGCGTCAATCTTGGTACAATATCGAAGGCGTCACCCACCACACCGTAATCGGCTACTTTGAAGAATGGCGCGTCGGCATCGGAGTTGATTACCACTTTTACTTTTGAGGAATTGATTCCGGCAATATGCTGAATAGCTCCCGAAATTCCTATGGCGATATATAAATTGGTAGCTACCGGTTTTCCGGTTTGTCCTACGTGTTCGCTGTGAGGTCTCCAACCTAAATCGGATACCGGTTTTGAACAAGCGGTAGCCGCTCCTAAAACAGAGGCTAATTCTTCTAACATGCCCCAATTCTCCGGTCCTTTTAACCCACGACCTCCTGATACTACTATGTCTGCATCGGCGATGGTTACTTTACCGCTGGTTTTTTCAACCGAAGCTACTTTTACATTGAAATCGGCTTCGTTTAAGCTTGGCGCGAAATCTTCTTCAGTAGCTGAGGAAGCACTTTCTACTAATCCGTATGAGTTTTTAGCTAAGCTTAATACTTTTACATCTGTTGTAATTTCGGTGATGTTGAAGGCTTTGTTTGAAAAAGCATTTCTTTTTACCTGAAAAGGTGATGTGCTTATCGGCAATCCTACTACGTTTGAAGCAAATCCGGCGTCAAGGCCCACGGCTACTATTGGTGCCATGTATAAACTATCGGTAGTAGAGGAAAGCAAAATCACTTTGGCTCCTTCTTTTTGTGCGGCTTGTTTTACTACATCGGCATAAGCTTTGGCATTGAAGTTGGCCAACTTGTCGTTAGATACTTTCAATACTTTATCTACACCATATTTTGATAAATCGGAAACATTACCGGCGTTTACAGTTACTGCTGTTACGGTTGTTCCTAATGATTCGGCTACTTTTTTTGCATAAGACGCCAACTCAAAAGCTACTTTTTTGAATTTTCCGTCTGCCGATTCTGCGTAAATTAATAATGACATAATTTTTTTATTTAAGATTAAGGATTTTCGGATTAAGGATTTATAGATTTTGGATTAAGGATTTTAATTCCTGATTCCCAAATCCTAATTCCTAAATCACTTTTGCTTCGTTGTGTAAGGCATTTACTAATCCGTCTAAATCATCAGCGGAAAATAATTTTACGGCTGATTTCGGAGCTGGTTTTTCAAATTTCACCGCTTTGGTATTTACATTAGCCGCAACCGGTTCAAGTACTGTTAATACTTTGGTTCTGGCGGTCATGATGCCTCTCATATTCGGGATGCGTAAGTCTTTTTCTTCCACCAATCCTTTTTGTCCGCCTATTACTAATGGCAATGAAGCTGCAATAGTTTCTTTTCCACCGTCAATTTCTCGAGCTACTTTGGCTGAAGTGCCTTCGATAGTTAACTCGGTACAAGAGTTTACAAAATTGTAATCTAATAAACCGGCCAACATACCAGGAACCATACCTCCATTGTAGTCTAACGATTCTTTTCCGCAGATCACTAAATCATAGCCGCCTGATTTAACGACTTCCGCTAATTGTTTGGCAACAAAAAATCCGTCGGTTGGATTAGCATTCACACGAATCGCTTCGTTAGCGCCTATAGCTAGTGCTTTTCTAAGTGTAGCTTCCGCATCAGGACCGCCAACATTGACAACCGTTACAGTAGCTCCTTGTTGTTCTTGAAACCAAATCGCTCTGGTTAATCCGAACTCGTCATTGGGGTTGATAACGAATTGTACACCATTGGTATCAAATTCTGAATCACCGTTAACGAAATTGATTTTTGAAGTAGTATCAGGCACATGACTGATGCAAACTAATATTTTCATTATAGTATCTATTAAGTGAATTTTAAGAGCGTAAAAGTATAAAATATATTTCTAATTTTTATATGCGTGCATAATATTTTTTTTAAATTTCAATCGATTTCGTAAGGAATGAAAAATGCAATTGGTTTTATTTCAAATTTATGTTGGGTCAAAACGCTATTAATTAAGGGCGATAAATGTTTTTTAATCGTTTTTAATTTTTATTTTTGCCATTCAAAATTATAGAAAGTAACATAATCATACTATGAGAACGATACAATTTAGAGAAGCGATAGCCGAAGCGATGAGTGAAGAAATGCGTCGCGATGAATCTGTATATTTAATGGGAGAGGAAGTAGCCGAATACAATGGTGCTTACAAAGCTTCTAAAGGAATGTTAGACGAATTTGGCCCGAAAAGAGTCATTGATACTCCTATTGCAGAGCTTGGTTTTGCCGGAATTGCAGTAGGTTCAGCGATGAACGGTTGTCGTCCGATTGTAGAATATATGACCTTCAATTTCTCATTAGTCGGAATTGATCAAATCATCAATAACGCTGCTAAGATGCGTCAAATGTCGGCCGGACAATTTCCAATGCCGATGGTTTTTCGTGGGCCTACCGCTTCTGCCGGACAATTAGGTGCTACACACTCACAAGCTTTTGAAAATTGGTTTGCCAACACACCGGGATTGAAAGTTGTGGTTCCGTCTACCGTTTATGATGCCAAAGGATTATTGAAAGCCGCCATTCGTGATAACGATCCGGTAATTTTCATGGAATCGGAGCAAATGTATGGTGATAAAGGCGAAGTGCCTGAAGAAGAATACACTATTCCACTTGGTGTTGCTGATGTTAAAAGAGAAGGGACTGATGTAACGATTGTTTCTTTTGGAAAAATCATTAAAGAAGCTTTTATCGCTGCGGATGAGTTAGCCAAAGAAGGCATCTCTTGTGAAATTATCGATTTGAGAACTGTGCGTCCGATGGATTATGATGCCATTATCAATTCGGTTAAAAAAACGAACAGATTAGTAGTGTTGGAAGAAGCTTGGCCATTTGCCAGCGTAGCCTCTGAAATCACCTATATGGTTCAAGAAAGAGCTTTTGATTATTTAGATGCACCTATCCAAAGAATCACTACGGCTGATACCCCTGCACCTTATTCGCCAACGCTATTAAAAGAGTGGTTGCCTAATGCAGAAGATGTTATCAAAGCAGTAAAAAAAGTAACATACAAATAATAGAATTATACTTATATTTGAAACTTCATCAAACCTTTTTTGATGGAGTTTTTTTTTGTTTATGAGAAAGATATTTTTTAGTTTATTTCTAGTGGTTTTTGCCAATATCATTACGGCCCAAACCAAAGTAAGCGGTGTTGTGTTAGATAATTCTAAGGAACCAATTCCCTATGCAAATATTGTATTCAAAGGTTCTAATGTTGGGGTAGTTTCCAACGAAGATGGACGTTTTTATATAGAATCACCCGATAATTACACTGAGTTAGTCGTTTCGTTTGTAGGTTTTCCTGATAAGGTAGTGAAATTGCCTAAACAGGTAAATTATGATTTCAAAGTGGTTCTAACCGAAGGAAATACATTAAAAGAAGTTAAGATTTATGCCGGTAAAACATCCAAAAAGAACAATCCGGCTTTAGACATTCTCAGAAAAATATGGGAGCGAAGAAGAAAGAACGGACTTAAAATGTTCAAGCAATATCAATTTGAAAAATACGAAAAAGTAGAATTTGATATGAACACCATCGACAGTGCCTTTATGAAAAGTAAAATTTTCAAAGGAATGGAGTTTGTGTTCAAAAATATAGATACTTCAAAAGTTACCGGAAAAACCTATCTGCCTATATTCATTAATGAATCTTTGACTGATTTTTATGGTGATAACGAAAACAAAAGATCAAAAGAAATCCTGAAAGCCAACAAAAACTCAGGTTTAGGAAGCGGCGATGGAGTCAATATGTTTATCAAGGATTTGTATAACGATTACGATATTTATGACAACTATTTGCAGTTGTTTGACAAGAGTTTTACCAGTCCGTTATCCCGAACCGGAATTGATGTCTATAACTATGTTTTGGCCGATACAGCGGTGATTGATAACAAACTTTGCTATAATATTGTCTTTTACCCAAGACGTAAAAACGAACTCACTTTTAAAGGGGATTTCTGGGTCAATGATACCACATTTGCCATCAAGAAAATTAATATGGCCATCACCAAAAGCGCCAACATCAACTGGGTAAAAGATATTTATTTGGAACAAGAATATGAAGTGTTGAATGATTCTGTTTTCTTGCCGACCCGCGATTATATGATGTCCGATTTTGCCTTGAGAAAAAAGGAAGAATCGAAAGGGGTCTACGGAAAACGAACCACTTTGTATAGAAACTTTAAGTTCAATGAAAAGAAACCGGATAAATTCTATAAACAAGAGATCAATTATATAGACAATGAGGTTTATGCAAGATCTAATGAGTATTGGGATGAAAACCGATTTGAACATCTGAATAAAGATGAGGAGAAAATCTATAAAATGATTGACACCCTCAAAACAGTCAAAAAGTTCAAACAACTTTACAGTCTGGTGTCAATTCTAGGTAGCGGGTATATTGAAATTCCAAAATATCATTTGGATTACGGGCCAATATTTTCCACAATTGGCAACAATGAAGTAGAAGGTTTGCGTTTAAGAGCCGGAGTCAGAACCTATTTCGGGCCTAATGACCTTTGGCGTATACAAGGCTACACCGCTTACGGATTTAAAGACAATAAATTTAAATACGGAATTTCCGGGAAATGGATGGTTAACAAGGAAAATAGAATTATTATTTCCGGCGGAAACCGACGTGATGTGGAACAAATAGGAGCTAGTTTAACAACGACCAATGATGTTTTGGGGAGGAGTTATGCCTCGTCCGGATTATTTACAACAGGCTCCAATGGAAAACTAACCAATATCAACCTGACGACTTTAGCAGCAGAGATTGAGCCTATAAAAAATGTGACTTTCCAACTTGGATTTTCTTACCGCACGTTACAATCGGCGTCAGATACCTTTAAGCTTGATTATTACACAGACGAAACGTTAACAAGCACAAAAAGCAACGTGACACAATCAGAGTTGAATGTGCAGATTGAATTGACGCCAAAGAAAAAAACAATCGGTTATGGTGTTGAAAGACGCGATATCGATAGTCCGTACAGTCGAATATTTGTGAATTACAGTCAAGGATTTAAAGGGTTTATCAATAGTGATTTTGATTACCAAAAAATTCAGTTATACTACAAACAGCCCATTATCATTGGAGCATTAGGTCGTTCGAATGTTACTGTGGAATTAGGAAAAACCTACGGTCAGATTCCGCTCGGATTAATGAGTGTGGTGCCTGGGAATCAAACTCTTTTCATCATCGACAATACGTTCAGCAACCTGAATTTCTATGAATTTGTTGCCGATCAGTATGCTACTTTCAAATGGGAGCACAATTTCCAAGGAAAAATATTTGCCAGAATTCCGGGATTACGAAAACTAAACCTTCGTGAAATTGTGGGTGTTAAAGGCGTTTACGGAACCGTTTCAGATGAAAACAGATTAATCAACGCTTCCGGACTTATCTATCAAGCACCTGAAAAACCATATTGGGAATACAATGCCGGTATTGGGAATATCTTTAAAGTTTTCCGTCTTGACTTTGCTTGGCGCGGTAATTACAGAAATTTACCCGAGACCAATAATTTTACCATTAAAGGCTCGTTCGGTTTTTACTTCTAAAAATGCAGGATGCAGTTGTTTTTTTAGCTGAAAAAGACAAAATACTACAATTCATAGTAGCAAACTTTGGCCATCCTGTCATTCAAAAACGAGAGGAAGGCTTTGCGGCATTGTGTCATATTATACTGGAACAGCAGGTTTCTATTGCTTCGGCAAAAGCTTGTTATGCTAAGTTGCAAAATTATTATGGCGAAATCCATCCTGAAAAAATTTACAAGGCAACTGATGAGGAGTTGAGAGGGTTTGGAGTTTCGCGCCAAAAAAGCATTTACTTAAAACATCTGGCCGAAAAAGTGCTAAACAACGAAATTGTCTTTGAGAGTTTTGCGTCCAAATCACAACAAGAAATCAGAGAGGAGCTCCTGCAATTAAAAGGTGTAGGCAATTGGACAGTGGAAGTCTACTTGATGTTTTGTTTGCAGGCCCCTGATATTATTCCGCTAGGAGACATAGCCATTCGGAATACAATCAAAGAATTATACGACATTCACACTTTGGAAGAAATGGAGCAATTGGCTGACAATTGGAAACCTCACAGAACCTTGGCTTCCTATATATTATGGCATTACTACCTCAAAAGAAGAAATAAAATTTAAGTACCTATACGAAATTAGCAGTTTTGTTTTTTATAAACCGAAACAACTTGTATAAGTTCTTAAAATTTTGTTATTTTTGCCCCCGATAAAATTTATAACGAAAATTATATTTATGGAATCAATGATGATTTACGTGCCAATAGTAATGGCAATAATTGGGTTGCTGTTTATGGCAGCCAAAAGAGCTTGGGTTTTAAAACAAGATGCCGGAGACGGTAAGATGAAAGAGATTTCAGATTACATCTACGAAGGTGCCTTGGCTTTCCTAAAAGCAGAATACCGTTTGTTAGCTGTGTTTGTACTTATTGCAAGTGCTGTGTTAGCGGGTATTACTTTTTTACCGGGTGTTAAAACGCATTTATTAATTGTTATCGCGTTTATTTTCGGAGCTTTCTTTTCAGCATTAGCTGGGAATATGGGGATGAAAATTGCTACTAAAACAAACGTTAGAACGACACAAGCTGCTCGTACCAGTTTACCACAAGCTTTGAAAGTGTCTTTTGGTGGTGGAACAGTAATGGGACTTGGTGTTGCCGGTTTGGCTGTTTTAGGATTAACAACATTCTTTATATTATTCTTCCACTTCTTTATGGGTGGTGTTTGGACAGATACCGAAGGAATGACTGTAGTGTTAGAAACATTAGCAGGATTTTCTTTAGGAGCTGAATCAATTGCTTTGTTTGCTCGTGTGGGTGGTGGTATTTATACTAAAGCTGCTGACGTTGGTGCCGACTTAGTAGGTAAAGTAGAAGCAGGAATTCCAGAAGATGATCCTCGTAATCCTGCTACTATTGCAGATAACGTGGGTGATAACGTGGGTGACGTTGCCGGAATGGGTGCCGATTTGTTCGGTTCATATGTAGCAACGGTATTAGCAGCTATGGTATTAGGTAACTATGTTATCAAAGATATGGGCGGAAAAATCGAAGATGCGTTCGGTGGTATTGGTCCAATTTTATTACCAATGGCAATCGCCGGTTTCGGAATCTTATTCTCTATCATCGGAACGATGTTAGTGAAAATTACTAGTGATGATGCCAAAGAAGCACAAGTACAAAAAGCCTTAAATATTGGAAACTGGGTTTCTATTATTTTAACGGCAGTGGCTTGTTTCTTCTTAGTACAATATATGTTACCGACTAAAATGAATATGGATTTCTTTGGTGAAGGTTTAAAAGAAATCTCTTCTATGAGAGTTTTCTATGCTACTATCATCGGATTAATCGTGGGTGGAGCTATTTCATCCGTAACTGAATATTACACAGGATTGGGTACAAAACCGGTTTTGGCTATTGTACAAAAATCTTCTACTGGAGCAGGAACTAACGTAATCGCCGGTTTAGCTACTGGTATGATTTCTACCTTCCCAACTGTATTATTGTTTGGTGGTGCTATCTGGGCTTCTTATGCTTTAGCTGGTTTCTACGGGGTGGCTTTGGCTGCTTCTGCTATGATGGCTACGACTGCTATGCAGTTGGCAATCGACGCTTTCGGACCAATCTCTGATAACGCTGGTGGTATTGCCGAAATGAGCGAATTACCTAAAGAAGTTAGAACAAGAACCGATATTTTGGATTCAGTTGGTAATACAACAGCTGCTACAGGAAAAGGTTTTGCCATCGCTTCTGCAGCGTTAACGTCATTAGCTTTGTTTGCTGCATACGTCACTTTCACAGGAATTGATGGTATCAACATCTTTAAAGCGCCAGTTTTAGCGATGTTATTCATTGGTGGTATGATTCCGGTTGTGTTCTCGGCTTTGGCTATGAATTCGGTTGGTAAAGCTGCTATGGATATGGTTTACGAAGTACGTCGTCAGTTCAAAGAAATTCCGGGTATCATGGAAGGTACAGGAAAACCTGAGTATGGTAAATGTGTTGAGATTTCTACTAAAGCCGCTTTAAGAGAAATGATGTTACCGGGAGTTTTAACTATCGGTTTCCCTATCGCAATCGTATTATTAGGTAAATTAGTTTACGGAGATAACAACCAATTAATCGCTGAAATGTTAGGAGGTTACATGGCCGGAGTTACTGTTTCTGGTGTTCTTTGGGCTGTGTTCCAAAACAATGCCGGAGGTGCTTGGGATAATGCTAAAAAATCTTTCGAAGCGGGTGTTGAAATCAACGGAGAAATGACATACAAAGGTTCTGATGCTCACAAAGCTGCCGTAACCGGAGATACTGTTGGGGATCCATTTAAAGATACTTCAGGTCCATCTATGAACATCTTAATCAAATTAACTTGTTTAATTGGTTTAGTAATTGCTCCAATTTTAGGAAACGGTGTAGCATCGGAAGGCAAAAAAATGGAGTGCACTATGGATGTGAAAATGGAGTGCAAAGGGGATATGATAGGCAAATGCGATATGAGTAAATGCGCTACTATGACCAAAGAAGAATGTGCTGCTATGTGCGATTCTTTACAATGTACACCGGAACAAAAAGAAGCTTGTTTGTCACATTACGACGCTGATGGAAAATTCATTGCTGAGAAAAAAGACGATTGTTGCGCTAAAAAAGGAATGAAAATGGAGGCACCGATGGGTAAAAACGTAAGAGTTGAAATTACCAATACAAACGGTAAAGCAAAAGCAACTGTTACTACAACTGTAAACGGGACATCGGCTACTGAAACTTTTGAAGGTACAGAGGCTGAAGTAAAAGCTAAAGTTGATGCTTTGAAATAATAAAGTATTTCTATTTGATACAAAAGTGCCTCACATATGTGAGGCACTTTTTTTTTGATTTTTGTATGTTATGTTTTTTTGCTTTCTTTTTTTATTATATTTGATTACCTCAAGTCACTTACAATCAGATAATTTATTAACCAAACAACCAAAAACCAATGAGAATTAAATCTATTTTAGTACCCTTTTTAGGGTTAGTCTTTCTGATGTTGAGTTGCAGTAAGGATGACAGTTCAACACCAGTTCAAGCAACAGGAACCATAAAAGGAAAACTTATGGTTAAAAATGGCTCTAAACCGGTAGGTGGGGCCTTAGTTTTTGTCTTTGATGACAACAACAAACTTTATTATACCTATACTCAAGCCAATGGGGATTTTTCGTTACAAGCCCCTATCGGACAAAGAAAACTACAAATGCAAACCGGTGGAGGAGCTAATTTCAGGACCTCGCTTCAGGTAACCGTTGTAAAAGATCAAACTTTAACCATAGACTCATCATTGTCAAGATTAGACCAGGTGGCCAATATGGCTTATGTAGCCGGTTATTATGATGAAATCCAAGATATCGTTACGGGTTTAGGATATACCATAACTCAAATTACTAATGCTGACTTGGCTGATTACAGTATAGTATCTCAATTTGACATTATCTTCTTAAATTGTGGTGCAAAACAAGGTTATGTTAATGCTGCTATGGATACTAATTTGGCCAATTTTGTGACCAATGGAGGTAGTTTATACGCATCAGATTGGGCAGTTGCCTATTTAACCGGTGGAGGTTCAAATTCACATGATTGTGGTGAAACCGGCGGATTTATTCCGGATGATAAACTGTGTTCGAAAAATATCGGTGCCAGTACTACTATTACCGGAGCCCAAGTAACAGATGCTAATTTGGCTACCGCTTTAGGATTTTCCGCACTTGATATTGAGTATAATTTAGGCTCTTGGCAAAATGTATTCAGTTATGATGCCACTTACTGGGATGTAATGGTGAGTGATCCGGTTTCTAACCAACCTTTAATGATTAAAACAAACAGCTTCAGTTCAGGGACTGTTTCTGATCCGGTTGGCGATAATGAAAATGATGGTTGGATTACTATTTGTCATACAGATGACTCAGGAAGTCCAATTACCATTACAATAGAAGAAAGTGAATGGCCGAGTCATGAAGCTCACGGCGATTCAGTTGGTGCTTGTACCAATACCAATAATAGCGGAACGATATACTACACCACTTTCCACAATCATGCTAACGGAAATATTGGTAATTCAGGTTTGATTTTAGAATATGTAATCTTGAATTTATAATCTTTAGAATTCTATTGAAAATGCCTCATCAACATGAGGCATTTTTTATAACTTTGATTTTCAAAAAGCTATACTTATGAAGAAACTTTACACGCTCTTTTTTTTCTGTTTGGCAGTTGCCGTTAGTAAGGCTCAGATTGTTAATATTCCCGATGCCAATTTTAAAGCGAAATTGTTGGCGACAACCGGACCAATAGGATTTAATTCATCGTATAATATAGTCCCTATTGATGCCAATCATGATGGGCAAATTCAGGTTAGTGAAGCACAACTTATTTATAGGTTATGGGTAATGAGTTCCAATATTTCAGATTTAACCGGAATCGAAAGTTTTACTAATCTTAGAGAACTGAACTGTAATAATAATCAATTAACATCTATCAATCTTAGTGCTTTAGTTAACCTGAAAGAACTAGATTGTTCAAAAAATGCAATATCTAATTTGAATTTGACCAATTTAAACCTGCAAACCCTTTACTGCACTAATAATTCAATATCGAATTTAGATTTACACAATTTGACCGCTT
Organism: Flavobacterium phycosphaerae; assembly: GCF_010119235.1. Taxonomy (NCBI): domain Bacteria; kingdom Pseudomonadati; phylum Bacteroidota; class Flavobacteriia; order Flavobacteriales; family Flavobacteriaceae; genus Flavobacterium; species Flavobacterium phycosphaerae. The sequence goes on along the minus strand of NZ_JAAATZ010000001.1, from coordinate 576,910 downwards.
TAAAGTATCTGTATTGTAATAATAATTCGATTTCTAATCTAAACGTAAGCGGGTTATCAATTTTAAACACATTTGTATGCAATAATAATCAATTGACAAGTTTAACATTGACGGGACTTACCAGTCTGTTTAATTTTGATTGTTCAAATAATCAATTGACAGTGCTTGATCTTGCTGGTCTGAATTCTATTTATTCCATTAACTGTGCCTATAATAATTTGAGTAAAATTGATGTGAGTATTTTTACTGTATCGCGACCTTGGGTTCAGATAAACTGTTCATACAACACCAATTTAATCTCTATCAATACTAAAGATAACATCATAATGAGCAGTGAGTTTTCTGCTAATTACAGAATGGGGAATAGTGGTGCTAATGCCATTCCTCCTCCAGTAGTTCCCCCACCAACTTCTGGGATTAATTTTCAGGGCACACCAAACTTACAGTATATATGTGCTGATGCAAATGAAATGGCATATTATCAAAACAAAATCAACCAATCTGGGTATACTAATCCCAATTGCCAGTTGAGTTCAACTTGTGAATTTTTGAATCCGACATCCAACACAACCACAGCAACTGTTTGTGGTAGTTACACATGGTCAGTAAATGGCCAAACCTATAGCACATCGGGAACGTATACGGTTGTAACAGGCAATCATACCGAAATATTAAATCTGACCATCAATAATTCGCTCATAACAACAGCCCCAATTGCTCCAGTGCTATGTACAACGTTAGGTTCAATGGCTAATATTTCAGTAGCATCAAACATTGCTAGTCCAACTTACACTTGGCAGTATCGTGTACTTACCGATGCCATGCCCAATTCGACATGGATAACGATTACAAGTTCCAATGCCGGAAGTGTTTACAGTAATTATACTTCAGCTGCTTTAAGTATTACAAGAACAACGACAGCCTTACCCAAATCAGGAACCCAATACAGAGTCATCGTTGGGGGAGGCGAATGCGCTTCAGTAACTTCGGATGCTGTAAACCTAACGATTATAGGCGTGGCCAAATCAGGAAGCATAACAGCAGCCAGTTCGGTATGCGAAGCCAATGATATTACTTTTACGCTTGGCAATTATGTTGGCACATCTATTCAATGGCAATCGGCTCCTAATGCGAGTAGTACGTTTTCAGATATTCCGAACGCGACAGGAACTACATTCACGGTAACTAATATGCAGCTGACTTCCTATAAATCGTATCGTGCGATTGTAACCAACGCCCCTTGCGGAACTACAGCCACTTCGACTATAAAAACGATTACGGTAAATCCGACTCCGGTTGCGGGAACAATTACGGGTGGAGGAACTATTTGTAGCGGAGGCAGTGGAACCTTGAAAATTATGGGTTATATCGGAAAAATACAATGGGAATATTCTATAGATGGAATCACCTATTTCAATGCGCCAACAGCTTCGTCTGCCACATCTAGTTTATCTTTTGGAACCACTTCGGTAAGCAGTACTTCGGCCGCTTATATGTTGGTGAACATAACCGGAAACACTTATTTCAGGGCGAAAGTGACCAGCGGTGCCTGTAGTCCTGTTTATAGTGATGTTGTTTCTTACATCATTGGAACACTCGCCTCAGTCGGTACTACCAGTGCAGCTTTAACCACCATTTGTTCGGGTACAGCAACCAGCGTAACCATAACCACAGCTACAGGAACCATCACATGGCAAAAATCAATAAATTATACGGCGGCATCGCCAACGTGGACCAGTATAGCTAACTCCAACGCATTGTCAATAAGCACCGGAAATTTAGCCTACAATACTGCGTTCCGCGCCAAGGTGACCTTAGGCAGTTGTTCAACAGTTTATAGCAATACGGTCTATGTGTATATGGTTGCCAAACCATTGGCTAAGAACATTTCGAAAAACGTTACTTCACCTTCAGGAGCAAGCTCCTCAACAGCAATGTGTACTAGCAATCATTCCAAAGTGCTTACCATTGGCTCAGGATACAACGGCACTATTCAATGGCAGGCTTCCACAACTTCAACGACCACAGGATTTGCAGATATTGGAGGTGCTACAAACGAGAGCTATACCGTGAACAATCCGGTTGTAGGCGCTAATTATTTAAGGGCTAAATTTACCAATAGCTGTGGTGCCTCGGTTTTTGGTGTAGCTGCGACGGTTTATTATCAGGAATGTCTAATTACGAAGTTGGATGCGGCTTTATTATTTGAGGTAACTGCCTCCCCGAACCCATACAAAAATGGTTTTAACTTAGATTTACACTCTTCAAACAACGAAGGGGTAACCATTGCGGTTTATGACATGACCGGAAAACTCATTGAAAGAACCGCAATCCAACCGGATGCTATGGCTGATCTCACTTTAGGACAGGGATATTCCTCAGGATTGTATCAAGTTGTGGTTTGCCAAGGCACCACCACTAAAACACTTAAAATAATTAAAGAGTAATGTTGAAAATAAAAAGCCCCGCATTTGCGGGGCTTTTTATATATAAAGGACTAAAACAATCCGTTTATCTCAGCGTCAATTCGGTTGATGATCATTCCTAAATCTTCAGGATTATTGACAAAATCAACATTGTCAACATCAATAATAAGCAGCTTTCCTTTGTCGTAAGTGGTTATCCAAGCTTCGTAGCGTTCGTTCAATCGACTTAAATAATCAATCGAAATGGTATTTTCATAATCACGACCTCGCTTGTGAATTTGCGAAACCAAATTAGGAATCGAACTTCTTAAATAAATCAACAAATCCGGGGAGCCCACTAATCCTTCCATCAATTCAAAAAGATCGGTATAATTTTGAAAATCACGATTAGTCATTAAGCCCATTGCATGCAAATTGGGAGCAAAGATGTGAGCATCTTCATAAATCGTACGATCCTGAATGATGTTTTTACCGCTTTCGCGAATTTGCAACACTTGACGAAAACGAGAGTTCAAGAAATAAATCTGTAAATTAAAACTCCAACGTTCCATTTGGTGGTAGAAATCATCCAAATAGGGATTGTCAACTACATCCTCAAAATGAGGTTCCCACTTGAAATGTTTGGCCAAAAATCTGGTCAATGTTGTCTTTCCTGCTCCGATGTTTCCTGCTACCGCTATGTGCATTATGGTAATTTTAATTTAAAATTGGTAATTTGTTGGTTGGTAAAAATAGCTAAAATTTGGTCTTTGTAATAAAAATTCTGAAACGATTTCTCAACAATTTCTATTTCGTAAATCACTTTCGATTTGTTATTCAGGCAATACAGAATATTGTCATAGGAAAACAACAATTTATCATTATCTATTATCTGCAATTTTTCCCATGGCGGAATGTTAGCCAGCAAAGTCACTTTGCCATAAATATCAGTAGCAAACCAATTATTGTTTTCATCAATCCAGTAAAAATTATTGAAATCAGACTGGGTGTATTTGATGCTTTCCTGTATCGGATTTCCAACGGTGGTGGAAGTATTATTAGCATAATTGAACAACAAAATCTGCTGTGTCAAAGCATTGTAAATCCAAAACTGACTCTTAGAAGCCATGCCGATTTTAGAAGCAAAAATACTGTTGTCAATATCAAAAAGATTCAGTTTCTGAATTTCATTCAGCTGATTGTCCAGTGTAATAATCGTATTGAAATCTTCATAAAAAACCACTATTTGCAACGGGTTTATATAATCTACCGAAGTTATTTTTCCTAAGGCTATATTTTTGTATTCCCATTTTTGTTTGTTGTCCTGTTTGATAAATACATTGTCTTTAATGTAATAATTGTTGCCCAAACCATCGAAACCGACATAAGTCTTATTTTCCATTTCTTCGGAATTCAAAGAAGTAGTTTTCAGTTTTGGTTTTTGACAAAAACTAAGCGAACAAGTTAGTAGTAAAAAAAGGTAAATCGTGTTTTTCATCATAAGGCTAATTTACGGTAAACCAAATTAATTTCAATGAGACTGAAATACTATTTTAACAAAATATTGGTAGCAGATTTCGCAACGATTCGTCATATTTGCTCTATCAAAATAAACTACAATGAAAAGCATCGTTTTAACTTTCACATTACTCTTGGTATTTAGTACTTCAAATGCACAAAAAGATTTTCAGGGCATGGCGGTTTATGAATCCAAAACCAGTACATCTGATTTCAAATCCCGTTTTGAAGGCAATAAAGAAATCACTCCCGAAATGCAGAAAATGATTGAAGAGCGCATGAAAAAAATGTTCGAAAAAACATTCATTCTCAATTTTGACAAATCGGCTTCTATTTATAAAGAAGAAGAAAAGCTTGATGCTCCCGGCGGGCAACAAGGCGGCTTTAGAATGATGTCTTCAATGATGGGCGGCGGCGGAACGTACTATAAAAACGTAAAGGACAAAAGCTATACGGTGGACAAAGAGTTTATGGGGAAAGAATTTCTAGTCAAAGATTCGCTGCCAAAACTAAACTGGAAAATGGAGTCGGAAACCCGCGTTATAGGTGGTTACAACTGCTTCAAAGCAACAGCAGTGCGTCCGGTTAGCCAGTCTGATTTTAGAAATTTCCGTCCTAAAAAAGAAGAAAATAAAAAAGAAGATGCTGCAAAATCAGAAACTAAGACTGAAGACAAAGACAAAAAAACCAACTTCATGGATGATTTTGATATGCCTAAAGAAATTACCATTACCGCTTGGTATACGCCTGAAATTCCGGTGAACCAAGGACCGGAAACTTATTGGGGTCTTCCGGGTTTGATTTTGGAAGTCAATGACGGCAAAACGGTAATTTTATGTTCTAAAGTGGTTTTGAATGCCAAAGACAAAGTTGAAATCAAAGCGCCAACCAATGGTAAAGTGATTTCGCAAAAGGAATACGATGAAACCGTAGTCAAAAAAATGGAAGAGATGCGCCAAATGTACGACGGAAAAGGGGGCGGTAGAACTCAAATGAGATTTGGACATTAATTTCGACCGATGAAAAAAGTAATTCTCCTATCGTTGATTTTCGCTGCTGTAGTGTTTAATGCCCAAGAATTTCAAGGCAAAGCAGAATATTTCTCCAAACGCATTTTAAAAAACGGAGGAAAGGGCTTTGGTGTTAAGCAAAACGATGATGCCGAATTGAAAAAAGCCTATAATGAAGCCTTACAGATAGCTTCTGAAAAAATGTTTATTCTGACTTTTAACCAAAAAGAAGCATTGTACGAAAAACAGCAATATTTGGAAAAACCAAAGCCGGAAAGTGATGATGTGAGTGTCACTATCAGTTTCTCGGGCGAAGGGAAAAAGTACATCAATCTCAAAGACCAAACAAAAATTACTGAAGATGATATATTAGGAAAAGAGTTTTTAATTGTTGAAAAATTAATTCCTCTTGATTGGAAGCTGATAAATGAAACTAAGAAAATAGGAGATTATAATTGCTATAAGGCAGAACTTATAATTCCGGTTTCAGAAAAGGACAAGAAGGAATATGAAGAGTATTTAAGCAAGCAGCAAGCAAAAACATCTTTTTTTACGAAGGAAGAGCCAAAGGATAAAAAGATTATTGCATGGTACACTCCTGAAATTCCGGTTAGTGTTGGCCCAGCCAGCTATTGGGGATTGCCCGGTTTAATCTTGGAACTTAATGATGAAGTTGCTATTACATTATGTTCAAAAGTTACTTTAAGCAATAAGGGAAATACACCTATTAGAGTTCCTAATACCGGTAGAGTGGTAACCCAAGAAGAGTTTGATATTTTTCACAAAGACAAAATGGAAAGCCTCGAACGCTAATGGAACATGATTTTTCAAACCAAAGCATACAATATACAAGCCACCACATGAACAAATTATTCTATTTTTTTTTATTACTAACAACTGTCTCTTTTTCGCAAAATATTCGTTTCGAAGGAGTTATTCAAGACAATACAAAGGCACCACTAGAAATGGCTAACATCATGGCCATGAACCAAGGGACCAATGCTATGGATGCTTATGCAATAACAAATGACAAAGGAAAATTTGTACTCAATTTGAAACCTAATTCAACTTATACCATTAAGCTGAGCTATTTGGGTATGAAGAATAAAGAAATTACCATTGCCACACTATCCGAAAATATTACTCAAAATATCACTATGGAAAGCGGTGGGATTGAATTGGACGGCGTAGAAATCGTTCGCGAAATGCCGGTTTCCATTAAAGGGGATACAATAGTGTATAATGCTGATTCGTTCAAAACCGGAACTGAAAGAAAGCTCGAAGACGTGTTGAAAAAATTGCCCGGTGTTGAAGTCAATGCCGATGGTGAGGTAGAAGTTGAAGGTAAAAAAGTATCCAAATTAATGGTGGAAGGGAAAGATTTTTTTGATGGTGATACCAAATTGGGTGTCAAAAATATTCCCGCTGATGCCATTGATAAGGTGCAAGTTTTGAGAAACTACAACGAAAATTCCATACTAAAAGGGGTTGAAAACAATCAGGATAATGTAGCGATGAACATCAAACTAAAGGATGGCAAGAAGAACTTTTGGTTTGGTGATATTACGGCTGCCGGCGGTTTTCGACCTGAGAGCAAGTTTGACCGCTATAATATCAGCCCAAAATTGTTTTATTACAGCCCAAAATACAGCATCAATATCATTACTAATACCAATAATATAGGTGAATTGCCGCTGACGATTCAGGATTATTTCAAATTCACTGGCGGCTTTAAGAACATGATGGCCAAAGGCGGTTCAAGTTTTAATGTATCGTCTAATGATTTGGGTATTTCGTTGTTGCGAAATAACCGAGCCAAAGCAATTGAAACTGATTTTGGGGCTACCAATTTTTCCTATAATCCAACCAAATCCTGGAATCTTAGTGGTTTTGCCATTCTTTCAGCTTCTAAAACAGATTTAGAAACTAAATCCACAACGAATTATTTGAATGAAAATTCCAGCGAAGTAGCCTCAACCGAAAACAGAGCTGAAGTAGCCCATCAAAAAAATAATTTAGGATTGTTTAAACTAAGTTCAAGTTATAAACCGAATGCCAATTTCCAGTTTGATTATGATGTTTTGGCGAAATTTTCTAAGCAAGATGAGGACAATTTCCTTTTGAGAGAAGCCATTGATGAGAGCAATAACTCATCTACCGAAAATATTTTTACCAAGAAAAAGCAAGATCCCGTTTCAGTCAATCAGAACCTGAGTTTTTACTACACAGCTTCCGAGAAAAATGTTTTTGCTTTGGAAATGCAGCATTTATACCAAGATGAAAATCCGTTTTATAACGCTGATTTAGCTTCCGATCCTTTTGTTAATCCGTTAGCGCCGCCACCGGCGAATAATGTTTTGGGCTATGATCCTTCACAAAACAGAACCAATTTGAATCAAAATCGTTTTGTGAAAACCAATAAAATTGATACGAAATTGGATTACTACTACATGGTGACGCCAAAAAGCAACATCAATATTACTTTGGGGAATACCTTCTCGCATCAGAATTTCAATTCCGGTATGTATCAGATTATGGACAACGAAACGGTTAATGAGTTGAATACTCCCTCTAATACGAATGACGTTAATTACCGCTTTAACGATGCTTTCCTGGGATTGCATTACAAAATTTTAAGCGGGAAATTTACCTTTACCCCTGGAGTAAGCTTGCATACCTATGCTTTAAACAATGAACAATTAGGAACAAACTACACCCAAAACTTCACGAGATTGTTGCCTGATTTCTTAGCCATTTACCAAATCAAAAAAGCGGAAACACTAACGTATAATTTTTCGTTTACTAATAATTTTAGTGATATTACTAGGTTGGCGCAAGGGTTTATTATCAACAGCTACAACAGTTTGTCTGCCGGTAACCGAACGCTTGAAAATGCCATTCAGCAATCTCATTCTCTGCGGTATTTCAAATACAACATGTTCAACTTTGAGAATATTTCGGCATTTGCCAGTTATAATCGTACAGTTGATGCCGTGAAAACGAGAGCTTTTTTTGATAATGTAAACCAAGTTTCATCTCCGTATAATTCTTCGTTTGCTGATGAAACTTTGACATTTTATGGGAATTATGGTCGTTCTTTTTTCAAATATTATAAAGCTTCTTTAAGTGCCAGTTTGAATTGGGCCAAGTATAATAATATTCAAATCGATAGAAATACATTACAAGATGTACTGATAACGAATGAGAGTTTTAGTCAAACCTACAGTTTAAAAGCTTCGACCAATTTTAAGCAATGGCCTAACATTGAATTAGGTTACAGTTATACGGTGAATGATTATCCGACAGATACTTTTTTTACAGACAAGCCCACAATAACGTTGGATTATTTCTTCTTAAAAAGCTTTTCATTCGTAACCGAGTATGAGTTTTATCACTATTACAATAACGACAAATCAGTCGAAAATGAATACGATTTCCTATCTGCCAGTTTGATTTATCAAAAGACCAAAGACAGCAAATGGGAGTATAAAATTTCAGCAACCAACTTGCTGAATACCACTTCGCTTAATGACGACAGCTTCTCGCAATTCACCACCCGAACATCGCAATACCGTGTGCAACCGCGCTATGTGATGTTCAGTTTAAAGTATAATTTATAGCAACAAAAAATCCCGCAATTGCGGGATTTTTTATAACTAAATGCTTTGGGAATTTTATAATCCAAAAGCTGCTTTTACTTTGTCAACGAAGTCTAATTTCTCCCAAGTAAATAACTCTACCGATACTGTTTTCGGAGCGCCATTTGGCAATTGGAAAGTTTTAGTAACCGTTTCCGGTTTACGTCCCATGTGTCCGTAAGCTGCGGTTTCGCTGTAGATTGGGTTTCTCAATTTCAAACGTTGCTCAATAAAGTAAGGCCTCATATCAAATACATTCTCAACCACTTTACTGATTTCACCGTCGGTTAAATTTACTTTAGAAGTTCCGTAAGTAACCACATTGATAGAAGTTGGTTTTGCCACTCCAATCGCATAAGAAACTTGTACCAAAACTTCATCACACAATCCGGCAGCTACTAAGTTTTTAGCAATGTGACGGGTTGCATAAGCCGCTGAACGATCTACTTTTGATGGGTCTTTTCCTGAGAAAGCACCACCCCCGTGAGCTCCTTTTCCGCCATACGTATCAACGATGATTTTTCTTCCTGTTAATCCGGTGTCTCCGTGAGGACCGCCGATTACGAATTTTCCGGTTGGGTTTATATGATACGTAATATCGTTATTGAATAAATGGGCGTATTGAGGATATTTGGCTTTAATTCTCGGAATCAAAATCGAAATCAAATCACTTTTAATTTTAGCCAACATTTCAGCTTCTGCAGCAAAATCATCATGTTGTGTTGAAATTACAATGGCATCAATTCTTACCGGTTTGTTGTCATCAGAATACTCTAAAGTCACCTGAGATTTAGCATCAGGGCGTAAGTATTTAATTTCGTTGTTTTCTCTTCTTAAGTTAGCCAATTCAATCAATAACGCATGAGATAAATCTAAAGCTAATGGCATGTAGTTTTCAGTTTCATTGGTAGCATACCCAAACATCATTCCTTGGTCACCGGCTCCTTGCTCTTCTTTGCTGGCTCTGTCAACTCCTTGATTGATATCAGCTGATTGCTCATGAATGGCAGATAAAACACCACACGAATCAGCTTCAAACATGTATTCGCTTTTAGTATATCCGATTTTACGGATTACTTCTCTGGCAATTTGCTGCACATCAAGATAGGTATTCGATTTTACTTCGCCGGCCAAAATTACCTGACCCGTTGTTACCAAGGTTTCGCAAGCTACTTTTGACTCAGGGTCAAAGGCTAAGAAATTGTCAATTAACGCATCTGAAATTTGGTCTGCAACTTTGTCTGGATGTCCTTCACTAACTGACTCCGACGTAAATAAATAAGCCATAATTATAGTTTAATTTAATATTAATTGTAATGAAGAAAAACTGAAAATTGCCGGTAAAGCTAAAGGAGAGTTTCTGCTTTAGCATTTTTTAACGAGGTTGCAATCAGTTCAAATTTTTCCTCTCATTTTTCGGTTGCAAATGTATAAAGACTATTTAGAATACAAAAAACAATTTTACTTTTTTTATTTTTTTTATGATTCATTCAAAATTCTAAATACGTAGTATTTAAATATATATAAACAAACTTCAAATGTTAATTTTTCAAATTTCGTTTGGTCAATTCAAAAAACATTCAGAAGTTTGCTTCATCCAATAACAACAAAAAATGAAATTTACAATGTGCCATATGTGTCGTATGATGTCGGAAGATTCCGCAGAGCACACTATTGCATAATTTTAAATTTTTTAAAATAGATACAATCGAACCTCTGCCAAAACGCAGAGGTTTTTTTATTTAAAGCAAAAACCAATAAACTTAAAACAACAAATCAAAATGAAAAAAAACATCCTTTTACTGCTACTTATTTCGTTCAGCTTCTTTACAAGCAATGCACAATCCAAAAAGAGCAAAAGCGAAAAATATTTAAATGAATTGGTAACTATCATGCAAGGTCATTATTCTTCGGAAAAACAATCAGTAACTGATACCACGTATTTCAACATTTCGCTTCGTATGGTTCCCATCTGGAAAAATAAAGGGCACTATTTGTATGTTGAACAAGCTATTTTCAAAAAACAAGACAAGCCATACAGAGTAAGAATTTACAAATTGGTTCAAAATGGAGATGAGTTTATTAGCGAAATCTATACTTTGAAAAACGAAAAAGATTGGATTGGTAAATGGAATACGCCGGAAACTTTTGATGCCCTAACGGAAAATGATATCGAACAAAAAAAAGGATGTGAAGTGGTGTTGAAACGTCTTGGTAAAAATAAATTTACCGGACAAACCGGAATTAAAACATGTTCTAGTGAATTGAGAGGGGCTAATTACGCCACGTCCAAAGTTACCGTTCTGGAAAATCAGATTCTGTCTTGGGATCAAGGATTTGACAAAGAGGGAAAACAGGTTTGGGGGGCAAAAAAGGCAGGATATATTTTTGACAAACTGAAGTAATCCGCAATAAAAATAAAATTCTAAAAGCAATAAAATAAAAACAAAATAATGAGCCTAGCAGTAAAAAATATGATGATGAACCGCACGATGATGCACATGATGATGTGTTGCATCACCATATCCTATAACCAAAAGCGGAAGACGTAATCGTAGTTATTGCTCAATTCTTAAAGTCCTTTTGGTAAGCCATCCAAAGGGACTTTTTTATGCCCAAACATTCGTAAACACTTAAAATTATTCATACTAACATTTAAATTTAAACACCATGAGCACACAAAAATTTGCAACCAACGCGTTGCACGCAGGACACGACGTTACTAAAAATGCAGGAACCAGAGCCGTTCCGATTTACCAAACCACTTCGTATGTATTCAACAATTCAGACCATGCCGCTAATCTTTTTGGTTTGGCCGAAGCAGGATTCATTTACACTCGATTGAACAATCCAACTAACGACATTTTGGAACAACGCTTAGCCGCCTTGGAAGGTGGAATCGGAGCTGTAGTGACCGCTTCAGGAACGTCAGCCATCGCCACCGCATTATTGGTTTTACTAAAATCGGGTGACCACATCGTAGCTTCAAACAGTCTTTACGGAGGAACTTACAATTTGCTGAAAGTAACTTTACCAAGATTAGGGATTACGACCACTTTCGTTGATCCATCAAATCCGGAAAACTTTACCAAAGCCGCACAGGAAAACACCAGAGCCTTCTTTGTCGAAAGCCTTGGAAATCCAAAGTTGGATGTACTCGATTTGAAAGCCATTTCCGCAGAAGCAAAAGGATTCAAAGTGCCTTTCATTGTTGATAATACCGTTGCAACTCCTTTTTTGCTAAACCCAATTCAGCATGGAGCCGACATTGTAATTCACTCGTTAACCAAGTACATTTCCGGAAACGGAACGTCGCTGGGCGGTGTCATCATCGATGCCGGGAACTTTGATTGGAGCAACGGTAAATTCCCGGAATTCACAGAACCATCAGCGGGATATCACGGACTGAAATACTATGAAGCTCTGGGCGCGGCTTCTTTCATTGCCAAAGTGAGAATTGAAGGATTGCGTGATTTCGGTGCGGCATTAAGTCCGTTCAACGCGTTTCAAACCATTCAAGGGTTAGAGACTTTGGAAATTCGAATCAAAAAACACAGCGAAAATGCTTTGGATTTAGCGCAATGGTTAGAAAAACAGGAGCAGGTTGCCTGGGTAAATTATCCGGGATTGGCAACTTCAGAATACAAAACTTTAGCCGATGAATATTTACCGGAAGGCAAAAGCGGTATCGTAACATTCGGATTAAAAGGAGGATTCGAAGCTGCTAAGAAAGTAGCTGACAACACCAAATTATTTTCACTGTTAGCCAACATCGGTGACACTAAATCGTTAATCATCCATCCCGCCAGTACCACCCATCAACAGTTGTCTGATGCCGAACAAGAAGCGGCCGGAGTAACCAAAGACCTGATTCGTTTGTCAGTTGGTTTAGAAAACATCGACGATTTGAAAGCCGATTTACAAGCGGTATTCACTACCATTAAATCCCCACAAACCGTATAAATCATGAGCACAAAAACAGTAACCGTATTAGGTTACGTTAAAGACAATAATCAGTTCGTAGTTAAAGCCCAAAGCTTCGATATCCGAATCAGTAAAAACGAACAATTCCCGGAACTGGAAGGCCCCAGTCCGATAGAATAAATTCTGGCAGGTTATGCCGGTTGCATTAATGCTGTTGGGGAATTGGTAGCTAAAGAACAGGGTATTGTTTTAAAATCACTTCAAATAGAAATTTCAGGAACCCTAAGTTTAGATAAGTATCAGGGGAAAATCAGCTATGAAAGAGCGGGTTTCAAATCGGTTGAAGTAGTAGTTAAACCAACATCCGATGCTACTTTAGAGCAATTAAAAGATTGGTTAATCGCTGTTGAAAATCGCTGTCCGGTTCAGGATAATTTGGCCAATCCAACTCCGGTTTCCGTAGTGTTGTTCAAGGAATATGAATCCTCAGCAGTCGCCTAATACTGAAAAATAAAACTATAGGTTAGGTTTTGTTTGCTAAGACTGTCTGCAGTTTCAAGGTTGGAGGCAGTCTTTTAAAAAAAATAAAAATGAAAAATTTAGAAAAAATAGACCTGTTTACTTTTGATTTAGAAAACGGGAAGCAACGTCCTTATCTTTCGTTGTTTTATCAAACTTTTGGGAAGCCCATCGGCACAGCTCCGGTGGTGGTGGTAAATCATGCTTTAACCGGAAACTCCACGGTGACCGGAGAAAACGGCTGGTGGAATGATTTGATAGGTGACCATAAAATCATCGACACTACTTACTTTACCGTTATAGCCTTTAATATTCCGGGAAATGGATATGATAATAATTTTGGGAATTTAATTTCCAATTATCAGGATTTTACCATTCGAGATGTAGCGCGAATTTTTTGGGAAGGCCTGCAGTTTTTAAACATCAAAAAAGTTTTTGCTGTAATAGGAGGGAGTTTGGGCGGAGCCGTAGCCTGGGAAATGGCTGTTTTACAACCCAACAAAATCGAGCATTTAATTCCCATCGCCACCGATTGGAAAGCCACCGATTGGGTCATTGCCAATGTGTTGATTCAAGACCAAATTCTCAACAATTCTGACGATCCGATTGCTGATGCCCGATTGCATGCAATGCTTTTGTACCGAACACCACAATCCATCAACCAACGGTTTCAAAGGAATAAGTTCAACAACTTGTCCATCTTTCAAATCGAAAATTGGCTGATTACTCATGGGTTCAAACTCAAAAACCGCTTTCGTTTATCGGCTTATAAATTGATGAATCATTTACTGAAAACAAATGACATCACTCGTAACCGAAAAGAATTTTTGACTGTTGCCCAAACAATCCAAGCTCATATTCATGTGGTGGCTGTTGACACGGATTATTTTTTTATTCCCGAGGAAAACCGCGAAACGCACCGGCAATTGCAAACCGTAAAAGAAAATGTCTTTTATCACGAAATCCAATCCATCCACGGACACGATGCTTTTTTGATAGAATTCGAACAGCTAGCTCAAATTTTAGAACCTATTTTTAACAAACAAAATCAACATAATTATGTCAGCGCTTAGAGTCAATGTCATCCTTTTCGGCATCGGAAATGTCGGAAGCACTTTAATCAATCAGGTAATCGAAAGCCAACAATTCTTTCTTAAAAAAAGAAATATTGAGCTGCGTTTTCCCATCATCACCAATTCCACTTTGGCTTTTTTTGAAAAAGAGGGCGTCAAAAACAAATGGGAAGCCAACTTCGCCCAATCAGCTATTCCATTCCGAATCGATGACATCATTGAATACGTTCAAGAGCAACAATTGGAAAACCTGATTGCTGTGGATGCCACCGCCAGTTCCGAATTGATTAAAAGCTATATCCCACTCATTCAAAACGGGTTCGATATAGTTGCTGCCAACAAAAAAGCAAATACTCAGCACATCGACTTCTACAAAGAACTCCGAAGGAACCTCAAAAAATTTGACAAATCCTTTCTGTATGAAACCAATGTAGGTGCCGGTTTACCAGTAGTCCAAACCATCAACGACTTACACTTTTCGGGTGAAGAAATCACCAAAATTCGAGGCGTATTCTCCGGCTCGCTGAGTTATATTTTTAATCGATTTTCTTCCGAAGACATTCCGTTTTCTACTATTCTTGCCGATGCGGAGAAGAAAGGATACACGGAGCCCGACTCCCGAGAAGATTTATCCGGAAACGATGTGGCCCGAAAATTATTGATTCTGGCTCGCGAAATAGAGCAAGAGTTTGAGTTTTCAGGTATAAAAATAGAAACCCTTTTGCTTCCCAATCTGAATGAAAAGAATACCAAAGCAGAATATTCAGTAAATAAATTGCTTTTTGACAAACCGTTTCAAATTGCCAAAATCACGCAAGCCGAAAACCATGTTTTGCGTTATGTAGGTGAATTTGATGTGATCAAAAAAGAATTGGAAGTCAAACTGATTTCAGTTCCAAAAAGTTCCGCATTGGGTCAACTCAAAGGCGCCGATAACCTGATTGAAATTTACACCAAATCCTATGGCGAAATCCCAATTGTCATCCAGGGAGCTGGCGCAGGGAAACAAGTTACCGCTCGTGGCGTTTTGACTGATATTCTCAAAATCGCCGAAAAAATTAAAATCAAAGAAGCCGTTTGGCTCTAACGCTAAAAACCTACAGCACTACAACGTTGTAGGTTTTTATTTTTTCAAAAGACTTGCAAATCCAAAATCTATGATGTTACTTTGCACCGTTCATAAACGTATTGTTTGTTATCACGAAAGCCGGAGGGAATAGACCCGATGAAAGCTTAGCAACCCTTTGCCAAAAGAAGGTGCTACATTCTATCTCAAATTACTTGAGAGCAGATAACCCGAGAATTTTTCTCACTTTCACGATAACATATTTATAATTTTTAAGAGCGAATGGCTTGCGCAATTGCAGCAGTCCCTATTCCCGCTTTTTGCACTGCATGGCAGTCGCGTCAATCGGGGCTAAAAAGTAAAATGTATTGATTTCTTGGAGTCAGTTGCCTACTCAACAACCGACAACCAAGACACAACACCCAAAAAAATATGTCAACAATTCAAGACGCCATAAAAGAAAGAATTCTCGTCCTCGACGGTGCCATGGGAACGATGCTGCAACGCAACAATTTCTCCGAAGAAGATTTCCGAGGTGAACGCTTTAAGGATTTTCCCCATCCGCTGAAAGGCAATAATGATTTGCTTTCCATCACCCAACCCGAAGCAGTAAAACAAGTCCACCGCCTATATTTTCAAGCCGGTGCCGATATCGTAGAAACCAACACGTTCTCAGGAACCACAATCGGTATGGCCGATTACCACTTGGAAGATTTGGTTTATGAATTAAACTACGAATCCGCCAAAATTGCCCGTGAAGTAGCCGATGAATTTACAGACAGACCACGTTTCGTAGCCGGTTCCATCGGACCAACCAACAGAACTGCTTCCATGTCACCCGATGTAAACGATCCGGGATTCAGAGCGGTAACCTTTGACGATTTGCGCATAGCCTACAAACAACAAGTAGAAGCCTTAATTGAAGGTGGAGTCGATGTACTTTTAGTAGAAACCATTTTCGACACACTTAACGCCAAAGCGGCTTTATTCGCTATTGAAGAAGTCAAGGAAGAACGCAATTTAGACATACCTGTAATGGTTTCTGGAACCATTACCGATGCTTCAGGACGAACCCTTTCCGGGCAAACAGTAGAAGCCTTTTTGATTTCCATTGCCCATATTCCTTTACTAAGCATAGGATTTAATTGTGCTCTTGGTGCCGACCAATTAAAACCGTATTTAAAGCGTTTAGCCCACAATACAACCTTAAATATTTCTGCTCATCCTAATGCCGGTTTGCCTAATGCTTTCGGGCAATACGACCAAACACCACAGGAAATGCAAGCCTTAATCAAAGAGTATTTACAAGATAATTTAGTAAACATCATTGGCGGTTGCTGCGGTACAACTCCGGAACATATCAAAGCCATCGCTGAAGTAGCCAAAGAATTTAAACCAAGACATATTTTAGAAACGATATAATGGCGGAAGCAACAAAATATTTAAAACTATCCGGTTTAGAGCCGCTTATCGTGACTCCGGAATCTAATTTCATTAACGTAGGAGAACGCACCAACGTAACCGGTTCGCGTAAATTCTTGCGACTTATTAAAGAAGAAAAATACGAAGAAGCACTCGATATTGCCCGCAACCAAGTGGAAGGCGGAGCACAAATCATCGACATCAATATGGATGAAGGAATGTTGGACGGGGTTTATGCGATGACCAAATTCCTCAACCTGATTGCCGCCGAACCAGATATTGCTCGAGTTCCGGTAATGATTGACAGTTCCAAATGGGAAATCATTGAAGCCGGTTTGAAGGTAGTACAAGGTAAAGGGGTTGTGAATTCCATTTCTTTAAAAGAAGGGAAAGCAGCTTTCATTCATCATGCGAAGTTGATTAAAAGATATGGTGCCGCAGTAATCGTTATGGCTTTTGATGAAGAAGGTCAGGCTGATAACTATGAAAGAAGAATTGAAATCTGTAAAAGAAGTTATGATATCTTAGTCAATGAAGTGCATTTTCCGGCGGAAGACATCATCTTTGATCCGAATATTTTCCCGGTGGCTACCGGAATGGAAGAACACAAATTAAACGCCTTAGATTTCTTCAGAGCCACCAAATGGATTCGCGAAAACTTGCCTTATGCCGGTGTTTCCGGTGGGGTGAGTAATGTGTCGTTTTCATTTCGTGGGAATGACAAAGTACGGGAAGCCATGCATTCGGCGTTCTTATACCACGCGATTAAAAACGGCATGACGATGGGAATTGTGAATCCGGAAATGTTGGAGATTTATGATGAAATCGATCCAATCTTATTGGAACATGTAGAAGATGTTTTGCTAAATAGAAGAGAAGATGCCACAGAAAGATTATTGGATTTAGCCGAAAGCTTCAAAGGCGATTTCAAGACCAACGAAAAAGCGATTCAAGAATGGCGCAGTGGTTCGGTACAAGACCGATTAACCCATTCGTTAGTGAAAGGAATTGACGAATTTATAGAAATAGATGTTGAAGAAGCAAGACAAGTAGCCTCCAAACCCATTGAAGTTATCGAAATCAATTTGATGGCCGGGATGAATGTGGTGGGTGATTTATTCGGAAGCGGGAAAATGTTTTTGCCTCAAGTGGTAAAATCAGCCCGTGTAATGAAGAAAGCCGTGGCCTATTTGCTACCATATATAGAAGCTTCTAAAGACGGGAAATCATCCTCCGCCGGAAAGGTTTTGATGGCCACCGTAAAAGGAGATGTGCACGACATCGGCAAAAATATAGTAGCCGTAGTATTGGCCTGCAACAATTTTGAAATCATCGATTTGGGCGTAATGGTGCCACCGGAAAAAATCATTGAAGCGGCTGTTCGCGAAAATGTCGATATCATTGGGTTGAGCGGATTGATTACGCCTTCGCTGGATGAAATGGTGTATTTGGCCAAAGAAATGGACAAACTCAACATCAAAATTCCGGTCATGATAGGCGGAGCTACGACTTCTAGAGCGCATACGGCTGTGAAAATTGCACCGGAATATAAAGAAACGGTGGTTCACGTAAACGATGCTTCGCGTGCGGTAACCGTAGCCAGTAATTTGCTTCAAGCAGAAACTAAAATAGCTTATGCTCAAACCGTTCGGGCCGAATACGACAAACTCCGGGAAGGCTATTTAAGTCGAAGTCGAGATAAAAATTACCTTTCAATTGAGGATGCAAGAAAGAATAAATTACAATTAGATTGGAATAATTTCACACCGGTTAAACCAAATTTCATCGGAACAAAAACCATTGATGTTGAATTATCTGAACTAGTTGATTTCATCGACTGGACACCCTTCTTCAGTTCGTGGGAACTGTATGGAAAATATCCGGCGATTTTGACGGATGAGGTAGTAGGGGAACAAGCCACTACTTTATTCGCCGATGCCCAAAAAATGCTCAACCAAATAGTTTCCGAGAAATGGTTAACAGCGAAAGGAATTCTTGGAATTTTTCCAGCGAATACGGTCAATGATGATGATATTGAAATTGAAGGAACTAATCATAAGTTTCTGACTTTGCGACAACAATCACAAAAAACAGCGGGAGCACCAAACATCGCGTTAGCTGATTTTATTGCACCAAAAGCAAGCGGAAAGCAAGATTATATTGGTTGTTTTTGTGTTGCTACCGGATTTGGCGTAGAGGAAAAAGCAGCCGAATTCGAAAAACAATTAGACGATTACAACTCGATTTTAGTAAAAGCCCTTGGTGATAGATTAGCAGAAGCTTTTGCTGAGTATTTGCATTTAAAAGTCCGTAAAGAGATTTGGGGCTATGCGTCCGAGGAAAGTTTGACCAATCAAGATTTGATTGACGAAGAATACAAAGGCATCCGCCCGGCTCCGGGTTATCCTGCTTGTCCTGACCATTTAGAAAAACCCACCATTTGGAAACTGTTGAATGTAGAACTGGAAATAGGCGTGAAGCTAACTGAAAGTATGGCAATGTGGCCGGCTTCTTCGGTTTCGGGCTATTATTTTGCGAACCCGGAAAGCAAGTATTTTGGCTTAGGAAAAATCAAGAATGACCAAGTAGAAGATTATGCCAAAAGAAGAGGAATTTCAACAGAAACAGCCAACAAATGGCTTTCACCAAATATTGCCGATTAACCAACTCATAACTCATAATTCATAACTTATAACTAGGAATGAAAGTAACCCAACATATAGAAAACGCTAAAGGAAAACCATTGTTCTCCTTTGAGATTTTACCGCCTTTGAAAGGGCAAAACATTCAGTCGATTTTTGACAGTATTGATCCGTTGATGGAGTTCAATCCGCCATTTATTGATGTGACTTATCACAGAGAGGAATACGAATACAAAGAATTACCCAATGGGTTGTTACAAAAGAAAATCGTTAAGAAACGTCCGGGAACGGTGGGAATTTGTGCCGGTATTCAGAATAAATATAATGTAGATGCTATTCCGCATATCTTGTGTGGTGGTTTTACCAAAGAAGACACCGAGAACCTTTTGATTGATTTGGATTTTTTAGGAATTGATAATGTTGTGGCTTTACGAGGCGATGCTTTAAAAACCGAAACCTATTTTCATCCGGAAAAAGAAGGGAATGAATACGCGACTGAATTGGTTACTCAAATCAGTAATCTGAATAACGGAATTTACTTGGATGAAGATTTGAAGAATTCGGCTAAGACTAATTTTTGTGTGGGTGTGGCCGGTTATCCTGAGAAACACATGGAGGCTCCGAGCTTGGACAGCGACATCCATTTTCTGAAACAAAAAATAAAAAATGGTGCCGATTACATTATTACTCAGATGTTTTTTGACAATCAGAAATTCTTTGATTTTGTAGAAAAATGCAGAACAGCCGGCATAACAGTACCAATTATACCGGGATTGAAACCTATAGCGACTAAAAAACAACTGAACTTAATTCCCCACCGATTCAGTATAGAATTGCCTGATGATTTAATTATGGCTGTGGTAAAAGCCAAAGACAACGACCATGTAAAAGAAATAGGAATTGAGTGGTGTACCCAACAAAGTAAAGAGTTAGTAGCTGCAGGAATACCGGTTTTGCATTATTACTCGATGGGAAAAGCAGCGAATATTAAGGCAATTGCTTCACAGGTGTTTTAACTTTGGCAAAAGAGCATTCCTAACTAGCCCCGATGGGAGCAACTACCTTGTAGTGCGGACAGCGGGAACATGGATGTTAAAAATGCCCGAACCCTTCGCTCCTTAAGATATTCCGTTATATTTGTGCGTTTTTAACTTTTAGCATGAAACATTTTTACTGTTTTCTTTTATTGGTTTCAGGCCTTGCTTTGGCGCAGCAAAAGGATACTTATGCCATAGAGGTGTCAGCCTTGCGAGGGAATGTTTTACCGCACAAAGAAGATATGTATCACTTAATTAACGGACATCCGGAAGGATTGATGGTGCGTTTTTTGGTCAAAACTCATGGCCGAAAAGAGTGGCAAAAAGCGTTTAATTTTCCCGATTACGGAACCTATTTTTTATATCAGGATTTTAAGAGCGAACCTTTAGGCTCGGCTTATGCTGTTGGTGGTTTTTACAATTTTTATTTTTGGAAAAGAAGGTTGCAATTGCAACTGGCGCAAGGATTTGCGATGACGACCAATCCGTATGATAAAGAAACCAACAGCAAGAATAAGGCTTTTGGAACCAAGATTTTGGATAATACCAATTTTGGTTTGACGTATACGAATCAGACGCTATTTAAAAATATAGGGTTTCATGCCGGACTGTTTTTTGCGCATTATTCGAACGGTAGAGTGAGGTCGCCCAACAGTGGAATCAATACTTATTCGCTGAATTTAGGGGTGAATTATAATTTTAATGATGAAAAAGCGATAGTGAATGATACTACCGGGGTCAAAAAATCATACCGCGAACCTATAAAATACAATTTTGTTTTACGAACCGGAATCAATGAAAGTCCGATTATAGGAAGTGGTCAGCGACCGTTTTATCATATAGGTTTTTATGCGGATAAACGCCTGAACCGCAAATCGGCTTTGCAGTTGGGAACCGAATTGTTTCTGACAAATTCATTTAAAGATTATATCAAATATTTCGCGGTAGCTTATCCGGAGAAAAACATTGACCCGAATACCGATTACAAGCGTGTCGGGGTTTTTGTGGGGCATGAATTGTTTATCAATAGGGTTTCGCTCGAAGCGCAATTGGGATATTATGTTTACCAGCCGTTTAAAAAAGACATTGCTATTTATGACCGTGTTGGAATTAAATATTATGTTACCGATAAAATTTTTACAAGCTTTGCTGTTAAAACGCACTTGTTTTTAGCTGAGGCTTTAGAATTTGGTGTTGGGGTTAGATTATAAAAGAAAAAGATGAAAAAGATATTGACACTCATAGTTCTAATTTTACTTTTCAACTCGTGTGAAAAGCCAAGCGATTGCATTGAAAGTAGTGGCGCTACGGTGCTAAAGGATGTTGAGGTGTTGCCATTTAAGAAAATTAAAGTCTATAGAGGCATTGAAGTAGTGATTACGCAAGGCCCGGAAACGAAAGTACAGATCGAAGCCGGAGCTAATTTTATTGATAATGTTGAAGTCAAGCAATATGGAGACCAATTGGTTTTTAAAGATGAAACCAGTTGCAATTGGGTGCGAGCTTATGGCAAAACCAAAATTTTAATTACTACGCCAACACTGGAAGAAATCTATTCAAAAACAGACCGAAATATCAGTTCCAATGGCGTGTTGGGTTTTGATAATCTGACTCTGTTCTCCTTTGATAAAGATGCCGATGGCGAATCCGGTGCCGGAACGGGTGATTTTATTATGACATTGAATAGCACTGGAACATTGACGATTAACAACAATAATGTTTCCCGTTTTTATCTTTCGGGACAAATGGGTACCGCTAATTTCAATTTTTATTTTGGTGATGGCAGAATCGAGGCGGCAAATTTAATTACTCAAGACATCACGGTATACCATCGTGGCTCTAATGATATGATAGTACATCCGGTACAAAGTATCACGGGACTATTAAACAGTACAGGAAATCTTGTCCTGAAAAACGTTCCGCCTATAGTTGATTTACAGACGCTTTTCTACGGAAGTGTAGTATATCCATAAAAAAATCCCGATGCTTCGGGACTTCTTTATTTCTTAGTTTTTTCTCTGAAAATTTGCTCCAGATTTTTATTTTTCAAACTGATTTGCAGTGTTTTCAAGCCATTGTCATGCGCAAAGTCAAATAGGGTTGGGCGCATATCGTCCTCCGAAGTAAAGGTCAGTAACCAAAGATTATCAGTCGTGTTTTTATACGTTTTGATATTAGGCAGATTGGCTAACAAATCAGCAGCAATGGATTTGTCAAATTCGACTTCAATGATTTGTTCTTTTTCTTCCGTAACCAGTTTGTCAAGTTTTTTATCGGTAACAATTTTTCCGTTATCAATAATAATCACTCGGTCGCAAATGGCTTCTACTTCCTGCATAATGTGAGTAGATAAGAAAACTGTTTTGTCTTTCCCCACATTTTTAATCACATTTCTGATTTCAACCAATTGATTGGGATCTAATCCGGTGGTAGGTTCGTCTAAAATCAGCACATCCGGATTGTGTAACAAGGCAGTGGCCAAACCTACTCTTTGACGGTATCCTTTTGATAGTTGCCCAATTTTTTTATGACTTTCCGGCGTTAATCCGGTTAGTTGAATTACTTCCTCAATACGCAATTTGTCTACTTTATAAACATCTGCATTAAAAGCCAAATACTCGCGAACGTATAAATCCAAGTACAACGGATTGTGTTCCGGTAAATACCCCACTGATTTTTGTACCAACAATTGCGCTTCGTTTACATCGTTGCCATTTACGGTTGCTGTTCCTTCATCGGAGTTGATAAAGGTGGTCAGTATTTTCATTAAGGTTGATTTTCCGGCCCCATTCGGCCCCAAGAAACCTACGATTTCTCCTTTTTTGATGGAAAAAGAAACACTGTCCAGTGCCTTTTGAGCACCATAGCTTTTGGAGATATTTTGAACTTCTATCGACATGAACTAACTATTTGTCGCAAATGTAAATAGAAATTAGCTTCATTTTTGGTTTTTGTGCGCAGATTAACTTTCTTTTTAATTAGGAATTTGATTCTTATATTTACGATTAAATAAAACGATTATGAAAAAGTATCTTTTAATTTTTCTCTCTTACGGTCTTTTAGCGCAAGCTCAACTAAATCCAAAAATTCAAAAAGAAGACATAACCCGAATTGAAACCGAATTAGCATCCGACAAAATGGAAGGTCGAAAAGTTTTCTCGGAAGGAATTGAGTTGGCTTCCTCTTTTATTGAAACCGAATTTAAGATTACAGGACTTTCATATTATGGTGATTTAAAAAATTACCGTCAAGAATTTATTGAAGCCGGAAAACCCGCCAATAATGTCATCGGAGTGTTAAAAGGAAAATCAAAACCGGA
Source organism: Flavobacterium phycosphaerae (assembly GCF_010119235.1). Taxonomy (NCBI): domain Bacteria; kingdom Pseudomonadati; phylum Bacteroidota; class Flavobacteriia; order Flavobacteriales; family Flavobacteriaceae; genus Flavobacterium; species Flavobacterium phycosphaerae. Next base: position 553,337 of record NZ_JAAATZ010000001.1, on the reverse strand, counting down.
AGAATATGTAGTTTTTTCAGCTCATTTTGATCATTTAGGGATGAAGAAAAGCGGTGATGATACCATATACAACGGAGCCAATGATGATGCCTCGGGCGTAACGGCTATAATCACTTTGGCAAAGTATTTTAAAGTATTGAATAAAAACGAACGAACCATTATTTTCGTCGCATTTACCGGTGAAGAGGTAGGCGGCTATGGCTCATCTTATTTTTCAGAAAACATCAATCCCGATAAAGTAGTAGCGATGTTCAATATTGAAATGATAGGAACCCAAAGCAAATGGAATAAAAATTCGGCATACATCACCGGCTTTGAAAAATCAGATTTCGGAACCATTTTGCAAAAGAATTTAAAGGGCACTAACTTTACCTTCTATGCCGATCCTTATCCGCAGGAGCATCTTTTTTACCGTTCGGATAACGCGCGTTTGGCCGCTTTGGGGGTGCCGGCACATACGATTTCAACTTCCAAAATGGATTCGGAAGCCAATTACCACAAAGTGACTGATGAGGTTTCGACTTTAGACTTAGACAACATGACCGAAATCATCAAAGCCATCGCCATCAGTTCGCAATCTATTATCAGCGGGAAAGATACGCCTGCCCGACTTGAAAAAATGTAAATCATCTATAGTTACGAAAACGTTGCCTTAAATTTTTTATTTCGTTTGTGTAAAACCTACACTTTATTTTTTTATTTTAGCCAAACAACAAAGCACAGTTATGTTATCAAACGCTACATATTATAACAATTCTTTTTATTTCTTCTGGGATAGAAGCGGGGTTGTCGTGTAGTGATTTAAAACTAAAATCAATAAACTAAAGATACAATCCCGATGAAAATCGGGATTTTTTTTTTTGACTATAATGGAAGAGAGAATTGCAATACAAGGAATCAAAGGTTCGTTTCATCATCAGGTGGCGCTCGAGTATTTTCAGAAAAATGTGAAAATTGACGAATGCTTGTCGTTTGAAGCACTTACGGATAGCTTGCTGAGTGACAAAGCCCAGTTGGCGGTGATGGCGATTGAGAATTCTATTGCGGGTTCCATTATTCCGAATTACGCTTTGATTGACAAAAATGAGTTCCATATTATTGGCGAATATTATTTAGATATTATTCAGAATTTAATGGTGTTGAACGGACAACAATTAGACGAAATTCAGGAAGTGCATTCTCATCCGATGGCCCTTTTGCAATGCATGGATTTTTTGAAAAAATACCCGAAAATCAAATTGGTGGAAGATAAAGATACGGCTGAAACCGCCCGCAGAATTCATCAAAACCAGATAAAAGGGATTGCGGCTATTGGTAGTAAAGTGGCCGCCAGTATGTATGATTTAACCATTATTGCTTCCGAAATTCAAACGGTAAACAACAACATGACTCGCTTTTTTATCATCAGTAAAAAAGAGAGTCAAGTAGCCAAAGATGAAATTAACAAAGCCTCGTTAAAATTTGAGTTGGATGATACGCCGGGAAGCTTGGCCACAGTGTTAAACGTAATGACGAATTGCAAATTAAACTTGACCAAAATCCAGTCGATGCCGATTATTGAAACTCCTTTTCAGTATTCGTTTTTTGTGGATGTAGTTTTCGAAAAGTACAAACACTACGAAAAAGCAATGAAAATTTTAGCCATAATGACCAATCATTTCAAAGTATTGGGCGAATATAAAAATGCAAAACAATGATAACAACAGCCAACCGTTTAGCCAGCGTTCAGGAATATTACTTCTCGCGAAAATTGCGTGAAGTGCGCCAAATGATTTCGGTAGGGAAACCCGTTATCAATATGGGTATTGGTAGCCCCGATTTGACCCCTGATACAACCGTAATAGAAGCGATGAGTAAAGCCATGTTTGATGACAAAGCCCACGAATACCAAAGCTATCAAGGCTTACCGGAATTGCGAAAAGGCATGGCTGATTTTTACCAAAATCATTTTCAGGTGCGTTTGGATTTCAATACTGAGATTCTCCCGTTGATTGGTTCCAAAGAAGGGATTATGCACATTTCGTTGGCTTTTTTAAATGAAGGAGATGAAGTCTTAATTCCGAATCCGGGCTATCCTACGTATGCTTCGGTAACCGAATTGGTTCAGGCCAAAGCCGTGTTTTACGATTTAAAGGAAAGTACTAATTGGCAACCGGATTTTGAAAAATTAGAGCAACAAGATTTATCAAAAGTTAAACTAATGTGGGTTTCTTATCCGCACATGCCGACAGGCGCTAACGGGACTTTAGAGCTGTTTGAACAACTAATCGCTTTTGGTAAAAAACATCGTATTTTAATCATAAACGACAATCCGTACAGTTTTGTTTTGAATAAAAACCCATTGTCAATTTTGCAAATAGAGGGAGCCAAAGACATTGCTTTAGAGTTAAATTCCTTGTCAAAAACTTACAATATGGCCGGTTGGCGTGTGGGGATGGTTATGGGGAACGCTACTTTAATTGATGCGGTATTGAAAGTAAAAAGCAATATGGACAGCGGTATGTTTTACGGCATTCAAAAAGGTGCCATTGAAGCATTAAAATTGGGAACAGATTGGTTCGAAAAACAAAATGAGATTTATACCAAAAGAAGAAATTTAATATTCCAACTTGCCGAAAAACTGAATTGTACTTTTGATAAAGCAAGCGTTGGACTGTTCGTTTGGGCCAAACTTCCGGAAGGCATAAAATCTTCTGAAGCGTTTATTGATGAAGTACTTGTAGATAAAAATATTTTCATCACGCCGGGAACCATTTTTGGCAGCAACGGCGAAGGTTATATTCGGTTTTCACTCTGCGTTACGGAACAGAAAATTGAAGAAGCCATTTCGAGAATTACGAATTAAAAATTACGAATTATGAAGTTGTAGTTTTTTGAACTTTCGACTTTTAAATTTATGACTTTATGACAAAAATACACATAATAGGAATAGGATTAATAGGTGGTTCAATGGCATTGGATATCAAATTGCATTATGAAAATGCCACCGTTTTTGGGATTGATGCTGATGAAAACCATTTGGAGGAAGCTATTAAATTAGGCATTATTGACGACAAAGCTTCTTTGGAAGATTTAGACAAAGCTGACTTAGTAATTGTTTCCGTTCCGGTTGATATTGGTTTAGTACTTTTGCCTAAAGTTTTGGATGTAATAGGAGAAGAAACGTTAGTAATTGATGTGGGTTCTACTAAACTTCCGATTTGCGAAGCGATAAGCAATCATGCCAACAGAAGAAATTTTTTGGCCACGCATCCCATAGCCGGAACTGAGTTTTCAGGACCTTCAGCTGCTGTAAGAGGATTGTTTCAAGACAAGACTAATATCATTTGCGAAGTCGAAAAAACCACGTTTAAATTACAGGAACGCGGCATGGAATTGTTCAAAAAATTGGGGATGCGCATTCGGTATATGGATCCGAAATCGCACGACAAACACATTGCTTATGTGTCGCATTTGTCGCATATCAGTTCGTTCATGCTCGGAAAAACCGTGGTGGAGAAGGAAAAAGACGAACGCGATATTTTTGATATGGCGGGCAGCGGATTTGAAAGTACGGTGCGTTTGGCCAAGAGTTCCCCGGTCATGTGGACACCCATTTTCAGGCAAAACAAAAAACATGTCATCAAAAGTTTGGAAGAATACATTTCCAATTTGACACACTTTAAAAAATTACTGGAAGACGAAAATTACGAAGCTGTCTTCAACGAAATGCAAAACACGAACAGAATCAAAGAGATATTAAACGGAAAAAAATAAAGCTATGAATATTACAATGGATAACAGAAAATGGTTGGATGATTTTAAATTGACGCATCCCTTGGTAATTGCAGGGCCTTGCAGTGCTGAAACCGAAGAGCAGGTTTTAAAAATTGCTCACGAACTTAAAAATTCCGATGTCAGTATTTATCGTGCCGGGATTTGGAAACCAAGAACGCGTCCGGGTGGATTTGAAGGTGTGGGTGCCATTGGACTAAAATGGCTACAAAAAGCAAAGGCTGAAACCGGTTTGTTGATGGCAACCGAAGTGGCTAATGCGGCTCACGTTAAGTTGGCTTTAGAACACGATATTGATGTGTTGTGGATTGGAGCACGAACTACGGTAAACCCGTTTGCAGTTCAGGAAATTGCCGATGCTTTGGCAGGTACTGATAAAATTGTTTTGGTAAAAAACCCGGTGAATCCTGATTTAGCTTTGTGGATTGGTGGTGTAGAGCGTTTGTACAATGCCGGAATTAAGAAATTGGGCGTGATACATAGAGGTTTTTCTACTTATGAAAAAACCAAATACCGAAACATCCCTGAGTGGCAATTGGCGATTGAATTGCAAAGCCGGTTCCCTGATTTACCACTGATTTGTGACCCGTCACACATTACCGGAAAAAGAGATATGATTCAGGAAGTGTCACAACAAGCTTTGGATTTGAATTATGACGGATTGATTATTGAAACCCACATCGACCCGGATAATGCTTGGAGCGATGCCGCACAACAAGTTACGCCAACCGTTTTGAAAAAAATATTTGAAGATTTGAAAGTCAAAAAAATGACGACCGAAGAAGACGATTACAATACGGAGATGATAAAATTGCGTGCCAATATTGATATTGCTGATGGTAAATTATTAGAGATTTTAGGCAACCGAATGAAAGTAGCAGAACAAATAGGAGCACTTAAAAAAGCCAAAAATGTAGCTGTTTTGCAAAACAAACGCTGGAATGAAATTTTAGGAAAAATGATTTTAGACGGAGAAGAAAAAGGCTTGAGCGAAGAGTTTATCCTAAAACTTTTCAAAGCCATTCACCAGGAAAGTATCAGTCACCAAGAGAAAATAATTAACGGCTGAAACCGCTTTTCTTTAAATTTTTAAACCTACTGTAATTCAGTAGGTTTTTTTTGTATCATTGTGCAACAATAAAAACAATCAGTACTATTTTAAAACAACCAAAATGAAAAAAATCTTTTTGGGTTTTATCCTTTTTGTTTGCAGTGGCATAAGCTTGAATGCCCAAAACAAAATCGATAAGATCAACATGACCTATGGTGAGGAAATCACTGACGACAAGGGTAAAATTGTCAAAATTATAGGAGAAGCCAATAATAAAATCTACACCTTGGTGCTCAAAGGAAAATCAGATTATTTCTTGAAAACATTTGATTCTAAAGCAATGAAACAACTTTCATTAAATCCTATTGTTCTTCCTGAATTAAACGATAAAGACCTTGAATTTGAGGAAATAGCCTTGTTGAACGACAAGCTATATGTTATCGGAAGCGTATTTCACCGCAAAGAAAAAAAATTCACTTTAGTAGCTATGCCTATTTCGGAAAATGGCATTTTAGGAAAAGATATGATTACGTTATTCGAATCTATCGTAGCCAGAAGTTCAGACCGTGGTGGTTTTTATTTCAAAAAATCTCCGGATGACCAAATGATATTGGTAATGCACACCGCACTTTTTGAAAAAGAAGATGCTATGAAATATGAAATCAAGCTTTTTGATGAAAACATGAAAGCTGCTTTTTCTACCGAAGACAAGGTGTCCTATGACGATAACAAAAAGGATTACCAATTTACCATCTCGGATTTTGATGTAAACAACAAAGACGATGTTTTCTTGGTAGTAAACGAAGGATACAGAGATAAAAAATTAAAAGAAAAGAAAGAAAAAGTTGAGTTGCATATTTTTAAGCAAGCCAACGGTTATAAAAAGGAAGTGGTTAAAATTGACATCGTCGATAAGGAAATCATCAACTGCAGTATGATGGCTACTTCAAAAAATGATGTTAAGTTAACAGGGTTTTATTCGAGCGTTCGCGATAACGGTAAAGCCAACAAAGAGCTTAAGGGAGTATACAACATCACTGTAAATTTGGCCAAAAACACTACCGAAAATGTAAAGTTCAACGAATTTGATATGCCAACTAAAGTAAAATTGTTGGGACAAAGAAGAGCCAATAAAGGTAAAGATGTAAAACCCTTGTACGTTATTCACAGCATCGTTGAAAAAAATGACGGCGGCTTGATTGTGATTTCTGAATACAGAATGATTTATGTGGGGCAAAAGCAGGGAATTGGCCCATTTGGTCTACAGCCTATTACCTATACGATGAACGAAATGATTGTTAATAGTCTTAAACCTGACGGTTCGTTAGAGTGGAGCAATGTGGTGGCTAAAGAGCAGTCAGCATCAGTTACAGTTGCTACTTTCAACTTATTTGCCGGAGGAAGTAACGGTTCGTTTAGTGTTGGTGTTGAAATGGCCATCCCTCTTGGTGTAATGGGAAGAGGCCCTGAATATTTGAGTGCTTTGCCTATGTACCACAACGGACAATTAAATATTATTTTTAATGATAATGTAAAAAATAAAGGGATAACTGATATTGAAGAAATAAAGTCTTTAGGCAACTACAATAATGCTGTTCCAACGCTGTTTATTTTTGATGATAAAGGAAACATTACCCGTAAAGACCCTGAGGAGGTAATTAAAAACGAATTGGTTTTACGTCCGGGAATTTATTACCGAAAAACGGATAACGAATATATAATCTACGCTTCCCGAAAATCAAAAGATAAAATCGGAAGAATGATTTTACAAGATTAAAACACAAAAAAGTTGTCAGTAATGGCAACTTTTTTTATTTGAACCTACTTTAAATACAATAACGGTTGCATTTTTTTACCTTTGTCATTCCTAATTTATAATTCATAATCAATTTTGACAGGACTCGTTTATAAATCTACCGGAAGTTGGTATACCGTGAAAACCGAAGACCAGCAAGTTTTTGAATGCCGCATCAAAGGAAAATTCAGGATGAAAGGTATCAAAAGCACCAACCCCATAGCAGTGGGCGATGTGGTAGATTTTGAATTAGACGATACTTCCGATGATATTACCGGAACCATTCATAATATTCACGACCGAAAGAATTACATCGTTCGAAAATCGGTTAATTTATCCAAGCAAACTCATATTATTGCGTCTAATATTGATATTGTTTTTTTGTTGATTACCATCAATAATCCGCCAACGACCACCAGTTTTATCGACCGTTTTTTGGTTACGGCTGAAGCTTATGGTATTGAAGCAGTTTTGATTTTTAACAAAATTGACACTTTTGATGATGCAATGTTAGATGAGCAATTGTATTTACAGCACATCTATACCGAAATAGGCTATAAATGCCTGCGAATTTCTTCTACAGAAAAAAAAGGTGTCGATAAACTGAAAGAAATGATGACAGGAAAAGTAAGTATGTTCTCGGGCCATTCAGGAGTGGGAAAATCTACTTTGGTCAATGCTTTGGAGCCGCAGCTGAATTTGAAAACTAAGCACATCTCCGAACAAAGTAAACAAGGACAACACACCACCACTTTTGCCGAAATGTACGACTTGTCTTTTGGTGCCAAAATCATTGACACCCCTGGAATCAAAGGTTTCGGAATTGTAGATATGGAGCCAACCGAAATCAGTGGTTTTTTCCCTGAGTTTTTTAAGTTGAAAGACCAATGTAAGTTCAACAATTGTTTGCACAAAGAAGAACCTCATTGCGCTGTCAAAGCCGCTCTGGAGGAAGACAAAATTGCTTGGTCACGTTACAACAGCTACCTCAAAATATTGGAAGGCGATGACGAACATTACCGTTCTGATATTTACAACGATGACCGCATAGCCAGTGATCAAACCCGAAAATCAGAGTAATCATGAAAGCGGTTATTCAAAGAGTTGCGGAAGCCTCTGTTACTATTGAAGAAGTCAGAGTGGCCGATATTAAAGCCGGATTGTTGGTTTTAATTGGTATTGAAGACGCCGATACCCAAGACGATATCGATTGGTTGACCGCCAAAATAGCCAACCTCAGAATTTTTGGCGATGCCAATGACGTGATGAATTTATCGCTCAAAGACATGGGCGGTGATATGATTATTGTGAGTCAATTTACCCTTCAGGCCAATACTAAAAAAGGCAATCGCCCATCCTATATCAAAGCGGCCAAACCCGATGTCGCCATTCCCATGTATGAAGCTTTTATCAAACAAATGGAAACCGAAATCGGCAAAAAAGTACAAACCGGTCAGTTTGGTGCTGATATGAAAGTAGCCCTGCTTAATGACGGCCCGGTGACTATTGTAATTGATACAAAAAATAAAGAATAAGATTACCAAAGAAAACATAATTTTTTTATATTTGGTAAAACTTAGTATTAATGAGGCTCACTGTTTTACCATTCCTTTTTACCTTAATTTCCTTAACGGTTTTTAGTCAAACTTCAAATTATGCTGTTGCTGCAATCCCTGATAGTTTAAAACAAAATGCTAATGCTGTCGTTCGTTTAAGCGAAATGAACATAACTATCTCTTCTCAAAACTCAATGATTTTGAAATCTAATCATGCAATCACAATTCTAAATGAATTAGGATTGAATTCATTAGACTTGTCTGAGCACTATGATAAAAGAAGAAAAATAAACAAAATTGAAGCTACAGTGTATAATGCATTTGGCCAACAAATAAAAACATACAAAAGGAAAGATTTTAAAGATACCAGTGTTGCCGATGGCATTTCTATTTTTAATGATAACAGAGCTTTATATCTTGATTATACTCCAATAGCTTATCCTTTTACAATGGTTATAGAAACCGAAACAGAGACCTCTAATACGGCATTTATTCCGTCTTGGCTCCCGTTAGAAGAGTATCTTGTTGGTGTTGAAAATGTTGCTTTAACGATTAATTTTAAACCTGAGTTAAAACTTAAAATCAAGGAAATTAATTTTTCAAAATCATTACCAATCACTAAAACGGAATCCGTCAATTCAATCCACTATTCGGTTAAAAATATTGCTGCCAAAAGGCGAGAAGAATTAAGTCCTGATTTTCAAAAAATTTTCCCTGTAGTTTATTTTGGTCTTGAAAATTTTTCTCTTGAAAATGTCCAAGGAAATGCTTCCAGTTGGGCAGAATTTGGAAAATGGATGTATGAGGCACTTTTGGCTGATACAGAAGAAATACCCGAAGAAACAGTTCTGAAAATAAAGCAACTGATTGGGAATGAAAACAATCCTGTTGAGAGAGCTAAAATTGTATATAAATATGTTCAGGAAAAAACAAGATATGTAAGTGTTCAGGTAGGTATTGGAGGTTGGAAACCTATGGATGCTAAAGAAGTTGATAAGTTTGGTTATGGTGATTGCAAAGCACTGACCAATTATACTCGTTGTTTGTTAAAATCAGTGGGAGTGCCTTCTTATTATACAGTAGTTTATGCAGGAACAAACAGGCAAGATGTCCAAAACGATATCGCTTCTGTTCAGGGGAATCACGTTATTTTGACTTTACCAACAGCCAATGGACCAATGTGGTTAGAATGTACCAGTCAAATTCATCCTTTTGGATTTCAAGGCGATTTTACCGATGACAGAACGGTTTTGGTAGTCAAACCGGAAGGTGGAGAAATTGTGAGAACAAAATTATTTTCAGAGAATGAAACTATAAAAACCTTAAAGGGAAGTTATCAGTTAACCAGTGAGGGTAATTTTACTGGAAAAGTTAATATGGTCTCCAAAGGATTAGAATATGATAATGAATTTGGAAAAGAAAGAATGAGTAGAGAAAATCAAATTAAGCAGTATAAAGAAGAGTTTGATAATATTAACAATTTGACCATCAAAAAAATTACTTTAAATAATAATCCGAAAAGCATAGAGTTTACCGAAGAGTTAGAGCTGCAAGCCGAAGGTTACGCTCAAAATTCAGGAGGAAAGTTGATGTTTGCTTTGAATGCCTTTAACCAAAATTCTAATGTTCCTAAAAAATACAAAAACCGTGAATTTCCTTTTGAAATACAAAGAGGGTATACCAACGAAGATGAAACTGAAATTACCCTTCCCGAAGGATTTATGGTAGAAGCAAAACCTAACGGGACAGAACTGACCAATGAATTTGGTTACTATAAAATAGAGTTTGCCGCAACAAGTGACAACAAAATTATATGCAAACGAAAGTTAATAATTAAAAAAGGGTTTTACGATAAAACCAAGTACGAAGAGTATAGAAAATTCAGAGAAACCATAGCCAAGAACGACAATTCAAAAATAGTAATAGCAAAAGCCTAATACCATGAAACAATTATTTGCCACCATCATTTTAGTAATAACCTTTTCCACCTTCGCTCAAAACCATGAATTAGGAAAAGTAACTATAGAAGAACTAAATGAAAAAGTATGTCCAAAAGATACATCTGCAGTTGCGGCTTATTTATTCAACGTAGGTAAAACGTCTTTTGAATATTCTCATGATAATGGTTTTGAAATTATTACGGTGGTCAATGTTAAGATAAAAATATATAAAAAAGAAGGGTACAGTTATGCCAACAATTCGGTAAGTTATTATGTGGGAGGTAATGGTTCTGAAAGTGTTTCTGTGTCTAAAGCGGTAACTTATAATTTAGTTAATAACAAGATAGAAAAAACCAAATTAAGCAGTGATGGTGAGTTTAATGAAAAGATAAATAAATATTTTCAACGAAAAAAAATTACTATGCCTAATGTTAAAGAAGGCTCTATTGTTGAATATAGAATTGAAATAAAATCACCCTTTATTCATAATTTTCCGGACTGGGAATTTCAAAAAAACATACCGGTAAACTATTCAGAATACATTAGCTACATACCCGAATATTATATTTACAATACCCATATGAAAGGGTTTATTATTCCTAAAGCAGAGGAAAGTTCAAAAAGCCGAAAAATAGAATACACTTATAAAACCGATGCTATGCCCGGACTAAATGGTCATAGTTCTGAAAGGGTTAATTCTGCATTAGAATTTAACGAACGTATTGTAAAATATACACTTTCAGATGTCCCGGCTCTAAAAAATGAAGCTTATGTTAACAATTTAAATAATTACAGAAGTACAGTTATCCATGAAATTGCCAGCAAAAGATTTCCGAATTCACCTTATGTAAATTATACTACCGATTGGGAGTCTGTGGTTAAAAAAGTGTATGAAAGTGATAGTTTTGGAGATGAATTAAAAAAGACTGGTTATTTTGAAAATGACATAACATCATTACTGACCGGTAAAATATCGGCTCCTGAAAAAATTAATGCAGTTTTTAACTATGTTAAATCAAGAATGAATTGGGATGAATCTTATGGATTTCATTGTGATAACGGAGTTAAAAAAGCCTATCAGGATAAAAAAGGAAATGTAGCCGAAATAAACCTGATGCTGACAGCCATGTTACGCTTTGCCGGTTTTGAAGCCAATCCGATACTGGTAAGTACACGCTCAAACGGAATTTCATTATTCCCCAGTGAATCCGCATTTAATTACGTTATCACCGGAATCGAAATGGAAAATCAAGTGCTATTGCTTGATGCAACCAACAAATATTCACTTCCCAATATTCTCCCCATTCGCGACTTAAACTGGTATGGAAGAATCATCAGGAAAGAAGGTTCTTCGGCAATGATTGACCTTATGCCAAAATCTAATTCCAGAGAAATTTTAAATATCATGGCCAATATCAATGCCCAAGGTGAAGTTTCCGGTAAAATTCGAGATCAGTATTTTGATTACAATGCTTTTGTCTTCAGAGATAACAAAAACGTTCTTTCAAAAGAAAGTATAATCGAAAGGCTTGAAAAGAACTATCAAGGTTTGGAAATTGTAGAATATGATGTGCAAAACAATACCGATCTAGAAAAACCAATTGTTGAGAATTATTCGTTTACCAATACTAATGCAGTTGAAATCATTGGTGATAAAATGTATGTGTCTCCCTTTCTGTTTTTTGCCATGAAAGAAAATCCGTTTAAGCAGGAAATCCGAGAGTATCCGGTTGATTTTGTTTTTCCAAGTCAAGAAAAATACAATATCAGTATCAACATCCCTGAAGGATACGCTGTAGAAACATTACCTCTTCCTAAAGCTATTGGAATGCCCGAAGAATTAGGTAATTTCAAATACAATATCTCTAATAATGGCAATCAGGTTCAATTACTATACAGTTTAGATATCAATCAGGCTATTATTAGCGCTGAATATTATGATGTGCTAAAAAATTTCTTCAAAGAAATTGTCAACAAGCAAACTGAAAAAATAGTTCTTAAGAAAGTGTAGTACTTTATTCTTGTGGAGTTGTATCTTTGGTTTATAGAATATAAACTCATAACCATGAACCTAAAACATTCCCAACTAGAAGTAGACAACTGGATAAAAAACCACGGTGTTCGTTACTTTAACGAATTGACCAATATGGCACAACTTACCGAAGAAGTAGGTGAGGTGGCCCGCATCATCGCCCGACGCTACGGAGAACAATCTGAAAAAGAAAGCGATAAAAACAAAGACTTGGGTGAAGAACTCGCCGATGTAGTTTTTGTTGTATTGTGCCTAGCCAATCAAACGGGCATCGACCTGCAAGCCGCCTTCGATAAAAAAATGGATTTAAAAACCAACCGCGATCACGACCGTCATCACAATAACGATAAACTGAAATAATTGTGAATTGTGAATTATGGGAGATAATATCATAAAAATCAAATCGTTTAACTTTGCTTTGAAAATTGTTGATTTGTATAAATTTCTTTGTAACGATAAGAAAGAGTTTGTACTTAGTAAGCAATTGCTTCGCAGCGGGACATCCATAGGGGCATTAGTCAGAGAGTCAGAACAAGCAGAAAGCAAATTGGATTTTATTCATAAGTTGGCAATAGCTCAAAAAGAAGCTAACGAATCAGATTATTGGGTTGAATTATTATTTCAATCAGGATATTTAAATGAAACTCAGTTTCAGTCTGTAAAAAATGATATTGTAGAAATCAATAAAATTTTAGCATCAATTATTATATCAACCAAACAAAGAATTGGAAAAATTAAATAATTGTGATTTGTAAATTGTGAAGTATAAAAGCATTCACCATTCACCATTCACCATTCACCATTCACCATTCACCATTTATAAATGAACTTACACTTACATTCACAATTCACAATTCACAATTCACAATTGCAAATTTCCGGAAGTAAATCGGAAACCAACCGCTTGTTACTGTTACAGGCTTTGTACCCCAATCTGGTTTTAGAAAACACTTCCAATTCTGATGATTCTGATGTGATGAGAAATGCGTTAGAGAATACAGATTGTAACACTGAGCTTGTCGAAGTGCACCACGCCGGAACCGCCATGCGATTTCTAACCGCTTTTTTTGCCATTCAGGAAAATAAAGAAGTGGTACTGACAGGCTCTTCAAGAATGAAAGAACGCCCTATTCAAATTTTGGTAGAAGCCTTAAAACAACTTGGTGCCCAAATTAGCTATGAAGAAAACGAGGGTTTTCCGCCACTTAGAATTAAAGGCAAAAAACTAACACAAAACAAAGTTTCTCTTCCGGCTAATATTAGCAGTCAGTACATTTCGGCATTATTGCTTATAGCTCCCAAATTAGAAAATGGGTTAGAGCTAACACTAGAAGGCAAAATTACTTCAGTGCCCTACATCAAAATGACTCTGGCTTTACTCAACGAAATAGGAGTCGAAACGACATTCATAGAAAATAAAATCACAGTAAATCCCAAATTCACAATTCACAATTCACAATTCACAATTGAAAGCGACTGGTCTTCGGCGTCTTATTTTTATTCAATAGTGGCTTTGTCTGACATCGGCACCGAAATCACACTTTCCAGTTACAAAAAAAACAGCCTGCAAGGTGATAGTGTTTTGGCAGCCATTTATAAAGACTTTGGAGTAGAAACGGTTTTTGAAAACAATCAAATTCATTTAAAAAAATCCCAAATCCCAAATCCTGAATCCTTAATCCTAAATCTTAGTAACGCTCCCGACATAGCCCAAACCATAGCGGTAACCTGCTTCGGATTAGGAGTAGGCTGCCATTTAACGGGTTTGCATACGCTAAAAATAAAGGAAACCGACCGATTAGAGGCATTGAAAACAGAGCTTACCAAACTTGGCGCAACAGTTTCAATAACAGAGGACAGCCTAACTTTGGAACCGTCATCAACAATCCGTGAAAACGTAACAATCAAAACCTATCAGGACCACCGAATGGCCATGGCTTTTGCCCCTTTGGCTTTAAAAACCAATATCATTATCGAAGAAGCTGAAGTAGTCTCAAAATCCTATCCCGCTTTTTGGAAAGATTTGCAAACGGTAGGATTTAAAATAGAAAAAAAATAAAGTCGGGATGACTGGATTCGAACCAGCGACCCCTAGCACCCCATGCTAGTACGCTACCAGGCTGCGCTACATCCCGAATTATGCTGCAAAAATAGTAAATAAAAATAAACGGCAAAACACTTGACTTTGCCTATCTCACGATAGTATATTTGCACTCTTTTAGTTTTTAGAATTAAAACCCTAAATCCTGAATCCTAATTCCTAAATTACATTTATGAAATTATCTCATTTCCAGTTCAACCTTCCTACCGAACTTTTAGCGGAATTTCCGGCCGAAAACAGAGACGAATCAAGATTGATGGTCGTTAACCGAAAAACCAAAACCATTGAGCACAAATTATTCAAAGACATTATCAATTATTTTGACGATGGCGATGTGATGATTTTGAACAATACTAAAGTTTTTCCGGCTCGTATGTATGGAAACAAAGAAAAAACAGGCGCTCGTATCGAAGTTTTCTTGTTGAGAGAATTAAATGCAGAGCAACGTCTTTGGGATGTATTGGTTGATCCTGCCCGTAAAATCAGAATTGGTAACAAATTGTATTTTGGCGATGACGATTCGTTGGTAGCTGAGGTAATTGATAACACCACTTCGCGCGGTAGAACTTTACGTTTCTTATACGACGGTTCTTATACTGAATTCAGAAGAAAATTAACGGAATTAGGAGAAACCCCAATCCCAAAATACATCAACCGTGAAGTAACCGAAGAAGATGCCGAGCGTTACCAAACGATTTATGCCAAAGAAGAAGGAGCTGTAGCCGCACCAACTGCCGGTTTACACTTCTCAAAACACCTTTTGAAACGATTGGAAATCAAAGGAATCAATTTTGCCGAGGTGACGCTACACGTAGGTTTAGGAACGTTCAATCCGGTAGAAGTAGAAGATTTATCTAAACACAAAATGGACTCGGAAGAGTTAATCATCACACAAGAAGCCTGTGATGTCGTGAATGATGCCAAAGTCAAAAAGAAAAAAATATGCTGCATCGGAACCACTTCCATGCGTGCCATTGAAAGCTCTGTATCGTCAGCAAGAACACTGAATCCGTATGAAGGTTGGACCAATAAATTCATTTTCCCTCCTTACGATTTCAGCATCGCTGATTGCATGGTAACCAATTTCCATACCCCAAAATCAACCTTGTTGATGATGATTTCAGCATTCTGCGGGCATGACCTAATGAAGAAAGCCTATGAAGAAGCCATCAAAGAAAAATACCGTTTTTACTCTTATGGTGACGCCATGTTAATACTATAAGAAATGAATTATAACAGTCCCGTCAGTAATGGCGGGATTTTTTTTGAGCCAAACTATCGGGCATTCTTTAAATCCTATTCCTGCTGTCCGCTCTACTTCGGTGCCGCTCCCATCAGGGCTAAATACAATCTTTAGGATTAAAACTTTTCTCTTTTCCCTTTTTTCTTTTCCCTTTTTTTTACTTTTACGCCACATTTGTACGGACAAGTCGCGACTTGTCCCTCCGGTTCCAAAAACACAACTTTATGACTTTTCAAAATACACGCGAATTTGCTCAACAACTCGATGCACAAGACGAATTAAAGCAGTATCGTAACGAATTTATATTCCCGCAGCACAACGGTAAAAACGTAATTTATTTTACCGGAAACTCACTGGGGTTACAACCCAAAAGAACCAAACAATATGTTGATGAGGTGATGACCGATTGGGCGAATCTCGCAGTAGAAGGCCATTTCTACGCCAACAAACCTTGGTGGGACTACCACGAACGATTTGCCAATCCGCTAAGTCAATTGGTAGGGGCAAAGCCCTCCGAAGTAACGGTAATGAACACCTTGACTGTAAATTTGCATTTGCTGATGGTGTCGTTTTATCGCCCAACCCAAACGCGTTACAAAATCATTTGCGAAGAAAAAGCCTTTCCTTCAGACCAATACATGTTTCAGGGGCAAGTGCATTTTCACGGGTATAAACCAGAGGAAGCCATAGTAGAAATCAAAAGAAGAGAAGGAGAACACAACATCCGTTTAGAAGATGTGCTGGCCAAAATTGAAGAAGTAGGTGATGAACTGGCTTTGGTTTTATTAGGCGGAGTGAACTATTATACCGGACAAGTTTTCGACATGAAAACCATTACAGAAGCCGGGCACAAAGCAGGAGCTATTGTTGGTTTTGACTTAGCCCATGCCGCAGGAAATATCGAATTGCAATTGCACGATTGGCAAGTAGATTTTGCTGCTTGGTGCAGTTATAAATATATGAATTCCGGACCGGGCAATGTATCGGGCTGTTTCATAAACGAAAAACATCATGCTAATAAAGAGCTGGCACGTTTCGGTGGCTGGTGGGGACATAACAAAGAACGCCGCTTCAAAATGGAACCGCAATATGACCCTATAGTTGGAGCCAACGGTTGGCAAGTAAGCAATTTGCCAATATTGTCATTAGCACCTTATTTGGCTTCGGTAGAAATGTTTGCTGAAGTGGGTATGGCCAAATTAATTAAGAAAAGAAATCAACTCACCGCCTATTTAGAATTCATTCTACACCAGATTGATGCCGAAATACCGGGAACCGAATTTGAAATTATAACGCCAAGCCAACCAGAAGAACGTGCCTGCCAACTGTCTGTTTTTCTACACGGACAAGGGAGAAGCTTGTTTGAGTATTTAATGAAAAACGGAGTGATTACTGATTGGAGAGAGCCCAATGTAATCCGTTTGGCACCGGCGCCATTCTATTGTTCATATGAAGATATGTACGACTTTGGACAACTATTAAAAAAAGGAATCTTAGGATAACAATAGCAAGAATAAAAAATGAATAAACAACAAATCATAGACAATTTTGATCCAAGCCAACCGGGTTTAGCTGATGCTACCGTTTTTGGATTGCCTTTTTCCGCAGAACAATCAGAAATTATTGTGATTCCGGTTCCGTGGGAAGTAACAGTTAGTTACGGAGCAGGAGCTTCAGAAGGACCGGCAGCCATATTAGATGCTTCCTTTCAGGTTGATTTGAATCATCAAGATTTCCCTGAGTTATGGAAGTTAGGTATTTATATGGAGGAAGCTCCGGCGCATTGGGGAACCAATTCGGATAAATACAAAGCTTTGGCACAACCTATTATAGAAATGCTCGAAAGCGGGGAAGCCATTGAAAACTATCCTGCTCTGCAAGCCGATTTGGATAAAATCAACAAAGTGTGCCGCGAACTGCATGCAGAAGTAAAAGACAAAGTGCTGTACTGGATGAACAAAGGTAAAAAAGTAGTCCTTGTGGGAGGAGATCATTCTACGCCACTAGGGTATTACGAAGCTTTGGCCACACAACATGCTGATTTTGGAATATTACACCTTGATGCTCACATGGATTTGCGTATTGCCTACGAAGGATTTACTTATTCGCATGCTTCTATCATGTACAATGCATTGCAAATTCCACAAATAACAAAGATTGTTCAAGTAGGTATTCGCGATTTTTGCGAACAAGAAGTTGAGGTGGTGAAAAAAGCTAATGGCAGAGTTTTGGTCAATACAGATGCCGATTTGAAAGCCGAATCATTTGAAGGCAAAACTTGGGCGCAACAATGTGAGGCCATTATTGCTACTTTACCTCAAAAAGTTTGCATCAGTTTTGATATTGACGGCATGTACCAATGGTATGCTCCTAATACAGGAACTCCTGTGCCTGGTGGTTTTTCTTTTGAACAAGCCACTTATTTGTTCAATAAATTAGCCGAAAGCGGTAAAGAAATTATAGGTTTTGATTTAGTTGAAGTAGCTCCGGGAGAAACGGATTGGGATGGTAATGTGGGAGCTCGAATGTTATTTCATATGTGCGGGGTTTTAGCCCAAAACAACAAGATGAATGTGGGACAGAAAATTAATTTTCCCAGAAAGTAAAACAGGATTTCAATAATTATAAGTTATTAATGTAGTATCATATAATTGATAAGCCCGAAAACAGCACTAATGCCAATCCAAGGTATCATGTTTACTTTGTATCGGTAAAGTGCTATAAAGGAAACTACCGTCCAGCTTAGTGCTATGTAATCAATTGATATTAGTGAAATATCGGATGGAAAAAGTACAGATTTACCCAAGTATATTGTCAAATTGAGTACAACACCCACTACAGCGGCTGTCACCAAAGCCAGAATTTCTTTTATTTTTTTGTTTTCCTGAGTTCGTTCAATGATGGGTGCACCCACAAAAATAAAAAAGAAGCAGGGAAGAAAAGTATAGAAGGTAGTGGTTACCAGTCCGAGTGCTCCCATGGCAAGAGAATTACCAAAATGATTATGCCCGGCCATAAAACCAACAAAGGCTAATACCATAATTAGCGGTCCGGGAGTGGTTTCGCCAAGTGCCAACCCATCGAGCATTTGTGAATTGGTCAGCCAGTTAAATTTTGCTACACTAACCTGCGCCACGTAAGGCAAGACCGCATAGGCTCCTCCGAAGGTTACAAAGGCGGCTTGTGTAAAGAAGATTATTAATTTTTTCCAAAAAAGAAAGTCACTGGTCAGAAAGTAAAAGGCAATCAGCGGCATGGTCCAAAGAAAAAAGCTAAGACCTACTTGTTTCCAAAAACGCTTTGGCTTAAACCCGATGTTTGGGACAACTGTATCTTTATTAATGTAAAACTCTTTTTCATCGGTTTGATTTTGTGTGGCTGAGGTATTGGTTTTGGCAAAGAATGTTGGTACAAACTGTCGCATTATGGCGGCTAAAATAATAGTTCCAATTATAATTAACGGAAACGGAATGTTCATAAAGAAAATACAAACGAAAGCCATCAGCGCCACAAAATAATGAAACGGACTCAAAAGCGATTTTTTCCCGATTTTGATTAGAGCTAAAATAACAATGGCTATTACAGCAGGTTTTAATCCGTCAAACATGGCGTAAATCCAAGGAATATTTCCAAAAGTTACATAAATGGCACTTAGTCCGAGAAGCAATACCATAGCCGGAAGTACAAAAAGAATACCCGCGGCAAGTCCACCCCAACTGCCGTGGAGCATCCAGCCAATATAGGTTGCCAGTTGTTGTGCTTCGGGACCCGGTAAAATCATGCAATAGTTTAAAGCATGCAGAAATTTACTATCGCTAATCCACTTTTTTTTGTCAACCAAATAGTCGTGCATTATCGCAATTTGTCCAGCCGGTCCTCCAAAACTTATGAATCCCAGTTTGACCCAAAATTGTAAAGCTTCTCGAAAAGTGGGTTTTTTCATGTTTTAGTTTAATGCGACTAGGCTGATTGTGTTAAATACTTTGCCCGAAAGTGAGCAAATTATAATCAGGGTCAAGTACGGAAAACTCCTTTTGTCCCCAGGGTTTTACTTCTAATTGTCCGTTAGGATGAATACGGGTTTTATTATCCAGTAAAGTTTGGTACAAATTTTCAATATCATCGGTTCTGATGTAAACTTGACCGTAGTTTTCTTTTGGATTGAGTTCTTTAAACTCAAAAAAGTGAATTTGAATACTATCTTTTTGTACCATCAGATAGCCATCATAGTCAGCGCTGCCAAATTCCTGAAAGCCTAATTGGGTCATATAAAATTCCCTTGTTGCTTTTTTGTCGCGCATCGGTAATTTCGGGTTGATGTTGATTAGCATAATTTACTGTTGTTTTTCATGAATTCTGATGAAGGTTTTATAGGAATCATGGGGCTTTCTGTTGCTAAACTAAGAAATAAATCAATCCGGCTTGCAACTTATATCTCCTAACTTATAATTATTTACATTTGTGTAAATCCATTTCCCATGAAACTAGTAAAGAAATTTTTCCTGATTGTTTTGACGCTGATTGTGTTGCTCGTGCTGTTTGTTTTTGGCTATTTGCAATATACCAAACCCAGCTATGAAGGACAACAGTCATTAAAAAACATCACCAAGGAAACCACCGTATATTTTGATGAATTTGGCGTGCCTCATATTTATGCCGCCAATCAAAAAGATGCTATGACTGCTTTGGGATATGTTCATGCACAAGACCGCTTATGGCAAATGGAACTCATGCGTCGCATAGCACCGGGAAGGCTTTCTGAAATTTTTGGGAATCCGGTTTTAAAAACGGATAAATTTTTTGCCGGCATTGGGATTGATGAAAACTCTGCTAAAGCTGTGGCGCAGTTAGATAAAAACTCACCTACCTATATTTTGGCAAATGCCTATCTTGACGGAATCAACCAATATATGGAAGCCGGTGTGACTCCGGTTGAGTTTAGATTATTAGGTATTAAACCTGAAAAATTTACGTTGAAAGATGTCTATAACATCTTCGGATTTATGTCTTTCAGTTTTGCTATG
This sequence comes from Flavobacterium phycosphaerae, assembly GCF_010119235.1. Lineage (NCBI taxonomy): Bacteria > Pseudomonadati > Bacteroidota > Flavobacteriia > Flavobacteriales > Flavobacteriaceae > Flavobacterium > Flavobacterium phycosphaerae. The sequence goes on along the minus strand of NZ_JAAATZ010000001.1, from coordinate 532,821 downwards.
GCACAAAAAACCGATCCGTTGCTAACCGACATTCGCGACCGTTTTGGGATGAAGTATCTCAATGATTTTGGTATTAATGGGGAATTCGGAACCAAACAATTAAAATCGTATAAAGGTAACTATCTTGAGTACAGCAAAATCGCTCAATCGCTAACCACTATGCTCGAAGCCTCTCCGGTGCCAGCTTTTGTCGGAAGTAATAGTTGGGTTATTGGTGGGGCTAAAACTAAAAGCGGTCAAGTTATTTTGGCCAATGATCCGCACATTATGTATTCGCAACCGGGGACTTGGTATGAGGCTCACATAGTTTGTCCAAATTATGAAATGTATGGGTATTATATTGCCGGAACGCCATTTCCACTCTTGGGACATAATAGAGAGTATGCTTATGGCTTGACAATGTTTGAAAACGATGATGTCGATTTCTTTCAAGAAGAAGACAATCCTAACAATGACAAGCAATACAAAACACTCGAAGGATATAAAAACTACACCTATAAGCAGAAAATCATCAAAGTAAAAGACAGTGCCAATGTGAAACTGAATGTAAAAACCAGTCAGCATGGCCCCGTTGTTACAGGATTGTTAGAGGGTTTGTCTTCCAAAAAAAACATAGCTATGACGTGGACACTTTTGGAACAAAAAAACCAAATACTGAATGCTGTTTATCAATTGTCACATGCCAAAGATTTAGCTTATTTTCATAAAAACATTGAACTCATCAAAGCTCCCGGACTCAATATTATGTATGGTGATGCTATAGGTAATATAGCTTGGATAACTTCGGGCAAGTTGTATAAAGTGGATAAAAGTGTCAATACCAATTTTATTCTTAACGGTGCCAATGGGATAGATGATAAGAAAGAATTCCTGCCTTTTGCTAAAAACCCTTCCGCTATCAATCCGCCGTGGCATTACGTTTATACGGCCAACAATCAACCCGAAGCGATTGATGGTTATTTGTATCCGGGATATTATTTGCCCAAAGACAGAGCCATGCGTATAGATAATTTACTCCAGCCTAAAAATAATTGGACTAAAGAAGACGTGAGCAAAATGATAGTGGACAATACTTCGGCAACGGCTCAGACCATTGTAAGTCATATGACGGCTTCGGTTAGTACTGTAAATTTTTCTGCCAATGAAAAACAGGCATTACAAACGTTAAAAGATTGGCAAGGAGCCAACGGACTGAAAGAGATAGCGCCAACAATTTACAACAAATGGCTTTACTTTTATTTGCGGGATACCTTTGAAGATGAATTCGGAAAAGATAATTTCAAGTTACTATTGAGTACTCATATTATCAAACAAGTCATAGAAAATCAAACTAAAAATGGGGCTTCACCTTGGTGGGATAATATCGAGACGAAGACCAAAAAAGAAACGCAAACCGAAGTGCTAACCCAATCATTTAAGGAAGCGGTCGCCTCACTCGAAAAGCAACTGGGGAATGATCTCGGGAATTGGAAATGGGGAAAAGTGCATCGTGTGGAATTTCAGCATCCGATAGGTAAAGTAAAATTACTGAGCCGCTTTTTCAATGTAGGTACCTTTCCTATAGCCGGTAGCAATGAAGTGATAAATAACCAACTGTTTATTTATACTGATGATGCCGAAATTGGAGTTAAAGGAGGTCCGTCAACACGACGAATTATTGATTTCTCGGATATTGAAAACAGCCTAAGTGTTTTGCCGACGGGTCAATCCGGGAATCCGATGAGTGCTCATTATAATGATCAAGCCGAATTGTTTGTCAATGGAAAATTTCGCAAAATGAAACTCAACAAAAAGGAAATTGAAGCCACCTCCACCAAGTTAGTTTTTACGCCAAAGTAAATAGTGTGATAGCAAATAATTATTCTAAATCCGTTCCCTCATTCAGTGCAAACCCTTAAATTTGCCAAACCGTTTACCAGAAATAAATGCAAACTCCTCAAAAAATTGCCATAGTAGGTTCGGGCTTAGTCGGAACATTGTTGGCAATCTATTTAAAAAAACAAGGTCACACCGTTCATGTGTATGATCGTAGTCCGGATATCAGAACCGTACAGTTTTCGGGTCGTTCTATCAACCTGGTTATGTCTAATCGAGGTTGGAAAGCCATGGAAGATGTGGGACTGGATGACGAAATTCGCAAGATTGGTATCCCGGTTGATAAGCGAGCGATTCATTTACAAGACGGAAACCTCAATTACCAATATTATGGTAAAGACGGAGAAGCTATTTTTTCTTTATCACGTGGTGTTTTAAATCGCAGAATGATTGATTTGGCAGAAGCGGAAGGAGTCGAATTCTATTTTAATCACAAAATTTGGGATGTTACTTTAGCCGATGCAACATTGCATATTGGTGAGTCAGAACATGGCGCTTGGACAGAGCTGAAGTATGATAAGGTATTTGGTGCCGATGGTGCTTTTTCAAGAATCCGCCACCGAATGCAACGCCAAAGCATGTTTGATTATTCGCAGGAGTTTATGAAAATTGGCTACAAAGAATTGCATATTCCTGCCAATACTGACGGAACGCACAAGATTGATAAAAATTCTTTGCACATATGGCCGCGTGGTAATTTTATGCTGATGGCTTTGGCCAATCTGGACGGTAGTTTTACCTGTACTTTGTTTATGCCGTTTGAAGGCGAGAATTCATTTGAGCAATTAAAAGATGAAGCGTCTTTGGTAGCCTTCTTTGCAAATTATTTCCCTGATACTAAAGAAGTTATACCTGATTTGGTTCGCGATTTCTTTAAAAACCCAACCAGTTATTTGGCCATAATGAAATGTTATCCTTGGACCTTTGAAGACAAAGTAGCTTTGATTGGTGATGCTTCACATGCCATAGTGCCTTTTTACGGTCATGGAATGAATGCCGGTTTTGAAGATATTACTATTTTGAGTCAAATGATGTCAAAATACGGTGATGACTGGAAGATGATTTTCAGTGAATACCAAAAATCGCGCAAGCCTAATGCTGATGCCATTGCTGAACTGTCGCTTCGTAATTTTATCGAAATGAGTACCAAGACGGCGGATCCTAATTTTTTATTGCAAAAGAAAATCGAAAAATGGTTTTCCGATAAGCATCCGGGTAAATGGAAGCCTTTGTACAGTAGGGTAACGTTCAGTTTGCAACCCTATTCGGAAGCCTTAGCCATTGGTGACTTGCAAAACAAAATCATGGAACAAGTTATGCAAATGAAGAACATCGAAGAAAAGTGGAACAGTGAGGAAGTAGAAAATAAAATCATAGCATTATTGAAATAAAAAAAAGTCCTGATGATTCAGGACTTTTTTTATTCTTCTCGGTGCACTTTAGTAAAATCGAAAGCCGGTTGGCAAATGGCAATGTATTCGCATGGTTCGTCAAACGGATTGGAATATTGCACTCGGGTGTTTTTTTTAATTTTGATGGATTGCCCCGCTTCTAAAACGACTACTTCACCTTCAATGATAAATTGTTTTTTGCCCGAAATGATATAAGTATATTCGTCAAACTCGGGTGTTTGAAACGGTTCAGCCCATTTAGGTGGTGCTATCATGTGTGCAATGGAAATCTCAGCATTATTGGTTGTAGCATTGCCGTAGTGTTCTTCGATAAGTTTGCCATCAGTCGTGGGAACCACAAACGGGCTTTTTTGGATAAAGTACTTTTTCATGATGATTATTTTTTAAATATAAAATATACAGCAAATATCAGTAATAAAAAGCCAACAATGTGATTCCAGCGCAGGGTTTCGTTTTTAAAAAATAAAAGGGAGAAAACCACAAAAATCACCAATGTAATCACTTCCTGAATTACTTTGAGTTGTAATAAAGAAAAAGGGCCGCCGTTGCCTTCATACCCTATTTTATTAGCAGGAACCTGAAAACAATATTCAAAAAAGGCCAATCCCCAACTAATTAACACGATGGTAATCAAACCGGCATTTTCAAACCACTTGAGTTCTTTAAATTTTAAATGGCCATACCAGGCTAGTGTCATAAAGATGTTAGATAAAATCAATAAACTGATGGTGAGGTAGCCTTTCATTCGCTTTTGGTGTTAAGAAATTGTTTCTTCAAAAATAAACAAATGTTAATTGTTTTTCAATCCGATGTAAAAAGAGGTATATTTAACTTTGTTAAAAAACTTTTGTGTCATAAATACATTTTCAAGGCTTTTCCCGTTATACATATAAATGCTTAGTAAAACAGTGAAAATAAGCAGTATTTTTAAGTAAAGTTTATTGATTGTTAAAAATGTCGAAACTGCTTAATTCAATTGAGATTGAGGCATTGGGTATTAAATCTAAAAAAAGTTTTTTTATTTGAAGTAAAAAATTAAATTTGCTACCAATCAAGTTTATTAACAACTAAAACTTATAAATTATCTAAAAATTAAAATTTTAAAAAAATGGCAAACGTTAAAAAAGAAAGTGGTTCAAACTTAGGGGGAATGTTCTCTGGAATTGTGATTGTAGTATGTATTTTAATCGGAGTACTTGTATGGAACTTTATTATGGGTGCTGGATCAAATTTTGAAGGTGGAGTAAATACAGGAGCGCCACTAAAAGGAAATTATCTGGCAATGGTCTACAAAGGAGGGCCAATTGTACCAGTTTTGATGGGGTTATTATTAATGGTGGTTGTTTTCTCATTTGAAAGATATTTTGTAATAACTAAAGCTACTGGTAAAGGTAATTTAGATGCGTTTATGAAAAATGTTCAAGCCAGTATCAAAGGCGGTCACATAGAAGAAGCTATTACAGCTTGTGACAAACAACAAGGTTCAGTAGCGAATGCTATCCGTTCAGCGTTAGTAAAATACCAAGATGTTAAAAAAGAAGGATTTAATAGCGAAGAAGCTTCAGAAACAATTCACAAAGAAATTGAAGAAGCTACTTCATTAGAAATGCCAATGTTAGAGCAGCACATGACTATTTTGTCAACTTTGGTTTCTTTAGGAACTTTAGCAGGATTGTTAGGAACGGTAACAGGGATGATTAAAGCTTTCGCCGGATTAGCTGGTGGTGGTGGAGCAGATTCTGCGGAACTAGCAAACGGTATTTCTGAGGCATTGATTAATACTGCAACTGGTATCTCGACTTCTGCTTTAGCAATTATCATGTACAACTTCTTTACATCTAAAATCGATACATTGACTTATTCAATTGATGAGGCAGGTACTACTATCGTTAATACTTACAGACATTTTAGAGGTAGCTTAAAACAATAATTTGATATTCATTTATCAATAAAAAAGTATAACAATGGCAATAAAAATGAAAAAAAAGTCAACATCTACCGATATGACGGCGATGTGTGATGTTGCATTCCTTTTGCTTACGTTCTTTATTTTGACTGCTACTGCTAAAGTTCCTGAGGTAATGCCGGTTGATACACCAGCATCTACTGTGCAGACTAAGTTGCCCGAAAAAGATTTGGCTACATTGACTGTTGGTAACGGAAAAGTGTTTTTTGACGTTAAAGGAAAAGATGTTCGTATAAGAACCCTTGAATTAATGGGTCAGAAATATGGTCTTAAATTCTCTGAAGATGATCAAAACAAATTTGCCATAATGGAAAGTTTTGGTGTTCCGGTTCAGAGTCTTAAGCAAATCATTGACATGAAACCTGCAGACAGAAAGAACGTTCAACAGCCTGGGATTCCTAAAGATTCTTTGGATAATCAATTAGCAGATTGGGTACAAAATGCTCGAATTGCAAATATTGAATTGCACGATAAAGAATTGCAGCTTGCAATTAAAGGTGATGCTAAAGAAGAGTATCCTATAATCAAAAAAGTAATGGATATTTTGCAGGATCAGAAAATCAATAGCTTTAGTTTGGTTACTGGTTTGAGAGGAAAAGAAAAATAATTTAAAAATATACACTAAATGGCTGAATTAAATACCGGCGACGCTGGTGGTGGTAAAAAAGGCAGTAAAAAGGTTAGGAGTAAAAAGCAAAACTCAAAAGTAGACTTAACGGCTATGGTGGATTTGGCTTTCCTTTTAATCACTTTCTTCATGCTTACCACTACGTTGTCTAAACCCCAATCGATGAATTTGGGTTTGCCAGATAAAGATCCAGATAAGGATAAAAATGTTGATGTTAAAGTAGATGAAAATCGAACCATGACTATTTTATTGGGTGACAATAACAAACTGGTTCGTTATGTTGGGTTATTGGCAACTCCTGTTAAAGGCGGAGCACCAAAAGATTTTGAATATGGTAAAGACGGTATCCGTAAAGAATTATTGAGCAGAAAAGAGGCAGTGCTTCAATATACCGGAACCAAAGAAAAAGGGATGATTGTTATTATCAAACCAAGTAAAAAATCAAACTATCGTAATTTAGTTGATATTCTTGATGAAATGGCAATTGTTGGTGTTCCTACTTACGCAATCGTAAATGAGTTTACACCTGAAGAAAGCAAATTGATTGGAGGAAATGCAGCTCCAGCAGCGGAAACAACTCCTAATCCTTAATCTAATTAAAAAAGAAAAGACATGAAATTAGATTTATTAAAAAATCAATGGCTAGATATCGTTTTTGAAGGGCGCAACAAGTTGTACGGTGCCTACGAACTAAGAAAGACAAATGGTAAGACAACGACTAAGTCACTTATCATTGGTGGGATTATTTTTATTTTCTTGGTTAGTATTCCCGTATTGGCAAATTTGCTTCCTGATGGTTCAGATGATGATACGTTAGATCAAAAAATTACAACGGTAAAATTACCGCCTAAAGAAAAACCAAAAGAAAATCTTCCACCGCCACCGCCACCGCCACCAAAAGTGGATCAAGTAAAGTTTGTAAAGCCGGTCGTGGCTAAAGCAGAGGAAGTGACTGAAGAACCACCAAAAGTGGAAGAAATAAAAGATAAAAAAATCGGTGCTGAAACCATTAAAGGAGATCCTGATGCGGAATTAAGCGTTGAACCTGTAGGTAACGGGCCAAGTCAAGTTGTAGAAGAAGATAATAATATTTACAACACTGCCGGTATCGAGGTAAAACCAGATTTCCCGGGAGGATTAGAGAAGTTTTATAAATTTATTGGTAAAAACTTCCAAGTTCCTGAAGAAGAAGGATTGAAAGGTAAAGTGTTTGTTACTTTCGTTGTAGAAAAAGACGGCTCTTTAACCGATATCAAAGTAATCAGAGACATTGGATATGGTACAGGAAAAGAAGCTATCAGGGTTTTAAAATCTTGTCCAAAATGGAACCCAGGTGAACAAAACGGAAAAAAAGTAAGGGTATTATACTCATTACCAATTTCGATTCAATCAGCCGAATAAATGGTTTCAAAATTCATAGAAAACTTTCAGAAGAAATCGCTTAAAGAGCGATTTCTTCTCGTTATAGGCATTTTCTTTTTTTTGATTTATTTAACATTTGGATTGATTATCATATTTTGGAAATCACTTCCTCTGACATTGCCTTATGGGTATAGAATTGCTTTCGGAATTATACTGATTGTATATTCTTTTTTACGATTTTTGCGGTTTTTTACTAAAGACTAAACGTTATCTAATGAATAAATTTGTCAAAACCACTATTGGTTTTCTGTTGCTAACCTTGCTGTTTGTCTTTTCATGTCAAAAGAAATCAGATGACAGACAAGATACCATGACCAAAGGAAAAGCTACGATTTATGTAGATGAATCAATATTGCCAATAATAGAAGACGGAGAAGCTGTTTTTGAAGCGGAATATACGGCTAAGTTACATTTAGTAGCGCAATCAGAAAATGAAATCCTGAATGCTATGCTTAAAGATACAGCTAAAATAGCGGTTATGGCTAGACCACTTTCTGCCAAAGAAATAAAAGCATTCGAAAGCAAAAAAATAATGCCGAAAATAACACCTTTTGCTACTGATGCTATTGCACTAATCAGAAACAATACAACCAATGATACCTTAATTGATCAACAAGATGTGATTGATTTTCTTAATGGAAAAACGATTTCTTCGATAAAAGGACTTGTCTTTGATAATGCCAATTCAAGTACCGCCAGATACATGTCAGAAATGGCAGGTGTGTCAATTGTCAATCAAAAAAATGTTTTTTCATTCAAAACCAATGAGGAAGTTATAAAATATGTCGCAGAAAATAATGGAATGATTGGTGTTATTGGAATGAATTGGATTTATCAATCGCCATTAGAGTTACAAGAGGAATTAGATAAAATAAACGTTTTAAGTGTAAAAGCAAAAACCGGGAATAACTACTTTTCACCTACACAAGAAAATGTAGCGTCTGGAAATTATCCTTTGGCACGCCATTTGTATATCATCAATTGTCAGGGATATTCAGGACTCGGAATGGGATTTACAACCTTCCTAGTTGGCGAAAGAGGACAACGAATTATTTTAAAATCAGGATTAGTACCGGAACACACACCGGGCAGAAAAATCGTGATTAGAAAGACAATTACTAAAGATAAAATTAAATAAAAATGAATAAGTTTAAAATTTTCAGCTTAGCGTTAGTAGCAACAACTGTTGCCAAAGCGCAAGATTTAGAGCCAGCGAAGAAAGCTATTGATGCTGAACAATTTGAGAAAGCAAAATCGTTGTTGAAATCTGTAATACAAGCAAAGCCTACTAATGGTAAAGCCGCTTTCCTTTTGGGAAATATTTATTTGAAACAAAATATTGCCGACTCGGCTACTATCTATTTTCAAAAAGGGCTATCGACCACCGAAGGAGCTAAATTCAATAACATTGGCTTGGGTCAACTAGATTTGGATGCTGATAATAAAGCAGCTGCACAAGCCAAGTTTGACTTAGTGATTAAAGATTTGAAAAAGAAAGATACCGAAGAATATGTATATATCGCTCGTGCTTTTATGAATTCAGATAAGCCTGATTACGCCAGTGCAATTGCAGTTTTGACTAAAGCAGCGGCAGCTAATCCTAATGATGCTCAAGTGCAGCTTGCCTTAGGAGATGCTTATTATGGCGCTAAAAAACAAAATGAAGCCTATGTTGCTTATAGAAATGCTTATCAAATCGACAACACTTTAATCAGAGCCAAAATGCAATTAGGGGTTCTGTTAAAAGGCGCCAAAGCCTACACAGAAGCTGTAAAAGCCTACAATGAAGTAATTGGGATCAACCCAAATTACGGACCTGTTTACCGTGAATTGGCCGAAACGTATTATTTATGGGGAAATAATGAACCAAAAACGTATACTGAAAACATTCAAAAAGCTCTAGGGTTTTATGAAAAATACATGAGTTTAACCGATTATTCTATAACGTCACGCATGCGTCATGCCGACTTTTTAATCTTAGCCAAAGATTATAAAGCGCTGGAAGTTGAAGCCAACAAGATGAAAGAATTAGACAAGGTGAATCCAAGAATTTTACGTTATTTGGGTTATTCTGCCTATGAAAATGGAAATATAGATGCCTCTCTAAAAGCTTTAACCGATTACACGTCAAATCCTGCAAACAAAATTATCCCTCGTGATTATTTGTATTTAGGACAAGCACAAATCAAAAAAGGGGCCAGTGCCGATGGTAAAACAGTAGATCCAACTTTATTAGCATCAGCGATTGCTAACATCAAGAAAGCGACAGAAATGGAACCTTTAGCAGTAAATGAGTTAAATGAATTAGGTAAAAAATTATACGACCAAAAAGCATTTGCCGCAGCCGCAGCTGTTTTTGAAATAGCTGTTTCAAATCCAAATTCTAAAAATTACCTAATTGATAATTTCTACTTAGGAAATGCAATTTACTATGACAATACTCGAAAAGATGCTGTAAAGCCGGATCCGATTGCTTTACAAAAGGCAGATGTGGCTTTTGGAAATGTAATCACAGCTTCGCCAACAACTCAGGATGCTTATTTGTTCCGTGCCAGAACTAATCGTTTGTTGGAAAATGATCAAATGATGACAACATATTACCAACAATATATTGATACGGTAACGGCAAAAGGAGAAGCTGAAATCACTAAAAACAAAGCTAAGTTTATTGAAGCATACAATAATATGGCTGCCAGCTTTGCCAATACAGATAAAGCAAAAGCAAAAGAGTTGTTCAATAAGACGTTAGCGCTTGATCCAACGAATAGTTATGCAACTGAATCCTTAAAGGTGTTGAGATAGTATCCAAAAACAAGTAGACTAAAACCGCTCTGATTAATCAAGGCGGTTTTTTTATTTCTTATTTTCAAATTAACTCACTTTCAAATTGAGTATCTTTGCCAACTATTATTGAAAAAATGTTATCAAAAGAAACGCAATTAGCGGTCGAAAAAGGAGAAATGCTTCCGCTTATGGAAGAATTTTACACGATTCAAGGTGAAGGATTTCACACAGGAACGGCTGCTTATTTTATCCGAATTGGCGGTTGCGACGTAGGTTGTCATTGGTGTGATGTTAAAGAGAGCTGGAATGCCACTTTACATCCGCCGACTTCTACCGATGTCATTGTAGACAATGCTAAAAAATATGCAGATACGGTAGTAGTAACCGGAGGCGAACCCCTAACATGGGATATGACCTTGCTTACCCAAAAATTAAAAGATAAAAACCTGAAAGTACATATTGAAACTTCAGGGGCTTATCCGGTAACAGGGCATTGGGATTGGTTTTGCCTTTCGCCAAAGAAGAACAAACTGCCGGTAGCCGATGCTTATGCTATTGCCAACGAATTAAAAGTTATCATTTACAATAAACACGATTTTATTTTTGCCGAAGAGCAAGCGGCTAAAGTAAATCAAAATGCCATTCTCTTTCTGCAACCCGAATGGAGTAAAAAAGAAGAAATGACCGCTTTAATTGTTGATTATGTAATGAAAAACCCCAAATGGAGAGTGTCATTGCAAACCCATAAATATTTGAACATCCCTTAATTCTGTTTTATGAAATCAATTTCACTTTTGTTATTTGTCTTATTACCTTTTTCCGTACTTTCACAAATTCAAGGAGAAGATGAAGTATATTTAAGTGGAGACAGAATAGAGGCTAAATTCAATGGAGGTGGGATGGAGGCCTTTACAAAATTCATCCGAGAAGAGTTTGATTATTCTAAAGTAACCAAATCCGGGAAGATGGTAGGAGCCTTTACAATTGATGTTGACGGAAGCGTAAAGAATATTAAGATTGTAGAATTCTTTGATGTTGAATCAGCATCCGAGTTTATTAGAGTTTTAAAGAAGTGTCCTAAATGGGAACCGGCCAAAAGAGGAGGGAAACCTATTAGTATTGAAATCAAATACCCAATGGTATTTCGACAAAAAAAATAACCTAAATATTATTAACAACTATAAATTAAGAAACAATGAAAAAAATTTTAATCGCTGTAGCATTTGCTTTCATTTCTCATGTTGGTTTTGCTCAAGATGAAGCTTTCAAAAAAGATGTGTTGAAAGTTATTGAAATGAGTGGTGCTGCTAACCAAATGAAATCAGCAAAAGATCAAATCCTTCAAATGGTTCCAAAAGAAAAACAAGCCGCATTTATTGTCGAGTTTGATGCTACATTACCGGCATTGTATGATAAATTAGCCAAAATTTATATGGATGAATATAGTAAAGAAGACATTAAAGCTATGTTGACTTTTTATGATAGTCCGGTTGGGAAAAAGATCAATGACAAAGCAGGCGTTATATTAGAGAAATCACAAGCAGCCGGTCAAGAATGGGGTCAAGGATTGCAAGGGATGATGATGAAATACATGCAGCAATAATTAAAAAAAGCTTAAAGTTTTAATCCCAAATCGCAATTGATTTGGGATTTTTTATTTTTACCAAAAATCATCCGTCATGAAATCACAATTCCTTTTAGACACTACTATCACTTATTTAAACCACGGTTCGTTTGGTGCTTGTCCCAAACCTATTTTTGACGCCTTTCAACGTTTTCAGTTAGAACTCGAAACCGACCCGACAGACTTTATCGTAAAACGACAGCCAAACTATTTGAAAACGGCCCGAGAAAGCTTAGCCAAGTTTGTGGGCTGTGAAGCACAAGATTTGTTCTTTACGTCTAATCCAACTTTTGCCATTAATGTCATTATGCGAAATATAAAGCTTAATCCGGGAGATGAGATTTTGAGTACCAATCATGAATATGGTGCCATGGATAGAACTTGGAATTTTTATTGCAAAAAGTCCGGAGCCAAATATATTCGCCAAAACATCAGCTTGCCGGTTACTTCCAAAGAACAAATCATTGAAGAATTTTGGAAAGGCTACAACGGTAATACCAAAGTGGTTTTTCTAAATCAAATGTCAAGTGCCACAGCCTTGATTTTTCCGGTTAAAGAAATTTGCGACAGAGCCAAGGAATTAGGTTTGATTACCATAATTGACGGTGCTCATGTGCCGGGGCATATCGATTTAAATCTTACCGAACTCAATCCCGATTACTATACAGGCACTTTACACAAATGGATGTTGGCTCCCAAAGGCAGTTCGTTTTTGTATGTGAAAAAAGAATGGCAGAATGATTTAGAACCTTTAGTGGTGAGCTGGGGTTATGAAAGTGTAGCGCCCGGCGAAAGTCAATTTTTAGATTATCACGAATTGCAAGGGACCCGAGATATTTCAGCTTTTTTGTGTACGCCCAATGTAGTGGAATTTTTAGAAAAGAATGATTGGAAAACGGTATCAAAAAACTGTAAGCAAATCGTGCTAAACAATTATCAACGTTTTTGCGATTTGTTGAATACCGAACCCATTGCTCCAATTACGGGAGAGTTTTTAGGACAAATGGCCAGTATTCCGGTTAATACGAACAAACCTGCTGAACTGAAGAATCTGTTGTATAATCAATACAAAATTCAAGTTCCTGTTATGTCTTTGAATGATGGTTTTTATATTCGGTATTCTATCAATGCTTATAATTCGCAAGCCGATTTGGATCGTTTGTATAACGCCTTGGAAGAAATCATCAGCACTACCGATTTGATAAAAGTATAAGCTCCTAGCCCCGATTGCAGCTGGCTACCATGTAGCGCGAAAAGCGGGAAACAGCTCCTAAAAAAGCTTGGCTAAATAATCAAAATGGTTGCCTTCTGCTACTAATTTGCACTGTAATCCGTTGGCCTGAGCTGCATTCTGCAAGGTGTTGTAGTCAAGATACAGCCATGGGAAAGGAGCTTCGGTTTCGCCTTTGTACGAAACGGTAAACGTCAATTCGCCATAATAACCATCACCCGGAATCCATTTGCCACCATCTTCATCGTCATCAAACATATAAATAATATCAGAACTGTCAATCAAGATTTGACCGTTTGGCGCTAATAAAGACTTTAGTTTTTGCAAATATTTTGAGGTTTCGGCTAGGGTTCCGAAAATCCCGGTGCCGTTCATCAACAACAAAATGGTGTCAAATTTTTCGTTTCCGACTTCTAAGAGATGCTGTACTTTGGCCTTTTTAAGTCCGCGAAGTTGACAAGCTTCGATGGCATTGGGTGAAATGTCAATACCAGTAACATCAAATCCTTTTTCCTGCAAGTACAAACTGTGGCTTCCGGCGCCGCAACCTACATCGAGAATTTTACCTTGGGCGAGTTGCAACGCTTTCTTTTCGAGCTTTGGCATTTCGGTATACTTTCGGAAAAGATAGGCCACACTCATTTCATCGGCTTCTGAGATGTTAGTTTCGGTTACTAAATCCTCCGGAGTAGTATTGGTTTGAAAATCGAGTATGGCTTTGCCAAAAAGGTCTTTCATAGTGCTGATTTAGAAGTTTAAAGTTGGTACTTTTGCATTAGAAATAAAACAAAATGCTGAAGCCATCCTTAAACGAAATTCAAAAGTTAGCCAAAGATAAGCATATCGAAAACAAAAAGTATTTTGATAAGCTTAAAAAGAAAACACCCAAGAATTTGGATTATGTGATGCAGGATTTACATGAAGCCGAGTTCAAACGAACGGATTGCCTCAACTGTGCCAACTGCTGCAAAACTACAGGGCCACTTTTCACCTTAGCCGATATTGAACGCATTTCGAAGCATTTGAAACAAAAGCCACAGCAGTTTATCGACCGGTATTTGCGTATTGATGAAGACAAAGATTACGTTTTGCAAAGCGTTCCGTGTACGTTTTTGGATAATGAAAATTACTGTATGATTTACGATGTGCGCCCCAAAGCCTGTCGCGAATTTCCGCATACCGACAGAAAAAAGTTCCAACAAATTGCTGATTTGACTTTAAAGAATGTGGCTATTTGTCCAGCGGCCTTCAATATTGTAGAAGAAATGAAGAAAAAGTTACCTTTATAATATGAAAACATACAAATCAAAAGTGGATTGGTGGTTAGTTATCATTATCCTCGCTGTCTTTGGTTATCCTATTGTAGACGGCATTCTCTCAAAAGAGTACATACTTTCAATTGTTTTTAGCGGAATACTGCTCTTGTTTTATTTTTTAGCAAGTATGCTTCGGTACAAAATTGATGGTGAAAAACTTAAAATTGGGTACACATCGATTGATATTAAAACAATTCGCAAAATATACGCTACACGAAACCCACTCAGTGCCCCGGCGCTTTCAATTAACCGAATAGCTATTGTATATAATAAATTTGACGAGGTTTTAATCTCTCCCAAAGACCGGGAAGATTTTATACAGGAATTGCTCAAAGTCAATCCGGATATAATCGTCGAAGTTTAATTGTAAATCAAATACTTCTTTCGCATCGTTTTAAATTCCGCCAACCCTTTCTCCCATGATTTTCGGATGTCTGCTTCTGATACTCCGGCTTCAATTTGCTGTTGCAGTTTTTTGGTTCCGGCTAACTTGGTAAAGAAAGGAGTAAAGAACTTCGAAGGGTCAGCAGTAGTGGTATAGGCTTTAATTAACCATTTTAATTCGAGTTGGTAAACTTTGGGGGCTTGAGTCAAATCCTCGCCATAGCATAATAATCCTTTGTTCATTGGGTCTTTAGAACCAAAATTAGCCACCGGAGTAAAGCTGAAATCGCTTTTCGGTAGCAACGGAGAGCCATAAATCTGGAACTGTTTCTCAGTCCCGCGTCCCGAACTTACATTCGTGCCTTCAAACAAACACAAACTCGCGTAAAGATTAATGGCTTGGTCATTCGGCAAGTTTGGTGAAGGTTTAACCGGCAGACTGTAAAACATATTGCGGTTGTAGTTCAGGCAAGGAATTACAGTCAGTTTGCACTGAACGCCATCCTTCAGCCATTTCTCACCGTTTATCATTTGAGCATATTCGCCTATGGTCATGCCGTGAAGTGTCGGGATGGGGTGCATCCCTATAAAACTGGTAAATTCTTTTTCCAGTATAGGACCGTCAACAAGGCTTCCGTTAGGATTTGGTCGGTCCAAAACTAGCAGCGGAATGTTGTTTTCAGCACAAGCCTCCATTATATAATGCAACGAAGAAATATAAGTATAGAATCGTGCTCCCACATCCTGCAAATCAAAAACCATTACATCAATACCGGCCAATTGTTCTGCTTTGGGTTTTTTATTATCACCATATAAAGAAAGAATAGGCAATCCTGTTTTAGTGTCTTTGCCATCAACTACATGTTCTCCGGCATCAGCGGTTCCGCGGAAGCCATGTTCCGGAGCGTAGATTTTGATAAGGTTTATTTTTTGTTCCAAAAGAAAATCTACCACATGGGTTTTGTTGGAAAGTATCCCGGTCTGATTGGTCACAATCCCAACCTTTTTGTTTTTTAATAATGGTAAATAAGCAGTAGTGTTATCAGCACCGGTTTTAATTGTTGTTGTTTGTGTTCTGCTGTCTGCATTCTGCTCTTCAATCGCTGCCTTGTCTCTTATCCCTTGTCCCTTTTGACTCCCACAAGAAAGTAGTAGCAAAACCGAGAATAAAACTGTATTTTTGAACACCAAATTTGAAATCATACCATTGAAATTAGAATATTTTATAGCCAAACGCCTCATTACTGCTAAAGACCATAAAAGTAGTATATCTGCGCCAATAATAAAAATTGCCATCACGGCTATTGCTATAGGTATGATTATGATGATTGTCTCTATCGCAACCGGAATGGGTTTGCAACAAAAGATACGCCAAAAGGTTTCCGCATTCAATGGTCATATTGTTATCTCAGGCTACAACGATAACAATTCCGATGTCAGCACAGATCCCATTTCTATCCATCAAAACTTTTATCCCCAATTTAAAAACGTTGACGGTATTGCTCATGTCCAAGCCGTAGCCAGCAAAGCCGGAATCATAAGAACGGCCTCCGCCTTCGAAGGCATCATCTTCAAAGGAGTAGGCAAAGATTACCAAACCGACAACCTCAAAGAATATTTGATCCAAGGAAGATTGCCCAATGTGAAGGCGGGGTTAAACGACGAAGTTTTAATTTCCCAATACTTATGCAATCGTTTAGGACTAAAACTTCATGACAAATTTGTTACCTACTTCATGAAAGAAAACAGCGAAGGCTACAACCTGCGTAACTTCAAAATAGTCGGTATTTACAATTCAGGTTTTCAAGAATTTGATGCCAGTTACATTATAGGCGATATTCGTCATGTACAAAGAATCAACAAATGGCGCCCCGACGAAATAGGCTCTTTCGAAGTTTTTATAGACGACTTCACTCAAATCCAACAAAAAGGAAAAGAAGTCTACCAAGAAACTTCCTCCACACTCGACACCCAAACCATAGAAGAAAAATTCTATTACATCTTCGAGTGGCTCAAGCTGTTTGATTTCAATATCATCGTCATCCTCATTGTCATGATAGCCGTTTCTACTATTAATATGGTAGTAGCACTTTTGGTTTTGATTTTAGAACGAACCCAAATGATAGGCATCCTAAAATCCATCGGAGCCAACAACTGGTCCATCCGAAAAATATTCCTCTATAATGCCACTTACCTAATAGGAAGAGGCTTGCTCTGGGGCAATGCCATCGGAATAGGATTGTTGCTTATTCAAAAATACTTCGGCATCATCAAACTAAACCCCGAAAGCTATTATGTAAACGAAGCCCCGGTTGATATCAACTTGTTCTACATTTTGCTCCTTAATATAGGAACCGTAGCTATCTGCTTACTGGTGTTGCTCATCCCTTCCTATATCATTACCAAAATCACCCCGTCAAAATCCATTCGTTTCGAGTAGTAGGAGCACAACACTCCCGTACTTCAGGATGTGTAGTCCCGCTATCCGCGCTACAGGGTAGCCAGCTCCTATCGGGGCTATACTAGATCGTTTTGCTCTTTTAGTATGTTTCAAAAAGTAAAACGTCGACAAGCGGTATGTGTAAATTTCATGTTATCAACAGTTTAAAAAAAAGATAAAAAAAGGGTGGAAATTATTTGGATTGGGAAGAATTTAGTTTTTATATTTGCACCCCGCAAGAGAGGGAGTTCATTGAATTTTTGGAAAAACAAGTGGAGGGAAAATAAATTTAAAAATATTTTCAAAAAAGCTTGCCAGAATAAAAAAGTTACTTACTTTTGCACCCGCTAACCGAAAGAGAGGCGAAAAACAAGATAAGAAAACGTTCATAGACATATTGAATTGACAGCCGTTTTAGAAGAGATTCTAAAACAAATAAAAGAGAGTAAGAGAATCGGAAGATTTGAAAAGCCTAGCCTTTGTCTAAATAATTAGCTCGAAAGAGCAAACAATATACGATGAAGAGTTTGATCCTGGCTCAGGATGAACGCTAGCGGCAGGCCTAACACATGCAAGTCGAGGGGTATAGTAGCAATACTAGAGACCGGCGCACGGGTGCGTAACGCGTATGCAATCTACCTTATACAGAGGGATAGCCCAGAGAAATTTGGATTAATACC
Source organism: Flavobacterium phycosphaerae (assembly GCF_010119235.1). Classification (NCBI taxonomy): domain Bacteria; kingdom Pseudomonadati; phylum Bacteroidota; class Flavobacteriia; order Flavobacteriales; family Flavobacteriaceae; genus Flavobacterium; species Flavobacterium phycosphaerae. The sequence continues at coordinate 515,059 of NZ_JAAATZ010000001.1, read as the reverse complement.
TCATAGTGTTATTGACTGGCATCATTTGATAACTAAAGTTCCAACGGTATAAGATGAGCATGCGTCCTATTAGCTAGATGGTAAGGTAACGGCTTACCATGGCTACGATAGGTAGGGGTCCTGAGAGGGAGATCCCCCACACTGGTACTGAGACACGGACCAGACTCCTACGGGAGGCAGCAGTGAGGAATATTGGACAATGGGCGCAAGCCTGATCCAGCCATGCCGCGTGCAGGAAGACGCATCTATGGTGTGTAAACTGCTTTTGTACGGGAAGAAACACTCCTACGTGTAGGAGCTTGACGGTACCGTAAGAATAAGGATCGGCTAACTCCGTGCCAGCAGCCGCGGTAATACGGAGGATCCAAGCGTTATCCGGAATCATTGGGTTTAAAGGGTCCGTAGGCGGTTTGATAAGTCAGTGGTGAAAGCCCATCGCTCAACGATGGAACGGCCATTGATACTGTCAGACTTGAATTACTGGGAAGTAACTAGAATATGTAGTGTAGCGGTGAAATGCTTAGATATTACATGGAATACCAATTGCGAAGGCAGGTTACTACCAGTGGATTGACGCTGATGGACGAAAGCGTGGGGAGCGAACAGGATTAGATACCCTGGTAGTCCACGCCGTAAACGATGGATACTAGCTGTTCGGAGCAATCTGAGTGGCTAAGCGAAAGTGATAAGTATCCCACCTGGGGAGTACGTTCGCAAGAATGAAACTCAAAGGAATTGACGGGGGCCCGCACAAGCGGTGGAGCATGTGGTTTAATTCGATGATACGCGAGGAACCTTACCAAGGCTTAAATGTAGATTGACAGATTTGGAAACAGATTTTTCTTCGGACAATTTACAAGGTGCTGCATGGTTGTCGTCAGCTCGTGCCGTGAGGTGTCAGGTTAAGTCCTATAACGAGCGCAACCCCTGTTGTTAGTTGCCAGCGAGTAAGGTCGGGAACTCTAACAAGACTGCCAGTGTAAACTGTGAGGAAGGTGGGGATGACGTCAAATCATCACGGCCCTTACGCCTTGGGCTACACACGTGCTACAATGGACGGTACAGAGAGCAGCCACTGGGTGACCAGGAGCGAATCTATAAAACCGTTCTCAGTTCGGATCGGAGTCTGCAACTCGACTCCGTGAAGCTGGAATCGCTAGTAATCGGATATCAGCCATGATCCGGTGAATACGTTCCCGGGCCTTGTACACACCGCCCGTCAAGCCATGGAAGCTGGGGTACCTGAAGTCGGTGACCGTAAGGAGCTGCCTAGGGTAAAACTGGTAACTGGGGCTAAGTCGTAACAAGGTAGCCGTACCGGAAGGTGCGGCTGGAACACCTCCTTTCTAGAGACAAAAAGAAGGATAGGTCTTAGATTAGACAATTCAATTACTCTCGCTGTTAGTTCAAATATTATAATAAGCAAAAAAACAGAGTCTCGTAGCTCAGCTGGTTAGAGTACTACACTGATAATGTAGGGGTCCCCAGTTCGAGTCTGGGCGGGACTACTTTTTAAATTAGGAATTACGAATTAGTAATTACGCATTAAGAAGGGCTGTTTGAGTTTATAAAGGAAATTCTAGGGTTGAGGGGTTATGGATAGCCAATTCATAATTCATAATTCACAATTCATAATTAGATTGGGGGATTAGCTCAGCTGGCTAGAGCGCCTGCCTTGCACGCAGGAGGTCATCGGTTCGACTCCGATATTCTCCACGATCCGGAAACGGAAAAAGTTCATTGACATATTGAGATAAGAAAATAATAACAAAGTAGAAAGAACACTGCTTTAGCTGATAGCTATTAGCTGTTAGCCAAAAGCTAAAAAGTACAATAAGCAAAATAAGGGCGTATGGGGGATGCCTAGGCTCTCAGAGGCGAAGAAGGACGTGATAAGCTGCGAAAAGCTACGGGGATTGGCACACACGAATTGATCCGTAGATATCCGAATGGGGCAACCCACTATGTTGAAGACATAGTACATCGATAGATGGGCAAACCCGCTGAACTGAAACATCTAAGTAGGCGGAGGAGAAGAAAACAAAAGTGATTCCGTAAGTAGTGGCGAGCGAACGCGGATTAGCCCAAACCAGTGTTGTTACGGCAATGCTGGGGTTGTAGGACCACGACATTTCTTGCGGATTGAATTAGAATAACCTGGAAAGGTTAACCACAGAGGGTGATAGTCCCGTATAAGTAAGAGAAGATAAGGATAGTGGTATCCTGAGTAGGGCGGGGCACGTGAAACCCTGTCTGAATTTGGCGGGACCATCCGCTAAGGCTAAATACTCCTGAGAGACCGATAGTGAACCAGTACCGTGAGGGAAAGGTGAAAAGAACCGTGAATAACGGAGTGAAATAGATCCTGAAACCATACGCTTACAAGCGGTCGGAGCCCTTTAGTGGGGTGACGGCGTGCCTTTTGCATAATGAGCCTACGAGTTAACGTTGCTGGCAAGGATAAGTGATTAAGTCATGGATCCGTAGCGAAAGCGAGTCTGAATAGGGCGCTTTAGTCAGTAGTGTTAGACGCGAAACCGTGTGATCTACCCATGGGCAGGATGAAGCTGTGGTAACACATAGTGGAGGTCCGAACCGGTTGACGTTGAAAAGTCTTCGGATGACCTGTGGGTAGGGGTGAAAGGCCAATCAAACTCGGAAATAGCTCGTACTCCCCGAAATGCATTTAGGTGCAGCGCTGGATTTAAGTTATATAGAGGTAGAGCTACTGATTGGATGCGGGGCTTCACCGCCTACCAATTCCTGACAAACTCCGAATGCTATATAATGTTTACCAGCAGTGAGGGCATGGGTGCTAAGGTCCATGTCCGAGAGGGAAAGAACCCAGACCATCAGCTAAGGTCCCCAAATATATGCTAAGTTGAAAAAACGAGGTTTGTCTGCCCAGACAGCTAGGATGTTGGCTTGGAAGCAGCCATTCATTTAAAGAGTGCGTAACAGCTCACTAGTCGAGCGGACGAGCATGGATAATAATCGGGCATAAGCATATTACCGAAGCTATGGATTTATACGTAAGTATAAGTGGTAGGGGAGCATTCTAACAGGGTTGAAGGTGTGTCGTAAGGCATGCTGGACTGGTTAGAAAAGAAAATGTAGGCATAAGTAACGATAATGCGGGCGAGAAACCCGCACACCGAAAGACTAAGGTTTCCTCAGCTATGCTAATCAGCTGAGGGTTAGTCGGGTCCTAAGGCGAATCCGAAAGGAACAGTCGATGGCCAACGGGTTAATATTCCCGTACTACTGTTAATTGTGATGGGGTGACGGAGTGATGAAAGCGCCGCGAACTGACGGAATAGTTCGTTGAAGTACCTACCTATAAGCTGCGCAGGCAAATCCACGCGGCTTGGGGAAATACGATAGTACTCGGAGCCTTCGGGCAAAGAGATAGTGCGCCTAAGGGCTTCCAAGAAAAACCTCTAAACTTAGATTAACAGTACCCGTACCGTAAACCGACACAGGTAGTCGAGGAGAGAATCCTAAGGTGCTCGAGAGATTCATGGCTAAGGAATTAGGCAAAATAGACCTGTAACTTCGGGAGAAAGGTCGCCAGCGCAAGCTGGCCGCAGTGAAAAGGTCCAGGCGACTGTTTATCAAAAACACAGGGCTCTGCAAAATCGTAAGATGAGGTATAGGGCCTGACACCTGCCCGGTGCTGGAAGGTTAAGAGGAGATGTTATCTTCGGAGAAGCATTGAATTGAAGCCCCAGTAAACGGCGGCCGTAACTATAACGGTCCTAAGGTAGCGAAATTCCTTGTCGGGTAAGTTCCGACCTGCACGAATGGTGTAACGATCTGGACACTGTCTCAGCCATGAGCTCGGTGAAATTGTAGTATCGGTGAAGATGCCGATTACCCGCAGTGGGACGAAAAGACCCTGTGCACCTTTACTATAGCTTAGTATTGGTCTTGGATAAGTGATGTGTAGGATAGGTGGGAGACTATGAAGTGGCGTCGCCAGGCGTTGTGGAGTCATTGTTGAAATACCACCCTTTGCTTATCTGAGGTCTAACCCCGCATATGTGGGGACATTGCTTGGTGGGTAGTTTGACTGGGGTGGTCGCCTCCAAAAGAGTAACGGAGGCTTCTAAAGGTTCCCTCAGCACGCTTGGTAACCGTGCGTAGAGTGCAATGGCATAAGGGAGCTTGACTGAGAGACATACAGGTCGATCAGGTACGAAAGTAGAGCATAGTGATCCGGTGGTTCCGCATGGAAGGGCCATCGCTCAAAGGATAAAAGGTACGCCGGGGATAACAGGCTGATCTCCCCCAAGAGCTCATATCGACGGGGGGTTTGGCACCTCGATGTCGGCTCGTCACATCCTGGGGCTGGAGAAGGTCCCAAGGGTTGGGCTGTTCGCCCATTAAAGTGGCACGCGAGCTGGGTTCAGAACGTCGTGAGACAGTTCGGTCTCTATCTACTGTGGGCGCAAGAAATTTGAGTGGATCTGATTCTAGTACGAGAGGACCGAATTGGACAAACCTCTGGTGTATCTGTTGTTCCGCCAGGAGCACCGCAGAGTAGCTACGTTTGGAAGGGATAAGCGCTGAAAGCATATAAGCGCGAAACCCACCACAAGATGAGATTTCTTTTAAGGGTCGTGGAAGATGACCACGTTGATAGGCTATAGATGTAAAGGCAGTAATGTCATAGTCGAGTAGTACTAATAACCCGTAAGCTTATGTACGTCGCCAGCTCCCTTCGGGGAGCGGCACTCTTTGTTTCCCGCCTACGCGGGAATGACAATCTTTGTTTTTTTCTTTATCTCAGTATGTTAAGATATAAGCGGCTAGCGCCGCAGCTAAGAGCAGTAAGCTGTTAGCTAAAAGCTTAAGGTGGTTATTGCGTCGGGGCTCACCTCTTCCCATCTCGAACAGAGAAGTTAAGCCCGACTGCGCAGATGGTACTGCAGTTATGTGGGAGAGTATGTCGCTGCCTTTTTTTAGAAAGCCCTTCACTTTTGTGAAGGGCTTTTTTGTTTTGCAACGGGTTGAAACCCGTTGTTACTAGAATAACATCCCTACGGGATTTTGTGTGAGTAGTATTGGTGAGCTGAAGCTCACATATCTGATGCCCACAGGGCTTACTCCTCTTATTGTCAAATCTGACTGCTACTGGCAGTTCTTCTCTTCTGGGGTTTACCATTTATTACCCAATTCGGCTAAAAGTGACGTTTTTCGGCAAAAAGCGGCAGAAAGCGGTAAAAAGTGACGCTTTTGACCTTTGGCACGATTTTCTGCACGCTTCTTGTTGCTGGGTTAGTATTATTAACTTTTAAAACATTTGAGTATGTCAGTTAAATTTAAAGTAGTGCCACGTAAAAATCCACAGGATGTTGCGGCACCCGAAAAATTCTACGCAGCTGCTATCAGCAACGGAGAAACCGATTTGGAAGCGTTATCAGAAATGATTGCTTACCAAAGTACCTTAACCGATACCGATTGTTATGCGGTATTGCGCTCACTAGAGCATAACATTATTAACGAGTTGAAGCAAGGTCGTATAGTGCGATTGGGTAGCCTAGGCAATTTTCAGGTCAGTCTCAGCTCTGAGGGTAAGGCAGTAGCCGATGAAGTAACCGCTTTAGACATCGTGAAAAACAGAATCAATTTCCGTCCCGGAAAGAAACTGCGTCAGATGTTGCAGCAAATCAGCTACCAAAAAGAGGATTAGCCTCTGGTGACTGAACTTAATCATCCTTTATTTTATTGCCTCGGAAGAACACCTTCCGGGGCATTTTTTTTGCCTTTTTGTTACGAAAAGTTTCGTCAATTTGTCCTGATGACTTTTTGAACTCGTCCTGATGAGTTGGCCAACTCGTCCTGATCAGTCGCAAAAGTCATCAGGAGGAATTGTTTAGAAGGTCTTGAACTTAAAAAATTTTTTTTATTGATTTTGAGAAGATTGAAAATGTTAAAATTCTTTCATGTGTAAATTCTTAATTCCCTTTATTTACGAGGGTTATTAATTTTTAATTGTTTGTAATATATTGAAAAACAGATAATTGTATTTTTTTAAAAACATTACTTAAATCACCAATTTTGTTAAGAATTAGAGTTAATTGTGAATAAGTTTGGCTTTTATTTTAAATGTAGAATGATAAACTTTGTAAAGTAAAAATATGACAAATATTTGTTTGTCAGATTGTTTAGGTGTTTGTTATGAAAAACCACTTAAAAAAACTGACATTATGACCGTTTTTTTTAAGAATAGTTTAACAATTATTTTGGCATAATATTTAATGAATAAAAAAAGAGTCAACCAAACGCCAATCCGGAGACTCTTTAATTAATTGCAAAAAAACAACTCCAATAGAAGAATGGAGCAGTTTTCTTTGGAGCCCCAAAAATATTCTATTTTTTTTGTCTTCCAAATTTTTTCAGCGATTTTCTTCTCGGTCTTGTTGCTCAATACCGTTATAAACTTGAGCGCTCATCCCTAATATACTAATACAATGGGAAAAAATCAACATGTAGTTAAGCACAACGAAGGTTGGGCGGTAAAAGGTGAAGGTAACACGAAGGCAACGGTGGTTACTACTACTCAACAACAAGCAATTGATGCAGCAAGAGAGATTGCAAAAAATCAGCAATCTGAATTATTAATCCATGGAAAAGATGGTCAAATTAGAGCTAGAGATAGTTATGGGAATGATCCTTATCCACCCAAAAATTAAATTATGGCAGAGTATAGAATATCTGGAGTCTGGAAAAATGATATCAATGTGATTACTCACTATGCAGTTCATTTAAGAACAAGAAATGCAAACGGTGGGTATTCTATTGGACATGCTGTCAGAATGACTAAAGCTGAAGCGGTTACACTATTGCAAAATCAACAAAATAGTGCAAAAACTTATTTATGGAATTATGCAACAGCAAGTTGGTTAGCTGGAGGAGATATACATGTTGTTAATGCAAATCCTCCATTTCTAAGAACAACTCATGATGGAACAGTAAAAGATAACTTACTACATCTTATAGATTATGGTTATGTCTATTATTAGAGGTATAGAAAGCTGCCCAGGTTATAGGGCAGCTTTTTTTAATAAAATTATTATAAAAATTAAAGAATGATTAAATAGCATATGGTTATGGAAGAAAATAACTTACCTGTAAAGATTGGCAAAAATAAATTTTCGAATTGTTTGATTATTTGCTGCGTAAGCATATTAAACTCTGTAAAAACTGTATTTGCTAGGAGACTTAATAGAATTGAAAGTAAATTAGGTTATCCATTTAATAAAAATCCAAAGTCTTTTGATGACCTTACTCCAACAATTATAAAAAATGAAGTTACTTACACAAGTGCTTTATTTTGGGCATTAAAAAATAAGAATATTAAAAACATTGCACTAACTGGATCGTATGGTTCTGGAAAAAGTAGTATCATTAAAACTTTTAAAAACAGACATGTTGAATTTGATTATTTAAATATCTCATTGGCGACCTTCGAAGATATAGAAGATAATGATGTTGCAGATGGAGAAAAATCAAAAGTAAAACTTAAAACAAAAGAACAAAAAGAAGAAAGAGACTCATTAAATCACAAAATTGAGTTGAGCATTTTACAACAAATGCTTTATATAGAAAAGAGCAGTAAGTTACCGAATTCAAGGTTTAAGAGAATAAAAAACTTTAAAAAGCATAATGTTTATTTGAATACTTTCTTTGTATTCATTACAGCTTTAGGATATATTTTTCTTTTTCAAAGAGAAATGATTTTAAAAGTTTGTCTTACCTATAATTTTTTTATTGTTAATGCGGATATACTTGAATTGTTTTCAGGGATTCTTATGGTGATAGGGATTTTCTTTTTATTAAGAGCTTCGTAAAAGCTTTTAGTGATTTTAAGTTTAGTAAAGTCAATCTAAAAGGAGATGTTGAGCTTAATCGAGAAGTAAATGACAATTCAATTCTTAACAAAAATTTAGATGAGATAATTTATTTTTTCGAAAGGACAAAGTATGATGTTGTATTTATTGAAGATCTAGACAGATTTAAAGAGCCTGAAATTTTTACTAAGTTGAGAGAAATTAATTTATTAATTAATCTTTCAAAACAAATAAATAGGCATATAGTGTTTGTATATGCATTAAAAGATGAGATGTTTTTAGATGGTAATAGAACAAAGTTTTTTGATTTTATTATTCCAATAATACCGGTAATTAACTCATCTAATTCATTCGAATTTTTATTTGAGAAATTGGGTAATAATGAAATTGATGAAAATTTGTTAGATGATATTTCTCTTTACATTGATGACATGAGGTTGTTAAAGAATATTGTTAATGAATACAAAATTTACTTCGAAAAGCTAACCAAAGAAACTAATATAAATTTATCGGCTAACAAATTGTTGTCATTTGTAGTTTATAAAAATTTATATCCCAAAGATTTTGCAAAACTACACAGAAATGAAGGAATGGTTTACAAACTATTTAATTCGGACAGTAAAATATTGAAAGATAAATTTATTGAAGAACAGCTCGCTGAAATAGTTCGTATCAGAAAAAAAATATTGGAAATAGAAGATGTAAAAATTGAAAACATTTATGACTTAAGAAGATTGTATATTCTTAAAATATTCGAAAAACTAGGAAAGAAAGCAACATATATTAAGTTATCTAAAAACTATAGTGTTAGCCAAATTGATGAATTAATTAAAGACGAAGTGTTTGATGAAATTATTGGGCTAAATAGCTTCTCTTACATAGAAGAAAGATATAACTCTTCTTGGTCAAGATATGATGAATTGAACCCTGTTATTGCTAATCTCTCGTTTAAACAAGTTGAGAAAGAAATTGATGTAAATCTTTCTTATTTGAAAAAAGCGGATTTAATTTCCGCAAGGGAGGATAACGAGATTCATAATTACAATAAAAGTATTCAAACAATCAGAGATAATATTAATAAAATTAGAAGAAGTTCTATTGAGGAAACTTTGAAAATATCAAATAGTATTGATGATATTAATGAAGAATTAAGAAAATCAGATGTGTTAATTTATTTGATAAGAAAAGGATTTATTGCGGAAGACTATTTTGATTATATATCTATATTTTATGACATTACAATCACAAGAAATGATAAGAACTTTATATTAAGTATTAGAGATAATAAGCCTTTATCTATAGATTTTAAATTAGATAAGATTGAAGCGGTTGTGAAAAAGACGCAGAATGATTACGATAAAGAGGCAACTTTAAATATCCATTTAGTTGATTATCTTTTTGAAAAGGAGAATTATGATGCTATCACAATTTTATTTAGTCAGTTTAATAATAAGACAGAAAGAACAATTAATTTTATAGAAAACTATGCTTTAAATGGAAAACACATTTCTCGATTTACAAATTCGGTATGTAAACTATATCAAGGATTTTGGGATTTTATTGAAGGTACTAATTTTTCAGATTATGATAAAGATTTTGTTTTAAAACAAATTCTTTTATATGCTGATAATTCTGATGTTATCAATTTAAATGCAAGCTCAAAATTATCCAATTACATTTCTCAAAAAGCAGACTTTCTTAATCTATTTCCTGAAAAGTCTGAAAAGGTTAAAGAAATTTTATTGCAGTTGAATATTAAGTTTAAATACCCACAAGAAGTTAAGGCCAATGAAGATTTATTTGATTTCATTTATCAAAACAACCTATATGAAATCAATGAAGATTTAATAAAACAAGTTGTAGTTGAAAAATCTGAAGAGGATAATATTGTTGTTAATGATTTAAAAAAATCTAATTATAGCACTATTTTACTCTCAAAATGTTCTCAATTAATAAAATACGTCAATCAAAATATTAGTGTATATATTAACAATGTTTTCTTGAGAATTGATTCAAATATCAAAGAAGAAGAAAAAAATATCATTAATTTACTAAATAATAAAAATTTAGATGACGAGGATAAGTTTTTAATTATTGACAAAGAGGAGTTCATTTTAAGTAAACTAGATGATGTTGAATCAGGTTTGATTTGGAAATACTTACTTGAAAAAGATAAAGTAAAACCAACATGGGAGAATATTATAACATATTGTGGTGAAGATGTATTTGATGATACTATTATTAGTTATCTAAATAAAGAAAATCATTTTTCTGAATTATCAAAATCTAATATTACTGATGAAGATATTGAGGATGAATTTAAAAGTACTTTTATACACAATTTAATTACAGCAAATGATTTGACAAATGAGGCATATAAAGCCCTGTTACAAATTATAGATGAACCCATAGGAAAAATAGAATTTGGGCTGTTGAGTGAAGATAAAATAGAAATTTTGATAAGTATGGATTTTGTTGAATTGAATGATACAAATATGGAAGAATTAAGGCTGTCTTCAATTCATAAGCAAATCCTACTGATAGAACTAAATTTCGATAAATATATAGAACAACGCGATGATACTGAAATTGACGAAGAAGACAAGATCGAACTGACTATCGAGGAAATAGAAAGTTTATTAAGTTTAGAAAGTTTGGCTAATAGTAACAAAATAAAATTAATTTCTGAAATAGAAGAAAATCAAATAACAGAGAAAAACAATCTTGGAAACCTCTTGAATCAAGTTTTAATTAGGAATGTTTCTATTGAGTTATCATTTAGCTACTTAGATAAGATTCTGAAATTTTCTAGTAATATAAATGATAAAGTTAAATTATGTAACTTATATAGCAAATTGTTTTTGAGTGATAGAGCTAAAATAGAATCTGTATTAAATATTTTAGGATCGCCTTTTTCAAACATTGTTATTGGAGGAGTAAAACCTCCGATTAATGCTAGTGATTGGAATTTAAATTTTATTGAGAAATTGAAAAGAGCAGGTTATATCAATAGTTATTCCGCTCATGATGGAATAATAACAAAAATTAGAAAAAGATAAAGATATAAATTATGAAGCAATAAGTATCAGTTGGTGTTTTTTTAAATATTAAGAGATTCCTCCTACGTCGGAATGACAAGTTTTACAGACACAGATTATCTCTTCTGCTTGAAGTCATAAAAAAATCCCGCATTAAGCGGGATTTTATTTTAAATATACAAGCTAGTTACGCCAACATGGTAACCGGGTTTTCCAGGTACTGTCTTAGGGTTTGCAAGAATTGAGCTCCTGTAGCCCCGTCAACCGTTCTGTGGTCGCAAGCTAAGGTTAAAGTCATAGTGTTTCCTACTACAATCTGACCGTTTCTGACTACCGGTTTTTCTTCGATAGCCCCTACAGATAGGATGGCCGAATTGGGTTGATTGATGATAGACGTGAACGACTGAATGCCAAACATCCCTAAGTTAGATACTGTAAAGGTACTTCCTTCCATTTCGGCAGGTTGTAGCTTTTTGCTTTTTGCTTTTCCGGCTAAGTCTTTTACGTTACCGCCAATTTGCGTTAGGCTCATTTGATCTGTAAATTTCAAAACAGGAACAACCAATCCGTCTTCAACGGCTACAGCTACCCCCACATTAACATGGTGGTTGATGGTTATCGCGTCGTCACTCCATTGGGAGTTTACTTTCGGATGTTTTTTCAAGGCCATAGCACAAGCTTTGATGACCATATCGTTGAACGATACTTTGGTGTCCGGAATAGTATTGATTACGGCTCTTGATTTCATGGCTTCGTCCATTCCTACTTCTATGGTTAGATAGAAATGAGGGGCGGTGAAAATAGATTCCGATAAACGTTTCGCAATGGTTTTACGCATTTGTGAATTCTTGATTACTTCGGATGCTGTTTCGCCGGCAGGAACAAATGGTCTTACGGTTGCTTGTGGCGCTTCGGTTGTTGTTGAAACTGCCGCTTGTGCTGCCGCCGCAGAAGGAGTGAAGTTTTCTACATCGCTTTTAGTGATACGACCGTTTTCGCCTGAACCTTTTATTTGTGACAGATTGATTCCTTTGTCTTTGGCAATTTGTTTGGCTAATGGAGAAGCAAAGATTCTTCCGCCATCGGCAGTTTGTGCGGCTTCAGTTGAAACGGCAATAGGTGCCGCTTGCTCAGTAGCTGTCGGAGCGGCTGTTGGAGTAGTGCCTCCTTTTTTATAATTTTCGGCTATACCTGTGATGTCAGTACCTGCAGGGCCGATAATAGCTAAAACGCTGTCAACTGCTGCTGATTGTCCTTCCTGAATTCCGATGAACAATAACGTACCGGCATTGAACGATTCGAACTCCATCGTAGCTTTATCGGTTTCGATTTCAGCTAAAATATCGCCTTCTTTCACTTCGTCACCTACTTTTTTCAACCAAGTGGCTACCGTTCCTTCGGTCATGGTATCGCTTAGGCGGGGCATTGTTACCACTACAACGCCTTTTGGTAAAGATGTTGAAGCAGCTGCGCTTGCCGTTGTTTCAGTCGGAGCCGGAGTGGCTTCTTTTGTTTCTGTTGCAGCCGGTGCAGCACCTCCTGCAATCAAAGCCGAAATGTCTTCTCCTTCTTTTCCGATAATGGCTAAAAGCGAATCTACTGCAGCCGTTTCGCCTTCATTGATTCCGATGTATAATAAAGTCCCGGCATTGAATGATTCAAACTCCATGGTGGCTTTATCGGTTTCAATTTCGGCCAAGATATCTCCTTCAGTAACTTTGTCGCCCACTTTTTTTAACCAAGTTGCTACGGTTCCTTCGGTCATCGTGTCGCTTAAGCGCGGCATTGTGATTTTTGTTGCCATAATTATAGTCTGTGAGGGATGAAAGGATAATTTTCTTGTTCGTATACTACGTCATACAATTGTTGTGCTTCCGGGAAAGGAGACTCTTCGGCAAATGTGGCACATTCTTCTACTAAGTCTTTTACTCTTTCGTCGATCACTTCAATTTCGGCTTCGGTAGCATAGTTATTTTCTTTGATCACGTCTAACACTTGGGTGATAGGGTCAATTTTTTTGTATTCTTCTACTTCTTCTTTAGAACGGTACAATTGGGCATCCGACATCGAGTGCCCTCTGTAACGGTACGTTTTCATTTCTAAGAAAGTAGGGCCGTCACCACGACGGGCTCTTTCCATAGCTTCGTGCATCGCTTCGGCTACTTTTACCGGGTTCATTCCGTCTACCGGTCCGCAAGGCATTTCATACCCTAAGCCCAGTTTCCAGATGTCGGTGTGGTTGGCGGTTCTTTCTACCGAAGTTCCCATAGCATAGCCATTGTTTTCACAAATGAATACTACAGGCAATTTCCATAACATAGCCATGTTGAACGCTTCGTGTAAGGAACCTTGACGGGCTGCTCCATCCCCAAAATAGGTAAGGGTTACGCCGCCGGTGTTGAAATATTTATCGGCAAAGGCCATACCGGCACCCACAGGAATTTGCGCTCCTACGATACCGTGACCACCATAAAATCCGTGTTCTTTAGAAAAGATGTGCATCGAACCTCCCATACCTTTGGAAGTTCCGGTTACTTTTCCTAAAAGTTCAGCCATTACTTTTCGAGGGTCAACACCCATTCCGATTGGTTGAACGTGATTACGATAAGCTGTAATCATTTTGTCTTTTCCGCCTAAGTTCATAGCGTGCAAGGCACCGGCTAAAACAGCTTCCTGACCATTATATAAGTGAAGAAATCCTCTAACTTTTTGTTGAATATAAAGTGCGGCAAGTTTGTCTTCAAACTTTCTCCAAAACAGCATGTCTTCATACCATTTCAAATAAACATCTTTTGTTACTTCTTTCATTGGTTACTTTTACTAAAGTGTTATTAAGTTTTAATTTTATTCAACGCAAAATAGTTCACTCACACACAAATTTGCGAATGGCAAAAGTAAAACATTCCCTTTAAGATGGAAAATTTAAAGGAGTAATTTTTCTTTTTTTACAGGAAGTTTTTGTCGAAACTCAGCGGTAATAAATTTTTGATAGAATCCGATTTATAGACCTCACCGGTTTCTCCCATAAAATAGATTTCGATAGGCGTATCCTGCTTGAACTCATACTCCGAAATGGATTGGCGACAGGCTCCGCAAGGCGGGATTGGCGACTTGGTTTCGTTAGTGTCTGAAGCGGCAGAAACGGCCAGCTTTACAATCTTGGCATCCGGGTAAATGGCGCCGGCCTGAAAGATAGTTACCCTTTCGGCACAAAGTCCGGAAGGATAAGCGGCATTTTCCTGATTGGACCCTAAAACAATTTTACCGTTGTCTAAGAGGATGGCGGCCCCCACGCGAAATTTAGAATAAGGCGCATAGGCTTTTTTTCTGATTTCAACGGCTTGTTGCATTAAAGCTTGAGCTTCTTGCGGTAATTCAGCTGCAGATTGGAAAACGGTGAACGAGGTGTTGATGTTTATTTGCTTCATTCGTGTTAAATGATTTTCATTCGTTATTGAGGAAAAAAAATCCAAATTTCAAAAGCAGAAATTTGGATATTGTTGTTATGATTTATTTACTATTAATAATCGTCGTATTTATCACCAAAGTTAAACGTTAAGGAGAAACGAAGGGTGTTTTCTAATGGGTTTTTTACTTTCGATGCTGAGAATAAATAAGAGACATCTACTTTTACTACATTGTATTTGAAGCCGGCGCCTAAAGAGAAAAACTGTCTGTATCCTTTTATAGGGCTTTCATGAAAATACCCTAAACGGAAAGCAAATGAATCTTGGTACAAATATTCAGCACCTACCGAATAGGTGAACTCTTTCAGCTCTTCGCTAAATCCGCCCGGTGCATCGTTAAACGATTTGAAAATACCGGAAACCCAGTTGATTTTGTTGTAGTCAATATTGTTTTGATCTCTTAAGTCTTGCTCTTCCTGAGTTACGATTAAACCGTCACCATCTAAGTCAGCACTTTGAGGCGATGGTACTAATAATTTAGCAAACTCAAGATTAAGGGATACTTTATTGTATTCGTCAAAAATGAAATCATAACCACCCCCAATTCTCATGTTAGCCGGAAGGAAGTTGGCACTGTTATCGTCAGAGGCTCCCGCGTCGTAGTTAATCTTTGGTCCTAAATTTTGAAAGTTAAAGCCCAAACGCAGACGACCGTTAAAATCGGCTAAAGCGGTTTCTTCACCTTGGTAAAAACCGGCAATATCAACGGCAAAGGTAGAAGCAGGTTTGGCATCACCACCACCACTGGTGTCGGCAATTCTTAGTGCCGAGCGAATATATCTCCCTGCAACAGCCATAGCAAAATGATCACTTAGTTTCAACGAATAAGAACCGTCAAGTGCCAATTCATTTGGTTTTACAATCTGTGGGTCGTCATTGGCCTGTTGTCTTAATTCGATTTCACCTAAACCAAAATAACGCAAACTAACGGCAAAAGCACTTCGTTCGTTTATACGGTTGTAGTAGGTTGCTTGTCCTAACGAGATGTCGTTTACCAAATCCGTTAAATAGGGGGTATAACTGGCTGTGAATCCTTGTTTATCAAGAGCGAAAGCATACTTGGCCGGGTTCCATTGTTGTGAAAAAGCATCCGGAGACGTAGCAACACCCTGATCCGCCATACCGGCAGAACGGGCATCAGCAGCTACTAACAGGAAAGGAACTCCGGTAGTAATCGCTTTGCTTTCTTCTTGGGCGTTGATTGATTGTATCGTGGTTAATAGTAGTAGTAATGCTGCAATTTTTTTCATTATCATTTTTAATAAAAGTTAACAAATATAGTATTTTCCTAAAGGATTACAAGTTTTTCTATTTTTTCTGCTTTTTTATTCGATAAAGTGGACTTTACGGTCAGTTTATAGACATAAACTCCTTTACCGATACGGTCACCGAAATCATCTTTTCCGTCCCAGGTTATTTCTCTGGAAAGGAAGCCATCCGTTGTTACGGTTTGATTTTTGGTCCAAACAATTTTTCCGGTAATGGTCATCACCTGTACTTGGACTTCTAAAGGTTCAAACGGTCTGTTATGGGAGAACCAAAATTCGGTGTAGCTCACAAACGGATTAGGATAGTTCAGTACGTGGTCAAGCGCCACATTTTCATCGCCCACTACCACAAATTGAATTTCGGCGGTTATCGGATTGTTATAAACGTCCCAAGCTTTGAAGGTGATGGTGTGCAAACCAACCGCTAAATTGCGATAAGGGAAATATACCCGTCCATGCGTATAATCATCCAATTCGGTTTGGTAGTAATCGTTCATGATGTAAGGTTTGGTTTCGTCTCCATCAAGAATCCCAATGATGTCATGACCAATTCCGCTGGCGGTGTTAATGCCGTGCTCGTCTTCCAGTATAGCCAGGAAAAACGGAGATTCATTTGTGATGCCACCATTGACAAAGGTCTCATCATTCATGTATAATTTTACTTTCGGACCGGTAACATCGGCTACGGCGTTGGTATTGATGCCGCCAATTTTTATATCCGTATTGTATCCGGTTTTGTCTAAAAGGGTTTGATTTCTTTTGGCATAAAAGCTAATGCGACCTTTATCAACTGGGATTCTAATGTCTCTTGGAACAACAAATCCAAATTCAAATTTACCGTTGGTAACCGAAGCATTTCCTCTGAAGATGGTTTCGCCCAAATTGGTAAAGTTTATTGGCGGGCTCATGCCGTCGTTGTTTAAGGTGGCACGGACGATGTTTTTGTCAAAAATATTGACAGCAAGATCGCCGGTATAGTTTGGTAAAAGAGCATCGTTTTCGTCACGAACCTCTCCGGCTAGTTTGACATAAGCTAGTGATTGAAAATCGTCAATCGGACCGGTAATCGGTTGATCGTTTACTTTGGTTAAAACTACTTTTGGTCTTGGGATGGCCAGCATTAAAGCAGGATCGCCGAGATAAAATACCACGTTGGTAGAAGTGTTAGAACCGGCAGCTTTGGCTAATCGCAAGGCTTCGGCTATAGAGGTGTATTCGTCACTATTGTAAGCAAACAAATATTGGGCGATTTTGTTGTTGAAAATTTCGGCATTCAACTGGCCAATTGATCTTATCGTGGTTATCATAGAGATGGCACCTCCTTTTGGATTCCAGTAGGTGTACTCTCCTGCAGTTGGTCGGTAAGGGTTGTCAAATCTTGAAAAATCACAAGTGATGGTAATGAATAGCGGGTATTTGTAACGGTTGCTAAGGTTTTGGCCGTCTGATTTCTCCCAGATTCGCTCTCCTGATAAACCGTCTTCACCGCCGTGTCCTAAATAATTAAAGACTAAGGCTCCTTTTTCGAAAGCGGCAAAAATTTCTTCGCGGGCTTTTGGATATCTTTTCCCTCCGGCTGATGTTTCTTGTTCGTAGGAGTCTAAAAGTATTTTTTTGAAATTGATAAAGGGCTTTTCATTGACAATAATATCCGTCAGATTATTTTGTTTGGCTTGTAGAGAAGCATCTGAGGGTTTGTCGGTATCATCGGAAATCGCTACATAATTATTACGCCAGCTGCCATAGGATTTCAGGTCATGGTATTCAATGACTTTGGTAACCATTTCGTCGGCTTGTTCTGTACTGCTGACGATCATTCGACCTACAGCGATATCAATACCGCCAATGTCATAGGCAATAGAAATTGTGCCTGAAGTTGGTGTAAAACCAGAATCAATTCTTCCTTCATCTGAATCCATCATAGCGTAAAAGTCATCAGAAGCAAAGGAAGCTTCGCTCTCAGTATAGCTATTAAGTGCCTGATAAATAGGAACGATATTAGTGTTGTTTCGGGCGCGGTCTTTAAAATCATAAGAAGCATCGCCAAAAAGGTTTAGGTATTTTACTTTTTTATCCGGAGAGGAAGCATTGAAATAAACATATTTGACAAAGTTACGGATGGCACCAATGTCTTGTTTTCCGGAACCGAATTCCTGATAAATGCTTTCTAAAGTAATCACTTTAACTTTCAGATTTGAATACCCTCTGTGGAAGTTTGCCAGTTTTTCGGCTTGGGTACTTAAATTCGTTGGAGTAATGATAAGATAATCCACATCTTGAAATTGGCCTTGTGCGTTGGTAAGGACAGTGCCTTTGAGGTTTTGATTATCGACTTTTGTTTTAGAATCTTTCAAAGGCGCAAAATAGTCCTGAGTGTCAACGGCTATATACTTTCTGGTTTCGCCAAGTTCGGATTTAAAGGAAAAGGTGTTTTGAGTGGCATTAGTGAATTTGCCCACATTATAAATATCGGTAATGTCCCAAACTTGACTTATGTTAGCCGCATTTGCTATTTGGAATTCGCCCACTCCCGGCAAAGCAGCCGCGTCATTATATTGAAAACGGAATTGCTTGCCATAACCTTGCAGGTTTCTTTTGGCATTTAGCGAAATGTAATCTAAATATCCGTTGGAACTGGGTACGCCGTTGTTGTCAAACGTAACTTTGATGGTAATGTCTTCTGCATTGGCGTTAACAGGGGCCGATAGGTATTGGTCTACAGCTTCGGTGCCTGATGTGGAAGATACTGCGCCAAAGTTCATCGTTCCAACCAGCTGACTGTTGGCTTCGATTTTAAAATTGGTTACTACTACGGCAGTCGTGGCAGCATGAACGTTGACTTTAATAGGTGAAGAAGTTACCAGATTTTGAAATTTGAATTTAAATTCCTGTTCACTGTCTACTCCAAACTGTTCTCCGAACCAAATTCGTCCCAGCTTTACAATATTTACATTGTCTACTTCATGAAATTGGTAATCATCAAACGTATTGATTATAGTTGTTGCAGCGTCAGTTGGTTGTTGTATATCGGCAATTCTTTTGCCATTTCCTCCTTGAGCAGTTACATAATAATAAGACTTGTCAGCATAGATGTTTAGGTTGCTTTTATAATCGTCGTTCCAGTTGTCAATCCCTTCGGCATAAAAGAGGATGTAATCGGAATTGTCAAACTTGACATCATCTTCACCAATAAATTGTATGGCGTTTTCAGCCAAATCCATTGGGTAGTCTTCTGAGTTTAATAAAGGTAACATTCTTCCGCCGTTCCCGTAAATTTTAATTTTTCTGGGGTCTCCGCTAGTATCAAGGCCTAAACTTTCTAAAAAACCTTTGGTAATTTTATACACTCCTGATTTCTGTACATAAAAACGATACCAGCCTCCGGTGTTTAGAACAGAGTTTTCAATCGCGGCTACATTATTAGTAGTAACCGAATTTTTATTGGATTGATTTTGTTGAACAGAGTAACTGAAAGCAATTAGTTTTTTAAAGGAATTGCCATCCTTTATAATAGGAGTGATAGTTATTTGTCCGAAATTTTGATCTCTGGCCGTACTGTTTTTAAACGAATAGTTAAACTTTGACGGAATACTTTTTACAGAAAGGTCGCCCAGTTGATTTTCGGCGATAGGTTCAAATACCGGGTTGCTTATTTGAAATGAGTTCTCATTTATGCGACTGTTAAGTTTTATTCGCAACGCATATTTTAAGGTTTTGGTGTAGCTGTCTAATGAATAGTTTTCGGCGTTGAATTGGGGAGCTGTTATAGAATAATTGCCGAAAGAGGTTTCTTTTTTTTCAGTCCAAGTTATAGTAATTTGTCCCTGCTCTTGGGCCATAGCCAAGCAGGTATTAAAAATTAATAGGAAGGTGGTAATTATCTTTTTCATATCACTAGTAAACGGAATTTTGCTCAAAATAGTATAAATGAGTAAAAAAATATTTTTTTTAAGTCGAAATACAATAAAACTTTTAATTTTGCGTTATATATGAAATCGCCTGCGAATGGCGAATTTAGTATTAATTTAAAAAAGGTGTTGCAATTTAATCGTTAATTCTTATATTGCGCCACGAAATTTATTACCTACTAAGAGTATGAAAGTAAACAAAATTATTGCTGTAAAATTATTACTGTCATTAGTGATAATGATTGGTTTTACCAGTTGTAGTAAAAAATCCGATTCTAAAGGCGGTTCAAAAGCTACCGGTTGGAAAATCAATGACAAAAAAGGTGGTTTCCAATATGCTTCTAAATTTAAAAAGCAAGCTACCGGACCAGGTTTAGTTATGGTAGAAGGAGGAACATTTACCATGGGTAAAGTTCAGGATGATGTTATGCACGATTGGAACAACACTCCAAATCAACAGCACGTGATGTCTTTCTATATGGATGAAACCGAAGTAACTAATTTAATGTACATGGAGTACTTAGATTGGTTGAAAAAAGTTTTCCCACCAGATCAGGAAAATTACAAAAACATTTATGAAGGAGCTTCTCCTGATACCCTAGTTTGGAGAAACCGACTAGGTTATAACGAAACCATGACCAATAACTATTTGAGACATCCGGCTTATGCGGAGTATCCTGTAGTTGGGGTAAACTGGATTCAAGCAACAGAATTTGCAAAATGGAGAACAGATCGTGTAAACGAGAAAATCTTAGAAGAGCAACGTTATTTGAAAAAAGACGCCAAAGTTACAGATGTAAGTGCTGATAAAGTATTTAGTACTGAGGCTTATTTAGCTTCGCCTTCAACCGCTATGGGTGGAGATAACAAAATTGTATTGCAAAAAGGACAAAAATCAGGTGCTGCTCCTAAAGCTGCTGCTGCTTCTTCTGGAAGTACAACAAATAATGGAAACAGTCCAAGAAACGTATATGCACAAAGAACTTCAGGTTTGATTTTGCCGGAGTACAGATTGCCAACCGAAGCAGAGTGGGAATATGCTGCTGCTGCTGATGTAGGGCAAAGAGAATACAACGCCTATAAAGGACAAAAGAAATACCCTTGGTCAGGAAGCTACACGCGTTCCGGAAAAAGACAAGTTAGAGGGGATCAATTGGCTAACTTCAAACAAGGTAAAGGTGATTACGGTGGAATCGCAGGTTGGTCTGATGATGGTGCCGATATTACCAACAAAGTTAAATCGTATCCGCCAAATGACTTTGGTTTATATGATATGGCCGGAAACGTTGCCGAATGGGTTGCCGATGTTTACAGACCGATGGTGGATGATGAGGCCAATGACTTCAACTACTACAGAGGTAACGTTTACATGAAAGACAAAATTGGTGAAGACGGTAAAGTAGAATTGGTTACCGCTGAAACGCAAACTTTTGACACATTACCAAACGGTAAAATCATTTCAAGAAATTTCCCTGGTCAAATTGCTCAAGTGCCGGTTGATGAAAAAGAAACTTATTTGAGACAAAACTTTGACAAATCAGACAACAGAAACTATCGTGATGGAGATAAACAATCTACAAGATACTTCAAGTTTGGTAACTCAGAAGAAGGTGACGAAAAAGGAAAAATGAAAGACAACCAAAGAATGTATGATTCTCCAAAACATAATGTATCTACAGACAGTTTAGGAAATATGATCAGAAAATATGATAAATCAAACAAGAGAACGACTTTGATTAATGATGACGTTAGAGTATACAAAGGAGGTTCTTGGAGAGATAGAGCGTATTGGTTAGATCCTGCACAAAGAAGATACTTCCCGCAAGATATCGCTACGGACTACATCGGATTCAGATGTGCTATGTCAAGAGTTGGTCCTAAAGCCGACAAAAAGAAAAGAGCAAGAAACTAATTTTAGTTTACAGAATAACAAAAAAGCCCTATTTTTAAGGGCTTTTTTATTTTAAATCATTTTTGATATGACCATTCAAAAAATACACGAATTATTTCTAACGTGTACCAAAGTTTCAATCGATACCAGAAAAATAGAACATAATTCATTCTTTGTGGCTATTAAGGGTGAACGGTTTGATGCTAATACCTTTGCCAAAGAAGCGTTAGAAAAAGGAGCGAGTTATGTGGTTATTGATAACTCGGATTATTATATGGATGACAGGACTATTTTGGTTGAGGATAGTTTGACTGCACTTCAGGAGTTGGCTCAATTTCACCGAAACTATTTGAAATTGCCTATCATCGCTTTAACCGGCAGTAACGGTAAGACCACTACCAAAGAGTTAATTAATGTAGTGTTGTCCAAAAAATACAATACGGTTGCCACTGTTGGTAATCTGAATAATCATATTGGCGTTCCGCTGACGCTATTATCTTTTACTTCCAGTACCGAAATAGGAATCGTAGAAATGGGAGCCAATCATCAAAAAGAGATTGAGTTTCTCTGTGAAATTGCTCAACCCGATTATGGTTATATCACTAATTTTGGAAAAGCTCATCTCGAAGGTTTTGGTGGGGTGGAAGGTGTTATAAAAGGCAAGAGTGAGATGTATGCTTATTTGAAAGCCAATCAAAAATCAGTTTTTGTAAACTTGGACGATGAAATCCAGAATGTCAAGACGATTGATTTCAATAGAATTACTTTTAGTCAAAAAGATATGAATGCTGCTGTTTTTATTGAAAATGTTAGTGCAAATCCATTTGTTAAAATCAAAACTTCAGGCATCGAAATCAATTCTCATTTAATTGGATTGTACAACGCAAATAATATCAATGCTGCCATCACTATCGGAAATTATTTTGAAGTTCCTTTAAACGACATAAAGGACGCCATTGAGAGTTATATTCCCGAAAATAACCGTTCCCAATTATTGACCAAAGGATCTAACGAAATTATATTGGATGCTTACAACGCTAATCCGAGCAGTATGAAAGTAGCTTTGGAAAACTTCATACAGCTCGATAAAGTAAATAAAATGGTGGTTATTGGAGATATGTATGAACTCGGAGAAGAAAGTTTAGCAGAGCATAAAGCCATCGTTGATTTTTTGAATAAGAACGGCTCGTTTGAGTGTCATTTTGTTGGAAAGGATTTCTTTGCTAATGCTGTACAGAAATCGAATTTTCACTTCTATCCTTCTTTTGAAGATTTTACCTTGTATTTACGGGCAACAAAACCAGAGCACAAAACGATCCTTATAAAAGGCTCCCGCGGTATGGCTTTGGAACGAGTTTTAGATTATATTTAATATTTTAATATTAGTATTATATTTTAACTTTTATTGTGCTAAATTTTAATTAATACTCTAATTTAATTGTATAGTGTATAATTCCAGAGGACCTTCTGTCTGGTAGAAAAGCATAATCTACCCTAACATTACCACAACATTCAACAAAATTGTTCAGAGGCAAGAACTTGTTAAATTGTTGTT
This sequence comes from Flavobacterium phycosphaerae, assembly GCF_010119235.1. NCBI lineage: Bacteria > Pseudomonadati > Bacteroidota > Flavobacteriia > Flavobacteriales > Flavobacteriaceae > Flavobacterium > Flavobacterium phycosphaerae. The sequence goes on along the minus strand of NZ_JAAATZ010000001.1, from coordinate 492,076 downwards.
TTAGGATCTCTTATGCCCCAATTTCAAACGTTTTCGTTATTTGTTTACTTGTATAGTTTTTATATAGTTAAACAAAAAATCATAATTCTGGATCTGTCATAAATTTGAGTTGAACTTAAATCAAACAGATTATGAAAAAAATTACGCTATTGCTATTCCTTTTAACTTTTTCAGTTGGGATTTCGCAAACTAATCCAATTAATTTTGAATCTTCAGGCAATGGAGCTTCTTGGACGTGGAATACATTTGAAAATCCAAGCACGCCATGCGCACCTTTATTAATTATTCCTAATCCAGATCCATCGGGAATAAATACTTCTGCAACCGTAGCTAGTTACACACCTTTGGTGGGAGCTCCTTTTTATGCTGGGACAGAAACAGCACACGGTTCACCATTAGGGACTTTCAACTTAACGACCTCAAATTGTACGGTTAAAATTAAAGTTTGGAAGCCTGTAATCAGCAATGTCGGAATAAAATTTGCTACTCCTGACGGTGGTTCAACCGGAGAGATTAATGTTGCCAATACGGTTGTTAATCAGTGGGAAGAGTTGACGTTTGACTTTTCAGGAAAAATAGGCGAGTTTACTTCTACAGGGATTGATCAGATTGTTGTGTTTATTGATTCCCAAAATGGGAGAACTTCTAATAACACTTGTTATTTTGATGATATTACTTTTTCACCTCAAATTGCAGCACCGACAGGTCCCACAGTAGCTGCACCGACGCCCACAAGACCTCAAGCTAATGTCATTTCAATGTTCAGTAATGCTTATAATAATGTACCAGTGGACACTTGGCAAACCAGTTGGTCAGCGGGCACGGTAAGCGATTTGCAAATTGCGGGGAATGATACTAAAAAATACTCTTCTCTAAGTTTTGTAGGTGTTGAAACTGTTACAAATCAAATTAATGCTTCTAATATGTTGTATTTTCATGTGGATGCATGGACGCCTAACATGACAACTTTTAGAATAAAACTTGTCGATTTTGGAGCTAATGCAGCCTTTGGAGGAGGAGATGATGTAGAACACGAGTTATCTTTTACACCAACTTTAAATGGGTGGAATACTTATGAAATTGCCCTTGCTGATTTTACCGGATTGGTGACCAAAAATCACATTGCCCAATTAATTTTCTCAGGAAACCCTGCTGGTTCAGGAACACTATATGTAGATAATGTTTACTTTCATAATGTACCGTTTACAGATCCTAATACACCTATGACTGCTGCGCCAACTCCTACAAGACCTGCTGTCAATGTTATTTCGATGTTTAGTAATGCCTATACTAACGTTGTGGTTGATACTTGGAGAACGGTTTGGTCTTCAGCCAATTTAACTGATTTGCAAATAGCCGGTAATGACACTAAAAAATATTCTTCGCTTGATTTTGTCGGGGTAGAAACAGTCGCTAATCAAATTGATGCGTCAGGAATGTTGTATTTCCATGTAGATGCTTGGACACCCAATATGACACAGTTCAGAATTAAATTAGTTGATTTTGGTGCCAATGGTTCTTTTGGTGGCGGCGATGATGTTGAACATGAATTAGCCTTCACCCTACGTTGAGTGTTTGGAATGGTTATGATATTCCTTTAACAGATTTTACCGGATTGGTGACCAAGAATCACATTGCGCAATTAATATTTTCAGGGAATCCTGCAGGAGCCGGAACTGTTTTTATTGATAATGTCTATTTTAGTAATGTAGCTTTGGGCGTAGCTAATTTTGATACTGTTGATTTTAAAATGTATCCTAACCCAACTAACGATTTACTTACCTTGACAAGTTCTTCTTTACTTGGTGATATTTCAATCTATAATGCTTTAGGACAAGTAGTGCTAAAACAACATGCAGAGACTAACGAAACTATTATTGACGTAAGTAACTTCTCAAGCGGTCTTTATGTTATAGCAACACAAGTTGGTAAAGAGTCCATTAGAAAACAATTTGTTAAAAAATAAGTTTAAGTTTATTAGTTTTGGAAGGCACGAAATCAGTTTCGTGCTTTCTTTTTTTGTAACAATGTCTATTTAGTTTTAAATTTAGAGTTCAAATTATCAAAATTATTTTTCGAATTCGTATCATTGTAATAATATGGTAACCCAAACAATAGTATTTTTCAAAGGATTTTTAAGAATAATGGCTTTGATGCTATTGTTTTCTTCTTTATGCTTGGCTCAAGAGCTACCTCCTATAGTAAAATATTCACCATCAGTATATTCAGCAGGCAATCAAAATTGGATGATAGCTCAGGATAAAAAGCATTTCATGTTTTTTGCTAACAATGAGGGACTGCTGGAATTTAATGGTTCAAATTGGACACTTTATCCTTCACCAAATGAAACCATCATTCGCTCTGTGAAAGTTATCGATGAGAAAATATATACCGGCTGTTATATGGAGTTTGGATACTGGACGAGACAACGCAGCGGACAATTGAAGTATTTTTCATTAAGCAAAGACATCAAAAATAAAGTGCTTGATGACGAACAATTTTGGACTATACTTAACTTTGATCAATGGGTGCTTTTTCAATCCTTAAACCGAATTTATGTATATGACACAAAGCTGAAAAAATTCTCGATAATTACTCCCAGAACTACCATCATTAAAGCTTTTAAAACAGAAAACGGACTTTATTATCAAACATTTTCGGATGGATTATATGAAATAGAAAATGGACAAAGTAAATTAATTTCTAAAGATGAAACCGTCGTAAAAAATAAAATTGTCGGGGTTTTTAAATCCAATGAGGGGCTTTCTATTTTAACGCAAAACCATGGTTTTTTTGAATATACCAAAAAAGGGATTACCCCTCAAGTTACTAATATTGATGCCGATTTGAAGTCAAGCAGTGTATACAGTTGTGAGAGACTTTCCGACGGTGGATATGTGTTAGGAACGGTTTCTAACGGAATTTTTATTCTTTCCAAAGAACTAAATCTTAGTTTTCATATTACTCAAAATAAAGGATTGAGCAATAATACAGCGTTGTCACTTTATGAAGATAATGACAAAAATCTGTGGATTGGATTGGATAACGGCATTAATTGCATCAATCTACAATCGCCAATTAAGAGTTTCTCTGATGATACAGGGATTTTGGGAACCGTATATACTTCTATTGTCTTTAAGGATAAATTGTATATTGGTACCAATCAAGGATTATTTTATAAAACCTACAAAACAGATGAGCAGTTCAAATTTGTAGCCGGAACTAAAGGACAAGTTTGGTCTTTGTTTCAATATAACGGGACTCTATTTTGCGGTCATGATTCTGGAACTTTTATTGTCAATGAGGATACGGCAAAAAATATATTTTACCAATCAGGAACCTGGAAATTCGAACCCATGCCGGGTAGAAAAGATGTTTTGTTTCAAGGAAATTATTTTGGCATATCCATACTAAAACAAGAGAACAATCAATGGGTTTATAAAAATAAATTCAAAGGATTTGATTATTCGGCTAAATATTTTGAAGTAACTGCTAACCTGGATTTTTATGTAAGCCATGAATATAAAGGCGTCTTCAGGTTTCATGGGGATACAAAGCTCGAGAACGCACAGAATGTTTATACCTACAACAGTCCCAAAAAAGGGAAAAATGCCAGCTTGGTCAAATACAATAACACCATTTATTATGCCTACAAAGAAGGAATATTTAAACTCAATCCGAAGGATAAAAAATTTGTAAAAGATGAAACACTAAGCGATGTTTTTGATAAAGGAGAATATACTTCTGGTAAATTGATTGTCGACAAGTCCAATAAAATATGGCTTTTTACTAAAAATTACATCAATTATTTCTCTTCCGGCAAATTGAGTACTCAACTGAAAAAGAATATTATTCCTATTCCGGCTTCTTTGACCAATTCCATGCTCGGATATGAAAACATCAGTCAATTGTCCAATTCAACCTATTTAATTGGGACCACCGATGGTTATTATACCCTTAATATTGACGACTTGAGTTTTAAGAATTATAGTGTTTCCATTACCGCTATTTTAAGTAATAAAATTAACAAGCATCCACTCAATTCATCCATTAGCGAGGCGGGAGAATTTAAATATGATGAAAACAATTTAACTTTCGGTTATACGGTTCCGGAGTATAACAAATACATCAACGCCGAATACCAATACCTTTTAGAAGGAGTTCAAGACGATTGGAGTGAATGGAGTTCCAAATCATCGGTCAATTTTAAAAATTTATCACCGGGAACTTACACTTTTAAAGTTAGAGCCAAAATAGCCAATTCCGCTCCCGAGAATGTTGCGGTGTATACTTTTACTATTTTAAAACCTTGGTATGCTACTAATTTTGCCTTACTTATTTACCTTTTGTTGACCTTATATTTGGCCTATTTTATAAATAAAACCTACAAGGATTATTATCAAAGACAAAGAGAGAAGTTGATAGAAGAAAATAATCTTTTACTGGAAATAAAAGAACTTGAAAACAATCAACAATTAATGATGGTAAGAAATGAGCAATTGACCAAAGATGTTGATAGTAAAAGTAAAGAATTGGCGGTTTCTACTATGAATTTGATTAAGAAAAACGAATTGTTGTCTCTTATTAAAGAAGATTTAAAAAAGACATCTGAAGAAGGCAATCGCAACGTAAAATCGGTTATTACTACTATTAATAAAAACATAAACGAAGAAGACACTTGGAACGTGTTCAAAGAAGCTTTTGATAATGCCGACAAAGATTTTCTAAAAAAAATGAAACAAGCACATCCGTCTTTAACGCCCAATGATTTACGTCTTTGTGCTTATCTTCGTCTTAATTTGTCTTCTAAAGAAGTAGCACCATTACTCAACATCTCGGTTAGAAGTGTAGAAATAAAACGATATCGTTTGCGTAAAAAAATGGATTTACCTCATGAGCAAGGTCTTGTAGAATATATTTTGTCAATATAATTCTCAGTATAGGGTTTCATTTACCTATACATAACCTATACAACAACGTTTGCGAATTTTTTTTTCAGTCTTTTTTTTCAGTAGGTTTAAGACTTAATTATTCTGTATTTAGTTATTTACAGCCTTTATTTTTATGATATTCTGAAATAGTTAACACTTTTTTTTCAGTGTATATTTTTTGTTGAGGTTGATTTTAATTTATTATTCAACCTTACGACTACTTTTATAAGTACAAAAACCAAATTAATTATGAAATCTAAATTATTACTATTTACGATTCTTTTTCTCTCTTGGACAGGATATTCACAATTTCTAGAAATTAGTGGAACGGTAATCGATGTTAAAACAAAAATTCCGCTGACTGGTGTTAATATTACAGTCAAAAATTCATCGAAAGGGACAATTACTGATTTTGACGGAAACTTCAAACTGCCCGGCGTGCCTAAAGGGGCTAAAGTTATTTTTAGTTATTTAGGTTACGACAGTTTTGAAGTAACAGTCACCAAAGATGACAACATTCAGGTGGGCCTAAAAGAAGATTCGAAGTCGCTTGACGAAGTTGTGGTTTTGGGGTACGGAACAAAAAAGAAAAGAGACTTGACCGGAGCTGTGGCGATTGTTTCCGCTAAAACTATCGAAGATTTAAAACCAATTAAAGTAGAACAGGCTTTGCAGGGAACGGTAGCGGGAGTTAATGTTACTTCGCAATCTGGTTCTCCAGGCGCCGGTTTAGATATCAGAATCAGAGGGGTTTCTTCCAATGGGAATAATGCACCTCTAGTTATTATTGACGGGTATGTAGGCGATTTGGGCATACTGAATCCTAATGATATTGAATCAATATCTATTCTTAAAGATGCTCAAGCAGCTATTTATGGAGCTTTGGGGGCTAATGGAATAATCAATGTGACTACTAAAAGCGGAAGAAAAAATTCTAAAGTAAAAGTTACATTTAACACTTATACAGGAACACAAGAGACTACTAAAAAACTTAATTTATTAAATGCTACAGAATATGCACTGCTGCTTAATGAAAGTTATGTTAATGGTGGTCAACCCTTACCTTATCCCAATGTTTCAGGACTAGGTTCCGGAACTAATTGGCAGAACGAAGTATTCAATAAAGCGCCAATCATTAGTAATGATTTTTCAATAAGCGGCGGTTCCGAAAAAATAACTTATGCCTTTAGTGGATCCGATTTAAAACAAGAAGGTATAATTGGCGGAGGGAAATCTGATTTTAAAAGAAGCACAGCTCGTTTGGCTTTAGGGGCTGATTTATCCAGTAAAATTAAAGTGCAATCCAATATTATTTACACTTATTTTGATAGAGATGCTTTAAATGAAAGTGGATTAGGTTCAGTTTTGTTCAATGCTATTAATGTACCATCCACATTATCGGTTTACAATGCAGACGGGGCTTACACTTTAGTGCCAAGTTCCACCGGTTATGGTATTGAAATCATCAATCCGTTGGCTCAAATTGAAAACACCTACAATGATTATAAATTCAGGAAATTAAATGGATCTTTTGCAATAGATTATGATGTTGTAAATCATTTTAAGCTAACCTCACGCATCGGGTTCAACAATGCTAATAGTAAGAGTAAAAGTTTTGCTAAAGAAGTAAATTACGGGGGAAAGGTTTTTGACGTTACCAGAAGCAGTGTTTCTCAAGGTGCAGTAAACGATAACGATTATACGTTTGATTTATACGGGGCCTACGAAAATATATTTGCCGAAAAGCATAAAGTAAAAGTAACTTTAGGAACTACTGTTTTCAGAGAATTTGGTTCGGGTCTTTTTGGAACCGGATATGATGTGCCTAATAATTCATGGGACTATGCTGATATTAGTTTAGCCACGGGTACCGGCGCTTCAGGCTCAAGAGATGTAAGTTCATATGCCTATGACGAAAGAAGATTATCCCATTTCGGCCGACTTGAGTACGACTATAAAGGAAAATATTTGTTCTCAGCTTTGATAAGGAGAGATGTTTCTACCAAATTTGGTCCGGACAATCGTGTTGCTTATTTCCCTTCTTTCACAGCCGGCTGGGTAATATCGGATGAATCCTTTTTCAAAAAATCTGACTATATCAATTTCTTAAAATTAAGAATGAGTTATGGTAAATTAGGAAACGACCGTATCGGCAATAATCGCTATGTGGGAAGCTTAAGTGGTGAGGCAACTTATGTTTTAAACGGCACTTTGGTGAATGGAGTTGCCGTTGGAGTCCTTCCAAATACCGCTATAAAATGGGAAGCCGATGAGAAATTTGATATTGGCTTAGATATGAAATTATGGAAAGAAAAAATTGATGTTACTCTTGATTATTTCAATGATACTCGAAATGATTTATTAATAGAAGGAACACCGGTATCCGGTATTTCAGGAGTATACGCACCAGGTTCGGGTGCACCTACTTACAATGCAGGTACTGTAAGAAATACAGGATTAGAGTTTTCTGTTAATTACAAGGATAATATTACCGATGATTTAAAATTTGGAATTGGATACAATATCACAACATTGAAAAATAAAGTGTTAGAAGTTAATAACGCTACCGGTTATCAAGAAGGAGGTGCTTTTGGAGTAGGGCAACCCGCTCCGGCCAGAATGGAAGTAGGTCATGCCATAGGCTATTTTTATGGCTTACAAGCAGCCGGTATTTTCCAAAATCAAGCCGAAATAGATGCGGCACCAAATCAAACTGCCTTAGGTTCGGCTACTTCACCAGGAGATATTCGTTTTAAAGATATTAATGGAGATGGAGTCATTACATTGGCTGACAGAACGGATTTAGGCAATCCAATTCCGGAAGTTACTATGGGGTTAAATATTAATTTCACCTACAAGAATTTTGATTTTATGGCTTACTCGTATGCTTCAATTGGTAATGAGATGGTGCGTAACTACGAAAGAACATTGGCCAATGTTAATCGATTGAATTATGTACTGGACCGCTGGACAGGAGAAGGAACCAGCAACAGTGTGCCTAGAGTTACGACTGCAGCTACTAACAATAATTTATTCTCCAGTTATTTTGTGGAAGATGCTTCTTTCTTAAGAATACAAAACGTGCAACTGGGGTATACTCTTCCTTCTAAGATTTCCGAAAAAATAGGGGTAAACAAAGTTAGACTATATACTTCGGTCAATAACCTATATACGTTCACCAAATACAGAGGTTTCGATCCGGCTGCTACCAATGGTTCAGCTATCGGAGGTGGAATTGATTATGGGTTTTATCCACAACCGAAAACGTTTATAGTGGGTCTTAATGTTAATTTTTAAACAAGTGATGATGAAAAAAATATATATAAAGTAGGTTTTGCCATAATGCTTTTGTTTACAATCAGTCTTTCTTGCACCGATGATTTCGTGGACAGAACTCCTGAATACTCTATCGATTCTGAAAACTATTTCAATTCTGAAGCCGATTACAAGAATGCATTAATTGCGGCTTATGATATGCTGCAGTCTTCCTATATCAATGTTTTAATGGGGGAAATTGCCTCAGATAATACCTTGTCAGGCGGAGAAAGTGCTAACGATGTCATCGGGATTCAACAGATTGATGAAATGACACACACTCCGGTAAACAGCAACTTGAAAGATTTATGGAACTGGATGTTTGCCGGTGTACAACGCGCTAATTATATCTTAGAATTTAAAGATAAAACTGATTTCGAAGGGAAAGAACAAATCATAGCCGAAGCCCGATTTTTGAGAGCATATTACCAGTTTGAGTTGGTAAAATGGTTTGGTCCAATTCCAATGAAAGGAGACGCACGATTCAAACTCAATGATGAAAAAAGTATTCCACGCTCTCCTGTTTCAGAAGTTTATGCTTCAATTCAGAGTGATTTGATTTTTGCAGTTGCTCATTTAAGTGCCGTGGCGCCTCAAACTGGAAGAGCCACCAAAGGAGCAGCACAAGCACTATTAGGGAAAGTGTATTTGTATCAAGATAAATTTGTGGATTCAGCCAATGTTTTAGATGAATTAATTACTTCTAATACTTATTCTTTGGTAACGGATTATAATTCTATTTTTGAAAATAATGGAGAAAATGGCTCCGAATCTGTTTTTGAAGTGCAATATTCTGATGCAGAAGGAGCCAGTTTTGGATGTCTTCAGTGTAGTGAAGGGAATGTAGCCGTAGGATTCAACGGAATTCGTAACTATTCCGGACCTCTCTTTGACTCGGGTTACAGTTTTAATGTACCAACACAAGAGGCTTATGATGCTTATGAAGTAGGAGATAAAAGAAGAGATGTCGCCATTCTAAATATTGAAACTTGGGCAGCTGCCAATACCTCATTCAACAATGGAGCCGGGGTTAGTTACGGAACAGGATACAAACATACCGGGTTCTATAATAGAAAATACTTAGCTCGTCAAGGGGATGCCAATTTAGGCGATCAGAATTTAACCAATCCTAACAATTACAGAGCGATTCGCTATGCGGATGTCTTATTAATGGCAGCAGAAGCTAACAACCGTGGAGGGATTGATGATGCCAAAGCGCGTTTTTATCTAAATCAAGTAAGACGAAGAGCCTTTGGTGATACCAACCACGATATCAGTTCGTCAGGCGGCGCTTTAACCGATTTTATTTTGGAAGAGAGAAGATTAGAATTAATGGGTGAAGGTCATCGCTTTTTTGATTTGGTGAGAACGGGAAGAGCCGCTCAAAAAATAGCAGGATTTTCTCCAAATAAGAACGAATTATTTCCATTGCCTATCGAAGAGATTCAGTTTTCAAACGGTAATTGGCAACAAAATCAAGGATATTAAAAAAACAGCAACATGAAAAAAATAGTAGTATTTATAAGTATTGGTCTTTTGATTTCGATATTGGGATGTTCAGAAGACAATAATGATGTAAATCTTGATAACATAGCTGCTCCAACAGGAATTTCAGCATTAATGACTATCAAGCAGGATAATTCAGGGGAGGTGACTTTTTTGCCTAAAGGAGAAGGCGTTACACAATATGAAATTTATTATGGAGACGGAACAACAGAACCGGGCTACGTTAATCCGGGCAACTCGATAAGTCATACTTATCCTGAAGGAGTCTATCAAGTAAAAATTGTTGGAGTAACCTTAAACGGAAAACGAACTGAAGTTATGCAGGAATTGACGGTTTCTTTTTTAGCACCAACTGATTTAGAGGTTTCAATTACAACCGGAACTAATTTAGCGGCCAATGTTTCGGCTAGTGCTAATTTAGAAACGTATTTTCAAGTATATTTTGGTGATGTTGCTAATGAAATTCCGGTAGATTTTATGGAAGGTGAAGTAATATCACATACGTATGCTACTTCCGGAACTTATACAATAACAGTTGTTGCGCTGAGCGGAGGTGCTGCAACAACAGTCTATACTCAAAGTGTTACGGTAACCAACTTATTACCGGCGCCAACCCCAACCACTCCATCATCAAATGTGATTTCAATGTTTAGTGATGCTTATACTAATGTTGCAGTTGACACTTGGAAAACGTCGTGGTCACAAGCCAATTTGGATGATATAACCATTAGTGGTAACGCTACCAAAAATATTCATCACTAAATTTTGTAGGTGTCGAAGCAACGACCTCTCCAATTAATGCTACAGCAATGACTTATTTTCATACGGATATTTTTTCTTCGGATTTTACAGAGTTTAAAGTTAAGTTAGTCGATTTTGGGGCTAATGGTATTTTTGGAGGAGGCGATGATGTTGAGCACGAAATTGCAATTCCCAGTCCGGCACAAAATACTTGGGTGAGTTTAGATTTACCTTTAAGTTCTTTCACGGGATTAACCACTCGAGCTCATATTGCCCAATTAATATATGTGGCTTCACCTTCAGGAAATAGTACTGTATATGTTGACAATGTTTACTTTTATAACACAGGGGGCGTACCTACTACAGCCGCCCCAACACCTGTGTTTTCACAAGCAAACGTAATTTCCATGTTTAGTAATGCCTATACCAATGTACCGGTTGATACCTGGTTAACAGTTTGGTCAGCAGGTAATTTAACTAACCTTCAAATTGCCGGAAATGACACTAAAAAATACACCAACTTAAACTTTGTCGGAGTGGAAACGGTTAATAATCAGATTAATGCCTCGGCTATGACTCATATTCATGTTGATGTATGGACACCCAATTTGACTGCTTTTAGAATAAAACTTGTTGATTTTGGTGCCAATGGTATTTATCAAGGTTCTCCGAATGATGATGTTGAACATGAATTATCTTTTACACCTACACAAGGCGGATGGAATAGCTACGATATTCCGTTAAGCAATTTTACAGGTTTAATTACCAAAAGTCATATTGCTCAGTTGATATTCTCAGGAAACCCCTCGGGTGCCGGAACAGTTTACATTGATAACGTATATTTTCACAACTAAAAAAAATTAAGATGAAAAAAATAATTTTAAATACCATATCACTCTTAGCGCTTGTTGTAATGATAAGTTGTCAAGAAGAGGATAATTCTTTCGGAGAAATTGATACACCAACCAATCTTCAGGTTACGGCAGATATTATTGGGAAGAATACTGCAAATCCTGATGGTGATGGTTCAGGAATGGTCAAGTTTACGGCTGTTGCGGATCATGCCATTTCTTATAAATATGTTTTCAGTGATGGTACTTCGGCCAATGCACCCAATGGAGTTTTTGAAAAACGATTTACACAAACAGGATTAAACACTTATACAATTACTGTAATTGCTTCAGGTAAAGGTGGTATTACTACCAGTACAATATTAGATGTTCAGGTGTTGAGTAATTTTACTGATGAAGAGGCTGTTCAGTTTTTAACAGGTGGCACCACCAAAAAGTGGTATTGGGCCGCAGCAGAACCGGGTCATCTTGGAGTAGGTCAAAATGATGCCGATGCAACTAAAAACTATTATGCCAATTATTACCAAGCAGGACCATTTGAAAAAGCAGGGTCAAGTGATAGCAGCTGTCTTTATGAGAATGTGATGACTTTTTCTTTAGACGGAATACAATTAAAATACGAATTAGATAACGGAGGACACACCTTCTTTAATACTGCTTTTGAGAGTGTTGTCGGAGGAAATGTAGGTAATGATTTTTGTTATAGTTATGATACCAGTGGGATAAAAACAGTAACGCTGAGTCCCTCAGAATCTGTTGTGGCGGCCAACAATATTCCGGGACAAACCCGAGGAACAGTGATGAACTTCTCCGATAACGGTTTTATGGGGTATTATATTGGTCAAAATTCATATGAAATATTATCAATAACCGAAAACAGAATGGTAGTTAGAGCTGTAATGGGAGGTAATCCAGCCTTGGCTTGGTATCATATTTTTACAACTTCTCCTCCTGTTCAAGATCCAATTACTGATTACACCAACTTGGTTTGGTCTGACGAGTTTAATACCGATGGAGCACCGGATGCCAGCAAATGGAGTTATGATATTGGTGCCGGAGGATGGGGAAATGGAGAAGCTCAGTATTATACCAACAGTTCAGATAATGCAGTGGTTCAGGGAGGAAATTTAAAAATTACAGCCAAAGCTCAGCTTTTCAGTGGGTCCAATTACACTTCGGCCCGATTGAAATCTGAGAATAAATTTGAGTTTACTTATGGTAAAATCGAATTCAGAGCGAAATTACCAACCGGTGGAGGGACTTGGCCTGCCTTATGGTTGTTGGGTGAAAATTATGCCACAAATGCCTGGCCGGGTTGCGGTGAAATTGATGTTATGGAACACAAAGGGAATGTGCCAAACGTTATACATGCCACATTACATTATCCCAACAATTCAGGAGGAAACGGAGTTACAAATACCACTACAATATCCAATGCATCCTCACAATTTCATGTGTATAAAGCAGTATGGACACCAAATTCTATAAAGTTCTATGTTGACGATAATTTGTATCATTCTTTTGCCAATAGTAATTCAGTCCCTTTTAATCATGACTTCTTTTTGATATTGAATGTTGCTATGGGAGGGTCATTTGGAGGAACAATAGATCCTGCTTTCACACAATCAAGTATGGAAGTTGACTATGTGAGAGTATACCAATAAAGTAATTCATTTTTCTTTTTTATTTCCTTGAAGGTCGGCAAAACTGACCTTCAAGGAAAGATTATTAATTTTTGAAACTATTTTAATGAAATTCAAACTAACTATACTTTACTTTTTCATAGTCACGGCCATGCTATTCAGCTGTTCACCAACACAGCAAATGGTCCTAGATAAGAGTAAAAAATCAAGTTTTGATGCTAGAGTCGATTCGGTTTTACACCTTATGACTCTTGAAGAAAAAGTGGGACAACTTAATCAATATAATGGTTTTTGGGATGTTACTGGTCCTACTCCAAAAGAAGGTCAGGCCGCTTTAAAATATGATCACTTAAAAAAAGGGTTAGTCGGTTCTATGCTCAATGTTAAAGGGGCAAAAGAAGTCAGAGCCATCCAAAAAATTGCTGTTGAGCAAACTCGGCTGGGTATCCCTTTGCTATTTGGATTTGATGTAATCCATGGTTATAAAACAATTAGTCCAATACCTTTAGCAGAAGCTGCGAGTTGGGATATGGAAGCCATCAGAAAATCGGCAGAAATTGCTGCTGAAGAATCGGCAGCTGTTGGGCTTAATTGGACATTTGCTCCAATGGTTGATATTTCAAGGGATGCCAGATGGGGTAGAGTTATGGAAGGTGCCGGAGAAGATACTTATTTAGGGAGTCAAATCGCTATTGCCAGAGTGAAAGGGTTTCAAGGAAATGATTTATCTTCTGTAAAGACAATTGCTGCTTGTGCCAAACACTTTGCCGGTTATGCTTTTGCCGAATCCGGACGAGATTATAATACTGTTGATCTAAGCGAAGCCACATTGCAAAATACGATATTACCTCCTTTTAAGGCGTGTGTTGAGGCCGATGTGAAGACTTTTATGAATTCTTTTAATGAATTGAACGGAGTTCCGGCTACGGGAAGTTCGTATTTACAACGAAAAATACTAAAGGGCGATTGGAATTTCAAAGGTTTTGTGGTCTCCGATTGGGGTTCTATCAATGAAATGATTGCACACGGCTATGCCAAAGACAGCAAAGATGCCGCCGAAATTGCAATGAATGCCGGATCGGATATGGATATGGAATCTTATGCTTATGTAGAACATTTGGCAGCCTCGGTCAAAGAAGGGAAAGTCGAAGAAGCTCAAATTAATGATGCCGTTAAACGAATTCTCAGAGTGAAATTTGAATTAGGTCTTTTTGATAATCCCTATAAATATTGCGACGAAGTTAGAGAAAAGGCTACAGTAGGCAAAGCAGAATTTCAGGAAGGGGTTTTAGATATCGCCAAGAAATCAATAGTGCTTTTAAAAAATGAAAACGAAGTATTACCATTAGCTAAATCAGGTTTGAAAATTGCATTGATTGGCGCTTTGGCTGCTGATAAAACAAGTCCTTTAGGAAGCTGGCGCATTGGTGCCGATGACGATACCGCTGTTTCCGTTTTAGAAGGGATGAAGCAATATAAAGGCAATCAACTGATTTATGCGAAAGGAGCTGATGTAACCGTAGGCACTACAAAGTTTGTGAGTGAGTTACATATTAACACCACCGATAAATCCGGTTTTCAGGAAGCAATAGATTTAGCCAAACAATCCGATGTAGTGATTATGGTTTTAGGCGAACACGGACTACAAACCGGTGAGGGAAGAAGTCGAACAGATTTGGGATTGCCGGGGGTGCAACAAGCACTTTTGGAAACTATTTTTAAAGTAAATAAAAAAGTGATCTTAGTTTTAAATAATGGTAGACCTTTGGCTTTGCCTTGGGCCGCTGAAAATATTCCGGCTATTGTTGAAGCATGGCAATTGGGAACACAAAGTGGGAATGCTATAGCGCAAGTTCTCTATGGCGATTATAATCCAAGCGGAAAATTACCCATGACTTTCCCGAGAAATGTGGGACAAGTACCTATTTATTACAATTACAAAAACACAGGGCGACCAAGCAGTAATGAGCCGGGAAGTGTTTTTGGTCGCATTATTCCGATGAAAAAAACACGCCGCTTTATCCTTTCGGTTATGGATTGAGTTACACTAACTTCGAATATTCTAATTTGAAATTGAGTGCTGATTCCTTAACAAAAAAGGGTAAAATTATTGCCTCTGTTACAATAAAGAACACAGGTAATAAAACAGGAAAAGAAGTAGTACAATTGTACATTAGGGATATGATAGGAAGTTTGACACGACCGGTAAAAGAACTGAAAGCGTTTGAAATGATTGAGTTAAAAGCCAATGAACAAAAAACAGTTCAATTCACTATTGGTGAAAAAATGCTCGAATTTTACACAGCTAATAACAAATGGGAAGTAGAGTCCGGTGATTTCAAAGTATTTGTAGGAGGTAATTCTGTAGAAACATTAGAAACTAATTTTAAAGTAGAGTAACATGATAAAGTATGTTTTTATACTGTTGTTTTCTATAGGTTGTTTTGGACAGTCGAATCAAAGAAAATTGATTTGGCAGGAAGATTTTAACGGAAAAGAACTAAACAATAATACTTGGAATTTTGAAATGGGAGATGGTTGTCCTGAGGTATGCGGTTGGGGAAATAATGAAAAGCAAGTTTATACCCAAAACAATCATACCCTTGTTGAGGGTAATCTAATCATAACCATTAATAAAGAAGGAGATAAATATACCTCTACTAGAATTACCACGGCTGGAAAAAAAGAGTTCATGTATGGCAGGATAGAAGTCAGAGCTAAAATTCCAACCGGAAAAGGAATATGGCCTGCATTTTGGATGCTGGGTTCTAATATTAAAAAGGTAGGTTGGCCGCTATGTGGAGAAATCGATATTTTAGAATATGTTGGTCGGGAGCCGAATAAAGTTTTTACCTCTCTACACACTCAAGCCAGTCACGGTAATACCATCAATACTAAAGTAACCGAAATAAAAACGATTGAAGAAGGCTTTCATGTATATGCTATCGACTGGACAAAAGATAAAATTGAATTTTTTGTTGACCAACAATCGGTTTATGTATTTGCTCCTGAAGTCAAAAATGAAATTACTTGGCCTTATAATCAGCCTTTTTATTTTATTGTTAATACCGCCGTTGGAGGAAACTTTGGGGGGCATGATATTGATGATACTATATTTCCGCAAGAATTTGTTATTGATTATATCAAAGTATATCAATAATTTTTCAGTTACTATTTTATTCAAAACAGATAAAAATAAAAAACTCCTTAATTGCTTAAGGAGTTTTTTTTAACGGTGGTGGGCGATGAGGGATTCGAACCCCCGACCCTCTCGGTGTAAACGAGATGCTCTGAACCAACTGAGCTAATCGCCCGTCTTGCGCTTGATTGCGAGTGCAAATATAGACTACTTTTTTGATTCTGCAAATTAAAATGAAAAAAAATTATAAAATTTCTGCAACCACAAATGTACTTCCGCCTACATAAATAAAGTCGTTTGACGTGGCGTTTTCTCTACTGTTGTCATAAGCCTTTGAAACAGAATTATATATTTCGCCTTTAAGTTCGAAGTCTTTGGCTTTTTCTTTTAAAATTTGAGCATCTAATCCGCGAGAAATATTTGGTCTGCAAAAATAATATTTTGCTTCTTTGGGAAATAATGGCAGAATTTCTTCCAGATTTTTGTCGTTTACTACGCCTAATACGATGTGCAGTTGGTCAAATTTTTCTTTTTGCAGTTGTTTCATCACAATGGAAATGCCATGGGCGTTGTGTGCTGTATCGCAAATGATTTTCGGATTACTGCTTAATTGTTGCCATCTTCCTTGGAGTCGGGTGTTTTTAATCACATTCAAAAAACCATCTTTAATAGCGTCTTCTGAAATGGAAAGCAATTGTTTTTGATTCAGAACCTTTATCGTTTGCAATACGGTTTTCTTATTTTGTGTTTGATAATCACCCAGCAATGCCGAGGGATAGGTTTCGGAAATTAAATCGGAAGCAAAGTATATTTCAGAATTTGTTTCTTTGGCTTTTGTTTCAAAAACAGGTTTGGTTTCTGCTACATATTCGCCAATGACAACAGGAATATTCGGTTTAATGATACCGGCCTTTTCAAAAGCAATGGCTTCCAACGTAGTGCCAAGAAATTGGGTATGATCCAATCCGATATTAGTAATTACAGAAACCAATGGCGTGATGATGTTGGTGGAATCTAATCGCCCTCCCATGCCCACTTCAATGATATTGATGTCGGTTTGTTCTTTGACAAAATAATCGAAGGCTAAACCCACGGTCATTTCAAAAAAACTCAATTCGTGGGTTTCAAAAAAGGGTTTGTTTTTATTCATGAAATCACAAACATAGTCTTCAGAAATATATGTTCCGTTAATGCTGATGCGCTCCCGATAGTCTTTTAAATGCGGAGAGGTATACAATCCAACTTTATAGCCGGCTTCTTGTAAAACCGAAGCAAGCAGGTGGGAAGTAGAGCCTTTGCCATTGGTTCCGGCTACATGAATACATCTCAAATGGCGTTCAGGATTTTCTAAGTGATTGGCTAACAAAACGGTGTTGGTAATATCCTTGCGATAAGCCGTGGCGCCTTGTGTTTGGTACATTGGCAATTTGTTAAACATCCAATCTAGGGTTTCTTTATAGTTCATAATTTTCGGAAAAAATTAACCAACCGTTATACTTTTTTATCTTTTTTTTCGTTTATATTGTCAGGCGTATTCAAGGGATACAAAATTGAAATTATTTTCAGAATTAATAGCCAAAAAACAGATAAATATGATTAGTACATTTTTGCAGTTACAAGTTGATACCCTAGCACAAGCTATTCCTTCAGCGGCTCCAACCAATGCTGCTTTAACCAATGAAGTTTCAGTTTTAGAATTTATTTTTAAAGGAGGGCTTTTCTTAATTCCGATTGCCATTTTATTATTCTACACTCTTTACCTCATTTTTGAACGCTATTTGTATATTCACAAAGCGGCCAAAATCGATACCCATTTGATGTCGGATGTGCGCAATCATTTAAATAATGCTAATATTGAAATGGCAGTATCTTCGGCTGAAAGAAGCGGTAATGCTCAAGGAACTATCATTAAAGAAGGTGTGCTTACCATTGGAAGACACATCAACGAAATCGAATCTAATATGGAGCGTGCTGCTAATATTGAAATTGGCTATATGGAAAAGAGATTGGGTCAATTGGGTTTAATTGCCGGAATTGCTCCTACACTAGGATTCATCGGAACGATTTCGGGAGTTATTAAAATTTTCTACAGCATTTCAGTAACAGAAGATATCAGTATCGGAAATATTTCCGGTGGACTTTATGAAAAAATGATTAGTAGTGGTGCCGGGCTTATTGTTGGTATTATTGCCTATAGTGCTTACCACTTATTCAATGGGAAAATTGATAATTTTTCGTTGGCAATTCAAAAGCAAGTATTAGAATTCATCAACATAATTCAAAGACCAAATGGCTATAAAGCGAAATAAACGATTTCATGCAGAAGTCGCTACTTCCTCTTTGAGCGACATTATGTTCTTTTTGTTGTTGTTTTTCTTAATCATTTCGACATTAGCCAATCCTAATGTTATTCGAATGACCTTGCCAAAGTCGAAAACGAATGAAAAGACCAACAAGCAATTAATCACGCTTTCGGTAACGGAAGAGAAGCGATTTTTTGTGGATAAAGAAGAAGTGGGTTTTGACCAATTAGAAGCCACATTGTTGTCAAAAATGAATCCGGCAAAAGACCTGACGGTAATTATTAGAATTCCGGCCACAATGCAAGTCCAGGATTTGGTTGACGTGTTGCAAATAGGAGTGAAGAACAAGCTCAAGTTTGTGATTGCTACCAGTCCTAAATAAAATTTAAACTAAAAATAATTCACAATGAAACTAAAAGCGTTATTGTTGATGGCTTTTGTCAGCACAGCAACATTTGCTCAAGATACCGAATTTAAGTTTTCCAAAGAAGGTTTAACCGATTATATAGTTACGACGTATGAAGGTTCGGCTAAAGACACCTACAATTTGGCCTTAGCTTGGGTAAAAGAAAATAGTAAAAAAGGATATAAAATAGTCTCTTCTGTTGAAGGTGAAAAGCTAACGGTTGAAGGCGGAAAAGAAAACTTCTTATGCAGCAAAGCCGGTGGAACTAATGTTTGTTCTTATGGCACTTTTACTATTCAAATCAGTTTTAAAGAAGGTAAATTCAAATTTGAAGCTATTGGCCTGACAGAGAAACCTAATAATTCCACTACCGTTATAACTCATGATTTAAACGACTTTTCAGAGTATTATAATAAAGACGGCAGTTTGAAAAAGTATAAAGATGAGGTGCCTGCGGCTTATGAAACGCTGTTTAATGACTTAAATAAAAGTCTCGTAACGTTTATGGACAAGAAAAAGAAAGCTGATGGTTGGTAATAACCAATTAGTATAAAATAAAAAATCCCATTCATTCGAATGGGATTTTTTTATGGTTAGTTCAAACTGAACGTATAAATAATCTTTCCGACTTGTGTCTCGGGAGCATTGCTGTCTGCAGGACTCCATTTTGTATTCATTGCAGCTATTCTGGCTTGATCGAGTAGGCACTTTGCTGTGTTTGTGGTTCCCTGAACTCCCGGAGTAACGCTTATTGTATTTCCATTTCTGTCAACAGTTACTTGTACAGCCACTCTTCCTTGTTCTTGACAAGTGTAGTTAGGCTGTGGTTTGTTTAATGCTTTTCGGTTGCCTAAGGAATACCCCGAACCACTTCCGTTACCGCCGCCATTGCCACTGCCATTTCCTGAACCGGTTCCGCTTCCTGAGCCCGTTCCGTTTCCAGAGCCATTACCGCCGCCTGTACCGCTTCCGCTACCGTTGCCATAATATCCTTTGGAGTTCAAATTGCCGTTAGCACTTCCTTTATTACCACCTTTGTTATCATCGCCATCGCCACCTTTGTTGCCTAGTATGCTGGATAAAGCATCATTAGCGTTTTTGGAAACTTTTGGTTTTTCGGGTGCGGGTTTAGGAATGTCTTTTTTAATTACAACCGGCGTTTTCTTTACGGTTTCGTGTTTGGGCACTACAGCATCATTAGCGTCTGAATTGTCATCGGAGATAATATCTTCTTCCGGAGTTGGGGCCACAGGAGTAGTTTTCGCTTGATCCTTTACATTCAACACTTCGCTTTTGTAATTATCGCCCATACCATAATCACTGTCGCCAAAGTTCATTTCGATACCGCCACCGCCACCACCGCCCATAATTTTCATATCTGCCGGAGGCCAAAAACGCAGGAAGAAAAGCAAAAGAATCAACAAAGCGTAGACTACGGTAGTAATGCCTAAAGACTTTTTATCCTCATTTGATAGTTCAAAACTCATAACTATTCTTTTGTTCGTTTACTTAATAACGCTTAAAAATACTAAATATTGTGTAAACCCCGCTGTTAATTATTTACTAAACTAATTGTTTCAGTGCTATTTCAAAAGCGGTTGCGCTGATGTTTTTCTTGTCAGCGTTCAAAGCGTGTGCTTTGTCCAAGGCTTTTTTGATGGTTTCTGAAATGTCATAGAAAATAGCTTCGTCAGTCATTTGCACTTTCTTCTCCATAAAGTAAGCAAAAACTCGGGCCATCCCACAATTCGAAATAAAGTCGGGAATCAAACTCACTTTGCTGTCGGTTTCTTCCATGATGCTGCCAAAAAAGATTTCTTTATCGGCAAACGGTACATTAGCACCACACGAAATTACCTCTAAACCATTGTTGATTAAATGGTCAATTTGGTCTTTGGTTACTAATCTTGAAGCGGCACATGGCGCAAATATATCAGCACCAAGGGTCCATATTTTCGCATTGATTTCGGCAAAAGGTATCATGTTTTGTGCTACTAGTTTGTTGCCGTCTTTGTTTAAAAACAATCGTTTAATTTCTTCAAAAGTAAACCCTTCTTCTTTGATAATTCCACCGTCACGGTCAATGATACCAATTACATGAGCTCCCATTTCGGCCAAATAAAAAGCCGCTGCAGATCCTACGTTTCCAAAACCTTGCACTATGGCTTTTTTACCATGCACATCGCCACCATAAATATGATAATAATGACGCACCGCTTCGGCTACACCATAACCGGTAATCATATCAGCCACGGTATATTTTCGCAACACATCAGGAGAGAATTTCGGGTTTTCGATTACTTTGATAACACCTTGGCGTAATTGGCCAATGCGATTGATTTTATCTGCTTCAGTCGGTTTGAAGTGCCCGTTAAAAACCCCTTCCTGCGGATGCCAAACCCCACATTCTTCGGTAAACGGGATTACTTCGTGAATTTCATCTACATTTAAGTCGCCTCCGGTACCATAATAACTTTTTAATAAAGGAGAAACGGCTTTGTACCAACGCTGTAAAACGCCTTTTTTGCGAGGGTCATTTGGGTCAAAGTTGATGCCCGATTTCGCCCCGCCAATCGCCGGACCGGAAACAGAGAATTTTACTTCCATAGTTTTGGCAAGCGATAATACTTCGTTCATGTCTAGTCCTTTTCGCATGCGGGTTCCGCCGCCGGCAGCTCCGCCTCGAAGCGAGTTAATCACTGTCCATCCTTCTGCTTCAGTTTCTGAATCTTTCCAGTTAAAAACTATTTCAGGTTGTTTGTTTTCAAATTTTTTGAGTAATTCTTTCATGTTGTTTGTTTGTGGCGCAAATATAAGAATTAGGAATTAGGATTTGGGAATTAGGATTTGGGAAATGAGCATAAAAAAAGCGCCACTTCAAAAGTGACGCTTAGGGGAATTATTTTTTCTTATTTTCTTTAAAACGTTTGTCTGGTGTTCCGTCTTTTTTCAGGGGTCCTTTTGGCGTTTTGCTTTCTTTAAAACGTTTGTCCGGTGTGCCGTCTTTTTTCAAAGGGGCTTTTGCTTCGGTTTTTGCGGCAGCTGCTTTTTTGGGAGTTTGTTGTGCCGTTGCGGATAATGTAAATCCTATCAAAGCCATTACGGCTAACATTAATTTTCTCATGGTTTATTAATTTTAAGATTGAGTAGCTAAAGTAGAAAAAAAGAAAACGAGTTGTCTTAAAATACCTTAAAAAATAAATCCGGAACTATGATTTTCCTTTGCCCCGGTTACGCTACTCAATACATTAATTTCTCCTCTGAGTTTTAAGACACCAAGCAGTCCAAAAATCAGAGCTTCTTTGTATTCTAATGTTTTAGCATCAGGAATAATCAACTCCATATCGGGTAAGTGGTATTGCATCCTTTCGATTAAAAAAGTATTGTAAGCACCACCGCCGGTGATGAATATTTTGCCTTCCTTTTTGGGTAAAGCCAAAGCCGTTTGTAAAGCAATGTGTTCGGTAAAAGTGTGCATTTTATCTGCTGTTGCTATAGGATATTTTTCAAGTAAAGGCAAAACTACAGTCTTTACAAATTCAAAGCCGAGTGATTTTGGATATGCCTTATGATAGTACTCTAAAGCGTTTAATTCGTTTAATACATCGGTATCCAAGTTTCCGGAACGGGCAATGCTGCCTTTATCATCGTAAGTTAATCCCAATTGATTCGCATAAAAATTCAACACCGTATTGACCGGCGAAATATCAAAAGCAATGCGCTTTTCCTCTTGCTCAAACGACACATTCGAAAAACCACCCAAATTCAAACAGTAATCATATTCGGCAAATAAAATCTTATCGCCTATAGGAACCAAAGGTGCGCCTTGTCCGCCCAATTGTACATCCTGAACTCTAAAATTACAAATGACTCTTTCGCCAACAATTTCTGCTATATTAGGAAGATTGCCAATTTGCAAAGTGAATCCGTTTTGAGGTTGGTGTAAAATGGTATGGCCGTGGCTGCAAACCGCCTCCAAGTTTTGAATAGAGTATTTTTGGATAAAAGCTTTAATGACGTTTCCTAAGAGAAGGGTGTAATCATTATTTAGTTTCCGGAGTTCTTCTTCCGAAAAATCTACCGCGGTTCTTAATTTGTTTAACCAATTTTCATCATACGAAATAGTTTCGCTTTCCTGGATTTTATAGGTCCATTTGCCTTCATCTACTGTGAAATGAATGTGTGCTAAATCGATGCCATCCAGGGAAGTTCCTGACATCACTCCGATAACATGATAGGTTTCTTTAAACATTGGCTAAATTTACGAAAACGTTTGAAATTTTAACTTTATTATCATACTTTTGGGCACCAAAATTAAAGAAACAACAAACATAATTTTTACAACTATGGATTTTAATTTAACCGAAGAACACTTAATGATTCAACAAGCAGCTCGTGATTTTGCTCAGGCTGAATTGTTGCCGGGCGTAATTGAAAGAGACGAACATTCAAAATTCCCAACAGAGCAGGTGAAAATGATGGGCGAACTTGGTTTCCTCGGAATGATGGTAGATCCTAAATATGGTGGTGCCGGATTAGACAGTGTTTCTTATGTTTTGGCCATGACCGAAATCGCCAAAGTAGATGCTTCGGCAGCCGTAATCATGTCGGTGAACAATTCCTTGGTTTGTGCCGGAATGGAAAAATACTGTTCGGAAGAACAAAAAATGAAATACTTAGTGCCGCTAGCCAAAGGAGAAGTAATAGGCGCTTTCTGTTTGTCAGAGCCGGAAGCGGGTAGTGATGCTACTTCGCAAAAAACTACGGCAGTCGATATGGGCGACTATTATTTGCTTAACGGAACTAAAAACTGGATTACCAACGGCTCTACAGCTTCGACTTATTTGGTCATTGCTCAAACCGATATAGAAAAAAAACACAAAGGAATCAATGCCTTTATCGTAGAAAGAGGATGTGAAGGTTTTGAAATTGGTCCCAAAGAAAAGAAAATGGGAATACGAGGAAGTGATACACACTCTTTAATGTTTACCGATGTAAAAGTACCGAAGGAAAACCGAATCGGAGCTGATGGTTTCGGATTCGCTTTTGCCATGAATGTATTGAACGGTGGACGAATCGGGATTGCTTCACAAGCTTTAGGAATTGCTACAGGCGCTTACGAATTGGCTTTAAAATATTCGCACGAACGTAAAGCATTCGGAAAAGAAATCTTTCATCACCAAGCTATAGCTTTCAAATTGGCAGATATGTTTGTTAAAGTTACGGCTGCCAAATTATTAGTAATGAAAGCCGCTTGTGAAAAAGACGAAGGAAAAGACATCGCTCACTCAGGGGCTATGGCCAAATTATATGCTTCCGAAATTGCTTTGGAAGTGGCTAACGAAGCAGTACAAATTCACGGCGGAAACGGTTATGTAGCCGAATACCATGTGGAACGTATGATGCGTGACTCCAAAATCACTCAGATATACGAAGGAACATCAGAAATTCAAAGAATTGTAATTTCAAGAGGTTTGGTTTCCTAAAATTTCTTATCTTTGATATTACATAATAAAAATTTAAAATTAATACTCATTAAACCCTTTCAATTCTGAAAGGGTTTTTTGATTTAAAAAAATGTATACTTTTACTGTATGTATGAAGAGCTAAAATATTGGTATCTCCGTGATCATAAACTGTTCTGGACATTAAGCATGTCACAAATCAAGCAGTTGTGTATCATTACCGGTTTTAAAAAAGCCAAGAAAGGTGATATTATTTATTTCTCTTCTTCGGATGTACCTCGTGTTTTTTTACTCAAAAAAGGGAATATCAAAATTGTTTCTATAGATGAAGACGGAAACGAAACCATTAAAGATATCATTCAAAAAGGGGATTTGTTTGGCGAATTAGAACTTGATAGCGACCGCAATTCCAATGAATACGCCAAAGCGCTGACAGATGAAATCATCATTTGCAGCTTTCTGTTGTCCGATTTTGAAGATTTATTGTTGCGCAATCCGAGTTTGGCCTTGTCCTATACCAAGTTTGTTGGCTTAAAGATGAAGCGCATCAAAAACAATTACGCCAATTTAATTTCCAAAGATGCTAAAACCCGCTTGCTTACTTTCCTAAAAGACTGGGCAGAGCGAGACGGTAAACAGGAAGGTAACCGAGTAGTAATTGAAAACTATCTTACCCAAACGGATATTGCCCAAATCATTTGCACTTCGCGTCAAACGGCTACCTTATTATTAAACGAATTAGAAGAAAAGGGCCTGATGCACTATGGAAGGAAAGAAATTATCATAGAAGATATTTCGAAACTTTAAACTATTTTGTGTTTAATGTAAACTACCTGACAATTCGTTTTTTCTCTGAATTATAGCTTTGTTGTATTAAAAAACAATTGCTATGAAGAAGATTTTATTGTTACTAACCACAATGGCTCTTTTCTCGTCTTGCCAAGAAGAAGGGCCACTGACCAGCGATAACGCTATTACGACTATTGTACCCGAAGCGGTTTTGAAATATGTTGGAACTTTCGAGCCTACCGGGGGAATAACAGTTACCGGTGAAGCTAAAATTTATCTAGAAAACGGAGTGTACAAACTTCAATTAGAAGATTTTACCATTTCTGATGGTCCGGATTTGAAAGTGTATTTATCCAAATCCAATACACCGACAGATTTTGTCAATTTGGGGAATCTTACTTCTCAAACCGTATATGCTATTCCGACTTCGGTAGATGTTGCAGCTTATTCGCATGTGTTGATTCATTGCCAACAGTACAATCATTTATTCGCTATAGCTCCTTTAACTCAAAACTAGAAAATGAAAAAGATACTGTTCCTTTTGGTAATTGTTTTCGGAGTAAATAAAACTTGGGCACAAGGTTGTAGCGATGCCGGAATCTGTTCGATAAATCATGGTTTTCAAACAGCGGAAAAACAATTTAAAAATACGATTGAAGTGGCAGCTGTTTACAGTTTGGGCGAAGCGGATGTTCAATACTTTTCACCTTATGTGTCGTATACTAAACGGTTTAATGACCGATATTCTTTTACTAGCAAGGTGACACTTTCTACAGCTCATGGTAGCTTTGGTACCCGAACCCAATTGGGTGATGCTTTTTTGATTGGGAATTATAGTTTTAAAGAAAAAAAGAACAGTCAGTGGAGCGCTTTGTTGGGATTCAAGTTCCCGTTTACAGCTTCTAATTTGAAGATTAACGGCTATTCGTTACCGTTGGATTATCAATCGAGTTTGGGTACCATCGACTTGTTCCTCGGTACTAATTTTCACTATCGTCGATGGGATTTTAACGCTGCTTTGCAAATTCCTGTGATCAACTTGAATAAGAATTCATATTTCAAAGAATACAGCGGGACTGATGATTTTCCGTCTACAAACTTATTTGAAAGAAAACCGGATGCGCTATGGAGAGCCTCCTATTCCATCAAAACACCAAACAAAAAAATCACTTTCAAACCTAATCTGCTGTTCATTTACCACTTGGGAGAAGATACTTATGAAAACATTTTTAGTCAAAGAGAAAGCATCAAAGGGTCGGACGGATTGACGGTTAACGGCAATTGGATTACCACTTATTATTTCAATAAACAAAACAGCATAGAGCTTTCGGCAGCTGTCCCGTTTGTAGTTCGTGACATACGCCCCGATGGTTTGACCCGAAGCTTTGTACTTGGAATACTCTATCAATATTCATTTTAAATCAAAACCGCATGAAAAAATTAGTTTTAGCAGTAATCATTGTGCTGGCTTCAATGGGAGCTAGCGGACAAAATCAATTTCTAACCAACGGAGTAGCGATCAAAGGCTATGATCCGGTGGCCTATTTTGAAAGTAACAAAGCTATTGAAGGCAACAAAGCCATCAGCACTAACTTTAATGAGGCTATTTATTATTTCTCGACTGAGCAGAACAAAACTCTTTTCTTGAAAAACCCTGCTCAATATGTGCCACAATTTGGAGGTTTTTGTGCTTATGGCGTTTCAGAAGGACATCTTTCTCCGACCGAACCGGAAGCCTTCACTTTAGTTGATGGTAAATTGTATCTAAATTATAACTTGAAAGTAAAAGAATTGTGGTCAAAGGACCGAGAAGCAAGGATTGTCAGAGCCAATGAAAATTGGGTAAAAGGTATAGCCAAATAAATTTTTTACCTTTAATGTAAAGTAGCAGACAAAACACAATTTAGCACATAATTACTTTTGTATCAATAAATAACAACAATACTAATTATCATGAAAAAAACAGTATTCTTACTTTTGGTTACCTTAATGTCGGTGGCAGGATTTACTCAAAATGCAACCAAACGAACTACTCAATTCAATTTAGAAAAAGGTGTGGCACTTCAGGGTTATGATCCGGTGGCGTATTTTACCCAAAAAAAAGCAGTAAAAGGGAAATCATCAATAACCTCGACTTATGAAGGTGTTACCTATTACTTTACTTCACAAGCAGATAAAGACTTGTTTCTGAAAAATCCGGCAAGTTACGAACCACAATACGGCGGATGGTGTTCCTACGCCATGGGATCTACCGGCGAAAAAGTAGAGGTTGACCCAGAAACATTTAAAATTGTGGATGGTAAACTAAACTTGTTCTACAACGCTTTCTTCAATAACACACTCAAATCATGGAACAAAGACGAAGCTGGGTTGAAGAAAAAAGCAGATGCCAATTGGAGAAAAATCAATAACTAAGTAATCAACGAAACAACATGAAAAACCCAACTTTTATTTGGATTATCAAACTCATCGCAGTAATAATCTTAGTGCAAACCTTATTTTTTAAATTCACCGGAGCGGAAGAAAGTGTTTATATTTTTACCAAACTGGGCATTGAACCTTTTGGACGAATTGGCTCCGGAGTAGTAGAGTTGATAGCTTCTATTCTGATTTTAATTCCAAGAACAACTTTGCTTGGTGCGCTTTTGGGATTAGGAACGATGGCGGGAGCGATATTTTCTCATATATTTGTGTTAGGAATTGACGTGCAAAATGATGGTGGGACTTTGTTCGCTTTAGCCGTAATTACATTACTCTGTTGTTTGATTTTGGTTTATAATCAAAAACATAAAATCCCGGATTTGTTACGGTTGAAATTTTAGAAACCGCTTTTCGAAAGAAATCGTACATGAAAACAAACATTCAAAAACAACCAATTATGCTCATTCCCGCTATTCACAAAACCCTAAACGAGCTGACCGATTTACTGTCGCAGCTTTCGGATGATGACTATTGTTGTCCCTGTCACGACCTGAGTAATGCCACTATCGGAGAACACACCCGCCACATTATTGAGATGTTTCAGTGTCTCGAAAGTCAATATGAAAGCGGTACCGTCAATTATGACAAACGTCAAAGGGATTACAGGATTCAAACCAATAGTACTTTTGCTCAAAACTGTATAGCTGACCTTTTACTTCAGTTGGGTAAACCCAATAAAAAACTCTACTTGCAACAACTGGTTGATAACGAGGAGTTATTAATAGAGAGTAATTACCATCGCGAATTGTTATATAATTTGGAACATTGCATCCACCATCAGGCACTTATTAAAGTGGCACTCATTCAATCAGGAACCAGTATTGTTGATGATAATTTTGGTGTGGCTCGCTCCACTATTGAATACCGTAAACAATGTGCACAGTAAGTTTTGTTAACGCTGGCGGCAAGATTATCATTACGTCCAATCGTGATGAAAAAACAATCAGGCCCAATGCGCTCCAGCCGATGCACTATCACATTAATAACAAGAAAATTATTTTTCCCAAAGACCAAAAGGCAGGAGGGACTTGGTATGCCATTGATGAGCATTCGAATGTTTTGGTTTTGCTCAATGGTGCCGAAGAAAAGCACGAGCTAAAAGCATCCTATCGAAAAAGCCGAGGGTTGATTGTACTGGAATTGATAGGAAGCGAATCCCCAATAACCGCATGGGAATCCATCGACTTAGACCATATTGAGCCTTTCACTTTGGTACTTTTCGAAAATCAGAAACTGTATCAGTTGCGCTGGAATGAAATAGCCAAAGAAACCAAAGCGTTAGATACCGACACCAGTCATATCTGGTCGTCGTCTACTTTGTATTCAAATGCTATCAGAGTCCAAAGAGCCGATTGGTTTCACACTTTCCTCGAGACCAAAACCACAGTGACCGAAGAAGAATTATTCTATTTTCATCGCTACACCGAAGCTGAGAATACAGAACATGGATTGGTAATCAACAGAAACGATAGGCTGAAAACGTTAAGCATTACCCAAACTGTTATCGAAAAAAACAAAGTTGACATACACTATGCCGATTTACTGGCCCAAAAAGAATACGCTACTACTTTCATATCCATTTAATCATTCGTAATTCCTAATTCGTAATTCACTTGAAACTCTTTTTCCATAAGCTCTTCCACTGGGAATATTGGCCATTCAAAATGGTATACATTCCTATCTATTTTTTATGGGCGTATTATGCTTTAAAGGCGCGGACTATTTTCTTCTTTAATACCTGCAACCCAACAATGCGTAACGGTGGTTTTATT
The DNA here is from genome assembly GCF_010119235.1 of Flavobacterium phycosphaerae. Classification (NCBI taxonomy): domain Bacteria; kingdom Pseudomonadati; phylum Bacteroidota; class Flavobacteriia; order Flavobacteriales; family Flavobacteriaceae; genus Flavobacterium; species Flavobacterium phycosphaerae. The sequence continues at coordinate 462,734 of NZ_JAAATZ010000001.1, read as the reverse complement.
ATGGATAGTAAAAAGGAAATCTATGATTTGATTCCACCACAGTTTTATCCGAAGACGCAATTCATCAAAGAGCAAATTCCGTTTGATGAGGTAGTGGCTGTACTGGAAAAGAGTGCCATACAATTGCCTTTAATTGCCAAGCCTGATATTGGTTTACGCGGTTCTGCCGTGAAAAAGATTACTGATTTAGCCGAATTAGCAACCTACCATGCCAAAGCCAATTTCGATTATTTGTTGCAAGATTTGATTCCGTATTCTAATGAAGTCGGTATTTTTTATGTACGTTTCCCACATGAAAAACAAGGGAGAATCACCGGCATTGTAGCCAAAGAATTTCTGATTGTTGAAGGCGATGGCTCTTCGACTATAGAGGCATTGTTAAAAGCCAATCCGCGTTACGAACTCCAATTAAAAGCATTGCAAAAGGAATACGGTCATCAGCTCAAAGACATCTTAGCTAAAGGCGAAAAACGAAATCTCGTTCCGTATGGCAATCATGCCCGCGGGGCCAAATTTTTAGACTACAGTCATTTAATTTCACCTCAATTGACCAAAGTCATTGATGCCATGTGTTTGCAAATTGACGAGTTTTATTTCGGCAGAATGGATTTAATGTACCATACTTGGGAAGAACTCGAACAAGGTAAAAACTTCGCTATAGTTGAATTAAACGGAGCCGCCAGCGAGCCAACCCATATTTACGATCCTAAGCATTCGTTGTTTTTTGCTTGGAAAGAATTGGCACGACATATTACTTATATGTACCAAATCAGTGTGGAAAATCACCAACGCGGTTACGACTATTTGCCACATAAAGTCGGCATGGAGCAATACCGGTTGCATTTGCAACAATCCGATAAAATAGTTTACTTCTGATGCAAAACCTCAAAAACATAGCCGTGGGGTTTTTGGTGAGTTTCATTGGGTCGATACCGTTAGGCTACATGAATGTTATTGGTTTTGAAATTTATAACCAACAAGGAATTACCGCTACGTCTCTCTATTTGCTGGGCGTTATTCTGGTTGAGTTTTTAGTGATTTATTTCACGTTGATTTTTGCCGAAAGATTAGCCGCGAATAAAAAGCTAACCAAGTCTATCGAAGCTTTTTCAGTAGTGTTTATGGTTGTTTTGGCAGCGGTTTTTTATTTTAGTTCCAATTCAAAAAAGCCTTTAACGACTTCATTTGACTACATACCTTTTGTTATGGGAATAGTATTGAGTTGTCTCAATTTTATTCAAATTCCGTTTTGGACGGGTTGGAATCTTTACCTTTTAAACGAGAAGTACATTGAAGTATCAGGAATAAGAAAGTATGGCTATGTTTTCGGAACGGTTTTCGGGACATTTTGTGGTATGTTGACATTAATTCTTACGTTGCATTATTTTGCAACCAACATCCAATTTCTGTCTCAATACTTGATGCAAATGATTATTCCGCTTGTTTTTCTTGGCCTTGGCCTTTTTCAAGGAGTAGCCTTTTACAGAAAGTATACCGCCTGATTTCATTTCGGTACTTTTACTATCTTTACGACAAGAAAGATAAAAATGAAAAATATCATCGTTACAGGAACTTCGCGAGGCATTGGTCATGCTTTAGCCTTGCAATTTGCTAACGCCGGGCATCAGGTTTTAGCCATTTCCCGCCAAATACCACAAACACTGTTAGGGAACTCCAATATTACTTGTCTTTCCGTTGATTTGTCTAAAGAAGACGATTTAGTTGAGGTAGAAAAGTTTCTTTCTTCAACTTGGAAAAAAGTGGATATCATCATTCACAATGCCGGAAGTTTGATACACAAACCTTTTGCCCAAACCACACAGCAAGATTTTGAAAAAGTATACCAAGTCAATGTTTTTGGAGTGGCTAATTTGACACGCCTTTGTTTGCCTTATCTGCAAAAAGGAAGTCATGTGGTTTCCATCAGCTCTATGGGAGGTATACAAGGCAGTATGAAATTTGCCGGATTGGCCGCTTACAGTTCCAGTAAAGGAGCGGTTATTACCCTTTCGGAGCTTTTGGCGGAAGAATATAAAGAACAGGGAATTGCTTTTAATGTTTTAGCCTTGGGAGCCGTTAACACCGAAATGTTGCAGGAAGCATTTCCTGGGTATGAAGCTCCAACATCGCCGGCTGCTATGGCTGATTATATTTTCAATTTTGCTTTGACCGGTAATCAATACTATAACGGCAAAGTGCTCCAGGTAAGTTCTTCTACGCCTTAGATAGTTATGAATTATGAGTTATAAATTATGAGTGATAGTATTATTATGAAGAAGAGTTTTGAGTTGGCTGTTACCGGAATTAAATTTTATAAGAGTTTGATTGCAGACAAAAAAGAGTTTGTTATGAGTAAACAGTTTTTGCGATCTGTAACTTCTATAGGGGCTAATGTTAGAGAAGCTGTTAACGGTCAAAGCAAATCTGATTTCATTCATAAATTATCTATTTCTCAAAAAGAGTGTGATGAAACCTTGTATTGGTTAGAACTATTAAAAGAAACAAGTTATATTTCTGATGAAGAATTTAATAGCATTTACCCTCAATGCGAGGAAGTATTAAGGATTATAAGAAGTATAATTATAACCTCAAAAAAAAACTCATAACTCATAACCCATAATTCATAATTCATTGAGCGAAGTCCTTTCAAAATACCTCCCGGAACATGCGGTTCATTCTTGCTTTGAGTTAATCAAAAGCAACAATGTGCATTTGAAAATCGTTAACGAACGGCAAACCCGTCATGGGGATTACCGTCGGGCTAGTGGTGGTAAACATGAGATTACGGTGAATGCCAATTTGAATAAATACCGATTCCTTATTACGTTGGTTCACGAGATAGCCCATTTGGTGGCTTATGAAAAATACGGAAGACTGATTAAACCTCACGGGAACGAATGGAAGCACACGTTTCAGCGTTTGATGGTGCCGTTTATCCGACCGGAGATTTTCCCTCATTCGGTGTTGCCCTTGATTGCCAATCATTTTAGAAACCCTACAGCCAGTAGTGATACCGATGCCCGATTGGCGTTTGCTTTAAAACAATTTGATGAACGAAAAGCCGACATTCACTTTATCCATGAAGTGCCAAGCGGTAGTTTTTTCAGAATAAAAAACGGTAGGGTCTTTCAAAAAAAGGGATTGCGGGTCAAACGTTATGAATGTTTGGAAGTCAAAACCGGCAAACTCTATTTGTTCAATGCCAATGCCGAGGTGGAAATAATTCCAGGATAAGCTCTAAATAACTTTGTCACTTTGTACCTTTGTGGCTTAGTACTTCAATACCATGAATAAAAACTATTACGCTATATTAATGGCCGGTGGGGTAGGCTCACGCTTTTGGCCGGTAAGTACCACCGATTTCCCGAAACAGTTTCACGACATGTTGGGTTCGGGAGAAACATTAATCCAAAAAACATTTAGCCGCTTGTCGCAATTGATTCCGACTGAGCATATATTGATTCTGACTAACGAACGCTACAACGATTTGGTCTTAGAGCAATTGCCTATGGTGAAACCGGAGCAAGTGTTGTTGGAGCCTGCGATGCGTAATACCGCTCCGTGTATTTTATATGCTTCGTTGAAAATACAAAAGGAAAATCCGGATGCCGTTATGGTAGTGGCACCGAGTGATCATTGGATAGAAGATGAAGCGGCCTTTTCAGAGAACCTGCAACAGTGTTTTGACTTTTGCCAAAAAGAAAATGCCTTGATGACTTTGGGTATTCAACCAACGTTTCCTAATACCGGTTTTGGGTATATTGAGTTTGATAAAAGCGATTTGAATCCGATTAAGAAAGTAAATCAGTTTAGAGAGAAGCCTAATTATGAGACTGCCAAGTCGTTTTTAGAAGCGGGGAATTTCCTTTGGAATGGTGGTATTTTTATTTGGAGTGTCCAATCGATTACCGAAGCTTTTGCTAAGTTCCAACCTCAAATGGACGCTTTGTTTCAACAAGGAATGGAGAGCTATAATACCCCAAATGAAAAGTCATTTATTGAAGCCCATTATGCCAAAGCCGAAAACATATCTATTGATTATGCGGTAATGGAAAAGGCGCAGAATGTTTACGTACTGCCGGCTACTTTTGATTGGAATGATTTAGGGACCTGGGGGCAACTGCATGAAAAACTTGAGAAAGATGAGCACAACAACGGCGTTATCAATGCCAAAGTAGTTATGGAGAATGCTTCTAATAATATCATCCGTTCGGATGCCAATAAGCTAATTGTTGTTGACGGTTTACACGATTATATCATTGTAGATAAAGAAGGCGTTTTATTGATTTACCCTAAAAGTAAAGAGCAAGACATCAAGCGAATAACGGCTATGGCCAACGATTTATAAAAGAAAAGGAGCCATCAGGCTCCTTTTTTATTCTTCTTTATTTTGTGCTTTTCTTATTTTTTTGAAAAGATTAGACGAATAGACGAAGTCGGTAATGGCTTCATTATCCGTTTTGAAGATGTCTTTTTTGGTGCCTTCCCAAGCCAAGATACCTTGTTTCAGAAAGACTATTTTTTCTCCAATTTCCATAACCGAGTTCATGTCGTGCGTGTTGATTACGGTGGTGATGTTGTACTCTACCGTAATTTCATGAATCAGGTTGTCAATGATAATGGCTGTTTTAGGGTCGAGGCCTGAGTTAGGTTCGTCACAAAACAAGTATTTCGGGTTGTTTACAATGGCCCGGGCAATGGCCACCCTTTTTTGCATCCCCCGGAAAGCTCTGAAGGCTTTTTGTGGTGAGCGTTATCTAAATTTACCCTATGAATTACAAAGTCGACGCGTTCTTTTACTTCGGCGGCTGTTTTGTTGGTGAACATCTTGAGTGGGAAACCCACATTTTCCTCCACCGTCATGCTGTCAAACAAGGCACTGCCTTGAAATACCATCCCGATTTCGGTACGTAAAGCTCTTTTTTCATCATCAGTCAGTTTGGAATAGATACGGCCGTCAAAAGAAATGGTTCCTTTCTCGGGGGTGTGAATTCCTAGTAAGCTTTTGAGTAATACGGTTTTCCCCGAACCACTTTGCCCAATAATCAGGTTGGTTTTACCGGTCTCAAAGGTGGTCGAAATACCTTTTAAAACTTTGCTGTCGCCAAATGATTTCTCGATATTTTTAACTTCTATCATTAGGTAAGGAGTAATTGGGTTAATATATAATTGCTCAAGATGATGGTCACAGCCGTCCAAACGAAGGAAACCGTACTGGCTTTCCCCACTTCTAACGCTCCACCTTTCATATAATAGCCGTGAAAAGACGGAATGGTAGCCAACAGCAAAGCAAACACGAAGGTTTTGATAAAGGCATAAGCAATATGGAAAGGAATAAATTCCTGCTGAATTCCGGTGATAAAGTCGTTACTCGAAGCGAATCCGCCATACACGGCTGCCATCCATCCGCCAAGAATACCCAAAAACATACTGATGCCAATAACGAAAGGGTAGAGTAGTAAGGCAATTAGTTTTGGGAAAACCAAATAGTTTAAGGAGTTAACTCCCATTACTTCCAACGCATCAATTTGCTCGGTAACACGCATGGTTCCTATGCTGGAGGTGATGAACGAACCCATCTTACCCGCCATGATGATTGAAATAAACGTAGGGGCAAATTCCAAGATTACGGATTGTCTTGTGGCAAAACCGATGAGGTATTTCGGGATTAATGGATTGGTAAGATTTAAAGCGGTTTGAATAGAAACCACCCCTCCCACAAAGAAGGAGATGAAGCAAACAATTCCTAGGGAATCTATAATTAAATCGTCAATTTCTTTTAAGATTAGTTGTCTCATAACCGACCATTTGGTGGGTTTGTTAAAGACTTCTTTCAGCATCAAAAAGTATTTTCCTATTTGAGATAAATAGCGAACTAGCATCATAGCATCAAAATATTGTCAAAAATAGTTATAATTAATTTGAAAATAGGCCAATTTGGAAATTTGAAAATGACTTAGTTCTAAATTGGGACTCTTTTATAGCCTCACCGTTTTAAAATACCTTTTCTTTCATCTTTTTCCAACGATAGTTGCGGATGAATTGAGCTTGTTCTGTGGTGACTAATAGGGGTTCTTTAGCGGCCTGGGCTTTCCGGAATCCTTGGATGTAATCAAGGAAAAGTAACGGTTTGCCTTTGCGCATGGCCAATTTTAAAGAAGCAATAGCCGTAATAAAAAAACCGTACCCCAAGCGGTAAAAAGCTTCTCCCTGTTTGTAACGACTGGCTTTGTTGTAGTTGGCTCCGGTGGGTTTTAAGTGTTTTACCTGTAAACTTAAATCGGTCACTACTTTCCAGTTATAGAATTTGCAAAGCAGTTCGTCTACCGTGTCCCAGCCCATAGCGGGTTTTAACCCTCCGATTTGTTGGAACGTTTCTTTTCGATAAGCCTTGAAAGCGCCTCTGATGTGGTCTTTATCCGTTAGGTTTTCCAGTAGCCAAGCTCCGTTTTTTTCGATGTAGGCAAACCCACCTGCCATTCCGATGCGTTGGTCGGATTGAAAATGATGGGCAATGGTTTCAAAATAATTGGGAGGGAAAATCAAATCGGCATCTGCTTTTACGATGAAATCATACTGGTCGTCTAAGGTTTCCAAACCCTTTTGAAAGGCCTGAATGACTTTACTTCCGGGCAGGTGTATGGCGTCAGAGGTTTTATTGACCAAACTAATGAAGGGGTATTTTTCAGTAAAGCTCAAAACGATTTCGGCGGTGGCATCCGTAGAGTTGTCATTGACGACTACCAGCTTTTTGGGTAAAACCGTTTGCTCTACAAGGGATTGAAGTGTTACTCCAATATGTTTTTCTTCATTGTGTGAAGGGATGACAATATAATAGTTCATTGTTGACTTTACTTAACCGAGTAAAAATAGCAACTTTGAACGCATAAAAAAAGGATTTCTCGAGAGAAATCCTTTCCAAACATGAAGTATATAAAAACAATCTAATCCTAACTTATTCTGCGCTGGCCAAAGAAGTCGTTTTCTTTTTAGTGAACGCTTCAATGTTATCATACACTACCGGAATAACTTCTTTACCTGTTTTATCGATAAAGCCCAGTTTCTCTTTTCTGTCTTTTACTAAAGCCCAGTTTTTTCTAACGTCATCAAATTTAGAGACTTCAACATATTTTACCGGAACTACAATGTTTCCTTCTTTGTCGATGAATCCTTTCAGACCTTGACTTTCAACAAGAGCCCATTCTTTAGAATATTCTCCGAATGAACCAATTTTGTCATATACCGGTGGTACAATTTCTTTACCGGCTTCGTTCATAAAACCGTATTTGCCGTCTTTTACAATCAAGGCCCATCCGGCATTGTAATTATCGTAATTTTCAACAGTTTGGTACTTAGGTTCTACAACGATTTTACCGCTTTTATCAACAAATCCGAACAAATTGTTCAATTCAACTTTAGCCCAGTTTGGATGCATCTTGTCAAACTCATCAATCGAAGTATATTTTGGCGGAACAATTTCAATTCCCGACTCATTAATAATTCCGAATTTCTCATCAGATTTAACAATAAACATTTTTTGACCAAACGAAAAAGTTGCGACAGTCAACAACGAAAAGGTAAATAATTTCTTCATAATAATAGATTTAAGGGTTATGTTTTATTTCGAGTCAAACATAGTAAGATTACCGATTAAGTGACAAATAAAATCGATGAAATGCATCTTTTTTGTTAAAAAGTAGGTTTTTAGTAGTTATAAAACTTACAAATGTCACTTTTTTTATTCGGCCAAATTTGTCCAAATCGGCTTTTATTTTTTGATTTAACAAAACTGAATTATCGTCAAAAAATTAACAATTTGGAATCTCGTTTTTTGATTCTTGAAGAAGACTGAAATTCATGCGGCTGAAATTCAATTAGTTACCAATAAAAGCTTCGTAAAGGGTCAAAAAAAATCATCCCGGAGGATGATTTGGTATAAAAAAACCTAAAAATGGGGTTTTATTTTATCTTTTCGGCATACACCATATAATATCTTGGGGTGAAATACCTTAACAAAGGACGGAACCCTAATTTCTTAACCGGATGCGTGAACTTTTCGCGGGCTATGATTTTCCAACCGGTTTTTTCCAATAGCCAGTCTAATTGCCAATCTTCAAACTCATGGTAGTGTCTGTCCCACATATCGGTCTTGCTGCGGTAAGCCGGTGAGAACCATAAGCGCAACGGAATTGAGATGAATAGCTTATCGGCTTTTACGTTTTCTAATATAGTATAAGGGTTCAATAAGTGCTCAAATATTTCAAAAGCAGTCACTACCGTATAACTTTCGGACTGTAGGTTGCTTTGGTCATTGTCTAAATCTTCGCCTTTGGTGTTCTTAACAGTATAGCCGTTGTCTTCCATGATTTTGGAAAACGGATTGGGAACACCCAGGTCTAATATGGTTTCCGTAGTGGGAATGTGCTTTTGCAGAAAGGCCAGCGTAAGGTTGAAGCGTTTGCTTGGGTATGTCTTCTCGTACATGAATTAAAAGTGCAAAGTTATAAGGCTGCGAAGGTACAAACTTTATTACATTCTGTATACAATAGCATTTACGTTCATACCGGCTCCTACTGAGGCAAACATAATGACATCGCCTTTGGTTAAGCTTTGGTTTTCTATTTGTCCTTTGATGAGTGAATCGTATAAGGTAGGCACAGTAGCTACGCTGGAGTTGCCCAGTTTGTGGATGCTCATCGGCATAATGCCTTCGGGAGGTGTTTCTTTATAGAGTTTGTAGAAGCGCTGTATAATGGCTTCATCCATTTTTTCATTGGCCTGGTGAATGAGGATTTTTTTAACTTCCTTAATGTCAATCCCGCTTTGGTCTAAGCACTCTTTCATGGCTTTGGGCACTTGGTTCAAGGCGAACTCATATATTTTTCGTCCATGCATTTTAATATAGCGCACATCGGGGTCGTGGGTTTTATTGAAGGAATTGCCAAAGAACAAATAGTATGCCTCGTCATAAGTAAACGTAGCGGTTTCATGTGCTAAGATACCGCCTTCCTCTTCGGTAGCTTCCAGTATGGTGGCTCCCGCACCATCAGAATAGATCATACTGTCGCGATCGTGCAAGTCAACTACTCGTGAAAGGGTCTCGGCGCCAATGATTAAGCATTTCTTGGCCATACCGGCTTTGATATAGGCTTGTGCTTGAATTACGCCTTCTACCCAGCCCGGGCAACCGAACAACATGTCGTAGGCCACACACTTAGGGTTTTTGATTCTTAAGTTGTATTTGACTCTGGTGGCTAAACTGGGCACCAAATCGGTTTGAATAGCGCCTTTACGAACGTTGCCGAAGTTATGGGCAAAGATGATATAGTCTATGGTTTCCGGGTCTACGTTAGCGTCTTCTATGGCTCTTTGGGCAGCTAGGGTAGCAATGTCCGAAGTCAGCAAATCATCCGTCACATAGCGGCGTTCCTGTATACCGGTTATTTCCAAAAATTTTTCGGCTACTACATCATTAGGATGCGGAAACGGGGTGCCGTCATCATTTAAGAAAACGTGCTGTGCAAAATCTTTATTGGAAACTATTTCGGTGGGAATGTAGCTTCCGGAACCGGTTATTTTGATATTCATATCTTTTACTATTACCTTACTAAATTAGTATTAAAAACAATTACGGATTCTAAAATAGGCAACTAATTGAAAACTATTGTGAATAATTTAAAAAAGAAGCTTTATTATTATTGAACTACTAATTAAACTTCTTTTTGCTGTGCTATTTTAATCTGCATGATGGTAGATAAGTTGTGGGCCATATTTTTCATGCGTTCACAGGTCATTCCTTCAAAGTTTTCGTTGATGGCCGCTTCAAAGTGGTGGAGCCAAATGTCAAAATGTTCTTTGGTTAACGGCGACAGTTTATTTACATCTAAATGAATTTGGCTAAGGTTGTTGAAATACCCACCGGTGCCCAACAGGGATTGCGACCAAAAGCTAACCAGTATTTGCAGGTGTTCTTCGAGCTTGGTGTGTATCGGAATTACCTCGGTAAAAATATAACTGATGCGTTCGTCGGCAAATAGTTTTTTATAGAATTCGTCTACTATTCTGTAGAGGTCTTGCGGGGTTTGTATATCGTTCATGAAAGCTTTTTTTGAAAGTACAAAGGTAGTAGATAGGGGGCGGATAAGAATGATATATATCATATATAGCCGTGCCTTTTTGCTTAACTGTAACTATAATGTGTCAAGGTGTTTGAAACGGGAGGATATGTCGGGGATTTGTTTTATGAGGTGGGTAGTGATTTGTAAGGGGTGTGTGCGATGTGTGTGCGACGTGTGTACGATGTGTGTGCGATGTAATGGAAGTAACGACGGATGCAAATTGCCTACAACCCGAGGTCAACCTGTAGACACTGTACCTTAGTAGGCCATGAAACTGGCATAGTTTGTGAAGTAATCCCCAATATAAAGGCTGAACTACAGCCGAAAGACTAACTTTGAAACAGCATAGTATGGCACAACTACAGCGCAAGCAGCAATTAGAAGGGGTGATAGGTCCTTTTTATATTCGGGAATTGAATGGGAAAACGATAATGCAATCTCGTACTATCAACCCCAGACAAAGTAAGGGTACCCGTGCCAGCGGGCTTAGTTTTAGTTATGCGGTGAAACAGTCTAAGGCGGTTCGGCAGGTTTTGCGCCCGTTGTTGGAGGCGGGTACTGACCCGTATGCCAGTCAGCGGTTGACCGGAGCGTTGCATCAGGCATTTCATTTTCCGCAGGGGTATGAGGAACCGTATACTTTGTTTACGGCCGATCTTAGTGCATTGGTTGGGTTTGAGTTTCACCAGCGTTCCCCACTGAGGCCTTTGTTACCATTCACTTTTCCGTTTGAAGTAACTGATGACGGTTGTTTGTGCTTGCCTGCTGTAGAGGTGGCGGCCGTACCTACTAAATTACTCCCTGATACCAGAAGCTCTTGTGCTTTAGTGTTTATGGTAGCTTCGTGGGCTCCGAATGTGGGGGATAAGGCGGCTACTGCTGTTTTTAGTTTTGAAATGCACCGACATATCCCAACGGCGATGGCCCTACAAACTGATGCTTACCCCGAGGGCACCCGACTCATAGTGGCAGCACAGTTGCTGGTATGGAATGGTTGTACGGTGCTGGGGGATAAAAATTACTGTAACAGTAAAAGTTTTAACCCGGTGCAGGTAGTGTTTACTGGGGTTGTGTAGGGGGATTTCACTATTAATTTAGGAGGATGAGGATGTTGAGTAAGGTTTCATAAAAATTTTTTACGGAAAATCTAAATTGGTTTTAAGTGATAACCGTTAATGTAGTAAACCGTTTTTGGTGGTTCGTAATTTTATTTATTCGGCAATCCCCATTTTAAAACTAATTCAGCATTCAATCCACCTTCTTTTCCGTTAGGTTTTCCTATGCCTTTTTCAATAAAATCTTTTAGACTTCCTTGGATATAACTGGTCCAAGCATCGTTACAAACATTGTAACATTCGTATTCGGGGACTAACCCTTCGTGAGTAAATACTATTTTGGTTTTGTTAGCTTCTGTCGACAGATCAAAAATCAGTTTAGTATTGACCCATTCTGTTTTGTCTTTTGTAAAGTTAAATTCATTATCGATTACTTGATAAATTATTTTTTTATCGGTAATCATTTCCATGAGTTTGATTTTGCATAAATGCACGTCTTTGTAATGATAAAAAAAAGTTTCTCCCGGCTTATCAGTATTGCCTTCAATTTCTTCTGACCACCAACCTCTGAAATTTGTAACAGAATTAAATGCACTTGAAATGTCTTTATCCACTATAATGGTAGTAGTATAATTTTTATTGGATGTATTTTTCATTTTTATTTTTTATATCAGTTATTTTAACGCAACACAAGAAAGCAATGCCAGTATTAAATGGATGGAATTAGCTATTTTATTGGAGATATTCACTCAGATTTTCCATATATTGTGTCCAGGCGCTTGAGCAACTACCATAACATTCTATTTGAGGCAGTAAACCGAGGTGTGTGAATGTTATTTTTGTTTTATAGTCAATTTTTTCAATGTCGAAACAAATTTTCGTTTGAGCCCATTCATTAGTGTTTTTTAAGTATGAAAGATTACTTTCGGTGACCAACCAAACTATTTTTTTGTCGGGAACCAGTTCTATTAATTTTTGATGAGAATAATGCATACCATCGCCTGCTCTAAAGGAAAACTCATCGTTAGTTTTTTTGCTTTCTCCCTCAATGGTTTCGCCAAATATACCTGCCCACCAATTTTTCGGATTGATTACATGTGCAAATACTTCGTTGGTGGTTTTTGAAGTGGTAATGCTGAATTGGAAATTTTGATTTATCATAACTGTTTTTTTAGTTTAGTAGTACAATTTGTCCTGAGTGGTATTGTAAATGAGAGGTTCTTGTAATGATGATGTTAAGTTTGTTGCGATGCGGTTCTTTTGCAAAATCTTCTTCAGAAACAGCAGTATGTTTTTCAAACCATGCTTCGGGTTTCATTTCCTCAAATTTTTCTTGAAGGTAGCTGTTTTGTTTTTCCCACATACTTCTCAAATCAGCAGCTGTCGGCGTTTGAGTTGTACTGTCATCTGCTTTTTTAATAAAAGGTTCGGCTAGTTCCGGAAATAATTTTTCGCCCATATCTAACAGATTCAGCATATCATCGTGTACTGCAATAAGATGTCCTAACAGATAAGTTCCTCTGTTTTTGCCCGGGGCAATTTCTTTTTGCAATTGTTCATCGGTTAGTGCATTTAGTTGTTTGTTTAAATTTACGATAGAGCCATTCCATCTGTCGATTACCATTTTTACTAATAGTTCTGTTGTTCCCATTTTTTGATTTTGTTGTTAAGAGTGAATTTCTTTGATGAATTAAATTTCCTTGGTGTTGTATAAATAAATTTGTACTTCTTCATTAGAAGCTAAAATCTTTCTGTCTGCAGCACATTGTTTTCCTATTTCAGATTGAAATGCATTCATCATCTCCTCCATTGAGTTAAAATATAAGTTTGCCACACGGTGTATTTCAGTATGGCCAGTGGTTGAAATAATCTGCCCGTCGTTTATTTCATATTTAATCAGACCCGGCAATTGTTTTGCTAAAGGGACATGAGTCTCAAAGTAATGTTTTTCAAAAAAAGCCACATCTTTCGGGATGTTGTAGATTACTGTCATTTTTACCATTTCAATACTATTTTATTTTACAAAGGTAATGACCGGAATACACTATAAAATAGTGTTATTTAGACATAATAAAGGGTTGATTTGGACAAAGGTTTTGCTTAGTTTTGTATCAAAAAGAGGAAATGAAACACTTGAGTATACTAGTTCCGGACGAGCAGACCAATATGAGTACGATTGCCTGCATAGTGGGGGCATACCAAATATTTAGTGAAGCCAATAATTATTTGGCAAGAAAAAATGAAAACCCCATTTTTAAAATTGAGTTGGTTGGCGCTACAAAGAATGATTTTTTGAATAACAACCTACTTTCCATAAAGCATCAAGTTACTATTGATGAAATAGCTAAAACCAATCTTGTGGCCATTCCTGCCTCTTTAATACGCGATTATGAAACGGCTTCTAAAAACAATAAGCGGTTAATAGATTGGGTAACGCAACAATATAAGCATGGTGCAGAAATAGCAAGTATGTGTGCCGGTAGTTTTATGTTGGCTTCTACAGGAATGCTGGCGGGAAGAACTTGTTCTACCCATTGGGCTCTATCTGAAGGGTTCAGAGAATTGTATCCGGATGTAAACTTGCAAACCGACCAATTAATTACTGATGAAAACGGAATTTACACCAATGGAGGAGCTTATTCGTTTTTAAATTTGTTGCTGTATTTGGTTGAAAAATTTTATGACAGACAAACTGCCATTCATTGTGCAAAATATTTTCAAATAGATTTGGGTCGAAGCTTACAAGCCGAATTTTCAATATTCAGCGGCCATAAAAAGCACAGTGATGATGTGATTTTGATAGCCCAAAATACCTTGAAGAAAACTATCAAGACAAAATTTCTGTTGAAAAATTAGCCGTAAAATTAGGTCTTAGCAGAAGGAATTTAGACAGAAGATTTATAAAGGCAACAAGTTTTACACCACTTGATTATTTGCAAAGAGTAAAAATTGAAGCGGCCAAAAAAATGTTTGAAACTACTCGTAAAACGGTTAGTGAAATTATGTTTGAAGTAGGTTACAACGATGCAAAAGCATTTAGGGATGTATTCAGCCGTATAACCGGTTTATCACCTTTAGATTACAAGTCAAAATACAACAAGGAAAGTCAAACTGTTTTTGGGTTATAGAGCAGACAGAATGACTGTCGGTTTGTCGTGGCTTCGTGGGCTACGGATGTGATGTCGAAATCGATTACTGCTGTTTTTAGTTTTGAAATGCAACCCCATGCCCCGACAACGATAACGTTACAAACCGAGCCTTACCCCGAGGGCAGCCGACTCATAGTAGCAGCGCAGTTGCTGGTATGGAACGGTTGTACGGTATTAGGGGATAAAAACTATTGTAACAGTAAAAGTTTTAACCCGGTGCAGGTGGTGTTTACGGGGGTGGTGTAGGGGTTGGTAGGAGTAAGTTGCTGATGGTTGTTACGTGAAACCGGTGTAAATGGAAGTTTAATTATATACTGTTAAATGAATCAATTATTTTTTTTAGTTCTTCACTACCACAAAGTTCAGTTGCCAAAAAATCATAATCAAGGTAAATATATTTACTGTCGTTTCCTTTTTTTATCATTAAATAATACCCTTTAATAGTGTCGGGACAGTTTTTTCTATAACAACAATTTTGTGTGGTTTGGATTAGATTCGCAGTTAGGTATTTTTGGATTGTCTCAATCTCTGTTTTTTTTTCAGAAATGTCAATTCTTGTATAATTCTTGTATGCAGGAAATTTAAATTTCAATTCTTTTCCCAAAAATATTTCATTACTTATTTGATTACTCTGATTAGAAAAATCAAAGTAAGTAATCGTAATTCCGTCAGGACGATCAACCAGCTTTTCAGGAAGTTTTTGGCTGTATACGGAGAGAAAAAATAGGTTTAATACCAAAATTAAATAATACTTCATGTTTTTGTTTTTAGTAAAGTGTTTTTGAAAATTGCAACTAACGCATTAATTAACAAAACAAAATCTTTTGCGTTCTGTCATTTTGAGAATAAGATACTGATTGTTTTTTGAGTTTCTAAAGTAAGAAAAAAATAGTACTTTATTTGGAGGATGATGGTAATAGTTTACCAAAAATTAGTTTTGTTCCCATAAGGTTTTTAAATAGTTTTTATCTCCTAAATTGAAGCAATTATCTCCTTCTTCTTTGATGTGAGCCCCATTAACTCTGAACACTCTTTTTGAACCGTTTTTCAGATAAACATCTACCCAATAGTGCACTATGAACTTATAAATTCCGCTTTCCGGTGCCTTATTAAACGTAACAATAAAACTTTTCGTTTGCCGGGTAGTTAGTCTTTTTGCAGTTGATTTGGCCAAAGAACTGTTGCGAATTTCTATGTAATTGATCTGATTAAAGTTTAATGTGTTTTTGTTTAAATTGGTTTTAGCTTTTATTTGACCGTGCGATACCATGAAGGCCAAAATAAAAATGGTTGATGTGACTATTTTTAATTGTTTCATGTCCTAGGGATAGCGGTTTGTTGTAAAGATATATAAATTTCCTTTCGGTTTGTTTAGGTGAAATTAACTGCATTCGTTGTGATAAACGTTTAGCTGGTCATCTTGCTTTTGTTCCGTTACTTTAAAAAATAGTGTAAAGTCCCCAATAGGCAAACCAACCTATCAAAATAAGGAGGGCTATATGGTTTGCGGTCAGCAGTAATTTAGAAAAGACAGACCACGTCTTGGTTTGGATGATTTTCCAATAGGTGATAGCTAACGGGATGATGAGGAACAGTACCAGAAAAGGCACATAGGCCATGATGTTTTGAATGGTGAAAACGTAATCTTGATAAGGGACGGGGTTATAAAAAATACCCACGTTTCTAAATAAGGAGTACATATAAAAGGCCATAAGCATACCCAAAGGAAACCAGGTTATTTTCACCCAGGCATGGGGTGTTGTTTTTCGGGTTCTGATGAAACTGACTAAAAAGTATAAAGAACTAAAGATAAACAGCCCGCCACAAAGCAATAAAAACAATTCCAACCCAGGGGTGTTTTGCGGCACTTTATAGCTCAGCATTTTTTGAAATTCCGCGTTGGGAGGAAATAGTTTGGGGATTTCAAAAAAGTGGTCGCCTTTGGCCAGTTCTTCTTTCAGGTTGTAGTGTATGGCCTTGGTATAATCGTGATAGAAATAGAGGGTAATGTTTCCGGTTTTTAAGTCCCAGTTAGAGGAAAGTAACGTGCCGTCGCCTATCTTTTTGCGGCAAACGTGCATGGAGTCGGATAAGGCTTTGCAAAACTCGGGCGTAGTGTCTACTTTGGTGTTTAACAATTCAACGCCTTTGCGGTAGCGGTCCAGTTTGTTGGCGTAAGTAGCATCGGTCACCGAGGGACAGAAATTGGATAAAACGTAACGGGCTTCGTTGCCCAGTGTCATGGTGTAGGGTTCCACGATTAAGTACCGCCCTGATTTTTCGATATAAATAAATACATCCTGCAGAAAAAAACTATGATTGTATTGGCTGATGTAGCGTTTGACTTCCTCTACGGTTTTGCAGGTGTGTAAAATGTCTTTTAAATAACTGCATTCGTTGGGGATGGGTTTTTTACGACTCATATCCATTATGTTAGTTTGGGGGGTGGCGGTAGCCAGACGAGAAAACGAAAGACCGGCTTCGTTCATCCCGGATTGGGGCGCGTATCCATGAACACCGCTTATTCTACCTCCTGAAAAGGCAGCACCATAAGTACCGGGTTGGACAGCGTTTTCAAACCAAATTCGGGGAGCGGTATAATAGGCATCAAAGTTGGTCCCGACAATCGTTTTGTTTCCGATAGTTATTTTATACATGCTACACGTATATCCGTTTGAATAGGAGAGTAGT
The DNA here is from genome assembly GCF_010119235.1 of Flavobacterium phycosphaerae. Taxonomy (NCBI): domain Bacteria; kingdom Pseudomonadati; phylum Bacteroidota; class Flavobacteriia; order Flavobacteriales; family Flavobacteriaceae; genus Flavobacterium; species Flavobacterium phycosphaerae. The sequence goes on along the minus strand of NZ_JAAATZ010000001.1, from coordinate 445,721 downwards.
AAAAAGAACAGGGTCAGTACTGTTTTGAGGAAGTTGCTTTTTATCATGAGGTTAGGGTTGTTTTTTATACAACGGAAAAAAGTACTAAAAATTGTCTGTTTTATAAATGTTTAGGGTTTGAAGTCCTTTTTTTGGGATACGGACATAAAAAAAGGTTTCAAATTATAAAACTTGAAACCTTTGGTATTTGTTGTTGTTAGCTCTTACATGTAAGCCTCAATAGGGGCGCAAGAACACACTAAATTTCTATCGCCATAAGCATCGTCAACACGACGGACACTTGGCCAGAATTTGTTTTCGTGGATGTAGTCTAACGGGTAGGCTGCTTGCTCGCGAGTGTAAGGGAACGCCCAAGTATCTGTAGTTAGCATCGCCAAGGTGTGCGGTGCATTCTTAAGTACGTTGTTCGTCTCCTCTGCAGAAGCGGCATCAATTTCTTTACGAATGGCAATCATCGCGTCACAAAAACGGTCTAACTCAGCCAAGTCTTCCGACTCAGTTGGTTCAATCATTAGAGTACCGGCTACCGGGAACGACACGGTTGGCGCGTGGAATCCGTAATCCATTAAACGTTTGGCGATATCCGTTACTTCAATACCGTTTTGTTTGAAGGCGCGACAGTCTAAGATCATTTCGTGTGCTGCTCTTCCGCACTCACCTGAATATAGAATTGGGTAATGGGCTTCTAAACGGGCTTTCATATAATTGGCGTTCAAAATAGCAAACTGGGTAGCGCTTTTTAGTCCTTCGGCCCCTAGCATCGTGATATAGCCATAAGAGATTAAACACACCAAAGCTGAACCGTAAGGCGCAGAAGAAATGGCTGTGATGGCCTTGTCTCCGCCTACCGGAATAACAGGGTTTGTTGGTAAGAACGGTACTAGTTTTTCGTTAACACATATTGGTCCTACACCCGGTCCACCGCCCCCATGAGGGATAGCGAAGGTTTTGTGTAAGTTAAGGTGACAAACATCAGCTCCGATAGTGGCCGGATTGGTTAATCCTACCTGCGCATTCATATTGGCTCCGTCCATATACACTAAACCACCGTTGTCGTGAATGAGTTGGGTGATTTCGATGATAGAAGATTCGTATACCCCGTGTGTAGAAGGGTAGGTTACCATTAGGCAAGACAAATCGTCTTTGTGTTCGATGGCTTTAGCTCTTAAATCTTCTACGTCAATGTTACCTTCCGGAGTGGTTTTGGTTACGATAATGGTCATACCCGCCATGGCTGCTGAAGCCGGATTGGTTCCGTGAGCAGAGGATGGGATAAGACATACATTTCTGTGATGGTCACCACGAGATAAGTGGTAGGCACGAATAGCCATAAGTCCGGCATATTCGCCCTGGGCACCGGAGTTAGGTTGTAGTGTAGTGCCGGCAAAACCGGTTACTACGTTTAGTTGTTGCTCTAATTTTTTGAGCATGGTTATATAGCCTTCGGCCTGTTCGATAGGAGCGAAGGGGTGAATGCTGTTCCAGTTGGCCATAGACAACGGCAACATTTCGGCGGCAGCATTTAGTTTCATGGTGCAAGAGCCTAACGAAATCATCGAATGGTTTAGCGATAAATCTTTACGCTCTAATTTTTTGATGTAACGCATCAACTGTGATTCAGAATGATGGTTGTTGAATACATCGTGCAGTAAGAACGCTGAGGTTCTTGCCAGTGATGTAGGTATGTTGGCGTTGGTATTTAAACTGTTTACGGTGAAAGCCTCTTTACCGGTAGCTTCAGCAAAGATGGCGATGATTTGGTTAACATCGGCTAAAGAAGAGGTTTCGTTTAGAGAGATGGCAATCGTATCAGCATCAATGTAGAAGAAATTCACTTCGTGCTTTTCGGCAATAGCTTTTACTTTGGCAGCCTCCGCTTTTACGGATAGTGTGTCAAAGAAAGCGGTATTGGTTTGGTATACGCCCAATTTATTTAAAGCATCGGCTAAGGTTACTGCCGAAGCGTGTACTTTGTTGGCAATGTAGCGCAATCCTTTTGGTCCGTGGTATACGGCGTACATACCGGCCATAACGGCTAGCAGTACTTGAGCGGTACAGATGTTAGACGTTGCTTTTTCGCGTTTGATGTGTTGTTCGCGAGTTCCTAATGCCATACGTAAGGCGCGTTTTCCATTGGCATCAATAGATACTCCGATGATTCGGCCCGGCATAGAACGTTTGTATTCTTCTTTGGTAGCGAAGTATGCTGCGTGAGGTCCGCCGTAGCCCATTGGGATTCCAAAACGTTGGGTAGTACCTACCACTACTGAGGCGCCCATTTCTCCCGGAGGAGTAAGGGTTGCTAAAGATAAAATATCGGCAGCTACAGCTACTTTAATTTCGTTTTCCTGTGCTTTGGCAATAAAGGCACTATAATCGTTTACCTGACCGTATTTGCCCGGGTATTGTAAAATAGCCCCGAAGAAGTCGGCAGAGAAATCAAATGTTTCGTGGTTGCCTACTACTAACTCTACTCCGATTGGTGTAGAACGGGTTTGCAATACGGATAACGTTTGCGGTAGTATTTCTTCGGAAACGAAGAATTTACGAGTGTTGTTTTTCTTTTGGTCGCGGGTACGCACGTCGAATAGCAATGCCATAGCTTCGGCAGCGGCAGTACCTTCGTCTAATAGGGAAGCGTTGGCGATTTCCATACCGGTTAACTCAATCACCATAGTTTGGAAATTTAGAATGGCTTCTAAACGACCTTGCGCAATCTCGGCTTGGTAAGGTGTATAGGCGGTGTACCATCCCGGGTTTTCAAAGATGTTTCTTTGAATTACGGCAGGCACTATAGTTGGGTGGTAACCCAAACCTAGGTAGGATTTGAATACTTTATTTTTTTTGCCTAATTCCTGAATGTGGTTCAGATACTCATATTCAGTCATGGCGGGGTCTAATTGCAAGTCGGTTTTTAAACGGATACCGTCCGGAAAAGTTTCGTATAACAGCTGGTCGAAACTGTCAACGCCTATGGTTTCAAACATATGGTTTAGGTCGTTCTCTCTCGGACCTATGTGGCGTAATGCAAATGCGTCTGTTCTCATTGAAATGGTAAGTTCTAAAGTGTGTTTAGTTGTGTTGTTTTTTAACGGCAACAAAAGTAAATATTAAAGTCTGAAATTTAGGTTAAAGGACTGTCAAATTTCGAGATTTTTTTAACTAAAACCGGTTGTTATTAACAGTTTGACTATTTTTGAAAGATGCAACAGTTACAGAAGCTTCTCGACTTTTATATCAACAGTAGTATCCATGTGGGGTTGTCGGTTTATGCCTTGGTTCGCATGACCGGTTTTTTGTTTCAAATCACCGCTATTGACGACTGTGCTTTGTTTGGTTTTTTCGGTACGATTGTCGGGTATAATTTTGTTAAGTATGATGCCTTGGCCCGAATCCAAAAACTGGAGATGCGCACCGAGTTGAAAGCTATTGCCGGATTGAGTTTCCTTTCTTTTTTGGCGGCCGGGTATTGTTTTATTCACTTGGAAAAGCATACTAAAATCATTGCTTTTGTTTTTTTGATTTTGACGTTGCTCTATACCTTGCCCTTTTTTCCCAATAGGAAGAATGCCCGCAATTGGGCAGGCGTGAAGATTTATATAGTAGCCTTGTGCTGGGTGGGCGTTACTTTGTTTTTGCCGATTGTTGATGCGGGAATACCATTCACTACTTTAGTTTTTTTGGTGGCGTTGCAACGGTTTCTATTGATTTTTGTCTTGATTTTAATTTTTGAAATCATCGATTTGAAGGTGGATGATCCTAACTTGAAAACAGTGCCACAACAAATAGGCGTAAGGCGAACTAAAATAGTGGGGAGTTTGTTGTTGCTGGGGTTTTTGTTATTAGAATTTTTGGAATCTCCTTTGCAGTATTCCGCCTTATTTTTAAAACTGGGCATTGCTTTTACCGTGTGGTTGTTTTTGGTATTTTCTACTGAAAAACGATCAAAATATTACACTTCGTTTTGGGCTGAAAGCATCCCGATTTTGTGGTGGGGATTGCTGTTGTTCTTCAGCTAGATTTTTCAGTATTTCATTTCTTTTCAGCAGTAGTTAGGTTAAGTATTTTTTGAGTACCAGTTTGTCAACAGCTCTTCCTACTACTCCATAAGGCATTTCGTATTGCAAATGGTCAATCATTACGGTAGTGCCATTTTTGGTAGCAAAGGAATGTTCGTGTCGGAATGATTTGAAATGACCTTTTTCCATCTCATCCACAAAATAATTGGGAGCCTCCATTTCAGTAATCTTGCTTTGGTGTTTCAGGTAAAAACCGAGATGTTTACCCCGAAAGGTTACGGTTTCTCCCAGTTCAATGGTTCCGGAAGTTCTCCCGGCAATGGCTTTTTCTTTTGTTTCGGCAACCGTATGTTGGTGCACATCAATATCTCGGGCTAAATCAAATACGGTTTGTATGGGGGCTGTTATTTTGGTGATGAGACGGATGGTGGTCATGTTATATTTTATAATGTCCCAAGAAGTTATGAATAAAGAGTAAAGAATTCACCACAGCAAAGAGCACGAACAAGGTGTTCATACCATAGCTGCCCACTTTAAAAAGAGTGCGTTGCGGAATTTGATACATGGGATAGTAGGCTATTTGAGTGGCTACTTTACCAACCCAATAGGCTGCTATTAGTCCGGTTAATGCTACTGCCAGTGCTGATTGTTCTTTTAGCTCATTGGTAAAAAGTATGGCAATTAAACCAAAAGAAAAGTTCAATCCTTGAATATAACGACCATAGGTTTTACATATTTCTTGATTCAATGGTTTGAGTTGCTTGACATCGTTATACCAATCGAATACCTGATGGCGGATGTAAGGGTAAATCAAAGCGGTGAAGATTTGGCCGGCACCACTCAGGATGATGAGCCAGTTTGGGATGGTTAGGTTCATGATGCTTCTTTTTTAGTGTAAATGAGTACTGATAAATATAAGCAGAGTGCCGGTGGCATATACCAATGCCAGTCGCTTGTTATATTTGTAGAGAGTAGCAAAAAGAACACCGCTACCAGAAAAAAATAGACTTTGATAGCTATGCTTTTGGGATATTCGTGCCAAAAAAACAGTCCGGTCATTAGTTGAATAAACCCAGTTGCCATGGTAGATATGAGACCATAGATAAAAAAAGTTTCGTTTATAAATCCGAGTAGTCCTAATGATAATGGTATGGCCAAAGCTATGGTGTTTAATACTTTTAAGGCTTTCATAAGAAATAGTATTTTAAACTTTCAGAAAAAAATGAAAGTTTTGATTAAAAAAAGGGGTTATTTCATAAACTTTATTAAAATTTGAGCCAGCCAATTGTCTTTGTACTCGGTTATTTTGTCTAAAACGTTATCTGCTTTTAGTACAAAGTCGTATAATTTGGTGGTTTGTTCTATGAAGTGTCTTTCTTCAGCAGTTCCGTCGGCTTCAATAGAAGAGACTTCTTTTAAGACTTTCAAGGCCGGTTTGATTTCGCGTTTGCTGCGTTCTCTTGAGATCTTTACGGCTAGTTCATCTAAGTCTTTTTCTGCAGTAAAGTATTCTCTTCGTTCACCGGTTTTGTATTCTTTGTATACTATGCCCCAATCCATTAAAGCTCTTAAATTCATGCTGGCATTGCCTCGAGAGATTTGTAATTCTTCCATGATGTCCTCCATGGAAACCGCTTCATTGGACACCATCAACAAGGCGTGTATTTGTGCCATGGTTTTATTGATGCCCCATTGTGAGCCTAACGCCCCCCAGGTTTGAACGAATTTATTTTTAGCTTCTCTGAATTCCATACCCCAAAGATATAACAAAGTTTTTAAACTTTCAATAAAAAATGAAACTTATTTGTAAAAAAGAAACCGAAGTAAAGAAAACTCCGGTTTCAAATATTATATGTCAATAAAACTAAATCAACCCCGCTCGTTTTAACAAAGCTTCCGGTTGCGGTTCTTGTCCTCGGAAACGTTTGTAGAGTTCCATGGGTAATTCAGTACCGCCTTTAGAGAGTACGTTCTCTTTGAACTTGGTAGCGACTTCTTGATTAAAAATTCCTTTTTCTTGGAAATAAGCAAAGGCATCGGCATCTAACACCTCGGCCCACTTGTAGCTGTAATACCCGGAGGAATAACCGCCTTGGAAGATGTGTGAGAAAGATACGCTCATGCAATTTTCGGCTACATCAGGATATAAAGCGGTATGGTCCATAGCGGCTTTTTCAAAAGCTTTTACATTGTCAATAGCTTGTGCTTTTGCGTGGTAGGCCATATCTAAGAGCCCGAAACTCAATTGTCGTAAAGTGGCCATGCCTTCTAAAAAGCTGGCGCTTTCTTTGATTTTGTCTACGTATTGTTGCGGAATAACTTCACCGGTTTCATAATGTTTGGCAAACAAAGCTAAAGCTTCCGGTTCGTAACACCAGTTTTCCATGACTTGGCTTGGCAATTCTACGAAGTCCCAATAAACAGAGGTTCCCGATAAACTTGGATAAGTAGTATTGGCTAACATGCCGTGCAGGGCGTGTCCAAACTCATGAAACAAGGTCGTTACTTCGTTAAATGTCAGCAATGATGGTTTGGTTTCAGTAGGTGGTGTGAAATTGCAAACGATAGATACATGTGGTCTTTCGTTGATGCCATTCTTGATATATTGTGGTTTGAACGAAGTCATCCAGGCGCCGTTGCGCTTTCCTTTTCTCGGGAAAAAGTCGGAGTAGAAGATGGCTACCAGCTCTCCTTCGAAGTCGAGCACTTCAAAAGTTTGTACCTCGTTATGGTATTTGTCTATATTGAATACTTCTTTGAAAGTGATACCGAATAATTTTTCGGCAACCGTGAACGCACCGTTTAATACATTTTCTAATTGGAAATACGGTTTTAAAATCTCATCATCCAAACTGAATAATTTCTGTTTCAATTTTTCGGAATAGTACGCTCCATCCCATTTTTCGAGACTTTCCAATCCGTCCAATTCTTTGGCGAAAGCGTTGAGTTCAGCGAATTCCTTTTGGGCGGCCGGTTTGGCTTTTTCCAATAAATCGTTTAAAAACGATTGTACTTTCTCGGGGTTTTGTGCCATACGCTCTTCTAAAACGAAATGCGAATGCGATTCATAGCCTAATAATTGGGCTCTTTGGTGACGCAAAGCCACTATGTTTTTTACATTTTCCTGATTGTCGTATTCATTCTCCTGAAAGGCTTTTTTGCCGGCTGCTATGGCCATTTCTTTTCGCAGTTCACGATTGTCAACATACGTTACAAATGGTAAGTAACTTGGGAAATCCAAAGTAAACAACCAGCCGTCTAAATCATCAGCTTTGGCTAAGGAGCGGGCCATTTCTTTGGCACCATCCGGTAAGCCTTGAATGTCAGCTTCATTGGCAATGTGTAATTTATAACTGTTGGTTTCTGCCAGAACATTTTCGCCGAAGGTCAATTTCAGTTTGGCCAAAACGGTATCAATTTCACGTAACAGTATTTTTTTATCTTCGGGTAGTAAGGCTCCGTTTCGGGTAAAGCTTTTGTATTTTTTGTCTAATAAAGTCGCTTGTTCCGGCGTTAATGTTAAACGGTCTTTTTGGTCGTGAACAGCTTTTACTCTTTTGAACAAGTCTTCGTTTAGTGCGATGTCATTGCTGAATGCGGTTAGTAAAGGCGAAACATTTTGGGCTATTTTTTGTAATTCGTCACAGGTTTCGGCCGAATTTAAATTGAAGAAAATAGATGATAATCGATCTAAAGCTTCTCCGGAAAAATCGAGTGCTTCAATGGTGTTTTCAAAAGTTGGCGCATCCGGATTATTGATAATTGCATCAATCTCGGCTTTGGCCAGAGCAATATTAGCTTCAAATGCCGGTTGGTAGTCTTCTAATTTGATTTGGCTGAAAGGAGCCGTGTTATGTTGGGTGGTAAATTTTTCTGTTAAGATTTTCATTTTTTATTGGTTGGGACAGGTCGCGACCTGTCCTTGCTTTATTATTATTTAAATTATTTTTTCATTTCGTCTGATGATTGGTTCACCGCGTCTTTCAGACTTTCTTTGTATAAAATTATTTTATCCAATATGATTTTGTCGTGACTCCCGATAATTTGAGCGGCAAGAATACCGGCATTTTTGGCACCATTCAAGGCTACCGTAGCCACAGGAACACCGCCCGGCATTTGTAAAATAGACAAAACAGAATCCCAACCATCAATAGAATTACTTGATTTTACCGGAACGCCAATTACGGGCAATGGCGACATGGAAGCCACCATTCCGGGAAGATGAGCTGCACCGCCGGCGCCGGCAATAATAACCGAAATACCGCGATGGTGAGCATTTTTACTGAACTCAAATAATTTCTCAGGGGTTCGGTGTGCTGAAACGATATCGACTTCAGTGGTAATATCAAAATGTTTCAGGATGTCGATGGCTTCCTGCATTACCGGTAAATCCGATTTGGAACCCATGATGATGGCTACTTTGCTCATAGTTTTATTTTGTGCTGATTACTCTAATACTGTTCTTTACTTCTTCGGCAATTCTTCGGGCTTCTGTCATGTCTTCATTCACTATCGTAACATGTCCCATTTTGCGAAATGGACGAGTTTCGCGTTTCCCGTATATATGGGGTGTTACGCCATTAATGCTCATGATTTTCTCGATGTTTTCATACACTACCGGTCCGGAAAATCCTTCTGCACCGACCAAATTTACCATAATTCCGGCTACTTTGCTGGCGGTATTTCCCAAAGGCAAATCAAGAATAGCACGCAAATGGTTTTCAAACTGCGACGTATAACTGGCTTCAATGCTGTAATGGCCTGAGTTATGAGGTCGTGGGGCTACTTCATTGATTAAAATGCCTTCGTCATGGGTTTGAAACATTTCGACAGCCAGTAAGCCAACATGGTTAAAGGCTTTAGACACCTTCAATGCTTTTTCGGTAGCTTTTTTGGCGATATGATAGTCGATACGAGCGGGGCAAATTACATATTCTACTTGATTGGCTTCGGGATGAAACTCCATTTCTACCACAGGATACGCTTTTACTTCTCCGGAAACAGAACGCGCTACGATTACGGCCAATTCATTTTTGAACGGAACCATCTGTTCGGCTATGCATTCTACATTCGGCAAGTTTTCGATATCAGCCATTGAGCGGACTATTTTGACTCCGTTGCCATCGTACCCAAATCGGGCACATTTCCATACAAAAGGCAAGGCAATCATACTATTTTCCATTTCGGTTCTTAAGTCAGTCAGAGTGGAAAAACGTTTGAAAGCAGCGGTCGGAATTTGATTCTCGACATAAAAGTCTTTCTGAACTCCTTTGTGCTGAATCAGTCTTAAGGTTTTGGGAGACGGGTAGACTTGGAGTCCTTCGGCTTCGAGTTGCTCTAAAGCTTCTAGGTTTACATTTTCGATTTCAATGGTTAACAGGTTTACTTTTTTTCCGAAATCGTATACCGTATCAAAATCCATCAAATCACCAATAAAAAATTTAGTGGCACCAAATTGACAAGGGGCATCCATGCTCGGGTCAAAAACATACGTTTGGATATCAAACTTTCGGGTTTCAGCTAACAGCATTTTGCCAAGCTGTCCGCCGCCGAGAATCCCCAGTTTAAAATCGGAAGAGAAATAGTTCATCGTTGTAGTTATTGCTTTTCAACGGTCTCATGCAGTCGCTTGGCTCCTGTCATTCGTGTTGTGTAGTTGTTGTGCAAAGATACTATTCCATTGATAATGGGCAATTGATAATGGATAATTTTAGTGGTCTATTTTTCGCAAAACTTCTTTAGCCGCAGCTTTATATCCTGCTGATTGGTGGTGAAAATCTTTGTTGATGATGTTTCGCAATTCTTCTTTAATCCAATCCTCTTTTTGGGCATAGTGACACAGGGTGTACATAGCATAGGCTTTCGGAGCTACTTTGGCATTGCCGATTAGCCAATCTAAACAAATTTCAATCAGCTTTTCTTTTTGATTTTCCGTTAGCGAAATCACTTTGGAAATACTCAAAAAATAAGCTACTCTCGACATGCCGCGAATGGCCGATTCGTGTTTGTACTTGGGGATGGTTTCAATGATTCGATCAAGATAAGGAACCAGCATTTCGGGATGATCTTCTACCAGCATTTCAATAATCCAAATGGCTTTGTGGTGATTTTTGTTTGACAAATCAGTAGCAATTGCTGCCAATTCACTCATGTATTCTGGATTTTTGACCACAAAAAAGCGAAGGGTATTGCGACTAAGAGTACCGGCATTGCTTTTGGCTATATGGTCGTGAAAAAACGCATTCATTTTGTAAATATATCAAATTTGCAAAAAAGTGGAAATACTTAGTACTTAATACTCAGGACTTCTTTAAATTTGCACCTTATTTTAAATTCAAACCATAATGATACACCTTCACGATAAATCCTTCGAGCCTTTTATTTCTTCAGATGAAATTGATTTCGCTATAAAGAATATGGCCAAACAAATGGATGATGATTTTTTTGACGAAGTGCCTGTGTTTATAGGTGTTTTAAACGGCGCCTTTATGGTGATGAGTGATTTGATGAAACAATATCGCGGGATGTGTGAAGTGAGTTTTGTGAAAATGGCCTCTTATGAAGGAACCCAAACCACCAATGAAGTAAAAGAACTGATAGGATTGAATCAAAATTTAGAAGGCAGAACGGTAGTAATCGTAGAAGATATTGTTGACACCGGAAATACCATCGAAGAGCTTAAAGCTATTTTCAAAGAGAAAAAAGTTAAGCATTTAAAAATTGCTACCCTGTTTTTCAAACCGGACGCTTATAAAAAAGACATCAAAATTGATTATGTCGGGATTAGAATTCCGAATAAATTCATCGTTGGTTATGGTTTAGACTACGACGGTTTAGGAAGAAATTTGCCGGACATATACCAATTAGCCGAATAACACATAACTTATAATTTATAACTCATAACTACTGCAATGATTAACATCGTTCTTTTCGGAAAACCAGGTGCGGGAAAAGGCACACAAGCTGAATTTTTAAAAGAAAAATACAATCTGACTCATCTTTCTACCGGAGATATTTTCAGATTCAATATAAAAAACGACACCGCTTTGGGACAATTAGCCAAAACCTTTATGGATAAAGGCGATTTGGTTCCAGATGAAGTAACCATCAAAATGCTGGAAAGCGAAGTGGATAAAAATCCAACTTGTGCCGGTTTTTTGTTTGACGGTTTTCCACGAACATTGGCGCAAGCAGCTGCTTTGGATAGTTTTTTAGAATCAAAAGGACAAAGCATTACAGCTACTGTGGCCTTAGAGGCTGATGATGAAATTTTAGTGCAACGGTTGTTAGAAAGAGGAAAAACCTCGGGCCGACCAGACGATCAGGACGAAGAAAAAATCAGAAACCGTTACCAGGAATACAACGAAAAAACGGCGCCTTTGACCAATTATTATGATGCTCAAGGCAAGTTTTATGCCGTAGACGGTATCGGTAGCATTGAAGAAGTAACCCAACGATTAAGCAAAGTAATCGACAATTTATAATTTACGTTTTTGGTTAGCGGTTATATTCATAACGCATAACTTATAACTCATAACTCAAAATGGAAATACTAATTATTCTTTTTTTAATACTGTTAAACGGGGTGTTCTCCATGTCGGAGATTGCTCTGATTTCAGCGCGTAAAAACCGCTTGGAAACGGCAGCTAAAAAAGGGAATACCAATGCCAAAGTGGCGCTGGATTTAGCCAATTCACCCAATAAATTTCTTTCGACTGTTCAAATTGGCATTACGTTAATCGGGATTCTGACCGGTATTTATTCGGGCGATAAAATTACGACTGATGTTACTTTATTTATTGAAAGTTTTGCGACGCTAAAAGTATATGCCCATAGCATAGCCGTTGGAATTGTAGTCGTGATATTGACTTTTTTCTCTTTGGTTTTAGGCGAATTGTTGCCGAAAAGAATCGGATTGAACTATCCTGAAGCCATTGCCAAAGGAGTTGCCGTTCCGATGAAAATGGTTTCCATCATAACGATGCCTTTCATTTGGTTGCTGACCATTTCTACGGATTTTATCTTAGATGTTTTCAAAATAAAACCTACGGCTGACGGTAAAGTAACCGAAGAAGAAATCAAAGCCATCATCAAAGAAGGTACCGAAGGCGGAGAAGTACAAGAAATTGAGCAGGATATAGTAGAACGCGTTTTTCATATTGGCGATCGAAAAATAAATTCGTTGATGACTCACCGTCAATCGATAGTGTATCTTTCTTATGATGATACTGTTGAGGAATTGAAAACCAAAATGTTTGATGAGTTGCATTCGTTTTATCCGGTTTGCCAAGAGAATTTAGACGATGTAGTGGGTATAGTTTTACTGAAAGATTTGTTTGTCGGTTTTGAAAAAGACAACTTTCAATTGAAATCGATTGTCAAAGAGCCGGTATATATGATTGAGCATACTTCGGCTTATAAAGCGTTGGAGAATTTCAAGAAATCGAAAGTGCATTATGCTTTGGTAACCGATGAATATGGTGTTTTTCAGGGAATCATTACTTTGAATGATATCTTGGAAGCGTTAGTGGGCGATGCGGCCGATTTTGATGATGATGAATACCAATTGATTAGTCGAGAAGACGGTACTTGGCTCGTGGACGGCTTGTATTCTTTGCACGATTTCCTAACGTATTTTGATATGGATGAGTTGACCAATGATTACGAAGTAACGACCGTTAGCGGATTAATCATGACCGAAATGGGCAAAATTCCAACCACGGGAGAAAAACTCATTTGGAATAAATTTGAATTAGAAATCATCGATATGGATGGTGTAAAGATTGATAAAGTGCTTGTGAAAGCCATAAAAGAATAGTTAGTACTTTTGCTGACTGAATACAAAGACAATGACAGAGGGAAATTTTGTAGATTACGTAAAAATATATGTCTCTTCCGGAAAAGGAGGGAAAGGTTCTTCGCATCTACACAGAGAAAAATTTATTGAAAAAGGCGGTCCCGATGGAGGAGACGGAGGTCGTGGCGGACACGTAATTTTGAGAGGAAATAAAGGCTTGTGGACGCTGTTTCACCTGAAATTTGCCCGTCATATCAAAGCCGGTCACGGTGGTGATGGAGGAAGTTCCAGAAGTACCGGACACGATGGAGAAGATAAAGTGATTGAAGTGCCGCTGGGAACAGTAGTGCGCGATAAAGAAACGGATGAAATTTTATTTGAAATCACCGAACACGGCGAAGAGCGTATTTTGGTGAAAGGCGGAAAAGGCGGATTGGGGAACTGGCACTTTAGAAGTTCGACCAACCAAACGCCGCGTTATGCCCAGCCGGGTATGCCTACCGAAGAAATGGATGTTATCCTGGAATTAAAAGTTTTAGCCGATGTAGGTTTGGTAGGTTTTCCCAATGCCGGGAAATCGACTTTACTTTCGGTATTGACTTCGGCCAAACCTAAGATTGCCGATTATCCGTTTACGACTTTGAAACCCAATTTGGGGATAGTGGCGTACCGCGAATTCAAATCGTTTATCATGGCGGATATTCCGGGAATTATTGAAGGAGCTGCCGAAGGAAAAGGATTGGGACATTATTTCCTGAGACATATTGAAAGAAACTCAACACTGTTGTTTTTGGTGCCTGCCGATGCTGATGATATTAAAAAAGAATACGAGATTCTGTTAGACGAATTACGTCGTTACAATCCGGAAATGCTGGATAAAGATAAATTGATTGTCATTTCTAAATGCGATATGCTGGACGACGAACTGAAAGCAGAATTGAAAACCGAATTAGACAAAGCCTTTAAAGGAACGCCTTACTTGTTTATTTCTTCTGTAGCCCAACAAGGATTAACCGAGCTGAAAGACAAGCTTTGGGAAATGCTGAACGTTGACGCCGAAGAACCGGAGAACAGTCATGGTCTATAAATAATAAATCCTCACATCAGTGGGGATTTTTTTTACAACAAAATAGCTACTTCCACTAATTTTTCAGCAGTAAGCTTTTCTTTTTTTCTGATTTCAGCCTTTATTGGAAGGAGGTAGGTGTTCTTTTTGGTATCGAACCAAATGGCCGTTTTCCATTGACTGCTACCTATAAGGGCTGTTGCTTTTAATCTTCCCCAACCTTCTTCTTCTGATTTTAACGAGGCTCTGATTTCTTTGGCCATGTGCTCCGGAAGTGAAACAAAATACCAACCGCCGGGAGCAGCATGTTGCCATATCTTTTCTGAAAAGGTATATTTTAATTTCCCCGACATTTTGTATGCTTCTTTTACGTAGAGTGTTTTTCTTTGGCTAAGATATAAAAATGATTCGTATGCCTCCGAAGACCATTTCCGATGCTCCGAAGACTAAATAATGAGCTCCGAAAAGTGTTTGCTACACTCCGTAAACTAATAAAGGGGTTAAGTAGCGTATCACACGTAATCCGAAGTATGTTTGTGGTCCTCCGAAGTGTTTTTTAGGCTCTCCGAAGACTGTTCTAGTCACTCCGAAGACCGTTTCACGGCTGTGAAGGCCTGTAAATACTCAAAAGTTGGTTTTTGATGTTTATGACGTCTTTTTCAAATTTTCAGTCATAATTCATAATTTATAATTCATAATTTCCAAAGGGTATTGTTGTTGTTTTCTGCTAAAAAAGCCTTTCAAATGGGCAAAAAAACCTATATTCGCGACGCTTTTAGCACTGTTAGTTGTAACAATTCTACTTTTTGGCAGACTACTAGCATTCAATCTAATAACACAAATAAAAGTAACAATGAAAAAAATTATTTTATCCTTAATCGCCGGGATTATGTTGATGCCAATCAGCATGAAGGCCGATGAAGGAATGTGGTTTTTAATGTTCATCGAACGTTTGAATCATAGAGACATGCAGAAAATGGGCTTACAATTGACAGCCGAAGAAATTTACAGTATTAATCACCACAGTTTGAAAGATGCTATTGTACAATTCAACGGAGGTTGTACGGCCGAAATTATTTCTAAAGACGGATTAGTATTAACCAACCACCACTGTGGTTATGATGCCGTGGCCGAATTATCGACAGCTGATGATAACCTTTTGAAAAACGGGTATTGGGCAGAAAACAGAAAAGCAGAGAAAAAACCTTCCAGCTTGTATGTGCGTTTCTTTGTTCGTATGGATGATTGTACCAAAAGAATTTTGGCCAAAGTAAACCCATCCATGAGTGAAGCCGATAGAGAAAAAGCGATCAACGCTGAGATTGCTGCTATTGAAAAAGAAAACAACGAAGGTGGAAAATATACCGTTTCGGTTCGTCCTTTCTTCCAAGGGAATGAGTATTACTATTTTGTGTACCAAGATTATAAAGACGTTCGTTTAGTAGGTGTTCCGCCGGAAAGTTTAGGAAAATTTGGTGGCGATACGGATAACTGGGAATGGCCACGTCACACGGCAGATTTTTCTATGTTCAGAGTTTATGCTGATAAAGACGGTAACCCTGCTGACTACTCAGAAAACAATGTGCCATTACAACCAAAACACTATTTACCGGTGAATTTAAGCGGTGTAAAAGAAGGTGATTTTGCTATGATTTTAGGCTATCCTGGTAGAACTAATCGTTGGATGCCTGCAGGCGGAATAGAGCAAAACGTGAAGTTTGCTTATCCTGCTTGGGTAGAAGGTGCTAAAACCGGAATGGACAATATGAAAAAATACATGGATCAGAGCGCTGCTTTGAACTTAGTATATGCTTCTAAATACGCCTCTACAGCCAACTACTGGAAAAATCGTCAAGGTATGATTGATGCGTTGAGTAAATTCGGAACCGCCAAGACTAAAGCTGCTCAGGAAGCTAAATTTAATAAATGGGCCAACAAACCGGCTAATAAAGCTAAGTATGGTAACGTAATTGCCAACATCAATAAGTTTTATGCTTTGACTAACGAAAAGTCAAGACACGATAATTACATGCAACAATTGTTCAGAACTACTTCTTTCGGAACTATCGGAAGAACTTTGGGAAGACAATTGGATTTATATGTAAAAGCGGATGCAGCCAAACGTGCTCAAGCAGCGCCTCAAATTACTGAAATGGCAGAAGAAATGTATAAAGAATTATACATTCCGGCTGAGAAAGATTTATTAGCAGCGCAATTGAAATTGTATGCTACTAAAGCAACAGGCTACAAAATTGCTCCAATGGTTGAAAAAATCGGAAAAGAAAACAACAACGATTTTACAAAATATGTAAACGCAGCGTTTGAACTAAGTATCTTTTCTTCGGTAGATAAAATCAAAGCGTTCTTAGAATTGCCTAATCAAGCTATGTTGGATAACGATCCTTTATATACTTTGTCTAATGATATGTTGACGCATTATAATTCAAAATCAGACGAAATTGCAAAAGCACAAAACGATTACAGTGCTTCTTTCCGTTTGTTAGTGGAAGGATTAAGAGAATCTAAAATTGGTTCAATCAAATATCCGGATGCGAACTCTACTTTGCGTTTGACTTATGGTAAAGTACGTTCATTACCTGCGGATAAAAGAAATGATGCTACCATCAACAATTACACTACCCTTGACGGACAAGTGAAAAAATACAAAAAAGGAGATCAGGAATTTGATTTACCGGTGAAAGTTCTTGACATGAACAAGAAGAAAGACTATGGTAGATTTGCCGATAAAGACGGAAGTTTACACGTGAATTTCTTAACCGATAATGATATCACAGGAGGAAACTCAGGTTCGCCGGTATTGAATGGTAAAGGAGAACTAATTGGTTTAGCTTTCGACGGAAACATTGAAGCTATGGCAGGTGACGTAATCTTTGACAACAAATTACAAAGAACTATCAATGTTGATATTCGTTATGTGTTGTGGGTGATTGAGAATTTCTCAGGAGCTAAACACATTGTTGACGAAATGACTTTAGTGAAATAATATTTTCAATTTAGTTTATATACAAAACGTCCCGATTACTCGGGACGTTTTTTTTATGAAGATAGTTTGATTGCATTTAATTCATTAGTTTTTTAGAAACGGTAGTGCCATCAGTCAACGTGATTTTGATTATCAACGCTTGTTGGTTTTGAATAGCGTTATTGATGTTGAATTCGGTTTTGTTAATGCTATCGGCATTATAAACTTCTCTTCCTGCCAAATCATATAATTTTACATTTTCAATAGTTGTTTCTAACGACTGTATGTTGATTTGTTTGTTTTCAGCGGTTACTAAAACCGTATTTGACGTTCTGTTATAGTTATTGTTATTCCCGTGCGGATATTTATAACGCAACTTGAAACGGGTATTGTCGGTTCCGGCTGCCGCTGTAAACACATAGGGTCCTTCGCGTAAATTGGTCACTGTTTTAGTTTCGGTGTCTTCTAATAAAATGTTTCGGTTTGCATTTTCAAACAACCCATCAATACCACCAATAGCAATAGTGTATTGACCGGGAGTAGTTATTTTAACACCAAGAGGGACAATATCATTTGGGTTAAAAGGAAGTGAACGTCCCTGAATTATGTATTTGTCATTGCCAATCAAAGAGTAAAGCGCCATAGGCACCGGTACTGTGGTACTGGCATCAAAAAAGCTGTCGGCATTCATAGTAGCACCTTCAATATACCCAACTAATATGCGGTCGGATTGTTGGTTGCTGTCTACTAAATCCAACCAGATTCGGTTTCGTTCAATATCGACTAAATTAGTATTACTTGTGGTTTGGTTAGTTGTTCTGTAAAAAGTACTGTTAGAGTAGCTTTCATTACGCAAACCATTATTAAAACTAACCGTGTTGGAGCCTGTAGGTCCGTCAATCATTTGAACAAAAAAGCCTTGTCCGGCACCTATGAATAAATCAGAGGAAGCGGCCGGACAACAACTACTTCCGCTAAAATTAAAAGTAAAATAATCTCCCGGATTGTAATTGTAAACAAATGTATCATAAAACGGACTGGCAATGGCCGCCGGTAAAGTACCGTGGGTCCATAGTCGTATTTGTCCCATTATTTTGGTTCGGTTGTCAAATAAAAACTGACTTCCTCTAATAGAAGACGGGTATGGGTTTCCAAGAAGATTCCAGTTGTCGCTATAATTATTTATTTCGGTTCCGTTATTACCCGTATG
The DNA here is from genome assembly GCF_010119235.1 of Flavobacterium phycosphaerae. Lineage (NCBI taxonomy): Bacteria > Pseudomonadati > Bacteroidota > Flavobacteriia > Flavobacteriales > Flavobacteriaceae > Flavobacterium > Flavobacterium phycosphaerae. The sequence continues at coordinate 427,646 of NZ_JAAATZ010000001.1, read as the reverse complement.
GTAAGCTGTTATTTCATCAGTACCTCTATAAATGGTTGTAGTTATAGTGCCGTTGTTAGGAACTCCGGTAAAAGTACCCAGTAATGGAGAGGCTGCACTGGTGCTAAAACTATCCGGAGCTCGAACGATATAGCCTTTTGCCGGTAGCATGGTATTGCCTGCGGCATACTCCCAATTGCCTTGTCCTCCGTTGTTGTTGTATACCGTAGTATTCCATTTGTAAATACCGCCCGAAATAAGTGGTGCTAGTATGCTGTTGACATTAAAATTGCCCACCGGTGATGACCAATATACATAATCAAGTTGGCGCACACTGGCGGTTCTTTCCATCATAATGTTACCGGTATTAACAGCAGTGTTGTTAATTTGAACCAGATTACCACTGTTTTTTATTGTAAAAACACCTCCGGTAACTACATTTACTAAGTCGGTAATCGTGATGTTGTTGCCCGAATTTAATTGCAGGTTTCCACCATTTTTAATCGTTAAATTATAACCATAAGCATTGTAGGATGAGCCGGATATAATAGGGTCATTCGTAACATTTGGGATAACTACACAATCTGTATTTGTTGGTACGCCAATTGGGGTCCAGTTATTGGCTTTGTTCCAGTCAGTATCTACAGAGCCATTCCACACTTTGCTGCCGGTAACGGTAACGGTGGTCTGATCAGTAACTTTCAGGGTTGCGCCACCGCATAAAGTATAGGTTACTTCAGCGGTATAAATAGTGGTTGAGGTTGGGCAAACCGCTATGGTATCCGTTGTTCCTACAACAGTTCCGGAGGTTCCGGCACCTTCATACCACTTAATAGAAGTTATAGAGGTTCCGGATGGAACAAATCGCCATGCTTCGTTAGTAACAGCCCAATTGGTGTCTAGTCCGTTTCTTCCCGGAGCCACTACTGCTTGCGTTCCGGCGGCATTCTGAATTCCGACTATGGCATTTCCGCCATTCCATGGGGATAGATTAAAATCGTCTATATTTTTTTCCTGAATGTATACTTCAATAATATTGGTGTTCTCATAAAGTACCATCATACCGGTATATAAAATGCTATTGGTAGAGAACATAGGAACATCACTCCATGAGGCTATAAGTGCCCGACAACCGGTGTTTAGTGTTATCAGTTCCCAACCCACTTTTCCGCCTACACTAGGGTCAATGTCGTGGTATACGCCATAAATGGTATTGGCGAATAAAGCTCCGGTGGTACTTGGTAAACTATTGCTAAACGCATATCCTGAAGCATTACCGGCATTGGCCGTATTAAAGGATAACATTCCGTTTGAGCCTATCACACACGAATTGTATGAGTTGCCATAAAAACAAAAATTGAAAGGCAAGTTGATTGCCGGAGACCAAACATCATCACTGTTAACGCTCACAGGATTTGTCAAACAGTTGAATTGATAAGGAGGTGCATATGGTATGGATTCAACAGTATAGTTGGTAGTTTGACCCAATTGTAGATAAGTAGCTTCCAAATTAACGCAATTTGAATTTGAAAGACAATCGATAGCGGCAGGGTCATTTCCGTTTAAACCTAATCCGCCCGACATTACTGATGGACAACCCAAACTGGTAGTTCCGGTACCATTTCCGGCGGTACAGACAATGTTGGAAGTGATGCAGATGGTAAATGTTCCTTGCCCCGTTGAGCTGCTGTAGCTGTGAACTCTGACAAAATAAGTGTTCCCGATAGTTAAACCGTTTAATAAGGTAGCTTCGTTAGATGAGTAAGTGTCATCAACACAGTCTATGCTTGTTAATGAACCGCAACTGCCACTAAAAATCTGCACTACTAAATCAGATAATGTTCCCGGGGTTACTGTTATTGTGTGGGAAGTTCCTGTGGCGACAAAACTGTACCATACATCATCATCAGCGGTGCCCGAACAACTGGTTTGTGATTGAGTAGCGGCCAATGTTGTTCCTGTGGTACTAGTGGTACAACTTGAAGTTGGATTAACCGTTAAGACAATGGCCCCACTGCAATTGTCGTTTGCAGGTGCTACTGCCGGACAACCCAAAGTAAAACTAACATTTCCGCCGCCCGAACTTTCGGGATCGAGAAGGAGGTAGTATTGAATTCCTGCGGTTAATGAAAAAACAGGACTGGTTCCGGTGCCGGAAATATCATCTATACATGTCCAGCCAGTACTACTACAACCTGAAGCTGCCGTTTTGTATTGGTAATCAATGTAGCCATAAGAACTGGATTGTTGGATATAATAATTTCCTGTAGTTGTTGGAGTAAAAGTATACAGCTGCTCATTTCCCGGAGTTGAATAACCGCAGGCGGATGAACTGTAAGCGCCTGTTCCGGAAGCTATGGTTGTATTTGTTGTTGTACCACAGGCTGCAATGTTAGGAATTGAAGCACAAGGATTAAAGGGTACTGTACAAGTTCTCGAAATGGTAAAAGTTCCGGTTGTGGTTCCCGATGTTGAATAATGAGCAATGTATACATAGTATGTTGTTCCCGATGTGGCTGTAAATGTATATGTTTCTGCACTGGAAATTGCCGAGTCTTGACAAGTGATATTGGTTAAATTTCCACAAGTGCCAGAAGTAATGGCCATTTCAAGGTCAAAACCGGAGCCTGTTGCCGAAATAGTATTAAGATTACCATCGCCTACAAAAGTATACCAAACCCCGTAATTAGATAAACTACAACCCGTACCATGAGTATAACTGGAAGCCCCGACGGTCGTTCCGGCTAAGTTGGTGGTACCACAAGGCAAGTTGGTAGCATTAATACATTGATTATTTGAAGGGCCGGGTGGCGGCGTGATTATTGTCGTATTTTCTTTTGCTAATGAGGCATCAGGCTTGTGATTGTTTGAAAATGAATTTATTGAATAAAGTAGTAATAAAATCAACAAAACGAGAGTCGGTAGTTTTGATTTTTTTACATTCAAAAAATGGAGGTAGTTATTGGCATTTTGGTATTCTTTTAATTGAAATGAAACAATTACTAAAAATATACTAATATTTTAAGGATAATGCTGTGATATGTACAAAGTAATTAACAATATCGATAAAACGGTTGATAATAACGACGAAAAACACTGCCAACTACCTCCGGAAGAATCTGTTAATTGTTTAGTCATCAAAAACTTATCTTTTTCAATAATAAAAGTAAAGGATGCCTTTTGAGCATCCTTTACTTTTTATTTAAGTATTATTTAATTAATAATTATCTTTTCACTAAAATTACCCTGCTCTGCATTTACTTTTACTATGTAAGTTCCGGCTGCCATTTGATGAACAGGAATTTTAATTTCCAGTTGATTAGCGTCGTTTGTTTTATAGGAAGCTATAAATTGCCCTAACAAATTGAATATACTAACCGATTTTATAGTGTTGCTCAAACTATTATTTTTAATATTTATGGTATTATCATTATTCGTAAAATACAATAATGGTTTAGTAACGGTTTGATTGTTTGTTCCTAATGTATTTCCGCTAAAGCGTAATGAAAATCTATCGTTATAAGTGCCAATTGGCAGGGCAATAGAAAAGGCATTTTCCTTAATGTCATGGTCAAGCCCGGTTTCATTGTCGTGAATGAAAATCTCGGTTGAAGTAGGTATATTTTCTAAACCACTTACACGAATAGTGCTCATGCCTTCGTTGGCGGTTACTATTCCTATTGGGATGATTTGATTTTCATCAAAATTAGACACTGCTTGGATTGTAAATTTAGATGAATTGATAGTCCAATACAAATCTTCAGTACCGGCATCAATCATTGGAGCATCATACCCAATATCAAAGGAATTAGTAGTGTTTTCGTCAACACCTATCAACAATTGTCGGTACAAACCTGAAGGCGATTCAAAAGCGATTCTGATTTTGAACGTTCATCGTTAACAGTAGCTTGAGTAGCATTTGTTCTGAAGAACACAGAATTCGCAGGCGATTCTGTTTTAAAAACTCTCTGACTGTTTTTGAAGTTTATGGTTCCTCCGGTAATAGGAGAAGTTAAATTAGGATTGTTGGTAGGCATATCAGTGATAACACCGGTTCCTATAAAGAAGCCTTGCCCCACTGCGATATTTTTGGTTGGAACTTTTGTTCCTGTTAAACCATTATTAGCAGTTAGCGGATCGTTAGAAATGGCTACTACACCACCCATTAAAGAGTAAGTTGCATAACCGCCAACGTACTGACCTAGTATATGAGCTGTGCCTCCAAAATGATCCCAAAAGTATAATGCTCCGTTGAAGATATTACTGGCTGCTCTACCGCCACCGTCTTTAACGTTGTCTTTAATAAATTCGTCAGCATCTAAGGATGATGGATAAGGATTTCCGGCCAAATAAGTTTGATTTGGCGAGATGTTTAAGCTAATAGTACCATTATTAGGTTTACCCACAAAAACATAGTTTTGCGCAGTGGTGTTTGATGAAGAACCGCTGTTGCCTTTCATGGTAAATCCTTCTCCCGGATTAATAGTTCCGGTATCGCCAATAAATTGCCATCCTGCATAAGAGCTACTAACGCTGGTGAATTTGTATATCCAGCTGGTGCTGATTTTTATTGGACTAGACAAAGCTCCATCCGCAAAATAATAACCACCTCCAAAGTTGATAGTACCTGGGTTAAAAGGGTTTGAAGCCGAGTTTGTTCCGTCTCTTAAAACCCCGCCAACAGTATAAGTGCTTCCATTGGTAGTAACTGGTGAAGACCAATAATTATAATGGTAACTACTTTGACTTCCTTGTTGGTCTTTTAAGATTTTACCTGTTCCGGATGATGGATTGGCTGTTGTACCGCTTTGAAGAAGTTGGGCTTCACCCACCAAACGTAAATCACCACTTTGTAAAGATAAAAGGTTAGCCACATTAAGAGCAAAGCCATCTACAACGCTGATTCCTCTTGCTCCGTTAGAGTTGTTAAGCGTGAAATTATAAAATGTTTCGTTGGTTTTTATACCGGCATTTATGGTCTGAATTTGATTAGCCGTAGCACCGTTAAATGTCACCGTTCCAGTTCCCGGAATAAAAGTACCGCTGTTTTTCCAATCTCTGCTGATGTATAAATTAGAATTGGCCGCCATAGCTACAGAAGCTGTATTGGCAATGATAATATCTTGCGCTCTTGCTATGTTGCTGTATAATGCCGCATAAGAAGAGTTGGCAGGATCAATAAGCGGCATTCTGACTGCACTCGAAGGAATTTGTGCATTGATAGTGGCTGAAGGTAAACCACCCGCCCAGTTTCTACAATCAAACCAATCGGTGCTTATTAATCCGGTCCATAATCCGGCAGTTCCGTTTAAAACAGTTACTACCGCAGAACCTGTTAAATCCTGTGGTTTTGCAATACATTTTGAATCGCTTAAAGCCGTAATTGTATAGGTTTTATTTGTGGTGAAACCACTAACAGTGAATACATAAGGATTAGTAGTTACGTTGTTTACGGTTGTAGATGTAGTACCGTTGCTGTAAGTTACACTCCAAGGAGCAACACCTGTCAATGCCACGCTGAAAGTAGCCGAATCACCATTACAAACCGTTTGATTAGGGCCAATAGCAGCTGTTGGTCTTTGATTAACTGTTATGGTAATATAGGTTGTTCCTTCAGGACCATAACTGGTGCATCCGTTTAAGTAAGAGGTGATTGCATAAGTAGTAGTTACGGTTGGAGTTACAGTAGCTGTAGCTGTGTTACTGATAACTTGACCTGTTATTGAGTCAATCCATTGCGTAGTTAGGTTTGATGGGGTTTCCGGAATTAAAATATTATCTACTGCCCATGAACTGTTTGCCGTTCCGTTATATACAAAACGAACTCTTAAACTGGCTTGTCCAATGTAGTTACTCAAATCAATAGATTGATTAGGAAAAGGCCCATACGGACTTCTTGTACTTGCTCCTGTATAACTGGCTAAAACAACACTATAAGTAGTTCCCCCATCTAGTGATAATTCTACTGAAACACTCGCCCCAACTTGTAAGTTAAAAGCATGATTAAAACTTAAAGTGGCCATTGGTAGACCAAAGGTATTAAAGATTGGGGTTTGCATTACAGAGTAGTAATTTCCATTAGCAATAGCAAATTTTCCGCTTGAAGTATAGTTTATTCCCGAATAAGTTCCGCCATTTGTTGCACTCAATCTAAAAGGTCCTTCGGTTGTATTACTTCCTCCTGCATTCAAACAGTTTCCGCAACCATCAACTAACCAGTTAGCCGGATTTGCATTGCTGAAACTTCCGCCGGTAGCTAAATAAGAACTGGTTGCAAAACCACTTTCCGAATATAAATCGCTACTGCCACCAATACAAATTGTTTGTGGTGTAGCGGTTACCGGAGTTGGTTTTACATTAGGGATTACGTCAATTAAAGCAACGTAAGAATAAGCCAAACTACATGGGTTGTTTTGAACCACCGCTCTGAAAAAAGTAGATTGAGTAATATTGTTATAAGTACAACTGGTAGTAGTGTTTGCAATAGGTATCCAACTCGCACCACCACTGGTAGTGTATTCCCATCGAACAACAGAACCGATATGACCACTCAAATAAACAGTCCCGGAGGCAAAATGACATTGCGTAATATTTCTGACTACCGGAGTCACATTAGGTAGTGAACTTGAAGCAGTACCACCAACGCTGTTTGCACTAACTGTTAATAAAGCATTATCACTAGCCGTACTTCCGGAACAGTTATTACTAACCAAACAATAGTAAGAACCGGAGTTGGTAGTAGTTGTTGAAGCTATAGTTAATGTTGCAGTTGTTGCGCCTGATATAGTTCCTCCGTTTGTTACCGGTGAAGCTCCTTTGTACCATTGATAGCTTAAATTTCCGCCAGAAGCACTAACCGAAAAACTTGCCGAACTGCTTTCACAAACGGTTTGCGATATTTGTGGCTGAGCTGTAATAGATACACCTTGGTTTACATTAATTGTACCAAAATTTGAGGATACTGCATTACACGGACTTGTTCCGGTTACTAAACAATAATAATTAGCAGCACTGTCGCTTACACTTAATGGGGAAAGAGTCAAAGTGGCTGAAGTAGCTCCTGAAACTGTGCCATTATCTACCAACATGGTTGCTCCTTTATACCATTGATAAGTTATACCGTCACCTGTTGCACTTACTGCTAAAGAAGCTGTATCCCCGGCACAAAATGACTGAACACCTATAGGTTGATCCGTTATAGTTGCTTTTTCCAGCACTATTAATTCAGCAGTGTTAGAAGAAATAGCTGGAGAACAACTCCCTATAATCTCACAATAGTAAGTTGTACCGGCATCGCTCAAAGCTACCGGATTAATGGTCAAAGTTGATGAGGTAGCGCCCGAAATTGCCCCTCCATTTGTTAGTAAAGTTGCTCCGTTATACCATTGATAAGTTAATCCTCCGCCAGTGGCAGTAACGCTGAAACTAGCAGAATTGCCAGAACAAACTGTTTGGGTTGCCACAGGATTTGAAGTGATTACAGGAGATGAAACAACACTTACTATTGATGTTGTAGCATTGCATCCTGTTGTTGTATCTGTATATGTGAAAGTAACATTTCCTGATGTAATACCTATTATCAATCCAGTAGTGTCAATAGTAGCTTTTGAAGTGTCATTGCTTGCCCATGTTCCGCCTGAATTTGGAGTTGCTTGAATCGTATTTCCGATACAAACCGAACTGGCGGCAACTACTACGGGTAATGCAGTAACAGTTATAGTCGTTGAAACCGAATTAGTACAGCCGTTTCCATTGGTATAAGTATAAGTAATAAGTGAAGTCCCTGCTGCTATTCCGGTTACGACACCACTGGTATTTATGGTAGCTTTTGTTGGAGAAGCACTACTCCAAGTACCTCCTGATGTTGCCTCGTTTAAAGTGGTACTGCCGCCAATACAAACGTTAGTAGTACCGGTGATAGGGGCAACTGATGGTAAAGGGTTTATAGTAAAACTACCGGCGCTGGTTCCTGTTCCTGACGGAGTGGTAACACTTATAGTTCCTGTAGTGGCACTCACCGGCAGAGTAGCGGTTATTTGAGTAGCACTGTTTACAGTAAAAGATGCTGAAACACCATTAAATTTTACAGCAGTTGCTCCGGTAAAATAATTTCCGGTAATAACTACTGATGGAGTAGTGCCAACACAAGCACTGCTACCGGTGAAGCTGGTAACCATTGGTACGGGGGTATAATAAACTTTAATTTGAATATAATCTACAGCAGCGGTTAAACTGTTATTGGCATTAACAGAAATCACTGCGCCAAAATTAGTAGCGTTAATGTCTGCAGAGGTCCAAGTGGTTCCCCATTTGTCTGTTGGGCTTCCGTAGGTGGCTGTTGTTAAGGTAGTTGTATAGGCTGTGGTTGTAGCTTTGTTGTTTCCAACTATAGCACCACCTTTTACCATACTGACCACATTATCTTTAGTAATTCTTCCGGCATTGACAGCACTTGTTTTTCTGTTGATAGTAACTTCAATACCATCTACCACAACACCGATTGGTATAGCGAACCCATAATTGGTTCCTTGTATGTAGTTTGAATTGGCACTTCCTGTAAATACTGCATTGGCAGTAACACCATCAGCGGCAGTAACATTTCCAAAGCTGGTCCAGGCTACAGTTCCCACTCCGGTAACATTTGTTCCGGTTCCAGCATTATTAGGACCTGCGGTTTGTGCTTGGGTAGATTTTCCTGCTAGTAGCAAAAGGATAAATAGTAGTACTAGGTTGTTTTGAATTAAAAACAATTTGAACGAAAATCTCTTTTCTGAGTGTAGGTAGTTTTTCTTCATAGGGCAATGAATTTTAAACTTCGTTAATAGTTCAACAAATTTAGCCTATGAGAACTGTAAAGTCCTATTTATCAGGTATTCTACCGTAAAAATCGATAAATGACATTTTTTCGGACATTTTTTAATTTAAAAATGCTAATTGCTTACATATCATTTATTTGCAGTTTTAAAAGTAGTGTATTTCATCGATTTTTTATGCTTTTTAACATAACGAAAAAACCCCTAGTAAGTACGATCACTTAATAGGGGTTTAGTTAGTAATTAGGATAGGTTAATTGAGCAATTTCACGGCTGCTTTTTCACCATTAGTTTTTACGATTGTGGCTAAATACACTCCGTTTTGATAAGGGAACTCTGTTTCAAAATGATCAAGTTCAACCGTTGGTTTAATCTTTTTGATTAGTTTCCCGGAAATATCATATAAATATATTTCTTTAATCGTGTCATCTGATTTTATATTCAAGATGTGGTTGGAAACATAAGCATAAGTTGTTGCCAATTGGTTTTCTGTAGTGCCAAGAGTACTGTTTTTATATTTTAAAATAAATCGATTACTGTAATTACCGGTATTGGCGGTAAATGTATACGGAGCCGTTCTTAAATTGTGAACTACATTAAGTTCAGTATCTTCCAAGAAAATGTCTTGATTGTCATTGCTGAATAATCCGTCAACTTGGTTGATTCCTATGCTGTAAGTTCCCGTAGCCGGAATAGAAGCTCCGATTTTTACATAATCATTGTCATCAAAAGGAGTTGGTCTACCATTAATGATTACGGTTTGATCGTCAATCCAAGAATAGATACCTAAAGTATTTGCTATTTTATGTGATGCATCAAACATTCTATCGTAATCATAAGTTGCATCAGATACATAGCCAACCAAGGTAGTAGCTGCTGCATTATTGGCATTTACCAAGCTTAACCAAATTCTGTTTTTCTCAGGTTGGGTAGTACTTGCTGTTGTATTTTGTCTGTAGAATTGACTATTGTCATAAGCAGCACTTCTTAAACTATTGTTGAAAGTAACAGTACTGTTGGTGGTAGCACCATCATTCATTATTACAAAGAAAGCTTGTCCGGCACCAATTTTTCCGTTAAATCCCGGAGGAGTTGAACCGGTTCCGTTATAACTGATATAGTCATTTACATCATAATTAGCTGCAAAAGTTCCATAAAAAGGATTTGTATTACTTGTACTGATTGGTGACCCATGCGTCCATAGTCTGACATTTCCATTGATGTTTGTGTTCAATGCCAAGAAACCTAGTGCATCAATAGCTGATGGGTATGGATTACCAATTAGATTCCAGTTGTCATCCAAATGGGTAATGGTAGCACCATTTGTTCCTGTATAATCAGCACCGGTATAGCTTCCTCTTGAAATAGATGGTTTTCTGATTCCATTGTAAGGAACACCGGTAAAGTTAGCCGTAAGTGGTGCTGCAGTAGTATAACTGTAGTATCCCGGAGAGATTGCAATGTATCCTTTGGCTACTGCCATAGCTTCGGTACCGCTTACCCAATTTCCTTGCCCGCCATTACTGTTAGCAATTGTTGGATTCCATTTGAATACATAGCCACCCGGAGAGGTAGGCGATATACTACCGGAGTTGAAGTTTTTAACAGGAGAACACCAATACACATAGTCATAGGCTTTAACATAAGCGGTTCTTTCCATAGAAATTGAACCGGTATTAGTGGCAGTGTTGTTTATTTGAATTAAACTAGAGCTGTCTTTTAATTTAAATTGACCAGGCGATACCACTTTTACAAAATCTGTTACGATAATATTATTAGATGAATCTGCCTGCAATGACGAACCACCTGCAACCGTTAGGTTATAGCAATAAGCATTATATGAGGTTCCTGAAATAACAGGTTTGTTAGTAACATTAGGTATTGTAATACAATCTGTATTAGTTGGAACACCACTTGGAGACCAGTTGTTAGCATTACTCCAATCAGTATCTACAGCTCCTGTCCATGTTTTTCCGGTTGAAACCGTTACAGTAGTTTCATCAAGATAGGTAGCTGTTGTACCGTTACAGAACGAATAAGTTACTTCTGCTGTATAATTTGTGGTTGCCGTAGGACAAACCGATACATTGCTGGTAGTACCAACTACTGGACCTGATGTACCTGAACCTTGATACCATTTTACAGTAGCGACTGATGCTCCTGATGGGGTGAATCGCCATGCTTCTTCGTTTACGGTCCAATCTGAATCTGTTGAATTTCTGTTAGGAGCTACAACAGCTTGAGTTCCTGTGGCATTTTGAATACCAACCACTGCATTACCACTATTCCAGCTGGAACAAGCATTTTTTTCTTTGATGAAAACTTCAATAATATTACTGTTTTCGTGTAGTACAATCATTCCGGTGTATAAAGAGCTATTACAAACAGTTGAGTACATTGGAATATCACTCCATGCTGCTACTAAAGCTCTACAGCCACTACTTAGCGTAACTAATTCCCAACCAACTTCTCCACCTTTACTTGGATCAATATCATGATAAACACCAAATATTGAATTTAAAAATAAGGAAGAACTTGGTAAGTTGTTGCTAAATGACCATCCTGAATATCCTCCAGGACTATAGCTTGCAGTATCAAAAGTAATTACACCGTTTGATCCTACTAATACTTTGTTGTAGGTGTTACCATAATAACAGAAGTTAAAAGGTAAAGAAATAGTATTCGACCAAACGTCATCAACATTAACACTAATTGGATTAGTTAAACAGTTATATTGATAGGGTGGTGCATAAGGAATTGTGCTAACGGTATAACTTGTAGTGTCATTATAATCAGGATAAATAGCTTCCAAATTGGTACAAGTGCTTGTAGCATAACAAGTCACTGCTGTTGGGTCTGCACCATTCAATCCGCTCGCTCCAACTACAATATTAGGACAAGTGGTGCTAGTAGTACCATTTCCACTTCCTGAACTACATGGTGTTGTGATACAGATAGAGAAAGAGCCACTACCGCTGAAACTTCCTGAACTATAAACTCTTACATAATAAGTGGCACCAATAGTTAATCCAGCTACAGTAGATACTTCAATAGCACTTCCTGTTGTGGCATTTGTACAATTTAAACTAGTTAGCGCTCCACAAGTTCCACTAAAAACTTGAAACACTGCATTACTCATGGTTATAGGACTAACAGTAACTTTTTGACTCGTTGATGTAGCTACAAAGCTATACCAAATATCATCATCAGCAGTTCCTGAACATCCGGCCTGAGATTGTGTTCCATAAATTGATGTACCTGTAGTGCTGGTTACACAAGTAGTAGTGCTGTTAACGGTTAACGCTATGGCACCGCTACAGTTATCATTGATAGGAGCAACCGGAGTTGTAATACAGATGTTGAAATTACCTCGGTAACTTGCACCATTTCCGTAGCTGTAAACTCTAACGTAGTAAGTGTTACCAATGGTTAAACTTGAAAAACTATAGGTTTCCATAGCTGTTGAACTGGAAAGGTTTACACAGCCTAAATTTGTTAATCCGGCGCAACTTCCGCTATATAATTGAAAAACGGCATCAGTTAACGTGGATGGTGTAACAGTTATAGTATGAGAAGTAGCATTAGCTACAAAACTGTACCATACATCATCGTCTGCAGTTCCTGAGCAACCTGAGGATGATTGCGTGGCACCAAATGTGGTTCCATTGGCTGAAGATATACAAGTTGCAGTAGTATTTGTTGTTAAAGCTATTGCTGTAGCACAGTTATCATTGGTGATACTGGTTGTAGTTGAGCCGGTTGAATATGAGCTTGAACAACCATTACTGGCTAATATTCTGTAGTAATATGTGGTTCCGGCAGTTAATCCTGAAACACTTAAAGTTGTTGTTGGATTGGCAACTGTGAAAGGGGAACCGGCAATATTATTAGTATATCCGGCATTCGTCGTAATTTGAACAGTGTAGGTAATAGCACCTGATGAGCCACCTGAAGGAGCTGTCCAGTTTAAATTAAAGGAAGTAGTGGTAATGCTTGATGTAGTAATCCCTGTTGGGGCTTCCGGACAAGTAGTACCCGTTCCCACTAGGGCTCCCGATGTATTGTATACCGGACCACCTGTACAGTATGTGGCAATGGTGTAATCAAATACAAAATAGTAATAAGTGGTATTTCCTATCAATCCTGTACTTGAAATATTATAAGAACTTCCGGATTGAATAAATGTTAATCCGGTACCTAAAGTAGCAATATTGGCAGCGTTATAAATAACACCATCTACAGGTTGGCTAGGAAGCGTAGCACTAGTTGAACGAATAACTAAAAAGCCATCAGCTGAACCTAAAAATGAAGCAGGGTATGTAGTTGATGTTATAGCACCATTGGTGAAATTAAAAGCTTGATTAGTCGGAGCCAAACAAGGATTCGATAATGTTGTAACCGAACCAGTAGCAGAAGCACTATCACAACCATTGTTAGCTATAATTTGATAGTAATAAGTGGTGTTACCAATTAAATCATTTATGTCTAATGTTATTGTAGGGTCAACTAAAGTAAATGGAGAGCCCAAAACCGGAGTTGTAAAACCAGCATCACTACCCACTTGAACTGTATAAGTAACAGCATTTGCATTACCACCAATTGAGCTGGCCCAATTTAAGGTGAAATCGTTTTGCGTAAGGTTAGTAGTTGTAACCGAACCTGGTGTAGCCGGACATGTTGTAGCGTTTCCTGTCAAAGCTCCCGATGTGTTGTATACCGGACCACCTGAACATAAAGTGTTGTTATAACTATAAATGTAATAGTAGTATTTTGTATTTCCTGATAAACCTGTACCGGCTATAGTTGTTGAACTGCCGGTTTGCATAAAAATTAATCCGGAACCTAAAGTACCAACGTTAGCAGAGCTATAAGTGATACCATTTACTGGTTGGGTTGGAGCTGTAGCACTGGTTGAGGCAATAACTAAATATCCATTGGCAGTTCCTGTAACAGTAGCAGGAATTGAAGTTGAGGTTACTGTTCCTATTGTTAAACCGGTAGCGGCTGACGGAGCCACACATGTAGTGATTAAAGTAGTAACACTACCTGTCAAATAGCTGCTTGAACAACCATTGTTAGCTACAATTCTGTAATAGTAAGTAGTAAGCGGATTTAATCCGGATACCGAATAAGTTAAAGAGGTTCCAGCGGCAAATGGAGATCCTGTTATTGGGGTAGTGTAAGTGATATTAGTATATACCTCTACTGTATAATTTACAGTTGCTGCTGAACCACCGGCTGATGCTGTCCAACTTACTGTAAAGCCATTTCCTGTAATAGAAGAGTTTACCGGAGCTGTTGGAGCTGCAGGACATGTAATGGCATTGTTGGTTAGAGGTGAGGTTGTATTGTAAACCGGAGCACCGCTACAGCCATTGTTATAAGAAAAAATGTGGTAGTAATATTGTGTATTAGCCGTCAAGCCTGAATCTGTAAAAGATACTGCACTACTAGTAACAGCACTTCCTTGAATAACTCTGGTTGTTCCCGGAGTTAAAGTAGTTAATCCTACGGCGTAAGTTGTACCATTTGTAAGTGTTGGAGGAGTAGCACTTGAACTTCTTACGATTAAATAACCGCTAGGTGCCGGGCTGGCAGCCGTAAACGAACCACTTATACTAGTGCTGGTCACTGATGATAATACCAAAGTTGTAGGTTGTGCCGATGGGGTGGCACAGGTAGTCGAAATCGAACCGGTAACATAGCTGCTGGAACAACCATTATTAGCTAATATTCTGTAGTAATAAGTTGTATTGGCATTTAATCCGGAAGCCGTATAAGTTAAAGCGGTTCCAACGGCAAATGGAGAACCGGTGATATTAGTAGTATAACCAGCATCAGTTGTTATTTGAAGTGTATAATTGGTAGTATTGGCACTACCGCCCGTTGGGTATGCCCAGTTAATTGTAAATCCGTTACTGTTAACTCCGGAAGTGGTTACTGAGTTTGGAACAGCAGTACAAGTTACCACATTGTTGGTTAAAGGACTAGTGGTATTGTAAGCAACTCCAGAACAAGAGGTGTCGTTATAAGAATACACATAATAGTAGTATTTTGTATTTCCTGATAATGAACTATCTGTAAATGAGGTACTGTTATTTACTGAAACTACTGTAGCCCCACTGATAGTATTTCCAACACTATAGGCTGTTCCGTTTACCGGTCCCGGACTTGGAGCAGAGGCACTTGTACTTCTTACTACAAGGTATTTATTAGGAGCAGGAGAAGCCGCAGTAAAGCTTCCGGAAACGCTGGTGGCACTTGAACTGCTTACTATCAATGATGTTGGTTGTGCACTTGGCGTCGAACAAGCCGAAGCTGCTGTAACACATAAACTGCTCAAAGTCATGTTGGAGTTATTTGTACCTGCGTTTACTACTTTGATGTAGTATAAACCATTACTCAAGGATCTTGTGATGGTTTCTGTTTGAGCTGAATTATTTGTATCATCGCTATTGGCACAATCAATTAATGTTAATCCACTACAAGAGCTTGTCGCAGAAATTAACATTAAAAATAAGTTACGATCTCCTGAATCGGCTGTAATGGTAACATTTTGAGGACCACTGGATACATTAAACGAATACCAACGCTCTCTTTTGAATACACCACCGGTAGTACAACTTGCGGAGCTCATTAGTGGTGAATCTTGTGAATTGTCTGAAACAGAACCACTCAAACAACTTCCATTAACCGTAATGGCAATAGCATTTGAACAAGAGGTTTGGGAGTAGGAGGTTTGCATGCTCAATACTACACCTATAATTAAAGCAAGTTTAATTAGTGTTGTATTAAACAACTTGAAATTAATTTCTCTTAGGGACAAGTAAAAATTTTTCATTTCTGGGGTTTGTTATATTATTGTTTAAAATAATTCCTAATCCATTTCTGTTTAATTGGTTATGACGACACTTCTTTTTGAGGAATTCAAAAAAAGCGAAATCAGTAGAGACTGCTTAAACAAACTTGAAAAAGAACGTTTTGTTATTATTTGACAAACCAAACGTAGTAGTAATATCGTTTAAGTGCAAAAAAAATCGATGAAATGCACTTTTTTAGCTTTTAAAGTAACTTTTAGATTACAAAACTAATTATAAAGCTCTAAAAAATTTATAAGAACATAATATTTTACAAATGCGGACACTTCCAAAAATTAATACCTATTTTTGATTTTTATTTCTTTATCGAATTCTATTTAGGGAAAATAAACAGCATGAGATACTTAGCAACAGTATTGTTTTTTTTAGGACCAATATTGGTCTTTTCACAATCCGATTTTGTCAAGGCAGAGAAACTTTTTTTTCAAAAAAAGTACACTTTGGCCAAACCGCTGTTTGAGGATGTTTTAAAAGACACTCCCAATCATTTAAAAACATTAGAATATTTAGGAGACATAGAAGGTTATGCTAAATCATGGGATACTGCTATGTTGTACTACAGTAAGTTAAAAAATCTAAATCCGAATGATGCCGATTACTATTATAAGTATGGAGGATGTCTCGGCATGAAGGCTAAAGAAAGTAATAAACTAAAAGCTCTTGGTATGATTGGTGAGATCAAAGACTCTTTTGAAAAAGCCATTCAACTCAATTCAAATCATATAGAAGCACGTTGGGCACTCATTGAATTGTATCTTCAATTGCCCGGAATTGTTGGTGGAAGCGAACGAAAAGCAGAAAAATATGCCAATGAATTATTAAAAATTTCACCTGTTGACGGCTATTTAGCCAAAGGACGTATAGACGAATATTTTGAACGCTACAAAGAAGCCGAAAAAAACTATACTAAAGCGATGGCAATTGGTGGCTCAAAAACTACTTATCAAAAATTGGCTGATTTGTATAAAAATAAAATGAATCAACCGCAAAAAGCTAAATTACTATTAGAAACCTATCAGGATAAAACAAAGTCATAATTCATGCGTACACATTTCATAGCTATAGGCGGTGCCGCCATGCATAATCTGGCACTGGCATTACACAACAAAGGATATCAAGTAACCGGTAGCGATGATGCTATCTTCGAACCTTCTAAATCCAGATTAGAAAAAAAGGATTACTGCCAATTGAAATGGGTTGGTTTCCTGAAAAAATAACGGCCGATATTGAAGCCATCATACTCGGGATGCATGCCAAAGCGGATAATCCCGAATTGCTTAAAGCTAAAGAACTGGGGTTGAAAATTTATTCTTATCCGGAATTCTTATACGAACAATCTAAAAATAAAACCCGCGTCGTTATTGGTGGTTCACACGGAAAAACGACAATTACTTCAATGATTCTTCATGTGATGCATTACCACAATATTGAAGTAGATTATATGGTAGGAGCACAGTTAGAAGGGTTTGATACGATGGTGCATTTAACCGAAAACAATGATTTTATTGTTTTGGAAGGCGATGAGTATTTGTCCTCCCCAATTGACAGAAGACCGAAGTTTCATTTATACCAACCTAACATAGCCTTGCTTTCCGGAATTGCTTGGGATCATATTAATGTATTTCCAACGTTTGATAATTATGTTGAGCAATTTGAGATTTTTGTCAATCAAATTACCAAGGGAGGCATTTTGGTTTACAACGAAGAAGACGCTGCTGTTAAAAAAGTAGCCGAAGAATCAACCAATACCATAAGAAGAATTCCTTATCAAACACCAAGTTATTCGGTTGAAAACGGTACTACATTATTAGATACTCCCGAAGGGCCAATGCCTATTGAAGTTTTTGGAGCTCACAATCTGAATAATTTGGCAGGAGCTAAATGGATTTGCCAAAACATGGGCGTAGATGAAGCCGATTTTTACGAAGCCATTGCCAGTTTTAAAGGAGCTTCGAAGCGATTAGAAAAAATAGCCGAAGGTAAAGGCAAAGTGGCTTACAAAGATTTTGCCCATTCTCCAAGTAAGGTGTCAGCAACCACCAAAGCCGTGAAAGCTCAATATCCTGACAGAAAATTGATAGCGTGTTTAGAATTACACACCTACAGTAGTTTGAATGCCGAATTCCTAAAAGAATATGAAGGAGCTCTTGATGCTGCTGATGTAGCGGTGGTTTTCTATTCGCCGGATGCCGTTAAGATTAAGCAACTTGAAGAAGTGACCTATGATCAAATTGCCCAATCGTTCCAACGCGAGGATTTAATCATTTATACTAACCCAAAAGAGTTTAAAGATTTTTTGTTTTCGTATGACTTGAATAATTCTTCCTTGCTGTTAATGAGTTCCGGTAATTATGGCGGATTGAATTTTGATGAGGTAAAGGAGTTAATTAAATAAAAATTCTTACATTTATCATTATTTACAACAATAATGATGAATGAAAACTTCTCCATAAAGCACTGGTCGGAAGACGATAAACCTCGTGAAAAGCTAATGCTTAAAGGTAAAATGGCTTTGAGTGATGCCGAATTAGTGGCTATTCTCATAGGCTCCGGAAGTCGTAATGAAAGTGCTGTAAGTTTGAGCAAACGGATTTTGGCCAGCGTAGAGAACAACTTAAATGCTTTAGGAAAATTATCTCTCAAACAATTAATGGAATTCAAAGGAATAGGGGAAGCCAAAGCAGTAACCATAGCTGCTGCCCTTGAATTAGGAAGACGTCGCCGAACAGAAGAGTCAATTGAATTACACAAAATAACATCCAGCAAAGCAGTTTTTGAGCTTATGCAACCGATTATTGGTGAACTGCCACACGAAGAGTTTTGGGTGCTATATCTTAATAATTCCAACAAAGTGATTTACAAATCACAATTGTCCAAAGGCGGAATAACCGGCACTGTGGTGGATATTAGATTGATTTTTAAAACGGCTTTTGAGCATAATGCCACTTCCATTATTTTGACACACAATCACCCTTCGGGCAAACTCCAAGCCAGCGATGCCGATAAAGACATTACTAAAAAGCTAAAACTAGCCGGCGACCAACTTGATATCAAAATTCTTGACCATGTGATCATCACCGAAAAAGGCTATTTGAGTTTTCAGGATGAAGGAATTTTTTAGAAAGTTTGTTTTGTATTGACAAATGTCATAAATTTACAGACAAATGTCATTGTTATGTCAAAACTTGTTGCCAATTCCGATGTTCAACTGGATAAAGCCGTTAAGCTCTTCGCGCTGAGGGTTGAAAAAGACACCAATTTTAATTTGGTGGATAAAAACGTTACATATAAAAAATTCTTATCCAACAGAATGCTGATTGTACATTCTATCAGAAGAGGTTTGCCTTATGAATTGTATGATTTGATAAAGCAAAGAGCTCCTTTCAGAGAGGAAGAATGGGCCGAGTTTTTAGGAGTTTCCACAAGAACATTACACCGAAATAAATCCACCAAAGATTTTTATTTTGATTCTATTCCATCCGAAAAAATCATAGAATTAGCCGAAGTCACCGCCTTAGGAAAAGAGGTTTTTGACACGGAAGAGCAATTTTACCAATGGCTGAATACGCCTTCTTTTGCTCTGGGAATGTTGAAACCTATTCAGTTGCTGAAAGATTCTTTTGGCAAAGAAATGGTCATGAATGAGTTGCATAAAATAGATTTAGGCATCTTCTTATAATGGAGGTTTTCAGACTTCATAATGCTAAATATCCCATGGCCTTATCCGGGAAGGGAGCTGCTTTAACCGGCGCTCGGTGGAATTCCAAAGGAACAGAAATAATCTACACCGCTCACGGAAGATGCTTGGCTATGGCCGAAGTGGTGGTTCATTTGTCTTTAGCTACCTTACCCAAAGGCTTTAAAATGATAAGTATCAATATTCCGGAGGATATCGAGATTTATGAATTGCCGACAACTAAATTGACCGTTGGGTGGAATGTTTTTCCGGAAACGGTAGACACGCAAGCCATAGGAGACCACTTTATCAGAGAATTGAAATATGCCGTTATGAAGGTCCCTTCTGCTGTAGTCAAAGGCGATTTTAATTATTTACTCAATCCGTTTCATCCCGATTTTAACCAAATAACAATAAGCTCAAAGGAAGATTTTCCTTTTGATAAAAGAATTTTTAAATAAAACATAGACCTTGCAAAATATAACCGACATCTTTTTTGATTTAGATCACACGCTTTGGGATTTTGATAAAAACTCCATTTTGGCTTTTGATAAAATTTTTAAAGAACATCATCCAACAATTGATACGAATGCCTTTATCAAAATCTATGCACCCATAAATCAAGCTTGCTGGAAATTGTATCAAGTAGATAAAATCACGCACGAAGAATTGCGTTATAACCGTTTGCGCCAATCGTTTGATGCAATGAATTACAGCATTACCGATGAAGCGATTCATAAAATAGCACACGATTATATAGAATTTCTGCCGGATAACAATCAGCTGTTTGAAGGCGCTTTGGAGGTGTTAGAGTATTTATTTACCAAATACCGGTTGCACATCATTACCAATGGTTTTGCCGAAGTGCAGCACAAAAAAATCAACAATTCGGGTCTCGGGAATTACTTTAAAACAGTAACCAATTCGGAAATGGCGGGTGTGAAAAAACCACATGCTTCCATATTTGAATTTGCCTTATCTTTGGCTAAAACCAACAAGCAAAATGCCGTCATGATTGGCGATTGTATTGATGCTGATATAAGAGGTGCCATAGAGTTTGGTATGCAGGCCATTTTGTTTGATGAAAAAGAAACACACACCTTAGAAGGGGTGATTACGATTAAACATTTATTAGAATTAAAAAATATATTATAGAATGAAAAAAGCATTGTTACTACTTATTTTACTGGTGTCTGTTAGCGCTTTTTCACAAAGTATTAATGATTATCAATATGTTATTGTGCCGGCAAAATTTGATTTTTTAAAAGAAAACGATAAGTACAGACTAAACACCTTGACAAAATTATTATTGCAGAAATACGGATTCAAATCTTATTTAAATACTGAAGAAATGCCTGAAGCCGTAGCCGACAGACGATGTTCCGTTTTATATGCTTCCTTAGAAAAGGATAACAATCTTTTTGTGACTAAGGTAAAAGTTGTACTCAAAGATTGTAAAGAAAAAGTAGTATACGAAACTGATTTTGGTTCCAGCCGTGAGAAAGAGTATGCCGTTGCTTATAACCAGGCGCTGCGTGCTGCTTTTCAGTCTTTTGATAAACTGAATTATAAATACACCGGAAAAGAGGAAGTTGTTGCAACCACACCAGCCGTTCCGGAAACACCAACACCTGAAAGTCCGTCACCCAATGCAGACAGCAATCCGGAAGTTTTCTTTTTTGCCCAACCCATTACTAATGGGTTTCAAATTGTAAACAGCGAGCCCAGAGTCATTATGCGCTTGTTCAACACCTCTCAAAAAAATGTATTTATTGGGGTAAAAGGCGATACCAATGGAGTTGTTATTTTGAAAAACAATCAATGGTTTTTTGAATATTACGAAAGCGGAAAACTGGTTTCAGAACTTTTAAAACTTAAGTTCTAATAGCCATACTTGTCCTTCCAACGATTCTTCAAGAAAGTGCGTAATTCATTTTCGCGAGCATTATTTCCGGGTTTGTAGAAAGCCGTGTTTTTAATTTCGTCCGGCAGGTATTCTTGTTCCGAAAAATTATTGGCATAGTTATGCGAATATTGGTATTCCTCGCCATAGCCCAACTCTTTCATCAGCTTAGTAGGCGCATTGCGCAAATGAATCGGTACCGATAAGTCCCCCGTTTGTTTTACCATAGCCTGAGCATCACCAATTGCCATATAACTCGCATTGCTTTTGGCCGAAGTTGCCAAATATACCGCACACTGACTCAGGATAATTCGACTCTCAGGATACCCGATAGTTGCTACCGCTTGAAAAGTGTTGTTTGCCATAATAAAAGCTGTCGGATTAGCATTGCCAATATCTTCACTCGATAAAACCAACATTCTTCGGGCTATGAATTTAACATCCTCACCGCCTTCTATCATTCGGGCCAACCAATAAACCGCACCATTAGGATCGCTGCCTCGTATCGACTTGATAAAAGCTGAAACTATATCATAATGCTGTTCACCCGTTTTGTCGTAAAGAACGGTGTTTTGTTGTACCAGTTCTAAAACTTTGTCGTTGGTAATGGTAACTTGACCTTCAGGGCTGGCGTTTACCACCAGTTCAAAAATATTTAATAGTTTGCGTCCGTCACCACCCGAAAGTCGCAACAAGGCTTCGGTTTCCTTTAATTTTATTTTTTTGGTCGAAATGATTTTGTCTTCTTTCATCGCTCGGTTTAGCAACGCCAACAAATCTTCTTTCGAGAACGGATTCAGGATATACACCTGACAACGTGACAATAAAGCGGGAATGACTTCAAAACTTGGATTTTCAGTTGTGGCACCAATCAAAGTAACCCAACCTTTTTCAACAGCAGCCAACAACGAATCCTGTTGCGATTTGCTAAAACGATGAATCTCATCAATAAACAAAATGGGGTTCTTGGCCGTGAAAAGCCCGCCGCTCAATTTGGCTTTTTCAATCACATCGCGTATGTCTTTTACGCCACTGTTAATCGCACTCAACTCATAAAACGGACGGTTACTTTGCTTAGCAATAATCTGCGCCAAAGTCGTTTTTCCGGTACCCGGTGACCCCCAAAAAATCATCGAAGGAATAACCCCACGGGCAATCTGCTGGGTCAACGAGCCGTTGTCACCCACCAAATGCAATTGGCTGATGTACTCCTCTAATCGTTGTGGTCTGATGCGTTCGGCAAGTGGTGCTTCCATTTTTAATTTGAAAATGTATCAATTTGAAGATTTGAAAATGGTATGGATTTTCAAGTCGGGATTGGTACAAATTTAATTATATTAGGTTGTTATTTTTTATTAATTTTTAAATTATCTCATCTTCAAATTTTCAAATTGTATGACAAAATAGCACTATTTTTGGTTTGGCTGTGTTTTTGACAAGTCTATAACATTAAAACCAAAGCATGAACGATTACCACCATTTTAAGTTTACACCCTCTGTCTGGATTGTTCCCTCCTTGCTTCTTATTTTGATGTGGGTGGTTTTCTTTTTTGAAAGAAGTTTTAATATCAATTTGACTTCACATGGCATTTATCCAAGAACCTTTTCAGGCTTGCAGGGCGTTGTTTTTAGTCCGTTTTTGCATGGTGATTTGAACCACATTGCCAATAACTCAATTCCGCTTTTTATACTAACCAGTGCGCTGATTTATTTTTACCGAGATGTATCACTAAAAGTATTGTTTTATGGTATTTTGTTTTCGGGCATTATTACTTGGGTGATTGGTCGTAATTCGTTTCACATTGGGGCGAGTAGTTTGATTTATGTGTTGGTTTCGTTTATTTTCTTTAAAGGAATGATGACACAATACTATCGCTTAATGGCACTGTCGTTAACTGTTGTAATGCTTTATGGCGGACTGATATGGTACGTTTTTCCCGAAGTAGATAAGCAAATTTCGTGGGAAGGTCACCTAGCCGGATTGATTACCGGATTTGGATTTGCTACTTATTTTAAAACTCCCGATTATGTGGTGGCCACTCAATATCCTTGGGAGAAACCCGACTTTAATCCGGAAGAGGATATGTTTATGAAACATTTTGATGAAGAAGGCAACTTTGTTAACACACCCGAACCGGAGGAGGATAGTATTGAAGAAGTTCCGGCACCGCCTTTGCACTATATTTACGAGTATAAAAAAGCGACTGACGATAACAAACCCATCGAATAGTTTCTTTTCTAGCCCTGATAGTAATGGAAATAAAAATGTCCCGATTTTATCGGGACATTTTTATTGTATTGAATAGCAGGAATAGGGATTACTGATGTATCCCAAGCCATTCGCTGCTTATTGACGTTGTCTTACTGTTTCGTATAGGAAGGCACCACAAGCTACAGAAACATTCAATGAGCCAATAGTTCCGAACATGGGTAACTTGGCTTTTTCATCTACAATTTTAAGAACTGATGGGTTGATGCCGCGGTCTTCGCTGCCCATAATGATAGCTACGGGTTGGTTTAAATCTATGTTAAAAAGACTGTCTTCGGTTTTTTCGGTGGCGGCTACGGTTTTGATTCCGCTGCCTTGCAGGTAAAAAATAGCGTCTTTAATGTGATCTACTTTGCAAATAGGCACATTAAAAACGGCCCCTGCAGATGTTTTTACGGTATCGCCGTTAACGGGAGCTGAGCCTGTTTTTTGAACAATGATTCCGTCAACGCCTGTACATTCGGCTGTTCTGATGATGGCTCCGAAGTTTCGGGCATCGCTCAGTTGGTCCAAGATTAAGAATAGGGGAGTCTTGCCACTTTCAACCACAGCGTCTACCAAGGTTTCCAGTTTTACGAAAGTAATAGGGGCAATGGTTGCTACGGCACCTTGGTGGTTATTGGGTGTAAGTCGGTTTAACTTTTCTACGGGAACATAGGAGAAATTGATGCTGTTTTTTTTCATTGCTTTCATCAATTCCTGCATCAATTCGCCCTGAGCATCGCTTTGTATAAATACTTTGTCGATTTCTTTTCCGGCATTGATGGCTTCAATAATGGCTCTGATTCCGAAGATTTGATTTTCTTTTTCCATGGCGCAAAGATATAAAAAAACCACCAGTGAAAACTGGTGGTTTTAAGTACTGTAGTTATATTTTAATTTTTTACTAAATCAAAATAATATGGACCGTATGGACCAAAAGATAAAGTTAAGCTAATGTCCCCGGTACATGAACCAACGGCTCCGGTACCTGTTACAGGAACTATAAACCCTCCGCCGTAATCAAAATCTTCATTTGATTGAACTGTTACAGAAGAATCTGTTGGGTCAATAGTTACAAGCATATAGGATGTACTTGGGTTGGCGATATATGGATTATTAGCACTTAGAATTTTGAAACTCAATACTCCAAGAGTACTATCATATTCAACAGGGACTATATCTCCAATGCCGTAATCTTGCCAAGTATCTTGAGTAACTGAATAGTTGCCATTGAACGTAGAGGCATCATCTAGCGGACAAGAAATGATATAGGTTTGCGATACAGAAAATTGCTGTGAATTGGCGATATCTGCACCAAATCTAGGTGTACCATCATCCGTAAATAATTTGTAAACTCTACCATCTTTTAAGGTAACATCTGCAGAAATGATTAATTTGTCAGAAACCGTTATGTCTCCTGCTGTAGGAATGGCATCAAAGGCACTAAATAAATCAGTTTTTGTTAAAGTAATAGTACTTGGAAAAGTAGTAACGCCAGCCTTTAATACAGCTTTTTGAACTGTAGTACCTTGCTTGTAAATACCAACAATATCCATTGAGGCAACATCACCTCTGGCAATATCTACCGTAAAGCTTAAATTAATGTCGTCGCCATTGTTAAGTGCGGCAAGATTAATTGATTGATCAGCTGTTGCTACTTTCTTAATATTTGGTGCGCCACCATTATCTGTCGCAATAACCGAATCACCACCATCTTTATCACATGATGTTACAAACACCACGAGAAATAAGGAAGCTAAGATTAATTTTAGTTTTTTCATTTTCATTTTTTTTATTAATTATCCCAAAATATTTTATAGGTAGCCGGATTTTTTTGAGCCGGCGCATTGGCATTTGAGTTTAATTCAGACTGTGGCCAATAGAAAGATAATTGGAAAGCATTGTTTTGAACTGTTTGAGAGTCAATAATTGGGAATCCGTCACCATTATTTAACTGATATTCTGGTGAAGCTCCCATTGGGTCAGCCAAAACAGGATAGCCTGTTCTTCTGTAATCTGTATATTGATCCATAGGGTCTCCAAAAGTACCAACCCATTTTTGCGTCATGATAATTTCCAATTTTTTGGCTGCTGACGCAGCGTTAAATTCAGTCATTATGTTGCCGATGAATGTAGCCACTTCTGGGCTTCCAGTTAAAACAGGAACAGTTTGATTAGTTCCACTATTAGCAACTACTTGATCTACTTTTGCGAAACTGGCTGTCACAGCGTCTTGAAGTGTAGCAGCGGCATTACCGGTTAGTTTTCCAACTTGAATTAATTCTGCTTTAATGTATAAGAATTCATCATAAGTTAAGATACGGTGAGGAGCAATTCCTTTTCCGCTGAAATCAGTATCTAAGGTTGCTACAGAGCCACCTTGTTCGTCATCATATCTACCACCACATGGGAAAATTCCAGGGTAAGTATATGAGTTTTCGGCACTTTTATCGCGGTCCGGACCAACACTACCAAAACGAATACTGAAGAAACCTGTTGAAGCATCCCAATAATCAGCGCCAGGATCCCCGGTAACAGTATTTCCTTGATCAGGAGGGAATTCACCAGCAGTTAACTGGTTGTAGAAGTAGTAATGCATTCTTGGATCAGGATTTCCGTTGTGAATATTTGGATTCACACCTTTTAGGATTTCATAGAACCAAGGGCTTTGGTATTCACTAAATTGAGTTCCTTCATAAGCAGCAATGAATAATTGATTTCTTTCGTTCGAAGGAGAAATAGCATCGTATCTATTGAACTGGAAGTCATCAGCATTAGAAGTGAAGAAATTATCCTCTGCAATTAATGCATCAAAACCAGCCTGATCAAAATCAGTAGTAAGACGTGTTTGGTTGTACAACTTCAATTTGAAAGTGTTTGCAAATCGAATCCATTTGTCAGTATTACCTCCATAGTATAAATCATCAGTACCTGGTTTTTCATTTCCTAAATCACTGGCAAGGTTAATTTTTGCTGTTTCGATAAGCGCAAATATATCAGCATAAATGGCTTTTTGATTGTCAAATTTTGGGTTAATTATACCAGAGGTAGCCAATTGTGTGGCTTCGCTGTAAGGTACATCTCCCCATAAATCAACGGCATAGGACATAAGATAAGCCTTTTGCATTTGTGCTACACCTACATAAACCATGTTGCCGGTATCAGTACCTTGTTTTATAATGGTTTCAAGGTCAGTTAAGCCAAGATAAATGGCATCCCAGTCATTATTCATGTTGATGTTGTTCACTTTAATACCATACTGGTCTTCTTCCTCCCTTGAGGTCATTTGATGTGTATAAGTAGAAAGCAGACGCCCGGTATTGTTATTGAAATCTCCCACTAACGCTGTGCTTACTTGTGCATTGGTTAATAAAAGGTTCAAAGGAGCAGTTGTAGGGTAATCGGTATCTTTATCAACATCTAAATAATCACTACAACTTACGAAAAATGTTGTGAATAAAGATAAAACTACAATGGTCTTGTTGTTTCTTATTTTATTAATGAGTTTCATTTTTATACTTGTTAAAATGTTAAATTAACTTTGAATCCAAATCTTTTAGCTGTTGGAGCTGCAGATGTTTCAATACCTTGAAGTGGTGAAGATCCATAGCTAGTTGCTTCCGGATCGAAATTGGTATATTTAGGAACATTTGGTGCAAAATACCATAAATTGCTGCCAATAAGACTAAAGCTAACTTTTCCAAAAGCAGTTTTCTTTAAAACTGAAGAAGGAACATCGTAAGTTAAACTAAGTTCTCTTAATCTGAACACTGTTCCGTCATAAATAGAGGCTTCGTCCACACTGTTAATTCCAAAAGTATTACCACCGGCAGGAGAGAAGTATAATTCATTCATGCTTATTTGTGTCGTGTTTGGAATCTGATTACCACTTCCGTCTAGTATAGGTGTTCCGTCGTTATTACCATAGTAACCTGGTATGATGAAAGTACGCTCTCTGTCTTCGGTATCTTTGGTAACCCCTCTTCCTAATAAACTTTGAATGGTTACTGAACTGATGTCACCACCTTGTTTCCAATCAAATTGTGATTTTAAAGACCAAGCTTTGTAAACGAATGTGTTAGTAAAACTAACTTTAAAATCAGCATTAGGATCACCGATTATACCTAATTCAGGATCTTGAATAATTCCACCACCTGATGGGTTTATTAAATAGTTTCCATTAGCATCTCTAGCGAATTTAGTACCATAGAATACTCCAAATGCCTCACCAGGAATAGCGTAAGCTACTTGATTTGCGTCTAGTTGTATTCTGTCTAAACCTTCTTTGAGTTCAGTAACTTCATTTTTGTTTTTAGAAAACATAGTGTATAAAGTCCATTTAAAACTATCGGTTTTAACAGGTACTAAAGTAAGGCCTAATTCAATTCCTTTGTTTTCAATTGAACCAGCATTTGTATTGTATTGCTGATAACCGCTAGTGGATGGAACCACAATTGGAGTAATCAAATCAGTAGTTTTTTTATTGTACAATGTTAAGTCGACAACAATACGTTTCTTGAAGAATTCTAAATCAGTACCAAATTCAAATTCAGAAGAGAACTCAGGAGTTACTGATTGATCACCAAGAGAAGTTGGGTTACTGATTACCGGATTGCCATTGTATGCATTGCCTTGAGTGAAAGCAAGTCTTGTAAATTCAGCATCAGCATCTCTACCAACTCTGGCAAAACTAGCTCTTAATTTAGCATAAGTTAACACGTCACTTTTCAACTGTAGCGCATCAGTTACGATTAACGAGGCACTTACCGATGGGTAAAAGTAAGAGTTGTTCTTTTTTGGTAATGATGAACTCCAGTCATTTCTTCCGGTAGCATTTAAGAAAAGATAATCTTTGAAATTTAAAGTTACATCGGCAAAGGCACCCACATTTCTTTTTTGAGCACGTTCGTCAATTAAACTTTTGATACTGGTTACGTTACCAAAGGTGAAGATGTTTGGTAATACAAAGTCAATCCCCTCATTTGTTTCTCTGGAGATGTTATTTTGTAAAACGTTATTTCCTATAATGGCTGATAAATTTAAGTTGTCAGTCAATTTATAGTCAAAATTGAAAAGTAAAGTAGACTCTATATCTTCATTGATGAAAGTATCTTTTTTCAAATCACCTAAACCATTGTTCGCTCTGGATCCGATATCACGAATTTCATCTCTGTATAAGGTGTATCTGTTAACCCCAATTCTGTATGAGGCTGAAATATGATCGCTAAGTTTATAGTTTAAATTTAATCCGGCAACTACCCTGTTGGTTTTAGTTATGGTTTGGTCGTGTTGCCAAGACCAAAGAGGGTGGTCAAATTGAGTGCCGTTAGGTGTTACCGAAGCTCCAGTAACTGGGTTAGTGTAAGGTAAATTTAAATCCCAGTTTCTGGCTAAAAATAAGGTTCTGGCAAACGAAGAGGATGCACCGTCAAATTGATTCTCACCAAAGAAACCACCAATCTGTTTTGTTTTAGAGAAACTCATATTAGCACCGGCAGTCAATCTGTCGTTCAATTTGAAATTCCCGCCGGCAGACATTGATGTTCTGTCATAAGAGTTGTAAGGGATATAACCATCTTGTTTCATATCAGATACGGTTATATTGAAATTTCCATCTTGCCCCGAGTAATTTAAGCCTACTGTTCTGTCTAAAACGGTTCCGGTTCTGAATAAATCTTTTACGTTATTTGGTTTTGCAACATAAGGAACTGTAGGGCCAAATTGATCAGGAAACGCAGCTAATAATGTTGGCCAAGTAGGAATAGTGGCTAACGAATCAAATCTTGGTCCCCATGAACCATTGGCATTTGAATAATTGAAATTACTACCAGCTCCATAAGTGTTTTGGTATTCCGGTAAGTTGGCAATATTTTCATAATATGTACCCATTCCCACGTTTACACTCATTTTTTCATTCTTTCCTGATTTAGAAGTCCCAGATTTAGTAGTTATAACTATAACTCCGTTCATGGCTCTTGAACCATATAATGCTGCTGCAGCCGTACTTTTAAGAACGTTGATGCTAGCTATGTCATTTGGGTCAAGGGTAGACAAAGCACTTTCGTATCCACCACCGCCAGTAATCTGACTTGAACTTGTAACTTGATCGCTATTGTAAGCAACACCATCAACAATGATTAATGGTTGTGTGTTTCCTACTAATGAGTTGACCCCTCTTATTGTAATTTGATTTGAAGCTCCTGCAACTCCTGTTGAAAAGTTAACATTAACCCCAGCAACTTTACCCGAAAGGGCTCTGGTTAAATCCGGTTCAGAAACTTCAGTAACATCGCTGCTTTTAACCGAAGAAACAGCATATCCTAATTTTTTAGGATTTCTTTTGATACCAAAAGCGGTAACAACTACTCCTTCCAATTCAACGGCTGCATCTTTCATCTTAACGTTAAGCGTTGCGGATGAAGCTACAATTTCTTGGGTTTTCATACCGACGAAATTGAAGATGATTGTTTGACTTGGACTTGCTTTGATGGAAAACTTCCCGTCAAAATCAGTTTGAGTGCCTAGTTTAGTTCCTTTGACAAGAACATTAACTCCCGGAATTGGTAATCCACTGTTGTCAGAAACAACACCAGTTACAATCCTTTCTTGTGCAAAAGATATTTGCACCAATAACGCAATAAATAGCGTCAAGAATCCATTTAACTTTGTTTTCATTATTTAATTTGGTTATAATTAGTCTTTCAAAATTCTTAAAAAAATCTTAAAAATCCTAATATTAGAGAAAGTTTTTAGTGTTAAAGTTTTTAATCTCTTAAAAACTAGCTTTAAAACTTACATGTGCTATCGAATTGGATAATTTCACGGCTTGGTTGTTTGTGCTTCCATTGGCATAAACGATGTTAAAAAGACCGTTTTTAGATAATAAACCAAAACCAAAACCCAATCCGAGAAGGTTTGTTTTGGTGTTAGAAGTGTTGTCCTGCAGACGGCCGTAATCAATTATGGAATGAACGTAAATGGTTGAGGCGATTACATACCGGTATTCGGTTAGTATGGAGTTGAATGTGTTGGCTTGCAGACTGTTTTCGTTGAAGCCTCTAATCGAATTGATTCCGCCAAAACGTTGCAGTTCATTAACGATGTAATTGCTGCTTTGCAGGTAAAAATTTTGTGATTTGATATTGATGATGTTTTTTTGATTCAAATACAAGTTGTGTTTTATATTCAGATTGGCAAAAAACTGATTGTCTGAAATTAATTTAGTGTTTCTTTTGCCTGTTCCAATTTTGAAATCTAACACCGTCTTTTCCGGAAAGAGAAAATCATCGTTTTTAAAGTCTAAAAATTCTAATGAAGTTGTGATGTAGGAGTTGTCAAAATCACTTAGGGTTGTGGTGTTGACATTTTGTATGTCGCTCGATTCTGTTGATTGGTAGCCTAAATACAATCGGGTGTTGTAATTGAAGTAATAGCCTAAATTAATTGCGGTACGGGTATTCTGAAAGGTGCTGTCTTGTTTGAAAATATTGAGTTCGGTTTTCAATCCAATCGGGCTTTTGAAGAGATAAGGAATTTCAACTCCAAGATTGAACGTTTTCTGATCCTGCCCGTCGCTTTTCCAGTACAAGGATAATTTTTCGCCGGAATTTAAAATGTTGTTCAAAACCAAGTCCAAGTAACCGCTGAAAACCAATTTTTTATTTTCGTCGTTAGTAAAGCCGATATAGCCGTCAAAACTATTGGCTTTGGCTTTTTCTATATATACATAAACTTTGGTGGAATCCTGAGTAAATAAAATTTCAGGATACTTGCTTTGCTTAACGAATCGGTATTTGTCAAAATCATTGTAAAGCTTGTCAAGGTTTTTTTGATTGAAAACTTTGTTGCGGTATAGGCGAAGTATATTTTTTTTGTGTCCTTCAGGGAATTTGTCATAGCCGCTGATTACAATTCCGTTCAACTGTCTTTGGGTCTCTTTTGTGATGGATAAATCTGCAGTAATGACGTTGCTTTTCTTTTGCAGGTTTATCAGTTTTACTTTTGCCATAGAAAAACCATTGCTTTCTAATTTTTTTAAAACCGAATTTAAAAAGCTTTCTGTTTCTTCATATGGCAGGGTCAAAGTGTCGTTTTTTACAGTGTAATTGTTTGGTATGTTTTCCTGAAATTTTATACCTATATATATGCGTGCATAATTTATTCTTTCTCCAAGGGAATATTTGAAGTAAAAAGTGGAGTCGTTTGACTTGTGTTTTTCAGATAGCTGATTTTCTAAAAATCCTGTTTTTGAAAGTTTTTCAAGAAAAGAATTATTCTCATCAACAATTGATTTGATGTTTTGATGTTTTGAATTATAGCCAATACTGTCAATAGTTTTGGTTTCTGTGTTGCTTTGTCCGACTATTTTTAAATAAAAAACTTGTGCCGAAATGGTTCCGCTGGATGTAATAAAGAAGAAAAAAAGGAAAAACTTTTTCAACAGTTGGAATTATTTGCTTCAAAATAACGCAAAAAATCTGTTTTTATTGCTGATAATCGGATGGAAAAACAATTTGTTTGAAAATTAATTAATTAGCGTTTGTTTCATTGAAAATAATTGCTACATTTGCAACCCCTAAAAAAGCGGGATTTTAATAAATAAAGAAAAATTAGTATTTAATTATGCCAACAATTCAACAATTAGTAAGAACAGGAAGAACTCAGATCACTAAGAAGAGTAAATCGGTTGCTTTAGATTCTTGTCCTCAAAGAAGAGGTGTTTGTACGCGTGTTTACACTACTACTCCAAAAAAACCAAACTCAGCGATGCGTAAAGTAGCGCGTGTACGTTTGACTAATGGAAATGAGGTGAATGCTTACATCCCGGGAGAAGGACACAATCTACAAGAGCACTCGATAGTATTAGTGCGAGGCGGAAGGGTAAAAGATTTACCAGGAGTTAGATACCACATTGTGCGTGGTGCGCTTGATACCTCAGGTGTAGCAGGAAGAACACAAAGAAGATCTAAGTATGGTGCTAAACGCCCAAAAGAAGCTAAAAAGTAATTTTAAGAACTTTTAAAGAAAAGACATGAGAAAAAGAGCGGCAAAGAAAAGACCACTTTTACCGGATCCTAAATTTAACGATCAGTTAGTGACACGTTTCGTGAACAACTTGATGTGGGATGGTAAGAAATCAACAGCTTTCAAAGTATTCTATGATGCCATGGATATCGTAGAAACAAAAAAGAACAATGATGAAAAATCATCATTAGAAGTTTGGAAAGATGCTTTAACCAACGTTATGCCTCACGTAGAAGTACGTAGTCGTAGAGTAGGTGGAGCTACCTTCCAAATTCCAATGCAAATCAGACCGGACAGAAAAATTTCTATGGCCATGAAATGGATGATTCTTTATGCCAGAAGAAGAAACGAAAAGTCAATGGCTGGTAAATTAGCTTCTGAAATCTTAGCTGCGGCTAAAGAAGAAGGTGCTGCTGTTAAAAAGAGAATGGATACTCACAAAATGGCAGAAGCAAATAAAGCATTCTCTCACTTTAGATTTTAATATTTAAGAAATGGCTAGAGATCTAAAATTTACAAGAAACATCGGAATTGCTGCTCACATTGATGCTGGTAAAACAACAACAACTGAGCGTATATTATTCTATACCGGAAAATCACACAAAATTGGTGAGGTGCACGATGGTGCAGCTACCATGGACTGGATGGCACAAGAGCAAGAAAGAGGTATTACCATTACTTCGGCAGCTACTACTTGTGAGTGGAATTTCCCAACAGAACAAGGTAAAGTATTACCAACTTCACAACCTTACCACTTTAATATTATCGATACCCCTGGACACGTTGACTTTACCGTAGAGGTAAACCGTTCGTTACGTGTATTGGATGGATTGGTTTTCTTATTTTCTGCTGTTGACGGTGTTGAGCCGCAATCAGAAACTAACTGGAGACTAGCTGACCAGTACCGTGTGCCGCGTATGGGATTCGTTAATAAAATGGATAGACAAGGTTCTAACTTTTTGGCAGTTTGTCAACAAGTAAGAGATATGTTAAAATCAAACGCAGTTGCTATCACTTTGCCAATTGGTGAAGAAAATGATTTCAAAGGGGTAGTTGATTTAGTAAAAAACCAAGCAATTATATGGCATGATGCAACTCAAGGGGCAACTTTTGATATTGTTGATATTCCTGCTGATATGGTAGCTGAAGTAAAAGAATACAGAGACATCCTTATTGAAGCTGTTGCTGATTATGATGAAAACCTATTGGATAAATACATGGAAGATCCAGAATCTATCACAGAGGAAGAAATCAACAATGCATTAAGAGCTGCTACTATGGATATGGCTATCATCCCGATGATTGCTGGTTCTTCATTCAAAAACAAAGGGGTTCAATTTATGTTGGATGCTGTATGTAAATATTTACCATCTCCTTTAGATAAAGAAGGTATCCAAGGTATCCACCCTGATGATGCTGATTTATTAGAAGAAGATCAAACTAAAATCTTACGTCGTCCTGATGTAAAAGAGCCGTTCGCAGCTTTGGCATTTAAAATTGCTACTGACCCTTATGTTGGTCGTTTGGCTTTCTTCCGTGCTTATTCAGGTCGTTTAGATGCTGGTTCATACATCTTGAACACTCGTTCAGGAAACAAAGAAAGAATTTCTCGTATCTACCAAATGCACGCTAACAAACAAAACCCAATCGAGTATATCGAGGCAGGTGATATTGGAGCAGCAGTTGGATTTAAAGATATCAAGACCGGAGATACGATGTGTGATGAAAAACACCCAATCATTCTTGAGTCAATGAAATTCCCTGCACCGGTAATTGGTATCGCTATTGAGCCAAAAACTAAAGCTGACGTTGATAAAATGGGTATGGCTTTAGCAAAATTAGCTGAAGAAGATCCTACGTTTACAGTTAGAACAGATGAGGCTTCAGGTCAAACGATTATTTCAGGTATGGGTGAGTTACACTTAGACATCCTTGTAGATCGTATGAAACGTGAGTTCAAAGTAGAGGTTAACCAAGGTGAGCCTCAAGTTGAATACAAAGAAGCTTTCACAAAATCTGCTCAACACAGAGAAACTTACAAAAAACAATCTGGAGGTCGTGGTAAATTCGGTGATATCGTATTTAGATTAGAGCCTGCTGATGAAGTTGACGGAAAAGTACCTGTAGGGTTACAGTTTGTTAACGAAGTAAAAGGAGGTAACGTTCCTAAAGAATATATTCCTTCTGTAGAGAAAGGTTTCAGAGAAGCTATGAAAACTGGTCCTTTAGCGGGATACCAAGTAGATAGTTTAAAAGTAACTTTATTGGATGGATCTTTCCACCCGGTAGATTCTGATGCACTTTCTTTCGAGTTGGCTGCTAAAATGGGATACAAAGAAGTAGCAAAAGCTGCCGGAGCTGTTATCCTTGAGCCAATCATGAAAATGGAAGTTATTACTCCGGAAGAAAACATGGGAGATATCGTTGGTGATATCAACCGTCGTAGAGGTCAGGTAAATGATATGGGTGACAGAAATGGTGCCAAAACGATTAAAGCCAATGTGCCACTTTCTGAGATGTTCGGTTATGTAACAACATTAAGAACATTGTCTTCAGGTAGAGCAACTTCTACAATGGAATTCTCTCACTACGAGCAAACTCCTTCAAATATTTCTGAAGAAGTAATCAAAAAAGCAAAAGGTAACGCTTAATTCTTATCAAGATGAGTCAAAAATTAGAATAAAATTAAAATCTTACGATCACATGTTGGTTGATAAATCAGCTGAGAAAATCGTAAAAACTGTGAAAAGCACAGGTGCTGTTGTAACAGGTCCAATTCCGTTACCTACACACAAAAAATATTTACGGTATTGCGTTCTCCTCACGTGAACAAAAAAGCGAGAGAGCAGTTCGAAGTAAGTTCGTATAAAAGATTATTAGACATTTACTCTTCATCTTCAAAAACCATTGATGCTCTAATGAAATTAGAGTTGCCAAGCGGTGTTGAAGTAGAAATCAAAGTGTAAGTACTCTTTAAAAGTTTAAGTTTTAAGTAGTGGAGTTTTGAAAATTATTCTACTACTTAATTCTTTATGAATGAATAACAAAATTTATTAATTAATAATTAGTTTAATATGTCTGGGTTAATTGGAAAAAAAATCGGCATGACAAGCATTTTCGACGAGAACGGGAAGAATATTCCTTGTACAGTAATCGAAGCGGGTCCTTGTGTCGTTACCCAAGTCAGAACCAATGAGGTTGACGGGTATTCAGCTCTTCAACTTGGTTTCGATGACAAAGGCGAAAAACACGCTACTAAAGCTGACTTAGGTCACTTTAAAAAAGCGGGTACTTCTGCTAAGAAAAAAGTCGTTGAATTCCAAGGATTTGAAGAAAATTACAAATTAGGTGATAACATCACTGTGGAAGTATTCAGCGAAGGAGAATTTGTTGATGTACAAGGTGTATCAAAAGGGAAAGGTTTCCAAGGGGTTGTAAAACGTCACGGTTTTGGTGGTGTTGGACAAGCTACTCACGGACAACACAACCGTTTGAGAGCGCCAGGTTCTGTAGGAGCATCTTCTTATCCATCACGTGTATTCAAAGGAATGCGTATGGCTGGAAGAATGGGAGGAGATAATGTAAAAGTACAAAATCTTAGAGTTTTGAAAGTAGTAGCTGAAAAGAATCTACTTGTTGTTAAAGGAGCTATTCCAGGACACAAAAACTCTTATGTAATCATTCAGAAGTAATGGAAGTAAAAGTTTTAGATATCAACGGAAAAGATACTGGAAGAAAAGTTCAACTTTCTGATTCAGTATTCGGCATTGAGCCAAATAATCACGCAGTATATCTTGATGTTAAGCAATACTTAGCAAATCAAAGACAAGGAACGCACAAAGCAAAAGAAAGAGCTGAAGTAGCGGGAAGTACTCGTAAGATTAAAAAACAAAAAGGTACAGGTACTGCACGTGCAGGATCTAAAAAGAGTCCATTGTTCAAAGGTGGAGGAACAGTTTTCGGTCCAAGACCAAGAAGCTATTCTTTCAAATTGAATAAAACGGTAAAAAGATTAGCCCGTAAATCGGCTTTCTCTTTAAAAGTAAAAGAATCAAATTTAGTAGTTGTTGAAGACTTTAATTTTGAAACACCAAACACCAAAAATTTCATTAATGTTTTGAAAGCTTTAGGGTTAGAAAACAAAAAATCTTTGTTTGTGTTGGGTGATTCAAATAAAAATGTATATTTGTCCTCACGCAATTTAAAGGCGTCTAGCGTTGTAACTAATTCAGAGTTAAGCACTTACGAGATTTTAAATGCTAATAATTTAGTTCTTTTAGAGGGTTCTTTAGAAGGAATTGAAGAAAATTTAAGCAAATAATTAGACCATGAGTATCATAATTAAGCCTATCATCACTGAAAAAATCACCA
Source organism: Flavobacterium phycosphaerae (assembly GCF_010119235.1). Classification (NCBI taxonomy): domain Bacteria; kingdom Pseudomonadati; phylum Bacteroidota; class Flavobacteriia; order Flavobacteriales; family Flavobacteriaceae; genus Flavobacterium; species Flavobacterium phycosphaerae. The sequence goes on along the minus strand of NZ_JAAATZ010000001.1, from coordinate 390,751 downwards.
AAGAAGGTGAAGTTTTCAATCGTTTTGGTTTTGTTGTTGACAAAAAAGCAAACAAAGTTCAGATTAAGAAAGCTGTAGAAGCTGCTTACGGAATTTCGGTTGTTGAAGTTAACACGATGAACTATAGAGCTGATAGAACTACTAAGTATACAAAAAGTGGTTTAATCAGCGGAAAAACGAATAGCTACAAGAAAGCTATCGTACAAGTAAAAGAGGGAGAAACAATAGATTTTTACAATAATATCTAATAACAATGTCAGTTAGAAAATTAAAACCTATTACCCCGGGTCAGCGTTTTAGAGTTGTGAATGGTTTTGACGCCATCACGACTGATAAGCCGGAGCGCTCTTTGTTAGCACCGATAAAAAACTCAGGAGGTAGAAATAGTCAAGGAAAAATGACCATGCGTTATACAGGCGGTGGTCACAAACAAAGGTATCGTATCATTGATTTCAAAAGAACTAAAGTGGGAATTCCTGCTACAGTGAAATCAATCGAGTATGATCCAAACAGAACAGCTTTTATCGCATTATTGTGGTATGTAGATGGTGAGAAAACATATATTGTTGCTCAAAACGGATTGCAAGTAGGTCAGACCGTAGTGTCTGGAGAAGGTGCGGCTCCTGAAATTGGAAATACTTTGCCATTGAGCAAAATTCCATTAGGAACTGTAATTTCTTGTATCGAATTGCGTCCTGGACAAGGAGCTGTTATTGCTCGTTCTGCCGGAACATTTGCTCAATTAATGGCAAGAGATGGAAAATATGCTACAATCAAAATGCCTTCAGGGGAAACAAGATTGATCTTGTTAACTTGTTCAGCTACTATTGGAGCCGTTTCTAACTCTGACCACCAATTGATCGTGTCTGGTAAAGCAGGTAGAACAAGATGGTTAGGAAGAAGACCAAGAACAAGACCGGTAGCAATGAACCCTGTCGATCACCCAATGGGTGGTGGTGAAGGACGTTCTTCTGGAGGTCACCCACGTTCTAGAAAAGGACTTCCTGCTAAAGGGTATAGAACTCGTTCTAAAGTTAACCCAAGTAATAAGTATATTGTTGAACGCAGAAAGAAATAATTAGATAGACATGGCACGTTCATTAAAAAAAGGACCTTTTGTACACTATAAATTAGATAAAAAAGTTCAAGAAAATATTGCTGGTGGAAATAAAGGTGTTGTTAAGACTTGGTCTAGAGCATCTATGATTACTCCGGATTTCGTTGGACAAACAATCGCAGTACACAATGGTCGTCAATTTGTTCCGGTTTATGTAACTGAGAACATGGTAGGACACAAATTAGGAGAGTTTTCACCAACAAGATCTTTTAGAGGTCATGCTGGAGCAAAAAATAAAGGTAAAAAATAAGAAGCAATGGGAGTTCGTAAAAGAGAAACTGCAGACGCAAGAAAAGAGGCTAACAAGTCTATCGCATTTGCTAAATTAAACAATTGCCCTACTTCACCTAGAAAAATGCGCTTAGTAGCAGACTTGGTAAGAGGTCAGAAAGTGGAAAGAGCTTTAAATATTTTAAGATTTAGCTCAAAAGAAGCTTCAAGAAAATTAGAAAAACTTTTGTTATCTGCCATCAATAACTGGGAGCAGAAAAATGCAGAAGGAAACGTTTCAGAAGCAGGCTTATTCGTTAAGACAATCACTGTAGATGGTGGAATGATGTTGAAAAGACTTCGTCCGGCACCACAAGGAAGAGCACACAGAATTAGAAAACGTTCTAACCACGTAACTATCGTATTAGGACAATTAGATAACACACAAAGCAATTAATAAGATGGGACAAAAGACAAATCCAATTGGAAACAGACTTGGTATCATCAGAGGATGGGATTCAAACTGGTATGGTGGAAATGATTACGGTGATAAAATCGCCGAAGATTATAAAATCAGAAAGTATATCCATGCTCGTTTATCAAAAGCTAGTGTATCAAAAGTAATCATCGAGAGAACTTTGAAACTTGTAACCGTTACTATCACAACTGCCAGACCGGGTATCATTATCGGAAAAGGTGGTCAGGAGGTAGACAAGTTAAAAGAAGAACTTAAGAAAGTTACTGACAAAGAGGTTCAAATCAACATCTTTGAAATTAAAAGACCTGAGTTAGATGCATACTTAGTTGGAACTAGTATTGCACGTCAAATCGAAAGCCGTATTTCATACAGAAGAGCTATAAAAATGGCTATCGCAGCAGCAATGCGTATGAATGCAGAAGGTATTAAAGTTTTGATTTCTGGTCGTTTGAACGGAGCTGAAATGGCACGTTCTGAACAATTCAAAGAAGGTAGAATTCCTCTATCAACTTTCAGAGCCGATATTGATTATGCTTTGGCTGAAGCACATACTACTTATGGTAGAATGGGTATCAAAGTATGGATCATGAAAGGTGAAGTTTACGGAAAACGTGATTTATCCCCACTAGTTGGAATGGATAAAAAACAAGCTTCTGGCGGAAAAGGCGGAGATTCTTCAAAAGGAGATCGCAAACCTTTCAACAAAGACAGAAAACCTGGTGGAGACCGTAAAAGAAAGTAAATTTTAAACTAAAGAAAAATGTTACAGCCTAAAAGAACAAAATACCGTAAGGTACAGAAGGGTAGAATGAAAGGGGTGTCTCAAAGAGGACACGAACTTTCTAATGGAATGTTTGGAATTAAATCAGTACATGAAAATGGAATGTTCTTAACTTCACGTCAAATCGAAGCTGCGCGTATCGCTGCAACTCGTTACATGAAAAGAGAAGGACAGTTATGGATTAAAATATTTCCGGACAAACCTATCACTAAAAAACCTCTAGAGGTACGTATGGGTAAAGGTAAAGGAGCAGTCGAATATTGGGCTGCTGTTGTAAAACCAGGAAAAATCATGTTTGAAGTTGGTGGAGTGCCGCTTTCTGTTGCAAAAGAAGCTTTACGTCTTGCCGCTCAAAAACTGCCTGTAAAAACTAAGTTTGTAGTTGCTAGAGATTTCGAAGCATAATCTAAAATTAATTATGAAACAATCAGAAATTATCAATCTATCTGCAGCTGAGTTGCAAGTAAAACTTACTGAGTTGAGAAAAGCTTATATGGATTTAAAATCTGCACACGCTATTTCTCCAATTGCCAATCCACTTCAAATTAGAAGTGCTAGAAGAGCTGTTGCTAGAGTAGCAACTGAGCTAACTAAAAGAGAGTTACAATAATTGTATGCTAGCTGAAAAGATGGAAAAAAGAAATTTAAGAAAAGAAAGAATTGGTGTAGTTACGTCAAACAAAATGGACAAGTCTATTGTTGTGGCACAAGTAACCAGAGTAAAACACCCATTATATGGTAAGTTCGTGTTAAAAACTAAAAAGTTTCATGCACACGACGAAACAAACGACTGTAACATTGGTGATACAGTAAAGATCATGGAAACAAGACCTTTATCAAAAACCAAATGTTGGAGATTAGTTGAAATCATTGAAAGAGCTAAGTAATTATGGTACAACAGGAATCAAGATTAAAAGTAGCAGATAACACAGGAGCAAAAGAAGTTTTGACTATCCGTGTTTTAGGAGGAACGAAACGTCGTTATGCCTCTGTTGGAGATAAAATTGTAGTGTCTATTAAAGATGCAACACCAAACGGAAACGTGAAAAAAGGTGCTGTTTCTACTGCAGTTGTTGTACGTACCAAAAAAGAAGTGAGAAGAGCCGATGGTTCTTATATCCGTTTCGATGACAATGCTTGTGTTCTTTTGAACGCTGCAGGGGAAATGAGAGGAACTCGTGTTTTTGGTCCGGTTGCGAGAGAACTTCGTGAAAAACAATTCATGAAAATTGTATCATTAGCACCAGAAGTGCTTTAATTCGTTAGTAAGATGATAAAGCTAAAAATAAAATCAGGAGATGTTGTAAAAGTTATCGCCGGTGACCACAAAGGTTCGGAAGGTAAAGTTTTACGCGTTGACCGTGAAAAGAACAAAGCAATCGTTGAAGGAGTAAACATGGTTTCGAAACATACAAAACCAAGTGCTAAAAACCCTCAAGGAGGAATTGTAAAGAAAGAAGCTCCTATGCATATTTCTAACTTGTCTTTAATTGATCCAAAGTCAAAAAAAGCGACTAAGGTTGGAATTAAAGTAGAAGGAGATAAGAAAGTGAGATTTTCAAAAAAATCTAATCAAGTATTATAGTTATGGCCTATACACCTAGACTTAAGCAAGAATATAAGGACAGAGTAATTGCTGCCCTTAAAGAAGAATTCGGTTATAAAAACGTAATGCAAGTTCCTAAATTGGAAAAAATCGTTTTAAGCCGCGGAGTTGGAGCAGCAGTATCTGATAAAAAACTAATCGACTATGCAGTAGATGAGTTAACTAAGATTACTGGACAAAAAGCAGTATCTACTATCTCTAAGAAAGACGTTGCGTCATTCAAATTGAGAAAAGGTATGCCAATTGGAGCCAAAGTAACTCTTAGAGGAGAGAGAATGTATGAGTTTTTAGACAGACTTATTACTTCTTCTTTACCACGTGTAAGAGATTTTAATGGTATCAAAGCTACTGGTTTTGACGGAAGAGGTAATTACAACCTTGGTGTTACTGAGCAAATCATTTTCCCTGAAATTGATATTGATAAAGTAAACAAAATTTCAGGATTGGATATTACTTTCGTAACAACGGCAAACACAGATAAAGAAGCACAGTCATTATTGGCTGAATTAGGTTTACCTTTTAAAAAGAATTAAGATATGGCTAAAGAATCAATGAAAGCCCGTGAGGTTAAGAGAGAAAAAACGGTAGCTAAGTACGCTGAGAAAAGAAAAGCTTTATTAGAAGCTGGAGATTACGAAGGGTTACAAAAATTACCAAAAAATGCTTCACCTGTTCGTATGCACAATCGTTGCAAATTGACAGGAAGACCAAGAGGGTATATGCGTCAATTCGGCATTTCACGTGTAACTTTCCGTGAGATGGCTAACCAAGGATTAATCCCGGGAGTAAAAAAAGCCAGCTGGTAATAGTTGGAATTTCAGCAGATAATTGTACATTTGCCGGATTTTTGCCGGGAACGTACAATTCTCTGCTGTTAAATTAGAGTTTAATGGCTTCAGGTTCAAAGAGATAGTCTTTTTGAAAACCGTTGCCACAATTTAATAAATATGTATACAGATCCAATTGCAGATTATCTTACGAGAGTTAGAAATGCAGTGATGGCTAACCACAAAGTGGTTGAAATCCCGGCTTCGAACTTGAAAAAAGAAATCACAAAGATTTTATTCGATCAAGGATATATCTTAAGTTACAAATTTGATGACAGTTCTGTTCAAGGAACTATCAAAATCGCTTTGAAGTATGATAAAGATACTAAAGAGTCAGTTATCAAAGATATCCAAAGAATTAGTAAACCAGGTTTACGTAAATATGCAGGTGCATCAAAATTACCTAGAATCCTTAACGGATTAGGAATTGCTATTGTTTCCACTTCAAAAGGTTTAATGACCGGAAAACAAGCTAAGCAATTAAATGTTGGTGGAGAAGTAATTTGCTACGTATACTAATAAAAACAGTTAAACAATGTCAAGAATAGGTAAAAATCCAATTTCAATTCCTGCTGGTGTTACTGTAGAAGTTAGTGAAACAGTAATTACAGTTAAAGGAAAATTAGGTCAACTTACACAAGATTACGCAGACGTAACAGTGAAAGTTGAAGAAGGTCAAGTAGTAGTTGAAAGACCATCTGATAGTAAAGATCATAGAGCAAAACACGGATTATACAGATCGTTAATCAATAATATGGTTACGGGTGTATCTGAAGGTTTTACCAAAGAATTAGAGTTGGTAGGGGTAGGTTACAGAGCTTCTAACCAAGGACAAAAATTAGACTTAGCCTTAGGGTTTTCTCACAACATCGTTTTAGAAGTTGCTCCTGAAGTAAAATTGGAAACAATTTCTGAAAAAGGGAAAAACCCAATCGTGAAGTTAACATCTTTCGACAAACAATTAATCGGACAAATCGCTGCCAAAATCAGAGGTTTCCGTAAGCCTGAGCCTTACAAAGGAAAAGGAGTTAAGTTTGTTGGTGAAGTATTAAGAAGAAAAGCAGGTAAATCAGCGTAAAAATTAGCATTATGTCATTAACAAAAACTGAAAGAAGACAAAGAATTAAATTCAGAATCAGAAAGATTGTTAGCGGTACTGCTGCTAAACCAAGACTATCTGTATTCAGAAGTAATAAAGAAATCTATGCACAACTAATTGATGATGTGAATGGAGTTACTTTATTGGCTGCTTCATCAAAAGATAAAGGAGTAAACATAAAAGGTACAAACGTAGAAATTGCAACTGAAGTTGGAAAACTTGCTGCAGAAAAAGCGTTAAAAGCCGGAATTACAGAAGTAACTTTCGATAGAGGAGGTTATTTATATCACGGTCGTATTAAATCATTAGCGGAAGGCGCAAGAGCGGCTGGACTTAAATTCTAAGAAATTATGTATAACGGATACAAAAATGTAGAGTTAGTAAAACCTAGTGGTCTTGAGTTAAAAGATCGTTTGGTAAGTGTAAATCGTGTTACCAAAGTAACAAAAGGAGGTAGAGCTTTTGGCTTTTCTGCTATTGTTGTTGTAGGTGATGAAAACGGTGTTGTTGGACATGGTTTAGGAAAATCTAAAGACGTTTCTGAAGCTATTGCTAAAGCAGTAGAAGATGCAAAGAAAAACTTAGTTAGAATTCCTTTAAGTGGTCAATCTGTACCTCACGAACAAAAAGGAAAATTTGGTGGAGCAGCAGTATTTTTAATGCCTGCATCTCACGGTACCGGAGTAATCGCTGGTGGAGCTGTTCGTTCAGTTCTTGAGTCAGTGGGTATTCACGATGTATTATCAAAATCACAAGGTTCATCAAATCCTCACAACGTGGTAAAAGCAACTTTTGATGCTTTATTACAAATGAGAAGTGCCGTTACTGTTGCAAAACAAAGAGGTATTTCTTTAGAGAAAGTTTTTAAAGGTTAATTCAAGGAAATTATGGCTAAATTATTAGTAAAACAAGTTAGAAGCAAAATCAATTGTCCTCTTACACAAAAGAGAGGATTAGAGGCTTTAGGTCTTCGTAAAATGGGACAGGTTGTGGAGCATGATTCAAATCCAGCTATCCTTGGAATGATAAATAAAGTTAAACACTTAGTTTCCGTAGAGGAAGTTAAATAACAAATCATAGTTATGAATTTAAGTAACTTACAACCTGCTGAAGGTTCTACACACAATCAAAACAAAAGATTAGGTAGAGGAGAAGGTTCTGGTAAAGGTGGTACTTCTGCAAGAGGTCACAAAGGAGCAAAGTCTCGTTCTGGTTATTCTAAAAAGATTGGTTTTGAAGGAGGGCAAATGCCACTTCAAAGACGTGTGCCTAAGTTTGGTTTCAAAAACATTAATCGTGTTGAGTATCAAGGAGTAAATCTTGACGCCCTTCAATTATTAGTAGATAACGGAATTGTTACCGATACTGTAGATTTTTCAGTATTAGTTGAAAACCGTTTGGCTACTAAAAATGAAGTAGTTAAAATCCTTGGTAGAGGCGAATTGAAAGCAAAATTAAAAGTAACTGCTCACAAATTTACTGCAACTGCAAAAGCGGCTATTGAAGCGGCTGGTGGAGAAGCTGTAACCCTATAATTGCTATAACAATGAAGAAATTTTTTGAATCATTAAGTAATGTTTGGAAAATAGAGGAACTAAAAAATAGAATCCTTGTAACCCTTGGACTATTATTAGTTTACAGATTTGGAGCGCATGTAACGCTACCAGGTATTGATGCTACGCAATTGCATAGCTTAGCAGGTCAAACAGAAAAAGGTATCGGTTCGATCCTTGATATGTTTACCGGTGGAGCTTTCTCTAAAGCGTCAGTATTTGCACTAGGTATCATGCCTTACATTTCTGCTTCAATTGTTGTTCAGTTAATGGGTATCGCTATTCCTTACTTGCAAAAATTGCAAAAAGACGGTGAAAGTGGAAGAAAAAAACTAAATCAAATTACCCGATGGTTAACTATTGCCATCACACTAGTTCAAGGTCCTGGTTATATCTATAACCTTTACAGAACATTGCCGGGTAATGCTTTCCTTTTAGGATTTGATTCGTTTGCTTTCTTATTCTCATCCGTTTTAATTCTTACTACAGGTACTATTTTCGCTATGTGGTTAGGAGAAAAAATTACAGATAAAGGAATAGGGAATGGTATTTCACTATTAATTATGGTGGGTATCTTAGCCAGACTACCACAAGCATTGTTTCAAGAATTTACTTCAAGAATTACCAACAATCAGGGAGGGCCAATGGTGTTGGTTTTCGAAATTATTGGATGGTTATTAGTAATTATTGGTTGTGTATTGTTAGTAATGGCAGTAAGAAAGATTCCGGTACAGTACGCTCGTCGCACAACAACCGGTGATTTCGAACAAGATATGCTTGGCGGAAACAGACAATGGATTCCATTGAAATTGAATTCTGCTGGTGTTATGCCAATCATCTTTGCTCAGGCAATTATGTTTATCCCGGCAGCAGTAGCAGGACTTTCAAAATCAGAAACATCACAGTCTATTGCCGGTACTTTTAGTAATATGTTTGGTTTTTGGTACAACTTTGTATTTGCAGCGTTAATTTTAATATTCACGTTCTTTTATACAGCTATTACCGTTCCAACCAATAAAATGGCCGATGATTTAAAAAGAAGTGGTGGTTTCATACCGGGAATTAAACCAGGAATTGAAACAGCTGATTTCTTAGATAAAATCATGTCTCTTATAACATTCCCAGGTTCATTGTTTCTGGCGTTAATTGCTGTGTTCCCAGCGATTGTTGTTAGTCTTAATGTACAACAATCTTGGGCTATGTTCTATGGTGGTACTTCATTAATCATTATGGTTGGTGTAGCTATCGATACTATTCAACAAATAAATTCTTATTTATTGAATAAACACTATGACGGATTGATGAAAAGTGGTAAAAATAGAAAAGCAGTAGCTTAGTTTTTATGGCAAAACAATCAGCAATAGAACAAGACGGATCAATCATCGAAGCATTATCGAATGCTATGTTCCGAGTAGAATTAGAAAATGGACACGTTGTAATTGCTCATATCTCTGGAAAAATGCGTATGCATTACATCAAATTGTTACCTGGTGACAAAGTGAAACTGGAAATGAGTCCTTACGATTTGTCAAAAGCAAGAATTACATATAGATACTAAAGCTAGTAAAAATGAAAGTAAGAGCATCAGTTAAAAAAAGAAGTGCCGAGTGTATTATTGTACGCAGAAAAGGCAGATTATACGTAATCAACAAAAAGAATCCTAGATTTAAACAAAGACAAGGATAGTTATGGCAAGAATAGCAGGGGTAGACATCCCAAAAAACAAAAGAGGAGTTATCGCTTTAACCTACATCTTCGGAATTGGTAAAAGTAGAGCAATTGAGATTTTAGAAAAAGCTCAAGTAAGCCAAGATAAAAAAGTTCAAGACTGGAATGATGACGAAATCGGAGGAATCCGTGACGCCGTATCTTATTTCAAAATTGAAGGTGAGCTTCGTTCAGAAGTTTCATTGCACATCAAACGTTTAATGGATATTGGATGTTATAGAGGTATCCGTCACAGATCTGGTCTTCCGTTAAGAGGACAAAGAACTAAGAACAACTCTAGAACAAGAAAAGGTAAAAGAAAAACTGTTGCTAACAAGAAAAAAGCAACTAAATAATAAGTAATATGGCTAAAGCGACCACAAAAAAACGTAAAGTTATCGTTGAATCAACGGGAGAAGCGCATATTAATGCAACTTTTAACAATATCATCATCTCTTTAACTAATAAAAAAGGTGAAGTTATTTCTTGGTCTTCAGCTGGTAAAATGGGCTTCAGAGGTTCTAAAAAGAACACTCCGTACGCAGCTCAAATGGCAGCAGAAGATTGCGGAAAAGTAGCATTAGAAGCTGGACTTAAAAAAGTAAAAGTGTATGTGAAAGGACCAGGTAACGGACGTGAGTCTGCTATCAGATCAATTCACAACTCAGGAATTGAAGTAACCGAAATCATCGACGTTACTCCAATGCCACACAACGGATGTCGTCCTCCTAAAAGACGAAGAGTATAATTATAGTATAACACAAGATTGGCTAACAGATTATCGAAGGATGTGACCTGAATTCATAATCTCAATCTTAAAACAATTTAAAATGGCAAGATATACTGGTCCACAAACTAAAATTGCTCGTAAATTCGGCGAAGCAATCTTCGGAGAAGACAAATCCTTCGAAAAAAGAAATTATCCTCCTGGACAACACGGGATGGCTAAAAAAAGAGGTAAAAAATCTGAGTACGCTGTTCAGCTAATGGAGAAGCAAAAAGCTAAATATTCTTATGGAATTTTAGAAAAACAATTCAGAAACCTTTTTGAAAAAGCAGCAGCTTCTAAAGGTGTAACGGGTGAAATCCTTTTACAATTATGTGAAGCAAGATTAGATAACGTAGTGTTCAGAATGGGAATTGCGCCTTCAAGAAGAGCAGCAAGACAAATCGTTTCTCACCGTCACATCACTGTGAACGGAGAATTGGTTAACATTCCTTCTTACCACTTAAAACCAGGCGACAAAGTTGCGGTTCGTGAAAAATCTAAATCTGTTGAAGCTATCGAGCGTTCATTAGCCAATTCTTCACACGTATACGAGTGGATTACTTGGAATAATGATACCAAAGAAGGAACTTTCGTTTCTGTTCCGCAAAGACTTCAAATTCCGGAAAACATTAAAGAACAATTAATCGTAGAGTTGTACAACAAATAATAATTGACATTAGTCTAAATTATGGCAATATTTAATTTTCAGAAGCCCGATAAAGTTATCATGATCGATTCAACCGATTTTGAAGGTAAGTTTGAATTCAGACCTTTAGAACCGGGATACGGATTGACTGTTGGTAATGCACTTAGAAGAGTTTTACTTTCTGCGTTAGAAGGTTATGCCATCACTTCGGTTCGTATCGAAGGTGTAGAGCATGAGTTTTCTACCATTTCAGGAGTTGTTGAGGATGTTACTGAAATTATCTTAAATCTAAAACAAGTACGTTTCAAACGTCAGATCGAAGATGTAGATAATGAAACAGTTTCTATCTCTATCTCAGGAAAAGACCAAATTACTGCGGGCGATTTTCAAAAATTCATCTCTGGTTTTCAAGTATTGAACCCGGAGTTGGTAATTTGTAACCTTGACAGTAAAGTAAACCTGAACATGGAATTAACCATCGAGAAAGGTCGTGGTTATGTTCCTGCAGAGGAAAACAAAAAACAAAACGCAGCCATCGGTACTATTTTTACAGACTCTATTTTTACTCCGGTAAAAAATGTAAAATATGCCATTGAAAACTTCCGTGTGGAGCAAAAAACAGATTACGAAAAATTAGTTTTTGAAATCAAAACTGATGGTTCAATTAATCCAAAAGATGCTTTAACAGAAGCTGCTAAAGTTCTAATTCACCACTTTATGTTATTCTCTGATGAGAGAATTACTTTGGAAGCTGATGAAATTGCTCAAACTGAGTCTTACGACGAAGAATCATTACACATGAGACAATTGCTTAAAACTAAGCTTGTCGATATGGATTTATCAGTAAGAGCTTTGAATTGCTTAAAAGCAGCAGAAGTTGACACCCTTGGAGATTTAGTATCTTTCAACAAAAATGACTTAATGAAGTTCCGTAACTTCGGTAAAAAATCGCTAACTGAGTTAGACGAATTGGTTGCCAACAAGAATCTTACTTTCGGAATGGACCTAGGTAAATACAAATTAGATAAAGAATAAATTACTTCATATTTTGCTCTCCAAAGCGGATTGTAGCAAGATGAAGGTTAAAAAAAGTACGTCATGAGACACGGAAAAAAAGTAAATCATTTAAGCAGACAGACAGGACATAGAAAATCTATGTTGGCTAATATGGCATGTTCTCTTATCGAGCACAAACGTATCATCACCACTGTTGCTAAAGCTAAAGCGCTTAAACAATTCGTTGAGCCATTAGTAACAAAATCTAAAGAAGATACAACTCACAATCGTCGTATCTGTTTCGCTTACTTGCGTAACAAATATGCTGTAACAGAATTGTTCAGAGAAGTAGCCGCTAAAGTTGGTGACCGTCCGGGTGGATACACTCGTATCATCAAAATGGGTAATCGTCTTGGAGATAACGCTGATATGGCAATGATCGAATTGGTAGACTTCAACGAACTTTACAACGGAGGTAAAAAAGAGGAGAAAAAAGGAAGAACACGTCGTGCTAAGAAAACGACTGCTCCAGTGGCCGCTCCAGCTGCTCCAAAAGTAGAAGAAGTTAAAGAAGAAGTAGCTCCAATCGTAGAAGAAGTTGTTGAAACTCCTGCTGCAGAGGTTGAAACTCCAGTAGTTGTTGAGGAAACTCCGGTAGCAGAAGTTGAAGAAACTCCTGCTGCAGAAGAAGCTCCTGAGGCACCTGCTACTGATGAAGAATCAAAAGAAGAAGAGGCATAATGATTGCCAACTCAAATACTAAAAGGATAAGCATTTATGTTTATCCTTTTTTTTATGCTTTTTAGGAGCGAATGGCTTGGGCTTTGTCAGTAATCCATTTTCCCGCTGTCCGCGCTACACGGTAGCCACTCCCATCGGGGCTAAAAAGGAATCAATAGGAATGTTTATAAACTTTCATAAATCCATTTAGAATTTAAACAGAAAACTTTAATTTTGCCACACAACAAGTACGGACAACTCTCGAGTTGTCCATAACACAACTACAATGAAATACACAACACGACCACAAGCCATCTTACTACTGGCAGACGGCACCATCTTCTACGGAAAATCAATCGGAATTTCAGGCAAAACCTTCGGCGAAGTTTGCTTCAACACCGGTATGACCGGCTATCAGGAAATTTTCACCGACCCGTCTTATTTCGGCCAAATCATGGTAGCCACCAACCCGCACATCGGGAACTACGGTGTAAACGCCAACGAAGTCGAATCCGATAAAATCATGATCTCAGGATTGGTCTGCAAAAATTTCAGCTTCAACCATTCACGCCCCGATTCCGAAAGCAACCTCTACGACTATTTCGAAAAACAAAACCTAATCTGCATCTCCGATGTAGATACTCGTGCGTTGGTAAGTTACATCCGCGACAACGGTGCTCAAAACGCTGTGATTTGTACAGACGAAACGCCGATAGAGGAACTGAAACAACAATTGGCCAACGTACCCGATATGAAAGGCTTAGAATTGGCCTCAACAGTTTCGGCTACAGAGCCCTACTTTTTCGGAGAGGAAAAGGCCACTTATAAAATTGCAGCACTCGACTTAGGCATCAAAAGAAACATCTTAAGAAACCTAGACAAAAGAGATTGCTACATCAAAGTATTTCCATACAACACCAGTTTCGAAGAACTTAAAGCATTTAACCCTGATGGTTATTTTTTATCCAACGGCCCTGGTGACCCTGAACCTTTAGAAGGTGTGATTGCTGTGGCTCAACAAATGATTGCTTCCGATAAACCGGTTTTCGGTATTTGTTTAGGACATCAGATTATCGGATTGGCCAACGGAGTGTCTACTTACAAGATGTTTAACGGTCACAGAGGAATAAATCATCCGGTAATGAACATCCTAACAGGAAAAGGCGAAATCACCTCACAAAACCACGGATTTGCTGTCAACAGAGAAGAACTGGAAAAGCATCCCGATTTAGAAATCACACACTACCACATCAACGACAATACGGTAGCCGGTATGCGTATGAAATCAAAATCGTGTTTCTCGGTACAATACCACCCCGAAGCTAGTCCGGGGCCACATGATTCGTCTTATTTGTTTGATGAGTTTGTGACCAATATTAAGAATGCCAAAAGTTTACAAACGGTTTAATCCACTAAAACGATTGCGTTAATAACATTAAAGGCTTTCGGGTAAGAATTAAAATGAGATAGAATATATTTGTAATTCAAAATTCAGAATTCAACATTTAAAATTCAAAATTTAAAATAAAAATAATGAGTATTATCATCAAAGTACACGCAAGACAAATCCTTGACTCTCGAGGAAATCCAACCATAGAAGTAGATGTAGTAACCGAAAACGGCGTATTAGGTCGTGCCGCTGTACCCAGTGGTGCTTCAACCGGCGAACACGAAGCGGTTGAATTGCGTGATGGCGGAAAAGCCTACATGGGCAAAGGCGTTTCGAAAGCGGTTAAGAATGTAAATCAAACTATAGCTCCCGAATTAATGGGCGTGTCAGTATTTGAACAAAATCACATCGACCAATTAATGATTGAATTAGACGCTACGCCTAACAAATCCAATTTGGGTGCTAACGCTATTTTAGGCGTTTCTTTGGCGGTGGCTAAAGCAGCAGCTAACGAATTAGGGTTGCCATTATACCGATACGTAGGTGGGGTTTCTGCCAATACCTTACCGGTACCTATGATGAACATCATCAACGGAGGGTCACACTCTGATGCTCCAATCGCATTCCAAGAGTTTATGATTATGCCGGTAAAAGCCAAAAACTTTACCCACGCTATGCAAATGGGAACAGAGATTTTCCACAACCTGAAAAAAGTATTGCACGACAGAAACCTTTCAACAGCCGTTGGTGATGAAGGTGGTTTTGCTCCAAACTTAGCAGGAGGTACTGAAGATGCTTTAGATACTATCAAAAAAGCAGTAGAAAATGCGGGCTACAAATTCGGTGACGAAGTAATGATTGCTTTAGATTGTGCCGCTTCTGAGTTTTATGTAGACGGAAAATACGATTACACTAAATTTGAAGGCGCTACCGGAAAAGTAAGAACTTCCAAAGAACAAGCTGAATATTTAGCGTCATTAGCAGCCAATTACCCAATCATATCTATCGAAGACGGTATGTACGAAGACGACTGGGAAGGCTGGGCATACTTGACCGAATTAATCGGAAACAAAACCCAATTAGTAGGCGACGATTTATTTGTAACCAACGTAGAAAGATTGTCTACCGGTATCGAAAAAGGAATCGCTAATTCCATCTTGGTAAAAGTAAACCAAATCGGAACCTTAACCGAGACTATCGCTGCCGTAAACATGGCACACAATGCCGGCTACACTTCAGTAATGTCGCACCGTTCAGGTGAAACCGAAGACAACACCATTGCTGACTTAGCCGTAGCTTTAAATTGTGGTCAAATCAAAACCGGTTCGGCTTCGCGTTCAGACCGTATGGCAAAATACAATCAGTTGTTGCGTATAGAGGAGGAATTGGGAGACACGGCTTACTTTCCCGGATTGAATGCTTTTAAATAGGAAACGGTACGCTTCTTACAAGATATAACTACCCGAAGGATACAGCATCCTTCGGGTTTTTTTATGGAGTGATGGGGTGTGGGCGAGGGTTTATAAGGGAAGTGTAAAGGGAGTATAAGGTGGGTATAAGGGGAATATAAGCTTTGTATAACCTTTATGTAAACTCTATATAAAGGGGTTAGTGTTTGAGGGTTTGTAGGAAGAGCTGGAGTCCTTGATTTTAGAGGGATTGACGGAATGGTGTTTTTGAGGTGGTTTGTAGGAGGGGATTGATGTGGTGCTATTTTTTGTAAGAATCGTGTTGGTGTTTATGCTTTTAGGGTCTTTGAGTGCCAATAGGAGTGGATTTTGAACAAGCGATAGCGATGTTGGAAACGTTTAAAACTACTTTCAGAAAATTATTCAGTATTTTTTTATAACTTAGATGCCATTCTATTGGTAAACACTTATTTTTCACTTTATTAAAGTAACTTATGAAAAAATGTACTTATTGTTATTGTTAGTATTTGGTATGGCCGGAGCACAAGTAGTGACTATACCGGATGCCAATTTTAAAGCGAAATTATTATCGGCCAGTCCGACTAATCCGATCGCTATGAATTTGGCCGGCAACTATATTGCCATTGATGCGAACAATGACGGGCAGATTCAGGTGAGTGAGGCGTTACAGATAAAGGAGTTGTTTGTGGATAATGCCAATATTGCGGATGTTACCGGGATTGCTTCGTTTGCTAATTTGGAGTTTTTTAAGTGTAGTTTGAATCATTTGAGCTTTTTGAATGTCAGTCAGAATACCCAGCTTAAAAAACTATTATGTACCGGTTGTTTTTTGGGTACTTTGGATGTTTCACAAAATTTGTTGTTGGAGCGGTTGGAGTGTGAAGCTAATTATTTGATGGCATTGAATGTAGCGAATAATCCCAATCTGGTAACTTTAAATTGTGCCAATAATTACATAGCGGCACTGGATGTTACTCACAATGTAAACCTTTTTACCTTAAACTGTGTTCATAATGGTATTACTTCGCTGGATGTGACACACAATACGCATATTGCCAGTTTGGCTTGTTTTCAAAACGCCTTGACCTCTTTGGATGTTACCCATCTTCCGAATTTAGGTCATTTGCAATGTTCGTACAATCAATTGACCGCTTTGGATGTTTCTCATAATCCTTATTTGAGTTATTTGGATTGTGGTGATAATGCGATTACGACTCTCGATGTTAGCGCTAATATATGGTTGGGTAAATTATTATGTGGGCCTAATCCTATTGGGTGGTTGGATGTATCCCATAATACCCAGCTTACGGTATTGGCTTGTAATAACTGTTCATTGACTACGATTGATTTGTCGCAAAACCCTTTGTTGCAGCAATTGTATATTCAGCACAACCAAATCAGTACCCTTGATTTGAACCAGTATCCCTATCTTGCGAATTTGGATTGCAGTTGGAATGCGCTGGGTACTTTATATATAAAGAACGGGATAGATGAAGTGTTGAATATCTCGGGCAATCCGGATTTGAATTACATCTGTGCTGATGAGCTCCAGATAGCCAGTATTCAGGCGGCGGCCAACCCTACTACGGTGGTGAGTTCGTATTGTTCTTTTACACCGGGTGGGAATTACAACAGTCTTTTTGGGGAGGTTGTTTTTGATTATAACAATAATGGTTGTGATGCTGCAGACCCTTTGTTTCCGAATTGTATTCGTATTGATTTGACGGGGCCTAACGACAGTAGTGGGGTATATCCCAACACGGATGGTAGTTACCGCTTATTTGCCAGTACGGGTGCTTATACGGTAACGACTCAATTGGAGAATCCGAGTTGGTTCACGGTAACTCCGCCTTCTACCAATGTTACTTTTCCCTTTCTGAACAGCAATGCTCAGATACAGAATTTTTGTATTGCTGCCAATGGGGTTCATCCGGATTTGGAAGTTGTCGTATCACCGGCTATGAACAAGCCAGCGCGTCCGGGGTTTGATGCTTACTATTTGGTAACCTATAAAAACAAGGGGAATCAAATACTTTCGGGTGATGTATCGTTGGGGTATGATGATGGGTTGTTGGATTATGTGCCAGCTACTCCGGCACCGGATATCCAAAGCAGCGGGTTGTTGCAATGGAATTTTGCCAACTTGTTTCCTTTTGAGAGCAGAAGTTTTATCGTGATTTTTAATGTTAATTCGCCCACGGATACTCCGCCGGCTATTATTGGAGACGTATTGCAGTTTCATGCGGAAGTGCATCCATTGGTTGGTGATGCTACTCCGGCGGATAATGTTTTTGATTTCAGACAAGTCATAGAAGGGTCGTATGATCCTAACGGCAAGATTTGTTTGGAGGGAGATCAGGTATCGGTGACGAAAACAGGGGATTATTTGCATTATGACATTCATTTTGAAAACACCGGTACGGCGCCGGCTACGTTTGTGGTGGTAAAGGATGTCATTGACACTACCCGTTTTGATATTCAATCGTTGCAGGTGTTGTATAATTCCCATCCGATGGTTACTCGTATTGAAGGTAATACGGTTACGTTTTTGTTTGACTACATCAATTTGGGTACAGCGGATTCCGTTAATGACGGCAGTGTTATTTTTAAAATTAAAACCAAGAGTACGTTGACGGCGGGGGATGCCGTTATGAATACTGCTTCGATTTATTTTGATTATAATTTTCCGATAGTTACCAACACGGCGACAACGACGTTTCAGGTGCTGGGGGTACCGGAGCAGTCGCTTGCTGCGGGGGTGACTTTATCTCCGAACCCGGCCACGCATAGTGTCCTTGTGAGCAGTAAGCAGTTGTTGCGTTCGCTGCAGTTATTTGATGTAAACGGGCGGCAGTTGTTGACGCAACTCAGCAATGGGCTGCAGGATACTTTGGCCTTATCGGGGTATGCTAACGGGATTTATTTCCTGAAAGTGACGACGGCGAATGGCGTCATGACTGAAAAGATAATTAAAGAGTAATTACTTTTTTTGAATAGAAATGACACCCGACAGCGGCTATGCGTTGTCGGGTGTTTTTGTTTGGTTGGGGTGTTGTTGGGGTTGGTGTTATTTTATTTTATTTTTATATTCGGGGATTGGGTTTTTATTTTTCAAAGGAGAATAGTACTTTTGCACATGCAACACAACGTACTTATTTTAGATTTCGGCTCGCAATACACACAACTAATTGCACGCCGCGTAAGGGAATTGAATATCTTCTGCGAAATCTTCCCTTTTAATCATTTTCCCAATGATTTATCACCCTACAAAGCGGTTATCCTTTCCGGTAGCCCTTATTCCGTAAGAGCCGAAGATGCTCCTCATCCTGATTTATCCCAAATTCGTGGCAAACTCCCTTTGCTCGCCGTTTGTTATGGTGCCCAATATTTAGCCCACTTCAATGGTGGCGAAGTAGCCCCAAGCAACATCCGCGAATACGGTAGAGCCAACTTGTCGTTCATCAAAGACGACGAAAATTTTATGGATGAAGTAGCCCTGAATTCTCAAGTTTGGATGAGCCACAGCGATACCATCAAACAACTGCCTACCAATGGCGTGTTGATTGCCAGTACCAAAGACGTAGCCAATGCCGCTTATCGCATACAAGGCGAAACCACTTATGCCATTCAGTTTCACCCCGAAGTATATCACTCTACTGACGGCAAACAAATCCTCGAAAACTTCTTAGTCAAGATTGCCCAAGTGCCGCAAAACTTCACACCCAACGCTTTTGTTGATGATTGCGTAAAAGAACTAAAGGAAAAAGTAAAAGAGGATAGAGTAGTGCTAGGTCTATCAGGCGGAGTAGATTCAACAGTAGCTGCTGTTTTACTGCACAAAGCCATTGGTAAAAACCTCTATTGCATCTTTGTCAATAACGGTCTGCTGCGCAAAAATGAATTCGAAAATGTACTGCACCAATACAAAGACATGGGCTTAAACGTAAAAGGAGTAGATGCTTCAGAACGTTTTCTATCAGCTCTTGACGGTATCGAAGACCCGGAAGCTAAGCGGAAAGCTATTGGCCGTGTCTTCATCGAAGTCTTTGATGACGAAGCACACCATATTGAGAATGTAAAATGGCTGGCTCAAGGCACCATTTATCCGGATGTAATCGAATCCGTTTCAGTCAAAGGCCCTCAGCCACCATCAAGTCACACCACAACGTAGGAGGCTTACCCGATTATATGAAACTCCAAATCGTTGAACCTTTGCGTATGCTTTTCAAAGATGAAGTGCGTCGCGTAGGCAAAACATTAGGTATTGATGACGAACTTTTAGGCAGACATCCTTTCCCCGGACCCGGTTTGTCCATAAGAATATTAGGCGCCATCACACCGGAGAAGGTCAGAATCCTTCAAGAAGTTGACGCCGTTTTTATCAACGGTTTAAAAGAACACGGCTTATACGATAAAGTTTGGCAAGCCGGAGCCATTTTACTTCCGGTAAATAGTGTCGGAGTAATGGGCGATGAACGAACTTATGAAAAAGTAGTAGCCCTTCGTGCCGTTGAGTCAACCGACGGAATGACAGCGGATTGGGTGCATTTGCCCTATGATTTTTTAATGAAAATCTCTAACGAAATCATCAATAAAGTTAAAGGAGTAAACCGCGTTGTTTATGACATCAGTTCAAAACCACCGGCCACGATAGAGTGGGAGTAATACTCACTTTCTCGACAAACGGTTAAAAAAAATCGGTTATTTGCTTTGAAATAAAAAAGATTTGTTAATTTTAGCCATAAATAAAATAATTAGTACATGAAAAACCGCATTCTTTTTTCAATACTTCTAACCGTATTTTCATTTGTTTTGACCGTTTCGGCCAAGCAAGAAAAATACATCAAGCACACGGTTAGTAAAGGAGAAACTGTTAACATCATTGCACAGAAATACAAGGTAACCCTTTTGATATTTACAAACTCAATCCTGATTCTCAAAACGGTATTCAGTTAAATAGCGTATTGTTGATTCCGCCTACTAGTGTTATAGCAACTACAGCATCGGTAACACAACCCAAAGGGAATCCGCCAACAACGCACTTGGTTCAACCTAAAGAAACCTTATACAGCATCTCAAAACAATACAATGTTACTATTGATGAGATAAAAGCTGCCAATGGTGATTTGTTGAATAATGGTTTGAAAATAGGTCAAAATATCAAAATACCGGCGTCTACCGGTATAGCAACTGCAGTAGTTTCAGCACCGGTTGTAACCAAAGAACCTGTTAAGGAAACACCAAAACCGGTTGTAAAAGAAGAACCAAAAGCAAGTCCGAAAGGCGAAACGACTATTCATATCATTGAACCAAAAGAAACTAAATACGGGATTTCTAAACGATACGGAATGACCATAGAGGAGTTAGAGCAACTAAATCCGCAAATTTTGACCAGCTTCCCAATCGGAATGAAACTAGTGGTTTCGGGTACCACACCCTTACCGGCGGCTCATGCAGAAACGCCAACGGTTTCGGGTATCAAGCAAAAAGAAGTTACGCCAACCTCAAGTGGTAAAAAATATTTACAGGAATATGTGGTAAAACCTAACGAAACTATTTCAAGCATCGCTACCGATTATGGTATGTCAGAAAGCGAATTGTTAGAACTCAACCCCGAATTAAAAAGAGGTGTAAAAACCGGTATGATTCTGAGAGTTCCCATTATTTCCAAAAAAGAAGTCCCCGTCCCGGCTAAAGAACAAGGACAAGGAAATTTGATGAAAAAGATCAACACTAATGCGAGGAAACAACTCGCATTACTTTTTCCATTTAATATCAGCAAGATTGAAAGTGACACGGTTAACACCACTCAGGCGCGTTTGAAAAAAGACAAGTTCCTGAATCTTACTTTAGATTTTTATTCAGGGGCTTTGATGGCCATTGATTCTGCCAAGGTATTAGGATTGAATATTGATATTAAAATATTGGATTCGCAGGAAACCAAAAGCAGTTCCAATGTAGCAGCCTTAATCGAACAAAATAACTTAACTACTATGGACGCTATAGTGGGACCGTTCTATCAATCTAATGCGGAAAAGCTGGCTGATTTGCTGACGGTTTCTAAAACACCGGTTATTTCGCCACTATCAAAAGAGGTAGGGAGAAAGTTTCCCAACTTATATCAATCAATGCCGTCCAATGATATGTTGCGTAGCTCTATTTTCAATTACATGCGAGCCAAAGGTGGAAACATCATAGCGGTTGTCGACCCTAAAAAAGGAAGCATAAAGCAATACATTCAGGAAATGCAAAAAGGAGTTCGAATCGTTGGTTTAAGCGAAAAGGGAGGCTTTGTTGCGGATAGTTTAAAGGCTTTATTTCAAAAAGACAAACTGAACTACGTAGTCATAGCTTCTGAAAGCACCGGAATGATTTTGGCCACAACAACGGCTATGCTCAATGCGCAAAAAGACTATCAGGTACAATTGGTAATTATGGAGCCGAATGAAACTCTAGATTTTGAAGAAGTAACATTAACCCGATTGACAAAACTGAAACTATTGTATCCCTCTCTTTCCCGTCCAAACGAAACAGTAGAAGCCAACCAGTTTGATGCCAAATATAAAAAGCTGAATAAGATTTTGCCAAACCAATACGCCATCAGAGGGTTCGATGTGACGTTTGATACGTTGCTGCGTTTGTCTCAGGATAAGCCTTTTGAAGAAACGGTATTAAGCAATCCTTCGGAGCAAATTGAAAACAAATTTGACTATGTGTTAAATGCCACAGCCGGTTATTCTAACAAAGGAATTTATATCTTGTATTACGACACCGATTTAACGATTAAAGAAGCATTATGATGGCAACATCCAAAGTTACCTATTTAGGCGATTTACGAACGTCTTCCATTCATTTACAATCCGGCAGCGAAATCATTTCAGATGCTCCGCTGGATAATAACGGAAAAGGGGAAGCCTTTTCACCAACGGATACCGTTGCCAATGGTCTTGCCAGTTGCATGTTTACCGTTATGGGAATAAAAGCACGCGAAATGGAAGTGGATTTGTCCGGTTCTACTGCGGAGGTAACCAAAGTAATGGCGACAGAACCCAGACGTATAGCTGAAATCCACGTTACCTTCCATATGTTGGCAAATGTTAATGACAAGACCAAGATTATTTTGGAACGCACGGGTATGACCTGTCCGGTGCATTACAGTTTGCATCCCGATATCAAAAGGGTAATTGTTTTCAATTGGAAATAAACTTGAACTCCCAACAGCAACTCCTCATCAAACTCGCTCATACTAAAATGCCCTTCGGTAAATACGAAGGCTATTATCTTATTGATTTACCCGAATATTATGTGGTGTGGTACAGCAATAAAGGGTTTCCCAAAGGCCAACTCGGTGAGCAATTGCAACTCGTTTACGAACTCAAATTAAATGGGTTGGAACAGTTGGTACGTAACATTAAAAAGCAATACCCGAAACCAATTTGATTTGAAAATTAAACAATTTGAAGATTTGAAGAGGGTGTCTAACTAAGCCTAACTTATCATTTTCAAATTTTCAAATTTACTCATCTTCAAATTGACTTTAATATTGTATTTTTGCCTCGTTTTTTACAACAACCATACACAACACAACTACAACTACAATGAATCAAACACAAACAAAATACATTTTTGTTACCGGCGGTGTGACCTCTTCTTTGGGAAAAGGCATTATCGCTGCATCTTTGGCCAAATTGCTACAAGGCAGAGGCTACAGAACGACTATTCAGAAATTTGATCCTTACATCAATGTCGATCCCGGAACACTAAATCCTTATGAACACGGCGAGTGTTTCGTAACAGATGACGGTGCCGAAACAGATTTGGATTTAGGACATTACGAGCGATTCTTGAACGTTCCAACTTCGCAAGCCAATAACGTAACTACCGGAAGAGTATATCTTTCCGTTATTGAAAAAGAAAGAAGAGGGGAGTTTCTTGGGAAAACCGTTCAGGTGGTGCCACACATTACTAATGAAATTAAAGAACGCATGCAGTTGCTCGGGAAATCGGGCAATTTTGACATCGTAATAACAGAAATCGGAGGAACGGTAGGTGATATCGAATCGTTGCCTTATATCGAATCGGTGCGTCAATTGGTTTGGGAATTAGGAGAAGAGAATAGCATCGTCATTCATTTAACTTTAATTCCGTTTTTGGCTGCTGCCGGAGAATTAAAAACAAAACCAACGCAACACTCCGTAAAAACCTTGATGGAAAGCGGAATCAAAGCGGATATTTTAGTTTGCCGAACGGAACATGAACTGTCAGACGAATTGCGTCAAAAATTAGCCTTGTTCTGCAACGTAAAACGCGAAGCGGTTATTCAGTCTATTGATGCTTCTACAATATATGAAGTACCCAATTTAATGTTGGAAGAAGGTTTAGATATCGTTGCGTTAAAGAAATTAAATTTACCCAAAAAAGCGGCACCCGATTTAAAAACTTGGAATACTTTTTTACATCGATTAAAACATCCGAAACAAACGGTCAATGTTGGTTTAGTTGGAAAATATGTAGAATTGCAAGATTCGTATAAATCAATTTTAGAAGCTTTTATACATGCCGGTGCAGCCAATCAAACGAAAGTAAATGTTGTCAGCATTCACTCTGAATATATTGATGAGGCTACAGCTGCAGAACAATTACAAGGATTGGATGGAATACTGGTAGCACCAGGATTTGGCGGTCGAGGGATAGAAGGTAAAATAGAAACCGTTCGCTATGCTCGTGAAAACAATATTCCTTTTTTCGGAATTTGTTTGGGAATGCAAATGGCGGTCATCGAGTATTCAAGAACAGTGTTAGGCTTGAAAGAAGCCAATTCAACCGAGATGAACGAAGAAACCAAGAACCCGGTGATTTCCTTAATGGAAGATCAAAAAACAATCACGGATAAAGGAGGAACGATGCGTTTAGGGGCTTGGAAATGCGATATCAAGGAAGGTACTTTAGCGCACCAAATTTATGGAAAAACCCAAATTGAGGAGCGTCACCGTCACCGTTATGAATACAATAATGACTATAAAAAACAATTAGAAAGTGCCGGTTTAAAAGCATCGGGCATAAATCCGGATACCGGTTTGGTAGAAATTGTAGAGTTGGAAAATCATCCTTTTTTCATCGGCGTTCAATACCATCCGGAATATAAGAGTACAGTTGCTAATCCGCATCCTATTTTTGTTAGCTTTGTGGCCGCAATGGTAAAACATAAAAAATAGAGTGATGGCCCTCGAGTTGTCACTTATGACAAATAAGTAAATAATGGAAAAAAAGAAATTTGATTTTAATTCGATAATCGGTTTTGGTTTAATCTTCGTTGTCATCATGTGGATGATGTATAACAACAGACAAACCGAGTTAAAAGAGCAACAGGAAAAAGCTAAAACAGAGAAAGAGGCCAAGGCCAAATCGGTGTCAACACCAACACAGGAAATGGCTAAAACCATCACCGATACTACCGTTGCTGATTCGGTTAAAATACAAAAACTACAAGGCTCTTTAGGAAGTTTCGCTTACTCGGCAACTTTACCTTCAGCCAAAGACGATTTTACGACTTTAGAAAACGACCTTATCAAGCTTAAAATAGCCAACAAAGGAGGGTACATCGTAGAAGCGACTTTGAAAAATTTTGAACGATTCAACAAAGATTCAGGTAAATTGGTTGA
The DNA here is from genome assembly GCF_010119235.1 of Flavobacterium phycosphaerae. Lineage (NCBI taxonomy): Bacteria > Pseudomonadati > Bacteroidota > Flavobacteriia > Flavobacteriales > Flavobacteriaceae > Flavobacterium > Flavobacterium phycosphaerae. The sequence goes on along the minus strand of NZ_JAAATZ010000001.1, from coordinate 365,760 downwards.
ATTGATAAAAGACAACAATGCCAGTTTTAATCTTCAGTTGCAAACCAAAGACAACCGCGTTTTAAATACAAAAGATTTATTTTTTGAACCTACTTTAACCAAGTCAGGTGCAAATCAGATTTTGTCGATGAAACTAAAATCAGGAGCTAACGAGTATTTAGAATACAAATATGTATTGGCACCAAAACAATATTTAGTTGATTTTGATATTCATTCACAAGGGATGAATTCGGTTTTGAATACCACTAAGCCAATCGATTTGCAATGGGACATGAAAACCTACCGCAACGAAAAAAGTATTACATATGAAAACCGTTATGCCGACATTCGTTATGAATATGAAGAAGGAAAAGACAACTATGTAGGGCAGGGGAAAGATAAAGAAGAAACTCCGGAGAAAGTTACTTTTGTAGCATTCAAACAACATTTCTTCTCTACCATTTTGGCCACTAAAACACCCTTTGCTACTTCAAAATTGCATTCTAACAATTTAGTAAACGACGAAAAAATTGACACCACTTATACCAAACAATTTAGAGCTAATCTTCCTTTAATAGCTACGAATGGAGAGTTAGATTATAAAATGAATTGGTACTTCGGGCCAACAGATTACAAAACGTTGAAAGAATGCGATAGAGGATTTGACAAAATCATACCGCTGGGCTGGGGTATTTTTGGTTGGATAAATAAGTTTATTTTCATTCCGCTATTTGGATTTTTGAGTTCGTTTATGGGCTTAGGAATTGCCATTATTATCTTCACTATTTTAATCAAAGTGGCCATGTCGCCAATAACGTTCAAATCATTTTTGTCGCAAGCAAAGATGAAGGTATTGCGTCCGGAGATTATGGAGATTGGAGAAAAATTCAAAAAAGATCCAATGAAGAAGCAACAGGAAACCATGAAGTTATACAACAAAGCCGGAGTTAATCCAATGGCAGGTTGTATCCCGGCACTGATTCAAATACCGTTCATGTATGCCTCATTCCAGTTCTTCCCGTCGGCATTTGAGTTGAGACAAAAAAGTTTCCTTTGGGCGAATGACTTATCTTCATTTGACCAAATTGCAAAGTTACCATTCCACATTCCGTTATACGGAGATCATATCAGTTTGTTCCCAATCTTGGCGGCTATTGCTATCTTCTTCTATATGAAAATGACATCGGGCGATCAAGCCATGGCGCAACCACCACAAGACGGTATGCCGGATATGGGGAAAATCATGAAAATTATGATTTATGTTTCGCCGGTAATGATGTTAATATTCTTCAATAGTTATGGTTCGGGATTGAGTTTGTATAACTTTATTTCCAACTTAATCACCATCGGAATTATGATTGTCATTAAAAAGTATTTCATCGATAGCGACAAGATTCACGCTCAGATTCAGGAGAATAAAACCAAGCCAAAAGCCGAAGGTAAATTCCAAAAAAAGATGCGCGAAATGATGGAACAAGCCGAAGCGCAGAAACAATTACAGAATAAAAAGAAATAAGACTCAAAGCTTAAATAAAAAACTCCGCTTAAATAATATATTTAAGCGGAGTTTTTTATTGTTGTCATATGATTATATCGAGTACTGAAATATGAGTAAATCTATTCTTAGCCATAGATTTTGCTTTGCAGAATCAGGAGCTAAACTTCCGAATAACTAAGCTTTTGTAATATTAGTTTAGTAGCTCATCTAAAACCGTTTTTCAATATCCATTAAAGAATAGATTGTCAAATGAGGAACAACGTCAGGAGTTTTACAAGTGTTAAAAATATATTCCATAAACTATTGTTGATTGAGCAAAGTAGCAATAGTAGATAACTTCAGAATTTTAGTCATAAAAAAGGCTACCTGATTAGGTAGCCTTTTTTTGTGTTTATTTTATTGTTAGTCTGCTGGTGGAGCAGGTAATAAAACATTGTCAATTAAGTGAATCGTACCGTTTGAACATTTGATGTCTCTTGCGATGATATTTGAATCATTTCCGGTAAGGTCATTTTGGTCTGTAATTGAAATGTTATCAGTGTTTGTAGTAGTGTCAACATCAATGTTAACAGTTATAGTTTCTCCCAATAAAGTTGTTGCAGTAGCCCCATCAGTTAAATCTGTTGATAAAACTCTTGAATTTGGAAGAACATGGTATTTTAAAATGTTAGCTAATAATCCTGGTTTGTCAGCTTCCATATCTTCAAAAGAGCCATATCCCATACTGCTTAACATGTTTGCAAAAGCATCATTGTTAGGTACAAAAACGGTATTGTTTCCTTCGTTTTCAAAAGTTGCTGTTAAACCTGTTAAGTCTAAAGCTTCAACAAAACTGCTTAATTCTGGAGTTACTGTAGCTATTTCAGCGATAGAAACTGATTTTACTGTTTTTTCATCCTCTGGTTTAGCACACGAAAAAGCTAGAAAAGCTATTGCTACAAGGGTAATTTTTTTCATTAAATTTTTCATCTATAGTAAGGTTTAATTTTTTCCAAATATAAAAATATTCATTTAAATTAACAACTAAATCTTTAAAGTATATAAGTATTTCATAAGAATTGTAAAATTTAATGCGCTAAAAAGAAAGACGAGATTGATTTTACAGAGATAAAAAATGAAATGGTTTTTATTTTTAGAGCTATTTTTGCATACTAAAATTGACATTTCGCCGTTATATAAAAAACAATTAAAATGAAGTATATCCTGATTTTCTTATTCATCAACAGTGTTTCCTTTGCCCAGGATTTTAATAAACTAGACGAAAACGGCAATAAGCATGGTGTCTGGAAAGGTATTTATGAAGAATCGAAACGACCTCGATATGAAGGCACATTTGACCATGGAAAAGAAGTTGGAATATTCAAGTTCTTTGATGATACTAAAGCCGGAACAGTCATTGCTACCCGTGAATTTAATACCCAAAATAATTCGTGTTATACCACTTTTTTTAACCAAAAAAGTAATAAAGTAAGTGAAGGAAAAGTAGTAAATAAGCAATTCGAAGGAGAATGGAAATATTACCACGAAGATTCTCCCGAAATCATGACTCTTGAAAAATACACCAATGGAAAATTAGATGGAGTCAGAAAAGTTTTTTACAAAAGCGGCAAAATTGCAGAAGAGACTGTTTATAAAAACGGCATCAAAGACGGACCTTATAAAAGTTATGCTGAGAATGGAGTCTTATTGGAAGAAACTACCTATGTTAATGGGCAATATGAAGGCTTGGCCATTTTTAGAACTACAGACAATAAGATTGCCGGCAAAGGACTTTTTAAAAACGGAAAAAAAGTAGGCATGTGGAAAATTCTTGAAAAGAATAAACTCAAAGATGTCAACATGAACAAGCAAGGCAAGAAATTCCAAAAAAGAGTTAAACCGCTAGAAGAATAATAAATAAACAAGTAATTTTGCAGCAAAATTTTTTGCTTTAAAATGAAAAGAGTTGTTGTTGGGCTTTCCGGTGGGGTTGATTCGAGTGTTGCCGCTTATTTGTTAAAAGAACAAGGCTATGAAGTCATTGGTCTTTTTATGAAGAATTGGCACGATGATTCCGTTACCATTTCTAACGAATGCCCGTGGCTCGAAGACAGTAACGATGCACTTTTGGTTGCTGAGAAACTTGGAATTCCTTTCCAAACCGTTGATTTAAGCGAACAATACAAAGAAAAAATCGTTGACTATATGTTCAACGAATACGAGCAGGGGAGAACTCCAAATCCTGATGTGTTGTGCAATCGGGAAATCAAATTTGATGTTTTCATGAAAATCGCTTTGAGTCTGGGTGCTGATTTTGTGGCAACAGGACATTATTGTCGAAAAGGCGAAATAGCTGTAGATGGAAAACAGGTTTATCAACTATTAGCCGGAAAAGACGATAACAAAGACCAATCTTATTTTCTTTGTCAGCTATCACAAGAACAATTAGCCAAATCTTTATTCCCAATAGGGGAGTTGACTAAACCTGAGGTTCGCGAAATAGCACTGCAACTTGATTTAGTTACTGCCGAAAAGAAAGATTCTCAAGGGTTGTGCTTTATCGGGAAAGTGCGTTTGCCTGAGTTTTTGCAACAGCAATTACAACCTAAAGAAGGTTTGATTTATGAAATTGCAGCCGATAATCCAATATACCATCAAGCAACTCCTGAGTTCAATTCCTTAGAAGAGCAATTGATTTTTGAAGCTAAAGGCATTTCTTATGCTCCTGAAAATGGCAAAGTAGTGGGCAAACACCAAGGAGCTCATTATTTTACTATCGGACAACGAAAAGGATTAAATGTTGGTGGAACTAAAGAGGCGCTATTCATTATTGCTACTGATGTGAAATCAAATGCAATTTATACAGGTCAAGGGGCAAATCATCCGGGTTTATTTAAAAAAACGTTGAGAGTTCAGCCGTCTGAAATTCATTGGATTCGAAAAGATTTAGCTTTGAAAACTGGCGAATCAATGCCCGTTATGGCGAGAATCCGTTACCGTCAGGCGTTGCAAAAAGCAATGTTGTACCAATTTGAAAGTGGCTTGTATGTTGCTTTTGAAGAACCACAATCCGCCATTACTGAAGGACAATTTGTTGCTTGGAATATTGGTGATGAATTAGTGGGTTCAGGAGTAATTTCATAAATTAGCACTTTCCAAAAGGATAAAGGCTATGAAAAAAATATTCTTTATTGCATTTCTATTTACAAGTTTACTGAGTTTTTCTCAAGAAGATGCTTGGGTTTATTTTACGGATAAACCTAATGCACAATTTTATTTCGACAATCCTTTAGAAATGCTTTCCCAAAGAGCTTTAGACAGAAGAGCAAATCAAAATATTGAACTGGATAATAAAGATGTTCCGCTTCATCAACCCTATGTTGATGCTGTAATCGCAGTTGACGGAATTGTGGTAAAAGCCAAATCCAAATGGTTTAATGCGCTTCACGTAAGGGGAAGTATTGCCAATATTCAAAGTTTAACCGATTTAGCTTTTGTAGATCATATTCAATTTGCAGATAAAAGTTTGAATGGTACTAATAGGATGGCAAATAGCAAGAAAAAAGTACTCGGTAAAGTGAACAAGAATTTGGATGTGAATACCACTTTTGCTTATGGGAATTCCGCAAACCAAATTCAAATGCTTAATGCTCATTTGTTACACCAACAAAATTTTACGGGTGCCGGAAAAATAATAGCTGTCTTAGATGCGGGTTTTCCCAATGTAGATACAGCAACTCCTTTTCAACGATTGCATGATAATAATCTGATTTTGGGTGGATACAATTTTGTGGATGGCGATACCAATTTTTACAGCAGAGGCGCTCATGGTACAATGGTGCTTTCGACTATGGGTGGTTATGTGCCAAATCAATTGGTAGGTACCGCACCGGATGCGCAATACTATTTGTTTATAACCGAAGACACGGCGGCCGAAAATCCGGTAGAAGAAAGTTATTGGGTAGAAGCAGCTGAACTTGCTGATAGCCTCGGTGTGGACGTGATTACAACTTCGCTCGGCTATTTTCAATACGATGACCCAAGTTATAGCTATACTTATGAAGATATGAATGGCAATACTTCCTTTATTTCAAAAGGAGCTGATATTGCTTTTAGTCGCGGAATGATATGTGTAGTAAGTGCCGGAAATTCTGGAGCCGGACCTAACCCTAATATTGCAGTTCCGGCGGATGCTTTAAATGTACTGACGGTAGGAGCAGTAAAATCAGATCGAACTTATGCAGCTTTCAGTTCTATAGGGCCGTCATTTGATGGGCGAATTAAACCTGATGTTATGGCGCAAGGCGAAAGTGCTGTTTTATCCAATATGTCAGGAACAATAGCAACGGGTAGCGGCACCTCATTTTCCTGTCCGATATTGGCCGGAGCTATAGCCAGTTTTTGGCAAGCTGTTCCTTGGGCAACTAATGCACAGATAACCGATTTTGTCAAACAATCTGCTGATGGTTTTTCCTTTCCTACATATCAATATGGTTACGGTATACCCGATTTTCAGTTGGCATTAGATACAGCGCTTTCGGTAACCGATACTGCTAAAGGACAATTTTTGGTTTACCCAAATCCGGCGTATGATAAACTCTTTGTATCGTTTCCGGCTGATTCAGATCAGGCTAATGTTAGTTTTTATAACGCTTTGGGACAATTGGTTCTTCAAAAAAGTATCGAATATTCAAATGCAGCGATTTCATTAGAAGCTTTAACTTCAGGAATTTATTTCTATAAAATAAAATGCAATTCGTTAGTACAATCCGGTAAAATCATTAAAAATTAATGAATAAAATCACTCAACTTTTCAATATACAATATCCAATCATTCAAGGAGGGATGATTTGGAATAGCGGTTATAAATTAGCCAGTGCAGTCAGCAATGCAGGAGGATTAGGTTTGATAGGAGCCGGCTCTATGTATCCTGATGTGCTTCGGGAGCACATTCAAAAATGTAAAAAAGCTACAGACAAACCCTTTGGGGTCAATGTACCCTTGTTGTATCCTAATATTGAAGAAATTATTCAAATTATAATTGAAGAAGGAGTGAAAATTGTCTTCACTTCCGCAGGCAATCCAAAAACATGGACAGCACATTTAAAAGAACATGGTATCACGGTTGTGCATGTAGTAAGCAGTTCGAAATTTGCGCTAAAAGCTCAGGAAGCAGGAGTAGATGCTGTGGTTGCAGAAGGATTTGAAGCCGGCGGACACAACGGAAGAGAAGAAACTACAACACTCACTTTGATTCCGATGGTAAGAGAAAATATTGCTATCCCTTTAATTGCAGCTGGAGGAATTGCTACCGGGCGCGGTATGTTGGCCACCATGATTCTTGGTGCTGATGGCGTTCAAATGGGTTCTCGATTTGCTGCTTCGGTGGAAAGTTCCGCTCACGAAGATTTCAAAAAAACGATTATCGAACTCAAAGAAGGTGATACCCAACTCACGTTAAAAGAACTGGCTCCGGTTCGTTTGATTAAAAACAAATTCTATAACGACATACAAGAACTTTATGCCCAATGTCCAACCCCCGAAGATTTAAAAATATTATTGGGAAGAGCCAGGGCCAAGCGCGGAATGTTTGAGGGTGATTTAGTAGAAGGCGAATTAGAAATTGGTCAAATTGCCGGGTTAATTCATCAAATTAAACCTGTAAATAGTATAATAGATGAGATAATAGCAGAGTTTAAATTGGCTTCAAAAGAACTGCAACAACTGCCGTTTTAAATACCGTTCTGTTTTAATAATTAATTGTTAATAGGTTCCCAATGACGGGCAAACTTATTAACAATTTTCTTTTTTTAATACTTCTTAAAATTATTGATAACTCTATTAAATTTCATTTTTTATTTATAATGTATTTTATTTCAATTAGATAAGATGTGATGTCCGTGTTGAATAAATGTTAATAATGTTGATTATTTTGTTTATAACATTTTAATTGGTCAAATAGGGAGCTAATTTTTATGAGTAATATAGTAGAAGCATTTTTACTTTGGATAAAACTATAGAAACAGCATTCTTTTTAATGTGTTGAGAGTGGGTTTTTAGCAAGTGAGAAGCCAAAAAATTCTGAAGATGTTTAAATTGAATTGCTTATGAGAATAACTACTCTTGTCAAAAAATATTGTTTCAACGCTATTTTGCTATTATTCTTTTTTGGAATTAGTAGTACAGTGTCTGCTCAATGTCCGACTATTGCCAATGCCAATCAGTCATTTTGTGATACGCAATCGCCAATAGTTGGTAGTTTAGTTGCTACTGATACAGGCGGAGGTATAAGATGGTATACAACTTCTACTGGAGGAACTCCTTTGTCAAATTCATTTGCTTTAAATGATGGTGTTTACTATGCTGATGATATTGCGGGTGATTGTCCTACCAGACCTTCGGTGACAGTGACAATCTATTCAAAACCAACGGCGGTTTTAGGTTCTATTCAATTTTGTCAGGCCTCTACGGTTGCTGATTTGGCACCTTATGTTATTGGAAATCAAATTAAATGGTATGCAACATCTACAGGAGGAAGCGTACTTGCTTCTTCAACACCTTTAGTTAGTGGTGCAACTTATTTTGCCAGCCAGACTAATCCTGATACCGGGTGTGAAACCTCTAGAAAAGGATTTTCTGTAACCATAACCATTGTTCCAACTCCTACTGGCGATAGCACTCCAACATTTTGTTCTGCTTCAAACCCGTTGGTGGCCGATTTGGATGCCAATGGTACAAATCTTCTATGGTACTTGACTTCTACATCAGGAATTGAATTAGACAGTTTTACTCCTTTAGTAGATGGTCAAACTTATTATGCCGAATCGAATGTAGGTAATTGTCCAAGTCCAACACGTTTAGCGGTAACTGTTACAATAGAGGTCCCAAACAACGCCGGGTCTTCAGGTCAATTCGCAATTTGTGAAGATATAGTTCCAAGTACTGCGCCATTTGATTTATTTGATTTTCTTGGAGATTCACCGGATACTGTAGGGACATGGACAGGACCTTTAGCTACTTCCAATGGATATCAAGGAACCGTTGATGTCAGTACGATGACGCCATCGGGTAGCCCTTATGTTTTTACCTATAGTGTTAGTACTTCGGCTGCTTGTTCAGTGGCTCAGGAAACAGTCACCATAACCATTATTCAAAGCCCTGTGGCTTCTGTAAGTTTCAATCCTCCTGTGATATGTGCTAATACTAACTCTGATTTACTTTTCACAGGTACACCAAATGCCACGGTAACCTATAATATAAACGGAGGTGGGAACCAAACAATAGTTCTAAATGGTTCTGGTAATGCCACTTTATCGGGTACTTATGCTGTGGATACGACCGTAAACTTAGTTAGTGTAAAAACAGCAACACTACCGGGCTGTGTCAAAGCAGTGGGGCAAATCGTTACTTTAACGGTAATCGACCCAACAGCCAGTGCCAGTTTCAGTCAGCCTGTAATTTGTGCTAATACAAATGCTGATTTAACTTTTACAGGAACACCAAATGCCACGGTGACTTATACTATAAATGGAGGTGCAAATCAAACGATAGTTTTAGACGCAACAGGAAACGCTACTTTATCAGGGACTTATACTGTAGATACAACGGTAACTTTAGTAAGTGTAACCACAGCGGGCTTGCCAACTTGTACCAAATTATTAGGACAAACCCTAACCTTAACGGTAATCGATCCGATAGCTAGTGCCAGTTTTAGCCCACTTGTAATTTGTGCCAATACTAATGCTGATTTAATTTTTACCGGGACACCAAATGCTACAGTGACGTACACTATAGATGGTGGAGCTAGTCAAACCATTGTTTTAGATGCCGCTGGTACAGCCACTTTATCAGGAACCTATGCAGTAAATACAACAGTTACTTTAGTAAGTGTAACCACAGCCGGTGTTCCGAGTTGTGCTAAATTATTAGGACAAACCATTACCTTGACTGTAATCGATCCAACGGCTACTGCCAGTTTTAGTTTACCGGTAATTTGTGCTAACACCAATTCGGATTTAGTGTTTACCGGTACGCCAAATGCTACCGTGACTTATACTATAAACGGAGGTGGCAACCAAACTATAGTATTAGATGCAGCAGGAACTGCCGCTTTACCGGGGACTTATACTGCTGATACAACCATAACATTAGTAAGTGTCACTACAGCCGGTGCTCCAAGTTGTACTAAATTATTAGGACAAACGGTTACCTTAACGGTAATCGACCCAACGGCTTCAGCCAGTTTCAGTTTACCGGTAATTTGTGCTAATACCAATTCGGATTTAGTGTTTACAGGTACACCAAACGCAACAGTAACTTATACTATAAATGGTGGTGGCAATCAAACTATAGTATTAGACGCCACAGGTACAGCCACTTTATCAGGTACTTATACTGTAAATACAACAGTGATCTTAGTCAGTGTGACTACAGCCGGTGTTCCGAGTTGTACTAAAGTATTAGGACAAACGGTTACTCTAACAGTTATCGATCCAACAGCAACGGCAAGTTTCAGTCCGCTTGTAATTTGTGCTAATACCAATTCAATCTTAACCTTCACCGGAACTCCAAATGCTACAGTAACCTATACCATTAACGGCGGAGGGAATCAAACCATAGTGCTAGACGCGTCCGGTACGGCCACTTTACCGGGAAGTTATACCATAAATACAACTGTAACATTGGTAAGTGTAACCACAGCTGGAGTACCAAGTTGTACTAAATTATTAGGACAAACCGTTATCTTGACGGTAATTGATCCAACGGCTAGTGCCAGTTTTAGTTTACCGGTAATTTGTGCTAACACCAATTCGGATTTAGTGTTTACCGGTACACCAAATGCAACAGTAACATATACCATAAACGGAGGAGGTAATCAAACGATAGTGTTAGATGCAGCAGGAACCGCCACTTTACCGGGTACTTATGCTGTAAATACAATTGTAACTTTAGTCAGTGTAACCACAGCCGGCGCACCGAGTTGTACTAAAGTATTAGGACAAACGGTTGCTTTAACGGTAATCGACCCAACAGCAACAGCCAGTTTCAGTCAACCTGTAATATGTGCTAATACCAATTCAGATTTAGTGTTTACCGGTACACCAAATGCCACGGTAACTTATACTATTAATGGTGGGGCTAATCAAACCATAGTATTAGATGCTACAGGAAACGCCACTTTATCCGGAACTTATACTGTAGATACGACGGTGACTTTAGTAAGTGTAACGACATCAGGTGTGCCAAGCTGTACTAAATTATTGGGACAAATAGTTACCCTAACAGTAATCGACCCAACGGCTAGTGTTAGTTTTGATTCGCCAACAATTTGCGCCAATACTAATGCAGATTTAACCTTTACCGGAACCCCAAATGCCACAGTAACGTATACCGTAAATGGTGGTGGCAATCAAACTGTCGTTTTAAATGGAGCAGGAACAGCTACTTTTCCAGGTACTTATGCAATAAATACAACCATAACTTTAGTAAGTGTAACTACGGCCGGTCTGCCAAGCTGTACTAAATTATTAACTGAAACAGTTACCTTAACCGTAATCGATCCTACTGCTTCAGCCAGTTTCAGTCAACCCGTAATCTGTGCTAATACAAGTACTGATTTAGTGTTTACCGGTACACCAAACGCAACAGTGACTTATACTATAAATGGTGGTGGCAATCAAACTATAGTGTTAGATGCAGCAGGTGCCGCCACTTTATCGGGGACTTATACTGCTGATACAACCATAACATTGGTAAATGTAACGACAGCCGGTGTGCCAAGTTGTACTAAAGTATTAGGACAAACCGTTACCTTAACCGTAATCAATCCAACAGCAACAGCCAGTTTCAGTCAACCGGTTATCTGTGCCAATACAAGTTCGGATTTAACCTTCACCGGAACGCCAAACGCTACTGTAACTTATACTATAAATGGTGGTGGTAATCAAACAATAGTATTAGACGCAACAGGAAACGCTACTTTACCAGGGACTTATACTGCAAATACAACCGTAACTTTAGTAAGTATAACAACATCAGGCGTGCCAAGTTGTACCAAGTTATTAGGACAAATCATTACGTTAACTGTAATCGATCCAACAGCTTCGGTAAGTTTAAGCTCATCTGTTATTTGTGCTAATACCAATGCAACGGCAACCTTCACAGGTACACCAAATGCTACAGTGACTTATACTATAAACGGCGGTGGCAATCAAACCATAGTTCTAGACGCAGCAGGAAATGCAACACTGGTTGGGACTTTCACTGTTGATACTACTATAACTTTAGTAAGTGTTACTACATCAGGTTTGCCAAGTTGTACCAAGCTATTAGGTCAAACGGTCACTTTAACAGTGAATCCTCAGCCCAATGCAGGGGTAAGTCCCGGACCTATTTCAGTTTGTAAATCAGATACCTCTTTTGATTTAGTTACTTTATTAGGAGCAACAGCTCAAACAAATGGAGTTTGGTCTCCGGCTTTGGCAAGTGGTACCAGTTTGTTTGATCCGGCAGTCGATTTATCGAATACTTATACCTATACAGTGACCGGAATTGCTCCGTGTACAACCGATTCAGAATCAATTCAGATAACAGTTAATCCGGTACCTGATGCAGGTGATGATCGTGTTTTACCGCTTTGTTCTAATCAAAATCCGGTCGATTTATTTGTATCATTAAACGGAACACCACAAACGGGAGGTGTCTGGAGAGACCCATCAAATACGGTTATTTCTAATATTTTAAATCCTGCTACTGCTGCTAATGGAAATTATACCTATACTGTTGCCGGAATACCTCCGTGTGCTGATGATATAGCAACTATTACCGTTACTATAACACCTGGTCCTGAGGCTGGGGTTAGCGGACCTTTCCCGATTTGTGCCAATAGTGTTCCTTATGATTTATTTACACAATTAGGAGTTAACGCACAACCTGGAGGAGTTTGGACAAATCCATCCAATGTTGTTGTTACCGGTGTTTTTGACCCGGCTGTTGATCCGGCTGGAGATTACACCTATACATTAACGGGTATTAATCCATGCGATAATGATGTGGCAGTAATAACGGTAGCGATAACACCGGTTCCGGATGCAGGAATTGGCTCTTCAAAAACGCTTTGTACCAATGGAGTGCCGGTTGATTTATTTACTCTTTTAGGCGGAACCCCACAAACAGGTGGGGTATGGACTGATTCATCAAATGCCGTAGTATCAAATATGTTTGACCCGACTACCGGACTATCAGGAGATTATACTTATACAGTTGTTGGTGGTCAAGGATGTACACCGGCTTCAGCTATTGTTTCTATAATAGTGTTACAAGCGCCAAATGCCGGCGGCGGAGGCCCAACTAGTGTTTGTATCGACAGCACCGGATTAGATTTGATAAACTTCTTAGACGGTACTCAAGGCGCAGGAACATTTAGTGATGATGATAGCACCGGCGCTTTAAGCGGAACGATTTTCAATCCATCATTAATGTTGCCGGGAGTTTACCATTTTACTTATACTGTAACGGGTGGACCGGTACCATGTACCACAGATACGGCAGTTGTAACCGTAACGGTAGTTCCACTGCCAAATGCTGGAACAGCTATAGCAGGTACTCAAATTTGTAGTGCATTGGGCACTCTTGATTTAATGACTTTATTACAAAATGCCGATGCCGCCGGTTTGTGGTATGATATGAATGATAATGAAATAACCAATCCTATAGATGTTTCAACGCTTACGGCCGGAACTTATTCGTTCTATTATATGGTGAGCAACGATTGCGGAAGCAGTGATCCTACGGTGGTTACTTTTGATGTTTTAGAAACACCAAACGCAGGTGCAGATGGAGGTCCAACTAGTGTTTGTATTGATAGTGCAGGAATAGACTTAATAAACTTATTAGATGGTACGCAAGGTGTAGGGACATTTGCTGATGACGATGCTACCGGAGCTTTAACGGGAACGATTTTTAACCCCTCTGCAGTAACGGCAGGCGTTTATCACTTTACTTATACCGTAAGCGGTGGAGCACCATCTTGTATTGCTGATACGGCTGTTGTAACCGTAACGGTAGTTCCTTTACCAAATGCAGGAACATTTGTCGCAGGTAGCCCTGTATGTAATGCAGTTGATACTATAGATTTAAATACTTTATTGCAAAATGCCGACTCTACCGGATTGTGGTATGATATGAGTGATAATCCAATCACTAATCCCGTAGATGTTTCAACGTTTGCTGCCGGAACTTATTCGTACTATTATATGGTAAGTAACGATTGCGGAAGCAGCGACCCAACCATAGTTAGTTTTGAAATTTTAGCCAATCCAACAATTGATAACACCAATATTTTAATACCTCAGGTTTGTATCGCCAATGATGTTACAGTGAATTTATCGGGAATGGTTGACGGAACTTATACCTTGAATTACGATTTAACCGGAAGTAACGTTGCAGCGAATCAAACCGTAACGGTAACTGTAACCAGCGGAACAGCAAGCTTTATTATTCCAACAGCTACTGTACCGGCGACAGGCTCAACGACTATTACGTTTACCAATATTCAAAACACTACCACAACTTGTCAATCAGCTTTAACCAATGTATCGGCTACAATTCTAATCAACCCGGTAGCACAATTGGATGACACCAATATCTCAGTAGCCACAGTTTGTATTGGTAGTGATGCTACAGTTACTATAACCAATGCTATTAATCTTCCGGATGGTAATTACCAATTTGATTATACAATTCCAACCGGAAATCCAACTACAGGAAATTCAGGAATTGTAACTTTTGCAGGAGGTAATGGTTCGTTTACTATTCCGGGAGCAGTATTTGCAACAGCCAATAATTATTCGATTACCATAAATACCATAACAGCAGCATCAGGGTGTTCCAATGCCAGTGAAGATGCTGCGACTTCATTCAATGTAGTCAACCTAAACAATGCCGGAACATTTGTTACGCCAATATCTTCTGTTTGTTCATCAGTAGGAGTTATAGATTTAAATACACTATTAACCGGTCAGGATTTAGGAGGCACATGGACAGACAGTACTAACACGGTAGTAACTTCGCCAATAAATATTGTAACCTTTGCTACTGGTACTTATTCCTATACGTATACTGCCAATAATGGTGGATGTGCCGCTGATACCGAAGTGGTACAATTCAACGTTTTGGCAAGTCCGAAACTGACAACGCTAAACCTAACAGCAGCCTCTATTTGTATTGGGGCTAACGGTATTGTTAATTTCAATGGAATGACCGATGGAGTTTATACCTTAAATTATGATTTAACCGGTGTTAACCCTTTAGCAGGTCAAGTGACTACTGTAACTATTTCCGGTGGAACGGGCAGTTTTGTTATACCAAGTGCGGCACTGCCAAATTCAGGATTGACAGTAATTACGTTTACCAATATAACCGATACTACGACAACTTGTTTTAGTTTGATTAATGTTCCGGTAAATTTATTAGTTAAGCCTTTGGCCGATTTAGATGCTACCAACTTAACAATTCCAAGTGTTTGTTTCGGAAGTCCTGTGGTAGTCAATATTGCGAATGCAACCGGATTACCGGATGCCGTTTACCAATTTAACTATGCCATTCAGGGGCCAAGTCCTTCAACGGGAACGACAGCTAATGTTACTGTGATTGGAGGCGTTGGAACATTTAGTTTCCCGGCATCAATGTTCCCTCTTACAGGAAATTACTCGATGACCGTAATTGGTATCATATCGCTTACCGGATGTACCAACCCGGCAGAAACGGCTTTGGCTACTTTTGCAGTCAATGCTATTCCCGATCCAACGGGAGCACTTATCACGGCACAAGATACTTGTCTTGCTTCTGACAGTGCTGCCACAATATCCGGAGCCACTAATTTACCGGATGGGAATTATACTATTCTTTATGACCTTTCCGGGGCTAACTCAGCAACAGCCGTTAGTACTACCGTAGCCTTTGTAAACGGAACAGCAACTGTAATTATTCCGGGTGCTAGTTTGACAGCAGACGGAGCTACAACTATTACAGTTACTTCGATTACCTATGCCACTACAGGTTGTAGCGGTCCATTGACAGCCCCAGTAGCAGCCAATTTTGCCGTGGCCACTTTAGCACCTCCAACCTTACTACCAGACGGATTCATTTTCTGTGATGATGATAATCCTAAGGTGCTTAATTTGACAGCTAACATTGTTCCTATTCTCGGACAAACGGTCATTTGGTATGATGCCCCAACCGGTGGCACAGCTTATGACGAAAATGATTTATTAGTTGATGGCACTACTTATTACGCGGCAGCAGTAGCAGCCAGTGGTTGTGAAAGCGGAACTAGACTTCCGGTTCAAGTTGATTTATCAGGCTGTCCTGATATTAAAATTCCGGATGGATTCTCGCCAAACGATGATGGCATAAACGATACGTTTGAAATTAATAACCTGGCGCAATTGTATCCAAAGTTCACTTTGGAAATCTACAACCGTTATGGAAACAAAGTGTATCAGGGCGATATCAATACACCAAATTGGAACGGTACCACCACAGAAAAAGGATTGAACTTAGGAGATAATTTATTGCCAACCGGCGTTTATTTCTTCATCATCAACTTTAATGACGGTGCCAGAAAACCATATCAAGATAGAGTATACTTAAGCAGATAATGAGAAATACTATGAAAAATAAAACGATAAAATATATCCTATTAGTACTATTTGCTGTGTTTTGCTCCTCATTGATGCGGGCACAACAAGATCCACAGTTTACTCATTATATGTATAATATGAGTGTAATCAATCCGGCGTATGCTACGGATAATCCCGGTGTCATTAATTTAGGCGGAATATACCGTGCCCAATGGGTTGGCGTAAAAGGCGCACCAACTACACAATCCTTTTTTGCCCACAAACCATTGTCCAAAAAAGTAGAAATGGGAGTTTCAGTAGTGCACGACGAAATTGGCGATGTGGTAAAAGAGAGTAATATCTTTGCCGACTTTGCCTATGTGCTCGATTTAGGCGAAGCAACCAAATTGTCTTTCGGTATTAAAGGAGGGGTAACGCTTTTCAGTACTGATTTTACCGGATTTGAATATACAAGTTCTGCCATCGATCCGGCGTTCAAAGATAACATTAGTAAAACGTTCCCTAATGTCGGTGCAGGAACCTATTTGTTTGGTTCTAATTACTATGTTGGTTTTTCAGCGCCCAATTTATTGACGACCAAACACCTGGAAAAACAATCGGGTATAACTACAACCGGAGTTGAAGCCATACATTATTTCCTGACAGGGGGTATGTCTTTACCTTTAATGGCAATGATAACTTTAAAGTAAAACCGGCCTTCATGGCTAAAGGTGTCGAAGGCGCCCCGGTTTCCATTGATTTAACCACCAACGTTTTGATTAATAACAAATTCGAAGCCGGTGTGGGTTATAGAGTAGACGATTCCGTTAGCGGATTGGCTAGTTTTTATGTAACACCATCACTGCGTATAGGCTACTCCTATGATTATACCCTTACTAATTTAAGAAAGTTCAACTCGGGTTCGCATGAGGTTTTTGTGCTGTTTGATTTAGGCGGCAGCAAAGACAAAGATTCCGGAAAAGGGTATGACAAATCACCAAGATTCTTTTAAAAATGAAAATGATGAGAAAAATTCACTACATACTTTTTGTTTTTTGCAGTATTACTACTCTTTTTGCCCAAAAGAAAGCCACTGTTAAAGATGGCAATAGTTTGTTTCAGACAAAATCTTACGTTAAGGCGGCGGCTATTTACGAACAGGTAGCGCCGTCAAAAGAAGTATTGCAAAACTTGGGCGATTGTTATTATTACAATTTCCAAATGAGCAATGCCGTACGCGCCTACAAGCAATTGTTTACCACGTTTAAAGACAGTGTGCAAAAAGAAGTTTACTTCCGATTTGCCAATGCTTTGAAAGGAACCAAGGACTTTGAAAAAGGCGATAGCGTCATGAAGATTTATTTGGGTTACGAACAAAATACCCAAAAGTTTATGAAAAGTGCTTCGCGAAATTCTGCCACGAGTTACAAACTTGAAATGATGTCGCAGGATAAAAATAAAGGCGATTTCGGAATCTCTTTCTATGGCGATAAAGTAGCGTTTTCTTCTACTCGAAATGCTATTGGGAAATCTTACGGCTGGAACGAAAAACCTTATCTTGATTTGTTCTCAGCAACCGTTGATGACAAAGGGCAATTAAATAATGTAACGCCGTTCCCTGATTTAATTAATACCAAAAGCCACGAGAGTAATGCCACATTCACCCCGGATGGCAAAATCATGTACTTCAACCGAAGTGGTGATAAACAAATTAAAGTTGGTGAAGAAATAGTAGCGACCATCAAAATTTTCAAAGCTGAGTTCAAAGACGGTAAATGGATTTATGCGACTAAGCTACCTATGTCAAGCGATGAATATTCGGTTGAACACCCTTGCCTGACCAAAGACGGAAAGCAAATGTATTTTGCCAGCGATATGCCGGGCGGTCAAGGCTCTATGGATTTGTATGTAGTTGATATCGACCCTAGCGGCATCTTTGGACAGCCACGTAATTTAGGACCAACAATTAACACGATTCACAGAGAACAGTTTCCGTTTATATCTTCGGAAGGTATCCTGTACTTCGCTTCTGACGGTCATCAGGGTAGCGGAAATTTAGACGTTTTCATGAGTAAAAAAATCAGCGATACGGAGTTTGATAAACCGGTCAATTTAGGGTCAACCATCAATGGCGAAATGGACGATTTCAACTATATCATTGATGAAGTTAAAAACCAAGGGTACTTTGCTTCCAATCGTGAAGGCGATGACAACTTATACACTTTTGTTCGTGAACCCAACAAGCTGCAGTACTTGGTTGAAGGTGAAGTGCGCGATAAAAAAACATTACAGCTTTTACCGGGTTCAACCGTGAAACTGTATGATGACAAAGGTGTGCTTTTAGATGAAGTATTAGTGGGTAAAGACGGCGATTTCATGTTCAATACAGAGCCCAATAAGAAATACAAAATTATGGCATTCAAAGATTTCTATATCCCGGCGGAATCGGAGTTTGAAACCAGCCAAAACGGTAAAGTATACTTAGACCTTCAAATGAAAGTGGAGTCGTATTATGACGCCGAAGATATCATCAACAAAAAAGAAGACGGAACCGTTTTAATCGATTTGGAGAATATCTACTTCGATTTAGACAAATGGAATATCAAACCACAAGCGGCAGATGTATTGAATGTCTTGGTTAATCTGCTTAAGAAATACCCATACATGGAAATCCAAATTGGTTCACATACCGATTCACGCGCATCGTCTATGTATAATTTAAGATTGTCAAACAAAAGAGCTGCTTCAGCCTTAGAATATTTAGTGCAAAACGGTATCGAAAGACGAAGACTGTCCTCTGTAGGTTATGGAGAAACCAAACCGCTGATCATCTGTCCGAAAAACGATTGTACCGAAGAAGAGCATGCTGCCAATCGTAGATGTACGTTTATGATCATAAAATAAAGTAGTTGTTAGTTATATCATAGTTGTTTAAAAATTGGGAATTTTTCAAAGGCGTTCGGGTTACTGAAGGCCTTTGTTTTTTTATGTGCATTCAATCCGATTCTGTACTTTTGTGTTTCAAATGTACTGTTATGAAAAAGTTTCTATTGTTTGCCTTAGTTTGTATAGCCGGTAATGCATTCGCACAACAACGCCCCAAATTAGTAGTGGGGATAGTGGTCGATCAAATGAAAATGGAATACCTCTACCGCTTTCAAAACGATTTTGCCGAAAACGGTTTCAAACGATTGATGACTTCGGGTTATGTTTTTCAAAACACCCACTTCAATTATGTGCCTACGTATACCGCTCCCGGACATGCGTCTATTTACACCGGAACTACTCCGGCAACACACGGCATTGTGGGTAACGAATGGTTCAGTCGAAAACTGGGCAAAGAAATGTACTGCACCGATGACGCTTCGGTACAAACGGTTGGTAACGGGACCAAAGAAGAAGGTGCCATGTCGCCCAAAAACTTACTCTCCACCACTATTACTGATGAGTTGCGTTTGGTTACCAATTTCAAAGGAAAAGTAATTGGCATGAGCCTAAAAGACCGAGGTGCTATACTCCCGGCAGGCCATTTTGCTAACTGGGCTTTTTGGTACAGCAAAACAGGCAATTTTATTTCAAGTTCTTTTTACGGTGAAGCGCTGCCTAATTGGGTAACCGAATTCAATAACGAAAAGAACTACCTCACGTACATCAACAAAGGTTGGGATTTACTCAAGCCAATGGAAACTTACAACGAAAGTCTGGCCGATGACAATCCGTATGAAGGCAAACTGAATGGGGCAAAATCCGTTTTTCCTTATGACTTGAAAAGCATGTATGCAGCCAAAAATGACGCCGGCATCCTTCGTTCTACGCCTTATGGAAACGACTTACTGGAAACCTTTGCCAAACGAGCCATCGAAAAAGAACAATTGGGTAAAGATGATAGTACCGATTTCTTGACCGTTAGTTTTTCTTCTACCGATTATGTCGGACACATTTTAGGACCCCGTTCAATGGAATTGCAGGATACCTATTTGCGATTAGACCAAACCATTGCCGATTTCCTGACTTATTTAGATAAAAATGTGGGCAAAGGAAACTACTTGTTATTCCTAACGGCCGACCATGCCGGAGCTGAAAATGCCAAATTCCTGAACGACCATAAATACAATGTCATCAATGTAGATTACAAAGAAATAACCAAAGGCCTGAAAAAATTCTCTACCGATACTTACGGTGATGACTTGATATTGAGCTATGATAACTTCAATGTCTTTTTTGATAAAACCAAAATCAAAGCGAAGAACCTTGATTTAGCCCAAGTGAAACAGACAGTAAAAGAGTACCTGATGACGCAAGACCAAGTAAAAAGAGTTTATACCGAAGAAGAAATTCTGGCCAACTCCGGAACCGATTATTATTTAAATGCCATTGCCAAAGGCTACGATGTTACGCAAGATGGTGATATGGTTATTTTAGACAAGCCGGGCTATATAGAATATGGCGCCACCGGAACTTCACACGGAACACCTTACAGTTACGATACCCATGTGCCGCTAATTTTCTTTGGCTGGAATATCAAGCCGGGTCAAACCAGTGACCGAAAAGTCATTACTCAAATAGCCCCAACGTTAGCCCAAAAAATAAAAACGGCTTTCCCTAACGGCACCGAAGCCGAAGTACTGACGGAAGTGTTAAACAAATAACCAAACGGGTAGTTTTATAATCGATTGGAGTAACGTCATAAAAGCGGTGGTTCATATAAAAAGCAAAAAGCACCCGTTCAAGGTGCTTTTTTGAAGTTTAGTTGTGTACTTGTGGTTTAATTATAATTCAATCATAATCTGATTCTGCAATAAGTCTTCAAAGGTTTCACGCGCTCTGATTAAGTGGCCTTTACCGTCTTTCCATAACACTTCTGCGGGTTTAAAACGCGAATTGTAATTAGAAGCCATCGAAAAACAATAGGCTCCGGCATTTCGGAAACACAAAGTATCGCCCTCGTGAATTTCAGCAATTCTGCGGTTGTTGGCAAAAGTGTCGGTTTCACAGATATAGCCTACCACCGTATAAAAACGCTCTTTCCCTTTAGGGTTCGAAATGTTTTCAATGGTATGCTGTGAACCATAAAACATAGGACGGATTAAATGATTAAAACCGCTGTCAATTCCGGCAAAAACCGTAGAAGTGGTTTGTTTGATGACATTTACTTTAGCCAAAAAATAACCGGCTTCGCTTACCAAAAACTTCCCGGGCTCAAAGGCCAGTGTCAACTCGCGACCGTATTCTTTTTCAAAGGTCAAAAAGCGTTTGGTTAATTTCTTTCCTAACTCTTCAATATCGGTTTCTATATCTCCTTTTTTATAAGGTACTTTAAATCCGGAACCAAAATCAAGGAAATCTAAATCTTTAAACTGTTTGGCGGCATCAAATAAAATCTCAGCCGCATACAAGAATACTTCAATATCCAAAATATCAGAACCGGTGTGCATGTGAATGCCGTTAATGTGCATTTTGGTATTCTCTACGATGCGTAAAATATGCGGAATCTGATAAATAGAAATCCCAAACTTACTGTCAATATGCCCCACGGAAATATTTTGATTTCCACCGGCCATCACATGCGGATTAATACGAATACAAACCGGTACTTCAGGATGTTTGGTGCCAAAGTGCTCTAATACTGAAAGGTTATCAATATTGATTTGTACACCCAATTGGGCTACCGCTTCAATTTCTTCAAAAGAAACGCCGTTGGGTGTAAAGATAATCTTGTCCGGAGTAAATCCGGCATGCAACCCCAGCTGTACTTCCTGGATGGAAACCGTATCAAGACCTGAACCCAAGTTCTTTAGTAGCTTCAGTATAGAAATGTTAGACAAGGCCTTCATCGCGTAGTTGATGCGAATCTTTTCTATCTTGGCAAAAGCATTCGTTAAACGATTGTACTGAAAAGCAATTTTTTCAGCATCATACACATAAAGCGGATTCCCGAATTCACGAGCCAATTGTTCTAAGTCTGTCGGTTGCATACTTGTTATTTAATATTAAAGACAAAGCTAAGCCGACCTGGCCGCAAATCCAAAGAAAAAAATAACAGAATTCATGCTTTTTGAAAGTTAATGTACCAGTTTTACAGCAAATCCGTCGGCTATAGCCTGATCGATGACCAATGTGCCATTGGTTACGGAGTAGCAACCGTATACATTACCGTTAATATCCAAGCTCTCCCCACAAGGAGATTCGGGATTATTGACAAACTGATAGTTGTACACTCCGGTTTCTAAAACATCCCATTTGTTAGTGTCGGTATTATTATTAATGACCGTTACGGTTTGTGTTATGGGGTTGAAGGTCCAAGTAATTAATCCCGGAGTAAAGTCGTGATTTATGCCGGCAAAAGTCCCGCTGACGTTGACTAATTTCCATTGTCCTTGAACAGGGTCTGGCGGAGTCGAATTTGAATCTCTGCTGCAGGCAGACAACAATAAGGACAAGAATAAGACGAAGGGAAATAGTATCTTTTTCATAGCAACTGGTTTTTAAAGATTGATTTTTTACGGTTTTGGTATACAATAATTAGCTTTAGCAGTATAAAGGTAATTGCTCGTTGGGTTGGTGCTGACTACGGTCATTATAAAATCAGGTTCCAGCAAATAGTTGCAATCGGCTGTTGCCATCGGGTTTTGTTCGAAATCATATTTCTCCTGACTGATTACGGCGTAGGAACCGGCAGGCATAGCAATAGTATATATACCATTGGTATCGGTTGAAAAAGACGCCAGTATTGGTGTGAACGGCGCATAATTGTTAGCGTTTCGGATATAAAAAGTCTTTTTAGAGGAAGGCGAATAAACCGCTAAAGCATCCAGAATTTCCTGAGGCGGATTAGCACCGCCATTATATTCATAATTATTAGTTATTTTTCCCGTCACATTGATAGGGTCAGCGGCTTCGGTATCCGAACAACTATTGAACAGAAAAACAAACAATAGCGATAAACAGTAAATCTTTTTCATATTCTTTCTTTATTTATTTTGGTTGTTTTTTAATGATGGAATTTTGTAAAAAGAGTTGCGTCAGCACCACTAAATTAATGTAAATCAAGAAATATACTAAATTGGTATACATTTCTTTTTGGTTTGGTTCTAATTAATTACTTTTGTGGCACATTTGACTGAATTCATTTTCAGCACCTCACAAACTAACTATTTATTATGAACATACACGAATATCAAGGGAAAGAAATATTAGCCGGTTATGGCGTTCGTATTCAACGCGGTATTGTGGCTAACAATCCTGTAGAAGCAGTAGCTGCAGCAAAACAATTAACAGCAGAAACCGGTACCGGTTGGCATGTAATTAAAGCCCAAATTCACGCTGGTGGAAGAGGAAAAGGCGGTGGTGTTAAATTGGCCAAAAACTTGCAACAAGTTGAAGAATTAGCAGAACAAATCATTGGGATGCAGTTAATCACGCCACAAACATCGGCCGAAGGTAAAAAAGTACACAAAGTACTAGTTGCTGAGGATGTATACTATCCGGGAGAAAGCGAAACGTCTGAGTTTTATATGTCGGTGCTTTTGAACAGAGCTACCGGTAGAAACATGATTATGTATTCAACCGAAGGCGGAATGGATATTGAAGAAGTAGCTGAGCACACTCCTCATTTAATTTTTACCGAAGAGATTGACCCAACAGTTGGTTTACAAGCGTTCCAAGCTCGTAGAATTGCCTTCAACCTTGGTCTTTCCGGAAATGCTTTCAAAGAAATGGTGAAGTTTGTTGACTGTCTGTACAATGCGTACATCGGTTCTGATGCATCTATGTTTGAAATCAATCCGGTATTAAAAACGTCGGATAACAAAATCATGGCCGTGGATGCCAAAGTAAATATAGATGACAACGCTTTATACCGTCAAGCAAAAATTGCTGACATGCGTGACATCCGTGAAGAAAACCCAATCGAAGTAGAAGCTAAGGAAGTAGGTTTGAACTACGTTGACCTTGACGGAACCGTAGGCTGTATGGTAAACGGTGCCGGATTAGCGATGGCTACGATGGACTTAATTAAATACGCTGGATTTGAACCGGCCAACTTCTTGGATGTAGGAGGAACAGCTGATGCTAAACGTGTGGAAACGGCTTTCCGTATCATCTTAAAAGATCCAAATGTAAAAGCGATTTTGATTAATATTTTTGGTGGAATCGTTCGTTGTGACCGTGTGGCACAAGGAGTAGTTGATGCTTACAAAAACATGGGTGATGCTATAAAAGTGCCAATCATCGTTCGTTTGCAAGGAACCAATGCAGAGATTGCCAAAGAATTAATTGACAATTCAGGCATGCCAATCTTATCTGCGGTACAATTCCAAGAAGCGGCTGACCAAGTAAAAGCAGCTTTATCCTAAAGAGTACTATTATTTTACTATATGAATCCCGAGCTTTCACTCGGGATTTTTTATTGATTCTATAATGTATTTTGTTCGGGTTTAGTTTGGTATCGCTTCGCAAAGGGGTAGTACAATACCGAACAAAACCCGAACAAAACCTAACGATAAGTATACTGAAAAAAGAGCGTTGTTGAGTTTTGCAAATTCTCATTCAAACCGTTCAAATTCTCATTTTGACCATTTTTACCCAAAAGGAAATGCTATTTTTGTTTAGAACATTTGAACAATGTATAAATGAAAAGAATAAGACCTCTTCTTTTGTTTGCTTTGCTTGCCTTTTCTGTGGCGAGCCGGGCGCAAAATCAAAAAATAGACAGCTTGGTTTCGGTTTTGCAAAAAACCAAAAACGATATTGACAAGGCGCAGTTGCTCAATGCTGTTGCTGATGAATACAAAGCCACTGATCCTAAATTGATGCAAAAATATGCTACGGAAGCTTTGCAGTTGGCCACCAAGATTAAAGACAATGTGGCCCAAGGAAATGCCTTCCTGAATTTGGGTAACGCTGCTATTATACTGGGCAATTATCCTCAAGCCTTACAATACTTCTCTGCTGCTCAAACTGTTTTTGAAAAAGCACTCGAAAATAGCGGTACCGAAAATAAAAAAGAACTTAATAATGGGCTCGCTCGTGCTTATGGTAGTTTAGGGGTGGTTTTTTCAGAACAGAGCAATTATGCCAAGGCCTTACAGTACCATTTGAAAGCGGTTAAAATCTACGAAGCCGATGCTAATTTAGCCAAATGTGCCCGCGTTTACAACAACATAGGGGTGGTTTATAAATCGCAGGGCGAAGATTTTAAAGCGCTCAATTATTTTATCAAATGCTTGAAGATTCAGGAAAAAATGGGCGATAACTCGGTGGGTATTACCACAACCAACGTGGGAAATATTTATTTGAAGCAAAAAAATTACAGCAAAGCGTTTGACTATTATACCAAAGCCCAACAGCTTTTTGTAAAATTCCCCAATCAGCGCGGTCTGGGGAACTATACAATAACTTGGGGTTGTATTATAAAGAAATAAAAAAGCCATCGGAAGCCTTGGCTCAGTACAGTAAAGCCCTAACCACTTTCAATAGTATTGAGGAAAAGTTTGGTCTTTCGGATACGTATTATTTTATAGGAGACATTTTTTATGAGCAGGGTAAATGGAACGAAGCTTTGGTGAATACCAATAAATCATTGGCTTTAGCTAAAGAACTCGATGTTTTAGATCAAGTGCAAATAGCGGAAAAACGCTTGAGTGAAATCTATGAAAAACTGAACCAGCCCCAAGAAGCCTTGGCACATTTCAAACTGTATAATATCGCCAAAGACAGTATCAGCAACAATGAAAACGTACGCAACAGTGTGCGGGCTGAGATGAATTTTGAGTTTGATAAAAAAGAAGCGTTGCAGAAAAAAGAACAGGAAAAGCGAGAAGTGATTTATAGCGAAGAAGCGAAACGTCATCAACAACAAATCGTTTTTGTAATCCTGTTTATTTTATTGGCTTTCGGCATCGTGTTTTTAATATACAACCGCCTGCAGTTGAAAAAAACATTGACCTTGCAAAAGGAACTGGCCGAGTACGAGCAGAAAGCGTTGCATTTGCAAATGAATCCGCATTTTGTGTTCAATTGTTTGGGCTCTATATCGAGTTTTATTGTGCAAAACGGAACGGATTCGGCGATAAAGTATTTGTCGAAATTTTCTAAACTGATGCGCTTGACGTTAGAATACTCCAAAGAATCCCTGATTCCTATTGACAAAGAAATTGAAAGCCTGCAAAATTATTTAGAATTAGAGCAGTTGCGATTTAACAATAAGTTCAATTTTTCGATTATCAAAAGTCAGGAAATTGAAGACGACATGGCTTTGCCACCGCTTTTGCTACAACCTTTTGTAGAAAATGCCATCATACACGGAGTGATTCCGAAAAAAGAAATGGGAAGTATTGCTATCCGATTTGAGATTGAAAAAGAAAGTTTGCTTTGTACTGTTGAAGACAGCGGTATTGGTTTTCAACAGTCAAAAGCACAAAAAGAAAATTCGGTGGCCGCTCACAAGTCGATGGCACTGGATATTACCAAAAAGCGATTGGAAATGATTGAATCGGTGACCCGTCAAAAAGCCAACGTGACTATGGACGAAGTAAAAAATGAACAAGGCGAAATAGTTGGAACCAAAGTAACGTTGCATTTGCCTCTGCAATACCAAAACAACAATTGAACATGATTACAGCACTATTAATAGACGATGACGACAATTTACGTAACGGAATGAAATCGTTACTGGCACGGTACGCTCCGGAAATAAAAATCATTGGGGAAGCCGATAGTGTGCTAACCGGAACAGAGTTGTTGTTGCAAAGTCAGCCGCAAGTGGTGTTCTTGGATATTCATTTGGGCGATGGTTCCGGATTTGATTTGTTGGAAGAAGTAAACCGAAAAGGCAAATTGAATTCGCAGATAGTTTTCATCACGGCACACGAACAGTATGCTATTAAGGCGTTCCGATTTAGTGCGTTAGACTTTTTACTGAAACCGGTTGATCCCGACGAATTGCAAAAAGTAATCGGAAAGCTCAAGAATGTATTAGACCGAAATGATAATGTAGCACACATTGATTTGCTGTTGGAAAACATCCGCAAGAAGGTGGATAATTTTAAACGAATTGCCCTGTCAACCGCTGACGGGATTCATTTGTTTGAAGTAAGTGATATCATTCGTTGTGAAAGCGAAGACAATTATACCAAGTTTTATATCAAAAACAGCAAGCCGATTTTGATTTCAAAGACCTTGAAAGAATATGAAGAGTTACTCACCGAGCATGGTTTTGAACGCATTCATCAATCGCATTTGATTAATCTAGCTTATTTAAAATCCTATATCAAAAAAGACGGCGGCTATGTGGTGATGGCAGACAACAGTAATCTCCCTATTTCGCAACGAAAGAAAGAGCGCCTTCAGGAGATTTTAATAAAACAACTCAACAGTTGAATTAAATTCTAAATCAAACCCTACAAATACTCAATTAGTATCATTTGAAATACCAAACCAAAGTATATTTATACAGAAAATAGAACCAGTCAAAAACGAATACAATAGATTATGAAAAAGCTATACTTTTTACTACTGCTCATGGCAAATTTTGCTTTTGCTCAGCCGCCAATCGCAAGTCCATCACCTTATCAACTTTGTGATTTAGGTAATGACGGAGTTGAAACATTTGACGTCTCTTCCAAAATCGACGAGATTTTAAATGGGTTAGATTACAATTTATATACCGTCAATTTCTATGCGGATGCGCCACATACGCTTCCTTTTGTTACCCCTACAACAGGCTCGACAACGGTGTATGTTAGAGTTGTTGAAAATGCAAACCCTTCTAATTTTAGTGATACTACCTTAGATTTGGTGGTTTTGCCATTGCCAATCGCCAGTTTTTTAACACCGAGTGTATACACTTGTAGTGGAGACAATATCACAATGGACGTTCAGGCATCCGGTGGTGTAGGGCCATACCATGTTATGTACGCCGTTGATGGCAGTCCGATTCAAACGATTGCAACCGGGGCCGGGGATCAAGCCACCATTCTATTTCCCGATTTAGCCGTTGGAGTACATACTGTGATTTTGACTTTAGCTACCTCTGATGCTACGGGTTGTTATCAATCGTTGTCGGAAACAGCTACTATTACGGTATTTCAGCAACCAACAGCCGGTTTGCCTGTGAATTTTTATGTTGAGGATACCCCGTATGACGGTGTAGCTGCTTTTGATTTCACTCCTAATAGTGCAATAATAGCCAACGGTCAGTCAAATGTTTCGGTATTGTTTTATGAAACACTAATAGATGCCTACACTGGCGCTAATCCGATAATCAATCCACCTTATTTTAATATTGTAAGTCCTACACAGGTTATTTATGCCAGAGTTCAAAACGATTTAACCGGTTGTTTTACAGTTACTAATTTTACCATCAATGTAGTCGACCCAAATGCTGTTGTGAATATTCCGGATGCTAATTTTAAAGCTAAGTTAATTGGTACCAATTGTGCTGATTTTGACAATGACGGGAATTTTGACGGTGATGCCGATACCAATAACGATGGACAGCTACAGTTTTCAGAAGCTATGGCGGTCTACCGTCTTAGTGTAACCAATCCGTTTCTTCCTTCCCCTGATGCAATTGCTGATTTAACCGGTATAGAAGCCTTTACTAATTTAGTTGATTTGAATTGCAGTTTAAATGCTTTGACCACGTTCAATTTCACGCTGCCTTCTTTGCGAACCTTGACTATAGCCAACAATGAACTGACTGCATTAGACCTGACCGGGTTTCCTAATTTGTTACATCTGGATTGTCCTCAGAATAACATAGTCTCGTTGAATTTGAGTGCAACGCCTAATCTTATGTCTTTGGGTTGTGATTACAATGACTTGACCGTACTTTCCCTTAACGGCTTATCGAACTTAACCGGCTTATCAGCTCGCTATAATAATATCACCCTGTTAGATTTATCACAAGCAACAAGCTTAACCTCGCTTCAGGTGGATGGCAATTCCTTTCCTTTGGATGTAACTACTTTAGTCAATCTTCAGTCATTAGGTTGTTCCTACATGGGCTTGACCGATATTGATTTGACCAATAACGTGAATTTAACGGTACTGTCTATGAACGGAAATAATTTCACTGATTTAACCTTACCGAGTTTACCGGTATTAAGTACTTTATTCTGTGGTGAAAGCACAACTATGACCAGTTTGAATTTGAATGCGCTTCCTAGTTTGTTGACTTTTCAGATCATCAACAATCCTAATATGACTGAATTGTTTTTAAAGAATGGGATGACTGCTTTTGGTAATTTCAGTTTGGCCGAAAACTTCAACCTGCAATTTGTATGTGTAGACGATTTTAATGTGAACGGTATAAGTATTCATTTGGCTTTGGCCGGTATTACAGGAGTTAACGTTTGTTCTTATTGCTCATTCACGCCGGGAGGCGATTACAATACCATTAAAGGTCATGTTACTTTTGATGCCGATAACAATGGTTGTGACTTGAGTGATATACCACAGCCTAATATCAGAGTTGATCTTACTGATGGGATAAACACGGGAGCGAGTTTTAATAACACCGCCGGGAATTACGCTTTCTATACTCAGGCCGGTTCGTTTACCTTGAGCCCATCGGTAGAAAACCCAACTTGGTTTACCATATCGCCGGCTTCAGATACGGTGTTTTTTGCCGATAATGAAAACAATACCGTGACCAAAGATTTTTGTATTACGGCCAACGGTTCCCATCAGGATTTAGAAATAGTTCTTGCGCCGTTAACAACAGCACGTCCGGGTTTTGACGCTACTTATCAGTTAACCTACAGAAACAAAGGGAATACTATTTTGCCAGCTGCAACAGCCGGTTTAGTTCTAAGCTATGATATTGACAAGATTACCTATTTGTCTTCAAGTCAACCCGTAACCGCCAGCGGAACGAATTCTATTAATTTTGATTACCCTATGTTACTGCCTTTTGCTTCCGGAAGTATAGATATTATGTTTCACGTAAATGCGCCAACGGATACACCGTCAGTCAATATTGGTGATGTGTTGCATTTTATGGCTGGAATCGGACCCAATAACAATGATGAAAATGTAGATGATAATTCATTTCAATTCAACCAAACAGTGGTAGGCTCGTTTGACCCTAATGACATTACTTGTCTGGAAGGCGATGTAGTGGCACCAACCGAAATAGGGAAGTACTTGCATTACATCGTTAACTTTGAAAATACAGGAACGTATCAAGCCGAAAATATAGTAATAAGAGATGAAATTGATGCTACAAAATATGACTTGAGTTCATTACAAGTGTTAAGCAGCTCTGCTTCGGTTACCACTAAAATGACTAACAATATAGCCGAATTTATTTTCCAAAACATCAATTTAGATTCAGGTGGACACGGTAATATCTTGCTGAAAATTAAATCTAAAACTACGTTGACTCAAGGCGATCAGGTAAGCAAAAAGGCCAATATTTATTTTGATTACAATTTCCCGGTGGAAACTAATAATGCCGATACGGTATTCCAAACCTTAAGCAATCCTGATTTCCCGATGGATGGATCGATAACCCTTTATCCAAATCCGACCAAGGACCATATCAACATCAGCAGTCAATTCACCATCAAATCAATTCAGTTGTATGATATTCAGGGAAGATTGCTGCAAACTCAATTGATGAATGAAGCTAAAGGGGTATTCGATTTAACCTCACAAGCTAAAGGAGTGTATTTTGTAAAAATAACTTCGGATAAAGGCAGTAAAGTAGAAAAAGTAGTTAGAGAATAAAATTTAAGTAATTGTGGTAAAGGCGTACTTCGGTGCGCCTTTTTTTTGACCTATACCAACCTTGCAAAAATTATCACAAATTTAACGAAAACGTTGCCGTAATTCTTTTTTATTTCATTTCGAATTCCCTAATTTTGTTGAATTGTTAAACAATCAGATTTAATTCCCTATTTATATCATGTCTAAAACAGCAATATTAGAATTTGATGGCACTAAATATGAGTTTCCGGTAATTGTAGGAAGTGAGAATGAAGCCGCTATCGATATCGAAAAACTACGCGCTTTAACCGGTGCGATTACTCTGGATCCGGGGTATAAAAACTCAGGTTCTTGTGAAAGCGAAATCACTTTTCTTGATGGAGAAGAGGGAATTCTTCGCTACCGTGGCTATGCCATCGAGGACTTAGCCGAAAAAGCAGGTTTTCTGGAAGTTTCTTATTTAGTGATTTTTGGAGAATTGCCAACCAAAGCTCAATTGGAACAGTTTGAAAATGATATCCGCAAATACACTTTGGTTAATGAAGAAATGAAAAACATCATTGATGGTTTTCCTAAAACAGCTCATCCGATGGGCGTTTTGTCTTCGCTTACCAGTGCGTTAACCGCATTCAACCCAAAAGTGGTTAATGTAGAAAACGAAAAAGAAATGTATGAAGCCGTATGCAAAACCATGGGTAAATTCTTGGTGATTGCTACTTGGACGTACAGAAAAATGATGGGCTATCCTTTAAATTATTATGATAATACTATTGGGTATGTTGACAATTTTATGCAGTTGATGTTTAAATTGCCAACCGGACCTTACCAAGCCAATCCTGTTGTGGTTGATGCTTTAGATAAATTATTTATCCTTCATGCCGATCACGAACAAAACTGTTCGACGTCAACGGTGAGAATTGTAGGTTCGTCACACGCCGGATTATTTGCTTCTATTTCTGCCGGAGTTTCGGCACTATGGGGGCCATTGCATGGTGGTGCCAATCAAGCAGTATTAGAAATGTTGGAAGCGATTCAAAAAGATGGTGGCGATTCAGCAAAATATATGGCTAAAGCCAAAGATAAAGACGATCCGTTCCGTTTGATGGGCTTCGGACACCGAGTGTATAAAAACTTCGATCCAAGAGCGAGAATTATCAAGAAAGCGGCTGATGAGGTTTTGAAAAATCTTGGTGTTGATGATCCAATTTTAAGAATTGCAAAAGAATTAGAAGAAGCGGCATTAGTAGACGACTATTTCGTATCAAGAAAATTATATCCTAATGTTGATTTCTATTCAGGAATCATCTACCGCGCCTTAGGGATACCAACAGATATGTTTACCGTAATGTTTGCCATAGGCCGTTTGCCGGGTTGGATTGCTCAATGGAAAGAAATGCGTATCAACAAAGAGCCAATCGGAAGACCAAGACAGGTTTATACCGGATATCCTTTGAGAGAATTCAAAGCCATGGATAAAAGATAAGTGATTCTTTAAATACTTATAAACAAAGCTTCTCCTAACCGGGAAGCTTTTTTATATTTGCCTAAAGCCAAAAGCTACTATATGTTACCATTAAATGTAAAAAACGAAACTTCAAGATTAAGAGCGGTAGTGCTCGGTTCGGCTGTAAACAACGGTCCAACCCCAACGGCAGCAGAAGCCTATGATCCAAAATCCTTAGAACATATCCTGGCCGGAACGTATCCGACAGAAGCCGATATGATTAACGAAATGGAAGCTTTTAATCAAGTGTTTCAAAAATATGACGTGAAAGTGTTCCGTCCTGAAATGATTGCCAACTACAATCAAATTTTTGCCCGTGATATCGGATTCGTGATTGATGATATGTTCATCAAAGCCAATATTCTTCCCGACAGAGAAAGAGAGTTGGATGCCATTCAATATGTAATCGATCAAATCGACCCGACCAAGGTGGTGCGCCCTCCTGATGAAGTGCATATCGAAGGCGGTGATGTCATGCTTTGGAACGACTATATTTTTATCGGAACGTACAAAGGTTCCGATTACAAAGATTACATTACGGCCCGAACCAATATGGAAGGGGTCAATTATATCAAAGCATTATTTCCACATAAAAAAGTGAAAGAATTTGATTTGGTAAAATCAAAATTAGAAGCTCGTGATAACGCTTTGCACTTAGATTGTTGTTTTCAGCCGGTAGGTAAAAACAAAGGAATCATCTACAAAAGCGGCTTCCGTGAAGAATCGGATTATGTATTTTTGGTAAAGCTTTTTGGTAAAGAAAACCTTTTCCACATTACCCGTGACGAAATGTACAATATGAATTCCAATGTGTTTTCTATAGATGATAACGTTGTCGTTTCTGAAAAGAATTTTACAAGATTAAATACCTGGCTTCGCGATAACGGCTTTATCGTTGAAGAAATTCCATACGCCGAAATTGCGAAACAAGAAGGGCTATTACGCTGTTCGACCTTACCTTTAATAAGAGACTAAAATGAAACAAACTACCAATGCCATATTGATGATTCGCCCGGTGGCGTTTCGAATGAACGAACAAACTGCCGTAAACAATTACTATCAAAAAGTACTTGACGGACTTTCGCCGGAAACAGTTAATGCCAAAGCTCAGGCCGAGTTTGATGCTTTTGTAAACAAACTACGAAAAGTAGGCGTGAATGTAGTAGTGGTAGAAGATACTTTGGAACCCAATACTCCGGATAGTATTTTTCCAAATAATTGGATTTCATTTCATGAAAATGGCGATGTAGTATTGTATCCGATGTTTGCCGAAAACCGTCGTGCCGAGAGAAGAGAAGATATCTTAGATATTTTAGAAGATGACGGATTCGAAATCAACGAAATCATGGATTATACGTTGGCTGAAGAAGACAATGTTTTTCTTGAAGGTACCGGAAGCTTGCTTTTAGACCGTGAAAATGGGAAAGCCTATTGCGCCTTGTCACCAAGAGCTGACGAAGAGTTGATGATTGAGTTTTGTGAGGATTTCGAATTTACACCGGTGATTTTTGAGGCCTTCCAGACTGTAAAAGGAGAAAGAAAATTAATATACCATACTAATGTAATGATGTGTCTTGGCGATACGTTTGCCGTAATTTGTGCCGACTGTATTGACGACAAGAAAGAACGCAAAATGGTGTTAGACAGCCTTCGCGGTGATGATAAAGAAGTCATTTTAATTACAGAAGACCAAGTCAACAACTTTGCCGGCAACATGCTCGAAGTAAAAGGGAAGAACGACGAACGATTCTTGGTAATGAGTGAATCCGCGTATAAAAGTTTAACCAAAAAGCAAATCGCTCAATTGGAAGCTCATGTGGAAATCATCCATTCAAGTTTAGATACTATCGAAGCTTGTGGCGGAGGAAGTGCCCGTTGTATGATGGCCGAAATCTTTTTACCGAAAAATTAACCGTTAGGTATTTATAATACAAATCCCGGATGCTGACTTTAGTATTTGGGATTTTTTTTTGGAAATCGGTTCCCTTTTCTTCGATATTGGTTCTGGCTTTGTTCGGGTTTTGTTCGTAGCTGTGCTACCCCAGTAATCCCAAAAAATAACTTTTACCGAAGAAAGATAGAGCAAAACTCAAAGAAAAGGATACTGAAGCTAGTAGTACCGTTTAAATTCCTCTGATAATGGCTAAAACCGAACTGATAATGTATTGAATTCCGATTGAAATGGTTAGGAAACCAACAATCCTCGAAATAGCTACAATTCCGGAAGCACCCAGAAATTTGGCCAAGTAATGAGCACTGTGCAAAATGACATAAATCAGCACGCTGACTACCAAAATGGCCAAACAAGAAAACAGAATTTCATTGGTCGTATTGTGTTCTTGATAAAAGGCAATCAATAAAGAAATAGAGCCCGGTCCGGCAAGCATGGGCATTGCTAATGGTGTCAAAGCAATAGCATTGCGACCCTGAATATCTTCTTCTACTTTTTATTAATACCTCTGTTTTTACTGAATTTACCATTCAAAAGCGAAAACCCTGAACTGGCAATGATAATCCCACCGGCAATTCGGAGTGCGGTTATAGTGATTCCGAAAAAGGACAAAACATATTGTCCGACAAAAAACGAAATCATCAGTATGATAAAAACATTAATGGAGGTCCAAAGCGATACTTTGGCTCGTTCTTTTTTGGTGTAATCTTGTGTTAACCCAACAAAAATAGGCACTGTGCCGATAGGGTTCAGGACGGAGAATAGCGCGGCAAACAGAAAAATAAAAAGCTCCATAGTTTTTTTGGCAAAGATAAATCCTGACTTCCGTTTTAAATATTAAATAGACGTTAAATAAACCTACCGAATTATAAAGTTACTATTATCTTTGGAACATAGAAATGAAAATCATGAAAAATAAGAAAACGCTTGTACTGGGTGCAACCACAAAACCGGAACGTTATGCTTTTTTAGCTATTACCAAACTGGTTGAAAAAGGACACACTGTATTGGCCATCGGACAAAATACCGGAGAGGTAGCCGGAGTAAAAATTTATACTAAAAATATCCCGCTTAAGAATATAGATACTGTGACTTTATATCTAAATCCGTTACGTCAACGCGATTATTATAATTACATTATTGAAACCAAACCAAAGCGCGTCATTTTCAATCCGGGAACTGAAAATCCTGAGTTTTACCAATTGCTTCAGGGTAACGGAATTAAAGTAGAAGTAGCTTGCACACTGGTTATGTTGGCTACCAATCAGTACTAATATCGGGTGTTTTCTGTTGCTGGTTTACTGATGAGTAGCAAGCCGATAAAAGTTATCAAACCGTTTACAATTATCAATTCGTTGTCAAAAGTATAATCGCCAAAAAGTTCTGCGGAATACTTGCTGATAAAAAAACAAATCGCCGGCGAAATCAAGCAAATAAAAGGAACGAACTTGTCGTGCACTGTTTTCGATTTCATAAACAAACCGAAGGCGTAAAGTCCTAACAGCGGTCCGTAAGTATAGGACGCAATCTTAAAGATCATCTTCACGACTGAGGCATCATTCACGGCATTGAAGATTATAATGACCAAAAACATCAAAAACGAAAAACCAATGTGCACCATGTGGCGCGTTCTAACAATATTGGGTTTATTTTGATTTTCAGTTTTATCCATTCCTAAAAAATCGACGCAAAATGAAGTGGTCAAAGCCGTCAAAGCTGAATCAGTCGTGGCAAAAGTGGCGGCTGTCAATCCTAATAAAAACACCACAGCCGGAACGATTGACAGGTTGTTGAATGCAATTTCAGGAAACAATAAATCGGTTCTGGCCACCCCATCTACCATTGGAACGGCTATGCCATTTTTTTCGGCAAACATATACAGCAACGCTCCAACGCTCAGAAAGAAAATATTAATCAGTACAAATATTCCGGTAAAGGTGAACATGTTTTTTTGGGCTTCGCCTATGTTTTTGCAGCTTAGGTTTTTTTGCATTAAGTCTTGGTCAAGTCCAACCATGGCAATCGTTACAAAGATTCCTCCCAGTATTTGTTTCCAAAAATAATTGCCTTTCAGATAATCTTCGAAGAAGAAAATTTTAGAATAATTACTTTTTTTCACTGCTTCAAAAGCTTGAAAAGCTCCAAAATTCAAGCTGTCACAAATAAAATAAATCGTTAGAAATACCGAAGAAACCAAGAAGAAAGTCTGCAAGGTGTCGGTAATAATAATGGTTTTCAAACCGCCACGATAGGTATAAGCAAAGATTAATCCGAGGGAAATTAAAACCGTTAAAGCAAACGGAATTTGAAAAGCATCAAACACATACCGTTGCAAAACAATCACTACCAAATACAAGCGAAAAGCGGAGCCAATGGTTCGACTAATCAGGAAAATAGTAGCAGCAGTTTTATAACTGATCACGCCCAGGCGTTGCTCGATATAACCATAAATCGAAGTCAGATTCATGCGATAGTAAAGGGGCAGTAAAACTTTGGCAATGATTAAAAAACCAATGGCATTCCCCAATACAAACTGAAAATATTTGAACTGCAAATCGGGGTTGCCCACTTCACCCGGCACGGAAATAAAAGTCACGCCCGACAGCGCAGTTCCTATCATTCCGAAGGCCACCAAATACCATTTAGAGTTTTTATTGGCTTTGAAAAAGGTGTCATTATCAGCACTTTTTTTGCTAACCAAATTGGAAATCAGGATTAGTAAACCAAAATAAATAACGATGATAATAAGAATGGTGGTTGGTGACATAAGACATGTTTTATTGGAAGCCAAAATAGTGAAAATTGTTAATTTGTTTCTTTGGTCATTCGGTTATTTGTAAAGAATGATTGTTGATAACCGATTAAAATCTAAGTAGTCTGAAATTCTATAAATCCAACCATCTATTTTGCTACTTTTGCTTCATGGAATTTTCTTCAAAATTACTCGAGAGAGCAGTGAATGAAATGGCACAATTGCCCGGAATCGGTAAGCGAACGGCTTTGCGGTTGGTATTGCATTTGTTGAAACAACCTTCGGAGCGAACTCAATTTTTATCACAGGCATTAACCACAATGCGCGAAGAGATAAAATTTTGTAAAAACTGTCACAACATTTCCGATGTGGAGGTTTGTGAAATTTGCCAAAACCCTAAGAGAAATCACCGCATTATTTGCGTAGTCGAAGATGTTCGCGATGTGATGGCTATTGAAAACACCAATCAGTTCAAAGGTATTTATCATGTTTTGGGCGGCAAGATTTCGCCCATTGATGGTATTGGACCCAGTCAGTTGAATATTAATTCATTGGTAGAAAAAGTAAAACTAGGTGAAATTGAAGAATTGATTTTTGCGCTAAGCTCTACGATGGAGGGTGATACAACCAATTTTTATATCTTCAAGCAAATCAAAGAGTATACGGTGAAAACATCTACTATAGCTCGCGGAATTGCCGTTGGTGATGA
This sequence comes from Flavobacterium phycosphaerae, assembly GCF_010119235.1. Lineage (NCBI taxonomy): Bacteria > Pseudomonadati > Bacteroidota > Flavobacteriia > Flavobacteriales > Flavobacteriaceae > Flavobacterium > Flavobacterium phycosphaerae. The sequence continues at coordinate 328,055 of NZ_JAAATZ010000001.1, read as the reverse complement.
GTTGGAATATGCCGATGAGGTGACTTTGGGCAGAAGCATTTTGAACCGCGTTCCTTTTGAAAATTCGTTAAAAAACATATAACAAAATAATCATTCACTACATTTTTGTAATTAGAATTGAAAAACTATCTTTGTTTGCTAATTTTTTTAAAAAAATAATGGACAAACCCAGATTATATTTATTTGTTTTACTCAGTATTTTAACGGTTTCTTGTGTGCCTACCAAAGATCTGATTTATTTACAAAACGATAAAGATGCTTCCGCCGTTTCGGTAACACCTTCCAACAATAAACCTTATCGCTTGCAGACTAATGATATCTTGAATATTAATATTAAAGCGATTGATCCTAAATTAGTTGATATTTTTAATTCAAACGGCTCTCAAAATACAGCTGGTATAACAGAACAGAGTAGCTATTATAATGGTTATACCGTTGATGATCATGGTAATATCAGATTGCCGATAATAGGAGAACTTAACGTTTTAGGTTTTACGGTTGAAGAAATCAGAGTCAAACTGGAAACGCTTTTGTCCGATAAATATTTTAAACCGGAAGCCGGCATATTTGTGATTGTAAAATTAGCAGGTTTCAGATACACCATAAACGGAGAGGTAGTCAGTACCGGTACAAAAACACTCTATCAGGATAAAGTAAATATCATGGAAGCTATTGCTAATGCCGGTGATATTTCTATTACAGGTGACCGTAAAGATGTAAAAGTAATTAGAAGATATCCTCAAGGAAGTGAAACGTTTAGTATCGATTTGACTAAAAGTAATGCTGTAAATTCACCTTGTTTTTATTTGCAACCCAACGATTATATTTATGTTAAACCCTTGCGACAAAAAACATGGGGTACAGGTAAAACCGGGATAGAATCTTTATCAACCCTGGTTACCTTATTGTCATTGGCGACAACTACTTACTTATTACTTAAAAATTAACACTCATTGTCATGCTCGACATAAAAGATTTTTCTTTTTTTGATACCAAAACCAGTTTTGATTTTAAAGGATTTTTGATTAAAACCACCAGTTATTGGAAATGGTTTCTGGTAGGGTTAATTATCGCCTTTTCGATAGCACATCAAGTGAATGTCAGAAAGCAAAAAATATACGGTATTGAAACCACCATAGCAGTCAAAGAAGAGAATAATCCGTTTTTCACAGCCAATACCAGCTTGGTTTTCAACTGGGGCGGGACATCCGATAAAGTTCAGATGATAGCTACCACACTAAAATCAAGATCGCACAACGAGTTGGTGGTTGATAAATTACAATTTTATATCGATTACTTTAAGCAGACCAAATATTTTTTGCAGGATGTGTATGGGCAGGTTCCATTCAAAATCACATTGGATAAAGAACAGGATCAATTGCTGTCTCAATTTATTACAGTAAAAATGATTTCAAGTGATACTTATCAAATCACTATTCCGTTTCAAGCCAGTAGCCAAAGTGTTGTCAAGTACTCCGACAATTCGATTAAACCCATTACTGTTCCGGCCAAAGAATTCATCAGAAGATACAAAGTAGGACAAGTCGTAAGCTTGCCGTTTTTGCATTGGCGACTTGACTTAGATGAAAAGGCTGATTTAAAATTAAATGATGATATATTGGTGCGCCTTAATGCTTTTGATGAAACCGTTGGAAGGTATCAGGGAGTAAGAGTAGTTACTGATGAAAAAGCGGGCGCTATCCTAAAATTAGGAATGGAGGGTACCAACAAAAACCGAATGGTTGACTATCTCAACGCTACAGTTAAGATGTTGATAGACAGACAACTTGAAAATAAAAATAAATTTGCTGAAAACACCATTAACTTCATCGACGAAAGATTGGTTGATATGGAGGAGCAATTAAAAAATTCAGGTAACGATTTAAAAGATTTCAGCAGAAACAACAGCATCTTAGATGTTGAAGATAAAGGCGCCAATTTTAAAAGTCAGTTATTAGAGCTAGACGCCAGAAAAGATGAAGTAGAAAGAAAAATTGCCTACCTCAATCAACTTAAAGAGTATTTAAAAAACAGTGTTGATTTTTCAAAATTACCGGCACCAACGGTAGCTGGGATTTCAGAACCGAATATAGTTACCAATGTTTCCAAGTTGATAGAACTTTCGATTCAAAGATCAGAGTTGATTTATTCGGCCAAAGGCCAAATTTTTTATGAGCGATTAGACAATGAAATTGTATCCGTTAAAAGAGTTTTGCTTGAAAATGCCAGCTCTTTGAGAAGCATGCTACAATACGATTTGAATTCGGTAAACAGTAAGCTGAATGAAGTAGAATCCGAAATTAAAAAGATGCCCGAAACCAATCAGGCGTATTTAAATATTTCCAGAAAATATGATTTAAGCAATAATATTTACAATACCTTTTTACAAAAAAGAAGTGAAGCAGCTATTGTAAAAGCAGCCAACCTTTCCGATATACAGTTTATTGATCCGGCCAAAGATGTCGGCGGTATGTTATTAGGACCTAAAACCAGCGTGAATTATGTATTGGCGTTTTTCATCGGTCTTTTGGTTCCGCTTGTATTGGTGTTTTTGATTTTCTTTATCAACAATACGATTCAAAATATAGTCGATATCTCCAATCTGACACAACTTCCGTTATTAGGAATTATTGGAATTAAATACTCCGATTCTAATCTGTCCGTTTTTGAAAGACCAAAGTCGGCCCTGTCTGAATCTTTCAGAGCTATTCGTTCGTCGTTACAGTTCTTGTATAAAAAACAAAGCGTTGAAGGGTCAAAAACATTAATGCTTACCTCTTCCGTCAGCGGCGAAGGGAAAACTTTCTGTTCTATCAATATTGCCACCGTATTTGCCTTGAGCGAAAAGAAAACCATCATCTTGGGACTCGATTTAAGAAAACCAAAGATTTTTGATGACTTTAATATTCAAAATGATATTGGTGCAGTTAACTATTTGATTGGGCAAAAGACATTAGAAGATGTGATACAACATACGCACATTCCGTATCTTGATGTAATTACTTCAGGGCCTATTCCGCCAAATCCTTCAGAGTTAATTCTGGGCGATAGCATGAAAGAAATGATGGCAGAGCTTAAGAAAAATTATGACTATATCATATTGGATACTCCTCCGGTAGGATTGGTTTCTGACGCCTTAGAGTTGGCTCAATTTTGTGACGTTACTTTGTATATTGTTCGCCAGAATTTCACCAAAAAAGAAATGTTGACCTTGTTAAACAACCGAACGAAAAGAGGCGAGTTAAACAACATCAGCATCATTTTCAATGGTTATGAAAACAAAGCAAAATACGGAGTAGGGTATGGTTACGGTTATGGTTATGGCTACAGCTATGGCTATGGCTATGGCAGCGGATACCATGAAGATGAAGAGCCAACCGGATTTTTTGCAAAATTGTATCACCGACTTTTCAAAAGAAAAAAATAATGACAAACAATAATACATCCATACTCATTACGGGTGGAGCTGGTTTTATTGGTTCTAATCTCTGTGACTATTTTTTAGCCAAAGCCTACAAAGTGACCTGTCTGGATAATTTTGCTACAGGGCATCGTCATAATATTGAAGCCTTTTTTTCAAACCCTAACTTTACTTTACTGGAAGGTGACATTCGGGATCCGCAAACTTGTGCCAAAGCAGTTAAAAATATAGACTATGTACTACATCAGGCAGCCTTGGGTTCGGTGCCGCGTTCTATACAAGATCCGTTTACAACCAATGAAGTAAACATTACAGGATTCATGAACATGTTGATTGCCTCCCGTGATGCCGGTGTAAAACGATTCATTTATGCTGCCAGTTCATCAACTTACGGGGATTCGGAAAATTTACCAAAAGTAGAAGACATCATAGGAAAACCACTTTCGCCCTATGCCATTACTAAATATGTAAACGAATTATACGCCGAGATATTCAGTAAAACCTATGGGATGGAAACTATCGGGTTGCGCTATTTTAACGTTTTTGGAAGACGTCAAGATCCTAACGGAGCATATGCTGCCGTGATTCCTAAATTTGTTATGCAGTTAATGCAACACGAAAGTCCGGTGATCAATGGCGATGGCAATTATTCAAGAGACTTCACTTATATTGATAATGTGATTCAAATGAATGAATTGGCTATGATTTCAGACAATCCGGCAGCAGTTAATACGGTTTATAATACCGCTTTTGGCGACAGAACCACACTGAATGAAATGGTAAGTTATTTAAAGACCTATCTTTCCGAATTTGATTCAGAAATTGCCGAAATACCCGTGATACATGGGCCAAATAGAGCTGGAGATATTCCACATTCGTTGGCTAGCATAGAAAAAGCAAAAAAATTACTTAATTATAATCCCAAATTCCCATTTCAAGATGGTTTGAAAGAAGCGGTAAAATGGTATTGGGAAAATTTGAAATAAAGAATAAAATGAAGATTACAAACATTTGTTGTATCGGTGCCGGTTATGTTGGAGGACCAACGATGGCAGTTATAGCTGAAAAATGCCCTCATATTAAAGTCACGGTGGTTGATTTAAATGAAAAAAGAATCGCGGCTTGGAATGATAAAGACATTAATAATATCCCTATTTATGAACCGGGTTTAAATGAAATTGTAGCTTCAGCTCGAGGTAGAAACTTGTTTTTTTCTACTGATGTTGATAAAGCTATTGATGAAGCTCAATTAATCTTCATCTCCGTTAACACACCAACAAAAACTTACGGTACCGGAAAAGGAATGGCGGCTGATTTAAAACACATAGAATTATGTGCGCGTCAAATCGCCAGAGTGGCCAAAAATGATAAAATCATTGTTGAAAAATCAACTTTGCCCGTTAGAACAGCTGAAGCCATAAAAAGCATTTTAGACAATACCGGAAACAGAGTGCAATTTCAAATTTTATCCAACCCTGAATTTTTAGCCGAAGGTACCGCTGTAGCTGATTTATTAAATCCGGACCGAGTACTTATTGGTGGCGAAACCAATCAGGAAGGTCAAAAAGCCATTGAGGCTTTGGTAGAAGTATATTCTAATTGGGTGCCTAAAGACCGCATTTTAAAAACCAATGTTTGGTCTTCTGAATTATCAAAACTAACTGCCAATGCTTTTTTAGCACAAAGAGTTTCTTCTATCAATGCTATTTCTGAATTGTGTGAAAAAACAGAAGCTAATGTAAATGAAGTAGCCAAAGCTATAGGAATGGACAGCCGTATCGGTTCTAAATTTTTAAAAGCTTCAGTTGGATTTGGCGGTTCTTGTTTCCAAAAAGATATCTTGAATTTGGTATACATCTCCAAAGCTTTCGGTTTAAATGAAGTTGCTAATTATTGGGAACAGGTTATCATTATGAATGATCACCAAAAAAAGCGTTTCTCTCAAAATATTGTCCAAACTCTTTACAATACAGTTTCCGGAAAAAAAATTACCTTTTTAGGATGGGCTTTCAAAAAAGATACCAATGATACTCGCGAATCAGCCGCTATATATGTGGCAGATGATTTGATAAACGAACAAGCTTCCATTGCTTTATATGACCCAAAAGTTTCTCATCAACAGGTGTTGTCTGATTTGGATTACCTTGACACAAGAAAATCTGCTGATAACGAAAAATATATAAAAACGTTCAACAACGCTTACGTAGCTAGCCAAAATGCACATGCCATAGCTATTTTGACAGAATGGGATGAGTTTAAAGAATACGATTGGCAAAAAATTTATGACAATATGCTGAAACCGGCTTTTATATTCGACGGTAGAAACTTATTAGACGCCAATAAAATGAGAGAAATCGGGTTTGTTTACCAATCAATTGGTTCTAAATAAACTATATTAGCAAAATTAAATTTTAGATTTTTCTAAAAAATATATGGATTCAAAAATTGCAATAATAGGACTGGGATATGTTGGTTTACCACTGGCACGCTTGTTTGCTACCCAATATTCAGTCATTGGATTTGATATCAACCAAAACAGAATAGCAGAATTAAATTCAGGCAAAGATGCCACCCTCGAAATTGATGAGCAAACCTTAAAAGCGGTTTTAGTAAATATACCATCAACTACCAAAGGACTTTTTTGCAGCTATAATTTAGACGATATAAAAGACTGTAATTACTACATAGTAACTGTTCCGACACCGGTAGATAAAAATAACCGTCCCGATTTGACACCACTGTATAAATCAAGCGAAACGGTTGGAAAGGTGTTGAAAAAAGGCGATATCGTAATCTATGAATCTACTGTTTATCCCGGAGTTACCGAGGAAGAATGTATTCCGGTTTTAGAAAAAATAAGCGGATTGAAATTCAATGTAGATTTTTTTGCAGGCTACTCGCCGGAACGAATCAATCCGGGAGATAAAGAACATACCGTCGAAAAAATACTAAAAGTCACTTCCGGATCAACGCCGGAAATCGGACAGAAAGTGAATAATTTATACAAATCGGTTATCACAGCCGGAACCCATTTAGCACCAAGCATCAAAGTTGCCGAAGCGGCCAAAGTAATCGAAAATTCTCAGCGTGATATCAATATCGCTTTTGTAAATGAATTGGCTAAAATTTTCAATTTATTAGAAATTGATACGCATGCCGTTTTAGAAGCAGCCGGAACCAAATGGAATTTTCTTCCCTTTAAACCGGGCTTGGTTGGTGGACATTGTATAGGAGTTGATCCGTACTATCTGGCGCAAAAAGCTCAGGAAAAAGGATATCATCCCGAAATTATTTTAGCCGGAAGACGATTAAATGACAGCATGGGCGAATATGTGGCTTCACAAGTGGTCAAGCTGATGATTAAAAAAGGGATTGCCATTAACGGAGCCAAATTATTGATGTTGGGCTTTACGTTCAAAGAAAATTGTCCCGATGTTCGCAATACCAAAATTGTAGATGTAGTAACAGCTTTGACCGATTACGGTATGGAAGTTACCATTTTTGATCCTTGGGCCAAACCGGAAGAAGTATGGCACGAGTACAACCTTAAAACCACTAATCAATTGCCTAATGATACGTATGACGCATTGGTATTAGGGGTGTCCCATAAAGAATTTGAAACGCTCGATTTTTCAAAGTTGAAAAAAGCCAACAGCGTCTTATTTGATGTAAAAGGAGTTTTAAAAGAAAAAGCAGACGGAAAATTATAATATGAAACCGCAAGGTTCACGAACACTAAAAAAACAATAATAAAATCGTGGGTAAAAAGATATTAATTACAGGAGGTGCCGGATTCATTGGTTCACATGTTGTCAGACGTTTTGTGACTAAGTACCCGTCGTATCATATTTTTAATCTTGATGCACTGACTTATGCCGGAAACCTTGAAAATATTGCCGATATTGAAGATTCGGCTAATTATACTTTTGTAAAAGGCGATATCACGGATGCTGATTTTATCAATGACTTATTTCAAAAATATCAGTTTGAAGGCGTATTGCACTTAGCTGCTGAATCGCATGTTGATCGTTCCATTACTGATCCGTTGGCATTTGTAAAAACCAATGTTATAGGAACAATGAATCTGCTCAATGCCGCTAAAACCATTTGGAAAGATAATTTTGAAGGAAAACGATTCTATCATATATCAACCGATGAGGTTTACGGAAGTTTAGGCGCAACAGGATTATTTACCGAAACCACTCCTTACGACCCGAATTCCCCGTACTCTGCCTCAAAAGCCAGTTCGGATCATTTTGTGCGTGCCTATGGAGAAACTTATGGTTTACCTTATGTAATTACCAATTGTTCCAATAATTACGGGCCAAATCACTTTCCGGAGAAATTGATTCCGCTTTTCATTAATAATATTATCAATAACAAACCTTTGCCGGTTTATGGCGATGGAAAATATACTCGCGATTGGCTTTTTGTAGAGGATCACGCAGTAGCGATTGATTTAGTTTTTCATGAAGGTAAAAATCATGAAACCTACAATATTGGTGGCTTCAATGAATGGCAAAATATTGACTTAGTTAAATTGCTTTGCCAACAAATGGATAAGAAATTAGGCCGTTCCGAAGGAGAATCAGCCCAATTGATTACCTATGTGAAAGACCGTCCGGGACATGATTTGCGTTACGCCATCGATGCTTCAAAAATAAATAAAGAACTGGGATGGAAACCTTCCGTAACTTTTGAACAAGGATTGGAAAAAACTATAGACTGGTATTTAGCCAATGAAGTTTGGTTGAAAAATGTGACTTCGGGCGAGTACCAAAACTATTACGACAAACAATATCATTAATATGACAAATTCATCTGTAAATTCACTTTGGATTGAAACAGCAATCGACGCGGCATTAGAAGCCGGTGCGGTTATCATGAAAATTTATACCAATGAAATCGAAGTGGTTTTCAAAGAAGATGAATCCCCTTTAACCGTGGCCGATCAACAGGCCAATACTTGTATTGAAGCTAAACTAAAACCTTTCGGAATACCGATTATCAGTGAAGAAACCAAGCAACTTCCGTATGATGTACGTAAAAACTGGAATACCTGCTGGATAGTTGATCCACTTGATGGAACCAAAGAATTTATCAAAAAGAACGATGAGTTTACCGTTAATATAGCTTTAGTCGAAAACGGGAAGCCTAAATTCGGCGTCATCTTTGCTCCGGCACTAAACGAATTATATTATGGTTTAGTAGATGAAAAAAAAGCCTTTAAATTCATAACAACAGCCGATACTACAGCAGCTGATATTATCAAGAATAGTCAAAATATTGCCCCGAAAAAAGATGAAAATGAACTGCGTGTAGTGGGAAGTCGCTCGCACATGAATGAGGAAACAACCACTTTTATGACGCAATTGGAACAACAATCGGGTAAAAAAGTAGCCATTATTTCAAAAGGGAGTTCCTTAAAATTATGCTTGGTTGCCGAAGGTACCGCAGATGTTTATCCGAGATTTGCTCCCACTATGGAATGGGACATAGCGGCCGGTCATGCCATTTGCAATGCCGCCGGATTAAAAGTACTGCAACAAAATTCAACTACTGAATTACAATACAACAAAGAAAATTTATTAAACCCTTATTTCTCGATAACCAATGATTGATAAATCACACAAGCGCCATATTGCCAAAGCCATTACTTGGCGTGTTATTGGTACGATAGATACCATGCTGTTGGCGTGGTTCATTTCGGGGAATCCTATGATTGGGTTTAAGATTGGGATGACTGAGTTTGCCACTAAATTCATTTTGTATTATTTGCACGAAAGAGTTTGGTACAAAATCAATTTGTCTAAAGAAGGTATTTTAAGAGAAAGCAAAAAGCGCCATTTTGCTAAAACAGTCACTTGGCGTTTGGTGGGTTCTATGGATACTATGATGGTAGCCTGGTTTATTTCCGGCAATCCGTTTATTGGTTTGAAAGTTGGCTTGGCCGAAGTTAGTACCAAAATGATTTTGTATTATATTCACGAACGCGTTTGGTATCGCAGTAAATTTGGGTTGCCAAAAGTAGAGCCTATAACCGTTGAAGAACCTATAGTTGAACCTATAAAAGCAGCCAATGAGTAATAACATTACACAACAAAACTATTCGGTTACCCGCGAATCCAGAAATCAGTTAAACCAACACCCTTCTATGGTACTTTGGTTTACCGGACTTTCAGGTTCGGGGAAATCTACTATAGCCGAAGCAGTAGAACAGGCTCTTTTTCAACTAAATTTAAGAACCTACACCTTGGATGGCGATAATCTGAGAGGTGGTATAAATGCCGGATTAGGTTTTACGGAATCTGATCGAAATGAAAACCTGCGCCGTACAGCCGAAATCGCTAAACTTTTTGTCGATGCCGGAATGATAACCGTAGCCGCTTTTGTATCCCCTTTGGAAAAAGACAGAAAAATGGTGAAAGAAATCATTGGCGAAAAAGATTTTATTGAAATTTTTGTTGATACCAGTTTAGAAGAATGTGAACGTAGAGACGTCAAAGGATTGTATCAAAAAGCCCGAAAAGGTCTGATTCCCAACTTCACAGGTATTGATGCCCCGTACGAGAAACCAACTAATCCTGCCATTTGGATTAAAACAGAAACCGACAGCATCCCCGATGCCGTAGAAAAAGTTATTACTTTTGTCAAGCATAAAATAGAAACATACAGCAATGAGTAAATTTTATTTAAATTATTTAGACGAGTTAGAGTCAGAAGCCATCTTCATTTTACGTGAAGTATGGGCGCAATTTCAAAATCCCGTAATCCTTTTTTCGGGAGGAAAAGATTCTATAGTAGTGGCACATTTAGCCAAAAAAGCCTTCTATCCGTCTAAAATTCCGTTTGCCTTAATGCACATTGATACCGGACACAATTTCCCGGAAACGATACAATTCAGAGATGATTTGATTGCCGAATTGGGCGCTACTTTATTGGTAGGTTCGGTTCAGGAATCTATTGATACCGGTAGAGTTTTAGAAGAAAGAGGGAAAAATGCCAATAGAAACGCATTGCAAACCACCACACTTTTAGATGCTATCGAAAGTCATAAAATTGATTGCGCTATTGGAGGTGGACGTCGTGATGAAGAAAAAGCCAGAGCCAAAGAACGTTTCTTTTCGCACAGAGATGATTTTGGTCAATGGGATCCTAAAAACCAAAGACCGGAATTGTGGAATTTATTGAACGGAAAATATTTTGAAGGCGAACACTTCAGAGCATTCCCAATCAGTAACTGGACAGAGATGGACGTTTGGAACTACATTAAAAGAGAGAATATTGCGATTCCTTCGTTGTATTTCGCTCACGAAAGAGAAGTGCTTTGGAGAAATAATTCTTGGATTCCAAAATCAGAATACTTAATCCTTGATGGGACAGAAGAAATTCATACTAAGAAAATCCGCTTCAGAACTTTGGGCGATATCACCATTACCGGTGGTATAGAATCTGATGCGGATACTTTGGAAAAAATCGTTGCCGAAGTGGCTTCTTTGCGTCATACCGAAAGAGGAAACAGAGCCGATGATAAACGCTCAGAATCAGCCATGGAAGATCGAAAAAGAGAAGGGTATTTCTAAAATTCAAAACAAAAACAAAACAACATTAATTTTCAGAACATCATGATTATAGATACTAACCAATTATTGCGCTTTACCACAGCCGGGAGTGTTGACGACGGAAAAAGCACACTGATAGGACGATTGTTATATGATTCAAAATCTATTTTTGAAGACCAGTTAGAAGCCATTGAAACCACCAGTAAACGTAAAGGTCATGCTGGGGTAGACTTGGCGTTGTTTACTGACGGACTTCGCGATGAGCGTGAGCAAGGAATTACCATTGATGTAGCGTACCGTTATTTCACTACACCCAAACGTAAATTCATCATTGCCGATACACCGGGACACATTCAGTATACCCGTAATATGGTTACCGGAGCTTCAACAGCCAATGCCGCTATTGTCTTGATTGACGCCCGTCATGGTGTGATTGAACAAACCAAAAGACACGCTTTTATAGCTTCATTATTGCAAATTCCACACATCATTGTTTGTGTAAACAAAATGGATTTGGTGGATTATTCGGAAACTGTTTTTAACACTATCGTTAACCAGTTTGAAGAGTTTTCATCAAAATTAAATATAAAAGATATTCGCTTTATTCCGATTAGTGCTTTGGATGGTGACAATGTGGTCAACCGTTCTGAAAATATGGATTGGTATCAGGATTCTCCTTTATTGCATTTACTGGAAACCCTACACATCAGTAGTGATATCAATAAAATTGACGCTCGTTTTCCGGTGCAAACCGTATTGCGTCCACAAAGCGAAGGCTTTATCGATTACCGCGGGTATGCCGGTAGAATTGCCGGTGGAATTTACCGAGTAGGTGATTCAATTACTGTTTTACCTTCGGGCTTTGTTTCTAAAATTAAATCGATTAATGCCGGAGATAAAGAAGTTGAAGAAGCTTTTGCTCCAATGTCGGTTTCCATAACTTTAGAAGATGATATTGATGTAGGTAGAGGCGATATGCTGGTAAAAACCAACAACCAACCGGAAATGCAACAAGAGTTTGATGTAATGTTGTGTTGGTTCAATAACGGTTCAGCCCGCCCGAATGCCAAGTATACCATTATGCATACGAGTAACGAACAAAAAGCTATCATTAAAAATGTAGTGTATAAAATTGATATCAATTCCTATCACCGATTAGAAGAGGATAAAGAATTGAAAATGAATGATATTGCCCGAGTGACTATTCGTTGTACCCAGCGATTGATGTTGGATTCTTATCGTGAAAACAGAATCACCGGAAGTATTATCCTTATTGATGATGCTACCAATGAAACCGTAGCCGCCGGAATGATTGTTTAGTTAGAAAGGATAAATGACATGAACGTTTTTATTCAAAATGCACACCGATACTTTGATTTACTATGAATGTCATTTGGTACTCTTCTTCTAAAATTATCATAATTTTTTGCCGAATTTTCCTTTTGATGTGGACGTCAAGACATTTGATGCCGCACGACTTTGGTATCTTTCATGTTTTTAATATTTTGATTATACTCTTTATGGAAATTCCCAATACCGGCCTTGGAGCCAGTTTGGTGAAGCAAAAGAACATCAACCAAAACCATATTAATACGGCTTTCTTTTCCTATGTAGTTTTTGCCGCTGTTTTTTCAGGTGTGCTTTGGTTCGGTAATGAAATGGTAGCTCATTTTTTCAATATCAATGAACTGAGTACCATCTTAAGAAATATTTTTTGGTTGCCAATGTTCATCGCATTATCCGCGATTTCCCGAAATATTTTATTGAAAAACCTCGAAGTCAAAAAAATCAGCCTGATTGAGTTATCGAGTTTCATGCTTATTTATGTTCCCGGCGTTTTTATTGTTTTTCATTTATACCATAATTATTACGCTTTAATTTATCCGCTTGTTGCTCAGGTTTTATACGAGTCAGTTGTTTTTTATGCCATCAAAAAAGAGAAATATTTTTTCAAATTTGATAAAACAGCTTGGAATGAACTCATCAATTTTGGGGGTTGGAATTCTGCCAGCAGATTAGTAGGTATGCTCGGAAATCAATCAGACGGGATTATCATCGGAAGGGTTTTGGGACCAACTTCTTTGGGAATTTATAATCGATCATACAGTATTATGAGTACGTTGCAAAATGTATACGCTCAGTACCTGGACAACATTATTTTTGCCGATTTTGCCAAAATGGAAGACGACAAAAAAATGCACCTCAAACGATTACTCAAAGTAGAGTATCTGCTTAATTTGTTTATACTGCCTTCTTTGCTTATTGTTTTAACCTCTACCAAAGAAATCGTTTCTATTCTCTTGGGCGATAAATGGATTGAAAGCGAATTACTACTGAAAATTCTAATACTCGGACTTTTATTTCGCATCAATTATAAAATTTCGCATCAATACCTTAAGTCGCAAAGCTTTATCAAAAACACGTTTTTTTACTCGTTCATGTATCTTATTGTAACAGTAATCTTAATGTATTCGTTGTCTTATTACGGACTAATTGGCGTAACAGCCGGGTATTCATTTGGTTTGGTTTTTCAATACATGCAGCTTCATTTCAAAATTAAGAAAGAAGTGCCGGGCTATACTTGGGCTGCCTTTTTTGGCATAAACAGAAACTTGTTTTTAAAGTTTATTTTTCTGTTGGCACTAATGTATTTTATAAACCCTTTTTTAGTTGGAAACTTAAATATTTTTGTAGTTTTAGCCATTAAAGCGACTATAATTTTATTATTTTTCGCCAAACAAATTTACCATGAGATTTTTCTATACTTAAACCAAAAAATTAAATTTTTAAAGAAACGCTATAGATTTGCCTATAACAAAGCGGTACTTTTCAAGCAACTGGGTTCAGTGGGAGAAGGGACAGAATTTAAAGGTAGGTTTTATGTGTCCAAACCCAAAAAATTATTCATCGGACAGAATGTTCACATTGGAGATAATGTTTTTTTAAAAACGGATGGCGAAATTCACATTGGTGATAATTGTCATTTCAGTCGAAACATCACTATTTACTCAGTAAATCATAACTACGAAGGCAGTCTTTTGCCTTACGATTACACCACAACCAAAAAGAAAGTAACCATCGGGAAAAATGTTTGGTTGGGTATGAATGTCAATATTATTCCGGGAGTTACTGTTGGTGATGGTGCCATTGTAGGGATGGGTTCTACGGTTACCAAAGACGTTCCTCCATTGGCTATAGTAGGTGGAAATCCGGCTAAAGTCTTAAAATTCAGAAACAAAGAACACTACGATAATTTAGAAAAAGAAGGGTTGTACGGCGATAGAAGCGGCAGACTTTACAAACAACATAAGGCAAAATAAACCATGAAAAAAGTATTTGTTATTGGTGGCATGAAGTGTGGCACATCCTCTGTTCATCATTTATTGAAAAAACATTTTCAGGTTTGTGTGACTACCGATAAAGAACCCAGTTTTTTTACCAAACGTTTTAAAAAAGGATTCGATTGGTATAAAAATCAGTTTCAACCACAGCCCGGAAACGATGTGCTGATAGATGTTTCCCCAAGTTATTCGATGCGACACTTGTACCCAAATTGTACTCAGGAAATGCACCGCTATGAACCGAACGCCAAAATAATCTACTTGGTCAGAGATCCGTTTGCCCGAATTATTTCGCACATTCATCACGATATGCTGCGCGGCAGATTGACCACCAAAGACATTGACAATTGGATAAAAGAAGACGCCGATTGTTTACTAACGACCAAATATTTTTATCAAATCAAACCTTATATGGATTTGTATGGCAAAGAAAATATTAAGGTTTTACAATTTGAAGAATTAATCAAAAACCCGCAAACGTTTCAAGATAAAGTGTATGAATTTATTGGTTTGGAAAATATTCCTGCCGAAATCAAGCCTTTTAACGTTTCTGAAAAACGTTATCAAATCAAGTATTACGATTTTATTCACGGTATTTTTGGCAAAAGCATTATTTCTAAAGGATATCATGCCATTTGGTATTTTATAAATGCTAAAGTAGAAAAGCCCAGTTTGACCGAGGCACAATTGAAAAAAATTCACGAGTTGCTACAATCGGATATACAAGAATTTGCCACAGCATTCCAAATTGACGAAACGTTGTGGAAAAAATGGCACTCCTTTTCATAATATAATTCTCCAAAATACTGCCAATAGTATTTAGGCATCTTAGCGCTCATGAAGATTGACTCTTACCATAAAATCCTAACGTATCACGACTTTGAAAATGTTTCCAATTTTGAGAAACAGCTTCAAATAATCAGTCGATTGCCCAAAGTACTGGTTACTACGGATGACGGCGATTTGAGCTTCTATACCAATGCTTTTCCGTTGCTGGTCAAATATAATATTCCGGCCATTTTATTTATCATTCCCTCGCTCATAGGAACCAATCAACCTTTTTGGTGGAATGAAGTTTATCATTATTTGGGCAAAGCCGCCGGGAGCGAAAAAATAAAGGAATTGAAATCCATTCCCAATCAGGAAAGAGTTGACTATTTAAATCAACTTCGGAACAATGCCGAAAAGCCGCTTTTAAAACAACAACAGCTTACCGTTGAACAGATACACGAAATGCAAAACAAAGGCATAGTCATAGCCAACCACAGTTTTACACATCCTATGTTTGACCAGTGCACGGAAGCTGAAATTAGAAGCGAGTTGCAAAACACGAGAGCATTTTTCGAAGAAAACAAATTAAACGGTTATTCCTTTTTTGCTTATCCAAACGGCAGTCACAATGCAGTTTCTGAAAAAGTACTGAAAGAGGAAGGAATTGAATATGCGTTTTTGTTTGACCACAAAATTAGCCACGGAAAAAGAAATCCGTTGCGCATTTCCCGATTGAGCTTGAATGACTACACACCAATTTGGAAGTTTAAATTAATTTTATCGGGCTGGCATTCGAAATTATTACCAATTACCAAATCCATACATCAAATTTTAAAGAAATGAATTTCATAACGTTCAAGCAAAAAGTATATTCCCGATATAAAAATTCGGCTCTAGTGAGCGGTATTTTTTCAGTATTTGGGAAAGAATTGCAACCCAAAAAATGGATTTTCATTGTTGGCTGTTATAACTCGGGAACTACCTTGTTGGCTGAGATTTTTGAAAAACATCCCCAACTTTCCGTTTTGCCCGATGAAGGCGTTATGCTCACTAATCAGTTGCCGAGACCTGAAGATTTTGATTGGAGAAGAATGTGGTGTCAATGCGAAAATGAAATGCAAATTCCAAAAAACAAAGCTTCAAAAGCGGCTCAAATTATAAAAAGACATTGGTCACATTTTATTAAAAAGAATCCGGATATCGTAGTCGAAAAATCAATCGCTAATACCACCAGAATGCCGTTTTTTCAGGAGCATTTTCCGAATAGTTATTTTATTCATATTGTGCGAAATGGTTACGCCGTTACTGAAGGCATTAAAAGAAAAGCTTTGGTGATGGAGGAACAGCAAGCGCAGTTGGGGACTCACTATCCAATTGAATTCCCAGCAAAACAATGGCAAAGAAGTATTGATTTGGTAGAAGAGCAAAAAGGAACGATTAAGAACTTTTTGGAAATTACTTACGAAGAAATGACGGCTGATTTAAAAGGAACTAGTCTTAAGATAACCACTTTTTTAGGTATTGATACTTTTGAAGACCAACTGTTGGAAAGTGATTTTGAAGTGCACGGTAACAAGATGAAGGTGTCTGACCAAAACCATAAAAGTTTTGCCCGGTTGAGCGAAGAAGAATGGAAAACTATCAATGCTATTGCCGAAAGCGGGCTAAAAAAACATAAGTATTACAGCGAAAACCCAACTAAATAACAGATGAAAGTTCTATTCATACAAGACAGCCTCGGAACCGGAGGTGCTGAAAAATCCAATTCAGAGCTTTGGTATTTCTTGCGTGAAAATGGCGTAACTATTAAAGTCATTGTGTTAGAACACCGTCAAAAAGGAATCGAAAAAGAAATCTTGGAAAACGGTTTTGACATCACGTTTATTGATAATCAAAAGTTGTGGCAGCAAGTTGGGAGCATTGCTCAACTCATCAAAGAATTTCAACCCGATATTGTACATTCTGTTTTGTTTAGGGCTTCGTTGCGTACCCGTTTGGCCAAATTGAAAACCAAATTTTACCACATCGAGAGCTTGGTAAATTGTACCTACGATCCCATTCGCTTTGCCGATCCGAAAGTTAATGCTACAGCGCTTAACCTATACAAATGGTTGGATAAAATCACTACCAGAAAATGGACAGAGGAATTTATTGCAATAACAAATGAAGTTCGGGAGCATTACATTCAGCATTTGGAAATAAAACCGTCAAAGGTGAGTGTTATTTTCAGAGGTAGAAAAGCCAATACTTTTTTACAACATAAAGCTCAGGCACGAAAAGAAATTACGGAAGAATTAAAATTTGCAGACACCGATATCATTGTGACTCATGTGGGTCGTCAGGAATATCAAAAAGGACATTTATCATTGTTAAAAGCTATAAAAAGTATAGACGAACAACTTTTTGCGGACCAAGTAAAATTCCTTTTTTGCGGAAGAGACGGTAATAATACTAAAGAAATTGAAACTTTTTTAGCCAAGGAAAACCTGAAAACGACCATACTGTTTTTAGGGCACCGGCATGATGTCAACAAGATTTTGGCGGCTTCGGATGTTTTTGTTTTTCCCTCGTTGTATGAGGGTTTGGGCGGTTCTTTGATTGAAGCTCAAGCGGCAGCTTTACCCATAGTATGTTCTGATATTAAGGTTTTTCAGGAAGTTGTTGTAAGCGATAAAAATGCCTTGTTGTTTTCGTTAAATGATACTGCTGCTTTGGCCGAAAAATTACTTATTTTAACAGCGTCAAAAGAATTACGAACCCAAATGGGAGAAGAAAGTTTGAAAAACTTCAACCAAAAATTCCAATTAGACAACGTCAACCGTCAAATGCTGGAACATTATAAAAACATACGTTAAGAAGCACCTATTAATTTTTGAATTATGAAACACGTTATCCTATTGTCTTGCAAATCATCCGGTTCTACAGCGTTACAAAACTACCTGAAGGAAAATTTAGGATACAAAACAATCTCGTTTACGCAGCATCAGGAAGAAGAAACGTTGTATTGGAGTAAGGTGGCTTCTGTTTTAAAAATGCCGCAAAACAAGATGTACCGTTCCAAAGTTCCGTATACAGTAGAAAAAGCGGTAAAGGACTTGAATGAGTTTTTTCTAAAAAACAAACTTGCTCACATCAACATCACTAAAGAGACTACGGAGAAAGAATTTCAGGAATATTATTTCGAATTGATTCAGTCTTTGGCACCAAAATTCATAGAAAAAAGCCCGCATCATTTGTACAACGAATCCAATTTGGTGCTAATCAAAAATTTTGTAGAGCGCTATAAAAATGAAGTGGATATTAGAATAATTGGTCTTATTAGACATCCGCAATCGGTCTTGCTTTCCGGCTGGAAACGCTGGCAGTTTTTACCAAGCGGTTTTCAAAACGAATGGAATATCTCGTATAAAAACCTTTTGGATTGGAAAGAAAAACTCAATATCACTTTCTGCGAATACGAGAAACTAGTGTCCAACGAGATAACTTTTGACCAATTAATTGGCGAAACCGCTCCCGTTGAAAAATACCGTTTCAACAGCAAATCAATGAACAACTGGATGAATAATAAAGACTATGGATTTCAGTTGTCCAATGAAGTTATAGCTACTGCCAAACGATTTGGTTATACTGAATTTAAGACTTTAGGTTCTCTTCAGTGGAAAATCACTATAGCCAAAGCCAGCCTGCTATTCAGCATTAAAAGTTTACTCAAAAAATTGAAATCATAAAATTGGTCATCTTCCAACTCATACAAAAATTCCAACTTCGTGGGGCCGAAATGTTTGCCGCGCAACTCTCGCAACATTTAGAAACTTCAGGACACCAAGTATTCCTTATCTCGCTGTTTCCGGGTGATGGAGTGTTACCGTTTTCCGGAGAAAAACTAAGTTTGAATCGGCCCATTTCAAAACGTTGGACTGATTACGAAGGATGGAAAGCCTTAGCCATTTTAATTGAAAAACACCAACCGGACCTCATTCAATGCAATGCCGGAGATACATTGAAATTTGCCGTTTTGTCTAAAAAAATAATGGGATGGCAACAACCTATTATTGCCAGAAATGCCAGTATGGTAAGTCTTTACATAAATAATCCTATAACAAAATGGATTAACGGTTTTTTGTATAAAAAGGCGGATTATGTCATTTCAGTTTCCGAAAATTCTAAAGAAGATATCAACGCATTATTCCCAGTTACCATTCCTAAAACAACTGTTATTCCTGTCGGTATTGAACTCGTTCCATCAGAAGAAGTGATTTTGACAGGAGGTATGTCGGCGGAAAAACACATCATACATGTGGGCGGTTTCAGTTTCGAAAAGAACCACGAAGGATTGCTGTCTATTTATAAAAAATATTTAGCCCAAAACCCAAATACGCATTTGCATTTACTTGGCGAAGGCCCCAAAAGAGAAGAAATTCAAAAGCTATCGGAAACCTTGGGACTGCAAGATAAAATTACTTTTTATGGCTGGGTTTCCAATCCGATGAACTACGTTAGAAAAGCGGATGTATTGGTTTTGCCAAGTATTATCGAAGGACTTCCGGGCGTAATTTTGGAAGCTATGATTTCAAAAGTCGTAGTAGTAGCCTACAATGTGGGAGGCGTTTCCGAAGTAGTTCAAAATAACGAAACCGGCTATTTGGTAGAAAAAAATGATGAAACCGGTTTAGTAAATGCCCTTGACAAAGCACTTAGGGAAGACAATAGTCATTTGATTCAACAGGCCTATGATTTGGTCAACCAAAAATATAATAATACCGCTATTGCTAAGCAATTTGAAAAAGTATACTTTAGCATCATAAACAAAACAACAATCTCATAATCAACTAAAAAAATGCTTTTTAATTCCATCAGTTTTGCCCTTTTTCTGCCTATAGTTTTTATGCTCTACTGGCTCTTGGCTAAAAAGGATTTAATATATCAAAACGGGCTATTGCTGGTGTCGAGTTTCTTTTTCTACGCTTGTTGGGATTGGCGCTTTTTATTCCTTTTAATTTTTTCGATTGTATTAGATTATGTCACGGCAATAAAAATGTCGGAATCACTCACGATAAGTTCAAAACGATTTTGGTTTTGGCTGAGTGTAATCGTCAATGTTGGGTTTCTGGGCGTATTCAAATACTATAATTTTTTCGCCACATCTTTGACCGAATCCCTTTCGCAGTTTGGAGTTCACATCAATCCATGGACGCTTAAAGTAATTTTGCCGGTGGGTATTTCGTTCTACACTTTTCACGGCTTATCTTATGTGATTGACATATACAACGACCGAATAAAGCCCGAAAAGAATTTTATTGACTACGCTGTTTTTGTTAGCTTTTTTCCACTTTTAGTGGCAGGCCCAATTGAAAGAGCGACCCATTTATTGCCGCAAATAAAAATGAAACGCAAATTCAATTACTTGCAGTTGACAGATGGCCTTCGTCAAATTTTATGGGGACTTTTCAAGAAAATCGTCATTGCGGATAACTGCGCGGAATTTGCCAATCAGATTTTTAACAATGCCGATAGTCATAACGGTAGCGCCTTGTTTTTAGGAGCCTTGTTCTTTACGTTCCAAATTTACGGTGACTTTTCAGGGTACTCTGACATTGCTTTAGGAACCGCCCGATTGTTTGGTATTGACTTGTTGCGAAATTTTGCCTTTCCTTATTTCTCCAGAGATATAGCTGAATTTTGGCGCCGTTGGCACATTTCATTATCCTCTTGGTTTAAAGATTATTTATACATTCCGCTGGGTGGAAGCAAAGGGGGACTTGGTTTAAAGTTAGAAACACGTTTATCATTTTTCTGGTCAGCGGGTTCTGGCATGGCGCCAACTGGACCTTCATTGTTTGGGGATTGCTCAATGCTTTGTATATTATGCCGTCCATAATTTTCAATACAAATCGAAACAACATGACCATAGTGGCTGCGGGCAAAGTTTTCCCCACGGTGAGAGAGTTTTTATCCATTTTGATCACTTTCAGTTTAACTGTTTTGGCTTGGGTGTTTTTCAGAGCTGACAGTGTTGGGGCTGCGTTGCATTTTTTAAAAGGGATTTTCTCTTTTTCATTCTTTAGCATTCCCAATGTGAACGATTTAAAAGGGGTTGCAACCGTTTTGGGACTGGTTTTTGTTTTTCTTTTAATTGAATGGAACGGCCGAGAAAACAAGTATGCGATTGAAAAATTATTCTTTTCACGTCGTCCTATTGTTCGATTTGCATTTTACTACGCTATCATTTTAGCTATTATTGGGTTTACCGGTAAAAGTCAGGATTTTATTTACTTTCAATTTTAATTTATGAAACGATTTTTACGCCGACTTTTTCTATTCTTCTTGCCCTTTTTAGTAGTAACGGTTTTCTTCGAAATCTACTTAAGATCGGTGAATACTATTTACAAAGAAAAGCTGTCCGGACTTCATAAAAACGGAGAAAACGTAGAGATGTTAATTTTTGGGAATTCTCATGCCAACTACGATATCAATCCAAGTCAACTTGATGCCGAAGCCTATAATATGGCCATGGTAAATCAGTCGTGGTTTTATGACCATGCTATTTTTGAAAAAGAAATAAACAAACTGCCCAACCTGAAATATGTGATTTTGAGTTTGGATTATCACAGCTTATATTTTTCATCACAAGGCTTAAGAGACAACTGGATTTACTACGATTACGGCATTGATAATGCTATAGATTGGACCACAAAAACTTCACGATTCTGGTTTGGTTATACTCCCAAAATTGCGTTTGCCATGCTGAAAAGCGATATCAATAAACGCATTGTTTCTTTCAGAAAACACAAGAAAACAGTCAACTATCACGTAGAAAACGGAGTGAATATTCTGGATACCATGGCCAATGGGTGGATTCCGTATAAAGCCGGAAAAAATAAAAAGATAAAAGAAAAAAGTGCCCAAAACAGAGCCGCCATTTTCAACAGCAAAATCAATAATCTGGCAGAGAGACAACGAAACATTAAACTATTAAAATCCTTTTTGCAAGAACTTAAACAGCGAAATATCACTCCAATAATAGTGACGTTACCTTGTCATGAATTGTATAATAAAAATATTGATAATGAAGTTCGCGAGAAGGATAGTAAAGAAGTAACGGCCATTGTCAACGAGTATGGGGGTGCTTACTTTGACTATTTGCATTTTGTGAAAGATGACAGCATGTACTATGATTGCGACCACATGAACCGAAACGGTGCGACCTACTTTACACAACAGTTGAATAAAGATATTAAAGCGAAATTTCCACAGTATGCCGCCAAAAATTAAAGTCCTTCATATTATCAAATCCTTAGGCCGTGGCGGAGCAGAAATGTTGTTGCCTGAAACGATAAAAGTGCACGACCAATCCCGATTTGAGTTTCATTGTATTTACTTTTTGCCTTGGAAAGACCAAATGGTGCCGGCCATCGAGAAAGCAGGAGGAAAGGTTACTTGCTTTTCGGCCAAGAATAATTTGACACTGTTGTTTCAGTATCCTAAAATTGTAAAATATTGCAAAGAAAACAACATTCAGCTTATTCACGCCCATTTGCCTTGGGCCGGAATTGTAGCAAGAATAGCAGGACGATTGGCAAAACTCCCGGTGTTGTATACCGAGCACAATAATTTTGATAAATACCATATACTGACCAAAATATTGAGTTCAGTTACTTATAAATTTCAAACCAAAGTCTTAGCCGTTTCAGAAGATGCCAAAGCAGCATTAGAAAGAAGAAACCTGTTTCATGATATTGTGTATGTACCTAATGGCGTAAACACTGATTTTTTTTCCAAAACAAATCATTTTTCCCAATTGCCCGAAGTAGAAGGTTTCGTAGGTCATGACAAAGTAATCGGAACCGTTGCGGTTTTCAGAAAGCAAAAAAGATTGGATATTTTTATTGAAGTAGCTCATTTGGCCCAGCAACAAAAACTGCCATTCAAATTTCTAATGGTTGGAGCCGGAACAGAAATGCCCATGATACAAGCTTTGGTAGAACAGTATCAATTAAACAATGTGATGTTAGCCGGGATTCAGGAAAACCCGGCCGACTTCATGCAGTATATGGATGTTTTTCTGATTACGAGTGATTTTGAAGGATTACCGGTGGCTTTATTGGAATCGATGAGTATGGAGATTGTACCGTTTTGTACCAACGTAGGCGGGATTCCGAATGTGGTTAATGACAATAGAAACGGAGTGCTTTTAAAAAGTAACCAACCGGCCGAAATCTTATCACAATTAGAAACTCAAGTGTTGAACGAAATCACTAATTTTGAAAGCTTGAAAAAACAGGCCAGAAACACCGTTGTTGCCGATTACAGCATTCAGCGAATGGTCAACCAGTTAGAAACTATTTACACCGAAGTTCTCCAGCATGAAAGATAATCAGTTTGTTTACCAATGGGCAGAGCCAACCGATGTGAATCAGATTGTCACGTTGTTTGAGCTATGCTTAGGAGCAGATGGCGGTGCACCAACCGTTACATTTTGGAACTGGAAACACCATCAAAATCCGGGTGGTATTTCTCCCGTTATTTTAGCTTGGGACGGAGATAAACTTATTGGAATCAGAGCTTTTATGTGTTTCAAATTTCATAATAAAAAAGAGGTTTATAAAGCCTATCGCCCTGTAGATACTGCCACACATCCTGATTATCAAGGAAAAGGAATTTTCAGAAATCTGACAATGTCTTTAATTGATGATTTAAAAAAGATAGATGAAAAAGCATTTATTTTTAATACGCCAAATTCATTA
This sequence comes from Flavobacterium phycosphaerae, assembly GCF_010119235.1. Classification (NCBI taxonomy): domain Bacteria; kingdom Pseudomonadati; phylum Bacteroidota; class Flavobacteriia; order Flavobacteriales; family Flavobacteriaceae; genus Flavobacterium; species Flavobacterium phycosphaerae. The sequence goes on along the minus strand of NZ_JAAATZ010000001.1, from coordinate 304,216 downwards.
TCCAAACCGGGTTATATCAAAATGGGATGGAAAGAATGGGGAAAACCCGTAATTCAAATTATGCCGTCCTTATCGCTTTTTGGGAATTTTAAAAAAGACCAAGCAAAATTATTAGCACATGATTTTTCAGGAATTACAGTAACGGCAACAGATAGTTTGACAGTTTACAAAGATGCCGTCTATTATCAGTGGCGCTATCAACAGATTTCCATTCAAAGTTATGGTATGAAAGAGCTTGTTATAGGTGCTGATACTTATAGAATACTTTACAGACAAAAGAAAATTAAATTCCTTAACGAATTCAGGATTTGCGATATTATAAAAAACAATACCAGTTGTCAGGAAGTACCTGTAGCGGTCTTTGTTAAATTGTTTTTTGCCTTTGGAGCCGGATTTGTTTCTTTTATCAATAAATCAACACTGTCGTTTACCGTGAAGCTGTTGAAAAAATCGCCTATGGTTACCTTCCGAAAGATTAACGACCAAGATGCCGATTTGCCATTCACCGCGATTGATTGGTCCATTGGCGAATTAGAACTGTTTTAATTATGTGTGGAATATTTGGTGCCATAGGAACAATAGATTCAGGACAGCGTGAGAACGTTAAAAAAGCGTTGCAACATCGTGGTCCTGACGGTCAGTATTTTAAAGAAATTGACGGCATTACTTTTTTTCATGCACGCCTCAGTATTATTGATGTGGCAGGGGGGAATCAACCTTTTGAAACCGATAGAGTAGCAATAGTCTTTAATGGTGAGATATACAACTACAAAGAGCTGATACAAACCCACAACTTGCAGATGAAAACCGCTTCGGACACTGAAGTGATTGTTCATTTGTATGAAAAAATGGGTACCGCTTGTTTTCAGGAATTAGACGGGATGTTTGCGCTGGCCTTATATGATAAATTAGAGAAAAAAATCTTCTTGGTCAGAGACCGTGTGGGCAAAAAACCACTTTATTATTCGCAAAAAAACGGCTTAGCTTTCGGGAGCGAATACCAAGCGATTATCAGTTGCTTTCCCGGATTCCAAATCAATGAGCAACATGTACAATGGCACTTGCAAAAAGGATTTGTAGCCGGAGAAAATACCGTATATCAAGATATCTTTGAAGTTTTGCCCGGCCATTTTTACTGTTATAATTTGCAGGATAAAACTATCCACAAAAACCAATATTGGCACTTTGAAAGTTATTTTGATGTGCCGAAAATAAAAGATAATAACACCGCTTTAGAACAATTAGACCGTCTGTTTCAACAAGCAGTCAGCAAACGAGTTTTAGCCAGTGATTTTGAAGTGGGCGCTTTCCTGAGTGGTGGTATCGACAGTAGTTTGGTTTGTGCTTTGGCAGTGAAAACTAACCCGAATCTGAAAACGTTTACCGTGAAAATGAAAGACGGTTTCGATGAATCGGCAACAGCGGCCTTAATTGCGAAACAATTAAAAACAACCCATCACGAATTGTATGTAGATTATGATTCGCTGGCAGATGACTATGAAAAAATCCTAACAGCTTACGGCGAGCCCATTGTAGATGAAAGCATAGTGCCTTCGTTTTATGTGGCTAAAGCTGCCTCGGAGCACCTGCGCGTGATTTTGAACGGTGACGGCGGAGATGAGTTTTTTGGCGGGTACAGAAGGTATTCCTTATATAAAAACTACAACAAATTAAAAGCCATCAGTGCCATAGGTGGTGGTGTTTCTAAGTTGATTTCGACTTCAGACAAGAACAGTGCGCTGGCCAAATTAAACCGATTGTCTGATTTTTTCAGTTTGCAAGGGGAGGCGCAGTATTTTAGTGCTTCAACGGATTTGTTTTTTGATGCACCTGGTTTCAGTCAAGTAAAAGATTTGAATTACCTTTCACAAGATTCGTTTTCGTCCAAAAAATTTGACAGCGTAGAACGCACGATGCTAACCGATTTTCATGGTATTTTGCCCAAAGTACTATTCAAAAAAATGGATATTGCCACGATGCAAAACGCTCTCGAAGGCCGATCGCCATTTATTGATAAATCGCTTATAGAATGGAGCGCTTCATTGGATACCAATCTTAAAATAAACGGATTTACCTCTAAATATTTGCTGAGAGAACTCAACAAAAAATATATTGACGGCGCGGTGTACAAACTACCTAAGAAGGGGTTTGAAATTTCGGTAAAAGATATGTTGAATCAGCAGTTGCATGAATTATATCGGGATTATTTGCACAGTAGTAATCCTTATTATGCTAATTTTATAGACCAAAAATACATTCAGGATTTTTACCTGACACCGGGAAAACTGAATGATGTTAAGCGATACAAAGGTTTATTGGCGCTTTTGAACTTAGAAATTTGGCACAAAAACACAACCAAAAAATAGATGGGAATAGTAGTTTTACTTGTTGTTTTGTTTTTTTTGAATGAGCAGTTTTACAGAAGAGTGGTCGTGAGACACCCTTTTGCCAATATTGGTCTCATCCGAAAAATATTTTTATGGCACTTGCTGTTTACTTTGGTATATTACCTGTACGCTATTGCCAACCCCTCTGACTCGAAACAATATTATGATGTATTATCCAAGTTAAATATTGGTTGGATGGACACCATCACAATGACCAACTGGGGCGTCTTTTTTATTGCGCATCCGTTTGTAACGGTTTTGGATTTCAGTTACGAAATGAGCATGTTAATGTTCTCATGGTTTGGTTTTGTTGGTTTTGTTTACACTTATTTGTTTTTTGGCGAAAATATTAAAGAAAAAATCATTGTATTCGGACGCTATGATTTGATGACTTTGTTGTTGTTTTTACCAAACATGCACTTTTGGACCGCTTCACTGGGTAAGGGTTCTATCATCTTCATGGGAATCATGATGTTTGTGTATGGTGTTAAAGATCCAAAACAGCGAATACTGACCCTTATAATTGGTGGTTTTTTCATTTATTGTATCAGACCCCATGTAATGTTTTTTGTAATGGTGGGGGTAATGTTTGGAGTGTTGTTTGGGAGTGATAAAAAACTGTCCGGAGTGACTAAATTTTTGATTGTACTTTCGGGATTAGTCTTTATATATATGGCCTCCAGCTCAATTTTAGCGGTAGCCAATTTGCAAAATTCTGAAAATATAGTCGATGATTTCTCAGAGTTTGCTTTGATACGTTCCGAAGGACTGTCGGAAAGAGCCGGTTCAGGAGTAGACTTGTCAAGTTATCCATTACCGCTCAAGTTTTTTACTTTTTGGTTTAGGCCTTTGTTTATTGATGTTCCCAATGTGTTGGGGATTTTCAGCTCTATAGAAAACTTGATTTACTTATTGCTGTTCTTCAAAATCTGCAACCAATCTTTTATCCGATTCATCAAAAAAGCTCCCAATGTGGTAAAAATGAGTGCTATGATTTTTTTACTCACCTCTTTTGCCATGACCTTTGTAATGTCGAATTTGGGGATTATCATGCGCCAAAAATCGATGGTAATGTACTTTCTGTTTTTTGTAGTGTACTACTATTTGGCAGATGAAAAAATTAAGAAAAGAGAGTATTGGCAGCGGATGGAAGCTAACTCAAATGAAAGAGTGCTTCAGGAAAGCCGCGAACTTATAAATTAAATGACCATGAAAAAAGGAGCTTTAGTAATCTCACTTGATTTTGAATTGGTGTGGGGTATTTTTGACCATATTGAAATTAAAGACAAAGTTTCCTATTTTAATAATACGCTGGAGGCCATTCCGCAATTGCTTTCCATCTTTGAAAAAAATAACATCAACGTTACTTGGGCTACAGTAGGGATGCTTTTTAATGAAAATTGGGATGAATGGCACGCCAATATTCCGACTGCTTTACCAACCTACGATAAGGCAATACTGAATCCATATGCTTATGGGGAAGCCCATCAGAAAAGCGGGTATGACCATTTCTTTTTCGCGCCTCACTTGATTAAGGAAATTATAAATACCAAAGGGCAGGAGTTAGCAACCCATACCTATTCTCATTATTATTGTTTGGAAAGCGGTCAGACTATAGAGCAGTTTGAAGCCGATATGCAGCAAGCCGTCAAAATGGCCCGGCAGTTTTCTGTTGAATTGCACTCATTAGTGTTTCCCAGAAACCAATTCAATAAAAATTACTTAGCGGTGTGTCAAAATAACCAAATCGAAACCGTGCGTACCAATCCGGATTCGTGGTATTGGGACACGACAAAGCCCGATACGTTGTTTTCTAAATTGGCCCGAACCGGTGATGCTTATTTACCATTAGGCAAAAAATCATATGCCACCGAAACGATACAAAATGAAGCTGTGATTGGCCAACAGGCCAGCCGTTTTCTTCGACCGCAGCATTCATCAGTTTTTTTAAATACTTCTAGACTCAACCGCATTAAAAAGGAGATTGTTCAGGCAGCTAAAAACGGAGAAGTCTATCATTTGTGGTGGCATCCGCACAACTTTGGAACGGATACCGCTAACGCACTTCAAACACTGAAATCGATAGTGGCTGTTTTCAAACAATGCGAGGAAATATACGGGATGGAGAGTCTTACGATGCATCAATTGAGCAATCGAATTCAAACGTCATGAAAAGCCGAATGCTAGATTTTTTAGAAAACAATAAATGGAAACTCTTATTGTTTTACTATCATTTGGTATTCATTGTTTTTGCCTATCAATTAAGGGTTATTCGCGGCATTTCGGATGCGCATTTTTATTGGGCACAAAATTTTTCGATTGACAATTTCTCTTGGTGGCATTATGCTCATTACGGGACCGACTTTATACTGTTTATAAACTATCCTTTTATTCAGCTTGGATTGCCTTTTTGGTTTGGTTTTTTACTTTATGGTATAGTAGGTTTTTTTGGTGTTTTAAAATGGATACAATGGGTGGAATTGGTAGTGGGTCAAAAAATATATTATAAAGGATTCAATGTTTTATACTTGTTTTTCCTGTTTCCGAGTCTGCATTTCTGGACCGCTAATTTGGGCAAAGAGCCATTAATATTTTGGGGTATAGCTGCTGTTTTTTATGCGGTGGCTTCCGCCAATTATAAATCGTTTAGTTTTATAACCGGAAGCTTATTGTTGGTTATTATCCGTCCGCATGTAGCATTGATGTTATTATTGGCGATAGGTTTGGTTATGGTGTTTCAAAAGAGATTTTCCTTTAAAAAACGATTAGCTCTTGCCTTGGTCGGTTTTTCCGTTTTTGCAGCCTTGTTTTATATGGTGCTGCAATTAACACAAATCCGGTATTTAGATTGGAAAAGAATACAATACTTCAATGAATTTTCCATCCTGTCTTTTAGGAATTCCGGAACTTATGTGCCCATGTTGGATTATAATTTTGCTAATCGGTTTTTTGCCTTTAATTTCAGACCGCTGTTTTTTGATGCTAAATCACTTTTAGGCTTTCTGGCCAGTATAGAAAATGCTTTATTGCTCCTGATTTATTTGCTGACTTTTGTGGTTTTGATTGTTTTTTATAAAAAAATCATTTTTCCGCAATGGATGAAAATAGCTTTTCTGTTCGCCTTAATTGCTTCATTGTTATACATACAACGCTATGCTAATCTCGGGATTTTTATGCGTACCAAAATAATGTTTCAGCCTTTTGTGTTAATTGCTTTATTTTGTATCATTAAACAGGGAATAGCTTTAAGAAATTATAAATCTTAGATGGAAAAACAAAAACTAGTCAGAATTACAACCGTTCCTATTTCTTTGGATAAATTACTAACAGGACAGCTCGGTTTTATGAGTTCGCGCTATGAAGTAATAGCGGTTTCAGCGCAAAAAGATGCGTTGGAAAAAATCGGAGAAAAAGAAAATATCAGAACGTTTCATGTTGAAATGTCCCGAAAAATCACCCCAATTCACGATTTGCTGGCTACGTTTCGGTTGTTTTTGTTTTTAAGAAAAGAAAAGCCGATTATCGTTCATTCGCATACGCCCAAAGCCGGAATAGTGGGGATGTTAGCAGCATGGTTGGCAAGAGTGCCTATTCGACTTCATACGGTTGCCGGATTGCAATTATTAGAATCGCAAGGGTTCACCAGAAAGTTGCTCGATTTTGTAGAAAAAATGACTTATGCTTTTGCTACCAATGTGTATCCGAATTCAAAAGGACTGGAAGCAATTATTATAGCCAATAACTATTGCAAACCACAAAAGTTAAAAGTCATAGCCAACGGAAGCTCAAACGGTATTGATACACAATTTTTTAATCCCGAAATATATTCAGCAGCCCAAAAAGCAGCACTAAAGCAAGAACTTCAAATACATGAAACCGATTTTGTTTTTGTTTTCGTCGGTCGATTGGTTAAAGACAAAGGGATAAACGAAATGATTGCCGCTTTTGATGAGTTGCAAAAAGACCATCCGCAAACCAAGCTGCTTTTAGTGGGTGATTACGAAGCTGATTTAGACCCATTGTTACCGGAAACTATTGCAGCTATTAACGAAAATAAAGCTATTGTCAGTGTAGGTTTTCAGTATGATGTGCGCCCTTATTTTGCCATTTCCGATGGTTTGGTTTTTCCGAGTTACCGCGAAGGATTTCCCAATGTAGTTATGCAGGCCGGAGCCATGGGATTGCCCAGCATCGTAACCGATATCAATGGGTGTAACGAAATTATTGAACCAGGAAAAAATGGAATAATCATTCCGGTAAAAGATAAAAAAGCGATATTTGATGCTATGCTTTCGCTGTTGTCGGATGCGGAGTTGCGAAATACTTGTTGTGCCAACGCCCGGAATTTAATCACTTCCCGATTCCAACAGGATAAAATTTGGCAAGCATTGGAAAAAGAATATAAACAATTGGAAGAAAAATATAAGTAGGATGTTAAACTGGAAACCCAAAGATAAAAAAGCGGCTATCTGTTTTACGATTGATGATATTCATCCTTCTAAAAGTACCGATTTGTATGAGGCCGGTGGCGACAAGGAGAAAGGGCCTTAGGAAAAGTGATGTGGTTGTTGAGCAGACATCCAAAGTTAATGGTTACGCTTTTCACCACTGCCGATTGGCGCGAAACACATGCCTTTCCGACTCGGAAGCTATTGGCAAAGATTCCAAAAGTAAGGGATCAGTTTTATTTGGCCAAAAGATTAAAAAAAGGCACGATGAGTTTGGAAAACCATCCTGATTTTGTGGTTTTTCTAAACGGAATGAAACAAACAGAATTGGCCTATCACGGGCTGTATCATATTCACAAAGGATTAAAAATTCCGGTTGAGTTTCAAAACCAAACCCGCGAAGAATTTGAAAAAATAATCACGGAAATGGAACGGATTTTTGACGCTTCCAAAATAAACTACGTCAAAGGGATTTGTCCTCCGGGATGGAATGCACCCGAAGCGTTGTTGGATACTTTAGTGGCTCATCATTTTGATTATGTAGCCTCCTCGCGCGATGTTTTGACGGCGGTTTCAAAAGAGGCCAAATGCAATATGAGCGGTATTAAAGGAGTGCCGTTGCTTTATCCGACGCTTTTAAAAGAGAATAAAATCGTTCACATTCCTTCTAATTTTCAAGTGAATTCTACCCTTGACAGAGCCGAAGAAATTATTGCCAACGAAGGTTTGATTTCTATTAAAGCACACATTATAAAACAGGTGGGAAGTTATACTGCTCTTGATGGTGTGGATGATTTGTACATGAACTATTTAGATGTCTTGCTGACGCTTTTAGAGCAAAAACACGGGGAGGATTTGTGGTGGACCTCTATGGGGGAAATCGCCCATTTTGTAAAAAACAATAACTAAAATGAACACTATTATCCTAAATCCGGAAAACTATAAAAATACCTATTTGGCGTATTTAAATCAATGCTTTCCGAATTGGGGAAATACGAATACCTACGACTGGATTTTTGAAAGAAGTGTAGGGGAGCATGAATCGGATATTTTATTAATCAAAGACGAAAACAATCAGGTGATTGCCGGTTCAGCCGTTACGTACCGAAAACTCAAAACGGCCAACGGTTCCGAGGTTGATTTTGGAATCATGACAGGGTCGTGGACATTACCCGAGGCCAGAGGGAAAGGTTGTTTTAGCCAGATGATTGATGAATCCAAACGGATTTGTTTTGCTAAAGGAGTTCCTTTTTTAACGGCCTTTGTTACAGAGTCTAATGCCAGTTACCGCCGACTGAGAGATGCCGGCTTTTATGGTAAAACCGCTGATAATGTTTTCTCTAAAGAATCGGTTTTTGCTTCAGATTCCGATTTCAGTACTTTAAAAACAGTGCCGGTTGATGTGGAATTGTTGTTTGAAAAATACACTCATTTTGCTTCTAATCATAATGTGTTTGGATACAGTAAAGCAGAATTTGAAGGACAATATATTAAACGGTTGACTCCCACGGAATGTATCAAAGTAGGGGAGACTTATTGCTTGTTTGAAGACACCGGAACCATAATCAAACTTCTTTTTCTTTCCGATTTTAATATAAACGATTTAAAAGTGTTTTGCGAATGGATGCGAGTGCATCGAGATAAAAAAGTCATGTTCTTTCTATCCGATGACGCCAAAAGTAAAATCGCGGAAGCTAATGATTTCCAATTCGTAAAAGGATTCTTTATGGTTCAAAAAACAGCCGCATCGATAGCAGATTCTTTAAGTTTTTTTAAACAAATCAATATCAATTTGGCAGATAAAATGTAAAGCGTTTTGTTGCAGTCGGTATGAATAACAAGCCAATTGTTCTAAGTTGGTTTGATTCCTCAATATAACCATCCAAATGTTTTTTTAAATAAAAACTTTTTCTGATGCATTTCGAAAGAATGGCATCAGGAGTAGCCGTTTGATGTAGAAAATGTAAAACAAAAACCATTTATCGGTATAAAATTGAATTTCAAAGGTATAATTAAGCATTTCAACTTCAAATAAACGTATTTAGTCGATGAAAAATTTGGTTTACTAGAAAACAATGATTTTCTTTGTCACTAGAACAGCTATGCTGTTTTTTAAGCATTTATTTTTCATAATATGCTGTTATTTAACGACTATTTAGGCTTGTTGTCAAGAATATTTGTTGTTGTACAGTATCAGAATTATGTTTGCTCAAAATTGTATATCCAAATCTAAAAGAATTTAAATACAGGCGTATGAAAACATTTTTACTTAATCAACTTAAACCAAAAACTGCTTTTTTAACCATTATTCTATTTTTGGTTTTTAATTCGGCGTTTAGTGCAACCTACTATTCCAAAGCTACAGGTAATCCAAGCACGTTAAGTACTTGGGGACAAAATACAGATGGTACTGGAACAGCACCCACAAATTTTACCACTTCAGGTGATATTTTTATTTTAAGATCAGCATCAACATTAACAACAACCGCTAACTGGACTATCGGCTCGGGTGTTACCTTGCAAATGGATGGTTCGTTAGCCATCAATGGTAATGGTAATGCAGTTACAATTAATGGTACAGTTATTTTCACTAATGCCTCTGCCACACAAGTTTCAATGGCAGGAGCCGGTAGTGGTAATGATTTTATTGTATCTGCTGGTGCTATTGTAAAAACGGTTAATGCTAACGGACTTCAAGGAACGAATTGTTCTTTACCGGCAAACGCGGCTAAAAGAACGGTGACTTTAAGTACAACCGCTGATTATGAGTTTAACGGAACGAGTACCAATCAGCTTACACTAGGATTGCCGGCTACCGTAAATGATTTGACTATAAATAATGCTTCAGGGGTTCGATTAAGTGCTGCTGTTACTGTATCAGGAATGTTAAGCATGACCTCTGGTACTTTAGATATGATTAATACCAATTTAACTGCTGGTTCTTTGACAGGTTCAGGTAATCTGACGCACTCTTCGGGAACAGCAGGGACCAGAACATTAACTATCGGAACAGACAATACAAGTCCTGCAGCTTACACGGGTGTAATCAGTAATGGTACAGCTACTGCTGTTGTTTTAACTAAATCAGGAACCGGTAAACTTACTTTGACCGGAACTAATACATATACAGGAGCCACGTCAGTTACTGGCGGGGTGCTAAACATTCAGAATGCACAAGGAACCGGTACAACGGCAGGAGGGGTTACCGTATCTTCGGGAGCTGCTATTGAGTTGCAAGGCGGAATTACAGTTGGTGCAGAAGCCTTATCTATCAACAATACCGGGGTATCCGCAGGAGGTTCTTTAAGAAATATAAGTGGAAACAATACTTGGGGTGGTACAGTAACCTTAGTTACTAATGCGGCAAGAATTAATTCAGATTCAGGAACTCTAACCTTAAGTGCCGGTAATGCTGTAACGGCTACAAACATCAACTTAACTTTAGGAGGTGTTGGTAATATTGACGTTTCAGGAACAATAACAACAGGTAGTGGTACCTTAACCAAAGACGGATCAGGAACAGCTACTTTATCAGGTACCAATACTTATACAGGAGCAACCACTATCTCCGTTGGGGTGCTGAATATTCAAAATAACCAAGGAACCGGTACAACAGCCGGAGGGGTAACCGTTGCATCGGGAGCTGCTTTACAAGTTCAAGGTGGCATTACAGTAGGTGCTGAGGCCTTAACTTTAAACGGTTCCGGTATATCAAGTGACGGTGCTTTACGAAGTGTCGGAACAGGTAATTTAACCAATACATGGGGAGGAACTATAACATTGGCTTCCACTCCGGTCAGAATAAATGCGGATTCGAGTTCTACTCTTAGCATGGGAGCTATTACCGGTACCAATACCAGTTTGTTCTTAGGCGGTTTAGGAAATATCGTAGTAACGGGTGCTATTACCACCGGTACAGGTTCAATGACAGACGATGGACCGGGTAGTGTTACTTTTTCAGGATCTAATACTTATACAGGGGCTACTACTATAGCGGCCGGTATTACCAGTTTGGGAGCCAGTAATGTTTTTGCCAATTCTTCGAGCTTGGTATTAAATGGAGGTACTTTTAAAACAGGAACTGCAACCGGTTTCTCCGATACTATGGGGACTATAACATTGAGTGCCAATTCAACTTTTGCTTTGGGAGGAACAGCGCACACAATGACTTTTTCTGACAGTCACTTGGTGTCATGGACTGGTACAACACTAACAGTGAATGGATGGACAGGTACCGGAGGAGCTTCAGGAACAGCCGGTAAGATTGTAATCGGCACTACAAGTGCTGGTTTAACTACCGGTCAATTGGCTAAATTTAATTTTACAGGGTATGCTCCGGGAGCTGTACAATTGAGCAACGGAGAAGTAGTGCCTACACCGGCTCCGGCTATTACCAGTGCTACAACAGCCAGCTCAACCTATGGTGCAGGAACAACTTATACCATAACAGGTTCTTATACTCCTACCAGCTACAATGCTACAGGATTGCCAACCGGGATGTCGGTAAATACTTCTACCGGTGTTATAACCGTAGCGTCAACTACAGCGGCAGGAACTTATTCTATTTCAATATTTGCTACCAATGCCAGCGGTACTGGGTCAACTACTTTGACTTATACCGTTAATCCGGCGGCTTTAAATATTACTGCTGATAATGCTTCTAAATGTTTTGGTACTACTTATACTTTAGGAACAAGTGCCTTTACCCCAAGCGGTTTACAGAATAGCGAAACGGTAGGCAGCGTAACCCTTACCAGCTCAGGAGCTAGCTCAGGAGCAGCAGTCGGGACTTATGCTATAGTGCCTTCAGCAGCAACTGGCGGGACTTTTACAGCAGCTAACTATACTATTACATACACTGACGGTACTTTAACTGTTATTGCCTTGCCAAGCGCACCATCCGGAACTAATGGTTCAGTATGTGTTACCGGAACGGCAAGTTTGTCTGCTTCAGTTGGAGGCGGAGAAACAGTTGACTGGTATGATGCATCAACCGGAGGGACTTTATTATTGAGTAATTCAACCAGTTATACTACACCAAGTATCTCATCCACTACCATTTATTATGCCGAGGCTCGAAACACTACCACAGGTTGTGTTTCAGGTTCAAGAACAGCCGTAACTGCTACGGTGAATCCAGCATCAGTTGGAGGTTCAGTAACCGGAGGAACTACTATTTGTAGTGGTTCCGCCAGCGGTTTGTTGACCTTGTCAGGGAATACAGGTACTGTAGTGCGTTGGGAATATGCTGTTAGTCCATTCTCATCTTGGACTACTATTGCTAATACATCAACTACTTATACCTCAGGAACTTTAACACAAACTACTAAATTCAGAGCCGTTGTTCAAAGCGGTGTTTGTTCAGAAGCCAATTCAGCGGATACAACGGTTACTGTTGATCCAACTTCGGTGGGAGGAACGGTAGCATCAGCTCAAAGTATTTGTTATGGTACAGAACCTGCAGATTTAACATTGTCAGGTAACACAGGTACTGTGGTTAAATGGCAAAGTTCAAGCGATGCCGGATTCTCTTCACCAACAGATATTGCAGAAACATCAACTACGCTAAACGGTACTACTATTGGTGCTTTAACGGCTAATACCTATTTCAGAGCGGTGGTTCAAAGTGGGGTTTGCTCTTCAGCCAATTCTGCTGCCGTATTAATAACTGTAGATGCGACTACCGTGGGTGGTACTGTTTCTTCAGATCAAACTATTTGTTCGGGTACACAACCGGCCGACTTAACTTTATCAGGCCATGTAGGTTCTGTAATCCAATGGGAATCATCTACAGATGCCGGTTTCTCCAGTCCAACAGCTATCATTGTAACTTCTGCTACCTTAACCGGGGCTACTATCGGAAGTTTAACGCAAGATACTTATTTCAGAGCGGTAGTGCAAAGCGGAGCTTGTGACCCGGTGGAGTCTGATGCTGTTTTAATAACCGTTAACGATGCTTCTGTAGGAGGTTCAGTAACAGGAGGAACAGCTATTTGTGCCGGTTCAACCAGTGGCCTTTTGACTTTGGCTGGTCATACAGGTACTATTCTCCGTTGGGAATACGCTGTTAGTCCATTCTCATCTTGGACTACTATTGCCAATACAGTAGATACTTATACTTCGGGCGCTTTAACTCAAACCACTCGTTTCAGAGCGGTGGTACAAAGTGGCGTTTGTTCAGAAGCGGCTTCGGCTTATACCAGTGTTGATATCAATACAACAACATGGAGTAGTGGTGCTTGGGATAACGGAGCACCGGATAATACTACAGCAGCCATCATCTCTAGTGCTTTCGTTTCCGGAGGTACTGACCTTGAAGCTTGTTCGTTAACCATTAACAATAGTTCAACCGTAATTATTTCTTCAGGAGATACCGTTAGACTTAGTGGTGCCTTGACAGCAGTGAGTGGTAGTTTAGTTACTTTTAATAACAACGCTAACCTAATTCAGACAGGTAGTACCAACACCAACTCAGGAGCCATCATTATAAAACGTAACAGTTCGGCTTTAATGAGACAAGATTATACTTTGTGGTCTTCACCGGTAGCCAGTCAACAATTACAGGCTTACTCACCACAAACGTTAAGCAATCGTTTCTACACCTATAATACTACTACTAATTTGTATGATGTAGTGGCATCGCCATCTACTACTAATTTTGCCACTGCGCAAGGTTACTTAATCAGAATGCCAAACAACCATCCGGCTTCACCAACGATTTGGGTAGGTCAGTTTGCGGGTGTTCCTAATAACGGAGACTACAGCTATACTTTGGTTAATGGAGGTGCCGGGCAACGATTTAACTTGGTTGGAAACCCATACCCATCGCCAATTGATGCTACTGCTTTTGTAGGTGATACTAATAACAGTTCTTCTATTACCGGAACTTTATATTTCTGGAGAAAAACCAACAACGCCTTGAGTCCTTCATACTGTACTTGGACATTGGGTGGATTTGTAAGCAATGGAGAAGCTCAGGTATATGATCCTAATGATGTTATTCAAACCGGTCAAGGGTTTTTCGTAGAAGGAACCGGAAGCGGAACCGTAAATTTTGATAACACTATGCGTATAGATGACCATGCCGATCAGTTCTTCAAAGTAGCCAATACTATTGAAAGAAACCGTATTTGGTTGAATGCTACCAATGCTGCAGGATTGTTTTCACAAACGATGGTGGGCTATATAACCAATGCTACTCAAGGAGTAGATGCCACAATTGATGGTAAATATATTAATGATGGAGGTATAGCTTTGACTTCTTTAATTGGTACTACGCCTTTTGCTATCCAAGGAAGAGCCTTGCCATTTGATGCTGCTGATGTGGTTCCGATGAACTTTAAAGTAGCTGCTGCCGGAGAGTACACCATTGCCATTGATCATGTGGATGGTTTATTTGCCGGAAATCAAACCGTATATTTAAGAGACAACACTACCGGATTTATTCATGATTTGACTACAGGTGGTTATACTTTTTCATCTGAAGCCGGAAACTTTGATACAAGATTTGATGTTTTGTACCAATTACCATTAGGCTACACCAACCCGGTATTCAATGCCAATCAGGTTGTGATTTATAAAAATCCTGCCAATGAGTTTGTGGTAAATTCAGGAAACGCTGTAATGGCTTCGGTAAAAGTATTTGATATCAGAGGCCGCTTATTAGTAGAGCAAAAAGGAATCAATGCCAGTCAAATTACTATCAATGCCGGTTTGTCTAATGAAGTGCTTTTAGTGCAGGTAACCTCTGAAGACGGGGTAATGGTAACTAAAAAAGTAATCAAGTAAAAAAAAGAATTAATCAGGATATAAAAATCCCCATCAGTTTCTGGTGGGGATTTTTGTTTTTAAGGCCAACGGTTTTCTTGTAGCGGTGGCTTTAGGTGATGTTGCCCCTCTAAGTTTAGTAATTCCATGGCGTTACGGTTTAAAATGGTAAGGCTTATAGTTTCAATAGATGTACATCTTTAGTTAAATAGATATACATCTATGCTCTTAAAGAAGTACATCTTTGGTACAAAAGTTGTATAACTCTATTTTGATTATGCAGCATTATCGTTTTCTTAACCGCTAGTGTTTTTTGTTGTTGAAACGCATAGTCTTTTATAAGTCTAATTTTAAAAATCATTTATTATGGCAGTACCTTATACTATAGTTCCCAAAAAAAATAATTTGGTAACACCTCCCGAGGTAAAATATTACCCGATAGCGGTGGGCAGACAAGTAATCGATTTAGATCAACTGGCCAAGCGGGTGGCACAAGCCTCATCAATGAGTGTGGCCGATTGTTATGGTGTTATTATAGCACTTACCGAGCAAATAGCTTTTGAATTGGCGGACGGGAATATTATTAAAATTAAAAGTTTGGGTACCTTTCAGCTCACGATTTCCTCAGGAGGAGTGGAGCAACCAACAGAATCAATACTCCCTCATATAAAGGCTACCCGAATTAAATACAAACCTTCCAAAGAGTTACAGCAAAAATTAAAAGTTGTGAAGTTTGAAAAAAAGTAAATTACGGTTATTATAACGCTGTAGGAATAACGCTTAAAGTTTTATTCACTTTTTTTCTTTAATCCAATAAAAAGAAAAAGACTACAAAAAAAATCGATAAAAAACACATAAAACCGATAAAATAACGCTAGTGAATTAGTTAACAATTAGTTAATATCTTTTTGCTCCTATCGGTATATTTATCTATATTTTTGGTGTTCAATTAAATATTTATTTATGAAAAACTTTTTACTATCTAAAAAGGCGGGATCTCTTGCGTTATGGAGTTTCGCTTTGTTGTTTTTGCTTATCTCTGGGAAGGGCTATGGGCAAATTAGTGTAACAACATCTGGAGTAGCAGTGACTCAAAATTTTGATTCTATGCTAGGAACTTCAGCTACTGCTGCACTTACTACAAATCAATGGCGTGCTGGTGATACTGCCAGTCCGTTAACTTGGGCCGGTGCCAATAGAACGGCAACCACTCAACTTGGAGGAACAGCAGCAGCTGTATCTTCGGGAGGTATATACAACTATGGTGATGGTACAGCAGCTAGTGCTACTGATCGTTGCGTAGGGTTTTTATCGAGTGGATCATCTCCATTTACGGCAACTGCAGCTGCTCCTATGCACTTGTTTGCTCAGTATGTCAATTCAACGGGTTCAACGATTACACAATTAGATGGTACTTTTAATGTAGAAAAATATAGAAATGGTACCAATGCCTCAGGTTTTAGTATTTTATTCTACTACTCAACCAACGGAACTTCATGGACAGCGGTTACTTCAGGAAATCAGTCTTTTGCAGCAGATGCTAATAATAATGCGGTATCACCAGCTGGTAGTACTTCTAAATCATTCTCCATTACGGGATTATCGATAGCTAGTAGTGCTACTTTTTATTTGCGTTGGGATTATTCAGTTACTACTGGTTCAACAGCAACTAATGCTCAAGGATTAGGTATTGATAACGTTAGTCTTACTGCTACGTCAGTAACAGCTGTTGATCCAAACTTAGCTTTAGCGGGTCAAACTAAAACTTACGGAGATTCCGGTTTTACTATGACTGCCACTTCTGACAATTCAGTAGGTGCTATAACTTATAGTAGTAACAATCCGAGTGTAGCCACTATTAATAGTACTACAGGTGCTGTGGTAATAAAAGGTGCAGGTACTGCTTCAATCTTGGTAAGTCAAGCCGCATCAACCGGTTATACTGCTGATACTGCCTCTGCTACATTAACGGTGAATCCTGCTACAACGGGTTTAACTATAACAGCTACTAATATTTCTAAAGTTTACGGTCTTGCACTGTCTAATGGTACTGCTTCAGTTTCTTTATCAAATGTTAGTGGATTATTATATACTGATAATTTAGGTACAGGTGCTACACTTTCCTATTCTTATGGATCAGGTGGAGCTGCTTTTGCTCCTGTTGCATTTTATCCCGGCGATATTACTCCTTCTAATTTAATTCTTGGTTCAGGAGCTACTTATAATCCGGCAAATTATGCTGCGGTTACTTATGTTAGCGGTGATTTAACCGTTTCACCTGCAAGTCAAACAATAACTTTTGCATCTACCGATTCAAAACCTTATGGTACAGCTGCCTATTCGTTGAATGGTATAGCCTCTTCTGGTTTGACAGTATCATATAGCAGTTCTGATACAAATGTTGCTACTATTTCTGGAAGTACCATTACTATTGTAGGTGTTGGTACAACAACAATTACTGCCTCTCAAGCGGGTGACGGTAATTATAATGCGGCAACTTCAGTTAACCAAACTTTAACCGTAACGGCCAAAAACTTAACAGTTACAGGAATAACAGCTAACAACAAAAACTTTGACGGAAACACGGATGCTACTTTAAGCGGAACAGGTTCTCTAGTAGGAGTAGTTGGTACTGATGATGTAACTTTAGTAGGTACTCCTGTGGCTTCATTCCTCACAGCTACAGTTGGAACGGGTAAACAAGTAGATGTAACAGGGTATAGCTTGAACGGTACAACTGCCGGTAATTATACACTTACACAACCTACTTTATTTGCTGACATCATCGCTAATGACCCTACAATTTTTGTTAGTGGAACTTTAGCAGCAGTCAATGCAACTTATGGTTCAGCCAGTGCTACACCAAGTTCTTTTAACGTAAGTGCTCAATCTTTGACAGACGCTATTACTGTAGCGGCTCCATCAGGGTTTGAAGTATCTTTATCAAGTGCGAGTGGCTATGCTTCGTCAATCTTAGTTGGTGGTGCAGGAAGTCTTTCAAGTACCCCGATTTATGTGCGTTTAGCAGCTACAACAGTTGCCGGTACTTATTCAGGTGATATTACATTAAATAGTACAGGGGCAACAGAAGTTACCATTGCTACAGCCAGTAGTACAGTAGCTCCTAAAGGATTGACTATTTCAGGTCTTACCGGTAATGATAAAACCTATGACGGAACTACTACTGCTACCGTAAGTGGTACAGCTACTTTAAATGGTGTGGTTGGTAGTGATGATGTTACTTTAAACAGTACAGCGGTTACTTATAATTTTGCAACAGCAACTGCCGGAGCTTCTAAAGCTATTACTGCTTTAGGATTCACCTTAAATGGAACTGCTGCCGGAAATTATACCGTAGCTCAACCAACAGAATTGAGTGCTACTATTAGCAAAGCAACTTCTACTATTTCGGTTACCGGTGCTTTCACATTTACTTATAACGGAACCGCACAAGGACCAAACACTTCAAGTGTTACCGGTTCTGCAGGAGCTATCACTTACAGCTATAATGGCGTTTCATTGTCTTACGGGCCAAGTGCTACAAGACCAACCAATGTGGGTAGTTATAAAGTTGTAGCTACAGTTGCAGCCGATACTAATTATGAAGCAGCTACTTCAGCTGATTTTACTTTTGATATTACTAAAGCTGATCAAACGATTACTTTGGCATCAACAGATACCAAAACTACAGCTACTACGACCTATACATTGGCTTTAAATGCCAGCTCAGGTTTACCTATTACTTATACCTCTCCTGATTCTTCAGTAATCACTATCAGTGGTAATACTGTAACTATTGTAGGTGCTGGTACAGCTACTATCACAGCTAATCAGGCAGGTAACGATAATTACAATGCAGCTCCGGAAGCTACACAAACCTTAACGGTTACTCAACCGGCTTGTGCTTCTGTTTCAGGAACTACGTCATATAATTTTGGAGCCGTAACTCCGTTTACAGCTTCTCCAACTGCTACCCAATCCAATGTTACAACCAGTGCTGTTACACAAGGAAATAGTTTTGGAGCATCAACCTTATTATCTTCTACTTCAGGATCTTCAGGATATACAGGGGCATCAGGTGCAGGTAATGCCGGAATCGCTGCTGTTAACGGAGCGTTCTCAACTTCAACTTCTGCTTACTTTGCCTTTACGGTAACCCCTGCAGCAGGATATAACTTTACTTTAAACGGCATTAGTTTTGGTTCAAGAAGTACTACTTCAGGGCCACAAGCTTATGCATTAAGAAGTAGTTTAGATAATTATGCTACTGATATTGCTACAGGTACTTTGGCTAATAATTCTGCTTATGCCTTGAAAACAAATACTGTATCAGTTACAGGAAATGGAAATGCCAATCCTGTTACTTTCCGTATTTACGGTTCAGGAGGTACAAGTACAGCTTCTTCAGGAACAGTTAACTGGAGAATTGATGATTTAGCGTTAAGTTTATCAACTTCAAATACACCTTCAACTGCAACAGTTGGAGCTAATCAAACCGTTTGTGGATTAACTAGTGCCGCTTTAGGAGGTAATACACCAAACGTTGGAACAGGAACTTGGTCTCAAGTTTCAGGACCTGGTACATCATCATTTAGTGCAGTAAATAGTGGTTCTTCTACAGCTACTGCTTCAGTTATTGGTACTTATGTATACCGTTGGTCTATTACTAATGGTTGTGCTACATCATTCTCTGCTGATGTAACAGTTGAATATAAAACTGCGGCTACAGCTACTATCACTGCTGAAGGGGCTACTTCATTCTGTGACGGAGGAAGTGTGACTTTAACTGCTAACGAAGGTGCCAGCTATTTATGGTCAACCAACGGAACATCTCAAAGTATTACAGCTACAACTTCAGGAAACTATACAGTAACTGTAACAGCTGCTAATGGTTGTTCAGCTACTTCATCGGCTACAACTGTAACGGTTACTCCTAATACTACTCATACTACTACAATTTCAGCTTGTGATTCTTATACTTGGACAGCAGGTAACGGAAACACTTATACTGAGAGTGGTTCATATACTTACGTTAACGAATGTCATACTGAAACGTTAGCCTTGACAATTACACCAAGCTCTACAGCTCCGGATGTTACTGCTTCTGCTTGTGATTCTTATGTTTGGTCTTTCAACGGACAAACCTATACTGCCAGTGGAGATTACACTAATACCATTAACTGTGTAACAACAACATTGCATTTAACTATAACACCAAGCACTAGCAACACAACTACTGAATCAGTTTGTGACAGCTATACTTGGTCAGTAAATGACGAGTTATATACTGAGTCAGGTACTTATACTGTAGTTTCAGGATGTCATACTGAGATTTTAGTCTTGACTATTACACCAACTACTACTCATACTACTACTCAATCAGCTTGTGATAGCTTTACTTGGACAGCCGGAAATGGAAATACCTATACAGAAAGTGGTATATACGTTTATGTGAACGGATGTCATACTGAAACGTTAGACTTGACTATTACACCAAGTACAAGTCATACTACTACAGAATCAGCTTGTGATAGTTTTACTTGGACAGCCGGTAACGGTAGTACCTATACAGAAAGTGGTAATTATACTTATGTAAACGGATGTCATACTGAGACTTTAGCCTTGACTATTACGCCAAGTTCTACTCATACTACAACTGAATCAGCTTGTGATTCTTATACTTGGACAGCCGGAAACGGAAACACTTATACAGAAAGTGGTTCATACGTTTATGTAAACGGATGCCATACTGAGACTTTAGCCTTGACTATTACGCCAAGCACTACTAATACGACTACAGCATCAGCTTGTGATACTTATACTTGGTCAGTTAATAATGTAGAGTATACTGTGTCAGGAAATTACTCTGTAGTTAACGGATGTCATACAGAATACTTGAATTTAACCATCAACCCTGGTACAAGTCACACAACTACAGCAGCTGCTTGCGGAAGCTACGTTTGGTCTGTTAATGGTTTAACTTATACTGAATCAGGAAAATATACTGTAATTACAGGATGTAATGAAGAAGTTTTAGAGTTAACCATTACACCGGTAACCAGTAATACAACTACCGCTACGGCTTGTGACAGTTATACTTGGGCTGCCAATGAAGAAGTTTATACAACTTCAGGTACTTATTCTGTAGTTCGTGATTGTCATACCGAAATATTAAACTTGACTATTAATACTACTCCAACGGTTCCTGGTGGATTTAATTCAAGTTATACATTCTGTGGAGGAAGTGCTGTTCCGCCTCTTGATTTAACAGCGCTAACAACTCCTGATGTTACTTTTGATATCACAGGAGGTTCAGCTATTGGATTGAATGATGTTATTGGTGGTACAGGTATACCTACCTTCACTGCAATTGTTGGAACAGCTACTATAACGGTAACTCCAAAAGCAAATGGTTGTATTGGTAATGCTGTATCGTTTACAGTTTTGGTTAATCCATCAACTAGTAATACAACAACGATTACAGCAACAGGAAGTTATACTTGGTCTGTTAATAACATAACTTATACTGCTACAGGAAATTATTCTTATACAGCACCAAATAGCTGTCATACAGAATACTTAAACTTAACCATAAACAGTCAAGCTGAAATTACTACTCAACCGGCTACTACTAATATTTGTGGAACTGTAGGAGCTACAGCTACATTCAGCGTGGCATCGACTATGCCAAATGCTACTTACACATGGCAGTACAGAGTACCGACAGCTACCAATCCAAACCCGGCTTGGATTACTATTACCAGTGCTAATGCCGCAGTGTATTCAAACTTCGATACAGCTACTTTAACCGTAACTAAAACCTCTACATTACCAGCTAAAGGAACAGTGTATCAAGTGTTAGTTAATGGAGATGCTCCAGAGTTAACATCAAATACTGCCGGTATTAACATCTTAACTACTGTTAAAGCGGGTGCTATTTCAGTTGCCTCTACTAACGTATGTTTAGGAAGCGATTTAACTATGACTTTAACAGGTTATGCAGCTACGTCATTCCAATGGCAGTCTTCTCCAATCTCTACAGGTACAGCACCAGGTGTGTTTACTGATATTGACGGAGCTACAGGAACAAGTTATACACTTACTAATGCTCAGTTAAATGCTGACAGATCATACCGAGTGGTTGTGGTTAATTCTTGTAACAATACTACAGCTACGACAGCAACCAAAACAATCACTGTAAATCCTCTATCAGTAGCAGGTACTATTACAGTTGGTGGTGGAACAATCTGTGAAGGTGGTTCAGGAAGTTTAAAAATTGCTGGTTATGTTGGAAAAATCCAATGGGAGTATTCAGAAGACGGTGTGAACTATTTTGCTGCACCAAAAGCTTCAGCTATTCCGGTAGGATTACCTTTCAGCACTACTTCTACAAGTAGTACAGCTACTAGCTATGTACCAACTAATATGACAGTTGATTTATATTTCAGAGCCAAAGTAACTAGCGGAGCTTGTTCTTCAGCTTATACTACACCGGTTCAATACATAATCGGAACTGAAGCTATTGTTGGAACTATTGCAGGAGGAACAACTGTTTGTCCTACAACAGGGACAACTTTAACATTGTCAAATGCAACAGGTACTATCACTTGGGAAAAATCAACTAACTATGCTACTGCAACTCCAACTTGGACAGCAACTACGAACCATAGCTTAGTTTACCCAACTGGTAACTTAACACTTTCTACGGCTTACAGAGTTAAAGTAACTATTGGTAGCTGTTCTACAGTATACAGTGATTTAGCTTACGTACTTGTAGTGGCTAAACCATTAGCTAAAACAGTGGTGGCAAATACTACATCTCCAACAGGAAAAACTGCTTTAACTGCTATCTGTGTTGATAGTGATATTAAAGTATTAACTATTGGTGCCGGTTATAATGGAGCTATCCAATGGCAGACTTCAACTGAGTCAGCTACAACAGGATTCTCTGATATCGCTGGTGCTAACCAAGTAAGTTATACTGTTACTGACCCTGTAGTAGGCGTAAACTACTTCAGAGCTACATTCACTAACAGCTGTGGAACTACTGTTAACGGTGTTGCCGTTGCGGTATACTACAAAGATTGTACTCCGGCTAAAGTTTCAACTGCAGTACCATTTGCAGTAGTAGCTTATCCAAACCCATACAGTGATAATTTCCACTTAAACTTGACTACTTCAAGTGAAGAAAGAGTAGGAGTATCTATCTATGACATGACAGGAAAATTACTTGATAAGAGAGAAGTTGGAGCTACAGAAGCTTCAGAATTATCTATCGGTGACCGTTTCGCGTCAGGAGTTTACAACGTTGTGGTAACACAAGGAAGTGAAGTGAAAACACTTCGTGTAGTTAAAAGATAATTACATTAGATTCTAAAAATAGAAAGCCTCTCTGGAAACAGAGAGGCTTTTTTTGTTTAATAAATTTAGATTTTGGTGAGTCCTTATCAGTTAGCCGGAATACTTTTAATCTAAAGGGCAGAGAATAGATGGTTTCTCAACTTCACAAATCAATTAGGAATTATTCTATAAAATCTCTTATGTAGGTTATAAATCAATAATTTATCAACACGAAAACGTTTGCGTTGAGCGTTTCGTTACAATTATTTGTAGCAAGTTAATTATTTGTTAATTTTACAATCCCCCTGTCTCTTTAACGGTTTGTTTTTTTGTCAATACTGTTTTTTTGAGTTGTTTTTTTGTGATAAATAGAAAAAATAAGTTAAAAAGATGTGTTATGACAAATGTTAAATCTTCAGCTTACATTAATATTAATTCTTAGTCATTTAAAATTATGAAAAGATTTTTACGAGAGAAGTTTGTCTATTTAGTACCATTGTTTTTGATTTTTGGATTTACTCAAAAAGCTTTTGCACAGCCAACAGTTTTGGGAACACAATTGGTAAATGGAGGTTATTCAACAAATAATTTAACGCTGAGAGGAGGGGCTAGCTATGTTAGACTTCAAGCAACTTCAGGGGCAGCTTCCGGAACACGAAATTGGGAGTTTGCAACAGGTAATGCTGCTTCAACAAATTATTCAACCAACTGGAGACCCTATGCTTCGGGTAAAACTTTATCAGGATATAATACCTATATAGATCCGAGTACGGCAGAAGCTTCCGCAAGATATAATACAGGCTTTGGAGGTCAAAGTGGTTTATTACCGGCAGTAACTTCGGGTTCATATTATACTTTCAATGTCGGAACTAATGGAGGTGGAAACAATTTTATGTCGGTTTTAGAGACATCTTATAATCCAACGGCTATTTCAAGTGCAAGTCAGAGTCCGATAGCTTCAACTGTTTATACAGGACAAAATGTTATTGTGACACTGAATGCTGCAGCGGCTCTTAATACTGGTGAGTATGCTTATTTGCGTTATACTAAAGATAATTTTGCAACTTCAACCCTAGTGGCATTTTCTATGTCAGGTAATACCGGAACGGCCACCATACCTAGTAGCGTGAATACATTAGGGGCTAATGTTGCTTATTATATTTTTACCTCAAATCAGGCCAATTACACTAACGCAGCTCAAGCTGACTTTTTTACTTTGAATCTTTACAATGCTTCAGGGCAAAATGTTGGAGGATCAAATTACACTTATACCGTTCAAACACCGCCGGTACCAACAATTGCATTAGGAGCAAATCCAACAGTTTGTAGAGGAATTACTTCGGCAAATTTATCATATAGCGCTACTACTAATAGTCCGAATCAATATAGTATTACCTTTGATAGTACTGCTTTGGGTCAGGGTTTTACTAGTGTTAGTAATGTTGCTTTACCTTCATCACCCATTCCTATTACGGTTCCGGCTACAGCAGCTGCAGGCACTTACAATGCTACTTTATCGGTTAAAAATGCCACCACTGGAGGTGTGAGCTCTAATTACACTATAGCTGTTACTATTGCAGCTTTGCCAACAGCCGGCATAACCAATACTACAGGAGTTACTCAGCTTACTTGTTCCGTATCATCAATTAGTGTTACTGCAACAGGAGGTACTTTGTATTCTTGGTCCGATGGAACTTCTGTGGTTAGTACTACAGCCAATTTGAGTATTACAACAGCAGGAACTTATACGGTAACCGTTACCAATGCCAGTGGCTGTTCAGAAACAGCAAGTATTGTAATCACACAAGATACGGCGGCGACTTCATCAAGTCAGACCGTTACGGCTTGTGATACTTATACTTGGTCAGTGAATGGAAGTACTTATACTACATCGGGAACTTATACTTTTGTTGGTACTAATGCTGCCGGTTGTCCGGATACTAAAACACTTAATTTAACTATTAACAGTAGTACCACTTCAAGCGAATCAGCAACGGCTTGTGATACTTTCACTTGGTCGGTAAATGGGCAAACTTACACATCCAGTGGGACTTATACTTCCGTTGGTACAAATGCCGCCGGTTGTCCGGATACTAAAAATTTAATATTAACCATTAACCATAGTACTGCATCAAGCCAAACCGTTTCGGCTTGTGACACCTATACTTGGTCAGTGAATGGGCAAACCTATACGTCCAGTGGTACTTATACTTTTGTTGGTACTAATGCTGCCGGTTGTACCGATACTAAAACTTTAGTATTAACCATTTATTTAAGTACACCATCCAGTCAAACCATTACAGCTTGTGACAGTTATACTTGGGATGTTGACGGCAATACATACACTACATCAGGTACCTATGTTTTCGAAGGAACGAATGCGGCGGGTTGTTCACAAAATCAAACGCTGTATTTAACTATTACTAACAGCACATCATCCAGTCAAACCATTACTGCTTGTAATAGTTATTTATGGTCAGTGAATGGAAACACATATACTACATCCGGAACTTATACTGCTGTGAGTACTAATGCTGCCGGTTGTCCTGATACTAAAACATTACATTTAACCATTTATAACAGTACTTCATCAAGTCAAACAGTCACTGCTTGCGATAGCTATACGTGGTCGGTAAACGATCAAACGTATACTGAAAGCGGAACTTACATAGTTGTTGGAACCAATTCAGACGGTTGTACCGATACTAAAACACTGCATTTAACCATCACGCCAAGTACTAATACAACCACCACAGCAACTGCTTGCGGAGGCTATACTTGGTCAGTCAACGGACAAACCTATGCCACCTCCGGAACCTATACGGCTGTAACGGGTTGTCATACTGAAACATTAGTTTTGACTATCACTCCCAATACCGGTAATACCACAACAACTTCTACTTGTGACAGTTATTTATGGTCGGTAAACGGGCAAACCTACACCGCAAGCGGAACTTATACTTCGGTAACAGGGTGCCATACCGAAACTTTGGAGTTGACTGTAAATCAAAGTACAGCTTCCAGCCAAACCGTTGCGGCCTGTAATACTTATACATGGTCAGTAAATGGTCAAACGTATACATCTTCCGGTACTTATACTTTTGTTGGGACTAATGCTGCCGGTTGTACCGATACTAAAACATTAAACTTAACCATTAATAACAGTACTTCATCAAGCCAAACCGTTTCAGCTTGTGGTAGCTATACTTGGTCAGTAAACGGAATAACCTATACCTCAAGCGGAACTTATACTTTTGTAGGGACTAATGCTGCCGGTTGTTCAGATACTAAAACATTAAATTTAACTATTTCAGGGTTAAACAAAAGTAGCGCAGGGGCTTCTTGGACCAATGGACAAAATGACAACACTACCGGTTTTGGCGCATGGAGTTTATCAACGTTTGGAACTACAACCGGATTCTTTGCCGGAAGTTCGGATATAAACAATGGAGGGTCAACTTCATGGGGAATGTATGCCAGCGGAGGTAATAATGTGGCCAGTGCTGTAAGACCTGTCGCTATGGGAGTAGGCAATACCATTTCTTTCTCAATGGATAATGGTTTTATCGATACAGGCAAGACAATTGGTTTTGGACTTCAAAACAGTGCCGGAGAAAATTTAGCGGAACTGGTCTTTATCGGAGGACAATCGACTTACCGAATGATTGATGCCAACTCGGCAAATACCTCCATAGGGTATACGGGAGCCGGGTTAGATATCTCTTTAACTTATACAGGAACTAATACTTACTCAATCACGGTATCAGCCAGAGGAGGTTCGTCAGCAACTTATACAGGAAGAACATTTACTACACAGGCAGGAGGACAAAAGCCAACTCAGATTCGTTTCTTCAATGCTGGAGCAGGTACCGGTGGGGGCTATGATCTATTCTTCAATAGTTTAACTCTCAATAATCCGGTTATAACTACTCAGCCATCAGCTATCCAACAAAATATTTGTGCCGGTGCTACACCAACAAATCTTACTGTATTAGCAAGTGGTTCAGGACAAACCTACCAATGGTACAGTAATTCAGTAAATAGTTATACAGGAGGTACTAGTTTAGGAACTGACAATGGAGCTACTACAGCTACATTGACTCCTCAAAATACAACAGCAGGAACCACATATTACTACTGTGTGGTAGCTGACCCATGTGGCTCAACGTATTCCAATGTTTCCGCAGCAGTTGTGGTAACATCGCAACCAAATGCAGGAACATTGAGCGGTATTCAGGAAATTTGTGTGAACGGGGTAACCACTTTCTCAACTAACGGAACTACCGGTGGTTCCTGGTCTTCTTCGGCTTCTGGTATTGCATCAGTAAGTACTTCCGGAGTGGTTTCAGGGGTAAGCGCTGGTGCTGCAACTATAACTTATACTCTCAACGGAACAGGAGGTTGTGCCAATGCAACTGCTACAAGAACAGTTACAGTTAATCCATTACCAACAGTGGGTATCACTAACACTACAGGGTCTTCAGTGATTACATGTTCAATAGAAAGCATAAATGTTACTGCCACAGGAGGAGACAGCTATTCCTGGTCGAACGGAACCAGTATAGTGGGAACTTCTGCCGATTTAGAAATTACTACCGCAGGAACTTATTCGGTTACCGCTACGAACGCATTTGGATGTACAGCGACGGCTAGTGTTATCGTTACTGAAAACAAGACAACAACCTCTAGTGAATCAGCAACAGCTTGTGATACTTATACATGGGCTTTGAACGGACAAACTTATACTACAACAGGTGATTATACTTATGTAACTACCAATGAAGCCGGATGCGTAAATACAGCAACCTTACATTTAACTATCAATAACAGTACTTCATCAACTCAAACGGTTTCGACTTGTGAT
This sequence comes from Flavobacterium phycosphaerae, assembly GCF_010119235.1. Lineage (NCBI taxonomy): Bacteria > Pseudomonadati > Bacteroidota > Flavobacteriia > Flavobacteriales > Flavobacteriaceae > Flavobacterium > Flavobacterium phycosphaerae. Next base: position 276,410 of record NZ_JAAATZ010000001.1, on the reverse strand, counting down.
AGCTATACTTGGGCTGTAAACAATGAAACATATACTGAATCAGGAACTTATACCGCTATAGGAACTACTGCAGCAGGTTGTACTGATACTAAAACTTTAGTAGTAACGATAACACCTAGCACTTCAAATGCTACTACAGCATCAGCTTGCGATAGTTATACTTGGTCAGTAAACAACCAGGAATATACTGAAAGCGGTACTTATACTTCTGTATCAGGTTGTCATACCGAAACGTTGACATTGACAATAACACCAACTACGACTAACACTACTACCGCAGCAGCTTGTGATAGCTATACTTGGTCAGTAAACAATCAGGAGTATACAACATCAGGAAACTATTCAGTAGTAAGTGGTTGTCATACCGAAAATCTAAATTTGACCATTACATCCAGCACTACTAATTCGACTAATGTTACCACTTGCGGAACTTACCATTGGGCAGTCAATGATACGGATTATAATGTATCAGGTGTTTATACCTTTGTAACAGGATGTCATACAGAAATATTGAACTTAACTATTTCATGCGAATCAGTAGTTACTGTTACGGCTAACATTGAAGGTTACTATGATGCTTCAACTCATGCTATGCGTCCGGTATTAGCTAACCAAGGTGTTGGTTCCAGTTCAACTAATGTAGATGAGATTACAGTAGAGTTGCATGATGCCGGTACTTATGCTTTAGTAGCCACAACCACGGCTATGCTACAAACTAACGGTACGGCAGTAGCTACTTACAGCTCGTCACCAAGTGGTTCATTCTACGTGGTGGTTAAACATAGAAATGCCATGGAAACATGGAGTGCAAACCCTGTAACTGTTGGTGCTACACCGGCTACATACAATTTCACTGACGCAGCTTCTAAAGCTTATGGTAACAACATGAAAATTTTAGAATCGGGAGTTTACGGATTCTATTCAGGTGATATGAACCAAGACGGTTTTATCGAAATTCAGGATTTTACACCATTAAACAATGATAGTGATTTGGGGCAGAAGGTTATAACGTAACCGATTTGAATGGTGACGGATTTGTGGAAATTCAGGACTTCTCTCTCATGAATAACAATTCTGATGCAGGAATCGAACTATTGCGTCCATAAGAAAAGACAATACAATTCAATAAGATTTGATAATCAATAAAAAACCTTTCCGGAAACAGAAAGGTTTTTTTTATAATTAAAATAGTTTACTAAAAGGTCCGAATTAATTCTTTTCAATACCCTTAGACAACCTTTTTTTGTTAATTTTACCGCAATGAAAAATGTAGCTTAAAGTTATAATGTATAGAAATTATATAAAACGTTTTATTGATTTTACAGCCTCTCTGATAGGATTCATTATTTTATTTCCGATTTTACTTATAGTCTCAGTATTCCTTTATTTTGCTAATGCCGGAAAACCTTTTTTCGTTCAGTCAAGACCGGGAAAAAATGGAGTCATTTTTAAAATTATTAAGTTTAAAACGATGAACGATAAGAAGGATAAATTTGGTAATCTATTGTCCGATGAAATTCGATTAACTACTATTGGGAAGTTGGTTCGAAAAACTTCTTTAGACGAAATCCCACAATTATTAAATGTTATCAAAGGCGATATGAGCTTGATTGGACCTAGACCGCTATTGCCAAGTTACCTCGATTACTATACGCCTTTTCAACACAGAAGACACGAAGTAAAACCCGGTATAACCGGCTGGACACAGGTCAATGGCAGAAATTCGTTAAGCTGGGACCAAAAATTTGAATTAGATGTGTGGTATGTTGATCATATCTCGTTTGCGTTGGATGTAAAAATTATTATTAAAACCATTCAGAAAATTATCAAAACCAATGAAATCTCAGCCGAAGGTCATGCCACCATGCCGCGTTTTGATGATTTACAAAGGAATAAGACAAACTCATGAAGAAAAATATTCTAGTTACCGGTGCCGGGGCATTGCTCGGACAAGGGATTTTGAGATTATTGCAAATAGCTGATTTTCCTAAAAAAATATACACCGCCGATCCCGATCCGCGTTCCTCAGGGCATTGGCTCGGCGATTACGCTCTGACCATTCCCAAAGTAAACGAAAACGGTTATATTGATGCCATCAAGAAAATTACGGTTGATTATAATATTGACGCCATTTTAGTAGGTACCGATGTAGAGTTGCCGATTTTGGCCCAATACAAAGAGGAATTCCAAACCCAATTTAACTGTAAAGTCATCGTTAGCAATGAAGAAGTAATTGCGATAGCCAATGACAAATTTTTAACCGCTGCTTTTTTACAAAAAAATAATTTCCCCTTTCCGTTTTCGGTGATGGCGAATGATAAAAACAAACTGGCCGAAATAGAACAAAAACTGGGCTTTCCATTATTTGCCAAACCTTTTGACGGCGCTCGTTCTTTGGGTATAAAAAAAATAAACAACCACGACGAACTGATGGAAATTTACCATCCCGACAGTAATTTGGTCGTGCAACAATACCTATCCGAGTCCGATGGCGAATACACCTCAGGTTGTGTGGTAGTAAAAGGGAAATGTAAAGTAGTGGTCACACTCAAACGCGATTTAAGAGACGGCAACACTTACAGAGCTTACCGTGACACTGAAACTTCAAAGTACGATTCGTTTATTATTCCGATTGCCGAAAAGTTAAATGCTGACGGTCCGGTTAATTTTCAGTTCCGAATTCTAAACGGGGAACCGGTAATTTTTGAAATCAACGGACGCTTCAGTGGTACAACGCCTTTACGCCATTTTTTCGGATTTAATGAAGTGGAAGCGTTATTGAAGTACTATTTGTTTGGAGAAGAAATTAAAACACCTGAACTGAAAAACGGCATTGTTTTAAGAACCTGGTCGGATCTTTTTGTAGAAGAACAGGAATTTAATACACTCAAAAACGAAGGTAAATTTGAAGATCTGACTCCAAAGTTTTATAATTTTTCGCTGAAAGAATAAAGATGAAAACAGCTGTAGTTGTTGGTGCCAATGGCTTCCTGGGAAGCGCTTTAGTAAATACATTACTCAATCAGGATTTTGAAGTGATAGCGGTTTATAATGCTAATCATGACAAAATAAATCATAAGGCAAAATTAGTTACTAATGCTGAAATACTAAACTCAGCTATACAGCCCGATTTTATTTTTTACTTATCCGGAAACTATGCCGCTTCTGCCGCTCAATTACAAGAAATCAATGAAACGTTGTCTCACTATGTGTCAACATTTTCCAAGGCCAAAATGGTCTATGTGTCGAGTACCAATGTTTATGGCTCGACTCCCGGAATAGTAACCGAAAATACCCCCTTTACGAACCCCGGATTATATGCTCAGTCAAAATTAGAAGGGGAAATTATTGTAAAAGCAATGCAGCATTTTGCCATCATTCGCTTGGCCTATATTTATGGCCCCGGAATTACCAATAGTTCGTTTATTCCGGCTATTATTCATTCGGCCAAAGAACATAAAAAAATCACCTTGTTCGGTGTTGGAGCACGCGAACAGGATTATATTTATATAGACGATGCGGTTAGCCTATGCATTGCCGGTGCTTTGCAAAGCGAAAACCATATTTATTTAGGAGCTACCGGTGTTTCGGTTTCCAATAAGCAAGTGGCTGAAGAAATTCAAAAACATATACCTTGCAACATTGAGTTTACCGGAGAAGAAAACGGACAATCGTTTTATTTCAATCCGAAACAAACTTTTGAAATACTCCATTGGCGGCCACAAATTGGTATTTCAGAAGGAATAAAGAAAATGTTAGTATGAAAATCATAATCTTTGGCGATGTTCATGGCAATTTGGTGGCCTTGGAAGAATTGTTCCGATTAGAAAAAACGGAATCCGATGCTTTCATCTGCCATGGCGATGTGGTAAATTACGGGCCATGGACGAATGATTGTATTCAGTATTTAAAAGAAATATCTAATGTTACTTTGCTCAAAGGCAATCACGAAAAGTATTTTATTGACGGTTTGTATGACGGTACCAATGAAATTGCACAAGCTTTTTCAAACAGTGTTATGCTCATTTTGATAAAAAACTAATTCCCGAAATTGAGCAATATGGCGAACAAGTAACTATTGGTGCGTATACAATACAACACACGATTAACAAACAGTATATTTTTGCGGATACCGATATTTCGGAATTGGAGATTGATAAAAACTACATGATCGGGCATTCGCATCAGCAATTTTTCAGAGAAAAAGGAGCTTTTAAACTATACAACACAGGGAGTATTGGGCAAAACAGGCAATTCATCAACCAATCCTGCTATTTAAAATACGATACCACTACGCAACAAGTGGAGTTAAAAAGTTATCTTCATGATATTGATAAAGTAATTAATCAAATGAAGTCAGAAAATTATCCGCAATTGTGCCTTGATTATTATTTGTCCAAAAAAAGAAGCTAAGGAAATCATGCTAAAACGACTGTTTGACATATTTTTTGCTGTTTTTGCTTTGTTTTTTTGATAGGGATAATAGTTTTGTTCTGGATTTTGGCCAGCATTGATACTCGGGCTAACGGACTTTTTACACAAGACAGAGTGGGGCAGTTTGGTAAATTGTTTAAGATTTATAAATTGCGGACCATCAATGATGCTGATAATAGCATCTCTGCCTTTGGGGCTTTCTTGCGAAAGTACAAAATAGACGAACTGCCTCAGTTGTGGAATGTATTGTTGGGAAACATGAGTTTCGTAGGGCCAAGACCTGATATACAAGGATACTATGATGCATTGGAAGGTGAGGAGCGCAATATTCTGAAATTAAAACCGGGGATTACGAGTAGGGCATCTATTAAATATTTTAACGAAGAATATCTTTTAGAGCAACAGCAAAACCCGAAACAATACAACGATGAAGTGATTTTCAGAGATAAAGTAAAACTGAATTTAGACTATTATTATCAAGGGAATTCGGTTTCCGAGGATATAAAAATTATAATGGAAACAGTGGTTTTTTGACCACCACAAAATGTAAAAAATGAGCAATTCAAAAATATGGTTGTCGTCTCCGCACATGGGTGGGAGTGAGCAAAAATTTGTACAAGAGGCATTTGATACCAACTGGGTAGCCCCTTTAGGACCCAATGTAACCGGATTTGAAGATGATTTGGAAAATTATTTGGGCGAAGATGTTTTTGTAGCAGCATTAAGTTCCGGGACAGCAGCTTTGCATTTGGCACTAATCATGTTGGATGTAAAACCCGGCGATGAAGTGATTTGTCAAAGCATGACGTTCTCAGCTTCTGCCAATCCGATAGTGTATTTAGGCGCTAAACCTGTTTTTGTAGACAGCGAAACAGAAACCATGAACATATCGCCGGCATTTTTGGAAGAAGCTATTCTTAATGGTATTTCACGAGGCAAAAAGCCGAAAGTTATTGTGATTGTTCATTTATATGGCATGCCTTGTAAAGTGGATGAAGTCAGAGATATTGCCGATAAATACGGAATTCCGATAGTGGAAGATAGTGCCGAAGCGCTGGGCAGTACCTACAAAGGAAAGAAATGCGGAACCTTTGGCGATATTAGTATTTTATCGTTCAACGGAAATAAAATTATTACTACTTCCGGCGGCGGTGCTATGGTTACCAAAACAACAGCACAAAAAAATAAAGCTGTTTTTCTTTCCACTCAAGCCCGTGACAATGCACCGCATTACCAGCACAGTGAAATTGGTTACAATTACAGAATGAGTAATATTTGTGCCGGAATTGGCAGAGGACAGATGGAAGTCTTAGACAAGCATTTAAAGTTGAGAAGAAACATGCATCAGTTTTATATTGATTTGTTTTCCGGAATTGACGGAGTGACTGTTTTTTCAGAACCTAATACTGATTTTTATTCTAACCATTGGCTTTCCTGTGTACAGTTTGATACCACTAAAACCAACGGTATCAACAGAGAGGATTTAAGATTGGCCCTAGAAAAGGAGAACATTGAATCACGCCCGTTGTGGAAACCTATGCACTTGCAACCCGTTTTTAGCGATTGCGCTTTTTTTGGTTCCGATATATCAGAAAACTTGTTTACAAACGGACTTTGTTTACCCTCAAGTTCCAACTTAACTGACAACGATAGAGAAAGAATTACGAAAGTGATTCAGACATTGTTTAACGCATAACTTTTTTACTATTTTTACCACTAAGTAAAAGCAAAAGAATATAATTTGAAAAACAATACAATAACCAATTTTTTCAAAGATTTAGAAGGGTTTTGGTCTAAGATTAATTTAAATTTTAGATTAGAAAACCTTGGCTATTTGCCGAGATGGCTGGTGCTTTTATTTGATATTTTGCTGTTGTTTGTAGCGGCATTAATTACCATGTTGTTCTTTAGAGGATTGCGATTGCACTATATGAAAAATGAGGTGATGTTGGTTGCCTTGTTCTTGTATTTTTGTGTCAATGTGTTTTTCTTTTGGGCCTACAGGACCTATTCCGGTATCATAAGACACTCTTCTTATGTTGATGCTTTGAAATTATTCTTCGCCCAATTTTTTCGTTCTCGTTGTTGTTGGCGGTGAATTACTATTTTATGCTTTTTCATGACCGAAAACTATTTCTCAATACCGGGTTGGTGATTAACGGATTTTTATCGTTTTCCTTTTTATTTCTTTACCGGGTTATTGTCAAACAAACATATGAACGTTACTTCAATTTGGGCGATAGAACCAATTTAACCAAAGCCTTGATTTTTGGTACCGATGCTAATGCTATAGCTTTGGCCAATGCCTTGCAAACTGAAATGCCGAAGCGATTTAAAGTGACCGGTTTTATTGAAAAATCAAGTCAGAATACCACCAAAAGAATACTCAATGCACCCATACTGCACATGAAAGACAGTGCTGCTGTTTTGTTGAAAGAAACCAACAGTGAAGCCTTAATCATTGTAGATAAAAACCTCTCAAAACTCGAACGATCTCAAATTGTGGAAGATTGTTTGGAGATGGGTTTCAAAGTATACACTATTCCGTTACTTGCCGATTTAGAAGGGCAAAAGGAAATTACCAAAAGCATCAAGACGTTTGAGATTCAGGATTTGCTGGAAAGAAAACCAATAGTTTTAGACAACAAAGCCATTTCAAAACAATTGAAAGGCAAAAAAGTAATGGTTACCGGTGCCGCCGGTTCCATAGGAAGCGAAATCGTTCGTCAGGTATTAACTTTTGAGCCGAAAAAAATAATAGTGTTGGATCAGGCCGAGTCGCCTTTGCACGAGTTGAGCCTTGAAATCATGAATGTAAATCCCAATGTGCGTATTGTAAACGTGATTGCTGACATCAGAATTAAGGAAAGCATTGAGCAGATTTTTATAAAATACAAGCCTGAAGTAGTTTACCATGCAGCTGCTTATAAGCACGTTCCTTTGATGGAAGAAAATCCGGCACAAGCCATTTTTACCAATGTTTTAGGGACCAAAAATATAGCTGATTTGGCTTTTGAGCATGATGTAGAGCGCTTTGTTATGGTCTCCACCGATAAAGCGGTTAATCCGAGCAATGTCATGGGAGCCAGTAAAAGGATAGCCGAAAAATATGTGCAGTCTTTAGATTATAAACTCAAAGAAAACGATGAAAACGGCATAAAAACAAAATACATTACAACCCGATTCGGAAATGTTTTAGGCTCTAATGGTTCTGTAGTTCCGTTGTTTACCAGACAAATTCAGGAAGGTGGGCCAATTACCATTACACACCCCGAAATCATTCGTTATTTTATGACCATACCCGAAGCTTGTCAACTGGTTCTCGAAGCCGGTACGATGGGGAATGGAGGTGAAATTTTTATTTTTGATATGGGTGCTCCGGTCAAAATTATCGACTTGGCCAGAAAGATGATTCGACTGGCAGGATTTGTTCCGGATAAAGACATTGAAATCAAAATTATTGGCTTGCGTCCCGGAGAGAAATTATATGAAGAGCTGTTGAACGACACGTCTAAAAATTTGCCAACACACAATGAAAAAATCCTCATCGCCCATGAGAGCATGATAAAGTATGATGAGATAAATAAAGCGTTGACCGAGTTAATTGAAACAGCCCGTTTAAAATCTAATAACGCCATCGTTACTAAAATGAAAAAAATTGTTCCGGAGTATAAAAGTTTGAATTCTATTTATCAGGAGTTAGATGGTATTTAACTCTTTCCCTCAATATTTTTTATAAATGCGTCTAATAATACAGAGATTCCTTTCTGAATTAGGAAATCAAATTGTAGATTTGCAGCGCAACACCATTTTGAATGAATAAGCTAAAATGGTTAACAGATAAATTTTCTAAATTATGATTAAAAAGTTATTTTTCTTATTAATAGCTTCCCTTTTTATCCAGTCATGTGCTAGTAAAAAAGATATTTTATATTACCAGGATATTCAAAATAAATCCCAAGACAACATCAGTTATCTGACTAATAAAGTACAAGTAAACGACATCTTATATATAAAGGTTGCCGCTTTAATTGCGGAATCTGCCGAACCGTTCAATATTCAAATGAGCGCCTTAGGAAACATCAATATTGAAACCTATAAAATTCAAGGGTATTTGGTTTCTCAAAAAGGGACTATTACATTTCCGATTTTAGGTGATATAAAAGTGGCTGACAAAAGCACCGAAGAAATTCAGGATATGCTATCGAAAATGTTGAGCGACAACGGTTATATCAAAGATGCAACGGTAAGTGTGAGAATCATTAACAGCAAAGTAACGGTTCTGGGAGAAGTAAAAGTTCCGGGAACTTACAGTTTCGATGAACAAAATATTTCTTTAAATCAAGCCATTGGCTTTGCCGGCGATTTGACGATAAACGGAGTCAGAAAAGATGTTTTGTTAATCCGAGAAATTAACGGAACCCGAACCTATGTTCGTTTAGATTTAACTTCTTCAGATTGGTTCACCGGACCCTACTATTATGTAAAGCAAAATGATGTAATTATTGTGAATCCGAATGGTCCAAAAGTCTTGACCTCAGGTTATTTGAACAATATTGGAAGCATCGTTGGTTTGCTGTCCTTCTTCGTTACCGTTTTACTATTATTAAAAAAATAATTTATGGACAACAGTCATATCGACTCACATGAAAAAGTGAGTAATTTCAATATCATAGAAGAGTTTTTCAAGTACTTCCGATATTGGTATTACTTTTTAATTTCCGTATTAGTTTGTTTTTTCGCCGTTAAATATTACCTGAATCATACTATTCCGGTTTACGAATCGCAGACGAGTGTTAAAATCATTGACGACTCTAAAAACAGCTTCACTTTGCCTAGCACAGGTTTGTCATTGTTTAGTCGCTCCAAAGTAAACTTAGACAATCAGATTGAGGTTTTGAAATCGTATCGATTATTAGAACAAGTAACCAAGAGTTTAAATCTTAACACGCAGTATTTCAAAGTAAATTATTTCAATAATTTAGAATTATGGAAAAGCCGCCCGTTCAATGTTGAATGGCTGAGTTCCTCTGTAGCCAATGAAAATAAAACCCTAACCATTGAAATTGAATTGCAAAAGGAGGGGTATAGAATCCTGGAAGTTAACGGGAACGACAAAAATGAGTTAGTGCCCTATAATGCCATTCGCAACATAAAAGGAATTCCGTTTAGGTTGTCATTACAAATAGGGGCTAATCCTGAGAAATTTTTTGGGAACCAATATTCAATACGTAAAAGTTCGGTGCAATCTACCGTTGTCGGGTTAGCAGCTGCTTTGAAAATTTCAAATAAAAATGAAAATTCCGATGTCTTAAACCTCTCTATCACCGGAGCCAACAAAGACAAATCGGAGGCCATTTTAAATGAAATTATCAAGCAGTTTGATATTGATGGTTTGAATGACAGACGTTTGGTTTCGCAAAGAACCATTGAGTTTGTGAACGAGCGTTTCAAATCTTTGGAAAAAGAATTAGATTCAATTGAAACTCGAAAAGCCAACTATAAACGCAACAAAGAATTAACCTTCTTAGAAGCCGATGCTGCCTCAGTAACCGATAGTAAAATAACAGCCAAAAACGATGTTTTTCAAACTGAAACACAAATTGCATTATCTAAACTTTTAGAACAATCGGTTAAATCGGATAAGAATTTAAGTTTGTTGCCAACAAATATCGGAGTGTTGAATACCGATATCAATACGTTGATTAACACTTTTAATACGTTTGTGTTGCAACGCGACAGGTTATTGGTAAGTGCCGGTGAAAACAACCCGAATGCCAAAATCCTGAAGAGCAAATTAGCTGATCTTCAGGTTAATATTTTGCAAACCATCAAGGATTACCAACAAGAATTGGAAGTTTCTTTAGCTAAAAATAACATTGTTAAGAAGGCTACGATGAGCAAGTTCAGTGAAATTCCGTTTGATGAAAAAGTCCTCGTTGGTATAGATCGAAATAAAAATATCAAAGAAGCACTTTACATTCTTTTATTGCAAAAAAGAGAAGAAGCAGCAGTGAATTTGGCTATTACTTCTTCATCGATAAAAGTGATTGATTATGCTTTGACCAACTCGATTCCAGCTTCGCCAAAAAGAGGAACCTATTTTATGGCTTCCATAATTGTTGGTTTGTTATTGCCTTTCTTAATCATTTACATCAGCTTTTTGTTGGATGATAAAGTACATAACATTGAAGATATTTCGAAATTTGCTCGAGGTAAAATAATCCTTTCCGAGATTCCGCATATTGATCATGCCGAGAAACTAACTACTTTCAATGATAGGTCTATACTTGGGGAATCCTTCAGGATACTCCGAACCAATTTGACGTATATTTTACCGTTGAAAGTTGATAAACAAGGACAGACTATTTTGGTGGCATCCACGATAAAAGGAGAAGGAAAAACATTTACGGCAATCAACTTGTCTATTTCGTTTGCCATCATGAACAAAAAAGTGTTGTTGATTGGGGCCGATTTAAGAAACCCTCAGTTGCACCAATACTTAAGCACCAATAAAAATGAATTAGGACTTCAGGATTATCTTCATGATCCTTCTGTTGATTGGCATAACATTATCAAAAAAGACCAATTGGATAACCCGAATTTAGATATTATATTATCGGGAAGAATACCGCCAAACCCTGCTGAATTATTATCGAATGGCCGTAAAGAAATCTTACTAAACGAAGCCAAAAAAGAGTACGACTTAATCATCATTGATAGCGCGCCGACCTTATTGGTTACAGATACCTTGTTGATTTCTCAGTTTGTGGATGCTACTTTGTATGTGGTTAGAGCCGACTTTACTCCGAAGAAATTGATTCCGTTCTCGGTGAATTTAAGCAACCGCGAGAAATTGAAAAACATGACTTATGTAATCAATAATGTGGGATTAAATTATGGTTACGGGTACAAATACGGCTACAGCTATAAATACAAATATAACTATGCTTATGGCTATGGTTATGGCTATGCAGCTGATATGAATAACAGAAAGTCGTTGGTAAAACGGTTTAAGTCCTTATTCAAAAAGAAGAATAAAGAAGCCTAAAACTTAAAAATCAAAAAAGGAGTTGTTCTGAAAAATCGTAGACAAATGTTTATGGTTTTTCAGGACAACTTTTTTTCTAATATAATCCAAATGTCTGCTGTGGTGTACATCCGAACCAACAAAATCAATTAGATCATGGGCCAAAAGATAATCAGCTGCTTTGCTCACGTTGGCACCATAGTAGCCCGTTGCCGATAACATATTCAACTGAAAAAGACAACCGGCATTTTTTAACTTTTGATATTCCTGTAAAGTGTGATGGTAAAAGTTATACCGTTCAGGATGTGCCAAAACGGGTCTGTAACCACAGGTTTGCAGTTCAAATAAAATATCGTATAACTGAATAGGGGCGCTCAAATAGGATATCTCCACCAAAACATAATTATCGCGCAAGGTTAATAAAGGCTCGTTTTTAAATAGCTCCCGAAACTCGGCATCAATCATGTATTCCGCAGCCGCACTAAAGCGCTCTTTTATAGTCGAAATGGGTAACTCAGCGATAGTGTTTTCCAATTTTTCCTCAATGCCTGGTTTGGTGTTATTCCATACGCCACTCATAATGTGAGGGGTAGTGATAAATTTGGTAAAACCTAAACTTTCTAAACCATTTATAAGTTTAACCGTGTCTTCAATTGTCGAAGCACCATCGTCAATTCCCGGTAATAAATGTGAGTGAATATCAACATAATCATCGGGGATGAAGTCAAGTAAAAAGGGCTTAGGTTTAAAAAAATGTATCAAAACGGAAATTTTAGTTTGCAAAATTAATCAAATAAAAATCGATTTAGTCAATTATGTTCTAATACTAAATAAATCAACACTTTTGTTTTTAAAAAGGGAGCCTAATTTATATATTTGCAAGTGCCATAAAAGGCAAATATTAACTACCAAGACAATAATGAACAATAAAAGTCAATCACAAGATTGGGATTTAGTTATAAAAGGACGCACCTCACTTTTTGATGTTAAATTCAAAGATATTTGGAATTATAGAGACTTGCTTTTTCTGTTTGTCAAAAGAGATTTCATCAGCTTTTACAAACAAACGGTGCTGGGACCGCTTTGGTTTTTTATACAGCCTATTTTTACCACTTTTGTTTTCACCTTTGTTTTTGGAAACCTTGCTGGTATCAGTACTGATGGTCTGCCACAATACTTGTTTTATCTTTCGGGCATTACAGCCTGGGGTTATTTTTCTGATTGCTTGAATAAAACAAGTACTGTATTTAAAGATAACGCCGGGATATTTGGTAAAGTATATTTCCCTCGTTTGATTATGCCCTTGAGTATTGTTTGTAGTAATCTGGTGCGTTTCGGAGTGCAGTTGTTACTTTTTTTATTGATGATGGCTTATTTTGCATTCAAAGGAGCTGATTTTCATATGACCACTGGTATTTTCCTTTTTCCGTTTTTGATAGTATTAATGGCTTTTTTAGGATTAGGTTCCGGTTTGATTATCACAGCCATTACTACCAAATATAAAGATTTAACGTTCCTGGTGACTTTTGGTGTGCAGTTGTTGATGTACGGCACCACCGTAATTTATCCGCTAAGCACGGTACCGGAAGCTTATAAAAAATACATCGAATTAAATCCAATGACAGGCATAATCGAAGCGTTTCGGTATGCTTTTTTAGGCAAAGGAGAATTTACGATTTGGAGTATTGGTTATTCAACAGTATTCACTATCATCATCCTTTTTCTGGGAATCATTATTTTTAATAAAACCGAAAAAAACTTCGTTGACACCATCTAATGAGTAAGCCAATTATAAAAGTTGAAAACCTGTCCAAAGCCTATCAAATCGGACAAATCGGAACAGGAACCATCTCCCGCGATATCGAACGTTTTTGGTTGACAAAAGTGCTCGGTAAAGAAGACCCGTTTCTGAAAATTGGTGAGGTTAACGACAAAGGCATCAAAGGGCTAGTGATATAGTTTGGTCCTTAAGAGATATCAATTTTGAAATCAATCAAGGGGATGCCGTGGGGATTATTGGTAAAAATGGTGCCGGAAAAAGTACTCTTTTAAAATTATTATCCAGAGTTACCGGACCAACAGCAGGTGAAATAAAAGTCAAAGGACGTATTGCCAGTTTGCTTGAAGTTGGAACTGGCTTTCATCCCGAATTATCCGGAAGAGAAAATATTTATCTCAACGGAGCCATTCTCGGCATGCGTAAAAAAGAAATTACCCGAAAGTTGGATGAAATCATCGACTTTTCAGGTGTAGAAAGATATATTGATACGCCGGTAAAACGCTACTCTTCGGGAATGTATGTGCGATTAGCTTTTGCTGTGGCTGCTCACCTTGAAAGTGAAATCCTGATTGTTGACGAAGTGTTGGCGGTGGGTGATGCCGAGTTTCAAAAAAAATGCCTCGGAAAAATGGGGGATATTAGCAAGGGACAAGGAAGAACCGTTTTGTTCGTAAGCCACAACATGGCCGCAGTAAAAAGCTTGTGCACACGTGGTATTGTTCTTGAAAATGGGATGCTGGTTTATGATGGAGACGCTTCAAGTTCAATTGATGTTTATTCTACGAAAATAGTCGAAACCCTAACCGCAAGTCCTATACATAAAGCATATTCAACCCGAATGCTGGTCAATGACTTTTCCGCCTTTAACAATGGTAAAAAAGTCAATCACGGCGCTACAATTTTATTAGGCCAGAAGCTTTCGTTTACGGTCAGTATTTCAATTTTAGATACTATCAGCGAACTTTCCATAGCTATGGATGTTTTAAACAACAGTGGCGAGTTGATTTCGCATATTACTAATGAAGATGATAATATGTATTTCAAAAAATTGAAACCGGAACCACGCTTGAAATCCAAATCAATACAGCGGAACTCTTGTTTATTCCCGGACAATACAGCATCAATTTTTGGGCAGGTATAGGACATATGGAAACTCTTTATGAAATTAAAAGTTGCTTTGCTTTCGATTTAGAGCAAAGTAGTTTTACCAAAAGAACCAAAGATTTGCCAAAGCATTCGAGGGTTTACTTACATACGCAATGGACCTCAAGCTAAAATAATGATTAAAGTCGGATTTTTGGTTTCGTATGATTATGAGCTCTTGCCTACAGCTCTGAAGCAGGTATACGACTATGCGGATAAAATTTACCTATCAGTTGACGTCGAAAAAAAAACATGGAGTGGTAATCCGATTGTCATTCCGGATAGTTTTTATGCCGAGTTAGCCGCTTTAGATGTGGCCCAAAAAATAGAATTTCATTCAGAGGTATTTTACATTCCTGAATTAACCCCAATTCAGTGTGAAACCCGACAGCGCAATCTCTTGGCCAAACGCATGGGCAAAGGGTGGATTATTCAATTGGATTCGGATGAATATGTACTGCATTTTAAAGAGTTAGCGGCCTACTTAAAACGACATTCTTATCTGCTTTGGTTTTCGTTTCTTTTTCCGGTAACCTTGCAAGGAAATATGATTACTTTGTTCAGAGAAACTGCCTCGGGTTACCTGATTATCAATAAAAAGGATAAATTTAATTTTATTACGAACCATCCAAAATATTCCGCCGCCAGAAACAATTATAAGATTACAAAATTACCCTTAACCATTGATGTGGTTCATCAATCATGGGCAAGGTCAGAAAGTGAAATAGTTACTAAAATAAATAATTGGGGACACCGTGATGATTTTGATACGGCAAAATTTCTAGCTTTCTGGAAGAATATTAATGAAGAAAACTATAAAGAGTTTGTTGATTTTCATCCGTTGGACAGGATTTCTTGGGATTTCCTGCTTTTCAAAAAAGCCGCCAATATTGATGAGCTACTAACAAGTTTAGAACAAAATGCTCCTAAAAGTTTCGGCAAAATAGCAATAACACAAATTGCCATAGAAAATCTGATAGTACAGATAAAAATTGGGGTGAACATTGTCAAAAGAATCATCAGAAAGCTCAAATAACAATAGTATGGACCTCTCATTTATTATTGTAAATTTTAATACCGATGCTTTAACACTGCAAGCTGTGAATTCTGTTTTTGAATTTACTGTCGGTTTGCAATGTGAAGTTATCGTAGTGGACAATAATTCAAGAGCTACCCAGTTGAACACGCTTTTAGAAGGTAAAAAAAATGTGCAGTTTATAGCGTTGAGCGAAAACTTGGGTTTTGGAAAAGCTAATAACAAAGCATTGCCGTTCTGCAAAGGGAAATATATTTTTCTGTTAAATTCTGATGCCTATTTGATTGATGACGGTATAAAACAA
The DNA here is from genome assembly GCF_010119235.1 of Flavobacterium phycosphaerae. NCBI lineage: Bacteria > Pseudomonadati > Bacteroidota > Flavobacteriia > Flavobacteriales > Flavobacteriaceae > Flavobacterium > Flavobacterium phycosphaerae. Next base: position 260,683 of record NZ_JAAATZ010000001.1, on the reverse strand, counting down.
TTGTTTGGGTTTATGGAAGCGGAGGCCAATTCGGATGTCGCCATTTGCGGAACCAATCTCATCGATGGAAATCATCAGCCCAATCTTTGTTACGGTAATTTTTTAACCGAAGACAAATTGTTGTATGACTTAGGATTGAAGAAAATTAAAGACGCAGCCTATTTGAAACAAATAAATGCCATTTCCAAAAAATGCGATTTTGATCACCCGACAGAAGTTGATTATGTTTCGGGTGCCGCTCTACTAATCAGAAAAGAAAAAATTCAGTCATTAGGATTGTTTGATCCTCGATTTCACATGTATTATGAAGATATGGAATTGTGTTATCGATATATAAAAAATGGCTGTAAAGTAGTATTAAATCCCAAAGTGACACTGGTGCATTTAGGAGGAAAATCGACTTTTTTGAATGGTTTTGATATCAACCGTGTAACGATGATGGTGCTTAAAAGCAAATACATCTTTACTTTAAATTTTCTATCTCCGACAAAAGCTTATTTTTACTATTTACTAAGTATAATTTTATTCCAGTATAAACGCATGGTGAATACTGTAAAATCATTCATAATCAAAATAGTACGACGATAAATGAAAAGAATAGTATTGTTTTCTTCCGTTCGCAAACCCAAGGAAATTCTCGAAATTTCGTTGCATTCTTATGTAAATCTCAAACAAGAAGGATTTACGTTAGATTTTCTGTTTTATGATGACGCTGATAACGAGGAAGATAGTGCTTTCTTGCATGCTTTTTGTCAAGCAAATCAGTGTAAACTATTCCCCAAAATAGCCATGCCGTCAACTGATTATAATCATCATAACTGGAACGTTTCAAGAATTGACCGTATCATTGAAATCAAGAATAAAGCAATTCAGTATGCACTGGAGGAAAAGTACGATTATTTGTTTTTAGTCGATTCCGATTTGGTGTTGCATCCTATGACATTGTCCCATTTAGTGAGTCAAAAGGAGCATTTTATCTTTGAAGTTTTCTGGACGCTTTTCTTTAGACAAACATTTCATAAACCCAACGCTTGGGACTATCATTCGTGGGCTTACAGCGGTCCTGAAACCCTACTGAAATTAAGTAAAAAAGGAAAGTATGTTGTAGGTGGTGGCGGTGCTTGTACTTTGTTGACCAATGAAATTTTATCCAAAAACGTAAACTTTGACCGCTTGTTGAGTTTAAGTTTTCAGGGAGAAGACCGTCATTTTTGTACTCGTGCGCAGGCCTTAGGCTATGATGTGGTGGTAGATACACACTATCCGGCCTATCACATTTTTTTAGAAGAGCAATGTAAGGAAGCCAAAGAATGGTACACCAACGGTTGCAATCCTGACTTTTTCAATCAATGGTTGGATGAGCATTGGCAACAAAAAGTGACAGCCTCATTTGAAGTGCCTGAATTAGGATTTTTGATGAAACTGAAACACTTTCAGTATGAAGTCAGACATTTGTTTTTACGAACTTTCCGCAAAGACAAAAAATCTTAGTTTCCTTTCAAAATAAGACTTCGAAAGCCATAATAAAATATTTAGTACATTCGCAAGCATGAAAATCTTAGTCATATCAGAATCTATAAATGTCGAAGACAGCAGTGGCTCCAAAGTAAATGTGGCTTTAATTTCCAATTTAAAAAAAGCCGGTTTTCAACTCAAAGTTCTGCATTATTCACATAAAAAAATTGATTTAGAAGATATTGAATGCGTGTTGATTAAAGAAAATAAATTCTCTTTAAATTACGTGTTATCCAGAGCAGTAAGGGTCTTTCAGCGAAATACCAAAATGTACATCAATACCTATTTAGAAAAAGTTTTCGGGTTTTCGTTTACCCATACCAACGATACCAATTCTATAAAAAGAGGGATAAAAAAACACTTGGGCTTCAATCCTGATTTAGTACTAACTCTCAGCAAAGGGAGTAGTTTCAGACCACACCGAGCGATGTTGAAATTACCTGAATTACACCAAAAATGGATGGCATATATACACGACCCTTACCCGTTTCACATGTATCCCCGTCCTTATAATTGGGTTGAAAAAAGTTATGAAGTTAAAGAAGCATTTGTTTCGGCGATAACGCAAAAATCAGCTCATTTGGCTTTTCCGAGTTTACTTTTAAAAGAATGGATGGAGAGTTATTTTCCGTCAGTAGCCAATAAAAGTGTCATCATTCCACACCAAATTAAAACAGAAACTCAAACGGCTCCGTTGCCCGATTTTTTTACCCGTAACGAATTTTCGCTTCTGCACGCAGGCCATCTGCTTAAACAACGCAATCCTGTATTTTTAATCGAAGGATTTCTTCGTTTTTTGGATAACCATCCTTCAGCAAGATCAGAAGCTAAACTCTATTTGATTGGTAGTCATTCTTACCATGAGCCTGTTTTAAAACCTTATTTCAACCACCCGAACATTAGTATTAAAGATTATTTAGAATACAAAGTAGTACAAGCCTTAGAAAAGGAAGTTCCTATCAATATTATTTTGGAAGCGGTGTCAGAGATTAGTCCATTTTTACCCGGAAAATTTCCCAATTGTGTCGTAGCCAACAAGCCTATATTGATTTTGGGGCCTTATTACAGCGAGGTCAAGCGGTTGTTAGGCCATCAATATCCCTATTGGTCAGAAGCGAATGATGTAATGGCGATTGAGAAAAATATTTCGGAATTGTATACAATTTGGAAAAACAACCCGGAAGAATTGCGCTTGAACCGTCAGGATTTAATTGATTATTCTACAGAGGTTAATTTGAAACAAACGCTCGATAAAATCCTGTTGAAATGAATCCGATCAAATTTTCAATAGTAATTACCACTAAAAACCGACTTGATGAATTAAAAATCACTTTAAAAAAGATTGATTATTTATTCAAGAAAAATGATGTAGAAGTGCTACTCTACGATGACGGTTCCAATGACGGCACATCAGACTATATAAAAGAAAATTACCCCGGAATTCTTCTTTTCAGAAATGAAAAAGCTAAAGGACTTATCTATAACAGAAATCGTTTAAACAAAATGGCCAAAGGGGATTATTTGATTTCCTTAGATGATGACTTGCATTTTTTGGTACAAAATCCGTTAGAAATTATTGAAAACTATTTCGAACAAAACAGCCGTTGCGGTGTAGTTTCTTTTCGAATTTTTTGGTCAAAACAAGAACCCGAATCGCATTTTACAAATGATCAACCCGAAATAGTGAAAAGTTTTGCCGGCGGTGCGCATGGTTTTCGAAAAACCGCTTGGGATGCCATTCCGGATTATCCCGATTGGTATGAGTTTTATGGCGAAGAAACATTTGCGGCTATGAACTTATTTAAAAGGGATTGGGAAGTTCATTATTTGCCCGAAATCCTAGTTAATCATCGCGTAGAATTAAAAAAGCGAGCCATTGCCAATAACGATTTTGGCCTTCGTTTTCGCAGAGCCATTCGCGCAGATTGGTTTAATATGCTGTTGCTTTACCCGCTTAGCAAAATCCCCAGAATTTTACTCTATTCCATCTGGATGCAATACAAAACCAAAATTTTCAAAGGCGATTTCAGAGTGATTAAACCGTTGTTTTTGGCCAAATTAGATTTGATTACCCATTTCAGAAAAATTGTTAAGTATCGAAATCCGCTACCCCTTGAAGTGTATCAGAAATACACAAAATTAAAAGAAGCAAAAATTTATTGGAAACCGGAAAATTAGTTACTTTTACTTCCTTTCAACGGATTTTTAATGAAAACCAAACCCTATTTAATTGCTGAAATTGCTCAAGCTCACGACGGAAGTTTGGGTGTGTTGCATGCTTACATCGATGCTGTTGCCAAAACCGGCGTTCAGGCGATTAAGTTTCAAATGCATATAGCCGAAGCCGAAAGTAGTATACACGAGCCATTTCGGGTAAAATTTTCGAAAGAAGATGCCACGCGTTACGACTATTGGAAACGAATGGAATTTTCACTTAGCCAATGGAAGGATATTAAAAAGCATTGTGATGAGGTGAATTTAGATTTTATTTGTTCTCCTTTCAGCAACTTAGCTGTTGATTGGCTCGAAGAAGTGGGAGTGCATACTTATAAAATAGGTTCGGGGGAAGTGACCAATTTTCTTTTATTGGAAAAAATCACCCAAACCGGAAAACCCATTATCCTTTCTTCAGGGATGAGCAGTTTTGCTGAATTAGACAAAACAATTGAATTCCTTAGGGGTAAGGAAGCCAACTTTTCCATCTTGCAATGCACTACAGCCTACCCAACAAAACCGGAAGAGTACGGACTTAATGTTGTCAAGGAACTAAAAGAACGCTATCAGGTTCCTGTTGGTTTTTCCGATCATTCGGCCAAAATAGCCACCGGAATAGCCGCCGTAGCACTGGGTGCTGAAATCCTGGAATTTCATGTGGTTTTCCATCGTGACCTTTTCGGACCGGATGCCATTGCCTCTTTAACTATAGAGGAAACAAAGGCATTAGCCGAAGCAGTTCATGCGATTCATTTGGCACAAAACAACCCGATAGATAAAAACAACAACGACAGTTTCAAAACATTGAAGACTATCTTTGAAAAATCGTTGGCTGTAAATAAAAATTTACCCAAAGGCCATGTACTTTCCTTCAACGATTTGGAAAGTAAAAAACCCAGCGGATATGGCATCTCTGCTACCAATTTCCAATCAGTTATCGGCAGAAAATTAAAAAGTGATAAGTCCCAATGGGATTTTTTGAATGAAGAAGATTTAGCATGAGTACAAAAAGAAAAATAGCGGTGGTCATCACAGCAAGGCCTTCTTATAGTAGAGTTAAAACCGTTTTAACGGCTATCCAAAAACACCCCGAATTGGAGTTGCAACTCATCATTGCGGCCTCCGCTTTGTTGGATAGGTATGGAAGTGCTGTAAATTATATAGAAAAAGATGGATTTGAAATTGCGGCCAAAGTGTTCAATGTTTTGGAAGGAGAAAATCTAACTGCCGCTGCCAAAACTACCGGTATCGGAATTTTAGAATTATCAACGGTTTTCGATAATCTTCGACCGGATATAGTAGTAACCGTTGCCGATCGATTTGAAACCATGGCAACCGCTATTTCAGCTTCGTTTATGAATATTCCGCTCGCGCATATTCAAGGAGGAGAAGTGACCGGAAACATTGATGAAAAAGTAAGACATTCTATTACCAAACTGGCGGATTACCATTTTGTAGCTTCTGAAAATGCCAAGCAAAGAGTCATTCAACTAGGCGAAAATGAAACCATGGTTTTCAACACCGGCTGTCCTTCCATTGATATTGCCCAAGAAGTTTCAAAGCATACGCAGCTCACTTTTAATCCGTATGAAAAATACGGTGGAGTGGGTTCGCAACCCGATTTGAGTAAAGGCTACATGGTTGTTATGCAACATCCGGTAACCAATGAATACCAAGATTCTCGTAAGCATGTCGAAGCGACTTTGCGTGCTATACAAACCATCAATAAACCAACGTTGTGGTTTTGGCCCAATGTGGATGCTGGTGCCGATGGAACCTCTTCAGGTATTCGTTCTTTCCGAGAAAAATATAAAATGGAAAATGTCCATTTCTTCAAAAATATGGAAGGCGACGATTTCCTGAATCTGCTGAATGCTTCTCTTTGCCTAATCGGAAATTCCAGCGTTGGGATTCGTGAATGTGCTTATTTAGGCGTTCCGGTAGTCAATATCGGTTCGCGCCAAAATCGCCGTGATCGTGGAGAAAATGTAGTCGATGTTTCTTATGATGAAACCGAAATTGTAAACGCAATTACTTCAATTTTAAAAGAAAATAACCGCCCAAAATCAGCCGTATACGGTGGCGGAAATGCCGGCAAAAAAATTGCCTTATTGCTCAAAGAATTACCGTTACAATTTCATAAAACCATTACCTATTAATGAGAATTCTAGGCATCATACCAGCTCGTGGCGGTTCTAAGGGCGTTCCCCGAAAAAACATCAAGTTATTAGGCAAAATGCCTTTGATAGAATATACCATACTGGCAGCCAAAGAGTCTAAATTACTGACCGATACTATTGTTTCTACGGATGATGAGGAAATTGCCATTGCTGCTGAAATTTCCGGATGCAAACCGCCATTTATCCGTCCGTCCGAACTGGCTCAGGATACTTCAACCTCTATAGAAGTGGTGCAGCACGCCATTGAATTTTTTGAAAAACAAAACATTTTTTTTGATGCGATTTGTTTGCTGCAACCTACCAGCCCATTCAGAGAAGAAGGGTTTATTGATGTTGCCATTAAAAAATTTGTAGCAAGTCAAGCCGATTCCTTAGTGAGTGTTTTGCCCGTACCGCATGAGTACAATCCGCATTGGACCTTTGAAGAAACCGAAAGGGGTTTGCTTACAATAGCAACGGGTGACAAAATCATAATTCCGAGACGACAAGAATTGCCAAAAGCCTATCACCGTGACGGCTCCGTTTATATTGCCAAAACTTCAGTGATTAAAAAAGGAACGTTCTATGGCGCATCAATAGCTTACATTGAAAGTAATCCCGATTTTTACGTCAATATTGATACCATGGAAGATTGGAAGCAAGCCGAAGCATTAATTATCAAATTGGGTTTGTAAATGTGTGGCATAACCGGAATCATTGGACACAAAGCCAATCAGCAAAATATAGTAAGCATGCTCGAAGCCCAAAAGCATCGGGGACCTGATTTTACTGATTTTTGGCTCCAAGATGGCATCGTAGCTCTTGGCCACAACCGTTTAAGTATTATCGATTTAACGGAAAATGCCAACCAACCTTTTTTTAGCGATTGCGGCAATTATGTACTAGTTTTCAATGGCGAAATCTACAATTATTTAGAACTTAGAAAAGAACTTCAATCCCGCTATACTTTCAAAACACAATCGGATACCGAAGTTTTGCTGAACGCTTACCGCGAATGGGGAGAGGATTGTTTGTCCCGTTGTAACGGCATGTTTTCGTTTGCGATTTGGAATAAGAAAGAACAAAGTTTGTTTGCTGCCCGCGACCGTTTTGGCGTCAAGCCGTTTCATTATTTTTGGGAGGGTAATGATTTTATTTTTGCTTCCGAAATCAATCCGTTTTGGACCGTAAGTATTCCCAAAATACCAAATGACAACGTCTGGCTTCATTATTTCTCCGATGGAAGTTATGGTCAACCTGATGAAACTTTTTGGCAGCATATTCAGCAATTGCCCGGTGGTCATTCATTGACTTTAAAAAATAAGCAACTGAAGATCAAAAAATGGTATCATTTTGAAGAACGTGCTGTGCATCTTCAGTCTCATTTTGAAAAAAACGAAGAAGATTATATTACGAACCTGCTTTTAAAAGCGATTAATTTTCGTTTCAGAGCCGATGTGCCGGTGGGATTTAATTTGAGTGGAGGTCTGGATTCGAGTACATTATTAGCTTTGATTGACCAACAGGATATTGACAAATCAGCTGTCGAAGCTTTCACTTTTGTGACCCATGACGAAAGATATGATGAATTGACTTGGGTAAAAGCCATGCTCGAAAAACGACCGTATCATTTGAATGTATGTGCGCTTTCGGTTAAAGAAATTCCTGATTTGGCAATGAAAATGGCACAGCATCAGGCCGAACCTTACGGAGGTATTCCAACCTTGGCTTACTCGAAAATTTTTCAAACAGCAGCTCAAAAAGGTGTGAAAGTGTTGCTCGACGGACAAGGTGCTGATGAAGCTTGGGCAGGGTATGATTACTATAGCAATAATTCTCAAAGTATTGTTCAAGGCGTTGCCAAATTTCCGTTTAGAACCAATGTCTTGGATGGGGATTTTACTAAAGGATATTCGAAAACAACCTATCCAAAACCTTTTGATGACGATTTGCTGAATCTGCAGTACCGCGATTTATTTTATACAAAGATTCCGCGTGCTTTGCGTTTTAATGATAGGGTTTCCATGTTGTACGGCACTGAATTACGAGAGCCTTTCTTGGATTATGAATTGGTTGAATATGTCTTCTGTCGCCCCAAAGAGTTTAAAATTAAAGAAGGCATTCAAAAGTGGATGCTGCGAAAAATAGCCGAACAGTTTTTGCAAAAAGATTTGGTTTTGGCACCCAAACGCCCATTACAAACTCCGCAACGAGAATGGCTTTCGGAGGATTTGAAAGAGTGGGTGACAGCCGAAGTGGACCTCCTGAAAAATAATAATTGGTTTGCAAAAACAGCCTTGCAAAAGGAACTGGAAAATTTTTATAACGGAGACAATCAAAGCAGTTTCCATATTTGGCAATGGGTCAATGCCGCTCAGTTGTTGAAATAATTACAGAAAATGACAGATCATCGCAACATCGCTATTATAACCACACTTATTAATAAAGAGTTATATAAAAAAAGCGCCCAATTGTTCCCTGAAAATATTCAGAAATACGTGATTGAAGGCAGTAAAGGGATGTTTGCTATAGACAGTATTTACTATATGATGAAAAAGCTCAAGGGCAAAGGTATTGAGTGGCTCATCATGGCCGATGAAGACGTCCTTTTTATACATCCGGATGGCGTTTATGCCATTATTGATTCTTTACAAAAAAATGATTTCATTTTGTGTGGTGTTCGTGACGGCGGTCAGATTAAAACCAGAAAGCAAAGCCCGTATGCTATTAATACATTCTTTTCGGTAATCAATTTCAAAAAGCTGGAGCAACTTTGGGACAGCAGTGCGGTGGGCAAAAATCAGTATATTTTGCCTAATGAATTTCAGGAAGACCTTGCGGCATTACAAGAAGAATATGATAATACGAGTCTTTTTGAACCGTACTATTGTTTTTATTTTTGGCTCAGAAGAATGGGCGAGAAAATACTTTTTCTGGAAGCGAGTGAACCTTTTGAAGGTGACGGTTTAACGACTTTGGTTTTTGATACTAATGGCAAGGAACTGTTATACCATACTTGGTATGCTCGATCTTATGGTGAAAGCGAAAAACATACACAACGAATAGACAAAGTGTTTGATTTGATTAAATTTGATGACACAAAAAATCCCGAGTACATTTATTTTTATGATAAACTGTTTTATTTCAAAAAACATTGGAGGAAAAACAGTATTCGGGTGAAAATGAAAATAGAATTGCTATTTAATAAATTAAGACGAAAATAGCCTTTAAATACTTATATGAAAAAAATAGGGATAGTAATAACTGACGGTGTAGGCTTCAGGAATTTCATATTGAGTGATTTTTTAGCCGAAGCAGAAAGAAACTTTGATGAGGTGGTTATACTTTCCTGTTTGCCGGCTACTGTTTTCGATGGTTTATCAGGCAAAGCAAAAATACTGGAGCTGAACGTTTTTCAGGAAAAATTCATCACTTGGTTTTTTAGGAAAACAAAGGAATTGGCGCATTTGCATTTGCACCATAAAAATAATTTTGGCATCAATGATAACCTGAAAGCCAATTATTCGAAAGTCAATAACCCGCGTGGTTTTGCCACACGATTCACTTTTTGGTGGACGTCGTTGTTCTATTCCGAAAAGTGGATACAACGCTACAACTGTTTGCAGCAATGGTCGTTCAAAAGCCATCCGATAACCAAAGAATACCTTGAAATCGTACAAAAAGAACATTTCGATTTGTTGTTTGTAACGCACCAAAGACCACCATTCATAGCACCTTTGATTTATGCGGCCGAAAAATGCAACGTAAAAACAGCGGCCTTTATTTTCAGTTGGGATAATTTGGCTTCTAAAGGAAGAATGGCGGGTAATTTTGACTACTATTTGGTTTGGAGTGGCTTAATGAAACAGGAATTGTTGCACTTTTATTCGGGCGTAAAACCTGAAAGCGTAGAAATTGTAGGGACTCCTCAATTTGAGCCTTATGTCTTAGACCGATATAAAACCTCTAAAGAAGTTTTTTATCATAAATTCGGGATTGACCCTGCCTTAAAAACCATTTGTTTCAGTTGCGGCGATATCTCTACCAGCAGAAATGATGAATTGTACATCGAAACTATTGCCAATGCGATCAATGCGAACCTTATAGACAACGTTAACTTTATTGTGAGAACTTCGCCGGCTGAGGATCCGATTCGATTTGCGGCGTTGGTGAAGCAGTTTCCGTTCATAAAATGGAATTATCCCAAGTGGAATTTATCCCGTGAAGGGCATCAGGAGACCTGGTCACAACGAGTTCCGAGTATTGAAGATGTGTCCGACTTGAGAGCATTAATCGAATTTTCGGATTTGAATACCAACATGCTTTCTACCATGAGTTTAGATTTTATGCAATTTGATAAACCGGTGATTAATACGGTTTTTGGCAATAAAGCCAACAATTTATACGATGATCAACGATTTTTGGACTACGCCCATATTGTAAATGTGGTAACCAGCGAATCGACCCGAATTGTCAAAAATGAACAGGAGTTGATAGAAAACATCCGCTTGTATCTGGCTAATCCGAGTATTGATGCCGAAAACCGAAAACAGTTTAACCAACTTCAGGTGGGAAGGCCGTTGCAAGGAACCAGTAAACACATAGCCGAAACACTAAAGAAATGGGCCAATCCGTAAAAACCATAGCCGTGATTTGCAATTACAAACTGCTGCCCGAAAGGATAGGCGGAATGGATTATTTTTTTTGGCTTTTTGACCAAAAATGCAAGGTAAATAATATTGTAGTGCATTGGTTTTTTCCGAATTATTCGGAACACGGCGGATATCAAGACCTGACGATTTTCAGCAGTGATTATCAAAATGTTGAGGTTTTTTTCTATGCCTATTGCAAGGAACACAAACCACAGTATACGCATATCATTACCCATTTTGTTGAGCTTTGTGTTCCTGTTTTTAAGAAAATAAAGAAAGCAACTTCGGCTAAAATCATTCAGGTAGATCATAACCCAAGACCGAATAACGGATTTGCTGCCGGGAAGAATATCAAAAGAAAAATAAAAGGAATGTTATATTCCCAATACATCGATCTTTTTGTCGGGGTTTCCGATTACTGCAAAAATCAGTTGGCTTTGGAATACGGCAACTCCATAAAAAGCAAAACGACAGTGGTGTTCAACGGATTGGAAATGGATAATTTTCAGAAAAAGACCGATTTTGAATTCAAAGGGAAATTCATCGTGGCCTCTCATTTGAGGAAACAAAAAGGAATTCAGGATTTGATATCCGCCGTGCATCAGTTGACTAAAGAAATCCATATTGATTTTGTGGTTGATATTTATGGTAATGGCGATTATCAGGAAGTACTTCAAAACATGGTATCCGATTTTTCCCTGCAGGACTATTTTGTTTTCAAAGGAAGTGTAGCTGATTTGTATTCGATTTACCATCAATACGATTATTTAATTCACCCTTCACACGGAGAAACGTTTTGTTATTCGGTATTGGAGAGTTTGCTTTCTGATTTGCCGGTCATCACCACCAGGAATCACGGGAATGTACTGGGGATGGTGGTTGAAAATGAAAACGGTTTTTTGTTTGAAAGAGAAGATGTTGCTGCACTGAAATCAATTTTATTTAACCTCGTAACGGGTGAAAAACGTATACAGAAACGTTCAATAGTCAACGATCGCCTCTCACAGTTTTCCTTGGAAGCCATGGTTGCCAATTATTATAAATTAATCTAATGAAAATAGCTTTTCTGACCGCCGAGTTTCCGCATCCTAAGATGAATGCTTTTGGAGGCATTGGGACCAGTATTTCAAATCTTTCCAAAGGATTGGTTGAAAGCGGTCATGCCGTTACGGTTTTGGTTTACGGGCAAAACAAAGACGATTTTTTTGAAGAAAACGGAGTTTCTTTTTACTTAATCAAAAATGTAAAGGTTAAAGGGATCTCCAAATGGCTGACTCAAAATAAGATAAAACGACTCGTCAATAAATTATACAACGAAAAAAAAATAGACATCTTGGAGGCATCCGATTGGGACGGGATTACTTCGGGTATACAACCAAAGTGCCCGGTTGTGGTTAAGCTGCACGGTAGCGACACCTATTTTTGTCATTTAGAAAATAGACCGGTTAAAATCAGGAATCGTTATCACGAAAGCAAAGCATTGCAATTTGCCGACGGATTGGTTTCCGTGAGCCGTTACACTGCTGAGATTACCAAAGAATTGTTTGCTTTACAACGCGATATTACAGTCATTCCCAATTGTATCGATTTGACTATATTCGACGTTGACGATAATTGTATCAACGAGCAACCCAATACAATTTTATACTTTGGAACCTTGGTCAGAAAGAAAGGTTCTCTTGAACTGCCGTTTATTTTTAACGAAGTGTACCAACAAAATAACCAAGCCAAACTCATTTTGGTGGGCAGAGATGCAAAGGATATAATCAGTGGAAACAGTTCGGTTTGGGAGATGATGCAACCTTTGTTCAACAAAGATGCTTTGCAAAATGTAACCTATGTGGGAAGCGTTACCTATGACAGTATTAAAGAACATATCAACTCTGCTGCTGTTTGTGTTTTTCCAACTTTTGCCGAAGCCCTGCCGGTTTCCTGGATAGAAGCAATGGCCATGAATAAAGCTATAGTAGCATCAGACATTGGCTGGGCAACAGAAATTATTGATGAAGGAGTCAACGGTTATTTAGTGAACCCCAAAAAGCACAAGGAATATGCCGATAAAATCAGTACATTGCTCAACGATTACTCCTTGCGAAAGGAGTTAGGAGCGGCAGCCAGAAAAAAGGCGATTCAAAAATTCAGTATCGAAGTAGTAGCAGCGCAAAGTGTTGACTACTATCGAAAAATAATAAAATAATGAAAAAACTAAAAAAATAATAAGCTATTTTGTTCCAAAAGGGAGGCAAAAGGAAAAGATTAAATTGTTTTATTATTCGCTGCTGAAAAAAAGAAATACTTCATTCGGTCTGTCAGAAAAAAACGGAAGGATTACTTATGAGACGACTCATAATAATGTTTCCTTTTTTACTAATGAAGCACTGTACCCCATTATTGTTGATTTTGATTATTATCAACACTTTTATAAAGTAAAAACCAATGATATTGTAGTAGATGCAGGTGCCAATTGTGGTCATTTATCAATGCTATTCTCCAAGCTTGTTGGTCCAAATGGCAAAGTATTCGCCATAGAACCAGATAAGTTCAATATCCAAAAGATTAAAAATAATATAGATTTAAATAATGATTTGCCTGAAAATATTCTCATTGAAGATATATTATTTTGGAACAAAAACGGAGAAATAGACTTTTATGAGGCCGGCACGGTTGGTTCATCCGCCATTTGGATTCCGGATGCTCAACATTGTGTCAAAAAGCAATCTGTTACAATAGATGATTGGGTTGAAAGCCATAAATTAGAACGATTAGATTTTATTAAAATGGACATAGAAGGTGCCGAAATAGAAGCACTCGAAGGATGTAAAAAAATATAGAAAAATACCATCCTAATTTTGCCATCGCTTCCTATCATATCGTTGGTGGTGAGCCAACCTATATCAAATTAGAACAATTTTTTAAGGAGATGAAGTATCCATATAAAACGGTAAGATTTAGGGGGAATGAAATTATTACTTTTGCCGGGTTAAACATCAAATAGATAATGAAAATAACACTTAATGAATACATAACGGAGACCGGAGAAGTAATACTTTATAAAGGAACTCCCGATTTTAAAATGCTTGATAAGTTAGCAGTCGGTCCGGGCGATATTTGGCATAGTTCGTTTGAACAAGGCTATAAGAATGCGTTCATGGAATTGGTATATCAGACCGCTACTTTTTTTTGGTTCATTCAGGATTTTGATGGTGTTGACCAATGCATTAGCTGGCGCATTAACCCGTATCAGTTTGCTGTGAGGAAATCAGTTTGGGAAACCTTGGGTGGTTTTGATTCTGATTATGAAAATGTTCAACTGCAAGCTTTAGATTTCGGGTACAATGCTGTGAGGTTACAAGGCGCGGTTCCCATGTATTGCAAAGGATTATTCGATATTGTTGAAAAGAATAAAGTGAAGTTTACCGCTAAGGAGCGTTATGTTTTTTACGTCAAAAATTTTAAAAGCACCCATGCGTTTTATATGTTGTATCGAAAGGGGTTTTGGCGTGTTGCCGAGTGGAATGCCCTGTTTTATGCCCGAAAGAATTTTAAGATAACCAACAAAACGGCTATTGTTAAGCCGAGGGAATTAAAACCAATTCAGGGAAAACCGACAGTCAGTTATATTATTCCGACTATGATGCGACAGGATTTTACACTGAATTTGTTGGAGGATTTGAAAAATCAGACCTATCTTCCTAGTCAAGTCGTTGTGGTTGATGCAACTCCGGCAAAAGAGAGAAACGAAAGCCTCTACAATCCGTCCGATTATCCATTTGAACTGATTATTAAATGGCAGGAAACCAAAGGAAGTTGCAGAGCCCGAAATGAAGCCATCGAATTGTGTACAAGTGAATACATTGTGTTTGGTGACGATGATTTGAGGGTTTTGCCGGATTACATAGAAAACCACATCCGTTTTTTGCAAACCTATCATGCTGATGCCTGCAATGGTTTAGATATTCAGGCTAATCATCAACAACAAAATTTAGATGATTTACGCCATAAATTGAAAAATTACGGACCAAACCGTTATTTGGCAGGTGCAGCCCAGTTTTACAACAATGCTAATAATTGTGTCAAAAGAGAGTTTGTAACGAAATTAGAAGGCAATGACATTAATTATGACGGCGGTTACGGTGAAGACAATGACTTTGGATTATCGCTGACTAAAATAGGTGTGATTGTGCTGCAAAATCCTTTTTCTAACAGTTTGCATCTCAAGCCTCCTGTTGGAGGTTACCGTTTTTGGGGTAGCCAGTCTGCTGTGTTAGGAAAGAAAAGGAAAAAACAACCGTGGGAATTAGACCATCCGGTAAAATGGATAAGACCGGTGCCGAGTCCTACGATTATGTACTTCTCCTATAAGCATTTCGGGAAAGAACTGGTTAATGAATACCGTCATAAATACTTTTTTCTGTATTTATTTACCGGGTCAAAATGGTCACTTCCGATGCGAATTCTGAGAATGCCTTATCGTCAAATACAATTCAATAAATCGATTTTTTACGCCAAGAATCTGCAGAAATTGGGAAAAAGAACTAAATAAAATGAACTTCACTCTAATTGTTTGTACATATATGCGTCCTAAAGCGTTGCTGAATTTATTACATTCAGTAGCGAAACAGACTCTTTACCCCAATCAGATTGTCATTGTTGATGGTTCTTTGAACACCGAAACCGAAACTGCATTAGCAGGAAGTTCGTTTCTAAATCTGGATTATTACAGGGTTACTCAAGAAAACAGAGGCCTGACTAAGCAGCGAAATTTTGGGGTTTCAAAAGTTGTCCCAACTTCAGAAGTGGTTTGTTTTTTAGATGATGATACAATTTTAGAACCTGAGTACTTTGAAGAAATCATCAAGACATTCAATACCGAGGATGCGATAGTAGGAGTAGGAGGAGTTGCCATCAATGAAAACAATTGGATTAAAAAAGAACCAAACAAATACTATAATAAAAAACGGTTTTATGAATTTGAAGGATATGTTTATCCTGAAGGCGATCGGAATATATTGAGAAATATGGTGGGATTGGCTTCGGATTTGGGTCCGGGTCGTATGCCCGATTTTTCACATGGCCGTACTTGTGGTTTTCCTCTGAATGGTAAAACGTATGAAGTTGATTTGTTGATTGGAATGTCTTTTGCCTTTCGGAAAAGAGTTTTGGATCAGATTGCATTTTCACACTATTTTGAAGGATATGGCTTGTATGAAGATGCCGATTTTTCAATCAGAGCCCAAGCTTTCGGAAAAAATGTGATCAATACCAAAGCCCAATTATCTCACTTTCATGATCAGGCCGGCAGGCCCAATAAATATGTTTACGGCAAGATGGTAGTGCGAAACGGCTGGTATGTGTGGCGAGTAAAATACCCAAATCCTAGTTTTAAAGCAAAGTTTAAATGGAATGCTACCGTATTGTTGTTGACATTTGTCCGATTTGGTAATATCTTTACCACGAGCAAACGCACCGAAGCCTTTACCGAATTTTCTGGAAGATGTGTGGGTTGGCTGAGTTTGTTTTTTACTAAACCTAAAATCAGTTGAAATGACCCTATTTCAGTTAATAAAATCCGATTACTTGAAACATAAAAATTATGGAGGAAACTTTTTTACCATAGTTTTTTTAACCCAAGGATTTTGGGCCACTTTTCAATATCGGATTGCCCATTTTTGTCACATCAAGATAAAATGGAAACCACTAAGAATTATTGTTTTCATTCCGCTTTATTTTTGGCAAAAAATGCTCGAAATAGTAGCGGGTATTTCTATACCACCTCCGGCTACGATTGGTCATTCATTTTATGTAGGCCATTATGGAGGTATTTTTTTGAGCCCGAAAGTGGTCATAGGTAACAACTGCAATATTGGTCAGGGAGTATCCATTGGAGTTTCAGGATTAGATGAAAATCGTGGCATACCTGTTATAGGGAACAATGTTTTTATTGGTGTAAATACGGTTGTTGCCGGGAATATTGTCATTGAAGATGATGTGCTGATTGGTGCCAGTTCGTTGATGATTACCAGTGCCGCTAAGAATTCGGTCTATTTAGGGGTACCTGCAGTTAAAATTTCTGAAAAAAGTTCTAAAGGATATATTTAATGCGATTACTAGTTGTATCTACAGCACCGCTCATTTTTAAAAATGATGTTTATTTTGCCTATAGTCCTTATGCAAAAGAGATGGTCTATTGGGCAAAAAATGTAGACGAAATAACCTTCGTATGTGCCGTTTGGAACGATGACAGAGGTTTTTTGAATACTCAAATTGAGTTCCCAATTACTAAAGTCTACGAGTTGAAAGACATGGATATGACTTCTTTTAGCAATACCATTCGAGCTTTTTTTTATTCCTTTTATAATATTTTCATCCTTTATAAGGCTATGAAGTCGGCTGACCATATTCAGCTTCGGTGTCCCGGAAATATTGGTTTGTTGGGAAGTTTCGTTCAGATTCTTTTTCCAAAAAAGAGTAAAACTACCAAATATGCCGGCAATTGGGATCCTGAAGCTAAGCAACCTTTGAGTTATCGATTTCAGAAGTGGATAATCAGCAGTACATTTTTGACCAAAAACATGCAGGTTTTAGTATACGGTGAATGGGTAAACAGTTCCAAAAACATAAAACCTTTTTTTACCGCCAGTTACCGGGAGAGTGATAAGATTGACGTACAGCCAAAAAATTTGGTGCAATAATTTCATTTGTCTTCGTTGGTACTTTATCTAATGGTAAGCATCCACTTTATGCGATTCAATTAATTGAGCAATTGCACAAAACAGGAAGAAAGGTGCAGCTTACGCTTTTTGGAGAAGGCAATGAAAGAAAAATGCTGGAAAACTATGTTTCGGATAATAATTTGGAAACCTTTGTTTTTTTGAAAGGAAATCAAAATCAAGAAGTTATTAAAAAGGCCTATATCGAAAATCATTTTGTAGTTTTACCTTCTATGAGTGAAGGCTGGCCCAAAGTAGTGGCTGAAGGTATGTTTTGGGGTTGTTTGCCTATAGCGACAGCTGTTTCCTGTGTGCCCAATATGCTCGATTATGGCAAGCGAGGGGTGTTATTAGAAATGGATTTGTCAAAAGATGTACAGCAAATAGCATTACTGTTGGATACTAATGAATCTTATCAGCAAATGGTTGGCAAAGCCATTGATTGGTCGAGAAAGTATACTTTGGATGTATTTGAAAACGAAATTAAAGGACTGTTGCAATCATGAGAATAGTTCAAATAATTGATTCACTCGAAGTAGGAGGTGCTGAAAAAATGGCTGTTAATTATGCCAATGCTTTGGTAGGACAGATTGACTTTTCGGGACTTATTGCTACAAGGGCTGAAGGGGATTTAAAATCACAACTGTCTGAAAAAGTGGATTACTGTTTTTTAGAAAAAAAGAAAACGATTGATTTACATGCAGCAAGAAGGTTGAAAAAATACTGCAAGACCCATCAGATAGAGGTTGTTCATGCGCACAGCAGCTCTTATTTTGTAGCTGTTTTGGCAAAAATCATTTATCCGAAAATAAAAGTCATTTGGCATGATCATAATGGATTAAGTGAATTTATTACCAAAAAGGAAACCATAGCTTTAAAAATTGCGTCCTTCTTTTTTAGTGGTATTATTGTAGTGAATTATCAGCTTAAAAGCTGGGCTGTTAGGGAGTTGAATTGTAAAAAGGTAATTTATTTGCCCAATTTTACTAGTGTTGAAACAGCTATAGCACCTCAAACAACTTTAAAAGGAATTGAAGGAAAAAAGATTTTGTGTTTAGCCAATTTGCGTCCGCAAAAAAATCATTTTTTATTGTTGGATGTAGCCGAAAAAGTCAAAAAGAATTTCCCGGAATGGACGTTTCATTTGGTTGGTAAAGATTTTAAGGATGAGTATTCGACTAAAATAAAAGCATTGATAGAGTCAAAAGAATTACAAGATACTGTTTTTGTTTATGGTTCAAAAAATGACACTACTAACATTATCAATCAGTGTGTTATTGCTGTTTTGACATCAGATTCAGAAGGCTTACCGGTGGCATTGATTGAGTATGGCTTGTTAAAAAAAGCGGTGGTGACTACTAATGTCGGAGAAATTCCATTAATTATTAAACATGGCAGTAATGGATTTATTGTTGACCGAAAAGATACTGAAGCGTTTTATCTTCATTTGCTGAAAGTAATGAATAATGGCGAGTTAAGAACTGCTATGGGAGAGGCATTGTTCCGAACGATTAACGAAAATAATTCGGAAGAAGCGGTTGTTGAGAAATACTTAAATTGGTTAAAAAATTAAAAATGGAAGCAAACGATAAGAGATACATAACCTTGATTCTAGTTCACGTTTTACTTGGAGTGTTTTTTTATTTTTTTAAATCAGCTTCATCTATTTATGGTTTTGCTATCTTTTTATTCGGGTTGTATTATGTTCTTAAAACCGGAAATAAGAATAATGAAGTACTATTCGTATCAGCTTATATAGTTGGGAGTGAGGTTTTTTGAGAATGACAGGTGGTACTATTCTTTATGAATTCTCAAAATATGGTGTAATGATTTTTTTGCTGTTGGGTATGTTTTACAGCGGTTTTTCAAAAAATGCTGTTCCTTTTTGGATTTATTTACTACTGTTAATCCCCGGAGTTCTGGTGGCTACCGAAACATTGAATCTACAAACTGATATGAGAAAATCAATAGCCTTTAATATCTCGGGTCCGGTTTGTCTTGGTATAGCCGCTA
This sequence comes from Flavobacterium phycosphaerae, assembly GCF_010119235.1. Classification (NCBI taxonomy): domain Bacteria; kingdom Pseudomonadati; phylum Bacteroidota; class Flavobacteriia; order Flavobacteriales; family Flavobacteriaceae; genus Flavobacterium; species Flavobacterium phycosphaerae. The sequence goes on along the minus strand of NZ_JAAATZ010000001.1, from coordinate 241,420 downwards.
TCTATAATTATAACCGGAAAGTTACTTTTTCTCAAGTGAACAATATACTGCTAACCTTAGGACTTCCGGTAGTTACAACAGCTGTTTATCTTATTTTATACACTCCTGATTTGAAGGAAGTTATAACGGGAACCGGTTCTAATGGTGAAACATCCGGAGGTTTTGGACCTAATCAGGTGGCGACTGTTTTAGGCATCGGTATGTTTATCTTTTTTTCGAGGTTGATTTTTGCTTCTAAAAGCAAATTAATTTTTATTCTGAATTTGGTCATAGCCTTTAATATAACTTATAGAGGCTTAGTTACTTTTTCAAGAGGAGGTATGATTACCGGTTTTTTAATGATAGTGCTTTTATTACTTTATTTATATTTTAATACCACTACTACCGGCCGTTATAAATTGAATTTGCTTTTTGTTTTCATGACTTTGGTTTTTAGTATTATTTGGATATATACATCGATGCAAACCAGTGGCTTAATTGACAAACGGTATGCGAATCAAGATGCAATGGGAAGAGTTAAAGAAAGTAGGTTTACCGGAAGAGAAGAAATTTTAGCCAGTGAAATAGAAGCCTTTAAAGACAATCCTGTTTTTGGGGTAGGGGTATCAAAAGGATTAGAACTCCGCTATGAAAAAACAGGTGAAATTATAACCTCTCACAATGAAATATCAAGAACAATAGCCGAGCACGGGACATTAGGCATCATAGCCTTAATGATTGTATTTATTACACCGGTTTTCTTATATATTGATAACAAACAACATGTTTATATGTTTTGTTTTTTAGCTTTTTGGTTGCTTACTATTAACCATGCTGCCATGAGAATCGCAGCACCGGCTTTCGTTTATTCGTTATCATTATTAAAAGTAAGGATAGATAAAACTTCCGACTAAAAAGCCTGAATTATAAAGCAGCAAAATATTAAAAAATCATTGATTGGATTTCTAACGGGAATAGGTAATTTTATTAACTTGCGTTTCCATTACTGATTTTTAAGAAAAGAATGAACAAATACAAGGACATCCATTTTGAAATTTCGGAAAGAAAAATTCTTTTACGGATTTTTGACGTAGTTTTCGTATTGCTTTTTCTGTATTTGGTTGGGATTGTTTTTAAATTCAATTATTTTAATATCTCTAGCACTAATTTTTATTGGACAATAGTGTTAGGATTATACCTCAATTTTATAGGCTCTGTATTTGAAATGTATAATTTACAAGTTGCCAGTAACCAATTTCAAATTATAAAAAGTATCATTTTAACCACGTCAACAACTGTCTTGGTTTATTTGTTGACACCCATTTATACTCCGGTTTTACCCTCCAATCGTTTACAGATTCTTATCTTTTTTATCGCCATTTTTACAGCCTTGTTTACTTGGCGAATAATTTACGTTCGGTTTTTTGCCTCCAATAGATTCCTCAAAAAAGTAATACTGATTTGTGATAAAGAACAAGTAAAAGAATTGGTCGACGGACTCGAAAATGCCGATCCGCACTACAGAGTCTTGGGTTACGTCAATTCAGACAGTTCGGATGAAAGTAAAATATCTTTTGTAAAAGTCAAGAATATCGAAATTAATGATTTAGAAAAATTTGTCAAAGAGTTTTCGGTTTCTGAAATTGTAATTGCATCCCAAAAAACAGACGGTATCACAGTAAAATTATACAACCAGCTGATACATTTGTTAGAAAATGGATTTATCATTCGAGAGTATACACAGGTGTACGAAACTATTACGCAGCGCATTCCGGTGCAATATGTTTCTCGTGATTTTTACCGGTATTTCCCTTTTAGCAGAAGCAATCAGAACCATTTGTATCTCATCATTGTTAGGTTTTTGGAAATTATTTTTTCACTGATTGGCTTAACCATTGGTGTAGTTTTGATTCCTTTGGTTATTATCGGCAATATGATTGGAAATGAAGGAAGATTATTTTACACTCAGGAAAGAGTTGGTAAAAACGGTAAGGTTTTTAAAATTGTTAAGTTCAGAACGATGATTAAAAACGCCGAAAAAGCAGGAGCTGTTTTTGCAACTTCCAATGATTCCAGAGTGACGCCTTTCGGGAAGATTTTAAGGAAGTCCCGAATTGATGAATTTCCGCAGTTTTACAATATTCTGAAAGGCGAAATGGCTGTCATTGGGCCAAGACCGGAACGACCGGTTTTTGTAAATGAAATTGCCGAAGTAATGCCTTTTTATGAAACCCGTCACGTCATAAAACCCGGATTAACGGGTTGGGCACAAGTCAATTATTCGTATGGCGCCACTATCGAAGACAGTCTGATAAAACTACAATACGACTTATATTACATCAAACATCGAAGCCTTTTTCTCGACTTCAACATTATCTTCAAAACCTTTAGTACCGTTTTATTTTACCGAGGCCAATAAAGTTGGTTTGCCGGGTTTGACAAAATGAAGCAACATCATCACCGAACTGATTATCATTGGTAAAAACATAATAAAATTGGGTTTGTTGGCTAAAAAGATGCTGTATACTATCAGTAAAAACAAATTTAGCAGCGCTATATTTTTTACCCAATTAAAGTTTTTTGTATAATAAAAGTAGAGTAAAACCAACAACAAAGGGTTGAATAGTAATACATTGTAATTCCACGCCACCTCTTCGTGCAGGGAATAAAAACCAACCAAAGACAAAAAGACCCCAAGCATACCAATCAAAGTAAAATAGACAAGATAAACCCAACTTTTTCGGGTGAAGACCAGTAAACCAAGTGCCAAGCAAAAAGTACTGAAATTATTCCAAAGCGATTTTTCCGGAGGAGTAGGTTCTGCTTTTAATATAGATTTGGGTTGTTCTGAAAGCAGTTTCCCATTGAATTCTGCCACTTTTAAACTTTCCATGAATTGGTTCGGAAGAAATAACTTTTCGCCCTCTTCGTCGGTCTTTTTGCCAAATATGATGTTGATGCCCAAATTTTCGTAAAAATGATTTTCTAAATACGGAAACAAAATCTCCCGATAGCTTTTATTTTTTTCAGTAGTCTTTACAATACACTGTTGTCCCAGGGTTTGATTGACTTTATCTACCACCATATTGGTACAGTTTCGGTCAATGAATTTATAAGTATAATATTTCTCGTCCGATTCTAAGCTTTTGTTCAACGTATTGAAAAGTTGTTGCTTTTGAGTCGTTGTCAAGTTTAGATTTTGCTCATAAATAGAACGGTTTTCTATAGTGTATTCGTAATAAAACTCATTAAACGAATAAGCTGAAACGAAATAACGCAAGTCGCCTTTGATGAATTTTAAATAAAAATTTTCCGTTTTAAAATCAAAAGTTCCATAGTTATACACCACGTCCAAAGCATTAGCTTCATCCTTAATTCGAATTGCGGTATGTCCAAAAATAGAGTACAGTTCGTTGCCTTCCTGACAGGTTAGGATGCTTACTTTTGCTGTTTCCGCTAAAGCCATTTGGCCAAAAGTAAAGCTGTTGTTTAGTAGCAATACCAACAAAAACAGAAAAGACAATTTAGATTTTAACATCGATTTCATTTAAAGGTTATTGAAAAATACTCAAATCTACTTTTACCGAAAAGATGTTGGAATAGAGTGCGGCACTTTGGTCGCCCAAATCGGTTAAGGCGTAATCAACCTGAATGCCTTTGTATTTAAAGCCTAAACCAATATTGGGTTGAAAATTAACTTTCTTACTGCCGTCAATTTGCTCTACATTTTGAAAATTACCTACACCGGCGCGAAGAAAAACCAAATCAGTATAGCCGAATTCAAATCCTAAGGCAGGATCAATACTCACTATATCGGAAGCAATGATATCATTGGTGCGGGCAAACTGCATGTTAAGATTTACAGCCGCCAGCAAGGTATAGTCGTAGTGAAACTCAAATTTTTTGGCGATGCCTAATTGTGCTTTTGGCAACGTAATTTCGGTACTTTCCGGCGGTTCTTGGTTTTGACCGGCAACGGCATCTTTAATGGCATTGTATTTATCTTCATCAATGGCCCAAACGTTATAAGTAGTAGTAATATCGCGCAACATTAAACCATAATGCCAATCGTCTTTTTCATATTGCAATCCAAAATCGAAACCAAATCCCCATGAATTGGCAAAATCTCCAATAATCCTGCGAATCACTTTTGCGTTAACGCCATACCGTAATCCTTCTATTAATGTTGGACGTCGGGCATAGGAAAACGTCAAGCCATAATCGGCGGTAGAGAAAAGGCTGATGCGGTTGTAATCAATATTACCTTCGCTGTCAATTAACTGAGTAGTATTCAAAATATCATCCACTCCAAACCGAATTAAGGAAACACCCCAAGCACTTCGGTCGTCTATTTTTTGGCGTAAGCCGCATAATCATATTGGGCAATATTGGCAAAATAACTGGCATGCATCAGAGCCGCTTCGCTATTTTCTATTTTCATCAAACCGGCCGGATTCCAATAGCCAGAATTTACATCGCCGGTCATTGCTGTAACCGCATTTGACATTCCCAACGCAGCAGCATCCACTCCAATATTCATAAATTCGTTGGAGTATTTTCTAACCGCTTGGGCATGAGTGAATAGGCTGATAAAAAGCAGGAGAATAGCAATTGTTTTTTTCAAGGCAATTTTTCTTTTTACAAATATCAAATAAAAATCTTGAATATAAAACGCAGAAGTCTGCAACTTATTGTATTAAATTTGTAAAACTTTTTTAAAAACTAATTTCAACCGAATGAATATCAAAGCCCAGATTCCCAACTTGTTTACGATGCTTAATTTGTTTAGTGGCTGCGTAGCGCTGGTTTTTGTAGCTAATTCTGAATTTGAAATGGCTTTTTACTTTGTGTGTCTTGGGATTTTCTTCGACTTCTTTGATGGTTTTTTTGCTCGAAAATTTGGAGTAGCCGGGCCTTTAGGAGTTCAATTGGATTCGTTAGCTGATATGGTTACCAGTGGTGTTGTGCCGGGATATGTGATGTTCAAATTAATGGCTGACAGTACTGTTTTTGGTTCGGAAAGTTATTTGCCTTACTTAGGCTTTATTATAACGCTGGGTGCTTGTTATCGTTTGGCCAAATTTAATATTGATACGCGTCAGTCTGATAGTTTTATAGGACTGCCAACACCTGCCAATGCTTTGTTTATAACGAGTTTACCCCTTGTGGCTGACTATTTTCATCAAGAAATAGACATGGAGTTTTCGTATCATTCTTGGGTTTTAATTGCTATTACTTTTTTGAGTACTTTTGTTATGAATGCTGAGATTCCTTTGTTTTCCTTAAAGATTAAGGATTTCAGTTTTGCCAAGTATAAATTGCAGATTTTCTTTTTAGCGGTTTCAGTACTGTTGCTGATTTTTCTTCAAATAACGGCGGTTCCGCTGATTATTTTGATTTATGTCTTATTGTCGGTTCTCAATAATATGGTCAATAAAAAATCCGCTTAGCAGCGGATTTTGTTTTTTTAAAAATGCAGTTTCTTTTTACGAAGCTCGAAATTTTGTCCGAGATATACTTTTCTAACCATTTCGTCTTCGGCTAATTCTTCAGGAATTCCCGCTTTCAAAATACCACCTTCAAACATTAAGTACGTTTTATCGGTAATCGCCAAGGTTTCCTGTACGTTATGGTCGGTAATCAGGATACCAATGTTTTTATTTTTTAACTGCGCTACAATGCGTTGAATGTCTTCTACTGCCACTGGGTCAACTCCGGCAAACGGTTCGTCAAGTAAGATGAATTTTGGATCGGTAGCCAAAGCGCGAGCAATTTCTGTTCTTCTTCGTTCACCACCTGACAATAAATCACCACGATTGGTTCGGATGTGTTCTAAGCTGAATTCGGCAATGAGGCTTTCCATTTTGGCAACTTGTTCTTCTTTGGAAAGTTTGGTCAGTTGCAACACACTCAAAATATTATCTTCAATACTTAGCTTTCTAAATACAGAGGCTTCTTGTGCCAAATAACCAATGCCGTTTTGGGCACGTTTGTACATTGGGAATTCCGTAATATCCATATCGTCCAGATAAATCTTCCCAGAATTGGGTTTAACCAATCCTACAATCATGTAGAAAGAAGTAGTTTTTCCGGCACCATTCGGCCCCAAAAGACCTACGATTTCTCCTTGGTTTACTTCAACGGAAATGCCTTTAACAACGCTTCTGCCTTTATAGGTTTTGACTAAATTTTCAGCTCTTAATTTCATGATTTAAATTTGAAAATTTGAAAATGTGAAGATGAGAAAATGGCTCAAAATCATTTTTTAAATTATTTCATCGAACAAATAAAATTAAAAATAACTAATTGAATAGGTGAATTAACAAATAATTGCAACTTCAAATTTTCAAATCAATTAATTTTCAAATTATTTTTGGTCTTCCAAGGCTTCCCAAAATTCGTAAGCCTTTCTTAAATGCGGAATGACGATGGTACCACCCACTAATGTAGCAATACCCATGGCTTCCATCATTTCTTCTTTGGTAATGCCTTCTTTGTAACTGGTTTCCAGATGGTATTTGATACAGTCATCACAACGCAAAACTGTGGAAGCTACCAATCCTAGTAGCTCTTTGGTTTTTACGTCCAAAGCACCCTCAGCATAAGCATTGGTGTCTAAATTAAAAATGCGTTTTACTATTTTGTTATTGTCGGCCAATAACTTTTCGTTCATTTTAGAACGGTATTCGTTAAATTCTTCAACTAGCTTGCTCATCTCGTTTTTTGTTTCTTACTACGATTGCAGATATCCAGATACTCACTTCGTAAATTAATAACATCGGAATGGCTACGGTAATTTGGCTCACCACATCGGGTGGTGTTACTATCGCAGCAATAATTAATACAATAACAATGGCATATTTTCTATACTTTCTCAAGAAGGTTGGCGTTACCAATCCTAATTTTGTCAAGAAATACAAGATAATCGGCAATTCAAAATAAAGTCCGCTGGCAATCACCGCTGTTTTTACCATTCCGATATAGGAATCGATATTGAACTGGTTTTTGACCACACTGCTTATCGAAAAAGTAGCTAGGAAATTGACCGACATCGGTACAATCACAAAGTAACCAAACAATACGCCCAAAAAGAAAAGTATCGAGGCCACAAAAATGAATACTTTGGCGTTCTTTCTTTCTTTTTCATACAGTGCCGGACTAATAAATTTCCAAAATTGCCATAAGATGTAAGGGAAAGCCAAAATAAATCCGGCAGTTATACAGGTCCATACAAAAATATTGACCTGACCTTCCATTTCGGTATTTTGAATGATAAAAGGCAACTCGGTTATACAGATGCTATCGGCAAACCCTAAATAATGAGAGGCTTCACAGAAAAAACGATACGTTACAAAACTTGGATCTGTGGGGCCAAAAATTAAAGTGCTGAAAATATAATCACTAAAAAAATAAGTTATAGTTGCCATGATGACAACTGCTGCGGAACTCCTTACTAATACCCATCTCAATTCTTCCAAATGGTCAAGGAACGACATTTCATTTGTCGGTTTCTTAGGTTTCTTTGCCATTATACGATTCCTTCTTTTAAAATGTCATGCAAATGAATAACGCCTTGGTATTCGCCATTATCAACCACAACCAGTTGCGTAATGGAAAAGTCTTCCAATATATTCAAGGCGTCACTCACTAAGTCGGTCGACTTAATTGTTTTCGGATTTTTAGTCATTATGTCTTGAGCGGTCAATCCGCTTATAGTTTCGGTCTTATTCAGCATTCTTCGGATATCACCATCGGTAATGATTCCTATGATTTTGTTGTTGTCTACAACTGCCGTGACACCCAATCTTTTTTCGGATATTTCAACAATCACGGTTTTGATATTCGAATCGGGAGCCACAATTGGTTTGTGTGTTGTATCTAACATATCGCGTACACGAAGTAATAATTTTTTACCCAAAGCGCCTCCGGGATGATATTTGGCAAAATCTTCTGCCGTAAAATTTCGCATTTGCATTAAACAAACTGCAATGGCATCACCAATAACGAGTTGTGCTGTAGTGCTATTGGTTGGGGCTAAATTATTAGGGCAAGCTTCTGTTTCTACAAAAGTGTTCAAAGTGTAATCCGCTTCTTTACCTAGGAATGAAGTGGTATTCCCTGTGATGGCAATTAATGTATTACCAAATCGTTTCAAAAGAGGAACCAAAACTTTAATTTCAGGGCTATTCCCGCTTTTAGAAATACAAATCACAACATCGCCGGGTTGCACCATGCCCAAATCGCCGTGAATGGCTTCAGAAGCATGTAGAAATAGGGAAGGGGTTCCGGTAGAATTTAAAGTGGCCACAATCTTTTGCGCAATGATGGCACTTTTACCAATTCCGGTAACAACAAGTCGTCCGCTGGCGTTGTAGATGCTCTCTACCGTTTTGACAAAGTTGTCGTCTAAAAAATCTACGAGCTTCGCAACGGCCTCACTTTCTGATAAAATTGTACTTTTTGCAGAGGCCAGAATGTTATCTTTAGTTATCAAAATTGTAATAATATAAAATTTGTGTGTGTAAAAGAAAGTCGTATCTTTATGTTTGCAAATTTATGTAAAAATACCATTAACACAGAATGAATTCAAACGAAATTGACATACACAAAGAATTAAAAAAGTATTTTGGTTTCAACCAATTTAAAGGATTACAAGAACAAGTCATAAAAAGTATTATTACCCAAAATAATACCTTCGTTATAATGCCGACCGGTGGCGGAAAGTCACTTTGTTATCAGTTACCTGCTTTAATACAAAACGGAACAGCCATTGTTGTTTCTCCCTTAATAGCTTTAATGAAAAATCAGGTCGATGCCATCCGAAGTTTATCTTCTGAAAACGGCATTGCCCACGTATTAAATTCCTCGCTGACCAAAACTGAAATCAATCAGGTTAAAAAAGATATAACTTCAGGAATCACCAAGTTATTGTATGTGGCTCCCGAGTCATTGACTAAAGAAGAATATGTTGAGTTTTTGCAAAGTGTTCCCATATCTTTTGTGGCTATTGATGAAGCGCACTGTATTTCGGAGTGGGGACATGATTTTCGTCCGGAGTATAGAAATCTGAGAAGTATAATCAAACATTTAGGCGATGTGCCTGTGATTGGCTTGACGGCTACAGCTACGCCCAAAGTGCAGGAAGACATTCTGAAAAATTTAGACATGTCTGATGCGACAACTTTTAAAGCGTCTTTCAACCGCCCGAATTTATTTTACGAAGTACGAACCAAAACCAAAAATATCGAAGCGGATATCATTCGTTTCATAAAACAACACAAAGGTAAATCAGGTATTATTTATTGTTTGAGCCGAAAAAAGGTAGAAGAAATAGCCGAAGTGTTGCAAGTAAACGGTATTAGTGCCGTTCCGTATCATGCCGGTTTAGATGCTAAAACACGAGCCAAACATCAGGACATGTTTTTGATGGAAGATGTAGACGTGGTGGTAGCTACCATTGCTTTTGGTATGGGAATTGACAAACCCGATGTTCGTTTTGTAATTCATCATGATATTCCTAAATCACTGGAAAGTTACTATCAGGAAACGGGTCGTGCCGGTCGCGATGGAGGAGAAGGGCATTGTTTGGCTTATTACTCATACAAAGATGTAGAAAAGCTCGAAAAATTCATGTCGGGCAAGCCTGTCGCTGAGCAGGAAATTGGTTTTGCCTTATTACAAGAGGTAGTAGCGTATGCCGAAACTTCGATGTCGCGTCGTAAATTCCTATTACATTATTTCGGAGAAGAATTTGACAGTGAAACCGGGGAAGGTGCTGATATGGATGATAATGTCAGAAATCCGAAAACGAAAGTTGAAGCTAAAGACCAAGTTAAAACCTTATTGGAAGTCGTTCGCGATACCAAACATTTATACAAATCCAAAGAAATCGTTTTCACTTTAATCGGAAGAGTAAACGCGACAATCAAAGCACACCGAACGGATGCGCAGCAATTTTTTGGTGTGGGAGCTGCTTTTGAAGAACGCTATTGGATGGCACTTATTCGTCAAGTATTGGTGGATGGCTTATTGAATAAAGATATTGAAACGTATGGCATTTTAAAAGTGTCTGATAAAGGTCATGATTTCATCAAAAATCCGACGTCTTTTATGATGTCGGAAGATCATGAATACAATGAAAGCGAAGATGAAGCTATAGTAACAGCTGCAAAATCTACGGGCACTGCCGATGAAGCGTTGATGAGCATGTTGCGCGATTTGCGTAAAAAAGTGGCGAAGAAATTGAGTGTTCCACCGTTTGTGGTTTTTCAGGATCCGTCGTTGGAAGATATGGCACTTAAATATCCGATTACTATTGATGAGCTAAGTAATGTGCATGGCGTAGGAGAAGGCAAAGCCAAAAAATACGGTAAAGAGTTTGTAGAGCTAATTGCTCGCTATGTAGAAGACAACGATATTGTTCGTCCAGACGATTTAGTGGTGAAATCAACCGGAGCTAATTCGGCCAATAAATTATATATCATTCAAAATATTGATCGAAAATTATCGCTGGAAGATATAGCCAAAGCCAAAGGATTTACGATGGATAATTTGCTCAAAGAAATGGAACAAATTGTCTATTCCGGCACCAAATTAAACATCAGTTATTGGATAAACGAAATTTTAGACGAAGACCAACAGGAAGAGATTCACGATTATTTCATGGAATCAGAATCCGATAAAATTGAAGATGCACTCAAAGAATTTGATGGCGATTACGACATTGAAGAATTGCGTTTAATGCGAATAAAGTTCATCAGCGAAGTAGCCAATTAGCACATTTAAAACATATTTAGAAGGCAGATTGTAATAAGTCTGCTTTTTTTGTTCTTAATTATTGATAAACTTCCCCGCGATGTGGCTTCAAGGCATCCCGAACCAAAATCATATTCTCTTCGGTTACAACCATAAAAGCTATGGTGTGCAACTCGTTTTTGATTTCAAAACCGGTAATATTCAACGGTAACTTTTCAATAACAATGTATTCTTTTAAGTGAATCTCATGGTGTTCAGCAGTTAGAGCTGCATCCGGTCCGCGAAAATCCCATATTAGTTTTATTTTTCTCATAAAGTCTAATTCAATAGACGGTAAAGTTACATACTCCTTTTGTTTTAAGAAGCGTTAAGCAAACAATTTTCAAATTGAGACATTTTCAAATTTTCAAATTATTACTTTTGCCAAAAACAAACTCATGCCTCGCGAACTTCAATTACAGGTTTCTCCCGAAATAGCTTCAAACGATAGTTTGCTCTATGAGCATGTAGCACAAATAGTTCGAGTTTCTACTAAGTTGGTTCATAAAGTTGTGGTTTTAAAACGTTCTATAGATGCACGTCAGAAAGCCATAAAAATCAATCTTAAAGTGTCCGTCTATCTGATAGATGAAAAATATATTGAGCCCAAAATAGAACTTCCGGATTATAAGAATGTTTCTACTGCTCAAGAAGTAATTGTAGTAGGAGCAGGACCAGCCGGACTTTTCGCAGCCTTGCAGCTTATTGAACTTGGTTTAAAACCCATAGTAATTGAACGCGGTAAAGATGTTCGAGGACGTCGTCGTGATTTAAAAGCCATCAATGTTGATCATATTGTTAACGAAGATTCAAATTATTGTTTTGGAGAAGGTGGCGCAGGAACCTATTCAGACGGAAAGCTATATACCCGCTCTAAAAAGCGTGGTGATGTCGATAGAATCTTGAGATTGTTAGTTGGTTTTGGAGCGACTCCTGATATTTTAGTCGAAGCTCATCCCCATATCGGAACCAATAAATTACCACAAATTATTCAGGACATTCGCGAAAAAATAATCGAATGTGGCGGACAGGTTTTGTTTGAAACCCGTGTAACCGACTTTATAGTCAAGAATAATGAAATGCAAGGAATTGTTACGCAGAACGGCGACACCATTTCGGCTAATAAAGTAATATTGGCCACTGGTCATTCCGCTAGGGATATTTTTGAATTGTTAGACAGAAAGAAAATCTTCATAGAAGCCAAACCTTTTGCGCTGGGTGTTCGCGCTGAACATCCTCAGGAATTGATTGATAAAATTCAGTACAGTTGTGACTTTCGTGGCGAACATTTACCACCGGCACCATATTCCATTGTAAAGCAAGTCAGTGGTCGCGGTATGTACTCTTTTTGTATGTGTCCCGGAGGAGTGATTGCTCCTTGTGCTACCAATCCTGGAGAAGTGGTTACTAATGGTTGGTCACCTTCCAAACGAGATCAGGCCACAGCTAATTCGGGCATTGTAGTCGAATTAAAACTGGAAGATTTTAAACCATTTGCCAAATTTGGAGCTTTAGCAGGAATGGAATTTCAAAAGAGCATCGAACAAAAAGCCTGGCATTTGGCCGGACAAACTCAAAAAGTACCGGCCCAACGAATGGTTGATTTTACGCAAAGTAAAGTGTCTGCTTCTATTCCGAAAACGTCTTATGTACCGGGAACGACTTCAGTAGAAATGGGACAGGTTTTTCCGGGATTTTTAACTCAAATTATGCGAGAAGGTTTTATCCAATTCGGAAAATCAATGCGAGGGTATATGACTAATGAGGCCATTCTTCATGCGCCTGAAAGTCGAACTTCCTCACCGGTCAGAATTCCGCGTGATAACGAAACCTTAGAGCATCTTCAAATCAAAGGTTTATATCCTTGTGGTGAAGGCGCCGGTTTTGCCGGAGGTATTATTTCTGCAGCGATTGATGGTGAAAAATGTGCGTTGAAAATTGCTGAGGTTTTGCTGAGCAACTAATTATTTGGTCACACAGTAATTATTATAAAACCAAACCACACTTTCGATGGAGTCTTTTTTATATTCTTTCGATTGAATTTTTTCTACCAGTTTCGAACAATCTTTGAAAAACTCAGAAGCTGCTTTTTTAAAATTTTTACTGATGTTGCCAATCGAGGTTATTTTAAAAACTTCTTTATCGCCTTTATGACAAACATAGTAATAGGTGACATCGCCGCCACCCATCATCATGCCGCCGCCCATGCCAACACCACCCATGCTATTAAAACCGACACCTCCTCCATAGAAGGCTCCGGAGATTTTATCAGAATATAGAGAAACTTCGCCAACAGAGACCTCTTTCAACCATCGCCCCATTTCGTCGGTGACATTTTTGAAACGATACGTTCCTATGATACCGTTTTCATCCAATTTTATTTTTTCAATTTTTTCTTTAGGAATTATTTCCGGTTCACTGTCTTCGGTTGCTCTGAACTTCACGTTATCATCAGCTTTAAACCTACTGATGCCTTCTTTTGTGTTGCCATCTAATAAGTAAATCGTGCATTTTTGTTTTTGGGAAATACAGATAGTAGAAACAAATACGATCAGTATCAAGAAAATATTTTTCATTGGAAATGGCGTTTTTATCACTGTAAAAATATACATTTAGCTGACATATTCATTACTAGGATTTTGACAAAATAAATTTTATTTAAAAAAAGTAGGGTGATGTTATTTTCTGTTGTCTAATCTTAAAACACTAAATAATAAATAAGATGAAAAAAATTAAACTTTTAGTATTGTTGCTAACGATTACAATTGGAGGTCTCTATTCGTGTACCGACAGCAATCCGGTAGAAAATGAAGTGGTGACTTCAAAAAGTATAGCCTTAAGAACCACTCTTAATGAACTTAAGAAAACAAACAACCTTAACGGGAAATTGAACAAAGATCAAACCCTGTGTTTCCAATTTGTTTATCCAATAAGCCTTTCGTACAATGACGGTACGGTAGTAACGGTTAACTCGTATCAAGGTTTACTTGATGTATTGACTAATGAATCAAGCAACTTATACATTGACGGTATTGCATTCCCGTTCCAAGTACAGGAAGATACAGCAGCAGTTACGACAATTAGCAACGAGGCTGAATTTTATGCGCTTATTCAAGGTTGCACTTTTGAAACCGTAAACGATTGTGTATTTGATTTCACTTGCTATGATATTGTATATCCTATTGAGGTTATCAATGCCAATGGTGCTACAGAAACGATCGAAACTCAAACAGAGTTGATGCAATTAGTTTCAGATCCTAATGGAAATAATACCTATCAATTGAACATTGTATTCCCAATTTCGGTCATTCAAAACAATCAAACCATGGTAATCAATGATTTGTATGAGTTTTTTGATTTGAATAATGATTGCGAAGGCAGTGCTTGTATTTGTACTGCTGATTATGCTCCTGTTTGTGTGCAAACTGCAAACGGAATTGTACAATTTTCTAACGCTTGTCATGCCGAATGTGCCGGATACACGGCTAATGATTTTGTAGATTGTAACAGTACTAGCCCATGTAATTGTCCAACCGATATCAATCCGGTTTGCGTACAAACTCCAAACGGAATTGTTCAGTTTGATAATGCTTGTCTGGCTCAATGTGAAGGATTTACAGCCAATGATTTTGTGAACTGTAATCCAACACCAACAAATACCTTCGGACAATTGTTAGGTACTTGTTTTAATGTAGTTTATCCTGTTGAAGTTCAAAACGGAGGCTCCCTAATAACCATTAATAATGATGGAGAATTATTGCAATATTGGTGGCCAAATCAAGCGTATTTCCCGGCGTTAAATTACCCGGTTACCATTACGGTAGCTACTCCGGTCGGAAATACAACTATTGTTATAGCTAATGAAGCAGCTTTTGAATCAGTGATAGCCAGTCATTGTAATTAAAAAATTGGAAAATAAATTGTTGCCAACACAATCTCAGGAATGGGGTTGTGTTTGGTACTTTAAACCATGAGTGAAAGTAACCCAAATGCCAAGCTTTGTTCCGATGCGGTTTTCCGGTCGGTTTTTGACACTAATTTTAAAGTGTTGCGGAATTTTTTGGTTTATAAATTCAGAGGCGATATAGAAACCGCTGAAGATGTAGCGCAAAATGCCTTTGTCAAACTTTGGGAAAATTGTAGTCTTTTAAAACCCGAACAAGCCAAAAGTTTTTATACACCACAGCCATCAGACTTTCGCTTAATAACATAAAACACAATCAAGTGGTTACTAATTTTGAACTTCAGTTTAAATCCACCGGAGCGCACAAAGAATCACCTGAATTTTTATTAGAAGAAACCGAATTAAAAATTCGATTAGAAAAAGCTATAAATGATTTGCCCGAAAAACAACGAACCGTATTTTTGATGAATCGTTTTGACAATCAGTCCTATACCGAAATTGCCGCGGTGTTAGATTTATCCGTAAAAGCAGTAGAAAAAAGAATGCATCTTGCTTTGCTGTCTTTGAGAAAAGTAGTTAAGAATGTTTGAAAATGTATAGTATGAAAGAGACTAATGACACTTATTTATCCGATTGGCTAGCCCATAAAATCACTGATGAACAATTGAAACAATTGGTTACTGAAGACGATTTTATAGCTTTTCAAAAAATAAAAAATACGTTAAAGGGCCAGCAAATTGAGCATCCTGATTTGGACAAGAATTTCAATGCCATTAAACAAAAAATGGCATCCCGAAAAACAAAACCAACCAAAGTCATTTCAATTTGGAAATACTCGGCGATAGCGGCCTGCTTGATTTTGTGTTTTGGAGTGTATCATTTTTTTATTGATTCAAATACCGTTCTTACTGATATCGGTGCCAATAAAGTACTAGTGTTAAGTGATAATTCGAAAGTAGTGCTGAATTCAAAATCTAAACTGTGCTATACCAATTATTTCAACTATAAAAGAACCTTGCAACTAGAAGGAGAAGCTTTTTTTGAAGTACAAAAAGGGAGTTCCTTTACCGTCCAAACGCCATTAGGTAATGTAAGGGTTTTAGGAACCAAGTTCAATGTGATTTCGTTCCGAGATTTCTTTGAGGTGGTTTGTTATGAAGGTAAAGTTGAAGTAACTAAAAACGGTAAAGCAACCGTGTTAACGCACGGCGAAAGCATTCGTTTTTATGATAATACGGTCGAAAATTGGGCAGACCTAACAGCTAAAAAACCATCATGGCTTATGGGCGAATCGTCTTTTAGAAATGTACCCATGCAGTATGTTATTGACCAATTTAGAAACCAGTACCATATCACAGTTTCCTACCCTGTGTCGATTGAAGATGTAAAATTCACAGGAACTTTTACCCATAATAATCTCGATGTGGCGTTGCGTACCATTTGTATTCCGCTGCATCTAAAATATACTAAAACCGGCTCAGGAAAAATACTGATTTCAGAATGAAAAAAATAATGCTGTTTTTCTTTCTGTTGCTCTGGATTTCGTTTTCTCATGCGCAGCAAAAGGAGAAATATTTGTTTACCTATACCAATACTAAAATAACAAAAGTGCTTTCCGATATTGAGAAAGCATTTGACGTTAAATACTCCTATGCCGATTCGATAGTAGGTTCACAAAAAATCACATTGCCCAAAAAGCAGTATTTTTTAACTGAAATCAATGCTGAAATTGAAAACCAATCTTCTCTGCAGGTAGTAAAAATCAACGACCGATTTTATTCTGTTGCCAAAGCGGAAACCAAAGAGACTATCGATAAAATCTATGCTCTGAAGGAAGTGATAGTGGAAGAGTTTTTGGCCAAAGGCATTAAGAAAACAGATCAAAATTATATCCTCTATCCTCAAAAAATAGCAACGCTTCCCGGTGTGACGGATGCGGACATTTTGCTGTCATTTCAACAATTACCGGGGGTAAAAAGCCCTAATGAAACCGCTGCCGGCTTGCATATTCGGGGTGGCACTTCTGATCAGAATTTAATTTTGTTAGATGGAATTAGGCTGTATCATCCCGGACATTTATTCGGAATGATTTCGAGTATTAATCCTAATGTGGAGCAAACCGTAAACTATTATAACAAAGCTGTAAATCCAAAATTTGGCGAAAGAGTCTCAAGCATTATCGATATAAAATCAACGGATAAAATTGCTGATAAAACCAAAGTCAATGCCGGAATTAATGCGCTCAATGCCGATGCTTATTTTCAAACACCACTGTATAAAGACATAATCGGGTTACAAGTTTCGGGCAGAAAATCGTATACGGAATGGCTACAGTTGCCAACGTTCAATCAATTAGAAAACAAAGTTTTTCAGCATACCAATTTCAATAATTTTGATAATGACAACCAATTTCAGTTTTACGATTTTTCGACAAAGCTGAATTTCAAGCCCAATGACAAAACGGCCATTTCTGTAACGGGTTTGGTCATTAATAATGATTTGGATTATAAAAGCGTTGTCAAAACGGACAGCCTCAGCAATCAAAAAATGAACATTAAAAACTATGGTTTCGGATTGAATTGGAGCCAAAAATACAGTTCAAAATTCACTCAACAACTGCAACTTTTTTATTCGGTTTATAATTTTGAATATGAAAAAAGACAGGAGTATCAAACCAATAAATTTGAAGCTTTTAAGAAATTAAACCGTGTGGTTGACTCGGGGATAACATCTGATTTCGGATACAACATTGCTGAAAAATCCAATATTGAATTTGGGTATCAATTTTTAGGAAACGACATTTCACACTTGCTGAACAGCTATAATCAGGACGTTGCCATCGATTTAAATTTGAAACACCGTTACAATGTAACTCAAGTTGGTTATGTTTTCTTTAGGCAGGATATTGGTCGATGGAGTTTCCAACCAGGATTGCGTTACAATTATTACAGCAAAATAAAAGCGAATAGTTTTGAACCGAGGATTTTAGTGCAAAATAAATTATCAGAAACTTTGATTTGTCAGGTTTCCTATGAAAGAAGAAGCCAAATTTTGAGTCAGGTTCGTGAAAATGCAGCTAACGATTTGAGCTTGGAAAACTATGTTTGGATACTGTCTGACAACGAAAAATACCCCGTTCAAAAAGCGAATCAGTTTACGGCAGGAATTATTTATAAAAGTAACGGTTGGCTTTTGGATGTAGACAGTTATTATAAAAATATCACCGGAATCACATCGTTTACGTTAGGTTTTTTAAGCCAAAATGACGCTTCCATACACCACGGCAAAGGATTTACCAAAGGCGTTGATGTTTTGTTGCAAAAAAGTATGCCAACTTGGCGAGCCTGGGCAACTTATACCTATCAGGATTCGCAAAATAAGTTTGAAGATTTAAATGAAGGCGATTATTTTCAGGCAAATTCGAGTATCAAACACAGTTTTAATGTAGCTGTTAATAAAAAATGGAACAACTATATGCTGGCATTGGGCTGGTTTTGGCATTCCGGGAAACCCTATAGTAACATTGATGACAGCGGACAAATTACTTCTTATAATTCGGAAACATTACCTAATTATCACCGTTTAGATGTTTCGGGCAGTTATGAGTTTAAAAACAAACGCGGGCATACTTATAAAATTGGAATTTCGGTTTATAACCTTTACAATCGCAATGAAATCATAAGCAAAGAGTTTGAGCGAAAGTATTCCAACCTCTCTGATTTCGCCAATCCGAGATATTCGATGCAGAATTATTACTCGTTACAAATTACACCGAATGTGTTTTTAAGAGTCAATTTATAAGGTTTGTTAATTACACTTGCTTTCATATTCGGCAATGTATTTTTCCATGAAATTAAAATTGTAATGATGAATGTTTTCCATTTTACTTTGTTCTTCATTACTTAGATTTTTAAATTCTTTTTGCAGAAGTTTGGCTTCTTGTTTGTTTTCTTTTTTTCGTTGGCTCATCCCTTCAAAACTATCGTCGTTAAGATCGTTTACAATTTCCGGGCAGTCTTTGAACAACTCTCGTAAAGGGTTTAGCATCCTGCTTTTAATATAAAAAAGCACTTCGCCCATTTCCATGTTGTAATAGTTGATGGCATAATTTTCTTTGGCATTTTGATAATAAAACCGAGTGCCTTTGTATCGAAATATACCGCCGCTGCTATCATAGTCAGTTTCTGTATATTTAATACCGTAAATATTTATTTTTCCTTTTTTGATTAATGGTAAAAAAACTTTTCGACCCTCTTCTAGTACTTCTCCTTTAATGCTTATTTCTTTAAGGTAAATCACTTTATATGTGGTTGTTTTCTCTTTGTCCAGCAGCGTAACTTCGTCTATATAATCAATAGGAATATCTTTAAATTCTTCGTTTTCAGTAGTTTTGAATTTTAGGTTTTTGTCATCCAAATTTAATTCATGTTCTAGTGATGGAATCAATTCAAGATTGATGAGTTTGTCTTCCAAAAAAGATTTGACAAACCCTTTTTCAGTATGACCGTCTTTGAACAAGATAGTTCCCGGATAAACTTTGGCCAAAGCATTTAAACTCGATACCAATATCAGGAGCATAACGATTTTTTCATAACACTATTTTTTTCAAATCTAAGCTATAGAAAAATACTAACAAAATAAAAAACCGCTTAGTTGAATAAGCGGTTTTTCGGAATCAATACATTATTTCTTTTTCAATCGGTCTTTAAAAACTTTCTCAAATTTTTCCAATTTAGGTTGAATTACCAATTGGCAATACGGTTGGTCTTTGTTGTTTTCATAATAATTTTGATGGTACTCTTTGGCTTTATAAAAAGCTTTAAATGGCTCTAAAGTAGTAACGATTTTGTTATTGAAGACTTCTTTATTCAATTCGGCTATGATGCTTTGTGCCGCTTTCTTTTGTTCTTCGTTTTTGTAAAAAATAACAGAGCGGTATTGCGTTCCGGCATCGGCACCCTGACGGTTTAGCGTTGTGGGGTCGTGAACCGTGAAAAACACTTGAAATATTTCATCCAAATTGGTTTTAGTTTTGTCGTAAGTGATTTGCACTACTTCGGCCGCTCCCGTTGTACCGGTACAAACTTCTTCGTAACTCGGGTTCTCCACAGTGCCGCCGGCAAATCCGGAAACTACTTTTTCAACTCCTTGTAAATTTTCGTAAACGGCCTCCACACACCAGTAACAACCACCACCAAGCGTTATCGTTTCCAAATTTCCTTTGTTCTGAACCGTTCCATCAGGAACAAAATCTAAAGAAATTGCATTCATGCAGTACCGTTTTCCTGTGGGCTCCGGACCATCATCAAACAAATGACCCAAGTGACTGTTGCATCGCCCACAAAGAGCTTCAATGCGACGCATACCATATGAATTATCATCTTTGAAGGTAATACTGCTTTTGTTGTCTTGCTCAAAAAAACTTGGCCAACCACAACTGCTCACAAATTTTTGATCGGATTTAAAAAGTTTCAAACCACAAGCCGCGCAGTAGTAAGTGCCTTTGGTCTCTGATTTCCACATCGTTCCGGTAAAGGCTCTTTCGGTATCGGCATGACGAGCTACCGCATATAAATCAGGGATAATACTTTTTTCCATTCGGCATCAGACAGCTCTAATTTTTTAGTGTCTGTATTAGAGTAATAAGGATTTTCAGGTTTCGAAATTACGTTTTCCATAGCCATTGATTTTTCAGTTGTGTTTTGTTTAGTATTGTTTTGTCCGCAGGCATTCAGCATGAACATCGGTAACAAAAGTAAAAAGTTAAAAATGGATTTTCGCATAGTTGTTGGTTTTAAATCTAGCACAAATTTACACCACATATACGTGGCAAAATGTCAAGTAGATTACAAATTGATGCTATTTAAGGAAAGTTTAACGGTTGTTCGCTTGGCATAATTATAGCCGCTGTTTTTTTTTCGTATTTTTGAGCGATTAATAAAAATTATGACAGAAGAAAAAGTAATCTTGGTTAACGAACAAGATGAACCTATCGGGTTGATGAATAAATTGGAGGCCCACGAAAAGGCAGTGCTGCATCGTGCTTTTTCGGTTTTCGTGTTGAACCGAAATAATGAAATCATGCTCCAACAACGAGCACATCACAAGTACCATTCTCCTTTGCTATGGACCAATACTTGTTGCAGTCATCAGCGCAATGGAGAAACCAATATTCAAGCCGGAACGCGCCGATTGTTTGAAGAAATGGGGTTCAAAACCGAGCTTAAAGAATTATTCCATTTTATTTATAAAGCACCTTTTGACAACGGTTTGACGGAGCATGAACTGGATCACGTAATGATTGGCTATTACAATGAAGAGCCATCAATAAACACAGATGAAGTAGAAAGCTGGAAATGGATGAAAATAGAAGAGGTCAAAACGGATATGCTTCAAAATCCCGAGATTTACACCGTTTGGTTTAAAATCATTTTCGACGAGTTCTATCACTATCTTGAAGACCATAAACTATAACTATGAGAGTAACTGTTTCAAGAAAAGCCCACTTTAACGCGGCTCACCGATTGTACCGCAAAGACTGGTCGATGGAAAAAAACGATGCTGTTTTCGGCAAGTGCAATAATCCTAATTATCACGGACACAATTACGAATTAATCGTTTCGGTTACCGGTGAAATTGATATAGAAACCGGTTATGTGATTGATGTCAAAATTCTCTCCGATTTAATCAAAGAGCATGTTGAAAACGCTTTCGATCATAAAAACCTAAACCTTGATGTTCCTGACTTTGCCGATTTAAATCCAACAGCGGAAAATATTGTCGTGGTCATTTGGCAAAAATTGCGAAAACACATTGAGGCCGATAAAGAGCTTGAGGTGGTTTTATACGAAACCCCAAGAAACTTTGTAACCTTTAAAGGATAACCATGAGCCTGAAAGTAGGGGATACTATTCCGAATTTTTCAGCCATTGACAACCATGGAGACCTTTTTGAAAGTCATTCCGTTATTGGTAAAAAACCGGTTGTGCTTTATTTTTATCCAAAAGATGACACTAGGGTTTGTACCCAACAAGCTTGTTCTTTTCGCGACCAATACGAAGATTTTAAAGCTTTGGGAGCCGAAGTAATTGGGATTAGCAGCGACAGTTTGCAATCGCATATTTCTTTTGTTACGAAACACCAACTTCCGTTTATTTTGCTTTCCGACTTTGATAAAAAATCAGAAAAGTATTTGGTGTTCCTAATGATTATTTTGGGTTGATTCCCGGTCGTGCCACTTATGTTGCCGATGCAAACGGTGTAATTCAATTTGTTTTTGACAGTACTTCCGGCAAAATTCACATCGAAAAAGCACTCGAAATTCTGAAAACAATGTAAGTTTGCTTAAAATGAATTCCATGAAAGCTTATCCGTTACAATTTGAACCAATTTTGAAAGAGAGAATCTGGGGCGGTACCAAACTGAAATCATACCTGAATAAACCCATTGTATCTGAAATCACCGGCGAAAGTTGGGAAATATCAACCGTGGCTTACGATGTGAGTATAGTAGCCAATGGCGCTTTCAAAGGAAAATCATTAAACGATTTAATTGCTGCCTATCCGACAGAAATTTTGGGTACTGAAGTTTATTCCCGGTTTGGCAAACAGTTTCCGTTACTCTTCAAATACCTCGATGCCCGCGAAGATTTATCCATACAATTGCATCCGAATGATGAATTGGCAAAAAAGCGACACAATTCTTTTGGTAAAACTGAAATGTGGTATGTGATGCAAGCCGATGCTGAGGCAAGATTGATTGTTGGATTCAAAGAAAAATCATCTCCTGACGAATTTTTAGAAAAGGTAAATTCCAAAACCTTATTGGATATTTTAGACACCAAAAAAGTACAGCAGGGCGATGTTTTTTTTCTTGACACTGGAACGATTCATGCCATTGGCGCCGGGATAGTCATTGCCGAAATCCAACAAACGTCTGATGTTACTTATCGAATTTATGATTTTGACCGAGTAGATGCTCAAGGGAATCAACGCGAATTGCATTTAGATTTAGCCTTGGAAGCCATCAATTATGAAACGGTTGAGGCTCAGAAATACTATTCCAAAAATGAAAACGCAGCAAACGAAATAGTCCATTGTCAATACTTTACGACTAATGTAATTCCGTTAAACGGTAAAATCCAGGTTACTAAAAATCAAGAATCCTTCACAGTGTATATGTGTGTGGATGGTAATTTTCAACTTCTTTCAAACGAGGAGACCTTTTCCTATCAAAAAGGCGATACGGTTTTGATTCCGGCTTCTTTAACTGATTTTCAAATAACTGGCAGTGCTTCCATTCTAGAAATTTATATTTCGTAGTTTGTATTCTAAAGATTTAGTGTAATTTTGCGCCACCCGAGGCTGAGAGGCCGAGCGGAATGAAATTAAATTTAAAATTTACAAGAAAATGGGAAGTATTAAGAATTTGAAAAAAGACATCAACTTTGTATTGGGTGATATTATTGAAGCAGTTTATATTTATGAAATGACTTCTTCAGGAAAGCCATCTGACAAAACAAACGCTATCATTGATGAAGCGATTGCGTCTTTTGATGCTTTAATTACTAAAGTAAATGCGAAAAATGTTGAAAACAAAAAAGCGCATTTCAAACAAATCAATACCGAATTAGAACAAACTGCAAATCAATTGGTTGACAAAATCAACGCTTTGTAGTCAAAAAAAACAATAAAAAAGTGTAAAATATTTTGGAGAATTCATTTTCACTATTATATTTGCACTCACATTGAGACGCCAGCGTAGCTCAGTTGGCTAGAGCAGCTGATTTGTAATCAGCAGGTCGTGGGTTCGAGTCCCTCCGCCGGCTCAATACGAAAACCATCACTGAAAAGTGGTGGTTTTTTGTTTTTGTTAATAATGGAAGCAGTTTGCTGGCAGTGCTGCTGGTTTTTTCTGAATTCAGAATAGGTAACTGACTGTTAATAAGTTTGTTTCTCTTAAAAATACCCCCTTTCAAATTTCCCTAACTTTAGTATACTAACCATCATGACTTTACATGATTAAAAACTAAACGTATGAGAAAACTATTCGCAGAATTTTTTGGCACTTACTGGCTGGTCTTCGGCGGCTGTGGTAGTGCTTTGTTTGCAGCCGGAATTCCTAACTTAGGAATCGGATTTGCCGGAGTGGCTTTAGCTTTTGGATTAACGGTTTTAACGATGGCCTACGCTGTGGGTCACATCTCTGGCGGACATTTTAATCCGGCGGTTTCTTTTGGGCTATGGGCTAGCGGAAGATTTTCGGCTAAGGATTTAGTACCTTATGTTATTGCACAATGTTTGGGAGGTATTGCAGCTGCCGGCACTTTACTTTTTATTCTTTCCGGAAAGGAAGGTTTTGCCATTGATAATACTAAAGCCGGTGCTTTTGCTACTAATGGGTATGGCGCTTTTTCGCCAGATGGTTATTCGATGTCTGCTGCTTTTGCGGCTGAGTTTGTGTTGACACTGTTCTTTTTATTAATCATCATTGGAGCAACAGATAAATGGGCTAACGGAAAATTTGCCGGTGTGGCCATTGGTTTGGGATTGACTCTAATTCATTTGGTGAGTATTCCAATTACGAATACTTCGGTAAATCCAGCCCGTTCTACTTCACAAGCATTGTTTACGCAAGGCGAACCGTTATCGCAATTATGGTTGTTTTGGGTAGCACCTATCGCCGGAGCTATTGTTGCCGGATTTATTTATAAGTTATTGTTAGATAAAAAAGACGACTTGTAGTCCAATAATAATCCAATTTATTTGAAGAGAAAAGAGTGAAATCATTCATTTTTTTCTCTTTATTTTTGTGCGATGAACTCCCTTTTTCCAAAAGAAAAAATTGTCTTTTCGCTCCCGGATGCCGAGATAGAATACTATCCAGGTTTCTTTGATTATGAGAGGGCCAATGAACTTTTTACAAAACTAAAAACTGAAATTCCGTGGCAACAGGATTTGATAACGG
The DNA here is from genome assembly GCF_010119235.1 of Flavobacterium phycosphaerae. Lineage (NCBI taxonomy): Bacteria > Pseudomonadati > Bacteroidota > Flavobacteriia > Flavobacteriales > Flavobacteriaceae > Flavobacterium > Flavobacterium phycosphaerae. Next base: position 216,777 of record NZ_JAAATZ010000001.1, on the reverse strand, counting down.
TTTTTGGTAAAACCCATCCACAACCCCGATTAACGGCACTTTTTGGCAACGAAGGCAAGCCCTATGGTTATTCCAATATTGTTATGCAACCGCATGCGTGGAATCCGTTACTAATGTTTATCAAAAATGAAATTGAAGAGGTTTGTCCTGAAAATTTCACCACCGTTTTACTCAATCAGTACCGCGATGGTAAAGACAGCAATGGTTGGCATGCTGACAACGAAAAGGAATTGGGCCGAAATCCGGTAATCGCTTCGGTGAGTTTTGGTGCCGAACGGTCTTTCCATTTGCAACACAATTCGATGAAAGATCAAAAATTAAAAATCACACTTGAGCATGGCAGTTTGCTTATTATGAAAGGAGCAACCCAGCATTTCTGGAAACACCAAATTCCGAAAACAGCTAAAGATATTGGCCCTCGTATCAATCTTACATTCAGAATTATAAAATAGTTTAGGATGCAAAAAAAGTAAATTCAAGTTAAGTTTGGAATTTTCGTTTTCAAAAATGTTATTTTTTATTTCCTTATTTTAGCCTCCGTTATACTATTATCAAAATCCTACTATGTTTAAAATTTCCCGAATTGCTTCCTTATTAATTTTCTTTTTTATTTTCTCATCTTCCTACGCACAAACCTATGCTGATTCTCTCAAAGCGGCCTATAAAACATGTAACGATAAAGAGAAGTATACTGTAATCACCCACCTTTTTCACTTAATTTCTCCCCATGAAAAGGACTATGATTATTACGTAGAGCAGACCAAAATACTTTCGGACAGAAACCTGGCAAAGCCTAACCTTACGTCAAAGCAAAAACAATTTTGGCTCTTGGCCAGAGGTGATTATTATCTTAATAAAGCCATAGTGCTTGAAAGTGATAATCCTTCGACTGCACTTGAGATGGTAAACAAATCAATTCCAATATTTACACAAATAAAAAACAACAGAAAACTGGCAGATGCCTTGATGGGAGCCGGGACCCTATTAAGAAATTTAGGAAGGACTCCCGAAGCATTAGAGTTTTATTATAAAGGATTGAAAATTTACGAAAAAGATAATGATAAAAGTGGTGTTGCCTATGCACAAACCATTATGGCCAACGTTTATAACGATCAACAAAAATATGAGGTGAGTCTTGGCTTGTATAAAAAAGCGCTGGCGTATTATTCAACGGTTAAGGAGCCTACTATGGATGATAGCATTGCATTAGCGGCACTGTATCAAAATATAGGACATTATTACCTTTTGAAAGGAAAGGATGATATCGCTTTATCCTATTTCAATAATGGACTTGCCGAAGCAAAAAAAATAAATTATACACCGGTAATGAGTCCGCTACTGGAAAAAATAGCAAGGATTCATTTCAAGCGAAAACAATATGATTTGGCCAATCAAGAAATCCAAGAAGTACTGAAATTAGACCAACCCGAGATATGGAAAGCCAACCTTTATATCACTATTGGAGAATTTTGCATTGAGCAAAAAAAGTTTAAAGAAGCAGAAGAATTCCTGAAAAAAGCAAATGCTATTGGGAAGGAACATCAAGATTTGGACACACAGATGTACGCCATGGACTTCTTAAACCGACTGTATACCAAAACAAAGCAGTTTGAAAAAGCCTTGAAGAGCTTGAACAATTATTATTTAATGAGTGACTCGATCAGTAATGATGAATCTCGCAATTCCCTTAAGGAGCAACAGCTGAAGTATAATTTTGAAAAAAAGGAACTTAAAGGCAAGATAGCACAGGAAAAGAAAATTTCAGCTCTAAAGCTAGATGCAGAAAAGAAAACCGCTGCCAAAAACAATTTGTTGATTGGGCTTTCAGGAATACTTTTACTGGTATTGCTCGGAGGTTATTTTTATTATCGAAACAACAAACAAAGACAAGCCATCAATGCTTTGGAGAAAAACCAGATAAAGCAAAAGCTGTTGATTACGCAAATGAACCCTCATTTTATCTTCAACTCTATAGAAAATATTCAGGCTTTGATTTATGACAAGAAGGAGGAGGAAGCGGCTGATTATCTAACCAAATTTTCGATACTGACCCGACAAATACTCGAAAATTCCAATGAGAATTACATTTTACTTTCTGAAGAAGTTGAAATGATTAAGAACTACCTTTTCATCCAACAGCTTTTATACAACAACAAATTCGACTTTACCATTACCGTTGAAGATACGATTGACCCTGAGACTATATTTTTACCGCCGATGCTGACGCAGCCTTTCATAGAAAATGCTATAAAACACGGCTTGAGTAATACAACCGAAAACGGCTTGGTGGCTATTCATTTTTTCTTGAAAGAAGCCAAATTGTTTTTTGAAGTTTCTGATAATGGTAAAGGATTTGATACTACTGCAAAGACAACTAATCACAAATCATTGGCCATGACCATTACCAAAGAACGTCTGATTAACTATACCAAAAATCAGGATTTTGTGGTTCAAACCGCTAATATATTGGATAAAGACACCAATGTTGTTGGAGCCAAAGTTGTTTTTGAAATACCTTATATTTACGAAAACTAAGCATTACTATGTTACGAGCGATTGTCATTGACGATATTGAAAATATCAGAAAAAGAAATATTACCATTATCAAGGCAAACTGCCCCAATATTGCTATTATTGGACAGGCAGATTCGGTAGAATCGGGAGTAAAAATTATAAAGCAATTGACTCCGGATATTGTTTTTCTTGACGTGGAAATGCCAGATGGAACGGGCTTTGAGTTACTCCAAAACCTGACTCCTTTTACTTTCAAAGTGATTTTTATTACAGGATATGAAGATTTTGCCATTAAGGCTTTCCGATTTTCGGCCATTGATTATTTATTAAAACCGTTAAACGCAAATCATCTGGTGGAAGCCGTTAAAAAAGCGGAAGAATCCCTGAGTAAAGAAGTGTTTGACATGAAATTGAATAATTTATTTGCCAATCTGGAAAGACCCAAAAATCTTCAAAAATTGGTTCTTAAAACGGCAGACAAAATTTACTCGGTCAATATTCAGGACGTGGTCAATTGTGAGTCGGATAAAAATTATACTACCTTCAATTTTATTAATGCGCCCAAGTTAATTGTGTCTACTAACCTTAAAGAGTATGAAGCGCTACTAACGCCCTACAATTTTTTCAGGCCGCATCAATCCCATTTAATCAATATGGCATATTTTGATCATTTTATTAAAACGGATGGAGGCAATACCATAGTCATGAAAAACAAAACGACTATTCCGCTTTCTGTCCGCAAAAAAGAAGATTTTCTGATTCTGCTGGAAAACCTTCAGGCATAAGATTACTCAAAAACGAATATCCTTTAGATTTCTACGAATATATTCCAAAAGGAACCGCATATACATTGGCTAAAATTCGCATTTTTCTTTGGTTTATCATTGCATTGTTATTTCACAAAAACGTTAAAAACAAAAACAATTAAAATCAAAACAAATGAAAAAAAAGCTACTGATTATCGGGTTGTTATTCTTCTCTTTAACCAACTCCAATGCTCAATTATTGGGTAAACTTAAAAAAGCGGCAAGTGATGTTAATAGCGCCAGCAACACAGTCAAAACAGGGGAAGAAGTACTAAAAAACACTAAAAAGAAAGCAGGCGGTGGTGCTTCGAGTGGATTAAAATTAGATTGGAATACCTTCAAGCAAACTCCTGCTGTAACTTTCAGCTCTTTGCTATACGGAACCAATATTGGTATAGGAGGTTTGACTCACTTAGAAAGCTATACGGCCACTTTTATCCCAAACAAAACGATAAACGGAACGACGGTAGATCCGATTTATGACCAAGAAAACTATTTGAAAATCAAGGTGTATAAAGACGGTCAATACCTTACTTATTTTGAATATTCAGGAAATCAAGTCTTTGATGATGGTAAGAAAACAAAGTATAACAACCCAACCAGCAGATATAAGCGTGACGGAGAATGGGTAGGGGATACGGATATCGATGCTAAAAAGAATGGAACGGGCATGTACCGTTTGGATTTTTATGCCGGAGATAAAATGTTTTATTCTTTTGATTTCGAAATTTACAAGCTGACTAACAATGATTCGTATGCCGAAACCAGCGAAATGTATTTAACACGTGGGCCATGGAATAATTATGCTTATTTAAATCATGCCGAATCCGGAAACCTAATCTTTGGATTTTATTTGAATCATGAAGAGTTCATGCCTAATCCGTCAAACGCCAGAAAAACGATTAAATCGGTTAAATGGAGTTTAAAAATGTATAAAGACAATAAACCTTTTGCCCAACATTATGGCAATACGCCTAATGATGCTCAGGTGGAAAGAGCGGAGTGGAGAGAGTTTTCGTGTGCTATGAAAAGTACGGATAAAGCTAATGGGAATGAGATTAAATTTGGTAGCCTAACGGATGGTGCTTATAAAATAGAAGTGACTTTAGACAGTGAGAAGAAACCGAGAATTTACAATTTTACTGTAAAAGACAAGAAAATTGTACTAATTCCGGAACAAGACAGAACTAAAAACACTGACCCAACCCGTTTGATTGAAGGATGGAACGACTATGTTTGGTTGAAACTGGAAAAGTAAAAAAATGAAATAGCCTGCGGGATTTCAATTGTCCTGTCAGGCTATATTATACTGTTACTAATTGGGTAAACATGGCGGGTATTCCTCTGAGTTTCTTCTAAAAAATCAGTCTGCATGCTATTATGAATTTCAGTCTAAATTTAACAGTTAAAAATTATTTGAAACAAAAAAAAAGCTGTTGCTTTGCGCTCTCAAAATAAACTTCAATCTAATAATTTAAAAATGAAAAAACAATTACTTCTTATGGCATTGGCAGGTTTTATTACCTCCATGGCATATGCAGCTGACTTGCATGTTAGGAATTTAGGTGCGGGTGGTGCTTATCCTACTGTAAGTGCAGCCATTACGGCGGCAGCGAATGGGGACCGAATTATTATTCAACCCAAAACTGACGGGTCTGCTTTTGTAGAAAACCTTACCATCAACAAATCGCTGACTTTTGTCTCCGAAAACATTTATAATAAGTATTTTATTAAAGGTACCATTAATATTACGCCATCAGCAGGCAGAGTGGTTACGTTTAATAACCTAAGCTCAGGAAATTTTACGATTTATAATGTTGTTGTTGGTACTGCAACTACAGGAGGAAGAACTACGGTAAACCTATACAACTGCTATTTGAATAATGTGGATACTGCACAGGCCAACACTACAACAAATATGTCAGGATGTACCGTTAGCGGGTTTGTATACTTCTCACATGGAAGAATTACCGGTAACAGAACGCAATCCATCACGGCATACAATACTAGTGCGGATAGTGTTTTTGCAACAGATGATATTGAAATTATAGGAAATTCAGCCGATTTTTCAATTACCAATCAGCAATCGAGTTATAATTTTAAGATGTACAATAATTTTACATCGGGTCTTTATACATATGCCATTAAAAATGGCAGTACTAATGAAATGATAAACAATACCGTTTATCAACCCAATGGTGGCGATGTAGCTCCCATTTATATCAGCGTAAATGAAGGAAATACTGGAACCCTGGCTATCATGAACAATGCGGTCTCGTTTGTGGTTGCTCAAACCCCTTCTTGCATCCAAAGTAATGGTTTTGTCAATGTAACGGCATCTTATAATGTCTTTACTAATACGTATGTTTCAGAAGGCGTGACTACACAAAACAATAATACCGGTAACGTAAACATGAATTTCGATAATACATACTATACCATAACCGGTATGAATGTAAATGCAGGAAATCCTGCGCTCATCTATACTGATTTAGACTTAACCCGAAATGACGCAGGTCATTATGGAGGTTCTAATTCTTGGGAAAACTACTGGCCGGCTGACGGCGGTGGTATGCCACAAGTGAACTACTTAGTTACGCCAAGAGCTATTTTAAGCACCAGTACCTTGAGCATCAACGGTTCAGGTTATTCTAAATAATTTTAAATAAACTAAAGATGAAGAAATTTATATATAGTATAGCGGCATTTTTAATGATAGTCGCCGCTTCAGCACAATCCTCAGTAGTACAGGCCGAATATTTTTGGGATACCGATCCGGGATATGGACTGGCTACTCCCATTTCAGCAACAGATGGTAACTTTAACAGTGCTTTTGAACAGTTAACCAAAACAGGAATCGCATTACCTGCAGTAGGATTACATGTTTTAAATATCCGTATAAAAGACAATACCGGTGTTTGGGGACCGGTTTTCAGAAATGTAATCAGTGTACAAACCAGTTTAGGAAACGCTGATTTTGATTTGAAAAACTTAGTGGTTTATCCTAATCCGGTAAAAAATATATTGAATGTTTCTTTTGATAAATCTATTTCAGCCGTATCCATTTACACGATAGTAGGGCAAGAAGTGAAAACAGAAATTTTGAATGCCACCGAAGGCAACATTGATATGTCAAATTTAAGCTCAGGAACTTACATTGTAAAAGTTACGACCGACAATCAGGTTAAAACCTTAAAAGTGATTAAAGAGTAATAGCATTTTTTTAAATTATATAAAGCCCCAAATTCCCTGTGAGTTTGGGGTTTTATTTTTGATAAAAGGCAAACCGTTATTTTGTTATATTTGATAAAAACAAAATCATGAATGAAATAATCCATTATTTTTCATCGATTCCATCTTCGCACAGAGCACTCATTTTGGCAGGAGGCATAACCTTTTTCTGGTTGATTGAAACCGCAGTACCTTTTTTTAAATTCGGCTACAACAAGTGGAAACACGCGGGAATCAATATCTTTTTTACCATTACCACCATGCTTGTCAATTTTTGTTTGGCACTGATTTTATTAAATACAGCTACTTGGACCACCGACCACCATTTCGGAATCCTGAATTGGTTGCCTACTTTCAATCCGTGGTTTATGATGCTAGTTGGATTGTTGCTGTTAGATTTAATTGGCGCCTATCTTGTTCATTTAATTGAACACAAAGTTCGGTTCCTCTGGCGCTTTCATTTGATTCACCACACCGATACTTATATCGACACCACATCAGCCAACCGCCACCATCCCGGAGAAAGTGTGTTGCGATTTATTTTTACTACGCTCGGTATTTTAATTGTCGGAAGCCCCATGTGGATGGTTTTTTTGTATCAAACACTATCCGTTGTGGCTACGCAGTTTAATCATGCCAACATAGTTTTGCCCAAAGAAGCAGACCGTTTTTTAAGCTATTTCATTGTTTCTCCTGATATGCATAAAGTACATCATCATTATGTTTTGCCTTATACGGACAGCAATTACGGGAATATCTTTTCGGTTTGGGATAGGTTGTTCGGCACTTTTAAAACGTTGGATAGAGATAAACTAATTTACGGAGTGGATACACACATGAAGCCTGAAGAAAACAGTCGTTTATGGAATTTATTGTCAATTCCGTTCCAAAAATACCGCTCGCCCAATTCTTAAGATTAAAAAAAGAGAGGGTCGTTTGTGAACTAATTATTTTTTTATTAATATTGAATTACCAATCAATCAGTTAAAAACTATTTAAAAAAATAATGCTTTTACAGCAATGAAAAAAAGTAAGTTAGCAGAATTAGACAACGAACAGTTAGAACGCGTTGTCAGTATGGCGCAAGAGGAACGAAAACCTTTTGAAGTAATAAAAGAAGAATTTGGACTGACAGAAAATGAAGTAACCGAATTTATGCGCAAACGGTTATCCAAAGATAATTTTGAGCTTTGGAAAAAGAAAGCCACCGGCAGTAAACCAAAACCAAAACCCATCATTGACGATTTTGATGATGACTTGGATAGTAAATATTACATCAAAAATAAATTTGATTAACTACGAACTCTTGCTCTGCAAGAGTTTTTTATTTTCGCCATTTTAGTTAATCAATTCCAAAATGTTAAATTCGATTGTAACTATTAGTTACATTTGCTGACATATTTTGAAAATAAATTTTTTAGAAATGAAAAAATTAATCCTAAGTGCTCTTATTGTTTTATCAGTTTTCAACTTTAAGGCAACAGCACAAAAAAAGGCTCCGGCTGAAGCAGTAAAAGTTGTCATCGATTTAAGTCAGGTAAAAGATGATAAACTTATGGTGACCCTAACTCCACCCAAATTAATGACCAACGATATTGTTTTTCATATTCCCAAAACAGTTCCCGGAACCTATTCCTACGATAATTACGGAAAACTAGTAGATGATTTGAAGGCGTTTGATAAAACCGGAAAAGAATTAACTACCACAAAAACAGACGACAATTCCTGGAAAATCACGAATGCTAAAACGTTAGCTAAAATAACTTATTGGGTAAACGATACCTATGATTCGGAAAAAGGAAGTGGGTTTGGTAAAGAAGATATCTTCTCACCGGCAGGAAGTAATATAGAAGACGGTAAAAACTTTATGCTAAACAACCATTGTTTTATTGGTTATTTTGACGATAAAAAAGAGATTACGTATGATGTAACGATTAAACATCCGGCGTCACTTTTCGGAGCCACTTCAATGGTAGATACCAACAAAAGTGATACAGTAGACCACTTCATAGCGGCCCGTTATTTTGATTTAGTTGACAATCCTATCATGTATGCCAAACCTGATTATGAAACGTTTACGGTTGACGGCATGGAAATTCTTTTCAGTGTATATTCGCCTAACGGTACCCATACAGCCAAATCATTATTGCCTTATTTAGAAAAAACGATGCGTGCCCAAAAAGCCTTTTTAGGTTCCATCAATACCAATAAAAGATATACAGTGCTGTTATACCTATCGGACATGCAGAAGTCAGATGCCAAAGGGTTTGGAGCTTTAGAACACCATACGTCCACAACAGTTTGTTTCCCTGAATTAATGCAGGCTGACGGTCTTGGTGAACAAATAAAAGATGTAGTGTCTCATGAGTTTTTTCACACTGTAACCCCCCTAAGCATCCATTCTAAAGAAATTCAGTATTTTGATTACAACGATCCTAAGATGTCAAAACATTTATGGATGTACGAAGGAGTAACCGAATATTTTGCCAATTTATTTCAAGTAAACCAAGGATTAATTGATGCCGATGAATTTTACCAAAGAATGGTAGGCAAAATCAAAAATGCCTCCGAAATGAATGATACCATGCCCTTCACTGAAATGAGCGCTAATGTTTTGGTACAACCCTATAAAGACCAATACTTGAATGTGTACGAAAAAGGAGCATTAATAGGTATGTGCATTGATATTATCATCCGTGAAAAAAGTAATGGTGAAAGAGGGATTTTAGACTTAATGAAAAAATTATCTAAAGAATACGGCCCAAGCAAACCATTTAATGATGAGGAACTTTTTGCCAAAATAACGGCTCTGACTTATCCCGAAGTAGGCGAGTTTTTAAATACATATGTGGCTGGTAAAACACCAATTCCGTATGATGTTTACTTTGCCAAAATGGGTGTCAATAAAACAAAAATCATGGTTCCGATGAATCCGTTTTTAAAAGATCCGTCAACGCCTTATATCACCATCAATCCCGATACCAAGGAAATTGTGGTAATTCCGGGTTCGGGACTCAATGAGTTTATGAATACTTTAGGTTTAAAAGGTGGGGATATCATTGTAGCAATCAATGACAAGCCATACAATCTAGACACCATTTATGATATGATAATGGAAAGTCAAAATTGGGAAATTGATGATCCTATCAGTGTCAAAATAAAAAGAGACGGTAAAGAGCAAACCATCAATGGTAAAGTAAAATTAGCGATGCAGGAAGAAGAAGGATACAACATGAGCGATACGGCTAAAGCAAAACTAAATGTGGCTTGGTTAAAAGGATAATCTGCAAAACAACTAATTTAAATCCTCAATCGGTTCAGCTGATTGAGGATTTTTTTTAGTAATATTGCCACCCGAGACCTTTAAGTAAAATGAAACTCTGTAAAATTTAAAACCATGTACAAATCTGTTATTGCTTGCTTTTCCCTACTTCTTTTAATTTCTTGTGCTGAAAAAAATCAGATAAAAATTTTGTTTTAAACGGAAATATCAAAGGATTAAAAAACGGCACTTTATACATTCAAAGAATGAAAGACACGGTTTTGGTTGCAATTGATACCATCAAAATTAATGGTGATTCTCATTTTACCAGCGAATTCGATTTGCAGTCGCCCGAAATGTTATACTTGTTTTTAGATAGAGGAGTAACCAATTCCTTAGACAATAATATTGCTTTTTTTGCCGAAAAAGGAAAGATGAATATCGAAACTTCACTTGATTTCTTTACCGCTGATGTCAAAATTACCGGGTCTAAAAATCAGGAACTATATGATGAATACAAAAAAGTGGTCTCAAGATACGTTGATCAAGATTTGGATTTGATTGAAAAAAAATTCCAAGCCTTCAAAGACAAAAAGACTGAGGAAGTCGTTAAGATTGATGAGGAACAAAAAAACATTCAAAAAAGAAAATACCTGTACACAACTAATTTCGCAGTAAATCATGGTGATTATGAAGTGGCTCCCTATGTGACTTTAGCCGAGATTTACGACATCAACCTAAAATATTTAGACACCATCCAAAAACGAATGTCACCAAAAGTTGCCAAGTCAATGTATGGTAAAAAACTAAACGATTTTATTGCCGAAAGAAAAAAAGAAGGGAAATAATCCCATTATCGCTTCATGGCAAAGTGTCCCTTGTGAATTTTTCCATCGCTTCGGGTAACATAAAACCAATAATCATCCGATGGCATTAAGTGCCCGTTATACGTACCGTCCCAGGCTTCATCACTGTCCATTATTATGAGCAACTTCCCGTAGCGGTCAAATATTTTTATGTCAATTTCCGGTTCAAATTGTGAAAAACGTATCCTCCAATTGTCGTTGACACCATCATTGTTTGGGGTGAAGAATTTTGGATAATTCAATAGCAAAGCTTCATCATCAACCACACCACAACCATACTTATCTCTTACAAATACTTTATAAATGCCGGGTTTTAAATGCTCAAATTTATTCGAATCTTGATAATGACCACCGTCTATTGAATATTCATATATCCCCAAACCGGTAACCGTTATAATGATGCTGTTGTCCACTTCGGTCCAGTCAAATTCTTCTATTTTTGTGATTGTTGCCGGGTTCGATAAAAATACAGTGATGTCTTTTTTTGAACTACAAACCAAACCGGCGGGGTGATTCTCGGTAACAGTAACCGAATAGTTGCCGTCATGAATAACGGATACCGCATGTACCGTTTGACCGGAAGACCAATGGTAACTGTCAAAACCAACTCCGGCATCAATAATAGCAAATTTAAACTCACACAATGGATAGCGGTCTTCCATATAAATTCTTGGCGAATCAATAAAAGTAAATTGTAATACAGCCACCGCCGAACAACTGTCGGTCGAAGTGATTCGAACAAAAACCTTGTTATTACTGTTACTCAAATTACAGGCAGTAAAATTGGTAATTAACCCCGAAGAATTCCCGGTTTGAGCCGCGGTTAAACTAGTGTAGTAACTGTAATTGTATGAGGTTGAGTTGGCAATAAGATTAGCATTGTAAAGCGTTAAATCTACATTTTCCGAACCGTCATTCAAACTGTCACACAAAGTGGTCGCATAATCAGTAACAGAAGGAATTGGTAAAAATTTAGTGTTTACATACACACTGGCCGAATACGATTTGCAGGCAGCTCCTTTTCTTACCATTATACTGAAAGATGCAGGACCGTTTAAATTGGTCAGCACAGGATTGGTACTCCATGTAGTTCCACCGTCAAAACTATAAAAATCACCCGGTGTAAGTATAGTAATGGTGGCATAAGTACCGCAACCGGCATCGTCTAAGGCATACTGCGGATAACTATTTTCTAAATTGTTTAAATAAACATAAACATTTGGCGATGTACACCCTTGGCTGTCTTTTATTTTAATAATATAACTGCCACTGCTTAAATTACTCAATGTATTTGAAGTTTGCCAGGTAGTCCCTCCATCAAAACTGTATTCAGCAGCCGGTGTTGTAATGATAATACTGCCGGGATTACCACAAAAGGGATTGTCTTTAATATACAGTGGTGGATCTAAAAATTCACTGCTCAAAGTAACACTGTTAAAATTAGAAATACAGCCTGCCGCATCTTTCGTTCGAATTAAATAAATCCCAGAGGGTAATCCTGTAGCCGTATTATCAGTAGTCCAAGTAACGCCATCATCAAAACTGTAAAAAGCGGCTGGAGACGTTATGGTTATACTACCTAATCCTCCGCAAAACGTAGGGTCAACAGCCGAAAAATTAGGAAACGAAGATAAAAAGGCAATAATGTTTACACTCGAACTATACGAAATACAACCGGCAGCCGTTTTCACTTTGACCAAATAGGTACCATACGGTAGATTGCTCATCGTTGAGTTGGTAACCCAAGTAGTACCCCCATCATAACTATATTCCGATGCAGGTGAAGTAACCTGAATAGAGCCCGTACTGGTAGAACAAGTAGGTTGGGTAAGCACTATAGAAGGTAAAGGCGCCACATTATTACTCAAAATAGTAACAGTTCCATTAGCTACACAACCATTGTTATCGGTTACAGTAACCGAATAGGTTCCCGTAGCGGTAACTGTAACACTCTGCGAAGTTCCTAAACTGTTGGCCCACAAATAACTTGTCCCGGCGGTTGCCGTCAAAACAGTACTGCCACTGCAAACATTCAAGATCCCGCTTATAGAAGCCGTTGGATTTCGAACAATCAGCTTAATGGCAATTATTTTATAACAAGTCGGACTTAAGGTTGCGCGGACAAAAATGGTGGTCGTCGGACTTTCGTAATTAGCAAAAGTGGCAATGGCATTTGTATCATTGGTAGCATTAGCCAATGTAGTGTAATAACTAAAAACCAATCCCGGTTGCGGAGTAGTAATGATACTTTCCACGCTGCTAAGGTTAAAAAATTCCTTCCCGTCATGATTAGTGTCACAAGCAGTAAGACTGGTAGATTGTAAATCAAGATTACAGCTGACACAATTTAAAAACCAAATGTCCCAACCCGGATTGGCATCATCATCCGTAGCCGAGGCAAAGCTGGTTCCAAGACAATCGGTCTGTACAATACCAAAATTGATAGTAGCACTCACATTATAACTCCCGGTAAGAACATTGGGTAAATTAGCCGCAGTCAAATCAAAACAAAATCGTTTAGTCGTCAAATTAAGTGATGCCGGAGTTTGTGTTGTATAAACAACAGCATTAGTAGCATCATAAACTTTTAAATCAATAGTGGTAATCGTAGCCGTAATTCCCCCCGAGTTAGGCAAGCTAAAACTACCGCAAACAGAAATCGGTAGGGTAGGACAAATTTTGTACAACGGGTCTAATTCAATACTTCCTTGTAAACTTTCATTCGAATGCAACAAACAAATATCATCAATATAAGCATACCCAAAATGACCGTTTAAACCACAACGGGCAGCCATAAATTCAACCGTAAATTCCTGATTGTTAGGTATGCTCGAAATATCTAAAAGGCCTGATTGCCAATTAGGCGTATAAAGAATGATGCTCCCGGCCTCCAAAGTAGGGGCTTGTGTAAAAATACAGTCGGCCGGGTTTCCAATCAAACAAAATTCACTAACCACAGCACCTGCATTATTAATAATTCGAGCCTTAAAATAAGGTTGTTCATTGTCATGATCGTTTTCAGTAATACTCTGTAAAACGGCTTTATAATTAAATTTAAAAATGGTTTCATTGTCAGTTTTATAACGCTTCGTCTGAATCAATCCCATCGTAGGAGAAGAATCTTTGTAATTAATTTTCAGCGTATATTGATCAAATGCATTAATGTTACCAATATATTCGTCAATAAAATTCGAAGGTACTGTGGAGGCCATTAATCCATAATCCGAAGGATTGTACTGTTTAATTCTCAAATTGGCATATTCCGAAACCGATTTACACTGCATCGGATTTAAAGGTTCTCCGGTAGTGTATTCATAATTTTTTAAAACCGTATTGGCTGAAACGGTTTCAAATTCTTCAAAACTCCCATTAGTACACATAGGAACCGCTGGTAAGGCCATAGTCGACTTAGCACTGTTTTTTCTAAGCAACTCCAATTGCTTTTGTTGGTTCTCAAAAAAGACTTTTCGCTGAATAGAATCGGTTATCAAATGACCATTTCGGTCTTCGATTTTTTTGGTGTTATCATAAACAAGTGTTGGTTTTTGCGACTTACTTTGTCCAAAAACAGTGATAAATGACAACAAACAAAACACATAAATAATTGATTTCACTAGGCTTACATTTCAAGAGGGATAACAAATATAAGAAAGTTCTTGTATTGGCAAAGTACACATTAAAAAAATGTAAGTCTTTTTTTTAAAGCCAATTACAATAAAGTTAATAACTCAGTAATTCTAACTTTTTTATCAAGACATTTTTTAATTTGAATCAGTATTAATTTTAAATAAATACTTCGCAGGTATCTTCAGATTAAAAGCATCGCTGAATCATTTTCTTGTCTGGTTAATAATGATTACACAGCTGACTATACCAATAAAACTGAAGCTGCCACTGAAATTATGGACAAAATAAATACCCTCTCTACCGAGAAAATTTAACAAATACATGACATCATTAAAAATATGGAGTAATTTTGTTTGTCAATAAAAGTAAATGAAAGACCTCCTGCTCCTTACGCCGCCTTTTACCCAACTCAATACGCCTTACCCCGCAACGGCTTATTTGAAAGGTTTTTTAAATACCAAAAACAAATCCGCTTTTCAAATGGATTTAGGTATTGAAGTAATTTTGGAGCTCTTTTCAAAGCAAGGGATGCAAAATATATTTAACCAAGCCACAAAGGTTCCTTCAAGAACCTTAGAAACATCTCAAAACCTGCAACGTATTTATTCGCTTCGAGAGGAATATATTAAAACCATTGCAGCGGTAATCAAATTTCTGCAAGGCAAAAATCAAACTTTAGCTCGTCAAATTTGTAGCGGTAATTTTCTCCCGCAAGCGGCCCGCTTCGAACAGTTAGATGATATGGAATGGGCATTCGGCTCTATGGGAATGCAGGATAAAGCCAAACATTTAGCCACACTTTACCTCGAAGATTTATCCGATTTTATTATTGAATGCATAGATGAAAATTTCGGCTTCAGCCGCTATGCCGAACGCTTAGGAAGAAGCGCCAATTCTTTTGACGAAATGTACGCCTATCTGCAAAAAGAAACCACTTATATCGATACCATTACACTAAAAATCCTCGAAGAAAAACTCAACAAAGTGCAACCAAAACTGGTCTGCATTTCTGTTCCCTTTCCCGGAAACTTATACAGTGCTTTTCGTATCGCCCAATTCATAAAAAAACACTATCCCAACACAAAAATAGCGATGGGAGGAGGTTTTCCCAATACGGAACTCCGTGATTTAAAAGATAAAAGAGTATTCGAATTCTTTGATTTCATCACACTAGACGATGGCGAACTGCCAATTGAATTACTTTTAGAAGCAGTTTGTCACACTGAGCTTGTCGAAGTGCCTCTCAAAAGAACTTTTTTACTCGAAAACAATGAAGTAGTTTATAAAAACAACAGTACCCAACCCGACTACAAACAATCTCAAGTTGGCACGCCTGATTATTCCGATTTGCTGTTGGATAAATACATATCAGTTATCGAAATCGCCAACCCTATGCATAGTTTGTGGAGCGATGGCCGTTGGAACAAACTAACGATGGCACACGGTTGCTATTGGGGAAAGTGCACATTCTGCGACATTTCTCTCGATTACATCAAAGTATACGAACCAATAGCCGCAAAATTGCTAGTAGATCGAATGGAAGAACTAATAGCACAAACTGGCGAAAATGGTTTTCATTTTGTAGACGAAGCTGCCCCACCGGCATTGATGCGTGAACTGGCGTTGGAAATTCTCCGTCGCAACCTAGCCGTAACTTGGTGGACAAACATTCGCTTCGAAAAAAGCTTTACTAGCGATTTATGTGTATTACTGAAAGCATCAGGCTGTATAGCCGTTTCAGGAGGGTTAGAAGTAGCTTCCGATCGATTGTTAGCGCTAATTAAAAAAGGCGTAACCGTTGAACAAGTCGCTCAAGTTACCAGCAATTTCACCGAAAGTGGTATCATGGTACACGCCTATTTGATGTATGGCTATCCAACCCAAACCATTAAGGAAACGGTAGACAGTTTAGAAATGGTGCGCCAATTATTCGAATTGGGTGTAATCCAATCCGGTTTTTGGCATCAGTTTGCCATGACAGCGCATAGTCCGGTAGGCTTGTTTCCGGAAGCATTCGGAGTAATTCCCGAGCTAAATGAAATTTCATTTGCCAATAACGATATTCAGTTTAAAGACAAAACAGGTATTAACCACGATAAGTTCAGTTTCGGATTGAAGAAGTCGTTGTTCAATTACATGCATGGCATTGGTTTCGAGTATGAGTTGCAGGATTGGTTTGATTTCAAAATCCCCAAAACAACCATTCCCGCTGACTTTATAATTACGTCATTAGAGAAAGAACAATTGTTGTCCACAAAACCTTCGGCCAAGATTATTTGGCTGGGCGGAAAACCAAAAACCGAAATATTTAGTAAATACAAGAAAGGGCATTCCTGGGAAATGATGCAATTAAGTTTTCACAGCAATACCGGAAAAATTGAAATCGCAGTAGAAAAAGAGAAAGGCGAGTGGTTGGCAGCAATTTTAGATACCCTATCGGTAACAAATCAAAAAGGCCAGACTTTTGCCCAACTTAAAGCCGATTTTGAAACGCAGTTTGATGATTTTGAATTGTTTTGGTATTCAAAGCCTATGGTCACTTTGCGCGATTTTGGTTTGCTGACTGTGTAGTTTTTTAAAAAATAATCTTGCTTAAGAAATCTTAAGAAAACTCGAGTAGGGTTTTTTTAACACTATATGTTTAAGCCAATATAGATTGATTTACTAACAGTATTGTTTCACAACATTGAATTTGAAATAGTATTTTAGCCGATAAACATCATTAAAGAACGTATCCTATGAGCAGAAAAATAAAGTTTTTAATTTTTGTAATTGTCGTGTTAGCCGTTGGTTTTTTTGCCGTTCGCTATTATGTGTATCACGGGGGTAAACGCGACATACAAGCTGAAGATACTGCCTTTACTGTAACTTCTGCCGCTATAGTTGCCGAGTTTACTTCTAATGTTGAGGCTTCTAATAAAAAATATTTAGAAAAACCGATAGCGGTTTCCGGTACGGTAACTTCGGTAAAAGGTACTGAAGTAATATTAGATAATACAGTAAATTGCAGTTTTACTACAGCCAATACCATTGTCAAAGTGAATCAAAAAGCAACAGTCAAAGGTCGCGTAGTTGGCTTTGACGATCTTTTAGGAGAACTGAGGCTAGATCAATGTAACATATCAACCAATAAATAAAATCAAAATGAAATTAAGTAAAATGGCGGGTTCAGCGCTCTTGCTCATTGCTTTTCACACAGCAAGTGCACAAGATTTGATGAGTGAACTCGATTCGGTGCCAAAACAAAAAGAAATTACCGCATCAGCTTTCAAAGGATTGCAAGTTTGTAGCATGCAGTCAACTAAAATGACCAACAAAAACGAATGGTATTTTTTAGTGTCTCACCGCTTTGGTGATTTAAAAGAAGGAATTAATAATTTCTTCGGTTTCGATAACGCATTAACTAAAATTGGTGGGATTTATGGAGTGACCAATTGGTTAAACATCAGTTTAGCTCGTCACACTTATAATAAAACTTTTGAAGCCGGTTTAAAATACCGATTGGCCAATCAAATGGAAGATGGTTTTCCGGTTACTATAGTTGGCTACAATACTTTAGATGTTAACGGTTCTAAGTTCGATAAAGCTTTATACCCTAATTTCAAACAATCTAATCGTTTAGCTTATTCAACCCAATTGTTGATTTCAAGAAAATTTTCTGATGCAATTTCACTCGAAGTTGTTCCGGTGTACATTCACAAAAACCTTTATGATTTACAACCCGGGACAGATAAAAAAGACCAATTTGTAGTAGGTATGGGTGGTAGATGTAAAATATCAAAACGCATTAGTTTCAATTTAGAATATGCAGCTCGTGTAAACCCGGAAGAGCATGAATACTATCACAATCCGTTAACAGCAGGTTTTGATATTGATACCGGAGGTCACGTATTTCAGTTGGTTTTCTCCAATGCACAACCAATGAATGATATTGCCTATTTTACCAATGCTACCGGAAAATGGAATGGCGGAAGTGTTTATTTTGGATTTAATTTATATAGAGTTTTTTAAGACTATGAAAACAGTAAAATTTATTTTGTTAATCGCCTTAGGTTCATTTGTTATGTCTTGTGAATCCGATACTTATGCCGATGTTTTTGGGTATGTTGAAAATCCTACCTACAAAGCCAATATAAAACCTTTAATGAGTGCACAATGTGTATCCTGCCACAGTACAAATGGTACCGAATCGAGTTCGCCATTAGAAACTTACCAAGAGGTTGTTGATTACGCTGAGTCAATTTCATGTCGTCTTGATGGAAACTCCTGTGCATTGATGCCGCAAAGCGGAAAATTACCACAAGTACAAATTGATATGTTTAATGCCTGGATTGCCCAAGGTTTAATAGAAGAATAAAAATTATGAAAAAAGTAATAATCATCGCAGTAGCATTTTTAATGAGTGGAATGGTTTTTTCACAAAAAATGCTAACCCGTTCAGGAGAAATAAAATTTGACGCTACCGTTCCCGGTGCAACCGATTTAGTTTATGCAACCAATAGTACAGTTTCCAGTATTTTTGATAAAACTACCGGTGATTTAGTGGTACAAGCTATGGTCAAATCGTTCAAATTCAAATTGCCATTGATGGAAGAACATTTCAATGAAAATTATATGGAAAGCGATAAGCTGCCAAAAGCCAGTTTCAAAGGAAAAGTGTTGAGCTATGATGGTAAATCAGGAAATTATGATGTTGAAGGTGACTTAACCATTCACGGAGTTACCAATAAAATTAAAACCAAAATGACCTTGGCTGCTGATGGCAATAAGCTGATTATTTCGGGAGGATTCAATATTAAGTTAGCAGACTACAAGATAGCAGTTCCTGCACTGGCCAAAAAGACCTTGGCGGAAACCGCCAAAATTACTTTAAAATTACCCATGGAAAACAAATAGTTTTCTGTAAACAACCTAATCAAATAATATAAATACCACAATTAAAATGAAAAGAGTACTACTGAATTTAGGTTTAGTTGTTATGTTATGCTTTGGTGCCAATATGAATGCACAAACTGCAGGGACATTAACATTTACCTATACTCAACCACAGCCTACGAGCCCTTCCTTAAATCAAGGAGTTAAGAATGTTTACGCCGTTTGGATTGAAAATGGTACCGGAACATTTATTAAAACAAAATGCCGTTACACTTCTACATCAACAGATGACCATTTGCCTACTTGGGCCAGCAAATCAGGATGTTCAAGCACCACAGTAGCTACAGGATCTACTTGTAATACTACTGATGCTTCTACCGGAGCCACAAGAACTACTTCCACAAGCCCAACTGCTTTTGGTGCCAAAACGATTACCTGGGACGGAAAAAATGTAGTAGGAGCTACCAATGGAACTACCGTTGTAGATGGAACCTATAAAATTTGGGTAGAAAGTTCCTGGAATGATGGTGCCAATAATATTCACAACGAGTTAATTGGCTTTACTTTTACCAAGGGTCCTAACGAGCAAACACTTACTCCAACCGGAGATACTTACATTAATTCGGTTACCTTACATTGGTTACCAACGGCTTTGTCGGTAGAGCAAAATTTAACAGAAAATCCGGTAGTTGTTATCTACCCGGTTCCTTCAAAAGGCATTTTTAATATTGATGCAAAAAACGAAGTGAAAAGTATCAAGGTATATGATTTGTTGGGCAAAATAGTTTACCAACAGGAAATGAAACAATCGGTTGTCAATACTACGCTTAGTGTTGATTTATCTAATGTGACAGCGGGTAATTATATCATTAGTTTGCAAAACGATAATGGCGTTTCCAATTATGAAGTCATAGTTAGTAAATAACCCAATTTTTTACTAAACTGTAAAAGCACCTAAATTCAAAAATAGGTGCTTTTTTTATTTTGTTTTTTCTAAAATGGCAGACAGTCCATCAGTGCTGTAGGTCTTGAAATTCCCTTTTTCATCTGAATAAATCAGATAAGCTTGTAATTCCGGATGCTGTTGTAAAAATACTTTCGCTTTATCCAATCCCATAACCAAAACCCCGGTAGCATTTGCATCAGAGGCAATACATTGTTTTGAAAATATAGAAGCACTGAGTAAATTGTTTTTGGTAGGATAACCGGTTTTCGGATCAAGGTGGTGAGCATATTTTACTCCGTTTTCTATAATAAATCGGCGGTAATTTCCCGAAGTAGCTAATGCCAAATTTTCAAGATTGGCAATAATGTTATAAGGGTTTTCACTTTCTTTATTGTCATAAGGTTGTTCAATGCCAACTTTCCAGTTTTCGCCATTCGGTTTTTTACCATGAGCATAAACTTCACCGCCAATTTCAACAATAAAGTTTCGAATTCCTTTTGATTTCAAAAAATCGGAGACTACATCTACTGAATAGCCTTGGGCAAAAGCGTTAAAATCAAGTGCTACTCGTGGATCTTTTTTAATGATTCTTTTTCCTTTTAAGGCAATCAAATCAAAGCCTACAAATTGAAGCATACTGTCGATTTTGGATTGTTCTATTTTTTGTTTTTTCCCCGGCCCGAAGCCCCAAGCGTTGACTAATGGATACACTGTTGGGTCGAAAGCACCGTGAGTGTTTTTCCAAACTTCTTTGGCTTTTTTAAAACAAGTAATAAAATATTTATCGACCTTTACATTAGGTTTATTAGTGTTTATTTTTGATATAATTGAATTGGGAATATAGGTAGAAACCGACAAGTCAAATTGTCTTAAAAGCGTATCGATTTGGGTTTGCCAATTTCTGTTTTTTTTATCAAAATAAGTAATATGATAAGTAGTGCCTTGGGCATAGCCTTCTAATTTAACGGGTTCTTGTGCATAACTCAATGCTACACAAAAAAGAAAGCCAATAATGATAATTTTTTTCATAAAATAAGAGCTCAAATTGGTCAAACAAATGTAGCTTTTTTATCTGCTATCCGCCCTTAAATAATATTAAAAATGCCTTAATCCTTAAATTGAAATACGAAGAGATTTAGATCAAAAACCTTGATAACTTGTTAATTTCTTTTGCATATTCTCGATCACAGCATATTTATTTAGATTATTTTTAAAGATTGTAATCAAATTCAGAATACTGAAAAAATGACATTAAAAAAGACATTTCCTAAGATACTTTGGTTGATAATCTCCTCGAGTATATTCTTTATAATACTCTATTTTGCATTGTTTTATTATACCAAAAAAGCAGAAAAACAAGTCTATGCTAATTCTGTTGAACATTTTGATAATGAGGTGAGTAAGTTGTTGGAGGTTAATGCAAAACCTATATTGGTAGCCATTAATAATGATACGAATTGGGATGAATTTGTAAACTTTATCAAAGATAGAAATGTAAAATGGTATAATGAATCGATAGGTAATGAATTGAATATTTATGAGGCTGACTATCTGGGTGTATACGATGTGAATAAAAAATTTATAATCAGAACGGAAACACCCAAAATAAAATCGGTAGACTTCATTCCTAAAGCTGAAATGGACTTGTTGAACAAAGTGGGCATCAACAAATTCTATATGAAAATTCCGGAAGGAATTGTTGAAGTCACCGGAGCCGCAATTCACCCTTCAGATGATCCATTAAAAAATAAAACAAAGGCTTCAGGCTACTTCTTTGTGGTTAGATTATTAGATCAAAAATTCATCAAAAATTTAGAAAAATTAACTAGTTCTTCTATTGAAATTCTTGACAATTACGCAGATTTAAACGAAGAAAAAAACAAAATAAGATCGTTAAGTCCCCTGAAAGATTACAACAATCAACTGGTGGCAGAGCTTTCTTTTAAAAGAAATTTTGCAGTCTATTTTGAAAACACTACCAACTTACTCTATGTTATCATAGTGGCGTTCTTTGTAAACCTTTTGGTTAATTTGATTTACACCCGAAGATTAGTGTATTATCCCTTAGACTTAATACGAAGAGTGCTGGAAACCGGTAATAAAAAAGCCATACGTGAGTTAAAGAAAACCACAGGGGAGTTTAGTTATATTGGTAATTTATTCGAAGAAAACAGCAATCAAAAAATAGAGTTGATAAAGGCTAAAATCAAAGCGGAGGAAAGCGATAGGTTGAAGTCATCCTTTTTGGCCAATTTATCACACGAGATTCGAACCCCAATGAATGCTATCAATGGATTTACGGAACTCATTATCAATACCGATATCAATGAAACAGAAAAACTGGAGTATTTGAACGTTATCGAAAAAAGCGGAAAAAATCTGGTTTCCATTATTGATGATTTGATTGAAATGTCAAAAATTGATTCGAATCAGATTGTGCCGAATTTTGCAGTAGTTAATTTAGAATCTTGCGTCAATGAGCTTTATGAAACCGTAAAAATTACGATTAAAAATAAGGCAATCGATTTTAAATTGATTAAAAGTAAAACTCCTGCTGAGTTCAATATACTAACCGATGATATCAAATTGAAGCAGGTTATTATTAACTTATTGACGAATGCCATCAAGTTTACCGATGAAGGAGAAGTTACTTTTGGTTACGAAATTGACGAAAAAAGAGACCTCATCAATTTCACTGTCAGAGATACCGGACTGGGTATTGATGAAGACAATCACAAAAATATCTTCGATCGATTTAAACGTGTAGATAGTGATATTTCTATCAAAGTGGGAGGTCTTGGATTGGGCTTAGCCATTTCAAAAGCTTATGTCGAATTGTTAGGAGGAACAATAAGTCTGGAATCAAAAGTTGGTGTAGGCTCTACGTTTTATTTCTCTATTCCGTTGAAGTATGCCAAAGTAGAGCATATAGTGGTAAAACCAATCAACAACATTGAGTTAATCAAATCAGAAGAAGAAGTTATCCTGATTGCCGAAGATGATAATATCAATTTCCTATTGTTCCAAAAAATGATGCAGAACAAAAATTTCAAAATTTTGCGAGCTATCAATGGGCAGGAAGCGGTTGATATTTGCATCAATAATCCCAATATAGATTTGGTGCTAATGGATATCAAAATGCCATTGATGAATGGTTTCGAAGCTTTAGAACAAATAAGACCAATTCGTCCTACCTTGCCTATAATTGCTCAAACGGCCTATTCTTCATCGGATGACAAACTTAAAATTGAAGAAGCCGGTTTTACCGATTACATCACAAAGCCTTTAAATAGAGAGCGTTTATTTGAATTAGTAGATAAATATTTGCGTAAAAAAAACGAAAATGAAGCATAATAAAAGGCTATTAGTATTACTTTTTATGATAGTTTCAGCTATCGGTTTTTCACAGGAAAACGAGTCTGAAAAAGATACGGTAAGCATAGCAAACGAAAAAAAACTCGATTTAAATGTTGATATTGTCAGTCGCTATCTTTGGCGTGGACAATGCTGGGGTGGTGATTATGTAGCAGTTCAACCAACGATTGAATATGCTGTAACGCCTAAATTTTCGTTAGGTTTTTGGGCGACAACCAATTTCAAAGGAGATTATTTTTATCCGGATGGAGAAACAGCTTACAAAGGATATCAGGAAATCGATTTTTATGCCACTTACCAACTTAATGATTTTTTACAGTTTCAACTTTGGGATTATTATTGGCCCTCTGTGAGTAAAGTAGAGGGAGTTGATAATGGTTTCTTCAATTATGGCAAAGACGGAACCAAAACCGTAGACGCTATGTTGTACTTCGATTTTTCGGAAGGCTATAAATTTCCTTTTAATGCTACGATTAGTACTTTAGTTGCAGGAAATGATTACCGTTATGATGCTGATGGCGAAAATCCGAAACAAAATTTCACTACTTATCTAGAGCTCGGTTATACTTTTACTTTATTTGAAAAATCTGCTTCTAAAGTCCTTAATTCAATTGAATTAGCGCCGGTAATTGGTGCGGTTTTAAATAATAAAGCGGAGTACTATTCGTATGCCGATTATGATGAAGCTTCTTTTGTGAATATGGGACTCAAAGCCACTAAGGAATTTGATTTGGGCAATGGAATCACTATGCCATTATCTTTAAATTATATTCACAACGGAGCGAAGAACAATACAGAAACATTCGGGAAAAATTTTCTAGTAGCAGGAATTAGTTTCAGTTATTAAGATAAAAAAAAGCTCCAATTCAATTGGAGCTTTTTTTATACTGGTTCGCCGTAAAGGTCAAATTCGGTAGCGTCAATAATTTTTACGTTGACAAAATCTCCTGTTTTCACATAGAATTTAGCAGCATCAATCAATACTTCATTGTCTACATCCGGACTGTCAAATTCGGTTCTTCCAATAAAATGTTGGCCTTCTTTTCTGTCGATGATGCATTTGAAGGTTTGTCCGATTTTCTCTTGATTCAAATCCCAAGAAATTTGCGATTGTAAATCCATGATTTCTGCAGCACGAGCTTGTTTTACCTCTTCCGGAACATCGTCTTCCAATAAATAGGCGTGAGTGTTTTCTTCATGTGAATATGTAAAACAGCCTAAACGTTCAAATTTCATTTCCTGAACCCAATCTCGCATGGTTTCAAAATCTTCCTGAGTTTCGCCCGGATAACCAACAATCAAAGTGGTTCTGATGGTCATTCCCGGAACGGCAGCACGAAAATCTTGTAATAGTTTGGTTGTTTTTTCTTTGGTCGTTCCTCTTCGCATTGATTTCAGAATGTTGTCTGAAATGTGTTGCAACGGAATATCGATATAATTACAAATTTTTGGTTCGCGTTTCATCAATTCCAACACATCCATCGGAAAACCGGTAGGGAAGGCGTAATGCAATCGAATCCATTCAATGCCTTCTACTTTTACTAAGTTTTCAAGCAGTTCAGCCAGATTTCTTTTTTTGTATAAATCCAAGCCATAATAAGTCAAATCCTGAGCGATAAGAATTAGTTCCTTTACACCGTTTTTAGCTAATCCTTCAGCTTCTTTTACCAACTTTTCAATCGATTGGGAAACGTGCTTGCCACGCATTATGGGAATAGCACAAAAACTGCACGGACGATCACAGCCTTCGGCAATTTTTAGATAAGCATAGTTTTTTGGAGTAGTAGTCAAACGTTCGCCAAGTAGTTCATGTTTATAATCGGCACCAAGAGCTTTTAATAACAATGGTAATTCGGTTGTCCCGAAATATTGATCTACATTGGGAATTTCTTTTTCTAAATCGGGACGGTATCTTTCGGAAAGACAGCCGGTCACAAATACTTTATCTACCAGACCTTTGTCTTTTTTATCAGCATACTCCAAGATGGTATTTACCGACTCAGCTTTGGCATTGTCAATAAAACCGCAAGTGTTGATAACCACTATGTTTCCTTCCTGTTCGTGTACTACGTCTTTGCCGCTGGCCTTTAATTGTCCCATCAAAACTTCACTGTCGTAAGTGTTTTTGGAGCATCCCAGCGTGATGACATTGATTTTATTTTTCTTTAAAGACTTAGTTCTCATAGATTTAAAATTGGAGTGCAAAATTACGCTTTTATTTCAAATTAAATTGGTTGCATGACTGTTAAAATAAAAAAACCACTTTGTATAAAGTGGTTTTAATTGTTTCTGATGTATTCTGTTAAAAATTAACGGAATAACTCAAGGTTACGTTGTTATTGTATTGACTTATTCTTGCCGGATCAATCATGCCGGAAGAAATTAACGCTTGATTCATTTTTCTGTGTTCGTAAGAGTAAGCCAAATCCAATCGGCTTTCTCCGAAGTTATAACCAATCCCCGTAGAATATCCAGTTAGGTCACCAAAAGTGGCATCAACTTTATACGGACTTTCATCAAAATGATATCCACCTCGTAAACTTAGTTGTTTGATTTTATACTCACCACCAATACGAACTTCAATAGCTTTATCAAGGTTGTTTTTCATTTGGTCGTTTAATATTTTATAGGTTGAATCATATTTAGGTTTGAATCGGGTTGTGCTGTAATCTTTGGTTGAAACATCAACGCTCAACAACCCTTTTTTGCCAAAAATATAAGCAGCACTTCCGGTCCATTTGTAGGGTGTTTGAATTTTATAGGCCGGATAAATCATGATGGTGTTTGGATCTACAACAACTGCATTGTTTTGCGAATAACAATCAGCGCAAATTACTTGTCTTTGTTCGTCTTCTAGTCGGTACCAAGTTGGTGATTCATAGGATAATCCCAAACGCAAACTTTTAGTAGCTTTGACTATGGCGCCAAGATTGAATGAAAATCCTTGACCAAATGTGTGGGTTTCGGTATCAAATTGAAGCGATTGTAGTTTTGTTAAATCGTTAATATTATAATCTTCATAGACTGAAGTAATTCTTGTCAAATCAGTAAAATGAAAATTTAAATTAACTCCTAACGATAAGATGTTTTTATAAACTGTGGCAAAATTAATAGTCCCTTTGCCACTGTAACCGGTTGTGTTCTCATAATAGTCCTGATAATAATTATTGGAAGTAGGAACATTGGAAGTATAAAGAGTGTTTCCGGGTGTATCACTAACCGGATTGATAGCATACCCTTGATAACCAAAGAAAGCTTGTTGTGCCTGAAAGCCATTTATATTAGGGTAATCACCATCCGGCAAACCTCCCAAGTAATTGTATAAATCGGCATAGGTTTCATTAGGTAAAGTTTTTAATAATTCTAAAGGAATTCCTCCTGAAGCATTTGCTTGGTTTACAAAATATTGGCTGATAGAATTGTAGGGGTTAATTCCTGCCGAAAAAATGCTGTTATTGAAGTTGTTATTGTTTTCATAATTCACTGCAATTGTGAATTTTTTCCAATCGGTTTTCGAATTGTTATCAGTAAAAACGAAAACAACTCCAGCCTGATTTAAATCGAATGAATTGTCATTCTCTTTTGTTTTGGTTCCGAAATAACTTGAACTGTTTTTAACATTATAGCTTGTTAATGTTGCTGTAGCATAATTGTTGTTAAAAAAAGTAGAGCCGGCGGGGTTTTGATTTAAAGCGGATAAATCGCCTCCTAATGCTCCAAAGGCTCCACCCATAGAGCGGAATCGGGCGGTTCCTGTAATGTTTTCAACGGCAAATCTTAGAGCATCTTGCTGAGTGGCTTCTTGAGCTTGTGTCGTTAAAAAACTAAGCCCGGTCAATAATAATAGTATGTTTTTTTTCATTGCAAATTAATTTTTGTTCAAAAAAAACCTATGCAATTGTAAACAAAGACATAGGTGTGTTTTAAAATAGTATGATATTATCTTCTTCCGCCGGATGATGATCTTCCACCACTAAATCCTCCACCTCCACCGCTGCTACCTCCGTAGGTTGATCTTCCTCCACCATAATTGCTGCTTGGGGTGTAAGAGCGAGTAGGGGTCGATTCTGTTGATCTCACGTTACCTCTTGTTGGGTAGTAGTGTTGTTATAATTTTGATTGGTGTTTGTTCGTGGCGAACTGAAAGAATTATTTCTAACGGTGTTATTAGTTGTATTAGAACGAGTGTTATTGAAGTTTTGGTTTCTGCTGCCAAAGTTTTGGCTTCTGGTACCGTTTGATATTAAAGAATTTCCTCTGTAACCACGTGTGTTATTGGCATAGCTTCTTCCATTTCCATTTCTTGCACCATAGTAGGCAGTACCTCTTCTTCCGCCGGCATAGGAATAGTAATAATGATTATAATAATTACCACACCAATTGTTGTATCCATATCCGTAATATCCTCCGTACCAAGGACTATACCAGCTATTCCATCCAAAACCTAAACTCCAACTTGGTCCGTACCAGCTGTTCCAACCCCATCCAAAAGATGGCCCATACCAACTGTTCCAGCCCCAATAACTGCCGTACCAATAGTTGTTCCAATAACTCCAACCCCAATTGTTGTCATAAACATTTACGGTTATTGATTGTGGGTTGCTCCCCCAGCCAGAATTATTGTCGTTATAACTTTCAACTTTTTTTACAGAGTCATTGGTTACAGTGCTATAGTTGTCAACATTTGTGAATACTTCAGCATCTTTATTTAAATCGCTGAAATATTCTTGATATTTATTGCTTTGGCTTTTTTCGTTTGAAGCGGCTTGCTTGTTATTGTTTTCAGAATTTCCGTAAACACCATCTCCGTCATAATAAGAACTGTTTTGGTAAGAGCCACAAGAAGTAATGGCAAGAGCCAAAAATCCAAATAGGGAATAAATGGATGCTCTTTTGCCGGATAAATAATAAGTTTTCATATCTATAGCATTTTATATTGTTGGACTATACAAAAATAGTTAGTTTTGCCGAACTATTTAGTTAAAAAAAGTTAAACAATTTTTATGCCAAACTATTCATTATGAGTAAAAACTTAACAAAGAGAACGGAAGACTATTCCAAATGGTATAATGAGCTGGTGGTTAAGGCTGATTTAGCCGAAAACTCAGGGGTTAGAGGTTGTATGGTTATCAAGCCATACGGCTACGCTATTTGGGAAAAAATGCAAGCAGAATTAGACAGAATGTTCAAAGAAACCGGACACAGTAATGCCTATTTCCCTCTTTTTGTGCCCAAAAGCATGTTTGAAGCGGAAGAAAAAAACGCTGAAGGCTTTGCGAAAGAATGCGCAGTAGTTACTCATTACCGACTAAAAAATGATGAATCCCGTCCTGGGAAACTGATGGTCGATCCGAATGCTAAATTAGAAGAAGAACTTATTGTTCGTCCAACTTCAGAGGCTATCATATGGTCGACTTATAAAAACTGGGTACAGTCTTATAGAGATTTACCTTTGTTAATTAACCAATGGGCCAATGTAGTGCGTTGGGAAATGAGAACTCGTTTGTTTTTGCGTACGGCTGAATTTTTATGGCAGGAAGGACATACTGCTCATGCCACAAAGGCAGAAGCCATTGAAGAATCAGAAAAAATGATGCATGTGTATGCTGATTTTGCCGAAAATTTCATGGCCATCCCTGTAATCAAAGGATTAAAAACAGAAACGGAACGTTTTGCCGGTGCTGAAGAAACTTATTGCATTGAGGCTTTAATGCAGGATGGAAAGGCACTACAGGCAGGTACATCACATTTTCTTGGTCAAAATTTTGCTGAGGCTTTTGATGTTAAATTTGCCAATCAGGAAGGGAAACAAGAATATGTTTGGGGAACCTCATGGGGTGTTTCAACTCGTTTGATGGGAGCCTTGGTGATGACACACTCCGATGATAATGGGTTGGTGTTGCCTCCCAATTTAGCGCCTATTCAAGTAGTCATTGTACCCATCTTTAAAACGGATGAAGAATTGGATAAAATTTCAGTGGTTGCAAATGAATTGGTGACTCAATTTAAAAAGATTGGAATTTCAGTTAAATTTGATAACCGAACTACTCAGAAACCAGGATTTAAGTTTGCCGAATGGGAATTGAAAGGGGTTCCGGTTAGAATGGCTATTGGACCAAAAGATTTGGAAAACGGAACATTTGAAATTGCCCGCCGCGATACATTGACTAAAGAAGTTGTTTCGAATGACGGAGCAGTCAACTATATTGCTGACTTATTAGCGCAAATTCAGAAAGATTTATTCAATCGTGCCTTGGAATTCAGAAATACACACATAACCGAAGTCAATTCGTTTGAAGAATTTAAAGAGGTGTTGGAAAATAAGACCGGTTTTGTATCTGCCCATTGGGACGGAACTCCGGAAACGGAAGAAAAAATCAAAGATTTGACCAAAGCCACCATTCGTTGTATTCCTTTAGATCAAAAAGCTGAAGAAGGAAAATGCGTTTTTTCAGGAGGTAAATCTACTGGCAGAGTGCTGTTTGCAAAGGCTTACTAACAAAAATCAGAAAAAAAATAGTTGCAGCCTTGTGTGATTGAAAAATAGTTGTATTTTTGCAACCGCAATTTTAAGCAAAGATGGCCCGTTCGTCTATCGGTTAGGACGCCAGGTTTTCATCCTGGTAAGAGGGGTTCGATTCCCCTACGGGCTACTAAATTATCAGGCTTAAAATTGGCCCGTTCGTCTATCGGTTAGGACGCCAGGTTTTCATCCTGGTAAGAGGGGTTCGATTCCCCTACGGGCTACAAATTAGTTGTAAATTAGTTTTATAAAGCAAAAGTGAAGTGTCTCTCGTTTTTGTTTTATTAGTTAAAACCAAAGTGATTTTATAATTGTGGGAGGTTTTTCTTTTTTAACTAAATAGTTTATTATTAATTACAATTAAATTACAAGAAAATGGCAAATCATAAGTCAGCTTTAAAAAGAATCAGAAGCAACGAAAAGAAAAGAGTGTTGAACAGATATCAACACAAAACCACTCGTAACGCTATCAAAGCATTGAGAATGGCTACAGATAAATCTGAAGCGTCTTCAAAATTATCTACAGTTATTTCTATGATTGACAAATTAGCTAAGAAAAATATCATTCATGATAATAAAGCAGCTAACTTAAAATCTAAACTAACGAAACACGTTTCGAAGTTATAATCTAAACAGATTATTTTAAGATATAAAAAAAGCACTCAGTTTTGAGTGCTTTTTTATTTTATGTAAAGTTCTGATTAAAATCGGGTTTTCAAATCTTCCAGCATTTCCTTAGTTATCGGCTTTGATAAGAAATCAACCACGATAGGGTATTTCTTGGCCTGATTCACATCGTCTGGATCTATCGTCGAGGAAAGCACAATGAATTTGGCATCCGGGAAAAGGTTTTGATAGCCTTTTTGCAAATAAACTTCCAAAAATTCCCAGCCATTCATTACAGGCATGTTCAAATCTAAAAAGGTTAATTTAGGATACGATGCACTAGCATCATTTGGGTTTTGGGCCAAGTCATGAAAGTATTGAATAGCTTCTTCACCGTTTTGTGCGGTGAGTATTTCTTTGGCAAATTCGACTCTCTCAATTACTTTTTTACAAAGCATGAGCGTTATTGGGTCGTCGTCTACACAAAAGATTTTATCTAGCATTTATTAACTGTTTTTAAAAATTATAGTAAAAGTGGTTCCTTTCCCGATTTCGCTTTCTACCGTTATGGTGCCACCCATAGCTTCTACTTGTGATTTTACAAGATACAAGCCTAGTCCTTTACTGTCAGGATGGTTGTGAAAACGTTGGTACAAACCAAATATCTTGTCTTTGTTTCTTTGTAAATCAATGCCAATTCCATTATCCTTAAACGTTAATACAAGGTTGTCGTCTATAATTTTTGAGGAAATAGTAACTCTCAGTTGTTTGTTCTCTGAGCGGTATTTTATGGAGTTGGTGAGTAAATTTAGAAAAATACTTTCTAAGTAGGACTTATTTATATTTAAAATAGTCACTTCTTCTAAATCAATCTTAAGGATGGGCTTGTGAAGACCAATTAAAAAACTCAATTGATTGAAAACGTTTTCAAAAATCTCCTTAATTAAGACTTTCTCTTTTTCAATAGATGGATTGTCTTTAATGATTACCACTTTCACCAAATCATTTATGGTTTCATTCAGTAAATGTGTCGATTTGGAAAAACCGTTAATTATCTCTTTCAACTCAGGATCGGTTATCGTCATGTCGTCTACCAAATTCAGTAATCCGGTTAAATTAGATAACGGTGCTCTCAGGTTGTGCGATGTGATGTAGGAGAATTGTTTTAAGTCTTTATTGTTTTGGGTTAATTCTCTAATCAGTTGTTCTCTTTCTTTCTCTTTTTCTTTTTCTTCGGTAATATCTCTTTGGATTGAAATCCAGTGGGAATGTTCGCCATCCTTGTTGGTTACCGGTATCATGGAAAAATTTATCCAAAATTCCTCTTTGTTTTTCTTGTAGCTAATCGTTTCAACAAAACATTCTTTATACTCTTGAATGGCGGTTTTTAATTTGTCAAATTCCAAAATGTCTGATTTCTGACCGAAAAACATCACGGGTGATTTTCCAATAACTTCTTCTGCCGGATACCCTGTCATATCAGTGAAAGCCGAGTTGACGAAGATGATATTCGGAATCACATTTTCCGAAGTGTCAATGTCAGTAATCATGACCGCATCTTTGGTTTGCGTAATTACCGTTTCCAACAATCGAAGGCGTTGTTCTTCCTCTTTTTCTTTAGTGACATCCTGAATGGCTCCAATCATACGAATAGGCTTTCCGTCTTTGTCTTTTACTAAAAATCCTCTATCGAATACATATTTATAGGTGCCGTCAGCACATTGAAAACGGTATTCATCCTGCCATTTTTCAGTTTTTTGCTCCAAAAAGGAATATAATTTCACAGACATCTTTAGGCTGTCTTCCGGATGAATTCGGTCAAACCACCATTTGGATGTTTTGCCGACATCTTCTTTTTTATATCCGAAAACACCTTGAATTCCTTTGTTCCAAATAAAACTATCTTGTTCAATTTTCCAATCCCAAATGGTATCGCTCGTGGCTTTGGCAACTATATCATATCGTTCGTTTGACTCTATGATTTCGTTATTGGTTTCCTGAAGCTTCTCAAAAATAGATTCATTTTTTTTGTCGTTTCGGTATAAAATGTATTTAAAAACAAAACCGGAAAACAGAATTAAAACAAGATCTTTTAAGTAACTGTATCTTAAAATGGTATCAGGGATATGGTCAGAAGAAAGATTGGCAACAATTTTATGACCAATAACAGTCACAAACAGTAATATTAGGACGTAGGTAAGCGTTGTTTTATTGGAATTATTTTTCATTACTCCAAATATATAGATTTTCATATAAGTTTTAAAATTTGCCTAAAAACTTATCAAGGATTTTATAAACTTTTGTCCCAATTTTAATAAAGTGTAAACTAATTTGTTATTGGTTTTTTATCTGAAAATAAAGTGTACCTTTGCACCCACAAAAAAGCACACATGGAATCTATTAGAAACATTGCAATTATTGCCCACGTTGACCACGGAAAAACGACTTTGGTTGACAAAATTATGTATCACTGTCAATTATTTCGTGAAAACGAAAATACCGGTGATTTAATTCTTGACAACAACGACCTGGAGCGTGAGAGAGGAATTACCATCACATCCAAAAACGTTTCGGTGGTTTATAAAGGAACCAAAATCAACATTATTGATACTCCCGGTCACGCCGATTTTGGTGGTGAAGTAGAACGAGTATTGAATATGGCTGACGGTGTTTGTCTTTTAGTAGATGCTTTTGAAGGGCCAATGCCACAAACGCGTTTCGTGTTGCAAAAAGCCATCGATTTAGGATTAAAGCCTTGTGTGGTAATTAATAAAGTAGACAAAGAAAACTGTACTCCGGAAGAAGTACACGAAAAAGTTTTCGACTTAATGTTTGAATTAGGCGCTGAAGAATGGCAGTTGGATTTCCCAACGGTATACGGTTCAGCTAAAAATAACTGGATGTCTGACCACTGGGAAAACCAAACGTCAAACATAGAGCCTTTGTTAGATATGGTAGTAGCCAATGTACCGGCTCCAAAAGTATCCGAAGGAACACCACAAATGTTGATTACTTCTTTAGATTTCTCTTCTTTCACCGGTCGTATCGCGATTGGCCGTTTAGAAAGAGGTGTTTTAAAAGAAGGAATGCCGATTTCTTTAGTAAAAAGAGACGGGAAAATAATCAAATCCAGAATCAAAGAACTACACACGTTTGAAGGTTTGGGTCGTAAAAAAGTAGCTGAGGTTGTAGCCGGAGATATTTGTGCTATCGTAGGAATTGAAGGTTTTGAAATTGGAGATACTATTGCCGATTTCGAAAATCCTGAAGCGTTACAAACCATCGCTATCGATGAACCAACCATGAGTATGTTGTTTACGATTAACGATTCACCGTTCTTTGGTAAAGAAGGAAAGTTTGTGACTTCACGTCACATTAAAGATCGTTTGGCCAAAGAGCTTGAGAAAAACTTAGCTTTAAAAGTGGGTGATACTGATTCAGCCGATAAATTCATGGTATTTGGCCGTGGGGTATTACACTTATCGGTTTTAATTGAAACCATGAGAAGAGAAGGTTATGAATTGCAGATTGGGCAACCACAGGTAATCATCAAAGAAGTGGATGGTGTGAAATGCGAACCAATCGAAGAATTGACTATTGACTTACCAGAGCATTTATCTGGTAGAGCGGTAGAGTTTGTTTCGGTTCGTAAAGGAGAAATGCTATCTATGGAAGGAAAAGGCGAGCGTATGATTGTAAAATTCAACATCCCGTCACGAGGAATCATCGGGTTGAGAAATCAATTGTTGACTGCCACTGCCGGTGAAGCTATTATGGCACACCGTTTCATTGGATACGAGCCATTCAAAGGTGAAATTCCGGGAAGAAACAACGGTTCGTTAATCTCTATGGAGAACGGAAAAGCGATTCCTTACTCTATTGATAAATTACAAGACAGAGGAAGATTCTTTGTTGATCCTAACGAAGATATTTATGAAGGTCAGGTTATTGGTGAAAATACCCGTAGCGATGATATGACGGTGAATGTTACCAAAACTAAAAAACTATCAAACGTACGTTCTTCGGGAGCCGATGATAAAGCCAGAATTATTCCGGCCATCAAATTCTCTTTGGAAGAAGCCTTAGAATACATTCAAAAAGATGAGTATGTAGAAGTAACACCAAAATCGTTGCGTTTGCGTAAAATATACTTAAACGAAAACGACAGAAAACGTTTTAAAATGTAATTTTAGTTTTCAAAATATATAGAAAACCATCAACGAAAGTTGGTGGTTTTTTTGCCTAAAAATTTCGGACAACCAAAACTAATTTCAAAAAACGTACATTTGTTTAGCTACGAATCCTTTTACTTTTCAAATAAAATCATATGTTCAAATTTACAGCCATTAGCCAACTACTTCTCGTTTTTATGTTTTTGGGGATAACGGTTTGTACTGCTCAAAATAGTAACATCGATTCGTTGAAGCAGGTTATCAATAGCCGCGCCAATGATACATCCAAGATAAGGGCGTTCAGTCTTCTTTTGATTAATATTTCCAACACTTCAAAAGAATACGAGTACTATAACGAAAAGATGAAAGCCACAGCGCTTCACTCCATAAATGATAAAAAAAGCAACGAAGCGATTAAGGAAAAAGCCTATGACGCCTTAGCGGTTTATTATGTAAATAAGGCTTACCAGACTATGCAAACCGATTACCTGGTTACCATTAAAAACCTTCACAAAAGTTTAGAATATTTCAATCCAAAGTATTTTGTGTCCGACAAATATATCGGCGGAAGAGCTTATGTGCTGATGAGCCTTGGAGTGATGTATAATAAGATTGGAAACACCAAGCAATCCATCAATAACTATTTTGAAGCCTTACATATTTTTGAAAAAGAAAAGCATAAAAGTTCCATTTCCTACGCGCTGCAAAGCATAGCCAATTTGTATAACGAGCAAAAGAAGTACAATGAAGCATTACAATATTATATCAAAGCCTACAACATCTATTACAAGACAGAAGAGCTGAGTTTTCAAGACAATGTTCAGAAGGTTTTGCTGTTCATCAGTATTGCCAAGTGCCAGCAGGAATTGAACCATTGTGATTCGTCGGCCAATTATTTAAACAGAGGTTTGGCGTTGGCCTTACAACTGAATGACAAAGACGTTTTATCTGAAATCTATTTTAATTTGGGACAAAATGCAGAAAAATGCAATAACAACCTTGACTCGGCATTAGCCGAATACAGAAAGAGTTTGCTCAATAGCAGTTTACCCGAAAACAATGCTAAATCTTTTATAGCTATCGGAAGTGTTTTGGGTAAACAAAAAAAGAATGTGGAAGCCGAAATTAACCTGAAAAACGGTTTGACTTTTGCTCAAAAAATCAATCATCTCGAATTTCAAAAACAAGCTTTAGAAAACTTATATCGTTTATACAAACAGCAAAAACAATTCGCCAAAGCCATTGAAATCGGCGAATCCTATGCTATGATAAAAGATAGCATTAAAAAGGAAGAGAACGATAACACACTTAGCAAAAAGCAATTGCAGTACGAATACGAAACCAAGCAAAGTCAGCTTAAGTTACAACAAGAACGAAAACTAAATGCGGTTAAATTAGCCAATCAAAAGAAAAATGCCTTCAAAAACAATTTGCTTATCGGTCTGTCCTTCGTGTTATTTTTGTTTTTTGCTATTGGTTATTTCTTGAACAAAAGCAACAAGCAAAAACAAGCTATTGCCAATTTTGAAAAAAATGAACTCAATCAAAAGCTACTGTTAAGCCAAATGAATCCTCATTTTATTTTTAATTCTATCGATAATATTCAGAGTCTTATTTTTAACAAACAAGACAAAGAAGCGGTCAATTATTTGACTAAGTTTTCAAAATTAACCCGTCAAATTCTCGAAAATTCTAATGAAAACTATATTTCGCTAAGCGAAGAACTGACCATGATTGATAATTATTTGGTCATTCAGCAATTGTTGTATAATAATAAGTTTGATTTTGATATTGAAGTGGATGAAACACTGGATTCCGAAAGTATTTTGCTGCCACCCATGCTGACACAGCCATTCATCGAAAATGCCATCAAGCACGGATTGAAAAATACCATAGAGAAGGGACAAATCAACATCAGTTTCAAATTTGAGAACGAAAAACTGCTTTTTGAAATCACGGATAGCGGAGTGGGTTTTAGTCATGAAGAAACGGTCAATCATAAATCATTGGCTATGAAAATCACCAAAGAACGATTGGTCAATATTTCAAAGAAAACCGATTTTGAAGTGCAAACCGAAAACCGGCTTGACGACCAAAAAAATATAATTGGCGCCAAAGTATTTTTTGAGATACCTTATATTTACGAAAATTAAACCGCCTATGTTACGAGCTGTTGTTATTGATGATATCGATGCTATTCGCATAAAAAATGTCGAGATTATAAAATTGAATTGTCCTAATATTGCTATTATTGGTCAGGCTGACAGCGTAGAAAGCGGCGTGAATTTAATCAAACAAATAATCCCTGATATTGTATTTCTGGATGTGGAAATGGCTGACGGTACCGGTTTTGACTTGCTTCAAAAACTAAAACCAATTACTTTCAAAGTGATTTTTATAACCGGTTTCGAAGACTTTGCTATTCGGGCTTTCCGCTTCAGCGCAATCGATTATTTACTGAAACCTTTAGATCCTGATGATTTGGTTGAGGCCGTCAGAAAAGCGGAAGAAGCACTTACCAAAGATGTAATGGAGCTCAAACTGAACACCTTGTTTTCCAATTTAGAACGTCCTAAAAACCTCCAAAAACTGGTTTTAAAAACGGCTGAAAAATATATTCGGTCAATATTCAGGATATTGTAAACTGCGAATCCGAGAAAAATTATACCACTTTTTATTTTATCAATGCCCCAAAATTGGTCGTTTCTACTACCTTAAAAGAATATGAAACCCTGCTTAAACCGTTTCAGTTTTTCAGAGCACACCAGTCGCATTTAATCAATATGGGCTATTTTGATCACTTTATTAAATCAGATGGTGGCAATACCATTGTGATGAAAAATAAAAGTACTATCCCGTTATCCACCCGAAAAAAAGAAGAATTTTTAGCGCTCATTGATACGCTTTAGGCCTATTGCTTAAAACGAATTTTCTACCATAGTCAGCAAACTTTCAGGCATGACTATCGAACTTTCATTTGCCTATTTTCAGCATTTTTTAATCTATACTTTTGATTCTATAAATTTTTAAATAGATAAAAATGAGAAAGTCAATACTGCTTTTTGTGGCTCTTTTTGCCAGTCAGTTGCATGCGCAAATTAAACTTAAAATCAACGACAAATTAGTTTCAGAAACAACAATCACAAAAATCGAAGAAATTAACAAAATAGAAGTTGCTTTTGATAAATTCAAAAGTCTCGACTATTATGGTTTAGGCAGATTATATTTATTCGTTCAACTATTGGATGAGGAGGGAAAATCTTGCGGTGATTATGTAATAACCAAAGATGGGTCAAATGCTATTAAATTCTTTTTAGAAGATACTAATACTTTTTACAATATTACAACGGATAAAAACCCAAGAACTGACTTTTCTTCTTATGACAGTAGAGGTGCCGTTTCACTCACCGACAAACTTGAAAATATGGTTAAATATAGAGATAAATCAAGAATGGTTAAAATTTCAATATCATTAAGTTATCGTGACAAAATCGGCTATGAAAAATATGGTGATACCGTATTTCTAATCAAACCTCAAATGTTTACGATAGATAATACCTATTTATTTAACGAAGGACAAAAGAAAAAAGCCGAGGAAAAAATAGCCAGCGATGCTAAAAAAGCCGAAGACGACAAAAAAGCCGAGGAGGCTAAAAAGCAGCGGAAGAAGAAGAGAAAAAGGGCAAAGGAAAAAAACTACTCAAGAAAGTACTAGGCTGGTAATTTTTATAAACTTAGAAAACAATTTTAATTATGAGAAAAAAATCAATTTTTATGACAATGGCAGTAACAGCAATGCTTTTTGCTTCATGTGCCGACAAAACAAACAAAGCTGAAAATAGTGTAACCACTGCTGACACTACACAAGTAGCTCCTGAAAAAGAAGTAGCTCCTGAATCGACTGCCTCAGTAGTAGGGGTTTGGAAACTATCGGCTATCGATTTAGATATGGTAGCTCCAAAAGGAAAAGAGCAGGCGCTGGAAGACATGAAGAAAAAAATGATTGCCGAAACGGTTTATACTTTTAATGATGACGGTACCATGACTTTCAAAAACTCAATGGTAAAGGAAACTCCGGCAACTTACACTTTTGAGGACAACAAAATCACCATGACCGACAATAAATCCAAAAAGTCCGAAACGGTTGCGGTTGATGAATTAACAGCCAATAAACTGGTGGTATCCAGTGAGCAAAACGGCAAAAAAACCGTAATGACATTTTCAAAATAAATAAAAAGGTTAATTGCAATGCTAAACCACTAACGAAAGTTGGTGGTTTTTTGTTAGGAGCTGTTTCCGGCTGTCCACTATATCTTTTGTGCCGAACACCGGCACAAAAGGATGCCGTTCCCATCCGGGCTAGGGCTATAAGGTTTCCATAATTTTTTTCAAAAAAAGAAACTTTCCCAAAACCAAACAGCAAGGGTTGGCGTAAATGGCAATATAACTTTTAAAACACATCATTATGAAAACCGGAAATTTTTTAAGAACTGCCTGTCTTGCCCTGACTCTGTTTGTAGGAACTGCCACTTTTGCCCAAAAAGAAAAAACTGTAAAGGTAGGAGGAGCCCCAATGTACCCTTCTAAAAACATTATTGAAAACGCGGTAAATTCTAAAGACCATACCACTTTAGTAGCCGCTGTAAAAGCTGCTGACTTAGTAGGTACCCTGCAAGGAAAAGGGCCTTTCACCGTTTTTGCTCCTACGAATGCCGCTTTTGATAAATTGCCAAAGGGAACAGTAGAAACTTTACTAAAACCCGAAAACAAAAAAACACTGCAAACTATTTTGACCTACCATGTAGTAGCCGGCAAAATGAACGCTTCGGATATTGCGGCAGCTATAAAAAAGGGAAATGGGAAAGCTACGCTTAACACTGTAAGTGGTGGCACCCTTACCGCTTGGATGAAAGGCAAAGCCCTGTACATAACAGATGAAAACGGAAAAAGCGCCAAAGTAACCATTGCGGATGTTAACCAATCTAACGGGGTGATTCATGTAATTGATGCCGTAGTAACACCAAAATCATAACGATACTTACTGTACTTCGAAATACATTTTGTACTAGAAAGCCCCGATAATTCGGGGCTTTTTTATTTGTTGTTGAGTTTTGAGTAAAGTTAGGAATAATTATAAACTGCGGTTTGGCCTTTGCTAAATTTGACCTTTATAATTGGGGTCAAAATCTACCATCCATTCAATGCCGTATTTGTCTCTAAACATGCCAAAGTAAGAACCCCATGGACTGACAGCTATAGGCATTTCAACTTGTCCGCCTGCAGAAAGACCGTTAAATAATTTGTCGGCTTCTTCTTTGCTTTCTGTACTGATTGAGATTTTGCTTCGGTTTTCATTTTCGTTGGTTCGACCCATACTTTCAGGAACATCATTAGCCATTAAAATGTTTGGACCAATGGATAAAGCAATGTGCATTATTTTATTAGCTTCATTTTCGGCTATAGGGAATTCATCACTGGCCAAGTCTTTGAACCGCATGATTTTTAAGAACTCTCCACCAAATACAGATTTGTAAAAATTGAACGCTTCTTCGGCATTGCCATTAAAATTAATATGTGGATTGATAAGTGCCATACTTTTTATTTTTAAGTTGTTTTTTATTTCTTAGGGTAACTGTTGTTGTACCAACAGGGAATAAAAATTACTAAACAGTTTTTGGTTCTTCATCATTCTTTTTGCTGTAATGTTTAATAGCTAAAACCGATACGGTCAAAAAGGGAATGGTGGAAATAATTATTTTATAGTTTAAACTCAATAGGCCAATGACCAACATAAATACTAATAACAAACCTAAGCCCACTATGCTTATGTAGGTAAGAGTTTTGCCGGGTGTCTTTTGAAATAATGTTATTAATAAAATTATCTGACTCAACAGTGGCAATACTGTAAAGGGATGGAGTGTTGTTAGTGGAGCCGTAAATAATTTGGAAAGGATTTCACCTTCGGCTTGAAAAAGAAACGAATGGCTATTTTTACCCCACTCTAAATAGCCCAAAAGCGAGCTGATAATCAAAAGAGAATTAAAAATTTTACTTTTCAT
The DNA here is from genome assembly GCF_010119235.1 of Flavobacterium phycosphaerae. NCBI lineage: Bacteria > Pseudomonadati > Bacteroidota > Flavobacteriia > Flavobacteriales > Flavobacteriaceae > Flavobacterium > Flavobacterium phycosphaerae. The sequence continues at coordinate 175,915 of NZ_JAAATZ010000001.1, read as the reverse complement.
TTCGTCTGTCGGTTCTTGATTGCGATTAGATGTAAAGATAAATAAATTTCTTTTTCAATTTTCCTGTTATCATTAGCGAGAAAACTATTCTAATATCGATTTGAAACACTCAAATTTTAACATTTCTGTTTCAACTTACCTCAAAAAACATTTTTTGCAACACTTTTTGTTGCAAAGTTTTCCTTTTTTACACTTTTGAAACAGAAATGTTAAAAAAAATCCCCTGCGGCGGCAGAGGACTTTTGATATACTATGATTATTTTTATGATCTCAAACTGGCACCCAATTCACTTTCCATATTCTTTTGCAACTTGCTCATGATTTTGTCAATCTGCTCATCGGTCAGGGTTTTAGTGGTGTCTTGCAGCGTGAAACTCACGGCATACGACTTCTTACCTTCCGGCAGGTTTTTACCTTGGTACACGTCAAACAAACTCACTTCTTTTAAAAGCGATTTTTCCGTTTGGCGGGCAATGCTGTAAATAGCATCAAATGCCACCGCTTCATCTACCAAAAGCGCTAAATCTCTTCTCACTTCCGGGTATTTAGGAATGTCGGTAAATTTGATTTTGGTGGATAATAATTTCAAAATCAGGTTCCAGTTAAAATCAGCATAAAACACTTCCTGCTTGATGTCAAAGTGTTTCAGGATCGATTTTTTCACGGTTCCAAATTCTACCAAAGTATCATTTCCGCAGGCAATAGCCAATCCTTCGGCAAATACATCCGAAGTTACCGGTTTGTTTTGGGTTTTGCATACGCCCAAACGCTCTAATATACTGCTTACATACCCTTTAAATAAAAAGAAATCGGTTGGTTTTTGTGCCAATGTCCAGCTTTCTTCACTTCTGTTTCCCGAAACGAATAAAGTCAAATGCTTAGGCTCATCATAACCCGAAGGCAATTTGTGATACGTTTTCCCGAATTCAAATAACTTCAAATCCCCGTTTCTGCGGTTGATGTTATAAGACACAGCCTCTAAACCGGAGAACAACAACGACTGACGCATAGCCGATAAGTCATTGCTCAGCGGATTCAGCATCATTACATTGTATTCTTCTTTCAACTGTTCGGATAACTTCACATAATCGGGTGTGGTCAGCGAATTGGCCATCATTTCGTGAAAACCGTTGGCATTCAACTGAGCCGCAATGATGTTTTGTATTTTATAATCTTCGGTACGAGCCGAGTTGGCTACCGTAGCATTCAGTTTTTTGGTAAAATTGATATTGTTATATCCGTATACTCGCAGGATTTCCTCAATCACATCCACTTCGCGTTGCACGTCTACACGGTAAGACGGAATAATTAATCCCAAACCGGCATCAGAAACCGTAGTTACTTTAATGTCTAAAGAAGCCAATATTTTCTTGATGGTTTCTTTTGGTAATTCTTGTCCGATAAGTTTGGTGGTTTTATCAAAGTTCAGGAATACACGGAAATCTTCGATAGCTTTCGGATAAATATCAATGATGTCTGAAGTGATTTCGCCACCGGCTACTTCTTTAATTAAAAGAGCCGCACGCTTCAGCGCAAACTCAGTAATGTTAGGATCAATACCTCTTTCAAAACGGAACGACGCATCGGTATTCAACGCATGACGTTTAGCCGTTTTACGAACAGCAATCGGGTTGAAATAGGCGCTTTCCAAGAAAATAGAATTGGTAGTTTCAGTAACTCCTGAGCCTTTACCTCCAAAAACACCGGCCATACACAACGGTCCTTTTTCGTCACAAATCATCAAGTCTTCTTCGTGCAAGGTTCTTTCTACATCGTCAAGGGTAGTGAACTTGGTTCCGGCAGGTACTGTTTTTACAGTAATTTTCCCGGTGATTTTAGCCGCATCAAAAGCATGTAGCGGTTGTCCTAAATCGTGTAAGATATAATTGGTAACGTCAACAATATTATTTTTTGGCGTAAGTCCTATGGCTTTCAATCGGTTTTGCAACCAGTCCGGTGAAGGCTTTACCGTAAGTCCGGAAAGGGTAACACCGCAATATCTTGGAGCAAGCTTGTTGTCTTTAACATCTACATCAATCTTCAAGGTTCTTTTGTCAATTCGGAACGTACTTACCGAAGGCGTAATCAACTCGATGTTGCTGTTTTTTTGCAACAAACTGGCACGCAAATCACGCGCTACACCATAATGCGACATGGCATCGGCACGGTTAGGTGTTAGTCCAATTTCAAAAATTTCGTCATTTTCTATGTTGAAAACTTTGGCACAAGGCGTACCCGGTTTCAATTTTTCATCCAATACCATAATGCCTTCGTGGCTGGTACCAAGTCCTAACTCATCTTCGGCGCAAATCATTCCGTGGCTTTCCTGTCCGCGGATTTTTCCTTTCTTGATTTCAAATTCTACCCCTTCTTTATCAAACAGTTTAGTTCCGATAGTGGCAACGGGTACTTTTTGTCCGGCGGCTACATTGGCAGCCCCGCAAACTATTTGCACCGGAGCGCCTTCGCCCAAATCAACGGTAGTTACTTTTAAACGGTCTGCATCCGGATGTTTTTCGCAAGTCAATACGTGACCTACAACCACACCTTCTAATCCGCCGCGCACGGATTGGTATTTTTCCACCACTTCCACTTCCAGTCCTAAATCGGTAAGAATGGCCGAAGTTTCCTCTGATTTTAAATCTATTTTAATGAATTGTTTTAACCAATTGTAAGAGATTCTCATGTATCGTTCTTTAAGGCTGCAAATATAGGGATTACAGTTTTTAGATTAAAAATTATTTTGTCCCAAAAAGGAAGGTCATAACTCATTTTTCGATTGCAGGATTGCTGATTTTTTACCGCTATTTTTTGAGTAACCTTAATTAAGCACCGTTAAAATTTTCATATTACTACTATTGTGCTATAAATTGCCCGAATTGTGCTATTCCGGGTTTAGGATTGAAATTACATTTGATAAAATCAAAAAAAGATAATTATGAGTAATTTAATTCAAAGACCCACATTCAAAGATAAGTATGATAATTATATAGGCGGAAAGTTTGTACCGCCGGCCTCCGGGCAATACTTTGATGTGGTTTCTCCGGTAGACGGAAAAGTGTTTACCAAAGCGGCCCATTCCAACAAAGAAGATTTAACTTTAGCAGTTGATGCAGCCCATGAAGCTTTCAAAACTTGGGGCAAAGTTTCGGTAACCGACAGAAGCAATATGCTAATCAAAATAGCGCAGGTTATGGAAGATAATTTAGCCTATTTGGCTGCTGCAGAAACCATAGATAACGGTAAAGCCGTTCGGGAAACCTTGGCTGCCGATTTGCCTTTGGCTATTGATCACTTTCGTTATTTTGCCGGAGTAATCCGTGCCGAAGAAGGGTCGGTAAGCGAGTTGGATGAGACTACGGTTTCATTAATTGTTCACGAACCTATCGGGGTGATTGCCCAAATCATTCCATGGAACTTCCCATTACTAATGGCTGTTTGGAAATTGGCACCGGCTTTGGCCGCAGGAAATTGCGTAGTCCTAAAACCGGCAGAGAATACCCCGATTTCCATCATGATTTTAATGGAATTGATAGGTGATATTATTCCGGCCGGTGTGATAAATGTAGTCAATGGTTTCGGTTCTGAATTAGGGAGAGCTTTGGTGACCAATCCAAAAGTAGCTAAAGCAGCTTTCACCGGTTCGACCGCTACGGGAAGAATGGTAATGCAATACGCTACCGAGAATATCGTTCCGGTAACTTTAGAGTTAGGCGGAAAATCACCGAATATTTTCTTCCCTTCAGTGATGGATGCCGATGATGAGTTTTTAGACAAAGCCATTGAAGGAGCCGTATTGTACTGTTTGAATCAAGGGGAAGTTTGTACTTGTCCGTCGCGTTTATTAGTGCATGAAGATATCTATGATAAATTTATTGCAAGAGTAATCGAACGTGTGGCTGCGGTAAAAACCGGAGACCCGCTCGACCCAACCGTAATGATGGGAGCACAGGCTTCGAAAGTACAGAAAGACAAAATTATGTCGTACATCAATTTAGGAAAAGAAGAAGGAGCAGAGTTGTTAATTGGTGGCGATGAAAATAAACTAGGCGGTGACTTGGACAACGGTTACTATATTAAACCAACCGTTTTCAAAGGAACGAACAAGATGAGAATCTTCCAGGAAGAAATCTTCGGACCGGTATTGGCCGTGACTACTTTCAAAACTACCGAGGAAGCCATCGAAATTGCCAATGATACTTTATATGGTTTAGGGGCCGGTGTTTGGACACGAGATGCCCACGAATTGTATCAGGTACCAAGAGCCATTCATGCGGGTAGAGTATGGGTAAACAGCTATCATGCTTATCCTGCGGGAGCACCGTTTGGAGGGTATAAACAATCCGGTATCGGTAGAGAAAATCACAAAATGATGTTGGCGCATTACCGCCAGACTAAAAACATGTTGATTTCGTATAACAAAAATAAATTAGGGTTCTTTTAATTGTGTGAAACAATTGGTTAGTATACACCGCAGATTGGCTTTCACAGGTCAATTTGCGGTTTGTTTATTCTTAAAACAAACAATATGAAACGATTGGCAGTAACGGATAATGCTTTGGCTGTAGTACAAATGCTCAAAGAAAAATTTGGTGATTTGATGTTTTATCAAGCAGGCGGTTGTTGCGAAGGAACCCAGCCTCAGTGCTTTGAAAAGGGTGGTTTCTTTCTGAGAACCGATGATGTGTGCATTGGTCAGGTAGCCGGATTTGATTTTTGGCTCGATAAAGATTTATTCGAATACTGGAAGATGGCTCATTTCACTTTAGATGTGATGGAGGGTATAGGTGCAGGAGGATTTTCTTTGGAAACCCCTTATGGCAAAACGTTTATCATTAATTACCGCTTGTTTACCCCTGAAGAGTTAGAACAACTCGAACCGGTAAATTACAATCGCTACGATTAGTGCGAACTGAAGTTCATCAACTGGTATTGTTTGGGTGTAACGCCTTCGTACTTTTTGAACAGTCGGATGAAATAATTGCAGTCTTCAAATCCACTGGCATACGACACTTCATTGACATGTATGTTCGGATTGCTGAGTAGTTTTTTGGCGTATTTTATCTTTTCGTTTAAGATGTATTCAATAGGACTCATGCCCAATTCTCTTTTAAAATAGCGGTAAAACGAAGTGGTACTCATACAGGCTTTATCGCTCAAGTCTTTTAAACTTATAGTCTCGCGGATGTTCTTTTTGATGTATTCCAGCGTAGGTGATATAGGACTATTGTTGTCAATGTATTTTTCGTTTTCAAAGCGTTTGGCACTTTGCGTTTGAATGATACGGATGATTAATTCTTGCAAAGTCAAATCGGCAATGGCATCCTTGGTGATGGAGTCGCCCATACACTCTTTGATGAGTTTGTTGATGGTGCCTGCCAATTCTACATTGTTGTAAAAAAAGTAATTCTCGTGGTCTAATTTCCACAAGTTGCTTTTGCCTTCTTTTGGGTATTTTTCATTCAAAAAATCTAACGTATCCGTAATAATTTTATGGTCTATGGCTAAGGCAATACATTGTGTTGGGTTTTCTTTGGTAGCTTCCGGAAAATCAATTTTCATTTCTACATTCGATGGCACAATTACGGTTTCACCGGGTAAGTATTCAAACTGCGGTTCTTCAAAAAGATGCATGATTTTTTTTCCGCGTAGCATGCTTGTTACCACCAAGTCGTTAAACTTCAACGGCACGAGGTCTGATTTCTGATAGGTTTCAAAAATGTTCAGCTCGCAATGGTCTAAGGAAAAAATGGTACGGTTTTCTACCAAAGTCTTGAGTGACTTTTCGTGAGTAAGTGCCGGTTTGTTTAATAAAATTTTGGAGGCCATAAAAAAACAATCGAACTACTAAAGTAGCACATAAAACTACACTATTTCAAAAAGGGTTTCAAATAATTGCTAATTAAGTATACTTATAAGAGTTCTTCCACATGCTTCTTGATGTTGGAAGCTATTTTGGCTGTAGGCAAATCATTAGCATCACCACCAAAAGGATCTTCAATTTCTTCGGCAATTAGTTCTAAAGAAGCCAATACATAAAAGATAAACACCACTACCGGCGCTACATAATAACCCAAACTAAAGGAATACCCAAAAGGCAATGTCATAACATAAAAGAAAATGAACTTTTTGATAAAAGCACTGTAAGAGTAGGGAATAGGCGTGTTTTTGATGCGCTCACAAGCCCCGCATATTTCGGTCAGCGATTGGATTTCGGCATTCAGAATTATTAATTGGTCGCCCGAAATTTTCTTTTCAAGATACAACTCATTTATTCGCGCAAACATTTTTTTGGCTACCTGATTTGGTTTGTGTTTGTGGTGGTCAATTGCTAAATCAACATCGTCAAACAACTGCTGACTGATTTCGGAGTTGTTCAAATGTTTGTGTAGTATGACAGCATAATGAGGAATGAGTTTTCTGAAAAAACTTCTGTCTTTCTCATCTTCCAAAATCACGGCCAATTTAATAGCTAAGTTGCGACTGTTGTTAACTAAGCTTCCCCATTGTCGTCTGCCTTCCCACCAACGATCATAAGCGGTGTTGGTTCTGAATACTAATAATAACGAAATGACAAAACCCAACATTCCATGCATGATGGTGATGTTTTTAATATAACTGTTTTCAGCTACTTTCCAAAATTCCACTTCCAAATAACCAATAAGCGCAGCATAAAAGCCAATGGCAATCATGATTGGGAAAAGCGTACGAAACGTATCGGCTTTGTGAAAACGAAAAATAAAAGTAAACCAGTCTTTGGTATTATAGGAAATCATTTTTCAGAATTAGATAGCGTCAAAAATACATTAAAAACTCAAATTCCCGGCCAATTCTTTTAGACTGATTTCAGAAAGTTTGGCCTGAAACTGCGCATTGGTATAACGCACTTTAGCAGTAATATAATTGAGTTGTGCCGTTCTGAATTCAATTGGCGTAATGGTTCCGATTCGGAATTTCTCCAAAGTGATATCCAGATTCTGCTTGGCAATGCCTTCGTTTTTTTCTTCTAATTGTACCAGTTCCAAGTTGGTTAAATAGGTTTGGTAACTGCTTTCCAATTGCCCGTTCAAAGTCGCCGTTTGTTGCTCGATGGCAATTTTGGAGTTTTCCAGTTCAAGTTGGGCAATCTTCTCGGTACGTTTTTGGGCAAAGCCGTCAAAAAGATTCAGGCTGGCACTGAAACCATAATTCAATCCACGGGAATAAGAGGAAGAAGTGAATCCCAAACTGGATTGACTTTCTGAAAAATTATATCCGGTATTCACTTTTACCGTAGGGTAGCGGTTGGCTTTGACTTGCTTCAATTGTAGTTCGGCTACTTTTTTATTGATAATTTGAGCTTCGAGTTCCGGATTTTGTTTGGTAGCTAAATCGGTTAAAGTTGGTAATAACAATCCTTTATCTACCACAATAACCTCTGCCACTTTGAAATCGGTTTTGACATCTCGCGCTAACAATTGATTCAAAAGAATTTTAGTATTGCCCAACAATTCCTTTTGTTTTAAAAGTGCGGTTTGGTCGGTATTCAAATCTACCTGAGCATTCAAAACTTCCAATTTAGAGGCCTTGCCAATGCTGAACCGGTTTTGTGCCACGGTCAACCGTTGGTTAGAAATTACGATTGAACTGTCTAAAGCCGCTAACTGTTGCTGTTGTTGTACTAAATCAAAATAAGTAGTGTTGACATCACTTATTTTGGTAATGATGGTCAATTTGGTTTTGGCATCGCCTAGTTTTTTTAACTCCTCTAACTGACTTTTTTTGGCAAACATTTTAAAGCCGTCAAATACCGTCCAGTCTAAGCTTACGCCATAAGTAAGGCTATTGTTTTTGGCGTTATTCAATTCGGTTTTAGTACCATCCTGACGGGTTTGTGAACTGTTTTGAATGCTGTTGTTGTCAGCAATATTGGCGGTGAGTTTGGGTAACATTCCGGCATTACCCGCGGTGGCATTGGCTTCATCCATTTTTTGATTGTTCGACGCTATGCGAATGTCAAAATTATTTTCCAAAGCAATTTTCACTGCCTCTTCAAGTGTTAGTACTTGTTGAGCCTTGGTTTTGGGCACAATGACCAACAATAGGATGACAAGATATAGTGATTTCATTTTCATAGTCAATTATTTTTCTAATGCTTCTATATTGTCAAATTCCGGGCGGTGTTTCTTTTGTTTTGACCACATCAAATAGAAAGACGGAATCACAAATAAAGTCAATACCAAAGAGAAAATAGTACCACCCACAATTACAACTCCCATTCCGATTCGACTGGTAGCAGCAGCTCCTAAAGATAAAGCGATAGGCAGTGCTCCTAAAGCAATGGCTAAACTCGTCATTAATATAGGGCGAAGTCGGGCTTCCGAAGCCTGAATAATAGCATCATATTTAGATAAACCTTGTTCTCGGAGTTGGTTGGCAAATTCAACTATAAGAATTCCGTTCTTGGTCACCAAACCAATTAACATTACGGTTCCTATCTGACTGAAGATATTCCACGTTTGACCAAACAACCATAACGAAAATAAGGCTCCCGCTACAGCCATTGGTACCGTTAAGATAATAATAAACGGATCAATAAAACTTTCAAATTGTGCCGATAAGATTAGATAAATTAATAGTAAAGCCAACCCAAAGGCAAACATGGTATTAGAACTGCTCTCCACAAAATCACGGGACTCTCCGCCCAAATCGGTGGTAAAAGTGGAATCTAAGACTTTCGCTTTGATTTCATCCATGGCGTCAATACCGTCACTGATGCTTTTGCCCGTCGCTAATCCGGCAGAAACGGTTGCCGACATATACCGATTGTTATGATACAACTGCGGCGGATTGCTTTGTTCGTCTACTTTCACGACGTTGTCTAACTGAATTAATTCGCCTTTGTTGTTTTTAACAAACATGGACGTTAAGTCCAGAGGCTCGTCGCGGTCTTTTTTGTCAAATTGCCCAATGACTTGGTATTGTTTTCCGTTGCGCATGAAATACCCAAAACGTTGTCCGCTCAAAGAGAGTTGCAGGGTTTGTGCCACATCTAAAACCGATACGCCTAAACTCTCCGCTTTTTCTCTGTCGATAGTCACATTAATTTCAGGTTTGTTGAATTTCAAGTTGACATCTACATTGGAAAAGGTTTCATTCTGATTGGCTAAATCCATAAACTCCGGAATCTTTTCGCGTAGTTTTTCAAAATTAGGAGCCTGAATGATATACTGAATTGGCAAGCCACCTCTTTTGTTTACAGCAATAGTAGGTTGTTCTGAAACGGTTACTTTGGCTTGGGAATATTTTTTCGTCCATTTGGTGAAAGCCTCAGCCACTTCTTTTTGCGACTTTTCACGGTCTTCCGGATTTTTCAAAGCCAAGCGTACTCTACCACTGTTTACCGAAGCTGAAGCAAAACCGGGAGCGGTAATCACCAAAGCAATTTTTTTCTCCGGAATAGAATCATCAATTAACTTTGACAAATCCTGCATGAAGCGATCGGTGTAATCATACGTTGAGCCTTCAGGTGTGGTAACTCCTACAATAATCAAACTTCTGTCATCATAAGGAGCCGTTTCTTTGGGGATAATTTTGAAAAACAAAACAATCAGTCCGATACAAACGATAACGATAGGAAAGCTTAGCCATTTCTTTTGCATAAAGTTTTCCAAAGCGGTGGCGTAGCCTTTGTTTAAACCTTCAAAATAAGGTTCGGTAAAAGTGTAAAACTTGGTTTTCTTTTGTTCGCCTCCTTTCATTAAATAGGCATTTAACATTGGGGTAAGTGTCAGTGAAACAAAAGCTGAAATCAATACGGCAGCACCAATGACGACTCCAAATTCTCTAAAAAGTCTTCCAACAAAACCTTCTAAAAAGATAATCGGTAAAAATACCGCAGCAAGTGTTATGGAAATGGAAATTACAGCAAAGAAAATCTCGTTAGAACCTTTAATCGCCGCTTCAATGGGTGTCATGCCTTGCTCTACTTTCTTGAAGATATTTTCGGTAACTACAATTCCGTCATCCACAACTAATCCTGTGGCTAAAACAATCGCTAGCAGTGTTAGTACATTTACGGAGAATCCGCATAAATACATAATGAAAAAAGTAGCAATCAAGGATACCGGTATATCAATCAGCGGACGGAAAGCAATAGCCCAATCCCTGAAAAACAAATAGATAATCAGGATAACCAAAAAAATGGAAATCAATAAGGTTTCCGCTACTTCGACTACTGATTTTTTGATGAAAAGCGTATTGTCTAAAGCAACATTGAGTTTAATGTCTTTGGGTAAATCTTTTTTAAACGAATCAAATTGTTTGTAAAATTGGTCCGCAATATCCAAATAATTAGTTCCCGGTTGCGGAATAATGGCGAGTCCGACCATCGGCTGTCCGTTGGCTTTTAGCTGGGTTTCCAGATTCTCGGCGTCTAATATGGCGTGACCAATATCGCTCAATCGAACTACCTTGTCACCGTTGGCTATGATAATAATGTTGTTGAATTCCTCTGCTTTAGAAAGATTCCCCATGGTTTTCACCGTAAGCTCTGTGTTAGCACCGGTTAGTTTTCCGGAAGGCAATTCTACGTTTTGTTTTTCTAATGCAGTGCGCACATCTGAAACGGTAACGCCATAGGAAGACAACTTCACGGGGTCAATCCAAATGCGCATGGAGTAGCGTTTTTGTCCCCAAATCTGAACGCTGCTGACACCCGGTATGGTTTGTAACCGTTCGGCAATAACGTTCTCGGCATAATCACTTAAGTCTAAAGCATTCTTAGTGTCGCTTTGAACGGTCATGGTTATAATCGGGTCAGAATCGGCATCAGCTTTTGATACCACGGGTGGCGCATCAATATCCTGAGGCAAACTTCTAACGGCTTGCGACACTTTATCTCTTACATCATTGGCGGCTTCTTCTAAGTTTTTTTCGAGTTTGAATTCGATGGTAATATTGCTCGAACCCTGATTACTGGAAGAAGTGATGTTTCTGATGCCGTCAATGGAGTTGATGGCTTTTTCTAAAGGTTCGGTAATTTGGGACTCAATAATATCAGCATTGGCACCGGTATAATTGGTTCGTACCGAAATCTGAGCCGGGTCAATCGAAGGAAACTCACGCACCCCCAAATAGCTGTAGCCTATAATTCCGAAAAGAATAATGGTCAGATTAATGACAATCGTAAAAACCGGCCGTTTGATGCTTAAGGTAGATAAACTCATAATTTAGTTATTGAAGTTTACTTGATTTTTACTTTGATATCGGCTTCATCTTTTAATGACATCATCCCCGAAGTCAGCAAAGTATCTCCGGCTTTTAATCCGGAAGTGATGACTACGTCTTTATCGGTTCGTGCCAATGTTTCTACTTTTATTTCTTTGGCTTTGCCGTTGTTGGCAATGAATACTTTTTTACCATCTTGCACCGGAACAATAGCTTCGGTCGGAATAATGATGGCGTCTTTGATATTACGCAAAGGAAGCTCAATAGTAGCGAACGTCCCAGGCAATAATTTGCCATTACCATTTTCGGTTAAAGCTCTTATTTTTAAAGTTCTGGTGGCTAATTCAATACCCGGTTCCAAAGCATAAATTTTGGCATTGAATTTTTCGGTCATATTCGGAACTGTAAAGGTAATTTGAGAACCTTTTACAATCTCCGAAGCGTATTTTTCCGGAATCGAAAAGGTGATTTTTAGCGGATTGGTATTGACTAAATTGGCAATCAAAGTGGCGGGTGTTACATAAGTCCCCGGGGAAATGGTTCTTAGTCCAATTTTACCCGAAAAAGGGGCTCGGATAGAAGTTTTACCAATTTGCGCCTGAATTAATTGGGTTTGTGCTTTGGCCGTTCGGTAATCCGCGCTGGCTATGTCGTATTCTTCTTGACTGATGGCTTCTTTTTGCAATAATAACTTGGCTCTTCTTTCGTTTTCCGAAGCTAAACTTTCTTTGGTTTTGGCTTGTGCCAATTGGGCTCTAAGTTCTATATCATTGACTTTAAGTAATATTTGCCCTTTACTCACCTGACTGCCTTCGGAAAAAGAAATACGTTCGACAATACCTGAAACTTCACTGTGAATTTCAATTTGTTCATTGGCTTCAATAGAACCGGATAACGAAATGGTATTCGAGAAATCCTGAGTTTTTACGACCATGCCACTAACCGCAACCGGCGGCTTTTTGCCTGACTTGTCGTTTCCTTTTTCGTTTTCTTCTTTGTTTTTGGTGATGCGGTAAACAATCATGCCGCCAAGGGCTATAACCAGCAGAGTAATAATTAGGTGTTTTAATTTCATAGAAATTGCGGTGTGGAGTTTCTGGTACAAAACTACTTCTTACCAATGGAAACGGCGTTAGACTTAGATTTTATTTAACAGTTGTAGATACAAATTTCCCTAGCTGATGTAATTCCAAATGTTTTTCTTTTTGGTCAATTCAATAAAAACCGTTCGCAATGTTTGGTGTTCGGGCAAACTCATTGAAGCGTCTCTTTTTAATAAATCCATGGCTTTGTGTCGTGCCAAAAGCAAAATGTCTTTATCTCTGACCAAATCGGCTATTTGTAAATTAAGAACACCACTTTGTTGTTTGCCCATAATATCTCCGGGACCACGCAGTTTTAAATCTACTTCAGCGATTTCGAAACCGTCGTTGGTTTTGCACATCGTTTCTAAACGAATTTTACTGTCGCTCGATAATTTAAAAGAAGTCATCAAAATGCAATAACTCTGCTCAGCACCACGTCCGACACGACCTCGCAGCTGGTGAAGTTGTGATAAACCAAAACGCTCAGCACTTTCAATAATCATTACACTGGCGTTGGGAATATTCACGCCCACTTCAATTACCGTTGTGGCTACCATGATATTGGTTTTGCCTTCGGCGAAGCGTTTCATTTCGGCATCTTTATCGGCGGGTTTCATTTTGCCGTGAACAATGGAAATACTGTAGTCCGGTAACGGAAAATCTCTGGATATACTTTCATAACCATCCATCAAATCTTTGTAATCCATGGTTTCACTTTCTTTAATTAAGGGATAAACAATATAAATTTGACGGCCTTTGGCGATTTCATCTTTAATAAATTTCCACACCTTCAAACGGTTGCTATCGTAGCGATGAACGGTTTGAATGGGTTTTCTTCCCGGAGGCAATTCATCAATCACCGAAATATCCAAATCACCATACAAACTCATGGCCAACGTTCGCGGAATAGGAGTGGCGGTCATTACCAAAATGTGTGGCGGAATGTCATTTTTTTGCCAAAGTTTGGAGCGTTGTTCTACACCAAAACGATGTTGCTCGTCTATAATAGCCAAGCCTAAATTGTTGAATTGTACTTTATCTTCCAGCAAAGCGTGTGTACCTATCAGTAGGTGCAAACTTCCGTTTTCAAGTTCTTCGTGGATGATTTTTCGGTCGGCGGTTTTGGTTGAACCGGTAAGTATTTTGATGTTGATGTTTAAGTCTTTCGCCAATTCGGTTAGCCCGTTAAAATGTTGGTTGGCCAAAATTTCGGTAGGAGCCATCAAACAACTTTGAAAACCATTGTCTAAAGCAATCAGCATGGCCATCAGCGCCACGATAGTTTTCCCCGAACCAACATCGCCTTGCAATAAGCGATTCATTTGGGCGTTGCTGCCCATGTCGTTCCTGATTTCTTTGAGTACTTTTTTCTGAGCATTGGTCAGCTCAAACGGGAGGTGATTTTGGTAGAAATTATTAAAGTTATCGCCAACAACGGTAAACGGATGGCCTTTGATTTTGTGTTTCCGCACCAAATTTTTGGTAATCAACTGCAGCTGAATGAAAAACAATTCTTCAAACTTCAAGCGAAATTGCGCTTTGGCCAAAAGATCAGCACTCTTCGGGAAATGAATGTTAAACAAAGCCGCATTTTTCGGAATCAGCTTTAATTCATCAATCAAATAACCGGGTAAGGTTTCGGTAAATTTGGCTTGCGTTTCCAAAAAGATTTGCTGCATCATTTTATTGATAACCCTGTTGGAAATGCCGCGATTGGTCAAGGTTTCCGTCGATGGATAAACCGGTTGCATGGCGGAACGCAGACTTTGTTCATGCTCATTTTTCAGTTCCATTTCAGGATGTGCCATGTTGTATTGCCCGTTGAAATGGGTCACTTTCCCAAAAATAACATAATGAGTATTGAGTTTTAACGTGTCGCGAATCCATTTGTGACCTTGAAACCAAGTGAGTTCCATTTGGCCCGTTTCATCAACAAAAGAAGCTACTAAACGCTTTTTGCCTTTGCCGAATTCTACAGTTTTAATGTTAATGATTTTGCCAATGATTTGAACCTCAGCCGGGTTGTTGTTCAGCTCATTAATTTTATAATACCCCGTTCGGTCGATGTACCGATTGGGATAAAAATTGAGTAAATCTTCATACTTGTGAATGCCAACTTCTTTGCGCAACAATTCCCCACGTTGCGGACCAACGCCTTTGAGGTATTCGATGGGAGTTTGGAGAAGAGTAACAGACATTTTAGATTGTTAGAATAACCATAGCGAAGATAGTTTTTTAATTTGAAAATTTGAAAATGTGTCAAATTGAAAATGATTATATTCGTAACAAATAATTCAAGCCAATGCGTCAAGTTTTTTTACTACTGTTCAGCATTTTTTCTTTCGCCCAACCATCTTCAAAAGTGGATTTCAAAATCGCTTATGGCAACATTACCATCAACCCGATAGAGAAGAAGGTCTATGGTTCGGTTCGGTATGTTTTAGATGTAAAAGAAACTGTGGATACCATTAAAATTGATGCACAAAACACGACATTCAACGCGGTAGAAATGAACGGCAAAGAAGCTAAGTTCAGCAACTCCGGAAAAAAACTACTATTGTTTGACGGGTATAAAAAAGGGAAATACACTTTAACCTTTACCTATGAAGCCAAGCCAAAACAAACGATGTATTTCAATGGCGACTTCAGCAATGCTACTATTAGCAATCAACAAGTTTGGACCCAAGGGCAAGGGAAATATACGAGTCACTGGTTTCCGAGTTTTGATGATGTGAATGAGAAAGTGATTTTTAATTTAAATATTTCGTTTGATAAAAATTACAATGTTATATCTAATGGTGTTTTGAAAGACGTGTTGCCGGATAAGGACAAAAAAATCTGGAAATACGAAATGTTGAAACCTATGAGTTCCTATTTATTGTCGGTGGCCATTGGCGATTTCAGCAATAAAGCGGTAGGTTCCAAATCGGGAATTCCGTTGCAGCTATTTATTCAGCCGAAAGACACCGGAAAGTTTGAAACCACATACCGCTATTCCAGAGAAATATTTGATTATTTGGAAAAGGAAATCGGCGTGAAATACCCATGGAAAATCTATAAACAAATTCCGGTAGAAGATTTCCTTTATGCCGGAATGGAAAATACCAGTTCTACCATTTTCGCTCAAGACTTTGTAATAGACAATGTTGGATTCAACGACCGAAATTATGTGAATGTCAATGCTCATGAGTTGGCTCATCAGTGGTTTGGTGATTTGGTAACGGCAACCTCAGGAAAACACCACTGGTTGCAGGAAGGATTCGCAACTTATTATGCGTTGTTGGCGGAACGACAGGTTTTTGGGGACGATTATTTTTACCACCAACTATACAGAACCTCTTTGCAGTTGCGCAATGCGGCTAAATCAGACACAATTCCGGTGATGCATGAGCGAGCCAGTTCGCTGTCGTTTTACCAAAAAGGTGCTTGGGCTTTGCATGTGATTCGGGAAGCCATCGGGCCAAAAGCATTTCAGAAAGCAGTAAAAAGTTATTTGAAAAAGTACCAATACCAAAATGCCGAAACCGATGATTTTTTGGCAGAAATTAGAAAAGTGTCGCATTTTGATACACAAGCATTTAAGAAAACGTGGCTGCAGGATTATCATTTTCAAACTGAGGAAGCTAATGCTTTATTGAAGAAGAATAAATTCATTCAAGCGCTTTTTGAAACACAACAATTGCGAAAAAAAACATTTGCAGAAAATAAAGAAACGTATAAAACCATACTGCAATCCAACGCTTTTTATCCTGTTAAAACGGAGATTCTATATCAGATAAAATACATTCCGTTTGAAGATAAAAAAGAGTTGCTGGATATAGCGTTGCAAACCAATGATATCAAAGTACGCCAGTCGGTAGCAGAGTTTACAGAGGAAATTCCGTTAGAATTCAAATCAAAATATGAAACCTTACTGAACGACAACTCTTATGACACTAAGGAAATTTCATTTATGAATTTGTGGAAAAATTTCCCGGACAGTAGGAGCAATTATTTGGCCAAAGCCCAAAACTGGATTGGAGGCAACGATAAAAGTTTAAGGATACTGTTTCTCACGTTTTCCATACTTTCTACCGAAGATAAAAGTGAGATTAAAACCAAGTATTATAACGAATTAATAGATTATACATCTTCTAAATACGAGAGCTCTGTGCGCCAAAATGCCATCATTAACGCATTAACCATTAGTGATAAGGATGTTGCTGTTTTGAAAAATTTGGTCAATGCCACTACCCATTACAAATGGCAATTCAGTAAATTTGGTCGCGAAAATATTCGAGAATTATTGCCGCAAGAAGGCTATCGAAGTTTGTTTGAATCGTTATTGCCCATACTACCGGAAGCCGATAAAAATCAGTTGCAAAAACTCTTAAGCGAAAAACCATGAGAGCCTTAGTTATATCAGGAGGCGGGAGTAAAGGGGCTTTTGGCGGGGGCGTTGCGCAGTATTTGCTTCAGGAAAAATTTCATAAATACGATTTGCTTATCGGAAGTTCCACCGGAAGTTTGTTGATTCCGCATTTGGCTTTGGGCAATGTTGATAAAATTCACGGCATTTACACCAGTGTGGATATGAGCAAAATTTTTGACATCAATCCGTTTG
This sequence comes from Flavobacterium phycosphaerae, assembly GCF_010119235.1. Lineage (NCBI taxonomy): Bacteria > Pseudomonadati > Bacteroidota > Flavobacteriia > Flavobacteriales > Flavobacteriaceae > Flavobacterium > Flavobacterium phycosphaerae. The sequence continues at coordinate 159,019 of NZ_JAAATZ010000001.1, read as the reverse complement.
TGGTGAAAAAGAAAGACGATATCGATGTGGTTTCCATTAATCACTTTAATGTATTGCTGCAGTTTTTAAAAGGAAAGAGAACATTCGGCGAAAGCCACCGACTCAAGAGTTACATCAAAGAAAACTTCACTCTGGCCGAATTTAACCAACTTAAAGCCTCGGGTTGTAATATTGTTGTTACCGTTACCAATCTTTCTAAAAATGAAGTCGAATATAAATCGATTATTGACTTTGAGTATGATGAATTTTGTGATTGGATTTGGATTTCCTGCAACTACATTCCGTTTATGAGTTTGGTGACCAAAGAAAATAATGAGTACGGTGACGGCGGATTTTCGAGTTTGGTTCCTATACGCGAAGCCATAAACCGTGGTGCTACCGAAGTAGATGTTGTAATTTTGGAAACCGAAATGCAAAGCATCCCCAAATCTATCGGGAAAAACCCGTTTTCATTGATGATCGATTTGTTTCAAACCTTGTTAAATCAAGTGGAGAAGCATGATATCACCATCGGAAAATTGGCTGCCAACAATAAAAATGTAAAACTCAATTTATATTACACTCCAACCCAATTGACCAACAATGCCTTGATTTTTAACAAAGAAAAAATGAAGCAATGGTGGCAGCAAGGGTATGATTATGCCAAAAACAAGAGTGACTTAATGAGTGATAATTTGCAGTAAATCGCTTTAATCCTCTTGTTCCAAAGCAAAAATTTCTTCTACCGATTTTTCAAAAAAGCGCGCCAGTTTCAATGCCAAAACGGTTGAAGGAACATATTTTCCTTTTTCCATAGCATTGATGGTTTGTCGGCTTACTTGTATTTGTTTGGCCAATTCCTCCTGAGAAATGTTTTTAATTGCTCTCAGTACTCTCAAATTATTCGTCATCGCCAGTGGTTTTATTGAGTTTGTAAATTTGATAATGAAAGCGGATAATGAAAAACAGCAATAGCGTAAATGTATTGTAAAATAATACATTCAGGTACGATATGCCATAGATGAAAATAGTAAACAGCAAAATCAATCCGTAGTTGAGGTATGTTGCCCATACTAAGCTTTCGTATCTGATTTTGGAGGTGAATTCGTCTTCTGTTTTTAGTTTGGAGAAGCCAATTAAAATTCCGCCTATTATTAAACCAAAAAGTAATAATTCATCGGCAATACTATTTTCTGTAAAAGTAAAATAGCTGTCGGGTTCCATTATCCCGGTTTCTGTAAAAGCAAAAACTTTTACTTTAAGATAACTGTCTAAATTGATATTCAGTATGGAAACCAATATCGAAAAGACAAAACAAGGCACAAATAAAAACCAGCCTACTACTTTAAATTTGTTTGGTAATAAAAAATGTGTTTTCATATTTCTTAAAAGATTGATTCAATTCAAAAGTATATTATATTTTACAAATAGACAAATAAACTTTACATAAAGTTTGCTTTATTTTACATCTGTGCAAATTTTATCTATTGAAGATGCAGCTTTTGTAACTATTTTATTATTTTTATTTTGTAAATAAAATAGTATATGTTAGTTAAAGTCTTTGGAAGTGCAGTATTTGGCGTAGAGGCCACTACCGTGACGGTGGAAGTTAATATTGATAAAGGAGTTGGCTATCATTTAGTCGGTTTGCCTGATAACGCTATTAAGGAAAGCAGTTATCGAATAGCCGCAGCATTGAAAAATAACGGCTATAATTTACCGGTCAAAAAAATTACGATTAATATGGCACCAGCCGATTTGCGCAAAGAAGGGTCAGCTTATGATTTGACATTGGCCATTGGTATTTTAGCGGCTTCAGGACAAATCAAAGCGGATGAAGTTGACCAATATCTAATCATGGGCGAATTGTCACTGGACGGTGGTTTGCAACCTATAAAAGGTGCTTTGTCTATTGCAATCAAAGCCAAAGAAGAAGGATTTAAAGGATTCTTTTTGCCCAAACAAAACGTAAAAGAGGCTGCTATCGTGTCGGGATTAAATGTTTACGGTGTAGAAAATGTTTTGGAAGTCATTGATTTTTTTGAAGGAAAAGGTAGCTTGGAACCTACGGTTATCGATACCCGTGAGGAATTTTATAAAACCTTGGATTTTCCCGAATTTGATTTTGCTGATGTCAAAGGACAGGAAAGCATTAAGCGCTGTATGGAAATTGCGGCAGCGGGTGGTCATAATATAATTTTAATTGGCCCGCCGGGTTCAGGAAAAACCATGTTAGCTAAGCGATTGCCCAGTATTTTGCCACCGATGACTATGAAAGAAGCGTTAGAAACTACCAAAATTCACAGTGTGGCCGGTAAGATAAAAGAGGTTGGGTTGATGAATCAAAGGCCCTTCAGGAGTCCGCATCATTCTGCTTCAGCGGCAGCTTTGGTCGGTGGTGGCAGTTATCCGCAACCTGGAGAAATATCCTTAGCTCACAATGGTGTTTTGTTTTTAGACGAGTTGCCCGAATTCAAAAGAGAAGTTTTAGAAGTCATGCGCCAGCCGTTAGAAGATAGAGAAGTAACTATTTCCAGAGCAAAATTTTCTATTACTTATCCTTCTTCTATAATGTTGGTGGCAAGTATGAATCCGAGTCCGGGTGGTTATTTCAATGATCCTGATGCGCCGGTAACTTCTTCGCCTGCTGAGATGCAACGGTATTTGGGTAAAATTTCCGGCCCTTTGTTAGACAGGATTGACATTCATATTGAAGTAACTCCGGTGCCATTTGAAAAACTGACAGAAACCCGTCCGGCAGAAAGCAGTGTGCTGATTCGGGAACGCGTCACCAAAGCCAGAGAAATTCAATCGCAACGCTTTGAAAATTTTGAAGCCATCCACTACAATGCCCAAATGAGCACGAAACAAATAAGAACTTTCTGTGCTTTGAACGAAACCTCATTACAACTTTTGAAAACAGCGATGGAACGACTCAATCTTTCGGCAAGAGCTTATGACCGAATCTTGAAAGTAGCCAGAACTATAGCTGATTTAGAGCAATCGGAAAGTGTAAATTCTAATCATATTGCAGAAGCCATCCAGTATCGAAGTTTGGATAGGGAAGGGTGGCTGGGTTAATTCAACAATCCTTTAAAAGTATCTCCTTGTGAAATATCACCTGTTTTATAACCTCGGTTAAACCAATACATGCGTTGTTCCGAAGTGCCATGGGTAAAACTGTCAGGAACTACGTGACCTTGCATTTTGCTTTGAATGGCATCGTCACCTACTGCATTGGCAGCGCTCAAGGCTTCTTCTATATCACCGGTTTCCAAATATTGGCTGTTGTGTTTGGCCCAAACTCCGGCATAAAAATCGGCTTGCAACTCTAAACAAACAGAAAGTTTATTTCCTTCGGCTTCACTTTTCTCGGCTTGCAGTTGACGTACTTTATCCGAAGTACCCAGCAGATTTTGAATATGATGTCCTACTTCATGTGCAATGACATAGGCAATGGCAAAATCACCACCTTCGGCTCCAAAGCGTGATTTTAGTTCTTCAAAAAAGCGTAAATCCATATACACTTTATTGTCGGCCGGACAGTAAAACGGACCTGACGCTGAGGAGGCACTTCCACAACCTGTTTCTACATTGTCATAAAACAAAACCATTTTAGGCTTATCATAGTCTTGTCCGTTTTCAATAAAAATCTGGCTCCAGGTATCTTCATTGAGTTTGAACATAGTACTAGCAAAACTGCCGATTTCTTTTTCTTCGACGGTAAGTTCCCTATTTTCGGTTTGTTCTGTGGTATTGCCTTGATTCATTTGTTCCAATACCGGTGTAAGCATTTGAGCATTTTCGCCACCAAAGATGTTGAGTAACAAAATAATAATACCGATTACACCACCACCAACGAGTGCTTTTCCCTTACCCGACATGCCTCTTCTATCTTCTACATTGTCACTTTCTCCTAAACCTTTCCATTTCATATGCTTGATTTTTTAGTTAGTAGTTATGTATTCACGAATAATATTTTCCAAAAATTCTTTGTCAATAGGTTTTGGAATATAATCATTCATGCCAAATTCGATGCATTTTTCTTTTTCACCAACTATGGTTCCGGCAGTTAAGGCAATAATCGGAACTCTTTTTGAATGCGGTAGTTTTCTGATCTCGACCGAAGCTTCATACCCATTCATTATAGGCATTTGGATGTCCATTAAAATCAAATCCGGTAATTGGTTTTGTGCTTTTTCGAGCGCTTCTTTACCATTTTCTAATTCAATTACTTCAGCATTCGGCAAGATTTGTTTGACTAAGGTTTTGGCCAAAAGCATATTGATTTTATTATCTTCTACAATAAAAACTACTTTAGCATCGTTTGAAATAACATTTGTTTTAGGAGCTGTTTTGGCATAAAAATCAACCGAATTATCGTTGCTTATGATTTCATTAGAATAGTTCACTTCGAGAATGAAACTAAAATTACTGCCTTTGTCGGCTTCGCTGCTGAGTTCCAGTTGACTATTCATTAACCCCAAAAGTTGGTTGGAGATGGAAAGACCAAGACCGGTACCCCCGAACTTTTTGGTAGTTGAACTGTCTTCTTGCGAAAAGGCTTCAAAGATGCGCAGTTGGTTTTTCTTTTTGATACCAATTCCGGTATCTTTTACCGAAAATTGGAGTTGTATTTTATTATTATCAAGCAGTTTGAAAACAGAAATGGTTAAGTCGATGCTACCACTTTCTGTAAATTTAACAGCATTACTCAGTAAATTGATTAAGACTTGTTTCAATCGAATGTAGTCAATCCAAATGTACTTTGGCACATTTTCTTCGATGTTCAAATTGAGTTCTAATTTTTTTAGATTGGCTTCATATTTTATTAATTCAATCACTTGATTGGCTAAATCGTAAACATCAAACTTCTCAACATTCAATTCTAATTTTCCGGATTCTATCTTAGAAAAATCCAAAATATTATTGATAACCTCCATAAGGGCATTGGCCGATTGATTGACCGTTTCCATGTATTTTTTCTGAATGCTTTCCAAATCGGTATTCATAAGTAGTTCGGTAAAACCAATAATTCCGTTTAAAGGCGTTCTGATTTCGTGGCTCATATTGGCTAAGAATTCTGATTTGGCTCTGTTGGCTGCTTCTGCATAATTCTTGGCTTTGATGGCTTCTTCGGCTTCCATTCGTTGCGTAATGTCGATAAAAATCCCAACAATATAAACAATTTCTTCGCCTTTGAAAATAGGTTCTCCAAATTCTTCTACCCAAATGTAATGCCCATTTTTGTTGATGATTCGGTAGATTAAGTGTATTTTTTGTCGGTCTTTAAATAATTCGCTGGCTTTGTTTTGTACAATTTTCAAATCATCCGGATGCACCAAATCGATGTAGTGAATTTTATTGGACAGAAAATCAGATTTTGGGTATCCCGTTAGTTTTTCAATTTCGTCATTGAGGTAAATTTTGGACCATTTCTCATCGTATTTAGAAAGGTGAACGGTTCCCGGAATGTTGTTGGCCAACAATCGGAATTTTTCTTCGCTTTCCTGAAGCATCGCCTCATTAATATTTCTTTCGATAGCATAAGAAATATTATTGGTCAGTGTTTGCAATGCCCCAACTTCGTCAGATGACCATTCTCTCTCTTTGGTAGAATCGTCAAAAACTATAAAACCGTAAAAAGCAGATTTTACAAAAACGGGAATAAAAAGTACTGATTTGGTATCCAACTGCTGTAAAAAGGTGCGCGATACCTCGTCTGTCATTTTTCGTATGGTGGAATAGTAAATTTTGTTTTGAACCAATTGTGCTGAAATCTCCGGAATAGCATTATGAGACACATTTATCAGTTCTGGATTTGGTTCAGTTAACGAGTTGGTTTTTGCTGTCCAACGGTATTTTTGAGTGTAAATTTTATTTTGGTTGTCACTTTCAAAAAAAGAAAGTTTATCTACATTGGTTACAATTCCAATTGTTTCGAGAATTCCGGTAAAGATTTCACTGGTGTTTTTTGATAATAAAAAGCGTTCAGTGTTTTTGGTTATTTCTAAAAGGATATCGCTTTTATAGGATAATTTTTGTTCTACCTCAATACGCATTTGGGATTCGATGGCAATAGCAATCAAATCGGCAATAGAGCGTGAAAAATTAATGTCTTCATTGTCCCAATCTCTGGTGATTTCGATGGCTTCGAAGCACAAAATACCAATGATTTTGCCATTGATAAAAATAGGCGTATCAAGCATTGACTTGATGTTGTTTTTGGGGAAGTAATCTAAGCAAAGTTCTGAAGTGATGTTGTTGTTGTATACGTTCGAAGCAACAATTTGTATACCGGTTTCTATTTGATTGAAATAGGTTGGATAGTTTTCAATAGCCAGAAAAAAGTTCTTTTCAAAACGATCACTTTTTAAATAATAAATGCTTTCACAGCGAAGTCCTTCAGGAATGTAAGACCAATAACTTACTCGGTCAATGGCGCAATTAGTACCCGCTACCTTTAAGATGTTTTTTAGAATACCATTAAAAGTATCTTTGTTGGAATAACTTTGAGAAGTTAGTTTTTTTAATGTCTCATTGTGAACTCTGACTTTTTTGCTTCGGTTGTAATGCTCTATTTCAAGATTTTTAACCAAAGTAATGTCTCGGGCAATAGCCGAGTAGCCTATGACTTCTCCGTTTTCATTTCTTTTTAAAGTAACTTTTTGGGAAACCCAAATGGTATCTCCGTCATTTTTAAGCAATGGGAAAACCAAGTCATTATAGTCTTGCGCTTCTTTTGGTACCTCTTTATAAAAATCGACAACATAGTCCAGATAATCCTGTCGGATAAAGTTGGAGTAATTTTTATTTAAGATATCTTCTCTGGAATAGCCCAGTGTTTTTTCGGTGAAATGATTAACATAAGTTATTTGGGCGTCTAAATCGATTTCATAAATCAAATCGGCAGCCGATTCAATTAAACTGCGGTATTGGTCTTTGATTTTTACTTGCTCGGTTACATCCTGTCCAATTCCGATAGTAATATCGTCGGAGTATTTTTTATCTTTCCATTGAATGTATTTGTAGTCGCCGTTGCGGCATTTTAATTTCCGAATGTGGAGTCTCCCGTCAACATAATCATCGTGATACTCTTCACCAATAAACTCGGGGTCTTCAGTTAATTTCCAAAAACCAAAACCTAAAACTTCTTCTACCGTATAGCCTAAAATGGTTTCCACCGATTCACTGCAAAACGACAGCTCTCCTTTTTTATTAGTGGTGATAATTAATGAATTTCCGTTGTTGACAATAATGTCGGAAAAAATGAATTTGTTTTTAACTCCAATGGAGGCTAAATGCGTTGAAATATGTATGGCACTGATGGTTATAAAAGCGCATAAAAGCAGGATAATTAGTTTTTTGTCAATGAGTACAGCGTAATAAGCTATAGCCAAGGTAAGCATTGAAACAAAAACAAACAGCCAATAGCGCGTAATGTTTTTGATAACAAAATACGAAAGGAAAAATCCCAGAATCAATCCAACGTAGGCAAGCAATTCAAAAGGCCTGAAGAAGACATTGTAGGCTATGTAGCAAAAATAACTTAAATATAAAAAGGTAAATATTTTATTGAGGGACTTATAAAAATAGTCATATCTGCCGGTTAAATAATACAAAGACAAAAGCAATCCACCTACCGATAAATTAACAGCCAGATGACTCGTGGCTCTTATTTCGAAAACATCAACAATAATTTCTACCAATGGAATGGTTATTCCGAAAAAGAGTAAATAGATTCTGAATTGTTCCGCATTGGGTTCAAAATCGGAATATTTAGTGCTGAGATTTAATTTTTTTTGTAATGTTTTACTAATAGCTACATAAAATAGCATTAAAACAATTAATAATAAACTGATTATTATATAGCTATTGATGTTTGCAAATGAAACAAGCGTATTCAAAGTAGTGTAATTTTATCCAATTAGACAATTCAGTTTAAGGGTTACCTATTTTCTGCTCCAATATACATAAAAATAAAAATACAATGGCCAATTACAGTCTCATATTTTTAAGGATTATGAAAACCATTTCAATACGTTTTTTATCAACTTAATTTTCCCCTGATAAGGAGCATATCTAAAGGGCAAATCAAGCCAGTTTCCTTTTTTTACAACGGGTTTATGATGTGAAAAGGTAGCAAAAGCAAACTTCCCGTGATAGGCCCCAATGCCGCTGTGTCCGACACCACCAAAAGGCAATCGTTTATTGGCAAAATGCACTACGGTATCATTGATACAACCCCCGCCAAAAGAAAAATTTTGTATGATTTTTTTAGCGAATTGGGTATCGTCTGAGAATACATACAAAGAAAGCGGTTTTTCATATTTTGAAATGATGCGTTGCAAATCGGCTTCGGTTTCAAAACTTACAACAGGGAGGATTGGACCAAAAATTTCCTCATGCATCACCGGGCTTTCCAGATTCGGTTCGTCTATAATGGTTGGTGATAAATAACAATCCGAAGCGTTACTATTACCGCCAAAAACAATGGTTTCGTTTTCCAATAAAGTTACCAGTCGTTTCCAGTTTTTTGCATTGATGATTCGGGCAAAATCAGGTGAAGCTTCAGGATTTTCAACATAGGCCGTGGTAATTTCTGCTTTTAGATAGTCAATGAAAGTTCTTTTTATTTTTTGATGTGCCAAAATATAATCCGGTGCAATACAAGTTTGTCCGGCATTAAGGAATTTTCCCCAAACGATTCTTTTGGCAGCTAATTTCAGATTGGCATTTTCGGCAACAATACATGGGTTTTTACCTCCTAATTCTAGCGTCACCGGGGTTAAATTTTCAGCAGCAGCTTTGGCTACAATCTTTCCAACAGTAACACTTCCGGTAAAGAAGATATAGTCCCAGCGCTGTGCGAGTAATTGTTGTGTGACTTCAACACCTCCTTCGATGCAGTCTACATGATTTTTATCAAAAGTTTCACTAATGATTTTGGCTATGATACGCGAAGTGTTCGGCGTTAGTTCTGATGGTTTGACTACCACTTGGTTTCCTGCGGCAATGGCAGCTATCATAGGAGACAACACCAATTGATATGGATAATTCCACGGTGCAATGATCAGTACTTTACCATAAGGTTCTTTGTAGATATAATCCGTTGACGGAAAATTTAAAAGCGAAGGCAAAACCCGTTGCGGCTTTGCCCATTTATGAATATTGGTAATTGTATGATTAAGTTCGGCCAGAATAAAACTGGTTTCACTAAAAACGGACTCAAAAGCCGGTTTCTTGAAATCGTCATAAAGGGCTTTTATAATGGCCTCTTCATGTAATTGTACAGAATTCAGCAATTTCAGTAACGCTTGTTTTCTGTGATGAATATCCAACGTAAAACTCATTCGGGTTTACAAAAAGGCCCAGCGGAATCCGGTATAAATATCGGCTTGTTTGCTGTCGTTGATTAAGGCCGTAACAATAGAGCCTGAGCCCAGATAGAAACCTCTGAATCGCAATCCAACACCCACATTTGTTCCGGAAATCTCATTGTTATTCACCGGTAAAAATGCTTCAAAGAAGCCTAGGGTAAATCGCGGAGTCAGGGTAAAAGTATTAACTGTGGTAATTTGGTCGTTGCCTTCGTTGTCTTGTAATTTTTGTTGTAAAAAACCGGAAACATAAATTTTAGGGATGATTTTAAAGTCGGCATACAAGTTAATCATGGCAGGTAACTTTACTTTGAAACTTTTCTGATTAGGTAATTCAGTTAAATAACCTTTTTGTCTTAAAATAGTTTCTACATCTTTCAAATTATCAACTCCATCAAACAGACTCAAATCTAAAGGGCCAGGACCTTGAGTGCTAAAAGCATAATTGGTTGAAGCATTATTACTGTCTTTAAAGGTCATGCTTCCCAAGTTTTTGAATGCTAAACCTGCATTGACTTTATAGTCTTTACTACCGCCTTTCCATTGATAATTGAAACCAATATCAATTGCAGTACCATTCAATCCGCCAAAAATGGATTTACTATAATCACTGAAATTGGTAAAACTGTCCGCTAAGTTTCCGGAATAGGCAATGTTTAACGTTGCCGGCGAATTGGTAGTAAGATAGGCACCTGAAACATTTTGTGTGATTTGTCCATTCAGGTTATCTAGACCAAAATTGGAATATGTACCCGGGAATAAAAATTTAAGCGAAATCCCAGCGCTGAAAAGGTGCTTCTCGTTTTCAAATAAATTCCGTCCTGCCGATAAACCAACTTCGCCATAAGCAACACCATTTAAACGTTGGTTATTGCTACTGTTTAGTAAGGTTGTATTGAACACCAAATTATCATTGGCAATGGCATTACCAATAGCAGGGTCAACATCAATAATATTAAAATTGGTATAAGCTTTTGTGGTAAACGCGAATCCCCATTTTTTCCATTTCATGGCAAATCCGGGACCTAATATTTCTGCATCAACTCGTGCGTCAACAGGATCTGTTCCTTGAAAAAGTAAATCTTCAAAATCAGCATCGGAGTTGATGTCGCTAAAACCAATTTTATTGTTAGCCACACTAAAGCTCAGTCCGTAAATATTAACTTCAAATCGTTTAGAAAGATTTGCAAATTCAGCAGGATTCATCACTCCGTTTATAATACCAACACGATTGGAGGTACTCATTCCGGAAAAATGTTCTTGTGCCAAAGCACTAAAACCAATAAATAAACCAAGGGTTACAATGATTTTCTTCATAGCAGATGTTATTTGGGTTACTAACTAATCGTAAATATACAATTTTTAGTATTAAATCAAATTCCAAATAACATCTTTTGGGGTGGGCGCAATAATTTCAAGATTTTCTTTAGTGACCGGATGAACGAAAACCAACTTTCGGGCATGCAGATGAATGCCGCCATCCGGATTACTGCGGTCAAAACCGTATTTCAAATCGCCTTTGATTGGGCAACCAATAGCCGCTAGTTGTGCTCTGATTTGGTGATGTCTTCCGGTATGCAGATTGATTTCTAAAGCAAAGTAATTGTCTAATTCTTTGATGATTTTATAATCCAGACTGGCTTTTTTGCTTTCCGGTACTTCTTTTAGATGGGCTTTTGAAGTATTGTTTTTTTCATTTCGTTTCAGAAAATGAATAAGTGTATCTTCTGTTTTGGGTGGTTTGTTTTTTACTACAGCCCAATACGTTTTCTTCGTTTCGCGGTTGCTGAATAATTCATTCAAACGTGTTAAAGCTTTGCTCGTTCTGGCAAAAACCACGATGCCGGTAGTGGGTCTGTCTAAGCGATGCACTACGCCCAAAAAAACTTCTCCGGGTTTTTGGTATTTATCTTTGATATATTCTTTGACTACTTCTGATAAGGGTTTATCTCCTGTTTTATCTCCCTGGACAATATCGCCTACGCGCTTATTAACCACAATAACATGGTTATCTTCATGAAGGATTTGTAAATTATTTTTGGTAGAAACTATCTTCTCAGCCATACAAATTAATACTGCTCACTCTTATTCGGAAAGTCCTGCGATTTTACATCGTCTACATATTGTCCGATAGCTTTGGTCATTCCTTCGTATAAGTTCATGTAACGTCTCAAAAATCGGGGACTGAATTCGTTGTTCATGCCAAGCATATCGTGAATTACTAATACTTGTCCATCTACACCGCCACCAGCACCAATACCAATTACCGGAATGGAAATCGTTTTGGCTACTTTCTCGGCCAAGGCAGCCGGAATTTTTTCCAAAACTAAAGCAAAACAGCCCAATTTTTCTAGCAATTTAGCATCTTCAATCAATTGTTCTGCTTCCGCTTCTTCTTTGGCTCGTACGGTGTAGGTACCAAATTTGTATATCGATTGTGGTGTCAAACCCAAATGACCCATCACCGGAATACCGGCATTTAAGATGCGCTTGATACTTTCTTTAATTTCACTACCGCCTTCCATTTTTACAGCATGACCACCACTTTCCTTCATGATTCTGATAGCCGAACGCAAAGCCTCTTTGGGGTCAGATTGGTAACTTCCGAAAGGTAAATCCACTACAACTAAGGCTCTGTCAATAGCTCTCACTACAGAGGAAGCGTGATAAATCATTTGGTCTAACGTAATAGGCAAAGTCGTTTCATGTCCCGCCATCACATTACTGGCTGAATCGCCTACCAAAATCACGTCAACGCCCGCCGTATCTACAATTTTAGCCATAGTATAATCATAAGCCGTCAACATCGAAATCTTCTCGCCATTGGCCTTCATATCAAATAGGGACTTAGTGGTAATTCTTTTGTAATCTTTTTTTGCTGTAGACATAGTGGTTCGTTTTGGAAGTGTAAAAGTATTAAATCTATTTTTGATGGCACAAAAGTAAGGTGCCTAATGTGAAATTATACTACTTTTGTCAAAACGGATTAGGAGCGAATGGCTTGGGCAAATGCTAAACCATATTCCTGCTGTCTGCGCTACACGGTAGCCGCTCCCATCAGGGCTAGTTAGCCATCCATAAATTTTTAACAGTATGCCGAAAATATTAATCATCGAAGACGAACTTTCCATCCGAAAAGTATTAAGCCGAATACTTATTGAAGAAAGCGATACTTATATAGTAGAAGAAGCCGAAGACGGCAAGTTGGGATTTGAAAAAATCAAAAACGAAGACTACGATTTAGTGCTTTGCGATATCAAAATGCCCAAAATGAACGGTGAAGAACTGTTAGAAGCGGTTAAAAAAATAAAGCCCGAAATTCCAATGGTTATGATTTCCGGTCACGGCGACTTGGAAACGGCAGTAAATACTATGCGTTTAGGAGCATTCGATTACATTTCGAAACCCCCAGATTTAAATAGGTTGTTAAATACTGTTCGCAACGCTTTAGATAAAAAACAATTGGTAGTAGAAAACAAAATTCTAAAGAAGAAAGTTTCCAAAAACTACGAAATCATAGGTAAAAGTGAACCAATCAATCAAATTAAACAAATGATTGACAAAGTCGCTTTGACAGATGCCCGCGTATTAATCACTGGCCCAAATGGTACCGGAAAAGAACTCGTGGCGCACCAATTACACGAAAAAAGCGAAAGAGCCAATGCTCCAATGATAGAGGTAAACTGTGCTGCTATTCCCTCAGAATTGATTGAAAGCGAATTGTTCGGGCACGTAAAAGGAGCCTTTACTTCAGCCGTAAAAGACCGAGCCGGAAAGTTCGAAGCAGCCGATGGCGGTACCATTTTCTTGGATGAAATTGGTGATATGAGTTTGTCGGCACAAGCCAAAGTGTTACGCGCGCTACAGGAAAGTTTGATTCAAAGAGTAGGTGCCGATAAGGATATCAAAATCAATGTACGCGTGGTTGCGGCAACCAATAAAGATTTGAAAAAGGAAATTGCAGAAGGAAGATTTCGGGAAGATTTATACCACCGTTTGGCTGTTATCTTAATCAAAGTCCCGTCTTTGAACGATAGGAGAGATGATATTCCGTTATTGATAGAACACTTCGCCGTAAAAATTGCCGAAGAACAAGGAAACGCCACCAAGTCATTTTCAAAAGATGCCGTCAAACTATTACAAGAATACGACTGGACCGGAAACATCCGCGAATTGAGAAACGTAGTAGAAAGATTGATTATCCTAGGCGGAACTGAGATTTCTGAAACGGATGTGAAATTATTTGCCTCAAAATAACTGTCAGCTATCAGCAGTTAACGATTAGAAGAATTCTGTTGGCTAAAAGCAAAAAGAAAAAAATGAATCTAAAAAAATAAACCCAAGCCTGCAACAAGCTCTCATTGAAAACAAATTAACTGAAGCCAATGAGATACAGTCGGCTACCTTTTCTACTATAAAGAGTGGTGCCGATGCTGTAATTCAGTCGCCTGAAGGTACCGGTAAAACCACTACTATAGTTTTGAATGTCATTCAACGTATGGAAAAAACCATGGGCGAAAGTACTCGAGCGTTGATTATGGTTGAAAACAAAGAGCGTGTTTTAGAAATGGAAGAACTGTTTTTAAAATATGGTACTTACACCGATTTGAGCATACTGGGCGTACATGACAAAGGCGATATCGATTATGATAAAAACATCATTTCAATGGGATTAGATGTTTTAATTGGTACTCCTACCAAGATAAACACCATTTTTGCCTCGGCAGGTTTTAATATCAATACCATCAAAATGTTTGTGGTAGATGACGCTGATATTCTTTTCCGTTTGCGCCATGATGCTATTGTACAACGTTTGTCCATGAGTATCGAAAAAACACAACGTTTGTTCTTTTGTTCTCAAATCACTGAAAGAGTAGAAGTACTGGCAGATAAAATCATGATTGAACCACTCTTCTTCGAAATGGAGGAGTAAAGGTTGCAACTCGTAATTCATAATTTTTAATTCGTAATTAATAAAATGGGACTTATCAAAATATTCTCGGGTGAAGAAATTCTTGCCGTTACTTTAAAAGAAAGATTGGAAGAAGCCAATATCAATGTGGTGCTCCGAAATAACAATCAGGCTAATGTATTGCCAAGCATTCAAACCGCTAAACCGGTGGAATTATTCATCATGGAAGTTGATTATGGTAAAGCCAGTCCGGTGATTGAAGCGTTTCGGTTGAGTTTGTAATTACTTAAATAGCCTCAATCGACTTACCAAAATTGAAATAATTATTCCAAATACACCAATAACAGCAAAGGAGTATTTTAAACTGGTCAATTCGGCAATGAATCCAATTAAAGGCGGACCAATTAAAAACCCCAAAAAACTGATGCTGGTAACTATAGTTAAGGCAATGCCGGGAGGTACTTTTTCGTTGTTTCCGGCCACGTTGAATATGATTGGTACTACATTAGAAACGCCAAATCCTACCAGCATAAAAGCAATAGTACACGGAATCAGATAAGGCAATAAAACCGCCATATACAAACCGGCTGAAATTACCAGACCGCTACTGATGAGTACTTTTTTGGCACTATATTTCCTAACCAATATATCGCTCAAAAACCGTCCTGAGGCCATACTGATCATAAAAGTAGTATAACCCAAAACCACCAAAGCACCGGGCGCTTTTATAATTTCTTTAAAATACACACCACTCCAGTCAAACATAATCCCTTCGCTGGCCATTCCGCAAAAACAAACTATGCCTAACCAAATCAACGTCATATCAGGATTTTTAAAAAAAGAATAGCTTGATTTTTCCTCCCGTTGTTTTGATTTTACTTTGAGGATGAATTTATAATTGAGCAGTACTATGGCAATAACCAAGCTCAAGGCAACAGCAAAATGTTGTAACGGACTCAGCTTAAAAGCCAACATTACCAAACCTACCAAAGCACCGCAGAAACCGGCCAAACTCCACGAACCGTGAAAGGAACCAATGATGGGCTTATCAAACAATTGCTGCGTATAAACCCCTTGTGTGTTTACAGCGATGTTGCAAAAGTTGCCGAAAAAACCAAACAAGAACAAACCAATGGCTAACTGCCAACTAGTGGTTGCCAATCCCAGTAAAGTGAGACAAACAGCATACAACAACAAGCCGAGTATTGAAATAGTGCGGCTACCATAATGCGTGACCACTTTTCCCGAAAACGGCATAGCAATCAATTGTCCAACCGGAATGGCAAACAACAAAGTTCCCAAAGCCGCTTCGCTTAGTTGCAACACCGATTTAATATCCGGGATGCGACTCGCCCAAGTGGCAAAACAAAATCCCATACCAAAGAAAAACAAAGAAGTAGCCAGTCGAACCCTGTTGAGATACGATTTTTTGGCTTTCCTAAAGCTCTTTTTAATCTTGGCTTTGGGCAAAATTTTGGACAGGAAACTATAATCTATTAAAGGCATGTTACGGAGAAATGTTGATGCAATAAAGATAAATAAAACTAAGCAGACATTTTCAAATTTTCAAATTGACACATCTTCAAATTAGACTATCTTTGCCGCTTCAAAAAATAGCTCATGATAACTATTAACGACATAGCCGTAGAATTTGGCGGCACCACACTGTTCAGCGAAGTGACTTTTGCCATCAACGAAACCGATAAAATTGCCTTAATGGGTAAAAACGGTGCCGGTAAATCAACCTTACTTAAAATCGTAGCCGGCGAAAACAAACCTTCCCGAGGGAATATCTCAGCGCCCAAAGAAGCGGTAATTGCCTATTTGCCTCAGCATTTACTGGCAGCAGACAATTGCACAGTTATGGAAGAAGCATCGAAAGCTTTTGCCGAAGTGTTCAAAATGAAGGCCGAGATTGACGAAATCAATGAGCAGCTAACCATTCGTACTGATTATGAAAGCGATGCTTATATGAAACTGATTGAACGTGTTTCGGAGCTTAGTGAAAAATACTATTCCATAGAAGAGGTAAATTACGAAGCCGAAGTAGAGAAGGTGTTGAAAGGACTGGGATTTGAAAGAGAAGATTTCAACCGACCTACCTCAGAGTTTTCAGGAGGATGGCGCATGCGTATAGAGTTGGCTAAAATCCTGTTGAAACAACCCGACTTGATTTTGTTGGATGAGCCAACGAACCACTTGGATATGGATAGTATTCAGTGGCTCGAAGATTTCTTAATCAATCAGGCGAAAGCGGTAATGGTGATTTCCCACGACCGTGCGTTTGTCGATAATATTACCAACCGTACCATCGAAGTAACGATGGGTAGAATTTACGATTACAAAGCCAAATATTCGCACTATCTAGAATTGCGTAAAGACCGTCGCGTACACCAGCAAAAGGCCTATGACGAACAGCAAAAGTTTATAGCCGAGAATCAAGCCTTTATTGAGCGTTTCAGAGGTACTTTCTCTAAAACAGAACAAGTGCAATCGCGCGTAAGAATGTTAGAAAAATTGGTTCCGGTTGAAATAGATGAAATTGACAACTCGGCCCTGAAGTTGAAATTCCCGCCTTCGGTACGTTCCGGTCAATATCCTGTTATTGTTCGCGATTTGGAGAAATCGTATGGAGACCATTTGATTTTTAAGGATGCCAATATGGTAATTGAACGCGGACAGAAAGTAGCTTTTGTGGGGAAAAACGGGGAAGGAAAATCGACCATGATTAAAGCTATAATGAAAGAAATTGAAATCAATAGCGGAAATGTTGAGGTTGGCCATAATGCACAAATCGGCTATTTTGCCCAAAATCAAGCCTCGTTATTAGATGAAAATGCTACGATTTTTGAAACGATTGATAATATTGCCGTGGGAGAAATTCGTACTCAAATCAAAAATATTTTAGGAGCCTTTATGTTCCATGGCGATGACATTCAAAAGAAAGTCAAAGTATTGTCAGGTGGTGAGAAAACCCGTTTAGCTATGATTAAATTGTTACTGGAACCGGTAAACTTACTGATTCTGGATGAGCCTTCTAATCACTTAGACATGAAGACCAAAGACATCATCAAAGAAGCACTTAAAGATTTTGACGGAACTTTAATCTTGGTATCTCACGACCGTGACTTCCTTGATGGGTTGGCCACCAAAGTATTCGAATTCGGAAACAAACGCGTGAAAGAACATTTTGAAGACATTAAAGGATTCTTGGCGCATAAGAAAATGGAATCGCTGCGTGAAATTGAGAAATAACAATTACAATTCTACTGTTAATTTGTAAATAACAGATTCTAATTCTTCGGTATCATTATCCTCACAAAGCAAAAATTCAAGTTGTGTTGGCGTTTGTTTAAATAACGTTAAGCCTTCAAATTTTTGTTTTGCTGCAATTTGCTGTACGAAAGTGACTTCCTTGGTTTTCAAATCCATACACCCTAAAAAGCTACCATAGATTTCTCCGTCAGTATAGGTTGAGGTGGTGTCTTCACAAGCTGCTGTGAAATATACTTTGTCATCAACTTCAACAGCATCGGTAAACGTAGCTTCAATTGAGTTCACTTTGGGCAACAAAATCAAATGGAAACGTACAGTTTTATCCACTTTGTTAACCGTGAAAATACCGTTTTGTGCCTGAGCCCCATTTCCTCTTTGAAACAAATAATAATTTTCGGTATCAATGATAACGCCTTCAATGTTGAGTTCGTCTTCGTCAAGTGCTATGGTTTGGCGGAGTTTTTTATGCAATTTGGATACATCTTTTGCTTTGATTTCTTGGCTATCCAAATGGTATTTTACTCGAATGTCCCTCTTTTTGGTAGAGCCGGAGCCAAATATATAAAGCGTGTTTTCAAAAAGAGTTATCGATTCAAAATCGGCTTTGTCTTTTTTAGCTAAGCTTTCCTGACTGTCTTCAAAGAGTTTAATCTTGTTAAGCGCTTTGTCGGTAAAACGGTATTCGTATAAAAAAGTGCTGTCATCAGAAATAATAAACAGCGAATCGTCTTTATAAACTAAGCCTGAAGCGGCCGCAATTCCTTTGATTTCAAAATAGGGAAGTAGTTGTATGTTTTGCATAAGACAAATATAAAGAGGAATAGAATTAAAATCTTCAGGATTGATTTTTTTAAGGCTAATAAAAAGAGAAATCCTCACTATCTTTGCCCACTGAAAAAAATAGCGCTGTGAATTTAGCTCAATACACCAAAGAATTTCGATACAATATGCAACTGGCTTATCCGGTGATACTGGGTATGCTGGGCCATACCTTAATTGCTATTGTTGATAATATAATGGTCGGAAAATTGGGTAGTACCGAGCTGGCGGCCGTTTCTTTAGGTAATAGCTTGGTGTTTGTTGCTATGTCATTGGGTATCGGTTTTTCAACAGCCATCACACCTATAGTGGCCGAAGCAGATGCCGAAAAAGATACCGGAAAAATTCGTGCGGCTTTTCATCACGGTTTGTTTTTGTGTATCATTCTGGGATTTGCCCTCTTCGGATTAGTGATGCTGGCCAAGCCGATAATGGAGTTATTACACCAGCCTGAAGAAGTAATTACCTTGGCGCGTCCGTATTTGTCTTGGGTTGCTTTTTCATTGGTTCCCCTGATTATTTATCAAGGGTATAAGCAATTTGCAGACGGGCTTTCGATGACCAAAATCTCGATGTATGCTATTGTTATGGCCAATGTTATCCACGTTCCTATCAACTACTGTTTGATTTACGGGGTTTGGGTTTTTCCAAAAATGGGCATACTGGGAGCGGGTTTGGGTACGGTGATTTCCCGTATCGCGATGGTGGTTTTTATGCATTTTATTTTGGTCAAAAAGGAAGAACTAAAGCCCTATTTTCAAGAGTTTAGTTTTGAAGAAATCAAGAAAGAAACAATAAAAAAGATTGTCAACCTTGGATTACCTTCAGCTATGCAAATGCTGTTTGAAGTAGTGCTGTTCACCGCCGGAATCTGGCTTTGCGGGAATATCGGAAAAACCAGCCAGGCTGCCAATCAAATCGCGCTGAGTTTGGCTTCCATGACTTTCATGTTTGCTATGGGACTGAGTGTGGTTTCTATGATACGAGTAAGTAATCAGAAAGGATTAAACGATTATAAACAATTAATAGTTGTAGCCCGTTCCATCTTTTTATTGGCCATTATTATCGAAATTATCTTTGCAGTGATGTTCGTAGCCTTGCATCAGGTTTTGCCCTATTTGTTTCTCAACATGGAAAATCAATCCCAACTGTTAGACAATCAGGAGGTGATTACTATTGCCGCTAAACTCCTTTTGGTAGCCGCCGTTTTCCAAATTTCAGACGGAATTCAGGTAGTGGTGCTTGGAGCTTTACGAGGGTTACAGGATGTAAAAATCCCAATGTACATTACCTTTGTGGCCTATTGGTTAGTGGGCTTTCCAACGTCCTATTATTTAGGAATCAAGACCAATCTGGGAGCAGTTGGGGTATGGATTGGTTTATTGGCCGGATTAACCGCCGCCGCCGTCTTTCTTTTCATCCGTTTTCATTACCTGACCAAAAAGCTGGCTTCAGAAAATACTTCCCAATAAGTTGTAACTTCCTTTTAACAGTTGCGTATAATCACCGTATAATTTAAAACAAGTAAAATGATACTTTCTATTATTATTGGTGCTATCTTAATTATTATCAGCATTACGCTAAAAAACAATGTTAATCCGCTTTCTAAATTTGCCAATCTATTTAAAATACTGGGTTTTGTAATCATTCTAATCGGATTGCTTTCCTCTGCGTTTAAACAAATTGACGCTGGTAAAGTGGGGGTCAAATCACTTTACGGAAACGTGCAACCCGATATTTTAGAAAGTGGTTTGCACCTCGTTAACCCCCTTTTGGATATTACCGTTTTTGATGCCCAAACGCAAAACTATACCATGTCGGCCATACATAGCGAAGGCGCCCAAGAAGGTGATGATGCTATCCGTGTTTTATCAAACGATGGTTTGGAAGTGGTGATTGATTTAACGGTGCTTTACCGAGTGATTCCTCAAGACGCCCCTAAAATTTTAAAAGGCATAGGGGAGAACTATACCGATAAAATTGTGCGTCCGGTAACCAGAACCCGTATTCGTGACAACGCCGTTTACTACGATGCCGTGGCCTTGTATTCGACTAAAAGAAACGAATTTCAGCAACGTATTTTTCAATCTATTGAACAAGATTTCAAGAAAAGAGGATTGGTCTTAGAACAACTGTTAATTCGTAATATCAACCTGCCTGCTTCGGTAAAAACCACTATCGAAAGTAAAATTAATGCCGAACAGGAAGCTCAAAAAATGCAATTCGTACTGCAAAAAGAAAAACAAGAAGCCGAACGAAAAAGGGTAGAAGCCCAAGGGATAGCCGATTACCAAAGAATTATTTCGAGCGGACTGACCGACAAACAATTGCAATACGAACAAATCAAAGCCCAAAAGGAGATTGCTACTTCTGCTAATGCTAAGATTATTTTTATGGGTAAAGGGAGTGCCCCTGTAATTTTATCCGATAAATAACCGCTGAGCTGCTAGAGATAGACCAACAGACAGGAGCCCTTTAAAATTAATTCTTTACTTTTGCCGCAACTGTTAGCGATCAGTTTATCATCTATTCTCTCTTTATAAAATACAACAACTATGGAATTACCAAAATTTGTACTGGCCGACAACTCTGATTATCCTGATGATATTTTTGTTATTCACCTTGATTTTCCTCGTTTTATTATCAATTTAAAAGATGATGAAGTAGAGTTTTTGGAAGATCTTGAAGGCGAAGACGAAACCGAACTGGAATCAGAAATGGAGCACTTAATTACATTGGCCGGAGAATTCTACGATAAAGAAATGGAAGGCTACGAAGAGTAGTGCTTAGTCCGGGTCTCTTTAGGTATATAAAAGGAGACCAGCTACTATAATATAGAATTTCAACAACTTAAGGCTGCTTCAAAGGATGAAAGACCATCTGTTGAAGCGGCTTTTTTATTATACAGGGCTAAGAAAAACCATTTCTCATGGCGTATACTGCCAACCCTACGCGGGTCTTTAGTCCCAGTTTTTCAAAAAGATTATCTCTGTAGCTTTCTACAGTTCTCGGACTGCAGCACATCAATTCGGCAATCTCTTTATAATTCATCTCAGTGATGGTATATTTCAAGAACTCTTTTTCTCTTTCGGTAAGTTTGGAAACAGAACTGCTGGCCGTACCGTTTATATTGGTATAAATAATTTTGGAAACCCATTCAGGATAATAAAACCCTTCTTCGGTAACCTTGTTTAAGGCTATTTCCAAATCACGCGGGTGCGTGTTTTTCAGCAGATAACTTTTGGCGCCGTTGCGAATCATTTTAATCACACTCTGTTCATCGTTTTGCATGCTCAGTGCCATAATTTTAATCTCCGTATAGTTCTCGTTCAACCACAATGCGGTATCAAAACCATTCATCTCCGGCATACTGATGTCGAGCATTACAATATCGGGCAAGCTTTTAAGCGTGGGTATTTTGGTAATGAGTTCTTTACCGTTTTCACATTCAAAAATAACTTCAAAGTTGTTGAAATTAGAAATAATCCCCTTCAACGCTTGTGCAATCAACGTATGATCATCTACTATGGCAATCGTCTTTTTCATTTGAGTGGTAAGGTTACGGTTACTTTGGTTCCTATACTGAGTTGGCTTTCCAGTGTAAATTGGCCCTCGAGCATTTCGGTTCTTTTTTTCATGTTGTTTAAGCCGATTCCGTTAGTGTAGGTTTTAGAAATGTCAAACCCCTTACCATCGTCTACCAGCATCAGTACTACATTTTTATCGGAAACATTGAGTTGTAAAGTTAAGTTTTTACATTCGGAATGCTTAATGCTATTCTGAAAAAACTCTTGCAGTATTCGAACCAAAATGGTTTTCGATTGATAATCCAAATCAATATCTTTAATGTTGCAGCTGAGTTTTACCGTAAACAACTTTAGTTTCTTAACCCGTTCACATTCTTCTTTAATCAACTTATAAATGCTGTTTTTTTCTATGGCATTGTCGATAAGGGATTTTGTTAATTCCCGCATCTCGGCCAAGGATTCATTAATCAACAGGCTTACATTGTCAATACTCTCTTTGCTGTCAGGTTCGGTGTTTTTATATTCCAATTGTTGGGTATACAAACTGGCTAAGGTGAGCTTTTGACCTATGTTATCGTGAATTTCTTTGCCAATGTATTCCATCGTTTGCTGCTGTATTTCAAATTTCGTGGTAAAAAGCTGCATTTTGTGCTGGTGTTCTACTTCGCGTTTTTCTTTATCCACTATAAAATACTTGTAAATAAAGGCTCCGATAAAACAAATATTTTCAAAGAAGTACCCATAACATAAGTAATGAAAACCGGTATAAATGCTCGTTTTGGCATTGACCGTTGAGTCCCAAAGAGCCAAAATCCCGGACACAAATAAAAAAGTTGTTGCTAAAAACAAGTAACGGAAGAAGACTATTTTAAGCCCTTTTGCCATGTGGTAATAAAACAGTATCGAAATCAGATAAATAATTACTCGCGTCAGTACAAAAAAGGAAAAGCTAACCCTAACGAAATCAGGGAAAAGCAGCATGATGATAAAGTAGAACCCAGTAAAGGCTATAAAGGAATAATAAGCCTTTTTGAGTTTTTTATATTTTACATCCTGCGAAACCATGGCATGGTAAATAAAAGCGCAAAAGAGTAAAGCACTCAGCATTTGTAACCCATCCACCACCAACTGCATAACATTGCGCCTGTCTGATTTTAAGGGAAAATCACCAGTGTCTTTAGCATAAACCGCCACAATAAACAACAACAGCGTTACTATATACAAGCTGTAATACCGATACGTTTTTGATTTGAAAAGGTAGTTGAGATAGGCACTGGTAAACCCTACCAAAGACAAGAAGCCTATAGTAAAAAAACAAATTCCAATAAAGAAAGGGTCGTTTAAAATCATTTACGCTGTTAGTGCTTTCCTACCGTTGGCTTCGGATAGGAAACCTTTAAATTCCTGTATTCTACAAAGTAACTCGAACAGTAATTAAATAAATACCGCCGGAACCTCATTTTTGTACCCGTTAAACAACGGTATTTTTTTTTGGTTTATCCAACAGCGTAAATATAGTTTTTTGCCCATCAATTGCTAGGGGCAATTATTTGAAATTTGTTAGTAGTTAAGATTAAGGCATAGAAGAAGCGTTAGGAAACCTAAATTTTAACGATTTATCCATCGACGTAAAGTTAAATAAATATTGTGGTTTATTTGAGTTGTTCCCTAAAGTCGGACGCGTTTGCCACCGACTTTTAGGACAACAATTTTTTAGTAATCAAACAAATAATCCCCCTTTTGTCCAATAGAATTCCAGTAATATAATAATAGAATAAGTTAGTTAGATTTAGAATCCCGAGTCATTAAGTGGTTCGGGATTTTTTTTGTTACCGCAGTCGCTTAAAGCTAATTTCTTTTAATCTTGATTTCAATCCCTTAGACGGACTGAAAATCACTTTAGTTTTTTTGATGTTAGCCTTGCCTAAATCGGCTTCACTGTCGGCAGCAGTGCCTTGCAAAGTCAGCGCAAACGAACCCAAAAAATCAATATCTACGATATGACCATTCAGGAGCGATTCTCCTATTGCCCTAGTCAATCCTACAATCACACCATAACAATCGGCCTCACTTACCGTAGAGCGCGAAGCCACTATTTGGGATAAGGTGTCTAAATCTACTCTGCCCTGACTCACCGCACAAGGGTAGTATTTAACCTCGGGTGGGCTAACCTGCATGTTCTTTTTGGGAATCATTTTAAACGTAACAGCCATACTTTTTGAATTTATAAGGTTACTGTTTTACTTTGCTGCTGACTACTACACTAAAAGATGTACATCATTTGACTAAAACATGTACATCTTTGGGTAGAAACATGTACATCTTTTGACAAAGTGTTCAGCAACATTCTAAAAACTACTAAGGAACTTCAGAAAAAGTAATAAGGACTACGCAACTCACTTTTACTTTTTAAAGTAATGTGTCAGCAAATTCTGTGCCGCGGCAAAAGGAGAGATTTTGTTTTGAAGTACTTCTTGTTGGCTGGTAGCCAGTAGTTCAGCAATATCAGGGTGTTGGTAAAAGTTTTGTTTCAACTGTTCGTTGATGGTTTCCAGCATCCAGTACAAACTTTGTTCCTGACGCTTGTTTTCGAAATAGTGGTTGCTTTTGACTAAAGTTAGATAAGCGGTAATGGTTTCCCAAACAGCATCAATACCGGTTTTTTCAAAAGCACTACAAGTAGAAACTGTTGGGGTCCACCCCGAACTTTTAGCCGGAAACAAGTGCAAAGCCCTGTTGAATTCGGTTTTAGCCAATTTGGCTTTAGCCACATTATCCCCATCGGCTTTGTTGATGACAATAGCATCTGCCATTTCCATAATACCGCGTTTGATGCCCTGCAGTTCATCGCCGGCTCCCGATATTTTTAGTAACAAAAAGAAATCGACCATGCTGTGCACCGCCGTTTCGCTTTGTCCGACGCCTACCGTTTCAATGATGATGGTGTCAAAACCTGCGGCTTCACAAAGGATAATGGTTTCACGGGTCTTTCGAGCCACCCCGCCCAGGGTTTCTCCCGAAGCACTCGGACGGATATAAGCATTGTCATCTTTAACCAGCTCTTCCATACGGGTCTTATCGCCCAAAATGCTCCCGTGCGAAATCGTACTGCTAGGGTCAACCGCCAAGACCGCTACTTTTTTACCCATAGCGGTTAAGTAGCTGCCAAACGCTTCTATAAACGTACTTTTTCCCACCCCGGGAACGCCGGTAATGCCTATTCTGACCGATTGGTTGGCATGAGGCAAACAACCCGAAATGATTTCATTGGCTTTGGATAAATGGCTGTTGTTGGTACTTTCCACCAAGGTAATGGCTCGACTCAAGGCTACTTTGTCTTGGGCCAAAATACCGGCAATCAGCTCCGGTGCCGAAGGTTGTACTTGCCGCTTACGGACAATGTTGGCCATAGCCGACTGACTGAAGACCTCCGGTGGCGGAATGCCGTCTTTTTCGTGTAAAGCACTTTTTTTGTTAGCCTTGTCGTTCAAAGGAAAATCGTTTGGGTAAATTTAGTAAAATAATGCTTGTCCCAAAAAACGAAACTAAGCATTTTTTAAGAAACCTTTCACGTTTGATTTTAGTCTGTTTGCTTTTTTTGCCGTTCCTTTGCACAATAATTTTACCCTTTCGAATGGATAACATTCTACTAGTTTTTCTTTGCTTACTTATGGGTTTGGGCATGCAACGCATAACCGCCTTCCCCAAAAACGGACACTTAGCCCTTAACCAATTTGTTATTTATATAGCGCTGCCGGCTTTGGCCTTGTTCTATATTCCTAAGGTTTCCATTTCTACTGATTTGTTGTTTCCTTTGGGCATTGCGTGGATTGGCTTTATGCTGTCGTTTGCTTTTTTCTATACCCTCGGAAAACGATTAGGCTGGCCCAACCGATTGATAGGCTGTTTAGTCATCACGGCTGGTTTGGGGAATACTTCTTTTGTTGGTTTTCCTATCATACAGGCCCTTTATGGCGAAGAAGGATTGAAGACCGCCATCATAGTGGATCAGCCCGGTTCGTTTGTCGTAATGGCCACATTGGGTATTATCACTGCGGGTATCTTTGCCAAAGGCGAGCCCAGCCGCAACGAAATCATCAAAAAAATATTGCTGTTCCCCCCGTTTATAGCCTTTGTTGTTGCTTGTATCATGAACGTGATGAAAGTAGATTTTAACGACCACTTTCAAACCGTTTTCCAAAAATTGGGTGCTACAGTAACGCCGGTGGCCCTGGTAGCGGTAGGCTTACAGCTCAAGATTGACAAACGCAGCCAGCACTGGAAATTCCTTCGCTTGGGATTGTTGTTCAAACTGTTCATCACACCGGCTGTTTTCTTGGTGTTGTATAAAATCATTTTGGGCGGAAAAGGCTTAGCGGTTGACGTTTCCATCATGGAATCGGCTATGGCGCCTATGATTACCGGAGCGATATTGGCTTCTAATTATGGCTTGAAACCCAAGTTGAGCAGTATGATGGTAGGTATCGGTATCCCGCTGTCGTTTATCTCACTGGCTTTTTGGTATTTCATTTTAAACACTTTTTAAATGGACTCAATTGTAAACGCAACGTCAAAAAAGGATTTAGCCCAAAAAACAGTCTACTCTATACTGTTTTCCATCAGCTTTGCGCATTTGCTGAACGATTTAATTCAGGCAGTGATTCCTTCGGTATATCCTATTTTGAAGCAGAACTACAACTTGTCCTTCTCTCAAATCGGTTTGATTACGTTTGCGTTTCAACTGACCGCTTCGCTATTCCAGCCTTTTGTAGGCTACTATACGGATAAGTATCCCAAACCGTTTTCACAAATTTACGGCATGCTGTTCTCTATGGCGGGAGTGGTTTCGATTGCTTTTGCCAATAACTTTTACTGGATCTTGCTTTCGGTTATGCTCATCGGAACCGGTTCATCTATATTTCACCCCGAATCGGCCCGAATCTCCAACATGGCCTCCGGCGGAAGACGCGGCTTAGCACAGTCTATCTTTCAGGTAGGAGGTAATTTCGGTACCGCACTTGGCCCTTTACTAGTCGCCCTAATCGTAGTGCCCTACAGCCAAAAACACCTGCTTTGGTTTGTTTTAGCAGCGGGTATAGCCATTGCCATCATCACGAAAATTGCCTATTGGTACCGCGACCATTTAATCCACCGCCAACAGAAAAAAGTAGTCTTTGCCGATTTCCAACGCTTAACCAAAAGCAAAGTAAAATGGGCCATAGCCATACTGCTGATTGTAATCTTTTCTAAGTTTTTCTACTCAGCCAGCTTATCCACTTACTACACGT
Source organism: Flavobacterium phycosphaerae (assembly GCF_010119235.1). Lineage (NCBI taxonomy): Bacteria > Pseudomonadati > Bacteroidota > Flavobacteriia > Flavobacteriales > Flavobacteriaceae > Flavobacterium > Flavobacterium phycosphaerae. The sequence continues at coordinate 131,838 of NZ_JAAATZ010000001.1, read as the reverse complement.
TCTATGTCATTGATAAATTCCACCTGACTATCAAACAGGCGCAATTCCACATGTTCATTTACCTTATAGCTTATGCTGCCGGTACCATAATGGGCGGCCCGCTGGGCGATAAAATCGGAAGAAAATATGTAATCTGGTTGTCTGTTTTCGGAGCGGCACCATTTGCCCTTTTATTGCCTTATGTCAATTTATTCTGGACCGATGTCTTAATGATTATCATCGGTATGATTATTTCCTCGGCTTTCCCGGCTATATTGGTGTATGCCCAAGAATTACTGCCTCGAAAACTGGGTATGGTGTCCGGACTTTTCTATGGTTTTGCCTTTGGGATGGGCGCATTAGGCTCGGCCTTGCTGGGTAAGTTAGCCGATTTTACTTCAATACAATACGTGTATCACGTGTGTTCTTACCTGCCGTTGATTGGGATAATCTGTTATTTTTTGCCTAATTTGAAGAAGCGATAGGAGCGAAGGGTTTGGGCTTTTTTGGAGTCCCTATTCCCGCTTTCCATTACAATCTCTTCGAGGATTTCCATTGCAATCGGGGCTAAAAAGGATTTGTCTTTTCCTTTTGTTATCCTTACATTTACTTCTCAATATATTAGAAATGTCACTCAATCCCGAAATAATTCAAAAACTTACCGCCATAGTAGGCGAAGCTTTCATTTTTACTGATATGGCTACTCGTAACCACTACGGTCACGACGAAACCGAAGATTATGTTTTTCCGCCCAGCGTTGTGGTAAAACCTGCCAACCCGCAGGAAATTGCCGCCATACTAAAAGTAGCCAACGACTATAAAATTCCTACCACACCCATAGGAGCCCGAACCGGTTTGAGCGGCGGGGCGTTAAGCATTTATGAGGGTATCGGACTGTCAACAGAACGGTTGAATAAAATACTTGAAATTGACGAACAGAACCTCCAAGTTACTGTAGAACCGGCAGTTATCAATCAAGTCTTGCGCGAAGCCGTAGCCGAAAAAGGCTTGTTTTACCCGGTCGACCCAAGCAGTATGGGCAGTTGTTGGATAGGAGGCAATATAGCCGAAAACGCCGGAGGAGCCAGAGCTTTAAAATATGGCGTGACTAAAGATTATGTCCTCAATTTAGAAGTGGTATTGCCTAACGGTGAAATCATTTGGACGGGAGCCAACACCTTGAAAAACTCTACAGGATACAATTTGACCCAATTAATGGTAGGCAGCGAAGGTACTTTGGGTGTGATTACCAAAGCCGTATTAAAGTTGTTGCCCAAGAACAATCATAACGTATTAATGTTGGTACCGTTTTACAAAGCCAATGAAGCTTGTGAAGCCGTGTCAGCCATTTTCCGTGCCGGAATTACGCCGAGTGCTTTAGAATTTATGGAGCGCGACGCCATCGATTGGACGCTTCGATTTGTAGAAGGCATCAGCGTAACCATCAAACCCGAGCATCAGGCGCACTTGCTGATTGAAGTAGATGGCAATTACCCCGATATTTTGATGCAGGAAGCCGAGAAGATATTGTCGGTGGTAGAGCAGTTTGAAATAGATGAAGTGTTATTTGCCGATACCGAAGACCAAAAGAACGCCTTATGGAAAATGAGACGCTCTGTGGCCGAGGCGGTCAAATCGAATTCAGTTTACAAAGAAGAAGATACTGTGGTGCCCCGCTATATGTTGCCCGAATTGCTGAGCGGCATCAAACGAATTGGTGCTAAATACGGCTTCAAATCGGTTTGCTACGGCCATGCCGGCGATGGGAATTTGCATGTGAACATCATTAAAGGCGAGATGACCGATGACAATTGGAAGAAACAAGTGCCCTTAGGTATCAGAGAAATTTTCGAGTTAACCGTTTCGCTCAAAGGAACATTATCAGGCGAACACGGCATAGGGTATGTGCAAAAAAACTTTATGGATATAGCGTTTTCGCGTACGCATTTAGAACTGATGGAAAGCATCAAGCGAGTATTTGACCCCAACAATGTTTTAAATCCCGGGAAGATATTTCCGGATGAATTATAAAAGAAAAGTCCCGATTGCTCGGGACTTTTTTAATCTCTTTTCGGGTTTTGCTTTTTTTGTCGCTTTTCCTCTTTTTTTTCTTTAGCCGTTTTGAGCGGTTCTTTTTTTACGGCTTTTTGTACATCTTTTCCTTTGGCCATGGTATCTTGATTTTGGTTGATTTTTTCTTGAGTTAAGTAAAGGTAAAAACTATTTGCCTAATCCCAATACCGTTTGGGTCTTTTCGTCAAATAAAGTCTTGAATGCCGCTTTTTGATGGTCATCATCTAAGTTGAAAAACGCCCAGTTGCCGTTGGTGGTTTCATCAAAAACAGCCAGATAGGTGGTGCTTCGTTTTACATTAAAACTGTTTCTTTTAGGTTCAAAAGTCACGTCTTTGGTGTGATTGATTTCCTGTAAGATCGGTATTTTGGCAGCGGCTTCTTCGGCGGATAGTTTAGTTTCATAAAAATACCGCACCGGGTTACGGCAGCTAACCACACAAAAGGATTGGTTTCCTATTTTTTGTATTTTACGAGTGATGAAAGGCATGCTCTCCAATTGGTAACGCAAGCGGTACTCATCATTTTGGTAGGACTTGTCGAGTTGCTCCTGCAGCACTTCTTTACCAATGGTTTCTACCATTTTGGGATACGAAAGTGCAGTGATGGTTTCAAAATCCATTTCATAATTGGCGGTATAGAATTTTTTGGTTGCCGATAACAACTGTAAGGCAGTTTGCGAAAAGCTGTTGCTGACTACCACGAGCAACAATAAAGTGAAGAGTTTTGTTTTCATACTACGATTTGCCATTGTATTACACAGCGTTATTTAGGTGTTATAAATCCTTGTACCTTATTATATTTTAAAAATAACATTTAAACTGCCCTGTAGGTTGGTAAACTTAGTTTCTTTGGTTTTGAGTCCCTCCGTTTCCGAAATGATTGTATCTCCATTGGTGTAATTGACCGTTACTGAAGAAACTCCACCTCCCACATTGGAATGTTGGAAAGCCGAATTTATTTCGAACCCAACTCCGATATGTTTGCTGATATAAAAATTCGATCCCAGAAAGAAGCCCAGTCCTATAGCGAATCCGCCGGGTTGTGTGATTCGGGTTCTTTGATCGGTTGCTTCACTGTTGGTAACAATATAGGTTTTGTCAGTGTATTCAAATTCGCTGATGGTAGTGATGGGAAGTTCTAAACCACCAAAAAATGAAATTCTTTTAGAAACAATTCCCCATTGGTAACCCGGAGAAAATTTCAGGTATTGTTGTTTGTTTCTGATGTTTATATAACCATGGCCGGGCGAAGTTGCATCTCCTACATTTTGCCTATTATTAATATCCTTGAGGGTGAGGCTTATCTTTAAACGCAGTGCTGAGTTTTCAGCTATAAAATATTTTCCCAGAACTCCAAAACTAAAACTGTTGTTGTTATTGGTTCCAAGTATACTGCTCCCATCGTTGGATAGCAATAAACTACCGTAGGCAGGATAAAAAGGCTCAACTGAATTTAGACCAATGCTGAATTCTTTAGTGTGTTTGGGCTGAGCTACCATTAAAATAGGGAGGAGCAACAAGAGAAAAGGAATCCGGTTTTTCATAACTTTTTTAGCATTTGTGATTATTAGCTAAAGACAAGATATAAAAAATCCCCGACAATAGATATTATCGGGGATTACTTTTTTTATTTTGGAAACTTAGTCGTGAACGATAACCCACTCACCCGAGGCCATCATACCTTCCGCTTTTTTGTATTTCATGGTTTCGGTTTTGCCGCTCATTACGTGTTTAATGGTCACGTTATCATTACGGTTGATTTTAGGTTGATCGCGAACGATGGTTTCAGTTACTTGTGGTCGTTGTTGCGTTTGTCCTGCTTCACGATTCGCACTTTCACTGCTTTGGATTTCGTCTTTACTTTCGGTGTAATTTTGTTTTTCACGTACTTGTCGTGCTTCCTGTATGTTTTGGTTTTGTTGCGGTAAGTCGCCTTTGAACAAGAACGAGATTACTTCTTTATTCACGCCGTCCAACATGTTGCGGAACAATTTGAATGCTTCTAATTTATAGATAAGTAACGGGTCTTTTTGTTCGTGTACCGCCAACTGTACCGATTGTTTCAATTCATCCATTTTGCGTAAGTGCTTTTTCCAAGCTTCATCCACTATGGCCAAGGTGATGTTTTTTTCAAAGTCGGCGACCAATTGAGCACCGTTACTATCGAATGCTTTTTTCAAATCGGTTACCACATTCAAGGTTTTGATACCATCCGAAAACGGCACGATGATGCGTTCAAATTTGTTGCCTTCTTTTTGGTATACATCGGCTATGATAGGGAAGGCTTCGCGGGCACTTCTTTCAGTTTTCTCGGTATAATAAGCCAAGGCTGCTTTGTATATTCTACCCGTAATTTCCATTTCGGATAATTTCTCAAAGTCACCGGCGGCAATAGGAGAAGTGATAGAGAAGTAACGAATCAATTCGAATTCAAAGTTTTTGAAATCATTTTTCGCTTTGTTTTCGCCTACGATTAATTCGCAAGTGTCATACATCATATTGGCAATATCCAGTTTCAAACGTTCTCCGTGCAACGCATGACGACGGCGTTTGTAAACTACTTCTCTTTGGGCATTCATAACGTCATCGTATTCTAACAAACGTTTACGGGTACCAAAGTTGTTCTCTTCTACTTTTTTCTGAGCGCGCTCAATCGACTTGGTCATCATAGAGTGCTGAATTACTTCGCCTTCTTTCAAGCCCATACGGTCCATGATTTTGGCTACTCTTTCAGAACCGAATAAACGCATCAGGTTATCTTCCAAAGACACATAGAACTGGGAACTTCCCGGATCTCCCTGACGACCGGCACGACCACGCAACTGGCGGTCTACACGACGCGAATCGTGACGTTCTGTACCGATGATGGCTAAACCTCCGGCGGCTTTAACTTCCGGTGTTAATTTGATGTCGGTTCCACGACCGGCCATATTGGTTGCGATAGTTACTACCCCCGGTTTTCCGGCTTCGGCAACGATATCGGCTTCTTTTTTGTGCATTTTGGCATTCAATACATTGTGAGCTACCCCGCGAATTTTCAGCATTCGGCTTAACAATTCTGAAATCTCTACCGATGTTGTTCCGATAAGTACCGGTCTTCCTGAGGCGGATAATTGCGTTACATCTTCAATCACCGCATTAAATTTCTCACGTACCGAGCGGTAAATCAAATCTTCTTTGTCATGACGAGAGATGCCTTTGTTGGTAGGGATTTCAACTACATCTAATTTGTAGATTTCCCAAAGCTCACCGGCTTCGGTAACGGCAGTTCCGGTCATACCGGCCAATTTGCTGTACATACGGAAATAGTTCTGTAATGTAATGGTAGCAAATGTTTGCGTAGCGGCTTCAATGGTTACTTGCTCTTTGGCTTCAATCGCCTGGTGCAAACCATCAGAATAACGACGACCGTCCATAATACGACCGGTTTGTTCGTCTACAATCAGAATCTTGTTGTCCATGATAACGTATTCTACGTCTTTTTCAAACAAGGTGTAAGCTTTCAACAGCTGGGTAAGCGTATGAATTCGTTCTGATTTGATTCCGAAGTCTTGGAATAATCGTTCTTTGGCTTCGGCTTCTTTGTCTTTTTCTAAGTTTTGTTTTTCGATGTTGGCAATCTCCGTTCCGATGTCCGGTAATACAAAGAAAGTTTCATCAGTATCTTGCGAAAGGAATTTGATTCCGCTATCAGACAACTCCACTTGGTTATTTTTCTCCTCGATTACAAAGTAAAGGGCTTCGTCTACTTCCGGCATTTTGCGGTTGTTGTCGGCCATGTATTCGTTTTCGGTCTTTTGCAATAGTTGTTTTACGCCTTCTTCACTTAAGAATTTGATAAGCGCTTTGTTTTTAGGTAAGGCTCTGTAGGCTCTCAATAATTGGAAACCAGCTTCTTTGTTATTGCCTTCTTTGAACAAACGTTTGGCTTCGGTTAAGAATCCGTTAGCCAATTGACGTTGTAAATTATAAAGGTTTTCAATTTTCGGTTTCAATTCGTTGAACTCGTGGCGGTCACCATCAGGCACCGGACCGGAGATAATCAAAGGCGTACGAGCATCATCAATTAACACCGAATCCACCTCATCGACAATCGCGTAATTGTGTTTTCTTTGTACCAAATCTTCCGGCGAATGGGCCATGTTATCACGCAGGTAATCAAAACCGAATTCGTTATTCGTTCCGTAAGTGATGTCGGCTTCGTAAGCTTTTCTACGAGCGTCAGAGTTTGGCGAGTGGTTGTCAATACAGTCAACAGTTATTCCGTGGAACTCAAATAAAGGTGCTTTCCAAGTACTGTCACGTTTCGCTAAGTAGTCATTCACGGTTACCAAGTGAACACCGTTTCCGGTCAAAGCGTTTAAGTAAAGCGGAAGCGTAGCTACCAATGTTTTACCTTCTCCGGTTTGCATCTCGGCAATTTTACCTTCGTGTAATACGATACCACCAATCAACTGTACGTCGTAGTGAATCATGTCCCAGGTAATTTCTTTACCGGCCGCATTCCAGGAGTTGGCCCAATGGGCTTGGTCACCATCTAGGGTGATGTAGGTTTTCGTGGCCGAAAGCTCTCGGTCTTTTGGTGTAGCCGAAACCGTAATAGACGTGTTTTCTTTGAAACGACGGGCCGTTTCCTTAACTACAGCAAAAGCTTCCGGAAGAATTTCCAATAAAACCTTTTCTGAAATTTCGTAAGCTTCTTTTTCTAAAGCGTCAATGGCGTTGTAGATATCTTCACGTTGGTCGATATCGGCGGTGTTTTCGGCTTCAGCTTTTTTGGCATTTATTTCAGCGTCTTGTTTAGCGCGGGCTTGTTTGATTTTTTCTTTGAATTCCGCCGTCTTCGCACGCAACTCGTCGTGAGAAAGGGTCGCTAATACAGGCTCTAAAGCTTTTATTTTGGTGATATAAGGTTGTGTAGCTTTGACATCTTTTTGCGATTTGTCGCCTACAAAAGCTTTGATAATGCTATTAATGAAACTCATAATGGGTTTGTATTTTTTTATGTTCTAAAAGGTGTGCAAATTTAAACAAAAAAAAAGCCCGAAATGGACTTTTTTCTGTTGTGTTCGTTTATTTTTTTAATATTCATCCTCGTTCCAAAGGTAGTCCTCGTCAGTTGGATAATCCGGCCAAATCTCTTCCATTGACTCGTAAATTTCGCCTTCGTCTTCTATCGATTGTAAATTTTCCACTACTTCAAGTGGAGCTCCTGTTCGTATAGCATAGTCGATAAGTTCGTCTTTGGTAGCTGGCCAAGGGGCATCACTTAAATAGGATGCTAATTCTAATGTCCAATACATCTTCTGTCGATTTTAGTTTATGCAAAAATAAATTTAATACTGAAAAAGTCAAGTTTTTTTTGATTTATTTTTAAGTAAGTTTAAGAACGTGCTTTTTCAGTGACCAGCCACTGTTTTAGTTTACAACAATTGTATACTAAATAAGGCTACTGATTACTTTCTCGGAATCCATTTTACTTCTTCCGCGTGCAGGTCAAGGGACAACTTCCGTGCCAAGACAAAAAGGTAGTCAGAAAGTCGGTTCAGGTACTTAATAACTTGTTCGTCGGTGGGTTCTATTTCGTGTAAATGTACCGCTAAACGCTCGGCTCTACGGCAGACACAGCGGGCAATGTGACAATATGACACGGTAGTATGACCGCCCGGCAAGACAAAGTTTGTCATGGGAGGTAAAGCGGTTTCCATGAGGTCGATTTCGTTTTCTAGAAAAACGATATCTTCTTCGGAAATGCGGTTGATGTTTAAACGGGGTTGGCCATTTTTTAGTATTTCCTTTTCGGGTGGTGTGGCTAGGATGGCGCCCACGGTGAATAAGCGGTCTTGAACCTCAATCAAAACGTTTTTGTACAAAACATTGATGTCTTGGTCTCGGATTAAACCGATATGGGAATTGAGTTCGTCAACGGTGCCGTAGCTTTCGATGCGAATATGGTGTTTTGGGACACGGGTGCCGCCAAAGAGTGCGGTGGTACCGGTGTCGCCGGTTTTGGTATAGACTTTCATGGTTGAATTAGGAATTAGGAATTAGGAATTAGGAATTCATAATTCGATATATTTGATTCCAAAGGTAACAAAAATACAAATGGATTACCAATTAGCCCTGATGGGAGTGGCACCTTGTAGAACGGACAGCAGGAAAAAGGATTACTGATAAAGCCCGAGCCTTTCGCTTCTTATTTTAAAGATGTTCCGGATTGGGGCTGTCACTTTCAATCAACCCGTCGCGCAAACGGATGATGCGGTGGGCGTATTTGGCGATGTCTTCTTCGTGGGTTACCAAAATTACCGTGTTGCCGTTTTTGTGAATGTCGTTGAACAGGTTCATGATTTCGACCGAAGTTTTACTGTCGAGGTTTCCGGTGGGTTCATCAGCCAGGATGATGGAAGGTTTGTTGACCAAGGCTCTGGCAATGGCTACACGTTGGCGTTGTCCTCCTGAAAGTTGGTTGGGCTGGTGGTCCATACGGTCGGCTAAATTTACTTGAGTCAGTACTTCGGTGGCACGTTCGTTTCTTTCGTTTTTAGCGTAACCAGCGTAAATCATGGGCAAAGCTACGTTGTCTAAAGCTGTGGTTCTTGGCAAAAGATTGAAGGTTTGGAAGACGAATCCGATTTCTTTGTTTCGGATTTCGGCTAAGTCGTCGTCGTGCATTTGGCTGACGTCTTTTCCGTTCAAAATATAGCTTCCCGAAGTGGGTGTGTCCAAACAGCCTAAAAGGTTCATCAAGGTAGATTTTCCTGAACCTGACGGTCCCATCAGTGCTACATATTCGCCTTTATTGATTTCTAAATCGATGCCTTTTAAAACGTAGATGGTTTCGCTCCCTAGTTGGAAATCACGTTTCAGGTTGCTTATTTTGATTAATGGGTTTGCCATTGGAATTGTGAGTTGTGAATTGTGAATGGTAAATATAAGTAATCTGTAGTGAGGATTTGTTACACTATATTATATTCTTATCACAAAATGCTCTTTCGGTTGTTCTTTTCTGAAGAATACCAATCCCCATTGAAACGTATCAATTGTTACTGTTACTTTCGGATGATTCTTTATGGTTTTCCAAGCTTCTTCCATGTCTTTTGACCAATGTATGTCGTCAAAAATCCAGACGGTTTCGTTGGTAATGGTTGGTAGTAATAATTCAAAATAGTCTAACGTGGCTTGTTTAGAATGGTTGCCGTCAAAGTAAATTAAGTCGAAAGTCGAAAGTCGAAAGTCAAAAGGTTTGAGGTAAGTTGAAAATTCAGCAACAATAAATTCAGCCTTTAGGGTCAAATTTTCAAATTGTTTTTGAGCTATTGCGGATGTGTTTTGGCAACCTTCAAGGGTGATGATTTTAGCTTTCGGATTTCCCAATGAAAGTGCTGAAGTTGCCAATCCTAAAGAAGTTCCGATTTCTAAAATATTCTCAGGCTTGAAATAATTCGTGATACGGAATAATAATTCGGCTCTTTTCTTTGAAATTCCGGCGTTCTTGGCAATTTGATTGATGGCTCTGGTGTTGCTTTTGAAAACGCGTGAACCTGCTCCGAAGTCGGTGACTTCAATCGTATTTTTGTTTTGTAAAAGAGTGTTTCGGTAGTTTTTTAAAAGCGCGTATTCGGCATACTCTTTCTTATCATAAAAACATTTGGTTACTAACGAAAAAACAAAAGGGGAATGTACCCCATGTTCGTTTTTAGAGTGCCAAAGGAAATTGAGATATGATTTTACGATATGAAACATTACTCCATTTTTGACGATAATTCAAACCAGCGTTCTTCTTTTTCTTCCAACTTGGTAATAATCGCTTGCAGTTCGTTGGCTTTGGTTGTGATGTCGGCATCGGCCACTTTTCCTTCCGCGAATTGGTTTTCGATTTGTTTTTTCTCGTATTCCAAATCCTTGATTTCGCGTTCGATTTTATTGAACTCTTTTTGCTCGTTAAAATTCAGGCCTGAAGTAGTTGGATTGTTTTGTTTCCAGTTCACTTTTTCGGTCGAAACATTTGATAAACCTTTTGGTTCCGCCGAATCTTCATAGGCTCTGAAGTCTGAATAATTCCCGGGGAAATCTTCTATCTGTCCTTCGCCTCTGAAAATAAACAGGTGGTCTACAATCTTATCCATAAAATACCGGTCGTGCGAAACCACCAATAAACAACCCGGATAATCCAGTAGGAAACTTTCCAATACATTTAAGGTCACAATATCCAAGTCGTTTGTAGGCTCATCTAAGATTAAAAAGTTGGGATTCTGAATTAAAACGGTACATAAATACAGTCGCTTTAACTCACCACCACTTAGTTTTTCCACAAAGTCGTATTGCTTTTTGGCATCAAATAAAAAGCGTTCCAGCAATTGCGAGGCCGAAATGATTTTGCCTTTTGTTAGCGGAATGAATTCACCGTATTCTTTAATAATGTCAATTACTTTTTGTCCAGGTTTCGGATTGATGCCGCTTTGGGTGTAGTAACCCACTTTTATAGTGTCGCCAATCACCACTTTCCCGGCATCGGGTACCATAGTTTTGGTAAGTATGTTTAGGAAAGTCGATTTCCCGGTTCCGTTTTTACCAATGATACCAATGCGTTCCCCGCGTTGAAAATCATAACTGAAGTTGTCGAGTATGGTTTTGTCTTTGAACTTTTTATATAATTTGTGCAGCTCAATAATCTTACTGCCCATGCGCTCCATATTGATTTCGAGCTCTACCACGTTTTCTTTTCTTCGGCTTTCCGCTACTTCTTTGATCTTGTAAAAATCATCCTGACGCGATTTCGATTTGGTCGTTCTCGCTTTAGGTTGGCGACGCATCCAAGCCAATTCTTTCACAAATAAGTTTTGTGCTTTGTCTATGGTGGAGTTTTCCATGGCAATACGCTCTTCTTTTTTCTGTAAATAATAGGAGTAATTGCCTTTGTAATTGTATAGCTTTCCGTTATCTAACTCGATGATTTCATTACACACACGCTCCAAAAAGAACCTGTCATGCGTAACCATAAATAAGGTGATGTTTTCTTTGGCAAAATAGCTCTCCAACCATTCAATCATCTCTAAATCGAGGTGATTGGTAGGCTCATCCAATATCAATAAATCCGGACGATTAATCAAAATAATAGCCAAAGATAAACGCTTTTTCTGCCCACCCGAAAGCGATTTGACTTTCAGTTTTAAATCATCCAATTTCAGTTTGGATAAAATCTGTTTGAACTGCGTTTCAAAATCCCAGGCATTGTGCCGGTCCATTTCATCAAAAGCCAATTGGTATTTTTCCTCATCTTCGGGATTTTCCAAAGCTTTTTCGTAACGTTCAATGATATGCAAAATTTCATTGTCCGAAGCAAAAACACTTTCCTCAATAGTTAATTCGTCCTGAAGATTATTGTTTTGGGAAAGAAACGCCATTTTAATTCCTTTTCTGATGATAATCTGTCCGGTATCGGGTTCGTCATCGCCATTAATCATGCGCATGATTTGGGTTTTGCCCGAACCGTTTTTGGCAATGAAAGCAATTTTTTGGTCTTTATTGATACCGAATGAAATGTCCTTAAACAAGGTTCTTTCGCCAAACGATTTTGATATATTTTCTACTGAAAGATAGTTCACTTTTGAGTTATGAGTTACGAATTATAAGTTATGAGTTATAACATTTTCGGCAAAAGTAACTCAAATTTCTAACAATCTAAAGGTGCAGCCGTATCTAATAATCTAACAATCCATTATATTTGTCCAATGCAACTATCGGTCATCATCCTTAATTATAACGTACGCTATTTTTTGGAGCTCTGTGTCTTGAGTGTCCAAAAGGCCATTCAAAATATAGAAGCCGAAATCATAGTGGTGGATAATAATTCTTCTGATGACAGCTGCGCCATGATGCAACAACGTTTTCCTAATGTCAAACTCATTCAAAACAAAGAAAACGCAGGCTTCCCCAAAGGCAATAATATAGGAGTAGCACAAACCAAAGGCGAATACATTTGCATCCTAAATCCCGATACCGTAGTCGCCGAAGATACTTTTGAAAAAGTACTGGCTTTTGCCAAAAGCAAAATCGATTTGGGTATAGTGGGCTGCAAACTTATTGATGGTACCGGAAAGTTTTTACCGGAAAGTAAACGCGGCATTCCAACGCCTTGGGTAGCTTTTACCAAGATTTTCGGCTTGTACAAAATGTTCCCGAATTCGGCTCTTTTCAATAAATATTACGCACAACATCTTGGCGAAAACCAAACCGGAAAAGTCGAAATTCTCGTTGGGGCTTTTATGGTCATGAAGCGTGAATTGTATATTGAACTGGGTGGTTTTGATGAAAATTGTTTCATGTATTCGGATGACATTGACTTGAGTTATATGGCTTTGCAAAAAGGGAAATCTAATTATTATTTCCCCGAAACCACCGTCATACATTATAAAGGAGAAAGCACCGTCAAAGACGGAACCTACATGAAACGCTTTCAGGAAGCGATGAATTTCTTTTATCAAAAACATTTTAAAGTTTCGGTTTTCTTCTCATTGTTTATGAAAATAGGGATAGTTTTCTTCTCCTTGGTTAAAATGTTTCAGGGAAAATCAAAAGCAAAACAGACTCCTGAGCGGTATATTCTGATTTCAAATAAGGAAGCCACCAAAGAAATAGTGGAACAAAAGCTTCAAAAAAATACAATCAGAAAGGCCCCGGAAAACGGAAAAATAGTATTTTCGCAAACGATTTCGAAAGGCAAAAACGAAGAAATAATCTTGGATTTAAACGACGTAAGCTTTAGAGAATCCATCCGTTTTTTAGAAGTAAATGCAACTAATGCATTTACTTTTAAATTGTTACCGCCTGAGAGCCATTTCATCATTGGAAGCAACAGCAGTAACGACAGAGGTGAAGTGGTGCTAATTTAGGATTTGGAAATTAGGATTAAGGATTTTAAATTAAAAAAGATTCTTGCTAACCCACAAGATTTAGTATTTTTGCACACGAAATAACAAAACACAACTTTAGAGTATCAATATGGCAAAGTTTGAATTGAAATTACCTAAAATGGGTGAAAGCGTTGCGGAAGCAACGATTACAAATTGGTTAAAAAATGTAGGCGAAACAATAGCTGCCGACGAAGCCGTTTTGGAAATCGCTACTGATAAAGTCGATAGCGAAGTGCCAAGCGAAGTTTCGGGTACCTTAACCGAAATTTTATTCCAGGTAAATGATGTAGTAAAAGTGGGGCAGACGATAGCCATTATTGAAACGGAAGGCGGAAGCGTAGCTGCTGCTCCGGTTGCCGAAACTGTGGCCGCTCCGGTTGCTGAAGTGGTTAAAACCGTTGAAGTTGCCCAAACCATTGCCGCTCCGGCCGATTTCAAATCGTCAGACAAATTCTTCTCTCCATTGGTAAAAAATATTGCCACGGCTGAAGGCATTGCGCTTACTGAATTAGAAAGCATTGCCGGTTCCGGAAAAGACGGACGTGTTACGAAAGAAGACATTTTAAATTATATCAAAAACAGAGGCAGTCAACCTGCTGCTGCCACTCCGGCTCCTGTTGCCGCAGCTGCTCCTAAAACAACGGCTCCAATCGCAACTCCGGTATCGGTAAACGGTGGTGACGAAATCGTAGAAATGGACCGCATGCGTAAGCTAATCTCGGGCTACATGGTAGCATCGGTACAAACATCGGCGCACGTACAATCGTTCATAGAAGTGGATGTGACCAATATCGTAAAATGGAGAGATCGCGTGAAAAATGCTTTCGAAAAGAGAGAAGGCGAGAAGTTGACTTTCACCCCAATCTTTATGGAAGCCGTGGCCAAAGCCTTAAAGGATTTCCCGGGAATGAATATTTCAGTTGATGGTGAATTTATTATTAAACGTAAAAATATCAACTTAGGAATGGCGGCTGCTTTACCTAATGGAAACTTAATCGTACCGGTAATTAAAAATGCTGACCAATTGAACTTGGTAGGGATGGCTAAAGCGGTAAACGATTTAGGTAATCGTGCCAAAGCCGGTAAACTAAAACCGGACGATACGCAAGGCGGAACATACACCGTGACGAATGTGGGAACTTTTGGTTCTGTTTTCGGAACACCAATCATCAACCAGCCACAAGTAGGAATCCTTGCTTTAGGAGCTATTCGTAAAGTGCCTGCAGTTATCGAGACTCCGGAAGGAGACTTCATAGGAATCCGTCAAAAAATGTTCTTATCGCACAGTTACGATCATCGTGTGGTAGATGGGCCTTAGGAGGAAGCTTTGTAAAACGCGTAGCTGAATACCTCGAAGCCTTTGATGTGAACAGAGAATATTAAAAACATATAAACCCCGACTAATCCTCGGGTTTTGTATTATTTCACCATTGATGCTAATGACCGCTTTGTCAACAAACCGACATTCCCCTTTCTTAAAAACATCATTATTAGCCAAAACTACTTCATAAGTATAAACACCTTTTGGTAACTCATAGAAGAATTCTTTGCTGTCTTTCTGAATGACCAACTCTTTTCTGATTTCGTCTCCGTCTTCGGTTTGTCGCGTAATGATGAATGTGATTTTGTCTGTTAGTTTATTTTTGACGCACACACTTTCTACAGTAGTACTGGTCTCTTTTTCGGATTTGTTCGAAGAAAAAATAGTGATTAAACCACCAAATAATAATTCACCACCCCGAATTAGGTTTACGGTGTCTGATTGAGCATTGGCTATTGTTGGCACTAATAAAAGAGAGGCCAATACCGATTTGAATGTCACAGAGAGGCTGCAGTTGGAAATAGGATTCATAATAAAACAGGATTAAAAAGTTAGCGTAACCGTTTTGCATAATGAATCGTTTTTAAACCAATTGATAGGGTAAAGTTGCGGCAATAAAAACCACATTCCAAAAGGCAAACTTTTAAAGTTAATAAGGGGTCTTTTAAATTTTATAAGTTTTATTATAACACGACTTATCACACAATAATTTTAACATTATTTCGTTATAGTATAAGTACTTAGCGTTGTGATTTGCCATTTCATTTCAGCTACTATTCTCTAACTAATTTTAAACTGCTTAACTATGACCACCGGAACTAAAATTCGCTATCTCAGAGAGAAAAAAAGATTATCACAGGAAGAATTGGCTCATCTTGTCGGGGTGAGTCAGGTAACTATCGGCAACTGGGAACAAGGTAAAAGTATCCGGCATGAGCACATCAAAAAACTGGCTGAAGCCTTAGAAATACAAATGGATTATTTGTTTCACGAAGAAAAAACTACTGCAGCTACAGTGTATAATTCAGCAGTAAATCCTACCGATAAAGGTTTCGAAATCATCATAAAAGCACCCAATAATTTTTTTGAGGATTTGAACCGTAAAATGGATTTTATCATCACTAAATTTGATACCACAAAATAATACTAAACGCCAAAATAAGTAGCAGTCAACCCTTTCCTATTGTGAAAGGGTTTTTTGTATAAAAAAAAGCAAAACTTTTAAAATAATCGACCAACGGTAACCGCAATATTTTATATTTGTCGACTTAACATTTTACAATGGAATTAAAACTCAACAGACCCATTTGCTTTTTCGATTTAGAAACCACAGGAATCGATGTGGCCAAAGACCGAATCGTTGAAATCTCGATTTTTAAAGTCTATCCCAACGGCAATAAAGAAAGCAAAACTTGGCTGGTGAATCCTACTATTCCTATTCCGGCAAGTGCTACCGCCGTGCATGGTATTTCCAATGAAAAAGTGGCTAATGAGCCCACATTCAAGGAACTCGCCGGGCAAGTGCATAATATGATTAAAGATTCTGATTTGGCCGGATTCAATTCGGATCGATTTGATATTCCGCTTTTGGCCGAAGAATTATTGCGAGCTGAGGTTGATTTTGATATGAAAAACCGAGTGTCAGTGGATGTGCAAACCATCTTCCATAAAAAAGAAGAAAGAACCCTGAGTGCCGCTTATAAGTTTTACTGCAACAGTAGTTTGGAAAATGCCCATTCGGCAGAAGCAGATACGATGGCTACATACGAAATCCTAAAAGCTCAATTAGACCGTTACGACGATTTAGAAAACGATATGAAAACGCTGTCCGAATTCACCACCCGAAAAAAATCGGTCGACTTTGCCGGTTTTATCGCTTTGAATGCCGAAGGACAGGAAATCTTCACTTTCGGGAAACACAAAGGGGTGTTGGTAGATGAGGTTTTGGATAAAGAACCGGGTTATTTCGGTTGGATTCAAAATGCCGAATTTCCGCTATACACCAAGAAAGTGTTAACCGCAATCAAGTTGAGAAAACTAAACAATAAATTCAGTTAATTTCCGTTTTATCCTTCATGAAAATAATCTGCATCGGAAGAAATTACGTCAACCATATTGAGGAGCTCAACAATGAGCGTCCTGAGGAACCTGTAATTTTTCTGAAACCGGATACGGCTGTAGTGCCTAAGAAATTCCCTTTCTTCATCCCGGCTTTCAGTAACGAAATTCACCACGAAGTAGAGATTTTAGTTAAAATCAACAAAGTGGGGAAATACATTGATACCAAGTTTGCTCACAAATATTACGATGAAATAGGATTGGGCATCGATTTTACTGCAAGAGATGTTCAAAATAAATTAAAAGAAAAAGGACTTCCTTGGGAAAAAGCCAAAGGTTTTGACGGTTCAGCGGTAATTGGTGACTTTCTTCCGAAAAATAATTTTATTTCAGTCGAAAATATTACTTTTGAGTTGAAAAATAACGGCCAAACCGTTCAAAAAGGAAATACCAGCCACATGTTGTGGAAAATTGACGAAATAATTTCCCATATTTCGCAGTATTTCACACTAAAAAAAGGTGATATTATTTTCACCGGAACACCCGAAGGCGTTGCCAAAGTAGCTCCCAACGATGTTTTAGAAGGATTTATAGACAATAAACAACTATTACGAATACACGTTAAATAATGGCAATAAATTACAACCTAGCAAAAGTTTACGCGCTGTCTGACAATGACCCCGAATTTGTTATGCAAATCATCACATTGTTTGTTACAGAGGTACCCGAAGACATGAAACAAATTGATTTGGGCATCAAAACCAAAGACCACAAATTGGCTTACAGTTACGCACACAAAATAAAACCAAGTTTGGATTTATTGGGCATGACCGTAGCCTTTGAAGAAATCCTTCAGGTAGAAGCCTGGACCAAAAGAGAAGGCAAACGCAAAGAAATTGTCGACACTTTTGAAAGTATTCAAAATCAGGTTGAAAAAGCGGTTAAAGAAATCAAGAAAGATTTTGAAATGTAAAATAAGAAGCGAAAGGCTCGGGCAATATCAGTAATGGTATTTCCCGTTTTCCGCTCTACAAGGTGCCGCTGCAACCGGGGCTAGTCAGGATTCCATTTCTAAATCCTAAATCCCAATTCCTAAATCCGCAATTTCTAATGAAAGCAACCATAGTAACCATTGGCGACGAAATTCTCATCGGGCAAATCGTAGACACTAATTCCGGTTATATTGCCAAAGCGTTAGATAAGATTGGAGTGCAAACCCACGAAATGCTCTCCATTTCCGATGATAAACAACACATTTTAACTACGTTTGCCTCACTGCAAAACAAAGTCGATTTGGTCATTATCACCGGTGGCTTAGGGCCAACCAAAGACGACATTACCAAACACACTTTTTGTGAATATTTTGAGGATACCCTCGTGGTAAATCCAAAAGTAGAAGCCCATGTTATTGAATTAATAGAAGGCTTTTACAAAAGACCCATTACCCAATTAAATCGCGATCAGGCCTTAGTGCCGTCTAAATGCGAAGTGCTTTTCAATAAAATGGGAACCGCGCCCGGCATGTGGATGAAAAAGGAGAACACCGTTTATATTTCTTTACCTGGAGTGCCTTATGAAATGAAGTATATCGTTGACAACGAAATCATTCCAAAAGTCGTAAAAGAGTACAAGCGACCTTACTTCGTTCACAAAACCATACTCACTTACGGACAAGGAGAAAGCCTGATTGCTGAGCGCATTGAACATTGGGAAAACAGTTTGCCTGAGTTTATAAAGCTCGCTTATTTACCCAATCCCGGCAGAGTGCGTTTGCGCTTAACGGCTCGCGGTGAAAACAAAGAAACTCTGGAAAAAGCCATACAAGAAAATGTAGATTCTTTAACCAAAATCATTGGTGATATCATAGTCGGCTTTGATGAAGATCAAACCATAGAAGTAGTTTTGGGACGATTGTTAGCACAACAAGGCAAAACCATAGCCACAGCCGAAAGTTGTACTGGAGGCAAAATCGCTCAAATGTTTACTTCCGTAGCGGGTTCATCGCATTATTTCAGAGGCAGTGTGGTGAGTTATGCTACCGATACCAAAGTTTCTGTCTTGGGTGTTTTACCAAGTACAATTAGCAAGCATACGGTGGTTAGCGGCGAAGTAGCCAAAGAAATGGCTGTCGGAATTAAAAAGTTGATGCAAACGGATTACGCCATTGCTACAACAGGAAATGCAGGACCGGCTAAAGGTGATGCAGATGCTGAAGTGGGTACCGTTTTTATCGCTTTGGCTACACCGGAGGAAATAATAATTGAAGAATTTAATTTCGGTCAACCTCGTGAAAAAGTGATAGATAGAACGGCAAATAAAGCGTTAGAAATGTTGCAGAAAGAAATTTTTAAAAAACTGCCATAATTTTTTTGTTACAATGATTTATTTTGCTTAAGTTTGCACCCTCGAATTGAATAACGATAAAAGAAAAGCATAATGTCAAGAGTTTGTGACCTTACAGGTAAAAGAGCGATGGTAGGAAATAACGTTTCTCACGCTATGAACAAAACTAAGAGAAAATTTTCTGTTAACTTAGTTAAAAAACGTTTCTATCTTGCTGAAGAAGACAGATGGATTACGCTAAGAGTAGCTGCGTCTACAATTAAAACAATCAATAAAAATGGATTGGCTGCTGTTTTGAAAAAAGCAAAAGTTGAAGGATTTATTAAATAATTCTATCCAAATAAAAATAAAGTAAGATGGCAAAGAAAGGTAATAGAATACAAGTTATTTTAGAGTGTACTGAGCACAAAGGAACAGGTCTTCCTGGAACTTCTCGTTACATCACAAACAAAAACAAAAAAAATACTCCGGACAGATTAGAGATTAAAAAATTTAATCCAATCTTAAAGAGAATGACTGTTCATAAAGAAATTAAATAATATCCTTACAAAGGATTTTAAAGATATAAATCATGGCAAAAAAGACCGTTGCAACGTTACAGACAGCTTCAAAAAGATTAACCAAAGCTATTAAAATGGTTAAGTCTCCAAAAACAGGTGCCTATACTTTCGTGGAAAGCATCATGACACCGGAAGAAGTAGATAGTTTCCTTAAAAAGAACTAATTCAATAAACTCTTATATATCAAAGCTACTTTCATTCGGAAGTAGCTTTTTTATTTTTATATTTGTCCAACAATTTTTGAATAGTCAATCCCTGAACCATGAGTTTTTTCAAAAGAATATTTTCCTCCGAAAAGAAGGAAACCTTAGATAAAGGTTTGGAACAAACGAAAACCTCGTTTTTCTCCAAGCTAACCAAAGCTGTTGCCGGAAAATCTAAAGTAGACGATGAGGTTTTAGATAACTTAGAAGAAGTATTAGTGTCTTCGGATGTGGGTGTTAATACTACCTTGAAAATTATTGAAAGAATCGAAGCTCGTGTAGCCAATGACAAGTACATGGGTACGGATGAATTAAATAAAATACTTCGTGAAGAAATAGCGGCCTTACTTTCAGAAACCCAATCAGGTGAAGAAACTGAGTTTACCATTCCGGCCAATAAAAAGCCATATGTTTTAATGGTAGTTGGTGTAAACGGTGTTGGTAAAACGACTACTATCGGGAAGTTGGCTCATCAATTTAACAAAGCGGGGTATAAAGTTGTACTTGGTGCGGCTGATACTTTCCGTGCCGCTGCGATTGACCAATTGCAGATTTGGGCAGACAGAGTAGGTGTACCATTGGTAAAACAACAAATGGGAAGTGACCCGGCCTCAGTAGCTTTTGATACATTACAAAGTGCTGTGACTCAAAATGCCGATGTTGTGATTATAGATACTGCCGGTCGTTTGCATAATAAAGTTAATTTAATGAATGAGTTAACCAAAGTAAAACGCGTGATGCAAAAAGTGATCGAAGATGCGCCACACGATGTATTATTAGTTTTAGATGGTTCAACCGGACAGAATGCTTTTGAACAAGCTAAACAATTTACCGCGGCTACAGAAGTTTCCTGTCTTGCAGTAACTAAGTTAGACGGAACAGCCAAAGGTGGAGTAGTTATCGGAATATCCGATCAGTTCCAAATCCCTGTAAAATATATTGGCGTTGGTGAAGGTATTGAGGATTTACAGGTTTTTAATAAATTTGAATTTGTAGATTCGTTTTTTAAATAAAAAAATATGAATAAAGTTATAGGCTTTTTTAAAGATTCATCTCCGATAAAGTTGGTGTTGCTATCTATTCTTATTGGATTTGTTGGTATTTTTATCGAGAAACCACTTCCTAATGTTTTTATGGGATTGCGTTTGATAGCATTTCTGTTGTTTATTTACGCAGTCATTAAATATTTCAATTCCAAATAAAAAGCACTTTACTGGTATAACGCTACAATTTTCTCCCAAAGCGTTTCGTCAAAATCAGAAAGCGCTAAGTTTTCACTATCTGCAGCATCCCCCATGCGGATGACTACCATTTTTTTACTTGGAATGACATAAATTTTTTGGTCATTTTTACCTAAGGCCATAAACATATCATTAGGCCCTGTTGGAATAATACTTCCCGGGAATTCGACTTGCACTTGTGGCATATGGTAACTGGCTTTACCATTTAACCACCACAAATACCCATAACTCAAATTAATATTTTGCGAAGTAGTTGTGGCTGCTGTGAAGTAGTTCTGATTTACTATTGTCGTGCCATTCCATTTACCATTGTTCAAAGCCATTAACCCAAAACGCGCCATGCTACGTGTGGTACTCCAGTATACACTGTTGTTTCCTGATTGTATCCATGACCCTGTCATGCCTAATTTATCTCTCAACTTGCTATTAAAATATGCGCTCCAGGTTTGTCCGGTAGCATTGGCCACCACATCTTGTAATTTTACATACACATTGCTGTAAGCCCAACGGGTTCCGGCATCAGCTTTGTAATTCAGACTTGAAGGCGTCACATCATCACTGTAAACGCCACCCACATAATCATCAATGCCCGAGGTCATACTCAATAAGTTTTTACACGTAATTAAATTTTCTTGTGCCAAAGTTTCATTCGTCCAGCCGGTTCCAATATAAGTTGAAACTTTATTGTTAATGTTTAAAAAACCTTCTTGTTCTGCTATGCCTGTAACCGTTGAAGTTAGTGTCTTTCCGGCACTGGCCCAATACCACGGAGTAGTAGCGCTGTGTCCGTTAAAATAATTTTCCATCACTATTCTGCCGTTAACGAGTATGATAAAGGATTTAGTATGTTTCAGTTCCAAATAATCTAACAAGGGTTGTACGGCACTTTGATTCCAACTTAAAGCGGCTAGGCTTTTAGTTTCCCAAGTACTGCTGCCATCGTTGGGTGGAAAATACATTGTTTCTTCGGTTGTGCACGTTACCTCGTTTCCATAAGCTGTCCCTACGGAGTTAATAGCATAGGCTCTTATATAATATAGTGTATTAGGAATTAATTCGGTAATGTTTGAAGTAAAACTACCACTTCCGCTACCGTCTGTTGTTTTACTATCAGCTGTAGTCGGATTATGATTCATACTCCAGCATACGCCTCTTTGGGTTATTGTAGCTCCTCCATCAGCACTGATACTACCTCCACTAACTGTTGTTGAATTTGTAGTAACGCTGCAGGATGTTGTAGTCAAAGATGCCATAGTAGCTTCAGCACTGCTGCTGTCACTTGAACATGACCAAGATAAACTCACAAAAAGAAACAGCAATAAGGAAAGATTTCTCATAATCATTTTTTTAAAATCTGACGTAAGACCTTAAAGATATCAAATAGTTTAATGTTGATAACATTAATTCTCTTTTACTACGCTTTATTAAGTTTAAAATTTAAATTTGTGTCATCATAAAGCCCAAGCCATCATGAAGAAATTTAGTTTGCTATTCCTTACTCTGCTATTGATTTCCTGTCATCCTAATGTTAAAAAAGAAGACCTGGCAAAGCTCAACGGGTATTGGGAAATTAAACAAGTTGAAATGGCGAATGGTGAAAAAAAGACTATAAAATCAACGAAACTATTGATTATTTTGAACTAAAAAATGAAGTAGGCTTTCGCCAAAAAGTAATGCCGCAATTTGATGGCCGATATAAAACCAATGACATCAAAGAAAACATTAAAATTGTTTCAAAAGACAACGATTACTTTATTGAATACAATACCAAATACGGCAAATGGCAGGAAGAAATCATGGAGCTGGCCGATTCCACTTTGGTACTGAAAAACAAAGATCAACTGGAATACACTTATAAAAGATTCACCCCGTTTTCGCTAAAATAATGGCCAAAAGACTCAGCAACGAAAGCTCTATAGGAGATGTCCTCAAAGCGTTTATTGAAACCAATAAACTCCAAACCGGTATGGACAAGATTGACGTGCAGCAAGCGTGGAAATCACTTATGGGCAATGGCGTGAACAATTATACTAAAGAAGTAGTACTTAAAGGTTCAACGCTATATGTTTCATTAACTTCGGCCGTGTTGCGCGAAGAGTTGAGTTATGGCAAAACCAAAATCATCACCATGATTAACGAGGAACTCCGCAAAGAAGTGGTCAAAGATATTATTCTCCGTTAAGTATTTGTTTCTAAATCTTTGATGTAGTCTTCGTATTCGTAGAAAAAGAATTCAAATTGCGACATCGTATCATTAAAAAAATCAAAAATCTCAGGCCAATAGCTCTTGTTATTTAGGCTTACGCCCAATTTTTCTATCCAAATTCGGCTAATTACTTTACCGTTTTCCAAGTAAAAATTTCTCTCTAAAATGGCTTCCGGTAAGTATTCTTCGAGCAGTATAGTCTTTAGCGATTCTATTTTTTCATAATATATTTTGCGCTTTTCCTCTTCTTTGGGCTCAATGTCTAAAAGCACTTGCGCCTTCTTGTTGTCGATATAAAATTTAAAAGTAACGTCCTTTATCTTAGTGTTATACAACAACCATTTGCGTGGATAAGCCGTGGCAAATGCCGTCCAGAATTCTTTTTTTATGGCTAAGGCTTCTTCTTTGCTGTACATTTTAATTGAGTTAAAATTGGTTTGCGTTAAATTTTTGAGGTAACTTTATATTTCTAAAACTAGGTATGATGCACTTTGAAGAGTTTTTAAAATACACGCCAAAAATACAAAATGTCGCGCTTCCGGCAACGCATGCCCATGCAAAAATGGCACCGTCCAACCGATTAGAGTTGCTTAAAAACATCGATTTTGATAAAATGAGTCCCCGCAAAGCAGCCGTAATGATGTTGTTTTATCCTAAGCAAGAGCAAACCCATTTGGCTTTAATTCTTCGCACCTCTTATAATGGTATTCACTCTTCACAAATAGCTTTTCCGGGGGAAAGGCAGAAGAATTTGACGGCGATTTGAGCAACACGGCACTACGCGAAACCCATGAGGAAATTGGCGTACATCCTGAGCATATTAATTTGATTCGTCCTTTTACTCAAGTTTATATTCCGCCCAGCAATTTTATGGTTTATCCCTATTTGGGCTACAGCATTAGTGAACCCAGCTTTACACTTCAGGAAGCAGAGGTAGCCGGGTTGGTTGAGTTGCCTTTGGTGCATTTCTTAGACGAAAGCATAGTGCAGAATAAAATCATGAAAACCTCTTATGCCGGCGACTTTGAAGTACCCGGATTTAAAGTGGAAGAGCACTTTGTTTGGGGAGCCACCGCCATGATGCTGAGCGAATTGAAAGAAACGTTGAAAATGGTTTTATAAATGGTTTAGTTTTGTAGCTTTGCCAACCTAAAAACAAAAACTACACTATGGGATTGTTGAAACGAAATCCTTTTGGTCATATCCTTATTATCAAAAAATGGTTAATCCGTATTTTTGGTGCCATTACCCACCGTCGTTATCGTGGTTTTAATGATTTACACATCGAAGGTTCTGAGATTATCCGTAACCTGCCCGATAAAAACGTACTGTTTATTTCCAATCACCAAACCTATTTTGCCGATGTTGTAGCTATGTTTCATGTGTTTAATGCCAGTCTTTCCGGTAGAGAAAACAACATTAAAAACGTGGGCTATTTGTGGCAACCCAAAATGAATATCTATTACGTGGCGGCCAGCGAAACCATGAAAGCCGGGTTATTACCTCGTATTTTGTCCTATGTAGGTGCTATTAGTGTAGAACGTACTTGGCGTTCGGGTGGGAAAGATGTAATTGAGAAACGCGATGTAAATCCTAACGATACCGAAAACATTCGTATTGCCTTAGAAGACGGATGGGTCATTACTTTTCCGCAAGGTACAACCAAGTCGTTTAAGCCGGTGCGTAAAGGTACGGCTCATATCATCAAACAACACAAACCGGTTGTGGTGCCAATTGTAATTGATGGTTTCCGTCGTTCGTTTGACAAAAAAGGATTGCGCCTGAAAAAGAAAAATATCCTGCAATCATTCATTATCAAAGAGCCGCTGGTTATTGATTATGAAAACGAAACCATAGAGCAAATTGTAGAAAAAGTAGAATATGCCATTGAGCAGCACCCATCTTTTCTGAAAGTTATTTCCGCCGAGGAACTGGCCGAACAAGAGCGCCTCAACAAACTCCGCAAATGGAATGTAGATAAAAACAAAGTCCCTCAATAGAGGGATTTTTTGTTGGTACTAATGCGTATTTGGAGCCAAAAAAATTAAAGTTTCCTTTCGTTTCTTTTCTTATTCAGTAGTTTTCCCAGAAAGGCACCGGCTATAGCAGGCAAAGCCATCAGGAAATGAATTATTAACTCAAATGGGATTAAATTGTGACTGCCTCGATATACAGTCATTTCATAAAAACTCGCTATTGGAAAAAGCAACACCAAGCACAAACCTATTCCCCAAGGATTAAGTTTGAAATAATAACCTGCTGCTAATCCGGCCAAAAGAAAAAGACCGGCAGTAAGGAAGGTATAATTATTTCGTAACCAATTAGTATAATAATACTCTCCAGCATCAGGAGGAGTCACATGGTGCAGTAAGCTACTCGCATATATAATCAGGAAACCTACCGGAATTAAAACTAGATATTTAAGTTTGGATGCCATGCGGTTTAAATAGAATTACGTAACAATATCATTATTTTTCTTTATTGGGGAAATTTCCAATTTTAAAGAACATATTTAGTATTCCTAATAGCAATCCTGTTACTATGGCCGTTACAAAAGATCTAGTGACTAATTTTGTTAGTGCTTCGCTATTTGAAAAATCAATATCAAATAATCCGTAAACTATAATACCGGCAAAAAGCCCGGCCGAAACGGATAAAAATGTCACTTTAAAGTAGAAAAATCGATTCATTGTTTTTTGGGTTTAGGTGTATACTTATTTTTTTGTTCTGATAAAAATAGGCTGCAAGTGTGTTATAAAAAGCAGCCTTTAAAGTAAAGATATATAATTTTTCTTTAGATAAAGTGTTATTGCTTTAAACCGCATTGATAGACTAGTGCTTAAGTTTTATTAGCACGATAACTTTTATCAGCAACCCATTCGTGTAATTTCTTGGTGTTACTGGTTGCTCAATTAGAAACAACTCGTTCAAAAAACCTCATTTCTTGTAAAATTTCTCATTTCATTTTTAAAGCCTTTTTATTGGGTGTAATTTTTTGTGACAAAGAAAAATGTGACAAAATATTTTGTCACATAATTTAATGTCACAACTTTTTTTTGACACTATATTTTTACCGCTTTTTTTAGGTGTTAACTATTTCAAAGTACTGCTTTTAACTTTCTTTTACCACTTTACCTCAGTAAATAAGGCTATTTTTGCCTCATGTTTGCAAAACGATTCATAGCGTTGGTTAAAATTGGAGTACTGCTGTTGCTGGTTAGCAACTTCGCGGTGGCCAAAACTGTGGGGCCCATAAGTGACGCCCAGGAAACCAAAACTGTAATGCTCGTTAAAGGCAAACACGCACTCACTAAAGAGTTGCTGCAACCGCAAGTACTCACAGTAAGAACAGGAGTAGAGCCTACGGCTAAACCAATGCCGGCCGGGTATGTGGCTATAACTTCTGACGATGAGTTGACCTTAGCTATTAACGCTGTTGGTACAACGACTATCCTACTTCAAGACGTTAACCGTTGCCAAAGCGTATCGCTTCTTTTGTTTCCTTATCATATTTTTTGGTAAAGCCGTAACCGCTTTTTGTTACAGTAGTTACTGCAGGGCTTCCGCACCGGGATAGCCTTGCCAATCATTTATTTAAAAAAATATAACATGGAAACACCTATAATTATCATAGGTACGATACTGTTTTTAATAGTAGTCATACCGGTCTATTTTGTCATCAAAGCCAATAAAGTAGACAAAAACCAAATCAAAACCCTTTTTGCCCAATACAGTCAAAATAACCGCTACAGTTTTGAGTTGGTAGCTTCTCAAAACCGAAAAGCCCTGGCCATTGACCCTCAAAACAAAGGCTTACTTTTTATAGATTTTAATCTAAAGGAACCTTACGTAGCCTTTCGCGATTTGGCCGAAACCAAAGGCTGTGCTGTAGCGACCGACAATCCGCAAGGGTTAACCAATATTGTGAAAAAAGTAGAATGGATTTTCTTTGCCAAAAACGGAATGTCACAAAGCAATGACCTGCTGTTTCACGACAGAGAAAAACCCTATATCGTTCCGGTATATGGCTATGAAGAACAAAAATTGGCCGAGCAATGGCAAGAAGTGATACACAAGTATCTTTAGGACAGCAAACCAAAAACAGTTTTGTTACGTAAATGGGTTTGATGTCAAAATCAAAATACCACAAAAAGAAGAGTCCCGCTGTTAGTAGCGGGACTTTTTATTTATTCTTTGAGATAGTCTTTATATTGCTTTATCTCGACTTTTATTCGACCGTTGATATCCATTTTGGCTCCGGTAAAAACAAAGATTGTCGTTCCAAATTCGCGAGCATTGGGATTGGTTATAGTCCCAGCAATTGAAGCAGTAGTAAAGAAGGGAGAAGTTTCCTTTAGTTCGGTTTGGCTCCCATCGGCTTCTTTTATTCGGATTAAGTTTTTATGTTTTTGGGTAAGGTCAAACCAATTAATATAATCGGCATTAAAAGAAACAGCTTGTATTTTTTGTTGCGTATAATAGTTAATAGCACCTGCTTGTCCGTAATTATCACAAAGGATAAGGGTGTGTTGTGGGTCAGGAATTTTGGTATAAACCGAGTCTACTTTTTGAGCTAGTTCTTTCCAGCCTTGCATATCGGCAAAATCCTGTGGGAGGGTGTGATCTTTTCCGTCTTCCCAACGAAGTAAACCAAATTTTTTATAAGGCTCGGGGTGTTCTAAAATATAGTTCGGACTTTTATTTGGAAAAGCGATGTTGTAAACCGGTATAAAAAGCAATAGAGGCAAGGCAATGGTAACCGGTTGCAAGTATTTTTTCCACCCTGTTTTTAACCATTCGCCTAAAACGACCGCGCCAAATGCTATATAAATTGGGTAAAGACCTATGGCATAATAATCTTTAGCTTTAAAATACATGAAAACGAAAAGGGTTAGAAAGAAGGAAAAGAAAAACAATCGGTAGGGCTTAAAAGGCTTGTAACACAACAATCCCACTAAGCCTGAAATAATCACAAAGAACGATCCTATGAAAAAAAGTAACTGATGCTTTAAAAAATCAAATCGGTCAACATTGACTAATTGCGTAGCGGCCAATTCTTTGAGATGGTGCACCACCGGGAAATGATTGTTGTACTGCCAAAGCAGGTTAGGAGTGACTACTAGTATGGCTAGCAGTAACGACCAGCAGAGTTGTTTTTTAGACAACACCACACGATGTTTGGTTAACAGAAAAACAGGTAACAGCCCAATGAGCAGAAAAATGATGTTGTATTTGTTAAGAAAGCCCAACGCAAAAGCAAAAGCTCCTATAAATAGCCATTTGGATTTTTGAGTTTGTATATACCGGATGACGATGTAATAAAATGTCACCCAACTCAACACGTCGAAAGAATTAGGTTGGTATAATATATTAAGCCTTAAAATGGCCGAGAACAAAATACAAACCGAACCTAATATCAAGGAAAAAAGACTTCCGTTCAAGGACTCAATGGTTTTCCATACGATATAAATAGTGAGAGCTCCAAACAGGGCAGGGAAAAACTTGACCCAAAATACCGAGTTGCCTAAAAGCAAAATCAGTTTAGAGACCCAAGCAGTAAAAGGCGGCACCGAAATATACCCCCAGTCTAAATGTCTGCCTTGGTCAAGATGCAAGTATTCATCACGATGCAAATCATATTCGGGACTAATTAAAAAGTAATGCAATATAAACTTCAATGCTATGAAGCCGAATAGTAGTAAAGCCTTTTTCGTCATAGTTCAAGTATCCAAAAAAAGCCCCAAAAGGGACTTTTTATTATAAATCTATTTTCTGTAATTCTTTGTAATTTTTATTCAGCTTGCCCAGCAGTATGCCATAAATCAGTTTGTAGAATAACCAAATTCCCACTACAATAAGCAGCATAAAGCCCAGTATAATTCCGAGTGACTTGCACAAGGTCATATAGCCCGAATCTTCGTGAATTTTTTGCATCAGCGCAGCAAATTTGGAGTCGTAGTTTAATTGTACATATAAGATAACCAAAGTGCCTACCACAAAAAACAAGATGTTGAACCACACATAGTAGTGTACTGTTTTGCGGGTTTTCAGGATATCACTCATCAATTGCTTGGTAGAGGTAGTAGTTGATATGCGTTTGTAATTTTTATAAAACAAATAAATAAATACAGCAACCACAGTATAATTGATGATGTTGTATATGGTATTGATTTCGACAACATATTCATAAATGTCTTTACCATATTTTTTACGGATATAACCATCGCCCAAATACATCACACTGATGATGTTCCAAAAAACAAATTCCAGTATACTGATAATCAAAATCCATTTCACAATAGAGGATGACCTTTTATGTATCATGCTGTAAATCTCGTTTTCGGTAACCTGATTGAAAGAATGACTGTCTTTCTGCCAAGCTTTTTTTAATAAATCCAACTCTTCCATAATCCTTAGGGATTTAATATTTTTTTTAATTTTCCTTTAATTCTGTTCATTTTCACTCGCGCATTTACTTCGCTAATCCCCAATGTTTCCGATATTTCGGTGTAATCTTTGTCTTCCAAGTACAAGAAGACCAATGCTTTTTCGATATCATTAAGCTGTTGCACGGCCTGATACATCAACTTAAGTTGTTCTTCTTCTTCGTGATTGTATTCTTCTTGACTGATGAAATGAAACTGCCCTTCGTATGTCACCGTGTTGATAGAACGGGTACTTTTTCGGTATAGGGTGATGGCGGTATTCAAGGCCACGCGGTAAGCCCAAGTTGAAAATTTAGATTCGCCTCTAAATTTCGGGAAGGCTTTCCAAAGCTGAATGGTGATTTCCTGAAATAAGTCGTTGTGAGCGTCTTCGCCATTGGTGTACAACCTACATATCTTGTGGATGATGTTTTGGTTCTCCTTTAGCTGCTTGACAAACGATTGTTCTAAGTTTTCACTCATAGCTTTGTTAGTGTAAAAAGTATTGGTTTTGTTACACTACACAAAACTACACATTTTAAAATGCAAATTCAAGTTTCAAATTTGCCTATCTTTGCAAAGCAAATTGACAAGCAAACAAGATGAATATAGGGCATTACAATACACTAACCATAGCCAGAGAAACCAAAGTAGGATTGTTTTTAACCGACGGAAAAGACGATGTGCTGCTCCCGTTAAAATATATGCCTAAGGACTATACCGTAGGCGATGAGATTATTGTATTTGTATATCTTGACCACGAAGAAAGACCGGTGGCGACCACTTTAGAACCTTATATTTTGATGGATGAGTTTGGTTTGTTGCGGGTGAATTATGTCAACAAATTTGGAGCTTTCCTCGATTGGGGATTAGAGAAAGATTTGTTTGTGCCGTTCAAAGAGCAAGCTCGTCCAATGGAAAAAGGGAAACGCTATTTGGTATTTGCTTACATTGATGAAAAGACCGGAAGGATTGTGGCCTCGAGCAAAACGAATCAGTTTTTGAGCAATGAAAATTTAACCGTAGCCGAGGGCGATGAAGTAGATTTAATCATTTCGCACATTACCGATTTAGGGATTAATGTCATTATTAATGACACGCATAAAGGACTTTTATACAAAGACCTAGTATATGATGATATCCGTTTGGGTGACCGTATGACGGGGTATGTAAAAACCATCCGTCCCGATCATAAGATTGATGTTTCGTTGCAAAAGTTGGGTTATGAAAACATTGAACCCAATGCCGAGAAAATCTTAGACGAGTTAAGAGCCAGCAGAGGTTTCCTGAGACTAAATGACAACAGTCATCCCGAAGACATCAAAACGGTGTTGAAGATGAGTAAAAAGACCTTTAAAAAAGCAATCGGTTCGCTTTACAAAAACAAACAAATTGAAATCAAAGAAGACGGGATTTATTTGGTAAAAGAGTAGTTATTCGCTACCGGCAAGTTCTAATTCACTTGGAATTTCATGAGTTGCTGCCTTTGGCTTTTTGTAAAATAAATTACTCACCATGCTTAGCGTAGTATAAGGACGGTTTGAATATTTATTTCCTAAACATACAACCGTTATCGTATCTTTTCTAACCGGTACAAATGAAGTGTTGTTACCATGCCACCAACCATTATGGTAAATCAATTTTTCTCCGGTAGGTTGTAAAAATCGCATGCGCATTCCTAAACCATAATCTTTTACCGGTTTTGCGGTTTGACCTGAGCTATAGCCAACATAAGCTTCTTGCAAAAGTTCCGGTTTGATAAAATCAGGCGAATAAGTAGCTAAATCAAATTTTACCAAATCTCTGGGAGTAGAGTAAATGTTTTTATCACCATACAAAGCATCAAATTGATCCCAAGGGAATTGTGCATTACCTTTGTAAGATTTAGAAGCTGTTTCCTTATCAGTTGCATAATTGAATACATAAGTACTCTTCATTCCAAGCGGTTTGAAGATTAACTCTTGCATGGCCTTACGATAGTTCATTCCGGTAGCTCTTTCAATGATTAAGGCTAATAATACATAATTGGTATTGCAATAATCAAAACGAGTGTTCGTTGGAAATAATTTTTTGAATTTATGTTGTACCAATAAATCCAAAATATCCTGATTAGAAAGTACTTTTCGACTGTTCCAATTTTTCTTTAGCAAAGCACTAAAACTTGAATACGGTTTAATACCGCTTCGGTGGTTTAGCAACATTCTAATCGTTATGTCTTTGTATGGGAATTTCGGCAACCAGTCAGTAACCTTTTGGTCTAACATAATATTGTCTTCCTGTACCAATTTTAAAACTGCAGTAGCAGTAAGTACTTTACTTACTGAAGCTAAGTGTATGGCGGTTAAAGAATCAATAGGGGTTTTATTTTTTGAATCAGAATAACCTTGGTAGTCTTCGTATAAAATGCGTCCGTTTTTGGCAACAATAAATCCACCGCTATAGTAAGGCGACTTAATGTTTTTGCTGTAAAAAGAATCTATTTTGGGAGTAATTTGTCTGACATAGCTGTCGGATACATTCCCCATCCTCAATGAAAACGGGATGGTAATAAAAGTACTGTCTATAGTATCATGGCCAAAAAAAGAAGTAGGTCTTTTGTCTCTTGGTCCCGAAATATAGAAAACTAGCGATAAGAAGAATGTGACTAGGGCGACTCTCATGTATCTTATAATTAGTGCAATAATAACAATTTTTTAATACAAATGAAAATAAATGTCGAAAATGAAACCCCAACTTCGGTTGTGTATGTGTGTAAAAGAAACTATTTTTGCGCCAACAACAACACACTATAATGAATACTATCACTACAACCCACTTCCAATTTCCGGGGCAAAAATCTGTTTACAGAGGTAAAGTACGAGAGGTTTATAACATAAATGACGAATTATTAGTCATGATAGCCACTGATCGACTTTCTGCTTTTGATGTCGTAATGCCTAAAGGCATTCCGTATAAAGGCCAAATTTTGAATCAAATAGCGACCAAGTTTATGCATTTGACACAAGATATTGTACCTAACTGGCTTATTGCTACTCCCGATCCAAATGTTGCCATTGGCCATCTTTGTGAACCTTTTAAAGTTGAAATGGTCATTCGCGGTTATCTTTCGGGTCATGCTGCCCGTGAATATGCTTTGGGTAAAAGAAGTATTTGTGGAGTAACTATGCCTGAAGGATTAAAGGAAAACGACAAATTTCCAACACCTATTATAACACCAACCACTAAAGCGGATAACGGTTCGCATGATGAAGATATTTCGAGAGAAGCTATATTGGCTAACCAAATAGTTTCTGAAGAAGATTATCTGGTTTTAGAAAAATACACCCGAGCTTTGTATCAAAGAGGAACAGAGATAGCCGCAAGCAGAGGGTTAATTTTGGTAGACACTAAATATGAATTCGGGAAAACCAAAGACGGAGTGATTGTTTTAATTGACGAGATACATACTCCCGATTCCTCCCGTTATTTTTATGCTGAGGGATATCAGGATAGACAAGACAGAGGTGAAGAGCAAAAACAATTGTCTAAAGAATTCGTTCGCCGTTGGCTGATTGAAAATGGTTTTCAAGGAAAAGAAGGACAACAAATTCCTGATATGACTGATGAATATATCGAAACAGTTTCTGAACGTTATATTGAATTGTATGAGAATATTATTGGTGAAAAATTCATAAAAGCTGATATTTCAAATATCAACCAGCGCATAGAACAAAACGTTTTCCAGTTTTTGAAATCATAAAATGAAGAAGTATATAATTAATAACCACGCTCAGGCGTGGTTTTTTTATGCCAAATGTTAAAGTTTTGTTATAGTTAACTATTTGATGCAACGAAAATTAATGGTCAGACGTCTTATCGTCAATCAATAACTTTTAAATCAAATCATCATGAAAAAACAATCATTTTCGCAGGTTTAGCTCTAGTAGCTTTTGCTAATGTATCATTGGCATCTAATGTTTCAAACATTGCAATTTCTAAAGAAGTTGTAATGGATCCAAATTCTCCTTTGTGTACTGCTATTTACAAAGGCGATTTAACTACAGTAAAAAAATTCGTTGAATATGGAGCAGATGTCAATGAAGAATCAAACGGAATGACACCTCTAATGTTTGCGGCTCGCTACAACAAAGTAGATATTATTAAGTATTTATTAGAAAAAGGAGCTAAAAAAGAGGTGAAAGATGAAAGAGGGTATACTGCTTTAAAATATGCAGAATTCTCAAATTCTCAAGAGGCATTGGCTATTTTGAAACAAGCCTAAGAAATTACAAAAGCACCGTTTACAATCGTATACGGTGCTTTTATCTTTAAAATCAACATGATAGAGAATGTTAAAAGTTAAAAATTTGTTAAAATTAAGTACTATGTAATACAAGATACTTGTTTTTAGATATATATTTGCATAGGATATTAATAACAATACTAAAATCATCAATTAAAAAAAAAATCAATCATCATGAAAACATCAATCACATTTTTAGGACTAGTTGCTTTACTTTTTACTACCAATAGCAAAGCAGCAAGTGAGTTTAAAACACAAGATTTAAACCAACAAGAAGTAACTACAGTAAGTGTAGAAGACAATCAACAAAGCCAACAGGCTTTTGTAAATCAAGAATTCTCTAAAATTACATTTGCCAATAATTCAGACGAGACTACTGTTTTTGATCCAAATACAGTAATCAAAACTAATTACACAAAAACTATAGAAGATGTCATCGCTGAAAACAAATTAATCACCGAAAGTCAAGAAGTAATCGCTCAACCACTTTCACTAGAAAAAACATTCGAAGACTATATCAATGAAGCTAATCAAATCATTGAAAGTACAGTTACCAGTGAAGTGTACCCATTAGATTTCGAAAAAATTAATCGATCTGTAAAAAGCAATAAAATTTCAAACAATAATATTGCAGTATCAGTAGATTTAAAACTATAAGTTTAGGTTGATTGCTTTCGCAACACTGCGAGAGTTAAAAGCATCATTAGTTCGTCTTTACTAATGATGCTTTTTGTTTGTGATTATTTAAAGTATGAAAAAGAATCGTTGTTTTCTATTTTTAATAAACTTTCGTAAATCAGTTTGATAACATTTTCAACATCTTCACGATGCACCATTTCAACTGTAGTATGCATATATCGAAGCGGCAACGAAATCAAAGCCGAAGCTACACCACCGTTACTGTAAGCAAAAGCATCAGTGTCCGTTCCCGTAGCTCTTGATGTAGCATGGCGCTGAAACGGAATTTTCTTTTCTTCCGCTGTACCTACAATTAAATCTCTCAAAGTATTATGAACCGCTGGAGCATAAGCAATTACCGGACCTTTGCCCATCTGTAAATCACCTTCAATTTTTTTCTCAATCATTGGAGTTGTGGTGTCGTGACAAACATCGGTAACAATTGCAACATTAGGTTTTATAGTATTGGTAATCATTTCGGCACCTCGGAGTCCTATTTCTTCCTGAACGGAATTAGTGATGTATAAACCAAAAGGCAATTTCTTTTTATTCTCTTTCAATAAACGAGCTACTTCAGCAATCATAAAACCACCCATTCTATTGTCAATAGCTCTACAAACGAATTTATTTTCGTTTAAAATCATGAATTCATCAGGATAGGTAATCACACAGCCTACATGAACTCCCAATTTTTCTACTTCTTCTTTGGTCGAACAGCCACAGTCAATAAAAATATTGTGTAATGTGGCCGACTCTTCTTTGCCGCGATTTCTGGTATGAATAGCTGGCCAACCGAAAACACCTTTCACAATACCTTTTTTAGTATGAATGTTTACTCTTTTCGAAGGCGCAATTTGATGATCAGAACCTCCATTTCTTATCACATAGATAAGACCGTTGTCAGTAATATAATTTACGTACCACGAAATTTCATCCGAGTGTCCTTCAATAACAACTTTATAAGGTGCGTCAGCGTTAATCACACCCACGGCTGAACCATAAGTATCCGTAATAAAACTATCCACATAAGGTTTTAGATAGTCCATCCAAAGTTTTTGCCCATTCGATTCGTAACCGGTCGGTGAAGCATTATTTAAGTAACTTTCCAAAAAAGAAAGCGATGATTTTGTCAGTATCGATTCTGTTGCCATAATTTTTTTTTCGCTAAAATATAAATTTGGCATTACAGTTGTTAAGGATATTATATATTTTTACCTTAATAATACTATCCATGAAATTCAAGAATCACGAATACCCAAAAGACAATTGTAAAGGCATGAGTAAAAAGCTGTGTTTTTTCGCTTTTATGTTCCTTATTTCATTAGCTACAAAAGCTCAAATTACAACCGATTCTATTCCTAAAAGAGAAATAGGAGTAGAGGAAAGCGACACCATTCTTGATGAACCGGTTCAGTTAGAAGAAGTAATCGTCTACAAACAAAAACTAACAGCCGAAGAAAAGAAAGCGTTTCTCTTGTTGCAAAACAGAGTTTATAAAGTATATCCTTATGCTAAAACTGCAGCAGAACGTTTGACAGTACTGAACAAAAACTTGGATAAACTTAAATCAAAACGCGAAAAAAGAAAGTACTTCAAAATCGTAGAAGATTATATAGAAGGCGAATTCACCGGCCAACTTAAAAAACTGTCTCGTAAACAAGGCCAAATTTTAGTCAAACTAATCCACCGTCAAACCGGTTTTACCACTTTTGAACTTATTAAAGACTACAAAAGCGGTTGGAAGGCCTTCTGGTCCAATAATACCGCCCGTCTATTTGATATCAATCTAAAAACAAAATACGCTCCCTACGATGTCAATGAAGATTTTCTAATCGAAACCATTCTCGATAGAGCTTTTACCCGAGGCAGATTGGTACCTCAAAAGCCGGCCAATCCGGTTGATATAGACGAACTAACCGACTATTGGGAGAAAAAAGCATTAAAAAAATAACTCTACTATATATAGTGTAAAAGCTCGGAGCGAAAGTTTCGGGCTTTTTTGTTGTCCATTTTCCCGCTTTCCGTGCTACGCGGTAGCCACTGCAATCGGGGCTAAAGAGGGAAGTGTTTTGTGTTTTTGTGATGGTTTAAAAAAATAATCGACCAACGGTGATTGCAAAAAACTTTAAATCAGCGGATTAAAAAAAAGACAAAAAAAGGGCGAGATTTATTTGGATTGGGAAGAATTTAGTTTTTATATTTGCACCCCGCAAGAGAGGGAGTTCATTGAAAGTTTTGGGAATACAAGTGGAGGGAAAATAAAATTAAAAATATTTTCAAAAAAGCTTGCCAGAATAAAAAAGTTACTTACTTTTGCACCCGCTAACCGAAAGAGAGGCGAAAAACAAGATAAGAAAACGTTCATAGACATATTGAATTGACAGCCGTTTTAGAAGAGATTCTAAAACAAATAAAAGAGAGTAAGAGAATCGGAAGATTTGAAAAGCCTAGCCTTTGTCTAAATAATTAGCTCGAAAGAGCAAACAATATACGATGAAGAGTTTGATCCTGGCTC
Organism: Flavobacterium phycosphaerae; assembly: GCF_010119235.1. Classification (NCBI taxonomy): domain Bacteria; kingdom Pseudomonadati; phylum Bacteroidota; class Flavobacteriia; order Flavobacteriales; family Flavobacteriaceae; genus Flavobacterium; species Flavobacterium phycosphaerae. Next base: position 95,037 of record NZ_JAAATZ010000001.1, on the reverse strand, counting down.
AGGATGAACGCTAGCGGCAGGCCTAACACATGCAAGTCGAGGGGTATAGTAGCAATACTAGAGACCGGCGCACGGGTGCGTAACGCGTATGCAATCTACCTTATACAGAGGGATAGCCCAGAGAAATTTGGATTAATACCTCATAGTGTTATTGACTGGCATCATTTGATAACTAAAGTTCCAACGGTATAAGATGAGCATGCGTCCTATTAGCTAGATGGTAAGGTAACGGCTTACCATGGCTACGATAGGTAGGGGTCCTGAGAGGGAGATCCCCCACACTGGTACTGAGACACGGACCAGACTCCTACGGGAGGCAGCAGTGAGGAATATTGGACAATGGGCGCAAGCCTGATCCAGCCATGCCGCGTGCAGGAAGACGCATCTATGGTGTGTAAACTGCTTTTGTACGGGAAGAAACACTCCTACGTGTAGGAGCTTGACGGTACCGTAAGAATAAGGATCGGCTAACTCCGTGCCAGCAGCCGCGGTAATACGGAGGATCCAAGCGTTATCCGGAATCATTGGGTTTAAAGGGTCCGTAGGCGGTTTGATAAGTCAGTGGTGAAAGCCCATCGCTCAACGATGGAACGGCCATTGATACTGTCAGACTTGAATTACTGGGAAGTAACTAGAATATGTAGTGTAGCGGTGAAATGCTTAGATATTACATGGAATACCAATTGCGAAGGCAGGTTACTACCAGTGGATTGACGCTGATGGACGAAAGCGTGGGGAGCGAACAGGATTAGATACCCTGGTAGTCCACGCCGTAAACGATGGATACTAGCTGTTCGGAGCAATCTGAGTGGCTAAGCGAAAGTGATAAGTATCCCACCTGGGGAGTACGTTCGCAAGAATGAAACTCAAAGGAATTGACGGGGGCCCGCACAAGCGGTGGAGCATGTGGTTTAATTCGATGATACGCGAGGAACCTTACCAAGGCTTAAATGTAGATTGACAGATTTGGAAACAGATTTTTCTTCGGACAATTTACAAGGTGCTGCATGGTTGTCGTCAGCTCGTGCCGTGAGGTGTCAGGTTAAGTCCTATAACGAGCGCAACCCCTGTTGTTAGTTGCCAGCGAGTAAGGTCGGGAACTCTAACAAGACTGCCAGTGTAAACTGTGAGGAAGGTGGGGATGACGTCAAATCATCACGGCCCTTACGCCTTGGGCTACACACGTGCTACAATGGACGGTACAGAGAGCAGCCACTGGGTGACCAGGAGCGAATCTATAAAACCGTTCTCAGTTCGGATCGGAGTCTGCAACTCGACTCCGTGAAGCTGGAATCGCTAGTAATCGGATATCAGCCATGATCCGGTGAATACGTTCCCGGGCCTTGTACACACCGCCCGTCAAGCCATGGAAGCTGGGGGTACCTGAAGTCGGTGACCGTAAGGAGCTGCCTAGGGTAAAACTGGTAACTGGGGCTAAGTCGTAACAAGGTAGCCGTACCGGAAGGTGCGGCTGGAACACCTCCTTTCTAGAGACAAAAAGAAGGATAGGTCTTAGATTAGACAATTCAATTACTCTCGCTGTTAGTTCAAATATTATAATAAGCAAAAAAACAGAGTCTCGTAGCTCAGCTGGTTAGAGTACTACACTGATAATGTAGGGGTCCCCAGTTCGAGTCTGGGCGGGACTACTTTTTAAATTAGGAATTACGAATTAGTAATTACGCATTAAGAAGGGCTGTTTGAGTTTATAAAGGAAATTCTAGGGTTGAGGGGTTATGGATAGCCAATTCATAATTCATAATTCACAATTCATAATTAGATTGGGGGATTAGCTCAGCTGGCTAGAGCGCCTGCCTTGCACGCAGGAGGTCATCGGTTCGACTCCGATATTCTCCACGATCCGGAAACGGAAAAAGTTCATTGACATATTGAGATAAGAAAATAATAACAAAGTAGAAAGAACACTGCTTTAGCTGATAGCTATTAGCTGTTAGCCAAAAGCTAAAAAGTACAATAAGCAAAATAAGGGCGTATGGGGGATGCCTAGGCTCTCAGAGGCGAAGAAGGACGTGATAAGCTGCGAAAAGCTACGGGGATTGGCACACACGAATTGATCCGTAGATATCCGAATGGGGCAACCCACTATGTTGAAGACATAGTACATCGATAGATGGGCAAACCCGCTGAACTGAAACATCTAAGTAGGCGGAGGAGAAGAAAACAAAAGTGATTCCGTAAGTAGTGGCGAGCGAACGCGGATTAGCCCAAACCAGTGTTGTTACGGCAATGCTGGGGTTGTAGGACCACGACATTTCTTGCGGATTGAATTAGAATAACCTGGAAAGGTTAACCACAGAGGGTGATAGTCCCGTATAAGTAAGAGAAGATAAGGATAGTGGTATCCTGAGTAGGGCGGGGCACGTGAAACCCTGTCTGAATTTGGCGGGACCATCCGCTAAGGCTAAATACTCCTGAGAGACCGATAGTGAACCAGTACCGTGAGGGAAAGGTGAAAAGAACCGTGAATAACGGAGTGAAATAGATCCTGAAACCATACGCTTACAAGCGGTCGGAGC